>CAVPZG010000007.1:0-279412 GCA_963710205.1 uncultured Alphaproteobacteria bacterium | reverse complement strand
CGCCCGCGAAGCTCTGGTCACCGGACGCGGTTGTCTGGTGGCCCACGGCCGTGCCCATCGCGCCGGAGGCGACGGCCTGCCAGCCGAGCGCGGTCGATCCAGGCGTGGACGCGATGCTCTCCCCGCCGACGGCCGTTGTCGAATTGCCAGTGGCGTTCGCGGTGTCGCCAATCGCAAGGGCGTCGATGCCATTCGCAATCGCCTCATTGCCGATGGCGGTGGCGTTATCGCTCTGCGCGTCGGCATTTTCACCCACCGCGATGGAGCGGACACCCTGCGCTGTGGCGAGATGGCCGAGCGCCGTGGCACGTTCCGCTGTTGCTTCGGCGCGCCAGCCAAACGCGGTCGCGGCTGTTGCGGTGGCAAGCGCCTGTCCGCCAACCGCTGTCGTCGAAGCGCCCGTCGCCATGGTCGCGCTGCCCATCGCACCGTCACGATTGCCGCCAATCGCAACCGCATCACCGCCTGATGCCAGCGCGGTGTTGCCGATGGCGATGGCGTTGGTGCCGCTGGCGACAGCGTCCTCGGCGGCGGCAAAACTCTGGTCGCCGGAGGCGGTGGTCTGATGGCCGACCGCCGTGCCCATCGCACCGGTCGCCTGCGCCTGCCAGCCGAGCGCCGTTGCTCCGGGTGCGGTGGCATCGCTTTCGCCGCCGACGGCGACGGTCGAGGCTGCGGACGCGGTCGCGGGATCGGTTCCGGCATCGTCGCCGCCGATGGCGACTGCGTCCGTGCCCGTGGCGGAAGCGCCGGCGCCTACAGCGGTCGCGCCGTCCGCGGTCGCTGTGCTGCCCGTGCCGCATTCGGTGCTGCTGGTATTCGCGCCGTCATTGCAGGGCGCGGTGTCGTCGGCCAGCGCAGGCTGCGCGGCGAGGACGGCGAGCGTGCTTGCGGCCATGAGGAAAAGGCCGTGTTTCGCTAAATGAACTGTCATAATGATCTCCGTTGCAAGGAACTCATTTTGCAAGAAGGACAGTTCCGGAGGCGGGGGTGCGACCGGAACTGCCCGACTTGCAACGGAGAGAAGTGCGGATGGCTGGACTGCACGGCCTGGATTGAGGTTGTGCACAGCAAGGAACAGGTAAACGTCCCCATGACCATGATCGCCATTTCTCCCCTTTTGAGCGCATGTTCCGGAAAGAGAGAACCGGGTACATGCGTGGGGAGATACGGGCGCGTGCATGCCGTAGGTGCATCACCTCATTAATTTATTAGGAAAGTCTTAACGCTGTCAGAGCGTGTCGAGCGCGCCCGTGCCGACAATGGGGCCGGTGGGCGCCCCGGTCGGAGAACCACCGAGGGGCTCGATCGAGATGGCGAGCGTATCGGCCGAGGTGAAGTCGGCCGGTACTTCGACCATCGATGGGCTGTCCTGCGAGATCAGGCCAAGCGAGCGCGGGGCACCGCCCTCTGGAATGAACCAGAGCTGCGGGCTGTTCTCGGCGCTCGCGTCCACCACGAAGGGAGAGACGTACAGGCGGTTTTCAGACGGCAGATAGGTGATGATGGCGACGGGCACCCCCTCCTCTGGCGCGACGCGGGCGCTGAGCAGCTGGACGGGCGGTGGCGGGGGTGCGTCCGGCAGGACCACGGGCGGGGCGGGCGTCTGCACCATGTCCGTTGCCTGACGCGGAATGACGAGCAGGCCGAGGAGAACGGCGGCAAGGCCGGTCATGCCGATGCCGTAACCGCGCCACCACGGGGCGACGCCCGTCATGTTGTCATTGGCGATGTCAGGCGCGGCAGCAGCTTCTCCGCCCATTCTCGCCGCGATACGGTCCCACAGGCCGGGGTCGGCCGTGACAGGTGTGACCTGATCGAAAAGCGGCGCGAAGCGGTCCTCCCAGAATGCGACGGCGGCGCGGAAATCCGCGTCGGTCAGCACGCGGCGTTCGGCAGCCGCGCGTTCCGGCGCGTCGGTCAGCCCCAGGACATATTCCGCCGCGGCGAAGGTCGGCTCTTCGCCGGTGGGGATCTGGTCGTCCGTCATGCCGACAGACAGTCACGCAGTTTCAGAAGCGCCCGACGAATCCAGCTTTTCATCGTCCCGAGCGGCACGGCGGCGCGCTCGGCCAGCGTGGGATAACTGTGGCCGTCGAGAAAGGCGCTGCGGATGGCATCGGCATGTTTTTTGCCCAGACCATCAAGACAGGCGTCGAGCCGGGCCAGGTCGTCGGCGCGCTCTGCCAGATGTTCGGGGGTGGGGGAGGGGTCGGAGAGGTGCAGCATGTCGCTGTCCACGCCGCCCACGGCGGGCTGGCGCGCGGATTTCCGAAGCGCGTCGATGGACCGGTTGCGCGTCATTGTGGACAACCAGCTGATCGGGCTGGCGCGCCCCGCATCGAATTGCGCCGCCTTTTGCCAGACGGAGATATAAACGGTTTGCAACACATCCTCCGCAGCGCTTCGGTCGTGCAAGATACGGAGCGCGATGCCAAATAGTTTCGCGTGCGTCATATTATAAACGTCGCGGGCGGCGTCGCGGTCGCCGTTGGCCATGGCGGCGATGGCGGTATCAAGCCCGGTCAAAGGCGCGGTGCGGCGCGTGCTGGCATTTGCGGTCACTTCCGTCGGCACACCGTTCAACCCCATGTGTTTTCACGGGAGTTACAGTGCCGGAACAGTTTTGGCAAACGCGGCAAACAGGGAGCGGAAGCGCAGGCGAAACGCGCGGGAGATCGTCCAAAGCCCCTGACATGGGTCACACGGGTCACACGCGTTTCGCCTTCAGGGTCACACGGGTCACACGCGTTTCGCGTCCGCTGGACGGGGTGGCGGTTTTGCGGATGGTCGGGATGGTCGGCATGCGTGCGAAGTGTCCGCCCACGCCCCCCCCTATATTCGCCCGTTGCGCGCGCCTGTGTGCTCGCCCCGCCCATGCGCCAATTCCCCATCCCGTTGGCCGTGTCCCGAACAGCCCAGAATACCCGATCCGCCCTGGTGTAGGAAAGCGAAGAGATGCTGCCGCGCGTCAGATTGCGGCCCTACCACCACCCCTACCACCGCCAGCTACCACCGACCCCTGCGCCGGTTCCACCAGTAGAGCAGGTCGGCGAAGCGGTCGTAGGCGAAGCGCGTCAGGGGCAGAATGAGCCTGTTCCCGAACAGCGGCAACAGCCACCGCTGCCCCGGCGCTGGCGCGCGCCAGCGCCAGAAACGCATCCGCGCCCACATGCAACCTGGCGCGCATCCGGCCGTCCTCCACGACATGCAGGCTATGCCGCACCGCCTCGACCTCCAGCCCCAGCGGGGCGAGCACATCGGCATTGCAGGCGATGTCTACCCATTCCACATTCCCGCGCACGTCACGCCTGGTCATGCGGGTCCGCTGATCCTCGATCCCTGCTTTGCAGACTGGGCAGGCGGAGTTGTAGTAGACGGTTAGCATGGGGTGAATTTGACATGCCCATAGGACATTGGCCACGGCAGGGATTGTCGCGGTCGATTTAGGTTCGTGTCTGCCTATATTGCCTTAATGGCCGACACTTTATCCGCAGAGCATCGATCCTGGCTGATGGGCCGCGTGAAAGCGAAAAATACAAAACCGGAGTTGATTGTCCGGCGATTGGCCCACGGATTAGGTTATCGATTCCGTCTGCACCGCAAGGACTTGCCGGGTCGCCCCGATTTAGTTTTCCCTGGATTGAAGAAGGCGATTTTCGTCCATGGTTGTTTTTGGCATCGACATAATTGTTCCAAGGCCACCACACCCAAAACGAACGTTTCGTTCTGGCAAGAAAAATTTGACCGAAACGTCGAACGAGATAAGAGCGCTATAAGCGCACTTGAAGGGATAGGTTGGGGAGTCATGATCGTTTGGGAATGCGAAACCAAAGATCGTGAGGGGTTGATTTTACGGCTCACCAATTTTCTGAGTGAACCGAAATGACTGGCTCGCCAGAAGTGGTCGATCTCTTTTGCGGGGTAGGCGCCCTTAGCCATGGCCTGAAGCTGGCTGGGTGCAATATTCTGGCCGGCTACGACACTGACGCTCGATGCAAACATGCATTCGAGACGAACAATCAAGCCGAATTTATCGCGGCCGATGTCGGCAAGTTGACTGCCGACGAAATCAAGAAGCATTACACCGGCAATGCTCCGACTGTTTTGGCAGGCTGCGCCCCTTGTCAGCCATTTTCGACATATAAGCAGCGTTATGCAGAAGATCCTCAATGGGGGCTGGTCGAGAAATTTGCTCAGTTAGCTGCCGAGGTGCAGCCGGATTTCGTTACAATGGAAAACGTTCCCGCATTAAAGCGCTATAAAGACGGTGCCGTTTTCCGCAGGTTCAAGGATATTTTGAACGAAGCAGGCTATCCTATCAGGGCAACTATAGCAAAATGTGAGATCTTCGGCGTACCGCAGAAGCGGCGACGCTTGGTTGTAGTTGCCGCACGTGGGACGAAAATAGGCTCTCTGATCCCCGCTGAAAATGTAGGGCTGACGGTAAGAGATGCCATTGGGCATCTCCCACCGATTGAGGCAGGAGCGAAGCATCCATCGGACCCCCTTCATACGTCTTCGTCACTATCCGAACTGAATATGCGGCGTATGAAGGCTGCAAAACCTGGTGGTACTTGGCGTGATTGGCCAGAAGATTTACGGGCGGCCTGCCATCGTCGGGCGACTGGCAAAACGTATCCGGGTGTCTATGCGCGAATGACTTGGGATAAACCAGCACCGACGATGACAACGCAATGTTTTGGCTTTGGAAACGGCAGGTTTGGGCACCCCGATCAGGATCGAGCTATAAGCTTGCGTGAGGCGGCGATTCTTCAATCCTTCCCTGAAGATTACGATTTTCTTCCTAAAGGTGAGCGGCCCAAAATGAAGGAAATCGGTCGGTGGATTGGGAACGCTGTGCCAGTCAATCTTGGGCGCGCAGTTGGACAGACAATTCTTATTGGATGCCGATGACAATGAATGAAAACTCAACCGATAAATTTCAATTAACTATCAGCCTCAACTCTTTGGAGCATCTCGGCATAAATTTGTATAGTAACATGGCAGCTGTGCTTTCAGAGATTGTAGCAAATGCCTATGATGCAGACGCTGAACGTGTAAGCATTACGTGGGATAGCAGTCGCAAAAAAATTACCATAACTGATGACGGCTTGGGTATGACTGAGCAGGAAGTAAACCAGCGCTTTCTTACAGTGGGTTATCGCCGGAGAAGCGGTCAACCCGGTTTGACGCCGAAACATAAGCGCCAGCCTATGGGAAGGAAAGGCATTGGAAAGCTTTCTTTGTTTTCTATAGCTGATACAGTCCTAGTCGAGACCGTTAAAGATGGCGAACAAAGCGCTTTTAAAATGCATTTGCCGGATATTCGCGAAAAAATAGAGACTGATGGGAGTGACTCCACCACTTATACACCAAGAAACGTTACCTCTGATCAAATCGAGTTCGAGCATGGTACTCGCATCACGCTAACAAATCTTAGGCGGCGGCAGACTTGGCCACGCCAAAAGCATTGAGAAAACGAGTAGCAAGACGCTTTCAGGTTATAGAGACTGAAAGCTTTCGTGTCTTTATAGATGGCGATGAAGTTAAAGTTGACGATCGGGAATATTACGAAAAACTTCAATACCTTTGGACATATGGTGACCAAAAAGATGTTATCAAGCGATCTAAAGTTGTTGAACATCATGAGCAAAGGAAATCAAGCGCTGCTCCCGGAGGAGTGAAAATTTCCGGCTGGCTAGGAACAGTCAAAGAATCAAGTCAGCTTAAAGACGAGGAAGGTGGTGATAATTTAAACAGAATTGCGATATTTGTGCGTGGTAAAATGGCTCAAGAAGATATTCTTGACACCTTTACAGAGCGCGGTGTTTATGCAAGTTATTTGATAGGCGAATTAAGAGTTGATGGCTTAGATTTATGGTTAGACGAAAAATCAAAAGATGATGATGCAGCAACTAGTAGTCGACAAAGTTTAGTTGAAGGGGATCCTCGTTATCTCGAATTAAAAGAATTTATTTCTCGAGAATTGAAGTATATCCAAAATAGGTGGGGTGCTTTGCGCGTAGACTCGGGGGCTAAGAGTGCTTTGAAAATTCCAGTCGTGAAAGATTGGATTGATACTCTCAAACCGAAAACGCGTATCAAGGCTAAACAATGGATTGGAAAGTTAAATAAAATCGAAGCTTCTGATACTGAGGAAAAATCGCTGATTAAACAGTCAGTACTAGCCTTTGAGTTTCACCGACTTAATGAAAATCTCGATCGTCTCGAGAATATTAGTGATGAAGGTGTTCCTACTCTACTTGAATTGTTTTCTGAAGTTGATGGATTAGAGGCCAACTTATATGGGCAGATAGTGAGATCCAGGGTCGGAGTATTGCGCGCTCTAGAAGATAAAGTGGATAGTAATGCTCTGGAAAAGGTCATTCAGAAGTATCTTTTTGATCACTTGTGGCTTATTGACCCTTCTTGGGAAAGGGCTGACGCTACAGATTATATGGAGCGACAAGTAGACAAGGTTATTGATCAAGTGACTTCCACTCTTACTGCTACCGAGAAGAGGGCGCGAATTGACATTGGATATCGAAAAACTGCTGGAAAGCATGTTATTGTCGAACTGAAGAGACCGCGAGTTAATACAACGTCGTTTAAACTTGCTGAGCAAGTTTCAAAGTATCGTTCCGGTATGACGAAAGTGCTGAAAAAGGCCAATTTAGACAAAGAGCCCGTCGAGATAGTTATCGTACTTGGCAAGCCACCCTCCGATTGGTCCAATCCGGGTGGCGAGACGGCATCCCAAGCAACGCTCAACGCGCAAGGCGCAAGAATTATATTTTACGAAAGTCTCCTTGAAACATCATCGCGAATCTACGCTGACTATCTGGCACATAGAAAAGATGTGGACAAGCTTCAGAAGTTAATGGCGGCAATTGACGATTTTTCAGTAAGTTAGCTCACTCCTCCCCCATCCGCAGCGCCGCAATAAACGCCTCCTGCGGAATGCTCACATTCCCATATTCCCGCATCCGCGCCTTCCCCTTCTTCTGCTTTTCCAGCAGCTTCTTCTTGCGCGAGATGTCGCCGCCATAGCATTTGGCGGTCACGTCTTTTCGCATGGCGCTGATGGTTTCGCGGGCGATGACTTTGCCGCCGATCGCAGCCTGGATCGGAATTTTGAACAGATGGCGCGGTATCAGGTCTTTCAGCCGCTCGCACAGGCCCCTGCCACGACTTTCTGCCACGCTGCGGTGAACAACCATGCTAAGGGCATCAACTGGTTCGGCATTTACCAAGATGTTCATCTTGACGAGATCGCCTTCGCGATAGCCGATCTGGTGATAGTCGAAACTCGCATAACCGCGGGAAATGCTTTTGAGCCGGTCATAGAAATCGAACACCACTTCATTCAGCGGCAGTTCGTACGTGATTTGCGCGCGGCCGCCGACATAGGTCAGGTTCTTCTGAATGCCGCGGCGGTCCTGGCAAAGCTTCAGGATGGAGCCGAGATATTCGTCGGGAACATAGATGACGGCCTCGATCCAGGGCTCCTCCATATTCGCGACCTTGACGGGATCCGGCATGTCGGCGGGGTTGTGCAGTTCCTTCAGCTCGCCATTGGTCATGTGTACCTTGTAGACGACCGAGGGCGCCGTGGTGATCAGGTCGAGATCATATTCGCGGGTAAGGCGTTCCTGGATGATTTCGAGATGCAGCAGCCCGAGAAAGCCGCAGCGGAAGCCAAAGCCGAGTGCGGCGCTCGATTCCGCTTCCCAGTGAAACGAGGCGTCGTTGAGGCGGAGTTTGCCCAGGCTGTCGCGCAGCTTTTCGAAGTCCGCAGCGTCGATCGGGAACATGCCGCAGAAGACGACCGGCTGGACCTCCTTGAAGCCGGGCAGGGCCTTCGCCGTGCCATTCCTCGCACTGGTGATCGTATCGCCGACGCGGGTTTGCGCCACTTCCTTGATCTGCGCGGTAATGAAGCCAATCTCGCCGACACCAAGCCGGTCGAGTTCCACCCGCTTCGGGGTGAAGCAGCCGACGCGGTCGATCAGGTGCGTCTCGCCGGTCTGCATGAACTTGACCTGCATGCCCTTTGTCAGCGTGCCCTCGACGATGCGCACGAGGATGACCACGCCGAGATAGGGGTCGTACCAGCTGTCGACGAGCATGGCCTTCAGCGGTGCATCGGCATCGCCCTTCGGCGGCGGGATGCGCTGGACGACGGCTTCCAGCACGTCTTCTATCCCGATGCCGGTCTTGGCCGACGTCAGGACGGCGTCGTCCGCGGGCAGACCGACAATCTCCTCGATCTCGGCGCGGACCTTTTCAACGTCGGCGGCGGGCAGGTCGACCTTGTTGATGACAGGGACGATTTCGTGGTCGTGCTCGATGGATTGATAGACGTTGGCCAGTGTCTGCGCTTCCACGCCCTGGGCCGCATCGACAACGAGGAGCGCGCCCTCGCAGGCGGCGAGGGAGCGGGAAACCTCATAGGCGAAATCGACATGGCCGGGCGTATCCATCAGGTTGAGCTGATAGGTCTCGCCGTTCTGCGCGGTGTAGTTCAGGCGGACGGTCTGCGCCTTGATCGTGATGCCGCGCTCGCGCTCGATATCCATGTTGTCGAGAAGCTGTTCCGTCATCTCCCGTTGCGTCAGGCCGCCCGTCGTCTGGATCAGGCGGTCGGCCAGCGTGGACTTGCCGTGGTCGATATGCGCGATGATCGAGAAGTTGCGGATATGGGAAAGGGGTGTCGTGGTCATGCCCGCGCAGCTAGCCGAGGGGCGGTGTGCGGGCAAGACGGCGCGGCAAGATGGACAGGACAAGGGCGCGCGCAAGGCCCGGTTCGGGCGGCCCGCCACATGATCGGCAAGTGTCGGTGGAGTTTACACTTTTTTCACTCATTCATAATGGTTAACGGACAAATCAATGGATTCGTTGAGGATTTCATTGCTGGCATGGAACATGCTTGGATATGGGCAGAATTAATCATGAGATGGCGCACATTTGTTGCTTTCTTTGTAAGTCTGGAGTTAAAGATATGAAAAACATTGGTTTTCTGGTGGCGATGGCCGCAACGACCGCTCTCGCAACGTCCGCTGGAGCTGTCACGCTCGCGCTCGACGATTTCAACACGCCGTTCAGCCCTAACCCGCTGGTAACCGACGGTGCCACAGTGACGTCGATGGCGATGGTCACAGCTGGCGCGAACACGTTCCAGCGCACGACGACGCTGACTGCCGACCGCAACCTGAACGGTCCTCCCAGCCAGGCGTCTGTCCGCACCGATGGCGGCAACGCAATCTTCTCGAACGACACGGGCGTGTCGTCGATCCTGACGTTCAGCTATGACGTCGGTTCGGTCTTCTTTGACGCGCAGACGGGAGCCGCTTCCGGCATGCTTCGCCTGAACGAAATCTTTGCCGACCGCCCGCGCACCTATTCGTTCGCCATCAACGGCGTGACGCAGGACATCGACGAACAGCTGGTCGATACGGAAGTTGGCTTTCCACGCGACATCATGCTGGCTTTCGACACGTCGGCCCTGACGGGTAGCGATATCTTCACCGTTACGATCGACGCCGGTGTCGAAGGTGTCAGCTTCGGCGATGCGCTCGATCTCGAAGTTTCGATCCTCGACGTCACGATCCCCGATCTGGACGTTCCCGCACCAGCAGCGCTCGGCCTCTTCGGTCTGGGTCTTGCCGGCATGGGCTTCGCGCGCCGCCGCAAGGCATAAGCGCGTCCGTCCATCTGGACTGGATATTGGAAAGGGCCGTTCCTTAGGGAGCGGCCCTTTTCTTTTACGGCGTTTTTCGCCAGGCGAATCCGATGACCGCCGGATATGATCAGATAGGCATCAACTACACGTCGCTCCGCAAGCCCGATCGCGTATCGCGCGGACGATCGAAGCGGCGCTGGGGTCCGCGCCGACAATACTGAACGTCGGGGCGGGAACCGGTGCCTACGAGCCTGATGACCGGGTCGTGGTCGCGGTCGAGCCGTCAGCGAAAATGCTGGGCAGGCGTCGTGGCCCGGCTGGGATGGCGGTTCAGGCCCGCGCCGAGCGGCTTCCGTTCGGCAAGGACAGCTTCGCTGCGTCGATGGCCATCCTGACCGTGCATCACTGGGCGGACAAGGCGGCGGGATTGCGGGAGATGCGCCGCGTCACGCGCGGACGCATCGTTCTCATGACGTTCGACCCCGCTCACAGGCCGTGGCTGACCGACTATCTGCCGGAACTGGCGGCACTGGACGAACGGCAGATGCCCGCTGTGACCGATTACGAGCAGTGGCTGGGCCCTACGGACGTGCTGACGGTGCCTGTGCCGCATGATTGCAGCGACGGATTTCTATATGCCTATTGGCGGCGGCCTGAGGCCTATCTGGACGAATATATCCGGTCCGGCAGTTCGTCTTTCTGGGCGCTCAGGGACAGCCAGCTGGGGTTGCGGCGGCTGAAGAGCGACCTGGAAACGGGCAGGTGGTCTGAGCGCTATGCGCACCTGCTTGATGCCGACAATTATGATGCCGGTTACCGGCTTGTGATCGCAGACCGGTGAAAATCCGCGACAAGGCGCTCTAGCGGCGCTCGACCTTTGCCTGCTCGCGATAGGCCGATGCGCGCGCGGCGGCGATGCAGTTGCTATAGGCGATGCGGTCGCCATTCGTCTCGACTTCGCACTTCTCGCGTGCCGCCTCGGCCCTGACTTCAGCGCGGGCACGGTCGTCGTCGTTCAGTCCGGGTTTCTCGATGCTTTCGCCGGCAATCGGCACGGCGGCAGCGACAGAAGGAACAGCCAATGCCATCAGACCGAGGGAGAGGGCGCCAAACAGCACGGCTTTTCCCGCTCCTGCATTGCCTGTCTTCATTCCGATCATCATTGCCTGGGTCTCTCAATTGGGGGCAGAGGCTGGAAGGTCGTCATGGCTATCGCCAGCCTGGCCAAATCTTGTTCGTCAACATGACTAGACCCGTTCGGTTCCAGATCCGTGACAGTTACTGGTTAGCGATAAATTATCGCGATCTCGTTCTACGACGCCGCCGACCGGGCTGCGCGTGAGCAAGATCACGTTCCGCCATTTTTCGTGAATGGAAGCTGACCGGCGCCGTGCTTTTGGGACGCGCCTAGTTTTTTGCCGCGACCAGCAGCAGTTTTTCAAACTCCGGAGTCATCCGGACAGGACTGCTGACAAGGCCGGTGCAGGCCAGGCAGCGGACCTGCGTCGCGGGGCCGCCGACGACCTGCGCCGCATCCGCAAGGCCGGCGGTCAACTGCAGGCGTGCGCGGGCCGCAGCCAGGTCCAGATAACCACGCGGCGCTGCTGCGCGGTCAGCTTCGAACAGGTCCTCGATGATCT
This sequence comes from uncultured Alphaproteobacteria bacterium, assembly GCA_963710205.1. Taxonomy (GTDB): domain Bacteria; phylum Pseudomonadota; class Alphaproteobacteria; order Sphingomonadales; family Sphingomonadaceae; genus Pacificimonas. The sequence goes on along the minus strand of CAVPZG010000007.1, from coordinate 268,087 downwards.
GGATGCCGATGGGCTTTGGACGGACCATCGTTACCCGGCGGAGTTCGCCAGCCTCGAAACCGGCCTTCACTTCCGCAGCGGCGATGGCGTCGTCCAGATTGCCGAAGCGGTCGACAAGGCCGAGCTGACGCGCGGCGCCGCCCGACCAGACGCGCCCCTGGCCGACTTCGTCCACCTTGGCGACGGTCATTCCGCGCGCCTCCGCGACGATGCCGGTGAACCGGCGGTAGATGTCCTCGACGCTCAGCTGGAACAGTTCCTCGGTCTGCGGATTGAGGCCGCCCAGAATGTCGGGCGCGCCGGAATAGGGGGTGACACCGGAACCGTCGGCATTGATACCCAGATCGGCAAGTGTCCGCTCGAACGTCGGCAGAATGGCAAAGACGCCGATGGAGCCAGTGATTGTGGACGGCTGCGCATAGATTTCATCGGCGGCGCTGGCGACCCAGTAACCACCGGACGCGGCGACATTGCCAAAGCTCGCGATGACGGGAATGCCTTCGGCCTTCGCGGTCAGCAGGGCCTGACGGATTTCTTCGGACGCAGTCACGCTGCCGCCCCCGGAATTGATGCGGACGACGATGGCTTTCACATCGTCGTCGGCGACGGCATCCTCGATCAGCATGGACACGCTTTCGCCGCCTGCGGTGCCTGCGGGCGCTTCGCCATCGACGATGCTGCCGGCGACGTTGATGATCGCGACGGCATCGCCGGAATCGGGAAGAATGCCGCGCCCGTCGCGGCGATAGATGCTGTAATCGGTCGATGCGAAGTAGCCGGGTTCGTCATCGTCGCCCCGGCCGACGATTTTCGCCATGGCGTCACCGAATTCCGTGCGCGTGCCGATATGGTCGATCAGGCCCGCGGCAAGCGCAGCCTGGGCGAAATCGCCGTTCGCGCTCCGCACGTTATCGCCAAGCGCGGCGATGTAGGCGGGCAGGTCGCTGCCGGGACGGGCGGCCTCGGCATCCTGCAGGAACACGCCCCACAGGTCGTCCAGCAGGGCCTGGCGCGCCTGCGCCGCGGGCTCGGACGCCTCGTTCAGGATATAGGGCTCGACGAAGCTCTTGTAGGTGCCGACCTTGAAGACGTTGACATCGACCTTCAGCTTTTCGAGCGCGTCGGCGAAATAGAGCTGGCTGCCGCCAGGGCCGCCGATGACGACAGCGCCGAGAGGGTTTAGCCAGATGTCGTCGGCATGGGCGGCGATCAGCCAGCTGTCGTCGAAATAGGCGGAGGCGTAGGCGTGAACGGTCTTGCCGCCCGCGCGAAAATCACTGATGGCTGCGGCCACGGCCTGTACGTCGGCAAGGCCGCCGCCGAAAAATCCGTCCATATCGAGAACGATGGATTTGACACGGGCATCGTCTTTCGCGCGCTCGATGGCGGCGATCAGTCCGGCGACCTCGATCTCGCCGCTGGGGGCAGGGCCGCTTAACAGGGCGAAGGGATCCACCTCCTGCTTTTCCGTGACCAGGAACCCTTCCATCGGAATGATGAGCGCGCCGCCATCGGCGACGGTCGGCGCCTGATCGGATGCGGAACGGGCAGCGAGAATGGCAGCGAAGATCAGGACCATGAGGAGCAGGACGAGAAAATCCTTCACCCCCACCAGGAAATGCCAGAAGCCCTTTATCAGTGCCATGATGGAACGCCCTCACAGTTGGTTCATTGGTGATGTAATGGGTCAGAACCGCGCGTCCAGCCCAAAGCGGTCATTTCAGATATTCATCTGTCATTAAAATTTTATCTTGCGGCGGCGTTGACACATGGTCCGCCGCTTCCGATATCGGCCGTGTTGGCACTCGCACCCTGTGAGTGCCAATCTCAATCTCCACTCCCAATAGAAGGGTGACGCATAATGAACTTTCGTCCTTTGCACGACCGTGTTCTCGTCCGCCGTATCGAGGCCGATGAAAAGACCACGGGCGGCATCATCATCCCCGACACCGCCAAGGAAAAGCCGCAGGAAGGCGAAGTCGTCGCTGCAGGCACGGGTGCCCGCAATGACGCAGGTGAGATTTCCCCGATGGAAGTCAAGGCCGGCGACAAGATCCTGTTCGGCAAATGGTCCGGTACCGAGGTCAAGATCGACGGCGAAGACCTGATCATCATGAAGGAAAGCGATATCCTCGGCATCATGTCCTGAGGGTCCGCGCTCAAACTTCGAAATTCAATAGAACTGAAAGGTAGTCAATCATGGCAGCCAAAGACGTAAAATTCGGCCGCGACGCGCGTGAGCGCATCCTCGCCGGTGTCGATATCCTCGCCAACGCCGTTAAGGTCACGCTCGGTCCCAAGGGCCGCAACGTGGTCATCGAGAAGAGCTTCGGCGCGCCCCGCATCACCAAGGACGGTGTGACGGTCGCGAAGGAAATCGAACTCAAGGACAAGTACGAAAACATGGGCGCGCAGATGCTGCGCGAAGTGGCGTCGAAGACCAACGACATCGCCGGCGACGGCACCACGACCGCAACGGTTCTGGCGCAGGCCATTGTCCGTGAGGGCATGAAGTCGGTCTCCGCCGGCATGAACCCGATGGATCTGAAGCGCGGCATCGATCTGGCCGTCTCGAAGGTCGTCGAGAATCTCGCCTCCCGTTCGAAGCCGGTTTCCGGTAACGAGGAAATCAAGCAGGTCGGCACGATTTCCGCCAATGGCGACACAGAGGTCGGCGACATGATCGCACAGGCCATGGAAAAGGTCGGCAAGGAAGGCGTCATCACCGTCGAGGAGGCCAAGGGTCTCGTCAGCGAGCTGGAGACCGTCGAGGGCATGCAGTTCGACCGCGGTTACCTGTCGCCCTACTTCATCACCAATCCCGACAAGATGATGGCGGACCTCGAAAATCCGTATATCCTGATCCACGAGAAGAAGCTGTCCAACCTGCAGGCGATGCTCCCCATTCTGGAAGCTGTCGTTCAGTCCGGTCGTCCGCTTCTCATCATCGCGGAAGACGTCGAGGGCGAGGCGCTCGCGACGCTGGTCGTCAACAAGCTGCGCGGCGGTCTGAAGATCGCGGCGGTCAAGGCACCGGGCTTCGGCGATCGCCGCAAGGCCATGCTGGAAGACATCGCCATCCTGACGGAAGGCCAGATGATTTCCGAGGATCTCGGCATCAAGCTCGAGAATGTCACGCTCGACATGCTCGGTTCCGCGAAGAAGGTCACGATCGACAAGGACAACACCACGATCGTCGATGGTGCCGGTTCGCAGGAGGGCATCAAGGCCCGCGTCGAGCAGATCCGTTCGCAGATCGAGACGACCACGTCCGATTACGACAAGGAAAAGCTGCAGGAACGCCTTGCGAAGCTGGCGGGCGGCGTTGCCGTCATCAAGGTCGGCGGTGCGTCCGAAGTCGAAGTGAAAGAGAAGAAGGACCGCGTCGACGACGCGCTGCACGCAACCCGTGCGGCCGTCGAGGAAGGCATCGTCCCAGGCGGCGGTACCGCCCTTCTTTACGCCACGCGCTCGCTCGAGGGCCTGGAGGGTGCGAATGACGACCAGACGCGCGGCATCGACATCATCCGCAAGGCACTGACGGCACCCGTTCGCCAGATCGCTTCCAACGCCGGTTTCGACGGTGCGGTTGTCAGCGGCAAGCTGATGGACGGCAATGACGACAATTTCGGCTTCAACGCCGCGACTGACGTCTACGAGGATCTTCTGAAGGCCGGTGTGGTCGACCCGACAAAGGTCGTGCGCGCCGCGCTGCAGGACGCTTCGTCGGTTGCCGGTCTGCTGATCACGACGGAAGCAGCCGTTTCCGAAGTGCCGGAAGACAGCAAGTCGGGCGGCATGCCCGACATGGGCGGCATGGGCGGTATGGGCGGCGGCATGGGCTTCTAGTCTCAGGCCGACCATATTGGTCACGGAATCGGGGCCGGAAGGAGCGATCCTTCCGGCCCCTTTTTCTTGCGAGCGTAAAAAAACGGGCCGGACGAAGGGGAGACGTCCGGCCCAGTCTGGGGAGAGTTGGCGAGGCCCGCCTAGTGCATCAGGTCCTCCGAAACTTCCTGGCCGGGGACGTGCCGCAGCCACCAGTCGTCATGGCCGACGCGGTTCCCGTGCCTGTCGGTGACCGCGAGGGTCGGGCAGGATTCCGGTTCGCCGCGAATGACGATCCGGTCCGCGTCGAAGCTGTCGAACGCCGTCGTGACGGATTCGCCATAGGTCGGAATCTGCTCCATCAATATGCCGATGGCGATCCGCTCTCCCAGGCGCAGGGAATCGTAATAATCGGAATAATAGTGGACGCCCGCCATGTTCCGGCCGATGGCGATGTTGGCGGCCAGCTTGTCGAGCTCGCCCTGCACCGTCAGCTTGACACCGTCCCTGTTGACCAGCTTCTTGCCGTCGGCGCTCGGTTCGAAATAGTCCTTGTCGCCCAGCTTCAGGATGCGCAGCGTCCCGCCATCATGGTCGGCGAACATATCGAAAAACGCCTTCAGCATGGTGACGCAGCCGCCAGCGACGGTGGCATGACCCGCGCCATAGGCGGGGTGCATCGGAGAGCCTTCGGGAAAGGCCATGGGCAGCAGCAGGTTATTGTCGGCGAAGGTGTTCGGGTTGACGCCCGACGGCTCGTCCCCGCCCGCGCACTGGACCAGGCGCATGGCCTTCATCGCGGCGCTGTTCTGATCCTTGTTGTGATCGACAATCGCCTTCCGCAGCCTTGCCGGAATGTCGTCATGCAGCTGCTGGAACGCGGTTTCCGCCGCCCCCAGCTCGCCCGGACGGCCGATGCCGACAAGCGCGGCGCGGCCTCCCAGCGTTTCGGGGCGGCAGCGGCGGTGATAGTTGAACTTCTGCCGCCGCACGGCCTTCAGGCAGCGGGTCGCGACTTCGGTGACCAGCGACAGGATGTGCGGTCCGCCGAACGTGGCGAAGCTGTCGCGCGCGCCGTTCGGGCTGGGCTCCGGGAAACCGCGTGACGCCGGTGTGCCGATGCCAAGAAGGATCAGCGCCGCGTTCAGATAGGCCTGGTAGAGCGCGTCGAAATGCACATAGGTGGCAAGGTCGCGCGGCGTCGTGATAAAGCGGCGCTCGTCCTCGAACAGGTTTGCGCCCTTGAAATTCGCCCCGTTCTGCACGTCCAGCCATTCCGGCCAGCTGGTCATGTGGTCCAGGCATTCCTTGTGCACCGTCACGCGCTGGTCGATGATCTGGTTGCCATAGCTGATATAGCCGTCTTCCGGATCGAAGGCGCTGGCCTTGGCCGGATAGCTCGGCGCTCCGCCCGTCGCGCCGCCAAGGCCGGTCGTACCCGCCAGCATGAACTGCGAGATATAGGGGCCGGTCTGCGCGCCGATGGTGGAGCCGCGGAAGGCGGTCTGGCCGTCAAGCGTGGCTGAGGCGATGGTGCGGGCGTCGCGGCGGTTGCGCTCGAAACGGTTGAGGCCGCCCGCATCGATCTGCTGCGGTGTGGAGGATCGGACATTGCTGCCGGTGAAGAACGCCATGCCGTTCAGATCGTCGAGGATCGTGCCGATCTTCATCTGCGCCTTGCCGCCGCAGATGCGGTCTTCGCTACCGGCCGCGCCTTTGGCGATCTCGGTGAAGGGCACGTCGCGCAGGATGGCGAGGGCGTAGACCTCCGCCATTTCCGCGCTCAGCTCGCTGGAACCGACGCGCGGCGCCGGGGCCATGCCGACCGCGCCCGCATCCGGGCCCTGCAGTTCATAGACATGGCCGGAGCGTGGACTTTCCCAGCCGCGCCATTTGGGCGCGCCGCCATTCACCGTGCAGGCAAAGCTGACGCCGGTGTCTTCGCCGGTCGGGACATGCTTGTCGAAGAAGTGCCGGTCGGCGGCGTTGATGCCCTCGACGAAGCAGTGGTAGGAACGCGGCGTGACGAGCAGGCCATTGTCGTCATGCAGCAGTCCCTTGGTGAAGTTGGATGCGAACAGGCCGTCGCTGTCCGCTTCCTCTCCATTGGAAAGGGTCAGGGCCTGCGGGCGCAGGCGCGCGATTTCGGTGGCAAGGTCGCGCTGGGCCTTGGCCGCACGGGCGCGGCGGGATCCTGCGGGGATGGGTTCTGCGAAAGGAATTTTGCTCATCGGATGTTCTCCATTGAAATTCGTGGAAAACGCGGAAGCTACGGGTGGTTCTCACCTGATGGACAGACGGATGAGCAGGCGTCTGGCGCGAACTCGATCGAAGGCGGACATATGTGCGTATCGCCCTCGGGGCATGTGACGACAATCACACATGGCAGCGTAACAATGTCGCCATGCCTTTTCTGACGGCCATTTCCCGCTAAGCGGGCATGATGTCCGAACATGCCAAATTGACGCGCGGTCCAATTCGCCGTCACCTGATCGCGCAGACTGCGCCGATGCTTCTTGGCATTGCCAGCATCATGTCGGTGGGCATCATCGACGCCTATTTCGTCGGCCAGCTGGGGCCGGACCCGCTGGCGGCGATCAGCTTCGTCTTCCCGGTGACGGTTGTGCTGTCCAGCCTGGGGGTCGGCGTGCTGGTCGGCATAAACTCGGTCGTGTCGCGCGCGCTTGGCGCGGGCGATCGCGGCGTTGCGGAGCGGCGGGCCGTACAGGGCATTGTCCTGGCACTCGGCTTCGGTCTTCTGGTGGGGCTGACGCTCTACGCCGTGCAGGGACCGCTCTTCAGGCTCATGGGGGCGACGGGAAAGCTTGGGCCGCTCATCGATGCCTACATGCAGCCCTATGCGATGGGTCTGCCGCTGCTGCTTGTCAGCATGGGCGCGAATGCGACGCTGCGGGCGCAGGGGGCGGCCAGCCGGTCGGCGATCATATTGGGGACGATGGCGGCGGCGAACTGGGTGCTGGACCCGGTGCTGATCGCGGGCTGGGGACCGTTCCCCTCCTATGGCATTGCGGGTGCGGCCTATGCATCGGTCGGGTCCTACGCGCTCGCCATGCTGGTCGGTCTTTGGCTCTCCTGGCGCAGCGATCTCGGGCTGCATCCGCAGCGGCTGGGAGAGGGCGACTGGGGAACCGGCATTGGCGCGCTGACCAGGGTCGGCGGTCCGGCGGCGCTGTCGAATTCCATCAACCCGGTCGGTCTGACCGTCCTCACCGGAATGCTGGCGGGCTATGGCAATGATGCGGTCGCGGCATTCGGTGTCGCAGGACGGCTCCAAAGCCTGGCCGTGGTCCCGCTTCTCGCCATGTCCTCCTCGATCGGCGGTATCGTCGGGCAGAACTGGGGCGCGGGCAAGCCTGACCGGGCAAGGCTGGCGCTGCATGAGGCAACGCTGTTCTCCCTGGTTTACGGCGGCGGTATCGCGGCGCTGCTGGTCCTGTTCCGGCAGGAGGCGGCAGCCGTTTTTACCGACGATCCCGGCGTGATCGGGCTGATCGGCACTTATCTGATGATCGCCGCCTGGGGCTTTTGCGGTTATGGGGCGCTCATTGTCACAAATGGTGCGCTCAATGCGGTGGACAAGGCACCGACCGCAACGATGGTCAGCGGCCTCCGCGTGCTTGGCATCATGATCCCGGTCGCATGGATCGGCGCGCGACCTTGCGGATGCTTCCGGTATCTTCGCAGGAGAGCTGGCGGCGAATCTGGTGGGCGGCGGCATTGCCTATCTGATCGGCCTGCGCGCGCTCAAGGATGAAAGCTGTCCGTACATCAGGGCCGACCCGCTACCGGCCGAATAGAAAAGGGCCGCCAGTCCCACCGGACTGACGACCCCCTATTCTCGATCCGAAAGGACCGGAAACGGATTACATCTCTTCTTCGATGTCCGCTTCCATTTCGTCTGCGGCGGCATCGACGTCGGCAGCGGCCTCGTCGGCAGCGCCTTCGATCTCGTTGCCCATCTCGTCGAATTCGGCGCCCATCTCGTCACCCATGGCGTCAAGCTCGGCGCCCATTTCATCCATGCCGGCTTCCATGTCGTCGATGGCGGCCTGGCCGGCCATTTCGGCATCGTCGCCCGCGCCTTCGACGGCGGCTTCGGTGTCAGCCTGCGTGCCTTCGCTGCATGCGGAGAGGCCAAGTCCGGCCACGAGCATGGCGGCGGCGAAGCCCTTGGTCAGGTTGGTCATTGATATTCCCCTAAAATCGTTTTCGTTTAGCCTTGGCAATCCATGCCGAGACCGGTGTATCATGCCAGCAACGCAGCAAAAGGGAAGGGGTTTCATGCGATTTTACCGCGAGACACTGTTTCCGGCGATTTGCGACCGTGCCATGCGCGCGCCGGAGATTCAGGACCGTCGGCGTCGCCTCGTCGAAAATGTCTCCGGGCGTGTTCTCGAAATCGGTTTTGGAACAGGACTTTCCGCGCGCTTCTATGGGAACGCCGTGACCGAGCTTGTTGCCGTTGAACCCTCGGAAGGGATGAACGACAGCGCGAAATCCCGTATCGCCGCCGCCGCCGTGCCGATCCGGCTCATGGCGCTCGCAGGTGAAAACCTGCCGGTGGACGATGGCAGTATGGACCATGTCGTCTGCAGCCTCACCTTATGCAGCGTGAGCGATCCGGCGAAAGTCCTCTCCGAAGTGCGGCGGGTGCTGAAACCGAACGGTGCCTTTCATTTCATGGAGCATGTGCTGTCGGATCATGCCAGGGTGGCGCGGTGGCAGCGCAGGCTCAATCCCGTGCAGAAGGTGATCGGCGTCGGCTGCAATCTGGACCGCGACACGCCTGCGCTCATCCGGGCCGCGGGACTGGAGCTGGGCGAGGTCCCGCTGGAACGCGAGCGGGCATTTCCCTTCAGCGCGCTCTTTCCGATCGCGCAGGCCGTGGCGGTGAAGCCGCTTTAGGGTCCGGAACCTAGTCGTTCGGCTGCGGCGCTTCGGATTCGGTCAGCGCGGGATCGTCATCGGCAAAGAAATCGTCCGATGGTTCGAAATCCTCCATTTCCTGCAGGGCATCCGCATTGGCCGGGACGTTGCCGTCGTGAATCTCCTGCAGGCGCGATTGAACATAGGCTGATTTCAGCGTCGCATAGGGATCAAGGGCGTTGGCCAGGACAGGATCGGCCGTGTCGATCAGGCGGGCACGAAGCTCGATGACCTCGCCGGCGGTGACGCCATAGCGCTCCGTGCTGCTGAGCTCCAGCGTGCGGTTCTGGAACCGGTTCCAGGGATCGGTGACGGTGTCGACACCGAAGCCCGCAGCATCGCGCAGCGACGAGGGGCCAAGAATAGGGAGCACGATATAGGGCCCCGAGCCAACGCCCCAGACGGCGAGGGTCTGGCCGAAATCCTCCTCCTGCCGTTCCAGGCCAAGCTCCGCGGCGCGGTCGGTCGTGCCGAGGAATCCATAGGTTGAATTGATGGCCAGGCGGTCGACGGCGCGGAAGGCGCGCTTGATCTTGCCCTGCAGGAGGGCGTTGATGAAGCTGAGCGGTTCGTCGACATTGTCGAGTGCGTTGGTGACGCCGGTGCGCGCGGGTTTCGGAACCACGGCGCGGTAACCCTGGGCGACGGGTTTCAGGACGGCGCCGTCAACGGCGTTGTTGAAACTGAACATCTTGCGGTTGAAGCTCTCCAGGCTGTCTCCCTCCCTGTAGCCGGACGGCGTTGTCGCGCAGGCGGCGGTAAGCGCGAGGATAGGGAGGAGGCGGAGATGACGCATGACTGGGTACTTTCGAATGTCGGTACACTCATTTAGCCGGAAGCGCAGCGGCGGGAAACCCGCTGCGACGCGGAATGCCAGATTGACATATAAAGATATCTTTATATGGGTTCATGGATGACCTCGCTTATCGATATGTTCCGGGCGCTTGCCGACCCGACGCGGCTCAGGATCGCGCGACTGGCGCGGCACATGGAACTGACCGTGGGTGAACTGGCGGACGTGCTGGAACAGTCGCAGCCGCGCGTGTCGCGCCATGTGAAGATCCTGGCCGACGCGGGACTTGTGGCAAGGCGCAAGGAAGGCAGCTGGACTTTTGTCGGCTTCATGCGGGGCGGGCTGGCGGGCGATGTCGGCGCGCTCCTCGACGGGGGTGACGAACTGGCCGGGGATCTGGCGAAACTGGATGCCGTGCGCGCGGAGCGCGTCACGGCTGCTGAGGCATATTTCGCCAGCCACGCGGCGGACTGGGACCGCATTCGCAGCCTGCATGTCGCGGATAGCGAAGTCGAAGCGGCCATATTGAAGCTGCTGGGGCGCCGACCCTTGGGCAGCCTGATGGATATCGGAACGGGCACGGGGCGGATGCTCGAGCTGCTTGCACCGCACGCGGCCCATGCGGTGGGAATCGACCGCAGCGCGGAAATGCTGCGGGTCGCGCGGGGCAAGCTGGAAGCGGCCGGCCTCGGTGACTGTCCCGTTCGGCAGGGTGACATGTTCGCGCTGCCTGCCGCCGATGGCAGTGTCGATACGGTATTGCTGCATCATGTGCTGCACTTCGCCGAACGCCCGGACCTGGCGATTGTGGAGGCGGCGCGTGTGCTCGCGCCCGGCGGCCGGTTGCTGATCGCGGATTTTGCGCCGCATGACCGGGAGGATATGCGGCGCGACCACGCGCATGTGCGGCTGGGCTTTGCCGACACGGTGGTCACGGACTGGCTCGCAAGGGCCGGTCTGACGCCGCGCACCTTAGAGCATCTGGAAGGGCCGCTGACCGTGACGATCTGGCTGGGCGAAAAGCGGCCTGAACTGAAAGAGGTTGCGGCATGACGAACGATGGCGTCCCGAATGAACCCCCGGCACAGGCGCGCGCCCATGCCAGCCCGATGTTCGCCGACATGGCCGGCGATATCGACGTGTCGTTCGAGTTTTTTCCGCCTGCCAGTGACAGGATGGAAGAAGTGCTGTGGTCCTCGATCAAGACGCTGGAACCGCTCAGGCCGAAATTTGTCAGCGTCACCTATGGTGCGGGCGGGTCGACGCGGGACCGCACCCATGCAACCGTGGCGCGAATTGTGCGGGAGACGTCGCTGACGCCCGCCGCCCATCTCACCTGCGTCGATGCCAGCCGGGAAGAGATTGCCGAGGTCGCGCAAAACTACTGGGATGCCGGTGTCAGGCATATCGTCGCGCTGCGGGGCGATCCGCCGCGTGAGGGCGAGGTCTTTTCCGCCCACCCCGATGGCTATGACTGCGCCGCCAGTCTCGTGGCGGGTCTGAAGCGCGTGGCGGATTTTCAGATTTCCGTCGCTGCCTATCCCGAAACGCATCCGGAATCGGGAACATTGTCAGCCGATCTCGACAATCTGAAACGCAAGCTTGATGCGGGCGCCTCCCAGGCGATCTCGCAATTCTTCTTTTCCGCCGAGGCGTTTTTCCGCTTTCGCGACGCGGCGGCGGCACACGGGATTTCCGCGCCGATCCTTCCGGGGATACTGCCGGTGTCGAATTTCAGTCAGACGAAGAAGTTCGCGGCCATGAACGGAACGGAACTGCCCGGCTGGCTGGCGCGGCTGTTCGAGGGGCTGGACGACAAGCCCGACGCGCGAAAACTGGTCGCGGCGACGGTGGCGGCGGAGATGTGCAGGCGGCTTTACGCGGGCGGTGTTCGCGATTTTCATTTCTACACCTTGAACCGGGCGGAACTGAGCTATGCCATCTGCCACATGCTGGGATTGAGGCCGGTCACATGAGCGTGAGAGACGATTTCAATGCGCTCGTGAAGACGCGCATCCTCATCAAGGACGGCCCCTACGGAACGGCAATCCAGAAGCGAAGGCTGACAGAGGCCGATTACAAGGGCGACAGCGGCCTGACGGCGGACCAGAAGGGCAATAACGATCTTCTGAACCTGACGCGGCCGGCACTGATCCGCGAGATCGCCGATGCGTATCTGGACGCGGGCGCGGACATACTCGCCACCAACACGTTCAACGCCACGAAGATCTCGCAGGGCGACTATGACGCCGCGCATCTGGTGGGCGACATCAACCGGGCCGCGGCGCGCGTGTTGCGCGCGGCGGTGGATGCGCGCGGCGATGGCAGGCGGCGCTTTATCTGCGGCGCAATCGGGCCGACCAACAAGACGCTCAGCATTTCCCCCGACGTCAACAATCCCGGCTACCGCGAAGTCGAGTTTGACGGCGTGAAGGCGGTCTACCGCGAGCAGATCGATGCCCTTGTCGAGGGCGGTGTCGACATCATCCTCATCGAGACGGTGTTCGATACACTGAACGCGAAGGCTGCGGCGATGGCCGTGATGGAGGCGGGCGACGATCTGGGCCGCGATCTGCCGATGATGCTTTCGATGACCCTGACCGACATGGCAGGCCGTAACCTGAGCGGGCAGACCGTCGAGGCCTTCTGGTATTCCGTCCGGCATGTCAGGCCGCTGACGATTGGACTGAACTGTTCTTTCGGCGCGACCGAACTGCGCCCGCATGTCGCGGCACTGGCCAAAATCGCGGATGTGCCGGTCATGGTCTATCCCAATGCGGGCCTCCCGAACGAAATGGGCGAATATGACGAGGCGGCGGAAACGACCGCGAAGCTGACGCGCGCATGGGCCGAGCAGGGTTATGTCAACGCACTTGGCGGCTGCTGCGGCACGACCCCTGAACATATCGCCGCGATGAAGGCGGCGGTGGACGGGATCGCGCCGCGCGAAGTGCGGCCGGCGGCGGCGGCGATGCGACTGTCCGGCCTTGAGCCTTTCACGGTGGCGGCATGACCTCTTCCGCGACGAATTTCATCAACGTCGGCGAGCGGACAAATGTTACGGGATCGGCTCGCTTCAAGACGCTGATCATGGGCGGCGACTATGATGCCGCTGTCGAGGTTGCGCGGCAGCAAGTCGAAAACGGCGCGCAGATCATCGACGTCAACATGGATGAGGGCCTGCTGGACGCGGTCGACGCCATGGAGACATTTCTGAAGCTGATCGCGGCCGAACCCGACATTGCGCGTGTGCCGGTGATGATTGATTCATCGAAATGGGAGGTCATCGAAGCCGGGCTGCGCTGTGTGGCGGGCAAGGCGGTCGTCAATTCCATCAGTATGAAGGAAGGTGAGACGGCGTTTCTTGAGGCGGCGCGCAAGGTGCGGCGCTACGGTGCGGCCGCCATCGTCATGGCCTTCGACGAGGTCGGCCAAGCCGACACGGCGGCGCGCAAGATCGAGATTTGCGAGCGGGCTTACAAGCTATTGATCGCTGACGGCTTTCCCGCCGAAGACATTATCTTCGATCCGAATATATTCGCAGTGGCAACGGGCATCGAAGAGCACAATAACTACGGTGTCGATTTTATCGAGGCAACGCGTGAAATCAAAAGGCGCTGCCCGCATGTCAAAATTTCCGGTGGGCTCTCCAACCTGAGCTTTTCCTTCCGCGGCAACGAACCGGTGCGCCGCGCGATGCACAGCGTCTTCCTTTATCATGCCATTCCAGCAGGCCTGGACATGGCCATCGTCAATGCGGGGCAGCTCGATATCTACGACGATATCGACACGGAATTACGAGAGGCGGCCGAGGATGTCGTTCTCAACCGGCGGGACGATGCCACGGATCGCCTGCTGGAACTTGCCGAACGCTACAAGGGCGGCGCGGCGAAGACACTGGTGAAGGATATGGCGTGGCGCGATCTGCCGGTCGAGAAACGTCTTTCCCACGCACTCGTAAAGGGCATCGATGAGTTTGTCGTCGAGGATACGGAAGAGGCGCGCCAATCCGCTGACAAGCCAATCCATGTGATCGAAGGACCGCTGATGGATGGTATGAACGTCGTCGGCGATCTGTTCGGATCGGGCAAGATGTTCCTGCCGCAGGTGGTAAAGTCGGCGCGCGTAATGAAAAAAGCTGTCGCACACCTGATTCCCTTCATCGAGGAAGAGAAGGAGGAAGGCGCCCGGGCGAAGGGCCGGATCGTCATGGCGACTGTGAAAGGCGACGTTCACGATATTGGCAAAAATATCGTCGGCGTCGTTCTGCAGTGTAACAATTTCGAGATTATCGATCTGGGTGTCATGGTGCCGTGGCAGGATATCCTGAAGGCAGCGAACGATCACGACGCGGATATCATTGGCCTGTCAGGGCTGATCACGCCCTCCCTCGACGAGATGGTCACCGTAGCCGAGGAAATGCAGAAAGCGGGAATGACCATACCGCTCCTGATCGGCGGTGCGACCACTTCGAAGGTGCATACCGCGCTGAAAATCGAACAAGCCTACACAGGGCCGACGCTGCATGTTCTGGATGCCAGCCGCGCGGTCGGCGTGGCGAGTGCGCTGACCTCGGATGGCGAGGGGGGAACCACGCTGATCGCCGAGACGCGCGCGCAGTATCAAAAGATTCGCGCGGACCGCGCCAGCAAGGGTGAGTCGAAGCTTTGCGAATTGGAAACCGCGCGGGCAAATGCGTTCAAGATCGACTTTTCACATTATGCGCCTCCCCGCCCGAAAAACCTGGGCCCGTGGGAAGTCGACGACGTAACCGTGCGCATGCTGCGGTCCTGGATCGACTGGACGCCCTTCTTTCGGTCATGGGAACTGCACGGCAATTATCCGGCCATTCTTGAGGATGATTTGGTTGGCGAAAGCGCGCGCTCGCTGTTTGCCGACGCGCAGGCCATGCTTGACAGGATGGAGACCGAGGATTGGCTGCGACCCCGCGGGGTTGCCGGATTTTGGCCGGTACTGCGCGACGGAGACGATATTCGGGTCTTTGCGGACGAAGCGCGCACCAACGAGATCGCGCGGCTGCCAATGCTGCGCCAGCAAATGGTGAAGCGTGAGGGGCGAGCGAACATGTGCCTTGCGGACTTCATCAAGCCCGATGGCGACTGGATGGGCGCGTTCTGCGTGACATCGGGCAGCGGTGTCGAGCCCTATTCAACGCGGTTCAAGGCTGGCAATGACGATTATTCCGACATCCTGCTAAAGGCGCTGGCCGACCGGCTGGCCGAGGCGTTCGCGGAATATCTGCACGCCCGCACAAGGCGCGAATTGTGGGGCTATGCGCCGGACGAGGATCTGTCGGATGCGGATATCGTCAAGGAACGTTATCGCGGTATCCGTCCGGCGCCAGGATATCCGGCCTGTCCGGACCATACGCTGAAACCAATCCTGTTCGATATTCTGGGTGCCACGGCGGCGACCGGGGTCAGCCTGACGGAATCCATGGCGATGCTGCCCGCCTCGTCCGTTTCGGGGCTTTATTTCGCGCACCCCGACAGCCAGTATTTCGGCGTTTCACGGATCGGGCGGGACCAACTGGAAGATTATGCGGCGCGGCGCGGGATCGCGGTAGAGGAAGCGGAGCGGTGGCTGCGGCCTAACCTGTAGACCACAGTCCTACGCGTAGGAAATCTGCCTGTTTGCAGAAGCTACCCTGGCAGGATCACCTGACCCAAACGCGGGAAATGCACGTGAACGCGGCCAGCGCGATTGTCGTCGCGGGCGATCGTGATACGACGATCGTCCAGTCCAATGAGTGTGCCTGATACGGCGGCGCGATCAGGAGATTCCGTTTTCACACTGACGGTATCGCCTGCGCTGAATCCACGATCGGGCGCAATGGCAAAATCCTGGACCGGCGTAATGGCCGCGGCGTGAGCAATGGCCTGTTCTGTCGTCCAGTCCTCATGTGTGCCGTCGCCGATAGCCGCAACGCGGTCATACCAGGCCGCGATGCCCTTGCCGAAGTCGGTGGGCTTGTGTCCCGCGAAACCCACAAAACGAATGTTCATGTAAAGCGCGAAATCGGCATGGCCCGCCTGATCGCCGCCAATGAAGCTGCGGCCATCGGACAGTGCCTGTGCCAGGAGGTTTGCGCCGGCCGCGAATTGCGAGGCGAGATGCGGAACCATCGGCAGGAACGTCTCCGGGTCCATGCCGAAACGCGTCTTGCGATCCTCCCAGAATTCCGGCGGGACGACATCGGGATTGCTGCCAAGAGCCACACCGACGCTCGGCATGAACCAGCTGGATCCCGACCACGAAGCGATCAGGCGGCCCGCAAAGCCGAGCGGCTGCGGGTAAAGGCTGGGTTCGGGCTGATAGGCCTCCAGCGCCTCGATAATGATGGCAGTATCACAATAAATGTCCGCGCCGATCTGCAGAACCGGGATGCGTTCATAACCGCCAGTCAGCGCCGAAAGGTCCGGTTTTGGTGCGATGTTGGGCTGTTGCACGGACTTCCACGAGAGCCCCTTCAAACCTAGCGCGAGACGGATGACCTGTGCGAACGGTGAATGCGGATAATCATGAAGGACGACTTCGGGCGTTTCGGACAAAACTTCAGCTCCTGTAATCTGCATTAATGCTGATGTAACCGTGGGTGAGGTCGCAGGTCCAGACCCGCGCGCGGCCCTCTCCCATGTTCATCGAAACGCCAATATCGATCTCCTGCCCTTTCAGATGGGCGGCGACCGGTATCTCGTCATAGTCCTCCACGACTTCGCCATCGGCGGCGACAATGATGTTACCGAAACGAATGGCAAGCCGGTCGCGGTCGGCAGGCTCGCCCGCTTTGCCGACCGCCATGACAACGCGGCCCCAATTGGCGTCCTCTCCGGCAATGGCGGTTTTCACGAGCGGGCTGTTGGCGATCGAAAGCGCGATGACCCTGGCGCTTTCGTCGCTGACCGCCCCGTCCACGTCGATCGTGATGAATTTCGATGCGCCTTCGCCGTCGCGCACGATCTGCTGCGCCAGATCCCGGCAGACGTCTGTCAGCGCGGCAGCGAAGGCGTCAGCCCCGGGATCGTCCATATTGCCGATATGCGGGCCGGTCTTTCCCGTAGCAAAGGCCAGCAAGGTGTCGCTTGTTGAGGTGTCACCATCGACGGTGATGCTGTTGAAAGTCGCGTGATTTGCGCGGGTCAGCATCTGTTGCAATAGCGCGGTTTCGATATCAGCATCGGTGAAAATATAGGCAAGCATCGTCGCCATGTCGGGCGCGATCATGCCAGAGCCCTTGGCTATGCCCGAAATGCTGACGCTCTGGTCGCCGACGATTGCAGTGGCGGATGCGCCTTTGGGAAAGGTATCGGTGGTGGAGATAGCCTTCGCCGCGTCTTCCCAGCTTGCAGACTGTTTCGCGCGGACTGCCCGCTCCAGCGCCGGCATCGCCCGTTCCGCAGGCAGCGGAACTCCGATGACGCCGGTCGCGGACAGGAAAACCTCGTCCAGCGGTGCGCTCGTCAGGTCGGCGATTTTCCGCCCAATCATGTCGGTGGCGGCGCGGCCCTTCTTTCCAGTGAATGCGTTTGAGTTTCCAGATGAAACGACCAGCGCACGCGCTTTTCCGGCGGGCAGCCTTTCGCGGCACCATTCCACTTCCGGCGAAGCGCAGGAGGATCGCGTCGTGACGCCCGTCACGCGCGTTCCCTCAGCGAATCGGGCAACCAGCAGGTCCATTCGGGATTTGTACTTATAACCGGCATGTTCGACGGCGAGGTCGACACCGGGAATGTCGGGAAGCTGGGGAAAGTGCTTGGGAGCGAGCGGAGAACGGGCGGTCACCTTGATATTCTACCTTGGCCTGAAGGAAAGAAGGCAGCGCCTTAGGAGTTTGGCGGCGGCAAGGCAAAATCCGCAACGAGGCCAATGCTGATTTAACTCAAGGCATGCGGAGAGAAAAATGCTAGTCGTGGGTACAGCGTATCAGTTGTCTTTGAGTCGTTTTACGGACGGGAATGGTTGATGCGCGAACGGAATCCACGAACCGGGACAGCACCTGAAACGCTGCGGCCAGCCGACGATGCCCATGCCGAGATCGCCCGTTTGAGTGCGGAAAACGCCGCGCTCCGCCTGTCGAATGCCCGCCACTCCACAGCCGAGGCGCGCCTGTCTCTGGCGCTTGATGCCACAGGCTTTGGTGTCTGGGACTGGGACATGGTGACAGGCGATGTCTGGATGTCGGACAGTGCGCTTGCCGTCCAGGGATACGAACCCGGCGATGTCAGAACGCACACGCTTGGCGCGAAAGACTATTTCCACCCCGAAGACTGGCCGCGCTGGGAAAAATTACTGAAAGCCTGCGCCAAGGGCAGCAAGGACATGGTCGCCGACGAACACCGGATGCGTTGCAAGAATGGCGGCTGGGTCTGGATATTGGAGCGCGCGCGGGTTGTGGAGCGAAGTGAGAGCGGCCGCGCGCTTCGCATGATCGGCACCCGGGCGGATATGACCGAACGTCGCAAGAGTGAGGAACGTATCCGCTGGCTGGCACTACACGACCCGTTGACGGGCCTGCCGAATCGCGCGCTGTTCCATGACATGCTGACCGCGGCCATTTCCGCCGCGGATAAGGGCCGGGGGAGCTGCGGCCTGTTGTTTATCGACGTCGACAATTTCAAGCGGATCAACGATACGCACGGACATGAGGAAGGCGACAAGGCGCTTTGCGGTGTCGCCGCGCATTTGCGAAACCTGTTTTCCGCACCCGCCACGGTGGCGCGCATCGGCGGCGATGAATTCGGCATCGTCATCCCGGATGTCGAAAGCGCTGCCATGTTGCAGGCGCTGGCGACGTCAGCCTTGCGTCCCGCGGAGGGCGATCAGGTGCGCTTTAGCGTTGGCGCGGCGCTTTATCCCGAACAGGCGTCCGACATCAGGATGCTGCGCCGCCTTGCGGACGCGGCACTGTACCGCGCGAAATCAGAAGGCCGTGGAAGGGCTGTCGTGCATTCCAACAGTTGATCGACAAGCCGCCACTGCCATTCAGTTTCATTGACCCTTAAGGGGGGCGTACCTATGTCGCGCCTTAAGGGTTTCAGGCCAGCGCAGCCATCGGAGCGTTCCGGTGTCAGCGGGCAGCACGACAAGGATTACAAATGCTCGGTATGAATCGGATTGCGAAGCGCCTCTTTGGCTCTTCCAACGACCGCTATGTTCGCTCGCTGGATTCCATCGTGCAGAAGATCGGCGCGCACGAGCCGGAGATGGCAGCGCTGACGGATGACGAACTGGCGGCGAAAACTCCGCATTTCCGTGAGCGGCTGGCGGCGGGCGAGACGTTAGACAAGATCCTGCCGGAAGCCTTCGCGGTCGTTCGCGAAGCCGCGAAGCGGCGCATGGGCATGCGGCACTTCGATGTGCAGATGGTCGGCGGCATCGTCCTTCATCGCGGTGAGATCGCCGAGATGCGGACGGGCGAAGGCAAGACGCTGGTGGCCACACTCGCGGTCTATCTGAACGCGCTGGAAGGTAAGGGCGTCCATGTCGTCACCGTTAACGACTATTTGGCCAGCCGCGATGCCGCATGGATGTCGCAGGTCTATAAATTCCTGGGGCTGACGGTAGGCGTCATCATTCCCGACCTGCCCGAGGACGAGCGCCGGCGTGCCTATGCCTGCGACATCACCTATGGCACCAACAACGAGTTCGGGTTCGATTATCTGCGCGACAATATGAAATATTCGCGCGACGCCATGGTACAGCGCCCCTTCAACTTCGCCGTTATCGACGAGGTCGACTCCGTTCTGGTCGACGAGGCGCGTACGCCGCTGATCATTTCCGGCCCGACCGAGGACAAGTCGGACATGTACATCAAGGTTGATGCCATCGTTCGCCAGCTGGGTGACGATGATTACGAGATCGATGAAAAGCAGAAATCGATCATCCTGACCGAAGACGGTACTGAGCGGGTCGAGCGCCTGCTGGAGGACGCCGGGCTGATGCAGGGCGCGAACCTTTACGACATCGAAAATACGCAGGTGGTGCACCACACAAACCAGGCGCTCCGCGCGATCAAGATGTTCAAGAAAGACAAGGATTATATCGTCAAGGACGGCAAGATCGTCATCATCGACGAATTTACCGGTCGCATGATGGATGGCCGCCGCTGGTCAGACGGCCTGCATCAGGCCGTCGAGGCGAAAGAAGGCGTCGACATAAAGGCGGAGAACCAGACTCTCGCCACCATCACCTTTCAGAATTATTTCCGCATGTATCCCAAACTTAGCGGCATGACCGGTACGGCGGCGACCGAGGCGGCGGAATTCTATGAAATCTACAAATTGAATACGGTGGAAATTCCGACGAATGTGCCCGTGCAGCGCGAGGATCATGACGACCAGTTCTTCAAGAACGCCACGGACAAGTTCGGCGCCATCGTCGAGGCTATCCGGGAGGCCAGTAAGAAAGGTCAGCCTACGCTGGTTGGTACGACGAGCATCGAGAAGTCGGAAATGCTGTCGGAATATCTGAAGAAAGAGGGAGTCGATCACAGCGTCCTGAACGCGCGTTTTCATGAGCAGGAGGCGCATATCGTCGCGCAGGCAGGTCGCCTGGGAGCCGTTACCATCGCGACCAACATGGCGGGCCGCGGGACCGACATCCAACTGGGCGGCAACCTCGAATTCCGCGTCAACGACGAGCTGTCATCTATGGAGGATGGCCCCGAAAAGGACCGCGAGACAGATCGTATTCGTGAAGAAATCAAGGCGGAGCGTGATGCCGTGCTGGCGGCAGGCGGGCTGTTCGTGCTCGGCACCGAGCGGCATGAGAGCCGCCGTATCGACAATCAGCTGCGCGGACGCGCTGGCCGTCAGGGCGATCCCGGCGTCAGCCGCTTCTTCCTCTCTCTGGACGATGACCTGCTGCGTATTTTCGGTCAGGCAAACCTTCTCAACCGGATGATGCAGTCGGGCCTAGAGGACGGCGAAGCGATCGAGCATCCGTGGATATCGAAGGCCATTGAAACCGCGCAGAAAAAGGTCGAGGCGCGAAACTATGACGTGCGCAAGAACCTGCTGCAATATGACGATGTCATGAATGACCAGCGCAAGGTCATTTACGAGCAGCGTGAGGAGGTCATGGACTCCGAGCGGGTCGATGATGTCGTTGAAGAGATGCGCGCTGAAACGGTCACGGACATGGTTTTCTCATACGCACCCGCGTCCGCCTATCCGGAAAAATGGGATGTGGAAGGACTGCGCGAAGAGACATTGCGTGTCATGGGCCTGGACCTGCCCTTTCACGAATGGATGGAAGAGGATGCCGTCGATCAGGAGATCTTTATCGAGCGTATCAATCAGCGCGCCGCCGAGGTCCTGCAGGAGAAAATCGCGCATCTGCCAGAAGGCCAGTGGTTCGAGGTCGAAAAAAGCTTCATGCTGCAGGCCATCGACACACGCTGGAAGGAGCATTTGGCGACACTCGACGCCCTGCGCGGTTCCATCCATCTGCGCGCCTATGCGCAGAAGCAGCCGATCAATGAATATAAGCAGGAAGCGTTTCAGCTCTTCGAGCTGATGCTGGCCACGATCCGCGAGGATGTGACGCGGATGCTTGCCAATGCCCGGCTGGCGGAACCGCGCCCGGAACCCGCGCCAAGCGAATTCATTACGACGCATATCGATCCGTTCACGGGCGAGGATGACAGTTTTCCGCACACCGACACCCCGGGGCCGTCGCAGCGGGCGAAAAAACCATTGCCGGAGGGCACGGGCACCGTCAGTCGCAATTCCCCCTGTCCCTGCGGTTCCGGGCGCAAATACAAACATTGCCACGGCGCGGTCTGAACGATGGCGGTTACCGGTTTACGGGAACCCCCGCATATCATGAGCTGAACTGAAGCGGCAGGTTCTATCGACCAAGTCAGGTCGGAGTTTCTGTTATGGCGTTGATCGAGGGTGCGGACGGCAGCCGCATCAATCCCAGTCAGTTTCGCTCTCCCCCGCCAAGTCCGGAGCGTTCCCGCCCGGCCCCTGCCGAACGTGCGGCAAATCTGGTGGAAAGCCATACGACCTCGCATGTGCAGGGCGGTCATGGAAGCCGCGGGAAGACGATCGAGGAGCGCACCGTCTACACGGTGCATACGGACAGGTTGTCCTATGATATTCTTGCGATCGCGCGCACCGACCCTGACTATGCCCAGGATGTTCGCGAGGAGGTCGAGGCGCGGCTGACGCCGGCTCAGCTCGGCCACTTCAATGAGGATTTGAACCGTGCCATAGCCGAGCAGGGCGCTGCCTTTGCCAGCCTGGCCGGTGATCGATTAAGCGGCGAGGTTATCGTTGATGAGGCCGTGGCAGAGACGAGCGCCGCGCATTTGATCGACGACAATATCGGCGTACAGGTTAGCAGGCGCGGACGGGATAGAACCGAAGTTCTCAACGTCAACGAGCTCGCCTATGATCTGGCGCACATTGCCGAGAGCGATCCCGCTGGTGCGGTCGCTACCAAGCTCGTCCTCGACCGTGAACTGACTGCGGAGCAGGTCGGTGAGCTCAATCGCCTGCTGGGGGGCGGCGCAACCTGGGACGAGAATGTCACGCTGGCGCTAAATCATCCGGGCCAGGGCGTGATTGGTGGTGCCAAGGCCGTTGCGAATGGTTTTAGCGACCTTTATGAAATTACCAATGACAGCCTCAACTGGTGGCTGACATCGCCCAGCCGGCTGATCGCGGGCGGGCTAGATGCCGCGGGTGCCGACGGCAGCGCCGAGTGGGTGCGCGGCACCTATTCCGGTGTTGACGCCTACATTGCATCCGACAGCATTCCGACGTTCGATATGACCAACCGCGCGCAGGCAGGGGGTGCGGTCATCGCACAGGCGGTCGAGATAGCGGCGGGCGGCTATGGCATTGCCAAGGGCGGCATCAAATTTCTTGCGCGCAATGGCGACGAGATTGCCGAGGTGGTCCTGCGCAGTGCGGACGACATTCCCGCTAGTGCCGCCGACGATCTGGCGGAAGGCGGCGGGCGGCTGGTCGATGATGCCGCGGAAATCGTCACGCAGACGACCCGGCGCGCCAATGGAAATGAAGTCGTCTATACCGTTAATGCGGAGGGGCAGACGATCCGCGCTGAAGCGACGCTTTCGAACGTCACGACTGGTGCGGTACGCTCACCCGACGAAATCGCTGCCACTCGGCGAGTTGGACAAGCAGGCATTGAGGGCGATCAGGGCGGGCACATCGTTGCCCACCGATTCATGCCCGATCAGGGCGATATCAATCTGTTCCCGCAGAATGCCAATTTCAACACGTCGGCCTACAAGAGATTCGAGAATGAAATCGCCGACTGGATCAATGCTGGTGCCGAGGTCCGGGTTCGGATCGACCTCGATGACTTCCGTTCCGGGCGGCCGAATGACGTGCATGTGGAATATGAGGTCATCAATCCGGGGACAGGCGACATCGTCTATGAAAATTCGGCCATGTTCGATAACGTGGCCGGACAGGGGTTCGACCGGGTAGCCCGTTCGGACATAGACATGCTGATGGATAACTAGCCCTTATGGACAACATGCCCGCCGATGCGCTGATACACGAGATCGGCACCATGATCGTACAGGACGAGAAATATGCCGACCGGGACTGGGATGGCATTTCCGTCGTAGGGATATATGGCGAAGGCGCTACGCAGATCAGCGGCTACAGCTACGATGCCAATGGCGTGCCGAAGGCGGGCACGCCGCGCAACAAGGACCTGCACTATCGTCTGCGCGACCTGCACAAGGCCATGGCGGATTCGGGGCAGGGCGACTGGAAGACCGTTCTCATTCAAATCCGCCGTGCCGACATGAACGTGAAAATGGACTTCGAATATGAAAATCCTCTTCGCTGGAAGGTAACGCCGAAGAACCTAAAGACGATGCCTGCCCAATTACGTCCGTAACGGACCATTACGGTTTAGGAGTTATTGACGCTTTCCTGATAGCCATATCGCACTCTTGGGAGGTGCCTTATGGCGGCGAATGTTGCTTTTGTTGAGACGGATACCGACATGCGCGGCGCCGAAAGGCTGCCGGTAGAGCTTGGTGCCGAGGCGCGGCACAGCGGAACCATGCGCGTCAACGGCGTCGTCAAGGATCTGTCCATGACCGGGTTTCGCTTTGAAAGTCCTATCTTCATCCCGACCGGCACCGTGCTGCGCCTGCGCGTTGAAGACATACGCGGGTTCGAAGCTGTCGTCGTCAGGGCAGGGCAGGGCTATTATGGCTGCGCCTTTGTGAAGCCGCTTTATCCGCCGATCTACCGCAAGCTGGTCGGCCAGCTAGGCTGAATCACTTGCCGAGCCTGCAAATTCGTGGCTATGGCATCATGAATGAAAACATGCCTTTCGCTGCTGGCGCTGATCGCTGCCCCCGCCTTCGCTGAAACGACTGTCATCACGGCCGACCGCATGCTGGATGTGGAAAGCGGGCGCTATGTGAACACGCCCCAGATCGTCGTTACCGATGGGCGCATTGTTTCCCTGGATGGTTCGGGTGCGCCCGCTGATGCGAAGCGGATCGATCTGAGCGGCCACACATTGCTGCCCGGTTTGATTGACATGCATGTGCATCTGACCGGCGTTGCTGACATAGGCGGCTGGCGCGGGCTGGAGTATACCGATAGTTTCTGGACCATCATGGCGGCCCCCAATGCCGAGGCTACGTTAAAGGCGGGCTTCACAACCGTCCGAAACGTGGGCTCCGACAATTTCGCCGACGTTGGCCTGAAGCAGGCCGTCGAGGAGGGGCGGACACCGGGGCCGCGCATCGTTCCCGCCGGACATGCGATCGGCGCGACAGGCGGACATTGCGATGACAATAGCTTCCCGCCCAGCATGGACGTGACGGCACGCGGCGTTGCCAATGGTCCCGAGGAAATGCGCCAGCGGGTCCGCTGGATGCGGAAATACGGCGCGGAGGTCATCAAGATCTGCGCGACCGGAGGCGTGTTCTCAAAGGGTACGAAGGTCGGTGAGCAGCAGTTGACCGAGGAAGAGATTCGCGCGGCCGTCGATGCCGCGTCATTGCTGGGCCTGAAAGTTGCCGCCCATGCGCATGGCACGGACGGTATCAAGGCCGCAATCCGCGGCGGCGTCACGACCGTGGAACATGCCAGTTTTCTGGATGATGAAGCAATCCGCCTTGCAAAAGAGCGCGGGACCTATTTGTCGATGGACATCTACAACACCGACTACACGCTGTCAGAGGGCGAAAAGAACGGGGTGCGTGAGGAAAATCTGGCGAAAGAACGGCAGGTCAGCAAGGTTCAGCGTGAAAGTTTCCGCCGCGCGGTCGAGGCTGGCGTGAAAATGGTTTTCGGGTCCGACGCGGCAATTTATCCGCATGGGCAGAATGCAGGCCAGTTTGCCGTCATGGTGCGGTTTGGCATGACCCCCCTGCAAGCTATTCAGGCGGCGACGGTCAACGCCGCGGATGCGCTGGGACGGACCGGCGAGGTCGGCCTTTTGAAGGTTGGCGCTTTTGGTGACATGGTTGCGGTAAAAGGCGATCCACTCGCCAATGTAGCCGAGCTGGAAACACCTGTTGCTGTCATCAAGGGCGGCAGGCGGGTCGACTGATTTGTTTCCGATTGCTGATTTCTGTACCGGATGTTGAATGGTTAAAGTCCCGTAAACAGTTATTTTATTTGCATAAATATGGAACATATGGGGCGGAGGACCCGTTATTGATCCATGACAGATAATCATTTTCGCAACGTGCTTTCCCAAGGCAGTCTTCTCCTAATGGTTGGTCTGACGACCGTCTTCACCACGCTCGCAGCGCCCTTTTCGGCAAAGGCGCGCAGCTCTGTCGGCGCAGTGGGCGTAAAGCTCGTTTCGGCAGCGCGGGTCGGGTTCGACCCGGCGCAAAAATTGAGGGTGAAGCGGTTCGGCAACTGGCTGAAGCCTGTACGGAGCCGCACGCGGACCTGCTTCGATCTTCCGAAGCGGAAGGGTGTCATGAAGCCCACTTGCGTCAAGATGAAGCTGGTAGAGTTTCAATGATATCTTATTCCGTGTTTCAGCGACATGTGCGCGGGAGCGACCCGCGTCCCCTGACTACCCGGGCTGCCGCCGGGCGCTATGCGCTGAACGCGTTTGCCGTACCCTTGTACAACGCGCGCCAGGCGGTCCAGGTGCCGCAGCGCACCTACGTCATTGTCCAGAACGGCTCTGCACATGATAAGCGACGCAAGCCATTTCGCGATCCTCTGACGACGCCCAGCCAGGCATTAGGGCGTTGACCCATTAGTCCGATATTCCTATATGCAAGGCACAACAGCTCGCGGGCTGGCTCGTAAGGTTCGCCCTTAAACGCAGTCCGATGGCGAGAGCGGAGAGAAATCTTCGTTTACGTTGATATAGTTACAGGCAGTTCCGTGCGGCGCCGAATCTCTGGTCCCCGCAAGGTCTGTCTTTTTTCGTTCGCGTGCCTTCCAGGGGCGCGAATTCAGTTTGCTAGTGAAGGTGACCGAATGCCGACGATCAACCAGCTGGTCCGCAAGGGACGCGTGCCGCAGAAGGCCCGTAACAAGGTTCCCGCTTTGGAAGCGAACCCGCAGAAGCGCGGTGTGTGCACGCGCGTTTACACGACGACCCCGAAGAAGCCGAACTCGGCGCTCCGCAAGGTTGCCAAAATTCGTCTGACCAATGGCTTTGAAGTCATCGGCTATATCCCCGGTGAAGGTCACAACCTCCAGGAACATTCCGTTGTTCTGATCCGTGGCGGCCGCGTCAAGGATCTTCCCGGTGTGCGTTACCACGTGCTGCGCGGCGTGCTCGATACGCAGGGCGTCGGCGACCGGAAGCGCAGCCGTTCGAAATACGGTACAAAGAAGCCTAAATAACCAGCCAGAGTAAGCGCCGGACGTGTTTCGGGTAAGCTGAAGATCACAAAGGAAATTTGAAATGGCACGTCGCCGCCGCCCAGAAAAACGTGAAATCCTGCCCGATCCCCGCTTCGGTGATATGGTCCTGACAAAGTTCATGAATCTTGTCATGTATCAGGGCAAGAAGTCGGTCGCGGAAAGCATCGTCTATGGCGCGCTCGATTCCATTGAGGCCAAGATGAAGACCGATCCGCTTGGCGTCTTTCATGAGGCTCTCAACAACGTGAAGCCCGCTGTCGAAGTGCGCAGCCGCCGTGTCGGCGGTGCGACCTATCAGGTGCCGGTCGAGGTTCGTCCGGATCGCGGACAGGCGCTCGCCATCCGCTGGCTGATCAGCGCGGCACGCGGCCGCCCCGAAAATACAATGGCTCAGCGTTTGTCCTCGGAATTGATGGATGCCTCGCAGAATCGCGGCAACGCCGTGAAGAAGCGCGAAGATGCGCACCGTATGGCGGAAGCGAACCGCGCATTCTCGCACTACCGCTGGTAATTTTTCAGACTTTTACGCAGGAAGACCACCCCCATGGCCCGCGAACACCCTATCGAGAAATATCGTAATATCGGTATTATGGCGCATATCGACGCCGGCAAGACGACGACGACTGAGCGCATTCTCTATTACACCGGCAAGTCCTACAAGATCGGCGAAGTCCATGACGGCGCCGCGACCATGGACTGGATGGAGCAGGAGCAGGAGCGCGGCATCACGATCACGTCCGCTGCGACGACGACGTTCTGGAAAGATCACCGTGTCAACATCATCGACACGCCTGGTCACGTCGATTTCACGATTGAGGTCGAGCGTTCGCTCCGCGTGCTCGACGGCGCGGTCGCTGTTTTCGACGGCGTCGCTGGTGTGGAGCCGCAGTCCGAGACCGTCTGGCGTCAGGCTGACAAGTACAAGGTTCCGCGGATGTGCTTCGTCAACAAGCTCGACCGGACTGGCGCGAATTTCGAGATGTGCGTTGACATGATCCGCGATCGTCTTGGCGCGCGCGCCGCTGTCCTCGCTTTGCCCGTCGGTATAGAAGCTGACCTGCAGGGGATCGTCGACCTCGTTCAGAACAAGGCGATTATTTGGGAGTCCGAGGGGCTGGGCGCCGAGTTCAACATCGTCGACATTCCGGACGATATGAAGGACGCCGCTGCGGCTGCCCGTTCCGAACTTATCGAGATGGCCGTCGAGCAGGATGACGACGTCATGGAGGCGTATCTTGAGGGTAACGAGCCTGACATTGATACGCTGAAGCGATTGATTCGGAAGGGTACGCTGGCACAGGATTTCGTTCCCGTGCTTTGCGGTTCCGCCTTCAAGAACAAGGGTGTGCAGCCGCTTTTGGACGCCGTTGTCGATTATATGCCGTCGCCGATCGATGTTCCTGCCATCAAGGGCGTCATTCCCGGCACGGGCCAGGGCGACGATGAGGAGCCAACGGAAGATAGCCGCGCATCGTCCGATGAGGCGCCGTTTTCTGCGCTCGCATTCAAGATCATGACCGACCCCTTCGTCGGCACGCTGACTTTCGCGCGCATCTATTCCGGCAAGCTGGAGGCGTCTTCGCAGGTGCTCAACAGCGTCAAGGACAAGAAGGAAAAAATCGGCCGCATGCTGCTCATGCACGCGAACGACCGTGAAGATATCAAGGAAGCTTTTGCTGGCGATATCGTCGCTCTGGTGGGTCTGAAGGATGTGACCACGGGCGACACGCTTTGTGCGCCGTCCAAACCGATCATTCTCGAACGCATGGAATTCCCTGAGCCGGTGATTTCTGTCGCGGTGGAACCGAAGACCAAAGCCGACCAGGAAAAAATGGGCATCGCGCTCAATCGCCTGGCGCAGGAGGATCCGTCCTTCCGCGTGCAATCGGATGAGGAGTCCGGTCAGACGATCATTAAGGGCATGGGTGAACTTCACCTGGACATTCTTGTTGACCGCATGAAGCGCGAATTCAAGGTTGAAGCTAATGTGGGTGCGCCGCAGGTCGCCTATCGTGAATCGCTGAAGCGCACGGTCGATATCGACTATACGCACAAGAAGCAGTCCGGTGGTTCCGGCCAGTTTGGCCGTGTGAAGATGACCGTCTCTCCTGGTGAGCGCGGTTCTGGCGTCACTTTTGTGGACAGCGTCAAGGGCGGTAACATTCCGCGTGAGTATATCCCTTCTGTTGAGAAGGGCATTCGCGAGGTCGCGGAGTCCGGTGCGCTGATCGGCTTCCCGATCATCGATTTCAATGTCGAGTTGACTGACGGTGCCTATCATGACGTCGACTCGTCGGCGATGGCCTTCGAAATCACGGGTCGCGGTGCAATGCGGGATGCTGCCGACAAGGCTGGTATCAAGCTTCTGGAACCGATGATGGAAGTCGAGGTCGTTACTCCTGAAGACTTCATGGGCGACGTGATCGGCGATCTTAATTCGCGTCGTGGCCAGATTCAGGGCACCGAGGCGCGCGGCGTCGCACAGGTGGTTGAAGCCATGGTGCCGCTTGCCAATATGTTCGGCTATGTGAACCAGCTGCGTTCGATGACACAGGGCCGTGCCCAGTACACGATGCAGTTCAGCCACTATGAGGAAGTACCGCAGAATGTCGCGGATGAGGTCAAGGCGAGGCTCGCCGGCTGACCGCGTTTCTGAAAGCAACAGATTAACCTAGAAAATGAAGAGGGTTACAGATTATGGGTAAGGCAAAATTCGAGCGTAACAAGCCGCATTGCAACATTGGCACCATCGGCCATGTTGACCATGGCAAGACCACGCTGACCGCAGCGATCACGAAGGTGATGGCCGAAGCACATGGCGGCTCAGCCGTTGACTTCGCCAACATCGACAAGGCTCCCGAAGAGCGCGAGCGCGGTATCACGATTTCGACGGCACACGTTGAATATGAGACGGGCGCGCGCCACTATGCGCATGTCGATTGCCCGGGCCACGCCGACTATGTGAAGAACATGATCACCGGTGCCGCCCAGATGGACGGCGCGATTCTGGTTGTGAACGCAGCCGACGGTCCCATGCCACAGACGAAGGAGCACATCCTGCTCGCTCGCCAGGTTGGTGTGCCCGCCATGGTCGTCTTCATGAACAAGGTCGATCAGGTCGACGACGAAGAGCTGCTTGAGCTCGTCGAACTGGAAATCCGCGAGCTGCTCAGCTCCTATGAGTTCCCCGGCGACGATATTCCCATCATCGCAGGTTCGGCGCTGGCTGCTCTTGAAGGTCGTGATGACAATATCGGCAAGGAAAAGATCATTGAGCTGATGCAGGCTGTTGACGACTATATTCCTCAGCCAGAGCGTCCTCTGGACCAGCCGTTCCTGATGCCGATCGAGGACGTGTTCTCGATTTCGGGCCGTGGTACCGTTGTGACGGGTCGCATCGAAACGGGCGTCGTGAACGTCGGTGAGGAAATCGAGATTGTTGGCATCAAGGACACCGTCAAGACGACCGTCACCGGCGTTGAGATGTTCCGCAAGCTGCTCGACCGCGGTGAGGCTGGCGACAATGTCGGCGCGCTGCTGCGTGGCACGAAGCGTGAAGATGTCGAGCGTGGCCAGGTTCTGGCCAAGCCCGGCTCGATCACGCCGCACACCGATTTCTCCGCAGAGGTTTATGTTCTCGGCAAGGACGAGGGTGGCCGTCACACGCCGTTCTTCGCGAACTATCGTCCGCAGTTCTATTTCCGCACGACTGACGTAACTGGCGAAGTGGTATTGCCAGAGGGTACGGAAATGGTTATGCCTGGCGACAATGTGAGCCTGGGTGTCAAGCTGATCGCACCGATCGCTATGGACAAGGGTCTTCGTTTCGCAATTCGTGAGGGCGGCCGTACGGTTGGCGCTGGCGTTGTGGGCGACATCACGAAGTAAGGTTAGATACCGAAAGCCGGTCCGGCGCTTACGTGCTGGACCGGTTCTCTTTTGTTTGAAGGTTTGAGGTCGACGTCGATGGAAACTCAGAATATCAGGATCCGGCTAAAGGCCTTTGACCATCGTGTGCTGGACCAGGCTACGGGTGAAATTGCCGATACGGCTAAGCGTACCGGCGCCATGATTCGCGGTCCGATCCCGATGCCTACGCGCATTGAGAAGTTCACGGTCAACCGCGGTCCGCATGTCGATAAGAAAAGCCGCGAGCAGTTCGAGGTGCGGACGCACAAGCGTCTTCTCGACATCGTGCAACCTACGCCGCAGACGGTGGACGCGCTCATGAAGCTCGACCTGTCGGCGGGTGTGGATGTGGAGATCAAGCTGGGCGCGTAAGCGTTTTGCGGGATTAAATTTTTGGCTCACGCCCTCTGGATCATCCAGCGGGCCTCTGAAGGAAAGGAATGATCATGCGCACTGGCGTGATCGCGAAAAAAATGGGCATGACACGCCTGTTCCAGGAGGATGGCCGGCACGTACCGGTAACCGTTCTCAGCTTGGAAGGCTGTCAGGTCGTCGGCACCCGCAAGGATGATGTCGATGGCTATACGGCCCTCCAGCTTGGTGCTGGTACTGCGAAATCAAAGAACGTGAAGAAGCCGCAGCGTGGCTTCTATGGGAAGGCTGAAGTCGAGCCCAAGGCTCGCATCGCGGAATTCCGCGTTGCCGAGGACGCCCTTCTCGATGTGGGCGCGGTTATTTCCGCTGACCATTTCGGCGTAGGTCAGATGGTCGATATCCAGGGCCGTACACAGGGCAAGGGCTTTGCTGGTGCAATGAAGCGGTGGGGCTTTGGTGGCCTGCGCGCATCGCATGGTGTGTCGCTTTCCCACCGCTCGCACGGTTCAACCGGTCAGCGCCAGGATCCGGGCAAGGTTTTCAAGGGCAAGAAGATGGCCGGCCACATGGGCGCGCGTCTCCGGACCCAGCAAAACCTGCAGATCGTGGACACGGACGTAGAACGTGGCCTGCTGTTCATCAAAGGCAGTGTGCCCGGATCAAAGGGTGGCTGGCTGCTTGTGTCGGATGCGGTGAAGGTGAAGCATCCCGCCGACCTCCCCTATCCGGGCAGCGTCGTCGGTGCGAACAACAATCAGGCTGCAGCGGAAACGCCAGCCGAGACGGCTGACGAGGCCGCAACTGACTCCGCGGAGGCTTAAATGAAAGTCAAGGTAACAAGCCTCGACGGCAAGGCCTCGGGCGATATCGAACTGAAAGACGAAATTTTTGGTCTGGAAGCGCGCCCCGACATCCTGCACCGTGTGGTGACGTGGCAGCTTGCCAATCGCCGCGCCACGGCGCGCGGCGCGCGTGAGCGCAGCGACGTCAATCGCACAGGCGCGAAGTTCGGCAAGCAGAAGGGCGGTGGTACAGCCCGTCATGGTAACCGCCGTGCGCCAATCTTCGTTGGTGGCGGTAAGGCTCACGGTCCCCGGGTCCGTGATTTCGATCAGGCGCTTAACAAGAAAATTCGTGCGCTCGGCCTCAAAACGGCGCTCAGCGTCAAGGCAGCCGAAGGCAAGTTGATTGTGGTGAAGGATTTTGAGGTCAAGGACCACAAGACAGCTGCAATGAAGAACATGCTTGGCAAGATGGGTCTGACCAAGGCTCTCTTCATGGACGCCGAAAAGACGGATGCCTTCACCAAGGCTGTTCGCAATCTGCCGCACATGGATGTGCTGCCGGCTGCAGGCGCCAACGTCTATGACATCCTCAACCATGACACGCTGGTCCTGACCAAGGCGGCTGTCGAAAAGCTGGAGGCGCGCTTCAATGGCTAAGGCTGAACCGAAGGCGGTCGATCTGGCGCATTACGACGTCATTCGCGCGCCGATCATCACCGAGAAATCGACGATGGTTTCCGAACATAATCAGGTGGCCTTCAAGGTTGCCCTGAACGCGACGAAGCCGCAGATCAAGGCTGCGATCGAGGCGCTTTACGATGTCAAGGTGACCGGCGTGAACACGTTGATCGCCAAGGGCAAGACGAAGCGCTGGAAGGGTCGTCCCTATACACGCAGCGATGTCAAGAAAGCGATCGTCACGCTGTCCGAGGACAGCAAGCAGATCGATATTACGAGCGGAGTGAACTAATGGCACTCAAGCAATACCGCCCAACGAGTCCGGCCCGTCGCGGCCTGGTGCTTGTCGACCGCTCGCACCTGCACAAGGGCGGTCCGGTCAAGGCACTCACCGAAGGTTTGTCGCGGACAGGTGGTCGCAACAACAACGGCCATGTCACGTCGCGGGGCATCGGCGGCGGTCACAAGCGTAAATATCGCATCATGGACTTCAAGCGCCGGAAGTGGGACGTGGAAGGCACGATCGAGCGCCTGGAATATGACCCCAATCGTTCCGCGTTCATCGCGCTCGTTACCTATCCCGACGGTGAGCAGACCTACATTCTTGCGCCGCAGCGCGTAGGGCCGGGTGACAAGGTCATTGCTGGCAAAAAGGTCGATGTGAAGCCAGGCAATGCGATGGAGACATCGCAGATGCCGGTTGGTACGATCATCCACAATGTCGAGCTCAAGCCTGGCAAGGGCGGTCAGATGGCGCGCTCTGCAGGTACCTATGCTCAGGTTGTCGGCAAGGATCGCGGCCTGACGATCATTCGCCTCGGTTCCGGCGAAACGCGCTACATTCCTGGCAATTGCATGGCCACCGTTGGTGCCGTGTCAAATCCGGATAATTCCAATCAGACTCTTGCCAAGGCGGGTCGCAATCGCTGGCGCGGTATTCGCCCGCTGACCCGCGGTGTTGCAAAGAACCCGGTCGATCACCCACATGGTGGTGGTGAAGGCCGGACGTCTGGCGGTCGCCATCCTGTGACGCCGTGGGGCAAGCCCACCAAGGGTGCGAAGACGCGTGATAAGAAGAAGGCTTCCAACAAGATGATCATTCGTTCGCGCCACGCGCGCAAGAAGGGCCGGTAAGCCATGGCACGTTCCCTGAAAAAGGGTCCGTTTGTGGACCTTCACCTTCTGAAGAAAGCCGATGCGGCGCAGGAAGCGGCGAAGAAGACGCCGATCAAGACCTGGTCGCGTCGTTCGACCATTCTGCCGCAGTTCGTTGGCCTTACGTTCAACGTTTATAACGGTCGAAAATTCATTCCGGTTTCTGTCAACGAGGAAATGGTGGGCATGAAGCTCGGTGAGTTTGCGCCGACACGTACCTATCTTGGCCACACAGCCGACAAGAAAGCGAAACGCTAATGGGACAGTCGAAAAATCCCCGTCGTGTCGGTGAGCGCGAGGCACTTGCTGTAGCCAACACGCTGCGCGGCTCGCCGTACAAATTGAATCTTGTGGCTGGCCTTATTCGTGGCAAGAAGGCAGAAGATGCGCTGAACATCCTCAAATTCTCTAACAAGGGATTTGCGGAACCTGTTCAGAAAGCGCTCGCGTCGGCCATCGCCAATGCGGAGAATAACCACAATCTGGATGTGGACGCGCTTGTTGTTGCCGAGGCTTCGGTTGGCAAGTCGATCACGATGAAGCGGTTCAAGGCCCGCGCGCGTGGCCGTTCGGCAAAGATCGTCAAGCCATTCAGCCGTATTCGGATTGTCGTGCGTGAGCATGACGAAGAGGAGCAGAACTAATGGGTCATAAATCAAATCCCATCGGCCTGCGCCTGCAGGTCAATCGTACCTGGGACAGCCGCTGGTTCGCGGATGGCGAATCCTATGCGCGTCAGCTGGTCGAAGACCTGAAAATCCGCCAGTACATATTCAAGACTTTGCCGCAAGCCGCCATTTCCAAGGTCGTGATCGAGCGTCCGGCGAAGCTGTGCCGTGTCAGCGTCTACGCTGCGCGTCCTGGTGTGATCATCGGCAAGAAAGGTGCGGACATCGACAAGCTGCGCAAGGCACTTGGCGACATGACGGGCAGCGAAGTTTCGCTGAACATCGTCGAAATCCGCAAGCCCGAAGTCGACGCCAAGCTTGTCGCGCAGGGCATTGCCGACCAGCTGGAGCGGCGCATCGCGTTCCGCCGTGCCATGAAGCGCGCGGTGCAGTCGGCCATGCGTCTTGGTGCTGAAGGCATCAGGATCAATTGCGGCGGTCGTCTCGGCGGCGCTGAAATCGCACGCGTGGAATGGTATCGCGAAGGTCGCGTCCCCCTCCACACGCTGCGCGCGAATATCGATTATGCAGAGGCCGAAGCGAAGACCGCTTACGGGATCTGCGGCGTCAAGGTCTGGATCTTCAAGGGTGAAATCCTGGAGCATGACCCGCTTGGCCAGGAAAAGGCCATGGTGGACGCGCAAACATCTGGGGTCCGGCCGGCGCGGTAGTTCGAAAGAACATACCGCGGCGTACGGCCTGATCGAGGACCTCTTTTCCTGTCAGAAGGCTAGTTAAATGCTGCAACCGAAACGCACCAAATACCGCAAGGCGCACAAGGGCCGCATCCATGGCAACGCCAAGGGTGGCACCGACCTGAATTTTGGCTCCATTGGACTAAAGGCCATGGAACCGGAGCGCATCACTGCGCGTCAGATCGAAAGTGCCCGCCGTGCGATCACCCGTCACATCAAGCGTCAGGGACGTTTGTGGATTCGCGTGTTTCCCGATGTTCCCGTGAGCTCCAAGCCTGCCGAGGTCCGTATGGGCAAGGGTAAAGGCTCGCCGGAATACTGGGCTGCGCGCGTTAAGCCAGGCCGCATCCTTTTCGAACTGGACGGTGTTAACGCCGCCATCGCGACGGTCGCCTTTGAGCGTGCCGCCGCGAAACTTCCCATTCGCACGAAGGTGGTTCGCCGCCTGGGGGACAACGACTGATGACCAAGATTGCCGATCTCAAGGGCAAGACCGACGACCAGCTCAACGAAGAGCTGGCGCAGCTGAAGAAGGAGCAGTATAACCTGCGCTTCCAGGCGGCGACCGGTCAGCTTGAAAAGCCGAGCCGCGTGAAGGATGTCCGCCGGACGATCGCACGCATCAACACACTCAGGACTGAGCGCGCCTCCGCCGCTCAGGCAGAAGGATAGGGTCATGCCGAAACGCGTTATGACCGGGCAGGTCGTGTCCGACAAAACCGATAAGACAATCACGGTCCTGATCGAACGCCGCGTGAAGCATCCGCTTTACGGCAAGATCATTCGCCGGTCGAAAAAGTATCACGCCCATGATGCGGAGAATGTGTGCGCCATTGGCGACACGGTGCGCATCGAGGAGTGCAAGCCCATTTCCAAAACAAAGACCTGGACGTTTATCGGCAAGGTCGGCGCTGATGGACATTCCGCTGCCGAGGGAGCCGAATAAATGATCCAGATGCAGTCAAACCTGGAAGTGGCCGATAACTCCGGTGCGAAGCGTGTGCAGTGCATCAAGGTTCTTGGTGGCTCAAAGCGCCGGTTTGCCGGCGTAGGCGACACGATCGTGGTTTCCGTCAAGGAAGCCCAGCCGCGCGGCCGCGTGAAGAAGGGCGATGTCCACCGTGCCGTCGTCGTTCGTACCGCCAAGGACATTCGTCGCAGCGACGGAACGGTTATCCGTTTCGACAGCAATGCGGCGGTTCTCATCAACCCGAACAAGGAACCGCTGGGAACGCGCATCTTTGGCCCGGTAACGCGCGAGCTTCGTGCGAAGGGCCTGATGAAGATCGTCAGCCTGGCGCCGGAGGTGCTCTGAAAATGGCATCGGCTAAAATCAAGAAGGGCGACCGTGTCGTGGTCCTGTCCGGCAAGGACAAGGGTAAGCATGGCGACGTAACCCAGGTACTCCCGAAGGATGGCAAGGTCGTCGTGTCGGGTGTCAATGTGATGACGCGTCATCGCAAGCCTTCACAGGCCAACCCGCAGGGTGGTCTCGACCGTTTCGAGGCGCCGATGGCGTTGTCGAAGGTCGCCATCGAGGACCCAAAGACCGGCAAGCCTACGCGCGTCGGTTTCGAGATCCGCGATGGGAAGAAGGTTCGCGTCGCGAAAAAGTCAGGCGAGGTAATCAATGGCTAAGGATAAATATATCCCCCGGCTTCAGAAAGTGTACCAGGACAAGGTCCGCGGCGCACTGAAGGAGGAGTTCGGCTACAAGAACGACATGCAGATCCCGAAGATCGAGAAGATCGTGATCAACATGGGCGTCGGCAAGGCCGTGGACGACAAGAAGCACCTGACCAACGCGGTGCAGGAAATGACGCAGATTTCCGGTCAGAAGCCGGTCATCACCAAAGCGAAAAAGTCCATTGCGACGTTCAAGCTGCGTGAAGGCAATCCCATTGGCTGCAAGGTCACTCTGCGCGGAGAGCGCATGTGGGAATTTCTGGACCGTCTGGTGAACATCGCTTTGCCGCGCGTCCGCGACTTTCGCGGGACCAACCCGAAGAGCTTCGACGGCCGGGGCAATTATGCCTTGGGCATCAAGGAACAGATCGTTTTCACCGAGATCAACTATGACCAGGTCGACCAGACCCGCGGCATGGACGTGATCATCACGACAACGGCGAATACGGACGATGAGGGCCGCGCGCTTCTCAAGGGTCTGTCGATGCCGTTCATTGGCGGTGAAGAAGAGGAAGAGAAGAAGGCGGCCTAACCGGCCCGTCTCTCTTCGAAGACAAGGAAAGAGAACTTAAGTCATGGCGAAACTGAGTTCGGTTAACAAGAACGAGCACCGCAAGAAGCTCGTGAAGAAATATGCGGGCAAATATGCCCGCCTCAAGGCGATTGCCGAGGACGAGAGCGTCGACGATGACGAGCGGTTCATGGCACGTTTGAAGATGGCGGAAATTCCGCGCAACGCAAATCCGACACGCGTACGGAACCGTTGCGAACTTACCGGGCGTAGCCGCGGTTATTACCGGAAGTTCGGCCTGTCGCGCATCATGTTGCGTGAACTTGGAAACAAAGGCCTGATCCCGGGCCTGACGAAATCCAGCTGGTAAGGAAAGGAGCAGACCTATGACAATGACAGATCCGCTCGCGGACCTTCTCACGCGCATCCGTAACGGCCAGCAGGCCAAGATGGATTCCATTACGACACCGGCGTCGAAACTGCGCCGCAATGTCCTCAACGTGCTTGAGCGCGAAGGTTATATCCGCGGCCATTCCGACGAGGAACAGCCTGGTAACAAGACGTTCACGCGCATCGAGCTGAAATATTTCGAAGGCGCGCCTGCGATCCAATATCTGCAGCGCGTGTCGAAGCCAGGTCGCCGTGTCTATTCGGGCGCGGCCGATCTGCCTCAGGTCCGTTCGGGCCTGGGCATCACCATCGTCTCGACGCCCAAGGGCGTTCTGTCCGACGCAGAAGCGCGCGAACAGAATGTCGGCGGCGAGCTTCTTTGCCAGGTTTTCTAGGGGAACGCTGATGTCACGAATTGGAAAAGTGCCGGTCGCACTGCCCGACGGTGTCTCGGCTTCGATCGCCGGTGAAACGCTTTCGGTCAAGGGACCGAAGGGCGAACTGTCGATGCCTACCCGCGACGAAATCGAGTATAAGATCGAGGATGGTGTTGTGAAGGTCACACCCGCCAAGAAATCCGGGCGTCCCTTTTGGGGGATGCAGCGCACGCTGGTGCAGAACCTGGTCACCGGCGTGACCGAGGGTTTCACCAAGGTGCTGGAAATTTCCGGCGTCGGTTATCGCGCGGCGATGCAGGGCAAGACCCTGAAACTGCAACTCGGCTATTCGCACGACGTCGATTATGCGATCCCCGAAGGCATCGATATCAAGACGCCTGACCAGACGACTGTGGAAATCAGTGGTATGGACAAGCAGAAGGTCGGACAGGTCGCTGCGGAAATCCGCCGCTGGCGTAAGCCTGAGCCCTATAAGGGCAAGGGCATCAAGTATCGCGGCGAATATGTGTTCCGCAAGGAAGGCAAGAAGAAGTAATATGGCACAGAAACTTTCCTCTTTCGCCCGCCGCCGTCGGCGCGTTCGTACTGCGCTTCGCGCCAAGGGCGGCCTGAAGCCGCGCCTCTCCATCCATCGCACATCAAAGCATATCTATGCCCAGGTGATCGACGACGTGGAGGGACGGACGGTTGCGTCCGCTTCGTCACTTGAGAAGGATGTAAAGGCGAATGGCGGTGCGACCGTCTCCGCTGCTGCCGACGTCGGCAAGCGCGTCGCCGAACGCGCGAAAAAGGCCGGTGTCGGCCGCGTCATGTTCGACCGTGGCGGCTTTATCTTTCATGGCCGCGTCAAGGCGCTGGCTGATGCCGCACGTGAAGGCGGACTGGAGTTTTAATGATGGCTGACGAGAAAACGATTCCTTCGGTCGCAAACGACCCGACGCCTGGCGGAGCGCCGCTTGCTGCCGAGCAGACGCAGGGTGCTCCGTCCAACGAGGATGGACGCCGCGGACGTGGTGGTCCCGGTGGCGGTCGCGGACGCGGCGGCCCTGGCGGCGGTCGCGACAATCGCGACAATCGCGGCGGTGGCCGTGGGCGCGACAATCGCGGCGGTCGCGGCGGTCGCGGTGACGACACAGGCGAAGAACTGATCGAGAAGCTGGTTCATATCAATCGCGTTTCGAAGACGGTGAAGGGCGGTAAACGCTTCGGCTTCGCAGCGCTCGTGGTCGTAGGCGACGGCAAGGGCCGCGCCGGTTTTGGTCATGGCAAGGCACGTGAAGTGCCGGAGGCCATCAACAAGGCGACCGCCGCGGCGAAGAAGGCGATGGTTCGCGTCCCGCTGCGTGAGGGCCGCACTCTGCACCATGACGGCTATGGCCGCTTTGGCGCTGGTAAGGTGCATGTTCGCTCTGCGCCGCAGGGTACCGGCATTATTGCCGGTGGTCCGATGCGTGCGATCTTCGAGAGTCTTGGCGTCGCCGATGTCGTGACGAAATCGGTCGGTACGTCAAATCCCTACAACATGATCCGGGCGACGTTTGAAGCGCTTGGCGACCAATATAGCCCCAAGATGGTGGCACAGCGTCGCGGCAAGAAGATCGCTGACCTGATCGGTCAGCGTGACGATGTGCAGCCTGCGGCCCCGGCGGAAACGGCTGACGCCGAGCCAGCCGAAGCGACGGCGGAGTAATTTATCATGGCTGACAAGAAGAAGATGATGAAGGTCAAGCAGATCGGCTCGCCGATCCGCCGCCCCGAAAAGCAGCGCGCGACGCTGAGGGGACTGGGCCTG
Source organism: uncultured Alphaproteobacteria bacterium (assembly GCA_963710205.1). Classification (GTDB taxonomy): domain Bacteria; phylum Pseudomonadota; class Alphaproteobacteria; order Sphingomonadales; family Sphingomonadaceae; genus Pacificimonas. Next base: position 228,603 of record CAVPZG010000007.1, on the reverse strand, counting down.
GGCAAGATGCACCGCGTTGTGGAACTGGAAGACACGCCGTCGACGCGCGGCATGGTCAATTCCATTCCGCATCTGGTGCAGGTTGTCGAGGACTAAATCCGACGCGCCTTCGGGTGCCTTTTTTCCCAGCGCGAACAAAAGCGAAAGCGAGTGCAGACTATGAAGTTAAGTGATCTCAGCGACAATCAGGGCGCGCGCAAGAAGCGCATGCGTATTGGCCGCGGCGAAGGCAGCGGCAAGGGCAAGACCGGCGGCCGCGGCATGAAGGGCCAGAAGGCCCGCTCCGGTGTCGCCATCAAGGGTTTCGAGGGCGGCCAGATGCCACTCCATATGCGGATTCCAAAGCGTGGCTTCAACAATCCGTTCGGGACCGACTATGCCGAACTGAACCTCGGCATGCTGCAGAAGGCGATTGATGACAAGAAGCTGAAGGCGGGCAAGCTGGATGAAGCAGCCCTTCGCGAAGCCGGCCTGGTTCGCGGCGGCAAGGATGGAATCAGCCTGCTTGCAAAGGGCGAACTGAAGTCAAAGGTTGAACTGACTGTTGCGCGCGCATCCAAAGGTGCCGTTGCCGCAGTTGAGAAGGCTGGCGGCGCGGTTACCCAAACTGTTGGCCCAAAGGTCTGGCCTGAAAAGAAATAGCGGATTTGTCATTTCGGCATCTGCCGGAATCCATCTCCTGATCCTTCCGCTAGCCCAGACGGTTTTGAGATGGACTCCGGCCTTTGCCGGGGGTGACGCTTATAGAAACTTGCGCGCAGGCATCCTATGTACGCGCTTCAGCGTAAGAGCGGGAACCAAAATCACATGGCATCAGCAGCCGAACAGCTAGCAGCAGGCCTTAGCTGGTCTTCGTTTTCGAAGGCCTCAGATCTGAAGAAGCGCATCTGGTTCACACTGGGTGCGCTCATTATTTTCCGGCTGTGTTCCTTTGTTCCCCTGCCGGGCATAGACCCAGTGCAGCTGGAAATCCTGTTCGATCGCACGCGCGGCGGCGTCCTCGACTTCGTCAACATGTTTTCGGGCGGCGCGCTGGAGCGTATGTCCATCGTCGCGCTCAACATCATGCCGTACATCACGGCCTCGATCATTGTTCAGCTGATGACTTCCCTGTCGCCGACCATGGCAGCGCTGAAAAAAGAGGGTGAAAGTGGCCGCAAGAAGATCAATCAGTACACGCGTCTTGGGACCGTATTCCTGACGCTGGTACAGGGCTATGGCATCGCGCGTGGCCTGGAAGGCTGGGGCGGTGACAGCTCCGCCGTGATCGATCCAGGCTGGTTCTTCCGGATCACGACCATGATCACACTTCTTGGCGGCACGATGTTCCTGATGTGGCTGGGCGAGCAGATCACGGCACGCGGCATCGGCAACGGCATCTCGCTGATCATCATGGCCGGCATTGTCGCGACCTTCCCCGGAGCTTTTGTCGGCATTTTTGAACAGAACCGCACGGGTTCGATTTCGGACTTCGCCGTCATCCTGATCATCCTGGGCGGTATTGGTGTCATTGCCTTCATCTGTTTCATGGAGCGCGCGCAGAGACGTGTGCTTGTGCAATATCCAAAGCGACAGGTGGCCCATGGCCGTCCGGCGCAGGCCGAGACGTCGCATCTGCCGCTGAAACTGAACACGTCGGGCGTTATCCCTCCAATTTTCGCATCGTCGATCCTGCTCGCACCTCTGACCGTAGCGCAGTTTTCAGGTGGCGGCGCGGCGGCGCAAGGTGCGCCCGTGACGGACAGCGGCAGTGCATGGGGCGATTTCATGCTTCAGGTCACGGCGGCGCTGCAGCATGGAACGCCGCTTTACATGGGGCTTTATGGCCTGGGCATCGCGTTCTTCACCTTCTTCTACACCGCCATCGTCTTCAATCCCGAAGAAACCTCTGACAATCTGAAGCGGCAGGGCGGCTTCATTCCAGGCATCCGCCCGGGCCAGCGGACGGCGGACTATCTCGATCATGTGCTGACCCGCATCACAACGGTCGGCGCGGCCTATCTGGTCCTCATTTGTCTGTTGCCGGAATTTGTGATGGGGGCTTATGGCCTGGCATTGCTGTTTGGCGGAACGAGTCTGCTGATCGTTGTCAATGTAACCATGGATACCGTCGCGCAGATTCAGTCGCATCTGCTTGCACATCAATATGAAGGCCTTATCAAGAAGGCCAAGCTGCGCGGTAAACGGCGCTAAATCCGGGGGATTTCAGGGGCGTGAATATCATATTGCTGGGACCGCCAGGCGCGGGCAAGGGAACGCAGGCGTCGTTCCTGGAACGCGAACGGGGCATGGTGCAGCTATCCACCGGTGATATGCTTCGGGCCGCTGTAAAGGCGGGCACGCCAGTCGGGCTGAAGGCCAAGGCGGTGATGGACGCGGGCGAGCTGGTTTCGGACGAGATCGTGTCCGGCATCGTGTCCGAACGACTGGACGATGAAGACATTCAGAAGGGCGGCTTCATTCTCGACGGCTATCCGCGCACGCAAAAGCAGGCCGGACATCTGGATGCAATGCTGTCCGAAAAAGACATGGTCCTCGACCATGTTATCGAACTTTCCATCGACGAAGAAGCGCTCGTGGACCGCGTCGAAGGTCGCTTTACGTGTTCAAAATGCGGTGAGGGTTACCACGACCGTCACAAAATGCCGAAGGTGCATGGTATTTGCGATATCTGCGGAGCGAACGCCTTTAAGCGCCGCCCGGACGACAATGCCGAAACGGTACGCACGCGTTTAAAGGAGTATCGCGCGAAAACGGCGCCGATCCTGCCGATTTACGAAGCGCGAAACATGGTAACGCGCGTCGATGGTATGGCGTCGATGGATGAGGTCAAGGCGAGCATATTCTCCATTCTGGATGAATAACCGTTCGGTCAGCTACGCTTGACAGTGACCGACTCGCCGCCTATCTGACGATCTTCGGAGAAATACCGAATTCATTCCAATGAACGGCACCGGCCGGGCTTCCGCCCACGCTGGTGCTTCGCATTGAAGCAAACGCTTTGAGATAGGCGGCCAGCCCGGCCCGCCTGTGGAGCCGAGGAGAGAACATTCGTGGCACGCATTGCGGGCGTCAACATCCCGACCAATAAACGGGTCGAGATCGCCCTTACCTACATTCACGGGATCGGACGCACGTCTGCTCTCAATATCGTTGAAACGCTCAAGATTCCGCGCGATCGTCGCGTGCAGGACCTGACCGAGCAGGAAGTGATCTCCATCCGCGAGATGATCGATGCCGACCATCAGGTCGAAGGTGATCTGCGGCGCGAGGTTTCGATGAACATCAAGCGCCTGATGGATCTGGCCAGCTATCGCGGCCTGCGGCATCGCCGGGGACTTCCTGTCCGCGGCCAGCGCACGCACACCAACGCCCGTACCCGCAAGGGTAAGCCCAAGGCCATCGCCGGCAAGAAGAAGTAAGGAACGCTCACCATGGCAAAAGAACCAGGTCGCGTTCGCCGCAGGGAACGCAAGAATATCACGTCGGGCGTCGCTCATGTGAACTCCACTTTCAACAATACGATGGTCACCATCACCGACGCGCAGGGCAATGCGATCAGCTGGTCATCTTCGGGCATGATGGGGTTCAAGGGCAGTCGCAAATCGACACCCTACGCAGCCCAGGTGGCCGCGGAAGATGCGGGACGCAAGGCGCAGGAGCACGGCATGCGCACGCTGGAAGTCGAAGTGAAGGGTCCTGGTTCCGGTCGCGAATCCGCCCTTCGCGCGCTTTCCGCGATCGGTTTCACCATCACGGCGATCCGCGATGTGACGCCAATCCCGCATAATGGTGTTCGCCCGCCCAAGCGTCGCCGCGTCTGAACATCGAGCCGGAGCGGATGTGCACGTCCGCTTCGTTTCACGCCGGATGTACCCCCATATCCGGCACTCCAGAATACTCCCGAAGGGAAACCATATAGATGGCCGTTAACGCGAAGAACTGGCAGGAACTTACCAAGCCGAGCGCCCTTGAAACCAAGGGTAGCGTTACAAACTCCCGTGCGACTTTCGTCGCCGAACCGCTCGAGCGCGGCTTCGGGCTGACGCTTGGCAACGCGCTGCGCCGCGTGCTTCTTTCGTCGCTGCAAGGCGCGGCGATCACCTCAATCAAGCTCGATGGAGCGCTGCACGAGTTTTCCTCGCTCCCCGGCGTGCGCGAGGACGTCACCGACATAGTCCTCAACATCAAGCAGGTCGCCCTGAAGATGGAGGGCAACGAACAGAAGCGCCTTCAGCTGAGCGCAACGGGTCCGGGCGAAGTCAAGGCTGGCCAGATTGCCGTGTCATCCGACATGGAAATCATGAATCCCGACCATGTGATCTGTCATCTCGATGACGGTGCGAGCCTGAATCTCGAACTGACAGCGAATACGGGCAAGGGTTACAGTACGGCGGCCGCCAATCGTGCCGCCGATGCGCCGATTGGTCTGATCCCGGTCGACTCGCTCTATTCACCGGTTCGACAGGTGTCCTACAAGGTCGAAAATGCCCGTGTCGGCCAGGAACTCGACTATGATCGCCTGCTGCTGACCGTCGAGACCGACGGTACGGTGAAGCCTGAAGATGCCGTGGCCTATTCCGCGCGTATCCTGCAGGATCAGCTGGCGCTGTTCATTAATTTCGAAGAGCCGAGCGCAATCCAGGCGGCGCCTTCGACTGCGCAGACAGCGGAAGAAGAAAATGACGATCAGGTCAACCGCTTCCTCCTCAAGAAGGTCGACGAACTGGAGCTGAGCGTCCGTTCGGCGAACTGCCTCAAGAATGACAACATCATTTACATTGGCGATCTTGTTCAGAAGACCGAAGCGGAGATGCTGCGCACTCCAAACTTTGGCCGCAAGTCGCTGAACGAGATCAAGGAAGTTCTTTCGTCCATGGGCCTGCGCCTTGGCATGGAACTGCCAGGCTGGCCGCCGGAGAACATTGAGGAAATGGCCAAGAAGATGGAGCAGGATCTGCTCGGCTAACGCCGGTTCTCATACGGGTCATGGGCGGCTACCCGTTTTATGCCGCCTGTTCTGGGGTACCTGATACGGCCCCTTTATAAACAAAGGAAATAATCATGCGTCATCGTCACGGACAACCGAAACTACAGCGGACTTCCAGCCACCGCATCGCACTGATGCGGAATATGGCGGCGGCGCTGATCAAGCATGAACAGATCAAGACCACGCTGCCAAAGGCGAAGGCGCTGCGTCCTTATGTCGAGAAACTGGTGACGCTGGCCAAGAAGGGCGGTCTTTCCAATCGCCGCCTCGCCATGTCCCGTCTGATGGACGAGACCCAGTTGAAGAAACTGTTTGAAGTGTTGGCGGATCGTTATTCCGATCGTCCCGGCGGCTACACGCGTGTTTTGAAGCTCGGTATGCGTCAGTCGGATGCGGCGCCTATGGCGATTATCGAATTTGTCGACCGCGACACGGAAGCGAAGGGTCAGGATTCCGGCCCGGTGCAGTCCGATGACGATATGGATGAAGCTGCCTGATTCGGGATCGGTAAGCCTATAAAAAAAGGGCCGGTGAGCGTATCGCTCACCGGCCCTTTTTTGTTGGAACGTCCCCGTTAGCGCAGACGCGTGACAACGATCCCGCAGCTGTTCGTTCCGCGCGGGCAATGGACGTTGGCATAAAGAAGCGCGTCACTGCCGAACGGGGAAACTGCGCGGGCGAGTACTTCGTCCGTCGTCACACCAAGGGCGAGCGTTGCCTGCTCACTCCAGAACAGATCGCTTTCCACAGGCTGTTCAATGGTGCGGAAATCGGCGCTGGCGATCAGTTTGCCATCAGTTGCGAATAAGGCCGCCCCCGTGAAAGCAGGATAGAAACGCACAAAACGACGCAGCCGCATGACTGCCCCCGTCAAGGATGGACGGTCGTCCGGACTTGCAGCGGCAAGGCGAAGCGGCATGTCACCTGCCAGAGACCGGACCAAGGCAAGGCACTGGCCGTCATTGCGGCGATCACCTTCGGGGAGTACGGATCGGAGTGGAGTGGATGCCTCTGCATTCTGATCGCCGCGAAGACTGAGTTGCGCGCTACCCAACATGGACATTCCCCAAAAAACGACGCCAACACACTTGCAGTCCGGTATCAGCGACTCACCTCAACACCCCGTAACTGCCATGATTACATTAAAAGACTGTTGATGACGAGTCGCCCTGCCGAACTGCGCGAGTCGCGGGGGCGTGCAGAACATGGGACGAGTTGTGCGAAACCTTGCGCGCTTCCCTTGATTCGACCACAAATGGCAGCATGACCCAGTCTTTTCAGTTCAATTACGGCCCGCGAGTCGTTTCCGGTGCGGGGAGCGCAGGACGGCTCGGCGACCTCGTTCCCGCAGGCCCCGTTCTATTCGTGACCGATACGACCGTCCGCGCGCTCGGCCTGGTGAACGAAGCGCTGGATGGTCTGTCGGACCGCCGGATCGCCATCTTCGATGCGGTTGAAGCCGACCCGAGCGCAGCGACGGTCGAGGCTGCGGCAGCGATGGGGCGGGAAGCCGGTGCCGTCGCGGTTGTTGGTTTCGGCGGCGGCAGCCCGATGGATGTCGCCAAGACGGCAGCCTATCTGATCGGCTCCGGCGATGCGCTGAACGACATATATGGCGTCGATATGGCGAACGGCAAACGCCTGCCGCTCGTTCTTGTCCCGACAACCGCGGGAACGGGATCGGAAGCGACACCGATTGCCATTCTGACGGTCGGAGGTGCGGAGAAAAAGGGCATCGTCTCGCCCGCACTTTATGCCGACTGGGCGGTACTGGATGCGGACCTGACCCTTGCATTGCCGCGCCATGTCACAGCGGCGACAGGCATCGACGCCATGGTTCACGCCATTGAGGCGTATACCTCGAAACGCCTGAAGAATCCGCTTTCGGACGCGCTGGCACGGGAAGCTCTGCGGATACTCGCGGCCAACATCCGCGCGGCCTGCGATAAACCGGATGACCGCGACGCCCGGGGCGCCATGCTGCTGGGCGCGCATCTGGCGGGTGTCGCCTTCTCCAACGCACCGGTTGCTGGTGTTCATGCGCTTGCTTATCCGCTGGGCGGACATTTTCATGTACCGCATGGACTGTCCAACGCGTTGATGCTGCCGCACGTGCTGGGGCATAATATGGAGGCCGCGCGGGACCTTTACGCGGAGCTGGCTGTCGAGCTGGACCCGAAACTTGGCGCGCTGGGTACGCAGGGCCGCGCGCAGGGATTTGTCGAGGCGCTGCGTGCGATTGCCTTTGATACGGGGCTGAGCCCACGGCTGCGGGATGTCGGGGTTGGCTCAGAGCATCTCGATCTGCTGGCGGACGAAGCGATGAAGCAGGAACGCCTGCTGGTGAACAATCCCGCGGCGATCACCCGCGCCGATGCGCGGCGCCTATATGAGGCAGCCCTGTGAACGCAGCGGCATGAACAGGACACCATTGCGGCCGCGCTCCGCCTATCCGGTCCTGTATCCGATCGTCACACGCTGGGCGGACAACGACATCTACGGCCATGTGAACAATACCGTTTACTACAGCTGGTTCGATACCGCCGTTAACGCGCACCTGATTGAAGCAGGTCTGCTTGAGCTGGAGTCGGGACCGATGATCGGGCTCGTGGTGGAAACGGGCTGTCGCTATGCCGCGCCGCTGGCCTTTCCTCAGGCCGTCGAAGCGGGCGTGCGGGTAGCAAGGCTTGGAACATCGAGCGTACGCTATGAAGTCGGAATCTTCGCCAAAGATATGGAGGACGCGGCGGCTGAGGGATTTTTCGTTCATGTATATGTCGACCGTCAAGCGCGCAGGCCGATGCCTTTGCCAGATAACTGGCGGTCAGGTCTGTCGGCACTGATGGCCTGATCGGTTCAGCAAGGGTACACCCGAGGTCTGGCAGGGCGCCGCGTCATTCAACGGAGGGCAATCCGATCATGTTTACCAGCCTGCGCCTCGCGCTGATCGCGATCCTGTTCGTGACGGGAATTGCGTCTGCTTTCGCAACCGGAGCCGATGCCCGCGACCGGCACAGACACCGGCGACACCATGACGGTTTCGATCTGGGCGATGCCATCATCGGCGCGGCCGTGCTGGGGGCGATCATAGGGATTGCCAATAGCGGCAAGAAGGACCGGGATGAACGGCGCGGCACGCCCCTGCCGCCAGCGCCATATCCAGAGGACCGTTATCCTGAAGAGCGCTATCCGGACGACCGCGAAAGGCGCACGGATGATGGCTGGACAAATTCCGACGGCTGGGCACGCATCGATCCACGTTATGCAGACCGCTTCCCCTCGGAACGGGCGGCGGTACAATCCTGCGCACGCGAAGCGGAAGATCTGGGCAGCCGATACGGGGCCGACGCGCGCGTTTCGTTGATTGAGGATGTTGCCCGGGAAGGCCGCGATTATCGCGTCACGGGGACAATCGACAGCAGCGATGCCGGCGACCGGCAGTCCTTTTCGCGCTTTACCTGTTTCGCGGAAGATGGCCGCGTGACCGGTTTCCGTTTTGGCTGAGCGCACGCGCTAGACAGAATCCCGTGCCCCGCGTAACGCCCTTCGCATGAGCGTCACACCCACGGAAACCATCCTTGTCGTCGACTTCGGCAGCCAGGTCACGCAGCTGATCGCCCGCAGGGTACGCGAGGCCGGAGTTTATTCGGAAATCGCGCCCTATTCCAAAGCGGAAGAGGCATTTGAACGGCTGCAGCCAAAAGGCATCATATTGTCGGGTGGTCCCGACAGCGTCACCAACGCGGATGCGCCCGGGATTCCCCAGAAATTCCTGACCGCCGGTGTCCCTGTCTTCGGCATTTGTTACGGCCAGCAGGTCATGGTGAACCAGCTGGGCGGCAGTGTCGAAAATGCCGATATGGGTGAATTTGGGCGGGCCTTTATCAACGTGGAGAAGCGCTGCGCGCTGTTTGATGGCCTATGGCAGCCGGGCGAACGCCATCAGGTCTGGATGAGCCACGGCGACAAGGTCGATAATCTGCCTGACGGTTTTGAGGTCGTCGCGGCGTCGGATGGGGCACCCTTTGCCGCCGTTGCTGATGAAGCGCGCAAATTCTATGGCGTGCAATTCCATCCCGAAGTCGTGCACACGCCGGATGGGGGGAAGCTGATTGCCAATTTCGCACGCCATATTTGCTCCATTTCCGAGGAATGGACGATGGCCGAATTCCGCGCACAGAAGATCGCGGAAATCCGCGAACAGGTCGGCGACCGAAAAGTGATCTGCGGCCTGTCTGGAGGCGTCGATTCTTCTGTCGCAGCCGTCTTGATCCACGAAGCGATTGGCGACCAGCTGACCTGCGTTTTCGTCGACCACGGCCTGCTCAGGCAAGGAGAGGCGGAGCAGGTCGTCAGCCTGTTCAGAGGGCATTATGACATGCCGCTGGTGCACGTGGATGCGGAACAGCGTTTCCTCGCCGGCCTTGAGGGTGTCGATGATCCTGAGAAAAAGCGTAAGTTCATCGGCGCAACCTTCATCGATGTGTTCGACGAGGAAGCGGAGAAGATCGGCGGCGCGGATTTTCTGGCGCAGGGCACACTCTATCCAGATGTGATTGAAAGCGTTTCCTTTACCGGCGGTCCGAGCGTTACCATCAAGTCGCACCATAATGTCGGCGGCCTGCCTGAACGCATGAAGATGGATCTCGTTGAACCGCTGCGTGAACTGTTCAAGGACGAGGTCCGCGAACTGGGCCGCGAACTCGGCCTGCCGGAACCGTTTGTGGGGCGGCATCCGTTTCCGGGACCGGGGCTTGCCATCCGCATTCCTGGCGAAGTCACCAAGGAAGCCTGCGATATCCTGCGGAAGGCGGACGCCATTTATCTGGACGAGATCAGGAAGGCGGGCCTCTACGACGCGATCTGGCAGGCCTTTGCCGTGCTGCTGCCGGTCCGCACGGTCGGCGTCATGGGTGACCACCGAACCTACGACCGCGTTTGCGGCCTGCGCGCCGTAACGTCCACAGACGGCATGACGGCGGATGTTTATCCGTTTGATTCCAGTTTCCTGTCAAACGTCGCTACGCGTATCGTGAATGAGGTAAAGGGCATCAACCGCGTGGTTTACGACTATACGTCCAAGCCACCGGGCACGATCGAGTGGGAGTAGCATACCTGCTGTTTGTGGATGCAATTGAACCTGGGCCCCGACGAACGAACCGCGAAACTCGCTGAAATACAGTCCCTGCTGATCGCCCGGTTCGGGCGGGCTTTCCGCCCGGTTGCGGAGAGATCCGGCCCCGTCTGGCAATTGGTTCAGGGCGTCATCGGTGCGCAGACGCGGACTGCGGTATCGAACCGGGCAACGCATGCATTGCTGGCTCATTTCGGCGACTGGGATGCAGCAGCGGCTGCGGATATAGCCGAGATCAAACCTTTTCTGACGGATCAGACCTTTCCGCAAATGTCCGCGGAAAGGCTGAAGGCGTGTTTGTCCACAATCGCGGAAGAACGTGGAAGCGTTACGCTCGATCATATTCACAACCTGCCCGTTGCCGACGCGATGGCCTGGCTGGAAACGCTGCCTGGTGTCGGGCGCAAGATCAGTGCGGGCGTTATCAATGCCAGCAGCATGAACCGGGCGGCGATGGTGATCGATTCCCATCACCGGCGCATCTTGCAGCGGCTGGGGTTCGTGCCGCCAAAGGCCGATACGGCACGGGCCTATGACACCATCATGCGCCTGTTACCGCCGGACTGGTCGCCAATGGACATGGATGAACATCATATGCTTATGAAAAGTCTTGGTCAGACCTATTGCAGGCCGAAGCATCCGAAATGCGCCGACTGTCCGGTTGCGGACCTGTGCGACAAGGTGGGCGTTGAACCCGCGCCGGATGGGCGCGTTCGATAGGACATGGACAGGTCAGAATCGAAATCCCAAATGCGTGAACTGTCCGATGCGGACGTCGAGGCCATGTTTCGCCGGCTCTCGGACGCGATGCCAGGCAACTGGCGCGGCGAAAATGGCGGGGCGAAAGGACCAAAGGGTCAGCCGGACGCGTTTCGATCCTGCGTGGCCTGCATGTTGTCGGCACAGTCGCTCGATTCCAATACCGCAAAGGCGACGAACGCATTATTTGCGCTGGCGCAGACACCTGAGCAAATGCTGCGATTGTCAGACGAGGCGCTGATCGAGGCGATCCGTCCGGCGGGGCTTTACAACAACAAGGCCAGGTCGATCCGCAAATTCTGCGCGGCCCTGATTGAGCGGAAGGGGATCGTGCCGGACACGCGCGCCGGGCTGCTCGAGATGCCGGGGATCGGCAGGAAATGCGCCGATATCGTCATGAGCTTCACCTTTGGCGCCGACGTGATTGCAGTCGATACGCATGTGGGCCGGGTCTGCAACCGGACGGGACTTGCGCCCGGAAAGACCGAAGCGAAGGTTGCCGAGCGACTGGAAGAACGCGCGCCGGACTGGGCCAAGGCCGAGGGTCATTTCTGGCTGATCCAGTTCGGCAAGAAGGTTTGCACCAGCCGAGCGCCGAAATGCGAAAGCTGTTTTCTGAACGATCTTTGTCTTTGGCCTGACAAGACCGCTTAGCGGCCTGTACGCTTTCTGTAGGAAGCGCGATGCGTGTCGCGGGTTTCGACGGTGATTTCCGTATCATCCGGCATGACATCGATGGCGGCGGCAAGCATGGCGTCCGACAATTCCATCTTTTCCGCGTCACTGCGACCATCCATCATGGCGAGTGAAAGATGAAGAAACGGACGAATGTCGCCGCCAACCAGATAGCTGGCAAATCCGTGTGCGCGTAGTTTCACGTTTTCCGCTTCCAGGACCGGACTGGCTTCGCAAATCGCCATTAGCGAGTTGAATAACGCCGGGATGGCATTGCGCGTGTGCTTGTCCTTGCTGTGCTCGGCGAGGAGATGCGGCATGACGATATCCTTTTCATCGGAAGGGCTGTGTTTCAGTATTATTCCGTTTAGGGCCTTATCGCACCGCAGCCAGAAGGACTTCGACCCGAAGATGAAACCGACCGCCAAGATATTGCTGCTGGGATCGGGCGAACTCGGCCGTGAATTCACGATGTCCGCCAAACGGCTGGGTTGTCATGTCATTGCCTGCGATGCCTATGCGGGTGCGCCCGCGATGCAGGTTGCGGACGCCGCCGAGGTCTTCTCCATGCTGGACGCTGCGGCGCTGGGCGCCGTGATTGAGAAACATCGGCCTGACTATGTCGTGCCGGAAATAGAGGCGATACGAACGGAGATTCTGGCGGATTACGAAGGGAAAGGCTTCACCATCGTGCCCTCCGCACGGGCGGCGCAGCTGACCATGAACCGCGATGCCATTCGGGACCTGGCCGCGAGCGAACTCAAGCTTGTGACGTCGCCCTATCGCTATGCCGAAAACCGCGAGGAACTGGAGAGTGCGGCGAAGGCCGTTGGTTTGCCGCTCGTCGTGAAGCCGGTCATGTCGTCATCGGGCAAAGGGCAAAGCACGGTTAGTGATGCCACGGAGCTCGATGCGGCGTGGGACTATGCGGCAGCGGGTATGCGCGGCGACCGGGTGCGGGTGATTGCGGAAGGTTTCGTCGATTTCGATTACGAGATCACGTTGCTGACGGTGCGGGCAAAGGACGGCGTGCATTTCTGCGCGCCCGTCGGTCATCGGCAGGAGCGCGGTGATTACCGGGAAAGCTGGCAGCCTGCGGCAATGTCCGCTGCCGCTCTGGCCGCTGCGCAGGAGATGGCGAAGAAAGTCGTTGATGCGCTTGGCGGCTTTGGACTGTTTGGCGTCGAATTTTTCGTGAAAGGGGATGACGTCATCTTCTCCGAACTCAGTCCGCGTCCGCATGACACGGGACTGGTGACGCTGGTCAGTCAGGACTTGACCGAGTTCGATTTGCACGCGCGGTCGATATTGGGCTTGCCGGTTGGCGAGATCGGTTTGCGGGGACCTTCGGCGAGTGCGGTGGTGCTGGCGGATAGGGAGAGCGATGATTTCCGGATTACGGGGCTTGCGGAGGCGCTCTCAACGCCTGCGGATCATGTCGACGTCCGCATATTCGGGAAGCCGACGACACGGCCCTGGCGGCGCATGGGCGTGGCGCTGGCGCGGGCCGCAACTGTTGAAGACGCGCGCGCCGCCGCACGAGTTGCCGCAGGCAAGATCAACATCGAATATGGAGATGAGACATGACCACGCTGTACGGCATCCCCAATTGCGACACGGTGAAAAGGGCGCGCAAATGGCTGGACGCCGCCGGAACGTCTTATGAATTCCATGACTACAAAAAGACAGGCGTCGACAAGAAGCGGCTTTCGGCCTGGGCGGACCAGCTTGGCTGGGAGGCCCTGCTCAACAGACGCGGGACGACGTTTCGCAAATTGTCGGACGCCGACAAGGCCGATATCGATGAGGCCAAGGCGATAAGATTGATGGCGGACAACCCTTCGATGATCAAACGCCCAGTTGTTGAGCATGGTGATGCGTTGCTCGTCGGATTTGACGAAGAGGAATGGAAGGCTGCCGGACTGGGCTAGGACATGACGCCCGAAACGCTGGCGCTGTGTCTCGGCCTGTTTTCAGCGGTCACGCTGGCGGCAGCGAATCTGAGTGTGAAGATGGGCGGCGACATCCTGTCGTCAAGGGCGCTGCTGCAAGGCAGTGCGTCGCTGCTCGTGCTGCCTGCGCTGTTCATTGTGCCATTGCCAAACGCGGCGACCTGGGCAGCCCTTGCCATCGCTGTACCGGTGCATTTCGCCTATCAGCTGGCCCTGATCGGCGCGCTGAAATACGGTGACTTGTCGCTGGTTTTTCCTGTCATGCGCGGATCAGCGCCACTTCTGACCGGATTTGCGGCCTGGCTCGTCATTGGTGAAACCCTGAACCTAGCGGAACTGGCTGGCCTGGTCCTGGCGACGCTTGCGGTCGTTGCTTTTGCCCTGCCGCCAACCGGCATACGCGTGGCCGCACATCCTGACCGTCGCGCGCTTGGCTTTGCCGCGCTGACCGCGATTGGTATCGCCTGCTATAATGTCGCCGATGCGCGGGGCGTGAGGATGGCACCGACCCCGGCGACATTCATTGCCTGGCTGTTTGCGCTTGACTGTGTCGGTACCTGCACGCTGGCGATGGTTCGCAGGCAGGGCGTTTTGCGGGAAAGCGTCCGGCGATATTGGCGCTTCGGACTGGCAGGCGGCGTGCTATCGATTTTCAGCTATGGCGCCGCGCTTTATGCCTTTACGATAACCGAAGCCGCGCGTGTTTCCGCCATCCGCGAAACGGCAGTCGTCTTCGCGGCGCTGTTCGGCGCGCGGCTGCTGAAAGAGGGTTTTGGTAAGCGCCGGATTTTCGCTGCGCTGGTGCTCGCAGCCGGCCTCGCCATCATGCAGTTTGCGGGCTAGGAAGTAACTCATGTCCACGACCTTCAAACTCGACACCTCGACTTCGCGCGCGCATCCCGTACCGGAGCCAGTCCGCCGTCTGACTGTGCCTGCGATCATGGCGCGCAAAGTGGAGGGAAAGACCGCAGAGCCCATCGTGATGCTGACCGCCTACACGGCGCGCATGGCGCAACTGCTGGACGCGCATTGCGATATGCTGCTGGTCGGGGACTCGCTGGGGCAGGTCATTTACGGGCTCGATTCCACCGTGCCTGTCAGCATGGAGATGATGTGCGCGCATGGCGCGGCGGTGCGGCGCGGATCCTATCGCTCTGTCGTCGTCGTCGATATGCCCTTTGGCAGCTATGAGTGCGGCCCCGAAGAAGCCTTTGAATCCGCCGCCCGCATCATGAAGGAAACCGGCTGCGCCGCTGTCAAGCTGGAGGGCGGCGAAGTGATGGCGGACACCATCGCCTTTCTGTCTGAACGCGGTATTCCTGTCTGCGCGCATGTTGGCCTGACACCGCAGGCGGTGAATATGCTGGGCGGTTACCGTGCGCGGGGGCGCGACGATGCCGAGCGCGAGAAGATCGTCGCCGACGCCGTTGCCGTTGCGGAAGCGGGCGCCTTTGCCCTGGTGATCGAGGGCGTGATGGAGCCGATTGCGCGGGAAATCACCGAAAGCATCGGCATTCCCACAATTGGCATCGGTGCCTCGCCCGCCTGCGATGGGCAGGTGCTTGTCGCCGAGGATATGCTGGGCATGTTCGAGCGGGTGCCGCGTTTCGTGAAGAAATTCGACGACATGGCGGAGCGCATTTCCGCGGCTGCCGAGGCCTATGCCGCTGCCGTCCGCGACCGCAGTTTTCCGTCGGACGCGCAACTTTATGGGACGAAGGCCCGGTCCTGAGCGACGCGCGGTCCAAGGGACGGCGCGCGTTCGCGCCGTAACCACGCTCACACCTTCCCCCGATGGCCTTGTGCCGCTATGGACAGCGGCTGACTTCCTGAACCGACGGAGCTTACCCCTTGGCCAAGACGCCAACGATCCCTGACACCCCCGCCGCGAACCCTGAATCCGACGCTTTTGTGCGGGAGGTGGATGACGCGTATCGCCAGGACCGCATGACCGGATTCTGGCGGCGTTATGGCACGATGCTGATCATGGGCGTCAGCCTGTTCCTGATCGCGTTGGCGGCATATCTGTACTGGCAGCAGCAACAAGGGGTTGAGGCCGGAAAGCAGGCCGAGGCGTTCGACCAGGCGGTGCGCGGGCTTGATCTTGGCGATGCGGATGCGCGTGCGGAAATCGAGCGGTTCGCCGGGTCGGATATCAAGGGCTACAATGTTCTCGGCAGGATCGTGCAGGCCGACCTGCTTGTCGATGACGGCGACCTTGCGGGCGCCGAGACGGGATATCGCGCCGTCGCCGACGATCCTGCGGTCGCGCAGCCGATCCGGGATCTTGCGCGTCTGAAAGCTGTGCGACTGGGTTTTGACAAGGAAGACCCAAAGGCCGTCATCAGTGAACTGACACCGCTCGCGTCGCCTGACGGCGCCTGGTTCGGCGTCGCCGGTGAAATGCTGGCTGCGGCGCACCTGAAGGCCGGAGAAACGGGCAAGGCGCGCGACCTTTATTCCGCCATGGCCGCAAAGACGGACCTGCCGCAATCGCTGCGGGGACGTGCCAGCCAGATGGCGGCGTCACTGGGCGGCGCGGATATCCAGCTGGAAGACGAACTCGCGCTGGATGAACCCACCGCTCCTGCAGCGGTAGAAGAGGAGACGGGCGAATGATGCGTCGTCTTACGGTAATTTCCCTGGCCCTGACGCTGGGAGCATGCGGTATATTCGGCGGCGATGACGATGACGGTACGCCTGTCATCGGCAACCGCGTCGCCGTGTTGCCGACGGAGACAGGTATCGAGGCCGACGCCGCGATCGCGACGGTTCCCGTCACGCTGCCCGCCGCCGTACCCAATGCGGACTGGACGCAGCCGGGCGGCAACGCGGCGAAATCGTTCGGTCATCTGTCGCTGGGGGCAAGTCCAGCGCGGGTCTGGACCGCGCAGATTGGCGCGGGTTCCGACAAGGCCGCGCATCTGACGGCCGCGCCGGTCATTGCGGATGGCCGGGTCTATACGATGGACACGCATTCCGAAATCCGCGCCTTCGATGCGGCAACGGGCCGCCTGGTCTGGTCGCAGCTGCTGAAGCGTGACGGCGAGAAGGAGCGCGCTGCATTTGGCGGCGGCGTCAGCGTCTTTGGCGGGCGCGTCTACGCGACGTCGGGCTATGGCCTTGCCGCCGCCTATGATGCCGCGAGCGGGAATCCGATCTGGCAATATGACGCGCAGATCCCCCTGCGCGGCGCGCCAACCATTTCCGATGGCCGCATGTTGATCATGACGCAGGACAACCAGCTGTTCGCGCTGGATGCGGTCGAGGGCAAACGCCAGTGGGAAGTCATCGGTACGATCGAACCGACGGGCATATTGGGCGCAGCGGCGCCTGCCGTCGCACAGGGAACGGTCGTAACGGGCTTCTCCTCTGGCGAACTCAACGCCGTTCGCATCGAAAATGGCCGCACCGTCTGGCAGGACGCGCTGGCGCGCACGGGCCGATCGACGCAGCTGGCCGCACTTAGCGACATCGATGCGCCAGCGGTGATTTCCGAAGGCCGCGTCTTTGCCATTGGCCATGGCGGCCGCATGGTCATGCTGGAACTGGCGACCGGCCAGCGGGTCTGGGAACAGAGCCTTGCCGGTGTCAGCAGTCCTGTCGTTGCGGGCGAGTGGGTTTTCGCCGTGACGCTGGATGCGAAGGTCGTGGCGAGCGTCGCCAATGACGGGCGCATTCGCTGGATTTCGCAGCTGCCGCGTTATCGCAAGGCCGAGAAGAAGAAAGGGCCGATCTATTATCGCGGTCCCGTTCTGGCCGGCGACCGCCTGTGGCTGACCAGTTCCGAGGGTGAGCTGATCGGAATGTCGCCCGTCGATGGCAGCGTGCAGGTGACGATGGAAGCGGGCGACGGCTTCTTCCTGCCGCCGGTCGTCGCGGGCGGGACCATGTATCTGCTGGACGAGAGCGGGCGCCTTAGCGCCTATAGATAGATGGCGCTTCCGAAGGTCGTCATCATGGGCCGGCCGAATGTCGGCAAGTCGACCCTGTTCAACCGGCTTGTCGGCAAGCGCATCGCCATTGTCGACGACACGCCGGGCGTGACGCGCGACCGGCGGGAAGGCGCGGCCGAGCTGGGCGACCTGAAGTTCATCGCGGTCGATACGGCGGGTCTGGAAGAAGCCGGGCCGGAGACGCTGTCGGGGCGGATGCGGGCGCAGACCGAAGCGGCGCTTGAAGATGCGACTGTCGTCATGCTGGTCATCGATGCGCGGTCCGGACTGACGCCGCTCGACCGGCACTTCGCCGACTGGCTGCGGACGACGCGGGTTCCCCTGATCCTGGTGTCGAACAAGGCGGAAGCGAACGCCAACAACGCCAACCTGTACGAAGCCTATGAACTGGGTCTGGGCGACCCGATCGGGGTCAGCGCCGAGCATGGTGAAGGCATGGGCGAGCTGTACGAGGCGCTGCGGCCGCATGTCGATGGAGCCAAACTGGGCGAAGTGGAGGCCAACGACGCGGAGGAAGAGGAAGAGGAAGGGCCGCTGCGGCTGGCCATTGTCGGGCGGCCGAACGCGGGAAAATCCACACTTATCAATAAGATGATGTCGGAAGACCGGCTGGTGACTGGGCCGGAAGCGGGGATTACGCGCGATTCCATCGAGATCGAATGGTCCTGGGAAGGACGCGCGGTCCGGCTGATTGACACCGCGGGCGTAAGAAAACGCGCCAAGGTGCAGGAAAAACTGGAAAAACTGTCCGTCGCCGATACGCGCCGCGCCATCGATTTCGCGGAAGTGGTGGTGCTGCTGCTGGATTCCACGCTGGGGCTGGAGGCGCAGGATCTGAAGATCGCCGACCAGGTGCTGCAGGAGGGCAGGGCGCTCATCATCGCGCTGTCCAAATGGGACAGCGCGGAACACCAGTCGCATCTGTTCAACGGCGTCAAGGCGGCCTTGGCGGACGGGCTGAGCCAGATTTCGGGTGTGCCGCTGCTGACGGTTTCCGGATTGACGGGCAAGGGCATCGACACGCTGATCGAAGTGGCCTTCGAACAGCGCGAGGCGTGGTCGCGGCGGGTGTCGACGGGCGCGCTCAATCGCTGGTTCGAGGATGCCAAGGAAAAGAATCCCCCGCCCGCGCCAGGGGGCAAGCGGATCAAGCTGCGCTATGTCACGCAGGCGAAGACCCGGCCACCGAGTTTCGTGGTGTTCGGATCACGGCTCGACCTGCTTCCGGGGAGTTACGAGCGTTACCTGATGAACAGCCTGAGGTCCGCCTTTGATCTGGATGGCGTGCCGCTGCGGCTGATGATGCGGTCGAAGGCCAACCCTTACGCCGAATAGTCACAAGAGCGTCAGTTGCGCGCCGGGTTTCTGGAACAGGTCCGTTCTCAATTGCAGCCGATTGCCGGCGAGGCCAAGGCGCGTGGCGGCCTTTTCAAATCTTGTTCTCAGCATGGCGGCATAGGGCCCCTTTGGCCGGAACCGGTCATGAAAATTGGGGTCGTTGTCGCGCCCGCCGCGCATGGTGGTGAGATGGTCCATCACCCGGGAAGCGCGGTTCGGGAAATGCGTGGCCAGCCATTCGCGGAAGATGGGCGATACCTCGTGCGGCAGGCGGACGACGAGAGAGAAGGCACCGATGGCGCCCGCTTCCTTCGCGGCCTCCAGAATTGCCTCTATCTCATGATCGTTGATGGCGGGGATGACGGGGGACACGGAGACATGCACGGGGATGCCCGCCTGCGACAGCTGCCGGATCGCCGCCATCCGCCGGGCGGGGTAGGAGGCGCGCGGTTCCATCCTGCCCGCGAGTTTCGGATCCAGTGTCGTCACCGACAGCATGACGGCGGCGAGCCCTCTCTTCGCCATCAGGGACAGCAGATCGATATCGTCGCAGACGCGCGCCGACTTCGTCGTGATGGTGACAGGGTGGTGGCAGTCGTTCAGCACCTCAAGAATGCCGCGCGTGATGCGGTAGCGCGCCTCTATGGGCTGGTAGGGATCGGTATTGGTGCCAAGCGCGATGGGGCGGCATTCGTAACCCGGTTTGCCAAGTTCCCGGTGCAGCAGGTCCGGGATGTTCGGCTTGGCGGTCAGTTTCGTCTCGAAATCCTGTCCGGGCGACAGGCCAAGATAGGCATGGGTGGGCCGGGCGAAACAATAGACGCAGCCATGTTCGCAGCCGCGATAGGCGTTGATGGAGCGGTCAAAGGGGATGTCCGGCGACTGGTTGCGGGTGATCGCGGTTTTCGCCGTTTCCAGCGCGACGGTGGTACGGAGGGGTGGCGGATCCGAGGATGAACGAAGGTCACACGGGTCACACGCATTTTCGGAAGCACGTTCAGCTTCCTGGTCCAGCCAGTCGCCGTCAGCCTCCTTCACGATCCGGTCGAACCGCTGGCTGAGATCGTTCGCGGGCGCGCCGCGGCCCTTTCTGACGGTATGGGGTTTTGTGGTCGAATTGTTCATGTGTGGAACATAACATGAACATATTGGCTGAGAAAGAGGCAATTGTTCAGCGAAACGCCTGCCAGAACGAAGATTCCACTTATCTGGAATTTATTTCGCCGCTCTCGCAACCAAATCTACATAGATAGTCTGTTTGAAGTCATTACTCGAAGCCCTATCGCGACTGAACTACTTATGACTACGGATAATGATATCGTTCCTGCCAAGGGCTGGCTCTGGTTTCTTGGCGGTTCCTTGCTTTTGTCTTTGGTCGCCACATTATTTCCAATCCTTATCATATTGGGATTGATACTTTTCATTTTCCCCGGCGTCATTCTGATGTTCGCGCCTGCTGCCTTTCTGTGGAGCATATTCGGTACCATCATATGGATAGCGCTCGCGCCGTTTTCAGCCGGGATCAGGATATCCGGGGCGCTGGCTTTTACCGCCCTTTTCTTCTGGTTCATTCCTCTCGCTATCAATGCAGATGTGATTGAGGATGCCAATGCCTTTACCGAGACCGATATCTCGCCGTCGGCCCCGATCCTGCTCAGCGGTTCTGTCGAATTGATTGGTCCGAATTTCGGGCGTGACGGCAGTATCGAGAACACTTCAATTCCGAAATGCGACGAACTGTGCATGGCGCTCCTTATGCAGCCCGGCGTTTCGGACGTGATTGTTACCAGACAATCCAGCGAACGGGAGCGACAGTTGCGCGGTCGATTCTGGTTCGAGAGGGCGTCAGGCCAGTGTCTCAACAATGAGGCGATCATATTCAGCTCGGCGTGGAAAACCGATGACGACAATTTCGACGAATACAGGAATTTTCGTAATAAAATTAAGTCGAAACTGGCGGGCGGGGCGTGCATAGCGTTTGAAGCTGCAGGAAGCGCAACCGCGCCGACCGTCATAAGATTTGATCGGAAGGATCTTCGTACCCCCGTAGATTACGGGCGGAAAGAAGGCGCATTCTCAACCGATCACGTTCGGATGTCGTCAAACGGCATTCCTTGGTTTTTTGTTTATTCTATTGAGATACTTAAACGAGGTGAGGCGGAGTGGAAGCGCCTGGCAGCACAGACCTATGTGCGGCATTCGATCGTAGCGAGGCCATTTCATTTCGGTTTCGAAGGAAGCGGGACGCACGGCATGGAAATGAAGCTAGGTATTGCCCGGTCAATTCGTGAAGCCGGCAAATTCAAAATCGTCAACTGGCTTGAAAAGCATAGCGATTTCTCAGTTGAAACCGATGCCCGCATAGATTTGGCAAGCGCTGTCGACACTATTCTTTCCAACAGCAATCTGAAGAAAGACGCACCGAGTCTGTCGCTCGTAAACGACTATGTCGCCAGCTTAAGCGAGGTCGAAACCCTGACGCCCAGTGACCGTCGAAGGCTGCGCGCGATCGTTCTTGATCATCGTATCGAAGATGTCTTCTCGTTGGACCGGATTTTAAGAAAACATGACGAGGCCGCAGGTGGGCTACGCGACGCCATTGCCACGCGTATCATGGCTGCTGGTGAACCTGCTATTCCGGAAATTGAAGAAATGAGGGGCGCGCGCCGGTACGGCTTTCTCTTCAAAGACTTCCCCGCTGAATCATTCGCTATGATGACAGATCAGGAAAGGTACATTCTGTCCCAGCCGACCTTACGTGTGATGGCTCCCGGGCTTATCGAACGCATGGCCGACGCTGGCCAGTCAGCGGTTCCAGAATTGCTCACGATCGTCGAGGAAACCGGACGAGCCGCCAATCTGATCGTGATCGATGACGGGATGATCGAAAGCGAAGCCGAGTCTGCGCTACGCGCTTTGGCCGTTCTCGACTATCCCGTAGAAACGCTTGCAAAACCGTTATTCTATCCCGGTAGCGCGAGCGGCTGGAGAGAGGTACGCGATGACGTAAAGTCAGACATATTGAGGAAGAAGAAGATCACGGCCGAAATCGCCGAGCGCCGCCGATAGGCAGTAATGACGCGGTGGCAGATGGGGTGGACGGGTACGGTCTCGCGGCCCTTGCGGCTTTTGGGGATGGGGTGGTGGCGTTCGACCCGCCGGCCCAGCGGGCGGGCGCAGAGCCAGCAGGGCTCAGCCTCTTTCGTCATTGGGACCGAAGAAGACGGGGGGCAGTTAGGAGGACAAATGCGAGAAAGGCAGCCTGGAGCAGAAGATAGATGTTCTCAGCGAACGGAATTTTCCATATCGCGGCTGTCGCATAACTGTTGATGGCCACATCCGTCAGCATGATGGCGAGGGTCAGAATGACACCGAAGCGCAATCTGGTGCAGAGCAGCATGATGGCGAGCGGGTCGAACAGCGTAAGCGCGGTCCAATATGTGTTCAGCCACAGTGGCGCATACCGATAAGGGAACACACCGCCATCGATAATATCCCTCACGTGGGTCCACGTTCCAATGGCGAGTGCGATTATATAGACGGCAATAATCAGGCGTCTGCCCGTGTCCGCCGCAGCTGCCGACGCCATGGGAGCCGCCACTTTCCTACCGCTCCCTGAGCCTCGGCATCAATTCCACGAAATTGCAGGGTTTGTGGCGGTTGTCGAGCTGGTCCTTGAGGATGCCGTCCCAGCCGTCCTTTACCGCGCCGGTGGAGCCGGGAAGGGCGAAGAGGTAGGTGCCGCGGGCGACGCCGGCGCAGGCGCGGGACTGCACGGTGCTGGTCCCGATGGACTGGTAGCTGAGCATCCGGAAAAGTTCGCCGAAGCCGGGAATGTCCTTTTCGCAGACCTGCGCAAAGGCCTCGGGGGTGACATCGCGGCCGGTGACGCCAGTGCCGCCCGTGGTGATGACGCAGTCGATATCGGAATCGTCGATCCACGCGTCCAGCTGCGCGGTGAGGGCGGGGACATCGTCCTTCACGATGGCGCGGGCGGCGAGGTGGTGGCCATGAGCGGTCAGGCGCTCTGCCAGGATGTCGCCGCTCCGATCATCCTTCGCGGTGCGCGTGTCGCTGACGGTCAGGACGGCGATGTTGATCGGGGTGAGGGGAATGGTGTCGTCTATGGGCATAAGGTCATCCTAGCGAATATTCACCTGCCCCGCATGGGGCTCCTCCGGCAGGGGCAGCGTGGTCTGCGCGGCGATGAGCGCTTCGGTGAACGGGGTCTGTTCGGCCTCCGGCACGGGCGGGCGCTGCGTCATGCGAAGGATGGTGAAGATGATGAGGGCGGTGTGGACCGTCAGGGTCCAGACGAAGAGTGCGGTGAGGCTGGTGAAGTTGATGAGGATGGACGCCGCGATTGGCCCAAGCACGGCGCCGATGCCGTAGAGGAGGAGAAGGCCGCTCGCCGTCTCGACATAGCCCGATGGTTCGGCATGGTCGTTCATGTGCGCGGTGGAGAGCGCCCCGAGCGGGAAGGCGAAGAAACCGAACAGAAATGCCGCGATGAAGGTCCCGTGCGGAATGAACGGCGCGGCGAACAACATGAGGAGCGCCGCGCCGACGGCGCCGAGGGCGCTGATGACGAGGACGCGGCGGCGGTCCATGCGGTCGGAGAGAAGCCCGATGGGCCACTGTCCGCAGGCGCCGCCGACAACGACGATGCTGAGGAAAATGGCGACGGACGCGGCGGGCGTGGCGGCCCCGGCGCGGTCGGCGGCGTAGATGGGGCCGAGCGCCCAGAAGGCGCCATTGGCGAGCCCGACGGCAATCATGCCCGCCGCGCCGACGGGCGACTGCCGCCACAGCTTCCCGAGGTTGACCTTCGCGCTTTGAATGGGCGCGGGCGCGTCGGACGTGCTGAGCGCGAGCGGGATGGCGCTGAGCGATACGAGAATGGAGGCGACGGCGAACAGGGGAAATTCCGCCGGATCGCCGAGAAGCAGCATGAGCTGTCCGAGCGTCAGGACGGTGAGGTTGATGACGGTGTAAACGGAGAAGATCGCGCCGCGAGTCTCATTGGTCGCCTTCTCGTTCAGCCAGCTTTCTATGACCGTGTAGAGGATGGCGAAGCAGAAACCGGTCAGTCCGCGCAGCAACCACCAGATCGCCGGCTGCGTGATGAGGGCGTGCACCAGCGCGGTCGTCGAGGCGAGCGCGACGGCAGCGGCGAAGACGCGGATATGGCCGGCGCGGCGCACGAAGCGCGCGGCGGTCAGGCAGCCAATGCCGAAGCCGAGAAAATAGGAGGAGCCGAGTATGCCGATCTCGATCGCGGTTTGCGCGTCGATTTCCGCCCGCAGCGGCAGGAGCGCGCCCTGCAGGCCGTTGCCCATGAGAAGAAGCGCGACCGACAGGAGCAGCGCCGCGACGGGCGCGAGCGTTGCCTTCATTCCATGGGGGGACGCGGGGGCGGTCATGCCGCGCGTTTAGGCTGTGCCGGGCGGTAAGGGAACGCTCGTCAGGCAGGCAGACCGGAGCGAAAGCGATCGATCCGTCCGGATGCTGAGGCGGGATGGGACAGGCGGTCATCGTCCGAGGCGTTCAGCCCCCGCCAAGGGGAAATGACGTTGCTAAATTGCGTCACCCCGGCGGGCGGGCGTTTCGCGCCGGGCCGGGGTGACGGTTACGTCGATTCTTCTGGTCCCGGCTATGCCAGGCGGCGGCGCAGGCCAAGGCCGAGCGCGCCAAGGCCAAACAGCAGCAGCGCACCGGGAGCGGGGACCTGGACGATGCCGACCAGATCGGCGACTTCGCGGAACAGCGCCTCGTGAATCGGCGCGGTGAAGTGGACGCCGTCGAAGGAGAAGATGCCGGTGCAGTCGATGTCGCCATCCACGACTTCGCGCACGTCGATACAATTGACGGTGGTGTCCTGTGCCGGAAGACCAAGTGACGAGGGGTCCGTCAGAAGCGTGTTGAAGAAACCGAAATAGCTGAAGTTGAAGATTTCCGCCTCCAGGTCCGATGCCGCGAGCCCGGCGAGAATGGCGGTCTCCAGCTCCACGGAACCGGTCGCGCCCAGATTGGGGACGCCCATGACGAGGATCCGGCGCGCACCCGCGTCATCGAGCGCGTTGACGTTGGCGACGACACGCTCAGCGGCCAGGGCGATATATTCCGCCTGCGTGAAGGGGCCGGTTTCGCCGCGTCCGACGGCGAAGATGTCGTTGCCGCCCATGTTGATGGTGTAGAGCGCCCCCGCATCGGCGATGCCGCCAACGCCCGCCAGATAGGTGCCGACCTGGAAATCGAGGTCGGGGATGGCGTCGGCACCGGCGGGAAAGGCGCTGTTGTTGACGATTCGCGCGCCGCCGAACGCGTAATTATCGCCGCCCGCGAGCGAGGCCGTGGTGAAGTCGCCTTCGATCTCAACATTGAGGAAGTCGGTGAAATCCGGGCCATTGGTGAAGCGGCCCATGAAATAGCCCTGCGCGGGGTTCGGCACCGTGCCGCCGGTGAGGATGCTGATATTGCCCGCATCGACCAGACTGTCGCCAAAAACGATCTGGTCTGAATAAGGGACGGCACCCGCGGCGACCGGAATGGCGGCGACCGCTGCGGACAGAAGGGCGGTTTTGATGACGGACATGATGGATACTCCCCGGAATGTTATGATTTGCAGGCACCCTTAGAACGCGCTGTCATGACGTCATAGCTGTTAAAATGAGGCAGTCCGTTGCGGGCGCGCAATAAGCATCTGTTCTACCCCTTCGCCAGCGCGGCGGCGCGGGCCCTGAACGTCAGAAGATCCTGCCATGCCAGCCGTTTCTGCGCGGGCTGGCGCAGGAGGAAGGCCGGGTGAAAGGTGGGAAGGACCGGGTAGGTGCCGCCCTCGATCTCGATATCCTGCCAGGTGCCGCGAAGGCGCATGATGCCGGTTTCGGTGGCGAGGAGCGCCTTTGCGCTGCTGCCGCCGACGCACAGGATCAGCCTTGGGTTCACGATGGCGATGTGGCGGCGAAGGAGGGGCAGGCACTCCGCCGCCTCCTGCGGCGAAGGCGTGCGGTTCTGCGCGGGCCGCCAGGGGCTGAGATTCGTGATGTAGGTGCTGGTGCGGTCCAGCTGGATCGCGGCGAGCATCCTGTCGAGGAGCTGGCCCGCCGGCCCGACAAAGGGTTTGCCCTCGCGCTCCTCCTGCGCTCCCGGAGCCTCGCCGATGACCATGATGTCGGCATCGGGATTGCCGTCGGCGAAGACGAACGGCTTGCCCTCGGCGCGGAGGGAGAGGGGATAGCCTTCCGCCTCGGCGCGGAGCGCGTCGAGGGTGCGGGCGGCCAGGGGTTCCGACCGGACGGAAGGCGCCTTCGCGGCGACATGGCCGGTTGCCGCTGCGGCCGCCGCTGTCGATACCGGCCTCTCCCGCGACGGGAGGGGAGGGGCTGGTTTCAGCCAGGTGCCCGGCCTGTCATCGACAAGGGCGTCCGCGCCGCTGTCGGTCAGCCATTGCAGCGCGGCGGCGGCCTGGGCCGGTGTCAGGGGGGACGGCGAATTCATGCCCCCCTTATGTGCGACAGGGCGGCGTCTGGCAAAATGCTGTTACTGGCCTTAGGAAAGGGAACAAATTTTCGACTTTGGGGATGATCGGCGTGAGTGAGACTGAACGCGAATCGATGGAATATGATGTCGTCATTGTCGGCGGCGGGCCTGCCGGCCTGTCGGCGGCGATCCGGCTGAAGCAGCAGGCGGCGGCGGACGGGCGGGAGATTTCCGTCTGCGTGCTGGAAAAGGGCAGCGAGATCGGCGCGCATATCCTGTCGGGCGCAGTCGTCGACCCGAAGGCGCTGGACGAGCTGCTGCCGGAATGGCGCGAGGAAGACGGTCATCCCATGACCGTGCCGGTCGAGGGCAATCATCACTGGATCCTGTCAAAGAACCGCAAGTTCGAATTCCCGCACATCCTGCTGCCGCCCTTCATGGACAATGACGGCTGCTATACGCTGTCGCTGGGCAATTTCTGTCGCTGGCTGGGCGAGAAGGCCGAAGCGCTGGAGGTGGAGATTTTTCCGGGCTTCGCGGGCGCGGAAATCCTGTTCAATGACGATGGCAGCGTGCGCGGCGTCGCAACCGGCGCATCGGGTATCGCCAAGGACGGCGAGAAGAAGCCCTCCTTTGAACAGGGCATGGAGCTGCATGCGAAATATACCCTGTTCGCGGAGGGTGTGCGCGGACATCTGTCGAAGGAACTGAAGCGCATGTTCTCGCTGGACAGCGACTGCGATCCGCAGGTCTACGGGCTGGGCGTCAAGGAGCTGTGGGACATCGAGGATGACAAGCACGTCCCCGGCACGGTCATCCACACGCAGGGCTGGCCGCTGGACGATGCGGATGGCGGCGGCTTCATCTATCATCAGGCCGACGGGCAGGTGGCGATCGGCTTTGTGACGTGGCTGAGCTACAAGAACCCGCACCTGTCGCCGTTCCAGGAAATGCAGAAGTGGAAAACGCACCCGGCCATCGCCGAGCTGCTGAAGGGCGGCAAGCGCGTGAGCTATGGCGCGCGGGCGATCAACGATGGCGGTTACCAGTCGGTGCCGAAGCTGGCCTTTCCGGGCGGCGCGCTGATCGGCTGTTCCGCTGGCTTTCTGAACGTGCCGCGCATCAAGGGATCGCACACGGCGATGAAGACGGGCATGCTGGCGGCGGAGGCGGCCTATGCGGCGGTCGTCGAAGGGCGTCAGCATGACGAGCTGACGGCCTATCAGGCGGCCTATGACAAGAGCTGGGTGAAGGAGGAGCTGCGCGTCGTCAGGAACACCGTGCCGCTCGTCAAGAAATTCGGACAGGTCATGGGGACGGTCCTGTCGGGCCTCACCATGTGGTGGGAGCATTGGAACATCCGCATGCCCTTCACCATGAAGCACAAGCCGGACCATGAGCAGATCGGGCGCAAGGAGCATTATTATCCGCCCGTCTATCCGAAGCCGGACGGCGTCCTTACCTTTGACCGGCTGTCCTCGGTGTTCCTGTCGAACACCAATCACGAGGAGGACCAGCCGCCGCATCTGGTGCTGAAGGACAAGTCGGTCCCGATCAGCCATAACCTGCCGCTTTATGACGAACCGGCGCAGCGTTACTGTCCGGCGGGCGTCTACGAGGTTGTCGGCGAAGAGGAGGGTAATCCCGAATTCGTCATCAACGCGCAGAACTGCGTCCACTGCAAGACCTGCGATATCAAGGATCCGACACAGAATATAAACTGGGTCGTGCCAGAGGGCGGCGGGGGACCGAACTATCCCAACATGTAACAGGCAGTGATGCCGCCCTTCCCGTTACCGGAGTGACCATGCGTAAATTCGCTTTCGCAATGCTGATGCTGTCGGCCAGCTTTCCGGCCGCCGCCGTGACCCTGGTCGAAGAGCGCGGCCTGTCGGACTATGTACAGGGGCGGCATGCCTCTGCCACGGGAGAGCTGGGGCGGGCAGCGGACCTGTTCGAGGATGCGCTGGGCTATGCGCCGCAGGAACCGCACCTGTTGAAAGTGACGTTCGAACTGGCCATCGGGTCGGGTGACGAAGCGCTGGCGGTCGGCGCGGCGCAGCGGCTGGTGCGTGACGAACAGGGCGATAGCGGGCTGCACATGACGCTGGCCGCCGACGCGTTGAAGCGCCGCAAATGGGACAGTCTGGAAACACATCTGGCAGCACTGGAACAGACCGGTTTCGGGTCGCTGGCCGCGCCCGTCGCGCGCGCCTGGGGCCTGGAAGCGCGCGGCAAGTCGAAGGCGGCGCGGGCGTTGCTGGCCGGGGATGCGCCGGACGGTTTCGCGGAGACCTACTGGGCCGAGCACCGC
The DNA here is from genome assembly GCA_963710205.1 of uncultured Alphaproteobacteria bacterium. GTDB lineage: Bacteria > Pseudomonadota > Alphaproteobacteria > Sphingomonadales > Sphingomonadaceae > Pacificimonas. The sequence continues at coordinate 200,003 of CAVPZG010000007.1, read as the reverse complement.
GGGCATCTGGCGCTGGCGGACGGCCGGGAAGAGGAGGCGATCGCCGCCTACCGCACGCTGATCGTCGATGACGAGGGCGGCAACAGCCGGATCCGGATCGCGCTTGGCCGAGGCGCTGCAGGCGGAAGGACAGGACGGGGAAGCGATGGCCGTTCTGGAAGCGGCGCGGGCGCACCCGGACGTGACGGAAGCGAAGGCAAGACTTGCGGCGGGGCGGAAGATCGCGTTCGCGCCAGACGATGCCGAAGCGGGCATGGCGACGCTGCTCTTGAGGATCGCCGCCGACCTGTCGCGCGACCGGCCCGTTCCCATCGCGCTGACCTTTGCACGTATCGGCACCTGGCTGAACCCCGACAATTCGAGCGGCTGGCTGATGGTGTCGCAGATCCTGGCGCGGGGCGAGCAATATGAGAGTTCGCTGACGGCGGCGCGGCAGGTGAAGATGGACGATCCGGCATCGGGTCTGGCCCGCGCGCAGGAAGCCGCGTTGCTGACGGCGATGGAGCGCGAGGATGAAGCGCTGACCATGCTGGAGGCCGCCGCCGCATCCTCGACGCCGACGGCGGAGGATTTCGTAAGGCTGGGCGATGCCTATCAGGCGGAGGACCGGTTTGCCGAGGCCATCGCCGCCTATCGGCGTTCGCTGGAGATCGAGACCGACAATGACGACGTGCGGTGGCAGACCTGGTTCCTGATCGGCGCCGCCGAAGAGCAGAATGGCGACTGGCAGGCAGCGGAGACAGCCTTGCGGAAGGCCCTGGAGCTGTCGCCCGAACAGGCGATCACGCTCAACTATCTTGGCTATACGCTCCTCGATCAGGGCGTGAAGCAGGACGAGGCGATCCGGCTGATCGAGCAGGCGCACGAGCTGGAGCCGAATGACGGGCATATCACCAATTCCCTCGGCTGGGCGGAATATAAGCTCGGACAATATGAAAAGGCGGTGAAGACGCTGGAAAAGGCCATTGCGGACGTGCCGGACGACGCGACGATCAACGACCATCTGGGCGATGCCTATTGGCAGGTGGGGCGGCAGATCGAGGCGCGTTTCCGCTGGAAGGCGGCATTGCAGGGCGAGCCGACCGATGAGCAGATCGCCGCGATCAATGCCAAGCTGGCCTATGGCTATGAGCGCGGGATTGCCCTGGCCGAGGCCGCCGACACGCCCGCGCGTCCCTGAGCCGCGCCGGTTCAGCGATGCCGCCGGACGATGCCGAGACCGCCCATGCGAAACTGAACCTGGCGCTGCATGTGAGGCGACGGCGCGATGACGGCTATCATGAGCTGGAGACACTGTTCGTCTTTTGCGAGGATGGCGACAGTCTGCGGGTGACGCCGTCAGATACGCTCTCACTGAAGGTGGAGGGGCGATTTGGCGCCGGCCTGGAGGACGATGACAATCTGGTCATGCGCGCAGCGCGGGCGCTGCGGCAGGCGAGCGGACATGACCGCGGTGCCGCACTGACGCTGGACAAGCGGCTGCCCGTGGCGAGCGGCATCGGCGGCGGATCCGCGGACGCGGCGGCGGCGCTCAGATTGCTCAATCGTCACTGGGGCCTCGAATGGCCGCCCGAGCGGCTGGCGGAGCTGGCGCTGCCGCTGGGCGCGGACGTGCCCGCCTGCGTCCATAGCCGGACCATGCGCGGCGAGGGTGTGGGCGAGCGGCTGGAGCCGGTTTCCGGTAAGGGGCTGGCAGGCATGCCGGTGCTGCTGGTCAATCCGCTGGTTGCCGTGTCGACGGCGGACGTGTTTCGCGGCTGGGACGGCGAGGATCGCGGACCTTTACCGGAAGGCGACATACTGGGCGCGGCACGGCAGGGGCGCAACGACCTGACAGAGGCGGCAACGGCCATCGCGCCCGTGATTTCGGACGTGCTCACCATGCTTGGAGGAGGCACCGGTCCTGACCTGGTCCGAATGTCGGGATCCGGCGCGACCTGCTTTGCGCTGGCCGAGGGCGAAGGCCAGCAGTTGCGACTTGCGAAACGGATAAAAGAGTTGAGGCCGGACTGGTGGGTTTTGCAAACCCGGCTGCGTTAGGCGGCTTTCGACCCTAATGTCGGACATCCCACGGGCGGTAAACTGATCCCGGAAGCAGTCATTCCAGAATGGCATCTTCACACGATGAACGAGAAAGAATTGCCGAAATTGTGAAGCAGAACCGGCAGGAGCAGGCTTCCGGTGCGCAAACGCAGCCAGACCGCGATAACGGCGGGGATTGCCGTCAGCGCCATCGCGATAGGATCGAAGGCAAAGCTGCCGTCCGAGAAGCCAAAGGCATGTGCCAGTCCGAACAGGATGCACGACAGGACGGCACCCCATCCCCAATCGAACTCCGAGGAACCTTTTCCTGCCGGCGAAAGCCTGATCGAGCGCGAACAGCAGGATGCCACGATAGAAGAGCTCTTCCTCCAGACCGGGCATGGTGAGCTGAAACGCGATATCCTCACCGCTCGCCGGGTCTCTCGGGAAGATGAAAGCCATGGCGACGAAGAAGCCGCAGTAGATTGCCGCGACTGGCAGCGCCGCCTTAAGACTGCCTCTGTCCTGGTGGATCGTGAAACCGGCGCGGCGTCGGTCGAACACCGGCGACATGGCGATCGCCACCGTAGCGATCAATGCGAGGAGCTTGCCCTGCCAGTTCCAGTCTCCGCCGACCACGTCTGGCAGCAAGCCGTAAAAGCGCGTGAGCAGTGCGTCGTTCACCGCGACGAGCAACGCCGCGATCAGCAGCCAGCGCGGGGAGAAGCGCGCGCGATCAGCGTAGCCGATCACCGCTCCCGCCAAGAAGAGAAGCGTCAACACGCCCCCCAATCCGATCAATCCGTTCACGTGCCAGCCTTCCGTTCATGTGCTGCAGGCGTGTTACCGCTGAAAGGTCGATCCTCCTCTTCAGAAGACGGTTCTTCGTTGCTCAAAACCCTGTTCTTGCGACATCTGCACGGCCCGGTGGGGACTTCACGCACTGCGGACCGGTACTCGCTCGGAGTGCAGCCTTCGATCGCCCGAAACGCTCGATTGAAACTGGCGAGCGAAGCGAAGCCGCTGTCCATCGCAATTGTGACGAGTTTGTCGGTGCAGTCGGGGTCGCCCAGCAGGCGGCGCGCTTCAGCCACGCGGTAGTGGTTCAGGAAGGTGCGAAAGTGATCGTAGCCAAGTTCGTGATTGATGAGCGTGCGCACTGCGCGTTCGGGCGCGCCCAGACGCTTCACGAAAGCCCCCATCGTGAGCTGGGCATCGAGAAAGATGCGCTCTGTCTGCATTAGGACAGTCAGTCGGCGATGAAGTTCGTTTTCGCGCTGGTTGCTCCGCTGCGACACCCGTTGATCGAATGACGGACAGGGTTTCGCGACGGAGAAGGTCAGCACCGCCGGACGCACGACCAGAAGCCTGCCCGCCAACCATAGGCCGAATGCAAGCACCATCGCGTTCTGAGCCATCGAGAAGGCAAGCGGGCGCCACGCGAAACCAAACACGGCGTCTGCCGCGAGGTCGACGAACAGCATCCCGCCAAGAAGAATTGCGACCACGATGCGGGCATCATGCCGTTGCCGGATCAAGTCGCCCCCGCGCTCGGCAAGAAGTCGCCAGATGAGATGCACGACTATGGCGAAACCCAGAGCCACCAGAAATATCGATAGCCCCTTGTCGGCGAAAGCCTGGCCGAACAGCCCCCGATCCAAAGCGGCAAAGAACGTCCAGACCAAGCCGACGCCCAGCACCCCACCGCGCAGCCCGAACTGGCGATCGAAACATGAGAGGCAGAACCACCACAGGAGGACGACGGTGAAGCCGCTAGCGGCATGAGCGACGGCGCCGATTGAGCCGGCTGGTACTAGCGAAGACATCGGCGTATTGCCCGCGACAAAACCGGAAACGCACAGCGCCATCGGTGCGAACAGGATGGCGGGCAGACCAACGTGACGGTGCTGGCGAAGCAGGAGCCATGCCAGCAAAAGCATCGTGCAGATGGCTCCGGCGCGGATCATAACGTCAAGATGGGCGATAATCACCTTGCCACGTTAGCGGCAGCTTTCGACGGTTGAAATCACTTACCTGCTATTCCGCTTCCCACCCCATTGCCGACGGTGCTCACAGCGGGCGAGGAGAGCTTAGGCGCCCTTAACGTCTCTGCCATGAAACTTCCGGTGCTGCCGCATCGTTGCCAAAGCGAATATCCAAAACGAGAGGCAGCATCATGACCGTTAATTCCGCCAGCGCACGCTATGAAGGTCTCGGCAAGGAGGGGAAGGGGCACGTCTCGACACAAAGCGGCGCGCTCGACGCGCAGCCCTATGGCTTTCAGACCCGCTTCGAGGATGCGGCGGGCACGAACCCCGAAGAGCTGATTGCCGCGGCGCATGCCAGTTGCTTCACCATGGCGCTGAGTTTCAAACTTGCCGAGGCCGGACATGAAGACGGCGACATCGATACGAAGGCGGCTGTAACGCTGGAAAAGGACGATGGCGGCTTTACCGTCACGAAATCCGATCTGGTTTGCACGGCGCGCGTACCGGGCATCGATGCCGACGCCTTTCAGAAGATCGCGGAGGACGCGAAAGCGAACTGCCCGATCTCGAAATTGCTGAACTGCGACATCAGTCTGAAGGCCGAGCTGAAGGGCTGAAGCTGTCCGGCAGGGGCGGGGACGAACGGTCCCCGCCCTTTATTCCGCCGCCTGCCGCACATCCATATTCTGCGCCAGCCGCCACAATTTCTCAGGCGTTGCGGGCATGTCCACATGCTGTCCGCCAAGCGCATCGACCAGCGCGTTCATGATGGACGGCATCGCGCCGATCGTGCCCGCTTCGCCGCAGCCCTTCGCGCCAATGGGATTGTTCGGATTGGGAACGGGCTGCGTGTCGAACGTCATGCCCAGCGGCATGTCATCTGCGCGCGGAATGCCGTAATCCATGAAGCTGCCGGTCAACAGCTGGCCCGTTTCGTCATAGACGATATTTTCAAGGACGGCCTGACCGAGACCCTGTGCCACGCCGCCCTGCACCTGGCCCTCGACCAGCATGGGGTTCACCAGCGTTCCGAAGTCGTCCATCACCGTATAGCGCGCGACCTTCAGAACGCCGGTGTCCGGGTTCAGCTCAACCTCGGCGATATGACAGCCGTTGGGAAAGGTCGGCCCGGGCTTTTCCGGTGCATAGCGTGCGCGCGTGTCCAGCTCGCCCGGATGCGCCATGGCCAGCTCCATCAGGCCCCGCGTTTCGTTCGTCCCGCGCGCGCGGAAAACACCTTCGTCGAAATCCACTTCGCCGCCCAGGTCGGCAGCCGCCAGTTCGCGGCCCTTGTCGATGACCTGCTTCGCGGCTTCAAGACCCGCGGCGCCGCCCCAGACCATGGAGCGTGAGCCGCCCGTGCCATGCCCGACCTCCAGCCGGTCGGTGTCGCCCTGCTCGATGATGACATCCTCCAGCGCGATGCCCAGTTTCTCGGCGATGACCTGCGCATAGGCGGTTTCATGCCCCTGACCATTTGACTGCGTGCCGATCGCCGCAAACACCTTGCCGTCCCTGATCTGGATGTCGGCAAATTCCTCGCTGGATCCGCCGCCCGCGATTTCGACATAGAAGGCGATCCCGCGGCCATAGCGCATCCCGCGCGCCTGCGCCTCCGCCTGACGGCCCTGAAACCCGTCCCAGTCCGCACGTTTCAGGGCGGCGTCCAGAAGCGACGGGAAATTGCCGACGTCGAACGTCAGACCAATACCATTGTCATAGGGCAGCTCTTCCGGGGTCAGCAGGTTTCTGCGCCTCAGGTCAGCGACGTCGCGGCCGGTTTCCTGCGCCGCCGCCTCGATGATCCGTTCGACGATATAGGTCGCCTCCGGCCGGCCTGCGCCGCGATAGGCATCCGTGGGGGCGGTGTTGGTGACGACGCCGTGCACGACATTGTGAATGACCGGGATGCGGTAAACCCCGCCCATGATCTTGCCGCCCGCGAAGGTCTGGATGGCGGGGCCGAATTGCGACTGGTAACCGCCAAGGTCGGACCAGGTCTCGACCCGCAGCGCCAGCATCATGCCATCGGCGTCCAGCGCCAGTGCCACATCGGACACCATCGCGCGGCCATGCAGGTCGGTCTGGAAGGCGTCGCCGCGCTCGCCCGTCCATTTCACGGGGCGACCGAGGTCGCGCGCGCCGTGCAGGACAAGGCCATATTCGGGATAGACGAAGCTCTTCATGCCAAAGCCGCCGCCCACATCGCCCGTTACGATGCGCAGCTTCCCGGGATCGACCTTCATGATGGCCTTGGCAAGGTGCGGGCGCATCATGGCGACGCCCTGACTGCCCGTGTGGAACAGAAATCCCGTCTCGTCGTCCCACTCGCCGACGGCGCTTCTGACCTCCATCGAGCTCGGCGCGACCCGGTTCTGGACCAGGCGGCGCTTCGTGACATGCGCGGCCCTGTCGAATGCGTCCTTCGCGGCGTCCGCGCTCCCGACGGACCAGTCGAACAAGGTGTTGGACGCGGCCTCGTCCCAGACCTTGGGCGCGCCATCCGCGATCGCCGCATCGATCGAATGGACAGCGGGCAGTTCGTCATAATCCACCTCGACCGCCTCGGCGGCCCGCCTGGCCTGCTCCCGCGTCTCGGCAATGACAAAAGCGACACCGTCCCCCACAAACCTGACCCTGCCATCGGCGAGCAGCGGACGTTCCGCCTTCACATCGCCCGATAGCGGCACAAGGCAGGGAATATGGCCGTAATGCGCGATATCCTCATGGGTGTAGACGGCGAGAACGCCCGGCATCGCGAGCGCCGCGGCCGTGTCGATGCCCGTGATCGCGGCATGCGCATAGGGCGAGCGCACCGTCACGCCGAAGGCGCAGCCCGCGGGCTGATAGTCGTCCGTGTAACGGCCCGCACCGGTGATCAGGCGTTCGTCCTCAAGGCGCTTGGGGCTTTGTCCGACACCGAATTTCATGGGCTCGTTTCCTCCGATAAAGTGGCGCTGAGGCCGGACCGATAATCCGGATAGCGCAGTCTGATCCCCAGGTCGCGTGTCATCTTGCCATTCGCCACCCTGCGGTTCTCTGCGTAAAATCCGCGCGCCATCGGCGAAAGCTGCGCATTTTCTAGGGGAATGAGCGGCGGCGGCTTGATGCCAAGAAGGTGCGCCGCAAAGGCGGTCACCTCATGCGCCGGTGCCGGCTGGTCGTCGGCGATGTTGTAGATGCCGGGCTTTGGCCTTCTCATCGCGGCGATGACGGCGGTGCAGATGTCATCGACATGAATCCGGCTGAACACCTGTCCCGGCGCGTCGATCCGGGAGGCTGTTCCCTCCCTCAGTTTCTGGAAGGGAGAGCGGCCGGGGCCGTAGATGCCGGGCAGGCGAAACACATGCGTCCGCGCGCTCAGCTGCCGCCAGTCCGCGTCCGCCGCACTGCGCGATGTGCGCCTGCCACTGCCGATCGGTGCCGTCTCGTCCACCCAGGCCCCGCCGCAATCGCCGTATACGCCCGTCGAGGACAGATAGCCGGTCCAGCACCGGGTCGCGGCGATCGCGTCGCCATAGACCGAAAGGACAGGATCGCCATCCTCCGCCGGGGGAACCGACGACAGGATGTGCGTCGCGCGGTCGATTTCCTGATGGACCGCCGCTTCGTCGTGAAACGCCAGAACGCCGTCCCGCGCCGTGCGGCCCGTGCCGATGACGGTCCAGTCCCCATCGTCCAGCCGCGCCTTCAGCCGCGACGCGGTATATCCAAATCCAAGGATGAGAAGCCGGTTCGTCATGCCGCCCGAGTCTTCATCCCGCTGCCGCCAAAGTCCAGCGCCGTCTTGTCTGGACGTTATTTTCCCGCACCCAGCAGCCGGAACAGGGTCTCCTGATCGGGAATGCCGGTCACTTCCAGTTTCTCCGCTTTCTGGAATGCCCTCAGGCCATCGACCAGCGCCGCGTCGGTACTGGTATTGACCGGGCCGGTCAGCATGTTGCGGCGCTGGAGTGCGCGTTTCAGGCGCGCCACGGTCGCGGCATAGATGCGGATGCGCGTTCCGTCCGTCACCAGTGTCTTCATCGGCGTTGCCGTCTTCAGCCGATCCGCGCGCAGGCTCGTCACCAGCTTGTCCGCCGCCTGATAGAGCCGTGCAGACGGATTGGCCTTGCAATAGGCGCTGATCGACGCCGTCAGATAAAGCGGATCCTGCCAGGGCAGCAGTTCGTAGGTGTCGGGCTCATAGCGATTGGCCGCGCTGATATAGCCCGCGAACCAGCCCGCCGCCGCGGCCGCGCGGCTGTTGCGCGCGACGATCGCGGCGTTGAAATCGCGGCACGGCAGCGCGCCCGCGCCCTTCACGGCGAAGCGGTTCTTCGCATCCGATGCCTGTACGCTCGTGGCGGCGGCCACCACGACCGCCGCGATCATCATTTTCCTCATAGGGGAAGCGACTGGCGGCGGCGGCGCGCAAAGGCGAGCGCCGCGACCGACAGGCCGAGGAGGCCCAGCACACCCGGGCCCGGAACCGCGTCCGCCATGCCAATCAGGAAGCTGGCGATCAGCGCGTCATGGTCGGTCACGCCGTTGAAGAAATCGGCATTGGCGTGAACGATATCGAACAGCGGATCGAGGCCCAGCAGGCCCTGAGTCACGAGAATGTGATCGAGAAGCTGCGCATTGCCCTCGAAGATGAAGCTGAAATTGTCGAGCGCGCCGCCGAAGATGTCGGCAAGATCGAACAGCGCCTGCTCGTCACCGGCACCGCGCAGCAGCGCCAGCGGCGATTTAAAGGAAAATTCGTTGAAATCACCCAGGGTGACGATCTTTGCAGCCGGGTTGTCGGCCAGCATGGCATCGACCAGGGCATTGACGAAGCTGGCCTGTCCGTCACGCTGCGTCTCGCCACCATTTCCCGGCGGCTGGGTCGCGCCGTACAGCGGATCCGACCCGCCCTTCGAGCGGAAATGGTTGTTGATGACCGTGACCGTCTCGCCGTTGAAGACGAACTCCCCCACCAGCGGTCTGCGGCTGTCGTCAAATGACGCATCTGCGTCCGACCCGGCGGCGAAATCGACAGAGCCTTCCACCAGATCGACACGGTCCGTGCGGTACAGGAAGGCATTGCGGATGTTCGCGCCGCCCTGTCCGCCCGATGTCCCGTCGGCGGGCACGGCCTCGGCAAAGGCATAGGCCGGGCCGCCCGCCGCGGCGATGGCGTCGACCAGCAGCTGCAAGGTCACCGCCGCGTCCGTCGTGCCGTCGTTCAGGCTGCCGGACGAATCCTGTATTTCCTGCAGACCGATAATATCGGGCGCTCCCATATTGTTGGCGATCTGCGCGCCCAGCGCCGCAAACCGTCCGTCCGCGACGTCGGTATCGCCGTCCGCGTCATTGGGATCGAGATTGAGGACGTTGAAGGTGGCAACCGTCAGCCGGTCACGCGCCATGGCGATCGTGGTCGTTTCCTGCACCAGCCCGCCCGGCGTCAGATTGACATCGCTTTCCGGCAGCAGCTCGAAATTGCCAAAGCCATAGCCGATGACGCCGGTGACATCGCCCAGCTGGTCGCCGGTGGACGCGCCGATACGCCCCCGCCTGGATCTGCAGCCGTTCGGGATTGAAGTCGTTCTCCGCCAGCGTCAGGCCGCCGCGGGCGTTCAGGTTCGTCGCGCCCGCACCCCCCAAAGCGACGACATAGGTTTCGCCAAAGCGGTTGGTCGGCCCCAGCGCCTGCGCGCCCGCAACGGTCACGACCATCCCCTCCAGGCTTTCATAGAAATCGATGCCGTCCGTAGCGGGGTCGAAGCTCGAAAAATTGTCGTCCTCGATGATGTTCGTCGGCGGCAGGCGGCCGCCCGTGCCGATGATCGTCGCCGCGGGCAAAGGTGCGCTCATGGCCGTGACGGTCGTCGTTCCGCCCGACAGCTGCGTCTGCGACAGGTTGCCCGAAGACGCTCCGCCCGGCACGAACTCGCCAACCGTCCCGCTCACTTCGACCCGATTGCCGACGGTGACGCCAGGCGCGGCGCCGGTGAAGACGAAAATGGCGTCCGACGTCGCGTCATTGCCGTCGCCGGTCGCATCCTGCACATAATAGCCATTGCGCTCGACCCGCGTGACGACGCCCGTTGTCGTGACCGTTTCCCCGACGCGCCCGCTGACATGGCCTTCGCCCTGAATGTCGTAGATGGCGACGCTGGACGGCGTCGGTGTCGGCGTCGGGGTCGGTGTCGGAGACGGCGTTCCGCCCGTGAAGCTCTGGCCGGTATTGAGGGCGCCGCGTGTGGCGACGGACGGGGCCTGCCAGGTGAAATCGCCGGCGCTGCCGCCGCTACCCGTCAGCTGCAGCGAAAAGCCCACCGGCGTGGAACTGGTTTCCTGTACGCCGATATCGACGCTGGTCATGCCCGCCGCCGGGCCGCTGGCGGCGACGAAACTGCCCTCATAGCTCAGGAATTGCAGCACATTGTTGGCAGCGTCGATGAGGGCGAACCCGTCCGGGCTGCCATTCTGGATGCCATTGGATGGCAGACCGAAGTCGAGGAAGCCGAAGCCGCCCGACTGATTGGTGAACATGCCTGACAGGTTGATGGTGTCATAGACGCTGCGCTGGCTTTCCGTGCCATTGTAGAGCGCCAGCCTATAGCCATCCAGACTCGTGCCCGCTTCGCCGGCAATCTCGAAAAATTCACCGACGTCCGTGCCGTCATTGTCATAGTGAAACTCGTTCACGAAGGGCACGGCGATGGCTGCCGAGGCGAAGGCGGCAAGTGCCGTGCCCGCCATGATCTTCGATGTGATCGCTGAGATGTTCCGCATGATAACCCCCCTTGAAAACCCAACAGGCATCGAACCGCTGGCGACTCGATATGCCGATAGCCGCGCTTTCTTGCCCCAATGCGCGCTGCAATTGTGGTTAAGTTTTTATGAACCACGAAAAGCCCGTGCACATGCTCGAAAGCGTCAGGATGTATGGCAGCCGCACATGGGTTAGGGCGGTCCGATGCTGACCAAGGCCGACGACTACCCCATTCACCAGCGTGCGGAGCCGATCGCCACGGCAGGTACGGACCGCAATTTCTACGACCGCTATTTCTTCAACGGTTATGCGGACAGCGGCGAGGCGTTCTTCGCGGGCGCGCTCGGCGTCTATCCCCATCTCGGCGTCATGGACGCATCTGTCTGCCTGCTGGCGGATGGCGCGCAGCATTCGACGTTCGCCAGCAGGCTGATCGCGGGCGGGGAGCGGATGGACACCAGCGTCGGCCCGCTGTCCGTGGAGGTCATCGAACCGCTGCGCCGCCTTCGCCTGACGTCGGATGGCAATGTCTCCTGCGACCTCACCATGACGGGACGCGCGCCGCCCATCGAGGAACCGCGCTTCACCTACCGCCTCGGCACGCGGACGGTGATGGACGCGACGCGCATGACGCAGGCTGTGACCTGGGAAGGCTGGATCGCGCATCAGGGGGTGCGTCACGACGTTTCGGCGTGGCGGGGCACACGCGACCGCAGCTGGGGCGTGCGGCCCATCGGCGCGGGCGACCCGCAGCCCTCGGCGCTCGGCAGCGACGCCTTTCAGTTCTACTGGTTGTGGGCGCCTCTCAACTTCGACCGGCATGCGCTGTTCTGGCATACCAACGACGACGCGGCCGGCGAGCCCTGGAACCGGTCGGGGCGATTGGTGGATCTAGACAATGGCGACGTGCGGGAAGTGCGGCTGCGCGCCGAAATCGACTTTCGGCCCGGCACCCGCCATGCCCGCAGCGCGCGCCTGGTCGGGGACGGCGTCCAGATCGACCTGACACCCGAACATCATTTCTACATGACCGGCATCGGCTATGGCCATCCGACGCGCGGCCATGGCAGCTTTCACGGCCCGCTCAGTATCCACGACGAAACGCTGATCCTGGCCGAAGCGCAGGAGGCCACACCCCTGCACAACCATATTCAGGCCCTGGTGGACGCGCGGATGACACTTGACGGCAACGTGCATCAGGGGCGCGGTGTCCTCGAACAGCTCATCATGGGACCGCACGCCCCGTCCGGCTTCACCGAGCTGTTCGACCTCGCATGAGCATGGATGGGATCGCGGAGCGGCTGGCGGCCTATTTCTCCCGGAAATGGGCAGCGCCCGTGCAGATTTCCGGCCTCAAACGCTTCCACGGCGGGGCAGGGCGGGAAACCTATCGTTTCGATGCGGCCAGCGGCGACCGGTCGGAGGCGCTCGTCCTTCGCCGCGATCCCCCGAAAAGCATCATCGAGACCGACCGGCTGCCGGAATATCGCGCCATCCAGATGTTCTACGGCACGACCGTCCCCGTTCCGGAACCGCTCTTCCTTGAGGAGGACGCGGACGCCTTCGGCGCGCCCGGTTTCATCATGCGTGAAATTCCGGATTGCGACGCGGGCGGGCTGTTCGATGCCGATCCCTTCGGAGAGGCCCGCGCGCAGATCGGACAGGACTTCTTTGGCGCGCTTGGGGCAATCCACAGTGCCGATCCCGCGCCGCTTCGCCTGCCGGTCTCAAGCGCCGGAGACCGCGTGCGCCACTGGGCCGATGTGATCGCGGAGGATGCCGTGCAGCCCGAACCGGTTGCCGCCGCCGCCAGGCGCTGGCTGCTCGCCAATCCGCCGCCGAAACCGGCGCGGTCCTGCGTCGTGCATGGCGACTATCGGCGCGGCAATTTCCTGACCCGTGACGGCCGCGTTGCCGCCATACTCGACTGGGAAATGGTTCATGTCGGCGATCCGCTGGAAGACCTCGCCTGGGCCTGCGACCCGCTTTGGTCGCTTGGCAGTGACCATGTCGCCGCCACGGTTCCATTGGATAGCGCTATCCGCATCTGGGAACAGGCGAGCGGCCTGACCTGCGATCCGGCGGCCTTCCGCTGGTGGCGGATGTTCGCGCAATATATGGGCCTCGCCATCTGGATCAGCGCCGCCGCCGAGATCGCCAGCGGCCGCAGCGTCGACCCCGTCGTCGCCTGGGCTGGCCTGCATCCCTATCGCGAACATAATGCCGGGCTGGCCCGGGCGCTGAGGGAGGCACATGCATGAGTCTGACGCCCGAACAATATCTCAGCGCCTGCGCCGCCAGCCAGATGCTGGAGGTCGTGCCCGCCCTTGACGGCAGCTATGCGGGCGGCACGGCAGGCACCGTGGGCGCGCTCCTCATGATGGCCGTGCAGGATCTCGGCAGCCGCACGGAAAGGGAAGCGGCTGAGTTTGAGCGGCTTAAGGTCATTTTCAACAGAGCAGGTGATGCTGTACCCATCACCCTTCACGCTGCGCGTGATGGTTTAGACGCGCTTCATGAGCGCGCCGAGACAGGCGGTGATCATGCGCTTACGCAAATGGTACTGGATCATTATGTAGTAACGACAGAAATGCAGCGCCTCACCATTCCAGTTTGACCGGGCCAGCTCCTTGCCGCTTCATTTTACGCCCTATTTAATCTCCACCGCTTCGCCAGTTTTCGCATCCAAGAGAATATGCCATAAAGTGTTCCAAAATAGACAGTTGTCAATATTGCAATACCAAAAACAGCAAAAATACTGATGATGAATATGTAAGAAAATTTTTCATAATCTTTTTCGTTTTCTTGTGTAATAATGGTCACCTGTTTTATAAAAGATTTCCATTTCATCTACCGTAGTGATTTTATTTTCTTCTAGAATGTTTCTTCTAGAATGTTTTCTTCTATTTTTACCAATTCCCGCTGTACGGACTCCAATTCACTTTCAATGGCTATTTTCTCATCTCCGCTCGCGGAATTGGCCAAGGAGAGAAGGGTTTCCCGCTGCAATCGAAGCAATTTGGCATCAAGGTTCAGGCTGATCGACGACAGTTCCGTTCTCCTCTCGTCATTCATCGATGTCAGTTCGAAATTCTCCTCGCTGAATGTCTTTGAAATTTTTGATACAAGTTCAGCAGAAGAACCACGAACCAGTTTTAGCTTCAATATGCTCTGACTGCCTCGTTCGACCGCACCAGTCTCAAACATCTCGACAAAGCATAGATCGCGATTTTTTCCAAGATTCTCACAGATTTGCTTATGCTTGAGCGGAAGGTCCGCGTTTGCGTCCTCTGGAAGGGTAACGTCCATCCGGTAGCGAGGTCCGGCCTGTTCCAGCCAAGCAGACAAAGACGGTGATACACCCGACGCTGCAGCAGCGAAGGGGGACAGGGCCGCCAGCACCGTCCCGATAATGACCGACGCCAAGAGCAGCCAGAGACTATTTGAAAAAGGGAATTTTAAAGAGCCAAGCGCATCTTGTTTAACTATGTTCATGTTTTTGTGACTTTCGGCCCAGTTCTTGCCATTGGCTTGCAATCGCCTTCGTTTGCAATTCTTACGATTTTGCTACTCGATGGTTCAATCTTGCAACATCGAGCGTCTGCGCTAACTCGTGACGATGGACATTCAGAAAACCGACGCCCCCGCGCCCGACGCGCAGACACCCGCCCATCAGCCCGCCGTTACGCGGCGCGAGGATTACCGTCCGCCCGCATGGCTGGTGCCGGACGTCGCGCTCGTCTTCGATCTCGGTGCCAGGGAAACGCGGGTTTCCGCGCGGCTGTCCGTCACGCGCGGGAAGGGGGCGTCCGGGCCGCTCGTTCTCAATGCCGCAGGTCTGGAACTGGTCCGGGTCGCGGTGGACGGCGCGGACCTCTCCGAAGGCGATTATATGTTCGACAACGACCTCCTCACGCTCCCCGTTTCGGGCGACAGCGCGGTCGTGGAAACCGAGGTCATCCTGCATCCCGACCGCAACACGCAGCTGATGGGACTGTACGCGTCGGGCGGCATCCTCTGCACACAGTGTGAGGCGGAGGGATTCCGGCGCATCACACCCTTCCCGGACCGGCCCGATATCCTGTCGCGCTATTCGGTGACCCTGCGCGCCGACCGGAACGACTATCCCGTCCTCCTTTCGAACGGCGATCCCGGCGAGATGCGCGATATCGGTGCGGGCCGACAGGAAATTACCTGGACCGATCCGCATCCGAAACCCTGCTATCTGTTCGCTGCCGTCGCCGGAAAACTGGCGGCGCTGAAGGACAGCTTCACGACCATGTCGGGCCGCGTCGTCGATCTGGGCATCTGGGTGCGCCCCGGCGACGAGCCGCGCTGCCAGCACGCGATGCAGGCGCTGAAAGACGCCATGGCATGGGACGAGCGCGTCTATGGCCGCGAATATGATCTCGATGTCTTCAACATTGTGGCGGTCGACGATTTCAATTTCGGCGCGATGGAGAACAAGGGTCTCAACATCTTCAATTCAAAATATATTCTCGCAGACCAGGAAACGGCGACGGACCAGGACTTCGACAATATCGCGGCCATCGTCGCACATGAATATTTCCACAACTGGACCGGCAACCGCATCACCTGCCGCGACTGGTTCCAGCTCAGCCTGAAGGAAGGTCTGACCGTTTTCCGCGACCAGTCGTTCAGCGCCGATCATGGCAGCGCGGCCGTGAAGCGCATTCAGGATGTCAGGACATTGCGCGTGGCCCAGTTCCCCGAGGACGCAGGGCCGCTCGCCCACCCGATCCGCCCGGACAGCTATCAGGAAATTTCAAACTTCTACACAGCGACCATCTACAACAAGGGCGCCGAGGTCATCCGCATGATGGCAACGCTTGCGGGCGCGGAGAAATTCCGCGCGGGCACGGACCTGTATTTCGAGCGCCATGACGGCGAGGCGGCCACCTGCGAGGACTGGATTTCCGTCATCGAGGATGGCGCGGGCCTCGACCTCGCGCAGTTCCGCCGCTGGTACGAGCAGGCGGGAACCCCGCGCGTCCGTGCCGAAGTCGCACATGATCCGGCGGCGAAAACGGCGACCGTGACGCTCAGTCAGCGTTTGCCCGACACGCCCGGCCAGAACGACAAGCAGCCCATGCACATCCCCATCAGGGCGGCGCTGTTCGGGCGTGAAAGCGGGTCCCGGCTGGGCGATGAGCAATTGCTTGAGCTGACGCGAGGAGCAGCAGCGTTTCACCTTCCAGGATGTGACCGAACCGCCCATCCTGTCGATCAATCGCGGCTTTTCCGCTCCGGTCACGATCCGCATGGAGCGGACTCCCGCCGATTACGCCTTCCTCTCGGCGCATGACGACGATCCCTTTGCCCGCTACGAGGCGATGCAGGAGCTGATGTCGGGTTGGCTGGTCCGCCGCGCGGGCGGCAAGGATGCCGGGTCGCCGGACGCCATTGTGGAGGCCGTGCGCCGCACGCTCGACAATCAGGCGCTCGACGATGCGTTCAAGGCGGAAACCATCGCGCTTCCGGCCGACACGATCATTGTCGACCGTATCGGCCACGACGTCGATCCGCTTGCCGTCGTCGATGCGCGCAAGTCCCTGAAACGGTTCGTCATGGAGGGGGTCGGCGCGGGCCGCTGGCGCGATCTCTTCACCAGCCTTGGCGGCGGCGCGTTCGACCTTTCCCCCGAGGCGAAGGGCCGCCGGCGCCTGCGTGCCGCCGCGCTCGGCTATCTCTTCGCCGCCCCTGACGATGCGGCATATGAGCTGGCCGCCGCCGCCTACGCCGATGCCGACAACATGACCGACCGGGTGAACGCGCTCGGCCTTCTGGCGAACAGCGATGCGCCGCAGCGGGAGGACGTGCTGGCCGACTTCCATCAGCGCTTCGCCGCCGACGCCAATGTCATCGACAAATGGTTCATCGTCCAGGCGATGTCGGAAAGCGGCGACCCGCTTGCCCGCGCCGAAGCCCTGATGGCGCACAAGGACTATAAATCGTCCAATCCCAACCGTTTCCGCGCGCTTGTCGGCGGTTTCGCCGCCAATATGCCCGCGCTGCACCGCGAGGACGGCGCGGGCTACCGATTCCTGGCCGACCGCATCATCGAGGCTGACGGCATCAATCCGCAGACGGCGGCGCGCTTCGTCGCGCCGCTTGGGCGCTGGCGGCGCTTTACCAGCGCCCATGCCGACATGATGCGCGGAGAGCTGGAGCGTATCCTGGCAAAGCCCGGCCTGTCGAAGGATGTGCGGGAAATGGCCGGGAAGTCCCTCGCCTAAATCCGGGCGGGCGCGTAATGGATGGGTTCAAGGGAGACTGACATGCCAGACGATATCGAAGGGCCACTCGACGAGGGGCGCCCATCCCGCGCGCAGGAGCCGAAGCAGGACACCACGATCGGCGGGCGCGAAATGCATCCCTCCACATTGATGATGGGCTATGGCTATCAGCCGCGCCTGTCTGAGGGGGCGCTGAAACCGCCGATCTTTCTGACCTCAACCTATGCCTTCGAAACCGCCGCCGATGGCAAGCGCTTCTTCGAGGGCATAACCGGCAAGCGTCCCGGTGGCTCGGAAGGTCTGGTTTACGGCCGCTTCAACGGGCCCAATCAGGAAATCCTGGAGGAACGGCTGGCGCAGTGGGAGGGGGCGGAGGGCGCGCTCACCTTCTCCTCCGGCATGTCCGCCATCGGCACCGCGCTGATGGCGCATGTCGAGCCCGGCGATGTCATCGTCCACTCCGCACCCCTGTACGCCGCGACGGAAAAGATGATCGACGCGATGCTCGGCAAGTTCGGCGTCAAGTGGGTGGACTTCCCGGCGGGCTCGTCGCCCGACCAGATCGCGAAAGTGATCGACCGGGCGGGCGAACTCGGGCGCGTTGCCGTCATCTATCTGGAAAGCCCTGCCAATCCCACCAACGACCTTGTCGACATCGAGGCGGTGGCGAAGCTGCGCGACGACAAGTTCGCAGGTGCCGGCCACCGGCCGATCATCATGTGCGACAACACCTTTCTCGGCCCCTGTTTTCAGGCGCCGGTCCGCCACGGCGTCGATATCTCGCTCTATTCGCTGACCAAATATGTGGGCGGCCATAGCGACCTCGTCGCAGGCGGCGCGGTCGGCACGAAGGCGGCGCTCGCGCCCGTTCTCGCGCTCCGCAATACGCTTGGGACCATAACCGACCCCAACACCGCGTGGATGCTGCTGCGCTCCCTCGAAACCGTGCAGATCAGAATGGAAAAGGCGCAATCGAACGCCCGCGCCGTCGCCACCTTCCTGCGCGATCATCCAAAGGTGGAGCGCGTGTCCTGGCTTGGCTTCCTCGACCCGGCCTCGACACAGGGTGACATCTACAAACGCCACTGTTCCGGCGCGGGCTCCACCTTTTCCGTCATCGTGAAGGGCGGCGAGGCGGAGGCGTTCCGTTTCGTCGATAACCTCAGGACGGTGAAGCTCGCCGTCAGTCTTGGCGGCACCGAAAGCCTCGCCAGCGTGCCGGCCGCCATGACGCACCTGTCGGTGCCGGAGGAGCGGCGCGCCGAACTCGGCATCAGCGACAATCTCGTCCGCGTCTCCATCGGCATCGAGCATGAAGACGACCTGATCGCCGATTTCGAACAGGCGCTGAAGGCGGTTTAGTGCACCATCTCAGCATCTTCGACATGGACCGGACCATCACGAAAAGCGGCACCTACAGCCCCTGGCTGTGGCATTTCAGCGGCGCGCGCGCCAGATGGCGGCGGCTGTTCCTGCCGCTCTCCCTCCTCGCGGGGGCGGCCTATCTCCTCGGGCTGGTCAGCCGCGCCCGGCTGAAGGAGATCAATCACCGCCTTTTCATGGGCGGCCGCACGGACGGGGCCATCGTCGACGCCGAGGCCGCGCGTTTTGCCAGGATGATCGTGTCCGACCAGTGTTTTCCGAGCGCGCTCGCCCGCATCGAGGCGGAAAAGGCGGAGGGCCGCCGCGTCATCATCGCCACCGCCAGCTATGCCTTCTATGCCCGTGCCATCGGCGAGCGCGTGGGCGTTGACGAGGTGATCGGCACCCGCGTCCAGCGCACGCAGGAGGGGGATGTGCTGGCGAAAATCTCTGGCGAGAACTGCTATGACGAAGCCAAGCTCCGCATGGTCGAGCAGTATCTGGCCGAGGACGGCATTGACCGCGCCGACGCGCATGTGCGCTTCTTTTCCGACCATCACAGCGATGAACCCATGTTCGCCTGGGCGGACGAAGCCTATGCCGTCAATGGGAAGGCGAAAATGAACCGAATGGCCCGCGCGCGGGGCTGGGAAATTCCCGCCTGGTAACGGCGGCGTTCGCCGCGCCCGTCTCGCTTTTTCAGTTTCGCCGCACTAAGCGCGCGGGATGGCTGACTATAATCCCGTTCCTTTCACCGATTTCATCGACTTTTCCGACGGCGAGATGCGCGCCCGCGCCGCGGAGTTTTACGCCGATATCAAACGCCGTCACAGTTGCCGCTTCTTCTCGGACGCCGATATTCCTGTCGGCGTGATCGAGGACGCGATCCGCGCGGCGGGGACCGCGCCATCCGGCGCGAACCACCAGCCCTGGCATTTCGCTGTCGTTTCCTCGCCGGAGCTGAAACAGCAGATCCGCGAGGGCGCGGAGCAGGAGGAGCGGGAATTTTACGCCGGGAAGGCGTCCGGCGAATGGCTCGACGCCCTCGCCCCTCTCGGCACCGACGAAGTGAAACCCTATCTCGCCACCGCGCCGCACCTGATCGTCGTCTTCGCGCAAAGGCGCGGGGGCGCGCTGCCCGACGAGGACCGGCAGAATTACTATGTCCCGGAATCCGTCGGCATCAGTGTCGGCTTCCTCCTCGCCGCGCTCAATCATGCCGGCGTCGCCACCCTGACGCACACGCCCGCGCCGATGAAATTCCTCAACCGGATCTGCGGACGGCCTTCGGGCGAAAAACCCCTGATGATCGTCGTCTGCGGCAAACCCGCCAAGGACGCGACCATGCCGGAACACGCGACCATCAAGAAACCGCTGGAGACGATTTCCAGCTGGCTGTGAGGTGGGGAGTTCAGCGCCTTACCTAGCTGCTCTGCTGACAATGCCGCGCGATCGGCCCGGCAGCAGCGATTATCAATCTTCGCGGCAATGCCGATATTGCGTCCGGCCAGATTGACCACGCTATATCTCATCGCGCTTCCCATGACCTGGGCAGCTTCCGAAAGCGTATAGCCATAGTCCCGCTGCAGAAGTTCAGCATGTTTGAGCTGCCGCCTCCAAGCGTCTTCCATCGTTCCGCGCCGGCCAAGCACCAGATCTGCGTCGGCGATTCCACGTGCGGCATACCGATGGATTTGCCCTTGATCGATCGACCGTGAATTCCACATCCATGGACGTTTCGAAACCATAGTGAAAGGTTGGCGATCTCCCCTTCGCCCGCGCGGTATGCGCAGTCGCCAAGCTAAAGCGAGTGCCTTCGCAGTCGCTGGACACCTAGATAGACAGTGTTACCAGAGATAACAGGGGGCGAAAGTCCATGTTACCGCCGCCAATACGCCCCGTGTACCGCTCGTAATGGCGGGCCAGCCAAACGCCGGGGGCAACACCAATACCGCCCAGCATGCGGCGGAGCGGTACTGCAAAGTCTGATAGCACACCGGTTGCATTTGCTGGGCGTGCAACCCCAACGCTTCACGGTCGATAGTCCAGCGTACCGAGCAACCACGATCGCCCGCCGCGCGACAAACGCAAGTCCGAGCGCGCGACCGATCGATGCTGTCGAGGCCAGTCGGCATAATCGCGATTCAGCGTGAGCTCTGTTCAGGTGGAGACCAGCGTATCGCCAGCTTCTCCACCGGCAATGAAGAAGGGACCGGTCTGCGGGTTTCCGAATTCCAGCCGCCTTGCGTGTCGCCATTCTCGTCGCCCGATGCCGCGCCAGAATGACAATGGGAATGGCAAATTGGTCCGGAATAGAGCGGAATCGCCAGCGGCCATATCGCTTAACACCGGTTCGCCACGGTCGGCGATCCGACATGTGTTGGAATAGTCGACGGCGAAGTTCGTGTGTCCAGGCTCCAGAGGCCTCTTTGTCCGCGAACGCGCCATGCCCTGAAGTCATGTGTCGTCCGCACGCCAGGATTGTTGCCGTCTGGATAGTCGGCAGTTCCGGGCATCCGTCGTCGGAAAGACTTCCTTTGAATGTCGCCACCCACCCGGTCGCAAGCTGCCATTGCTCAGGGCCGTGAAACTGACAAAAGTTGAGCACTCGAGATAATGTTCCGCCTACCTTGTCGCCCGTCCAGATTCGCCACTGATCCGGCTGCCACCCCCGATGGTCAGATGCCTATGCGGGCGTACACCCTGATATGCCGGAACGCCCCAGAATATCCGTTTGACGACCCATTCTCCTTCCGCAAATGCTGATGAGCCAATCTGTGAAAAATAGCGCCGCCTTTGACCGGACCGGGATGTCATTCCCCTATCTTCGTTTCGATACATAAACATCTGGTTGCAAACCCTCAGCAGCCTATGTGCAAAGGCATAACACCACGTCCCAACAAAGCTATTGCGAACTAGTCGCATGTGCAGTATCTCCATCGCATCAGGAGGACGCAGATGGTCGTTTGTGTGTGCAATGCGATTCGGGAAGATGACGTGCGCGGGGCTGCGCGCAGCGGTGCGAGCTGTCCAAAATCCGCTTATGCGGCGCTCGGCTGCCGGGCGCGCTGCGGCCAGTGCCTCCCCTTTGCGCGTGACATCGTCCGCGCCGAACGCGCCAGCGCGGGCTGCTAGCCGCACCCCTTTCGGCGGCGCTTGATACGGGCGGCCTTTGCCGCGTAGGCTGACAATTCTGAACACACGCACCGGAGGTCTGCCATGAAGGGCAATTCTGAGGTTATCGCCTGCCTGAACGAGGCGCTCAAGAACGAGCTGACCGCCGTCAATCAATATTGGCTGCACTACCGGCTGCTGCATCACTGGGGCATCTACCAGCTCGCCGAATATGAGCGGCATGAGTTCATCGACGAGATGAAGCATGCCGACCGGCTGGCGGAACGCATCCTGATGCTCGACGGCCTGCCGAATTTCCAGGCGCTCGGTCGGCTCAGGATTGGCGAAACGGTCGAGGAAGTCCTGCAAAGCGACCTGGCGCTGGAAATGGAGGCGCTCGATCAGCTGAAGGGCGCGATCAAGCAGTGCGAAGGCACGCAGGATTATGTGTCACGCGACCTGTTCGCGGAAATCCTCGCGAACGAAGAGGAGCATGTCGACTATATCGAGCAGCAGCTGGAACAGCTGGAGCGCATGGGGATGCAGAACTATGTCCAGCTGCATTCCGCCAAGTCGGGCGGCGACTGAGACTGGGGAAATTCCCCGGTCAGATACCGGCTCAGATACCCGCGCGGCCAAAAACCTTCTTCTGCGGCCGCACCTGGATCGGGTTGGTTTCGCGCTCGAAAATCTCGACCGTTTCGCGGAAAAGCTGGCGCAGCTTGGCGACGGGGACGAGCAAATCGTCCGGCGTTTCCTGAATTTCCACGCAGCGGCGGGCATCCACCTCGATCTGGTAGCAGGTGTCGCCCAGCGCATTCGCGCCAAGCTGGCGAGCTTCGGTCTTCAGCGTATGGGCGGGCATGATCATGGCCGACGCATCGCCGGCCCGCTGTGCCTGTTCGATGGTTGAAACCGCCTTGTTGCCGTCTTCCTTGAAGTAATTGATGGTCGTGATCAGCCGCGGCCCCATCAGGGCGCGGATCTCCTCAAACGCTTTCATGTCGACCGTCATAGATGCCCCTGGCTGAATCTCGCCTCATGGCCACCATGGCCCAGATCAGGTAAAGACTTGGTTTCCAAATCCGGGGAGGGAACGGCGATATGGCAAAGGTCACCGGCATTGGCGGCGTCTTCGTCAAGACAAGCGATCTTGCCGCGCGAAAGGCGTGGTATGAAAAACATCTCGGCCTGTCGGGCGAATATGGCGCGAACCTTCTCTACCGTGATGACACGGACGAGGCGTTCGCCGTCCTCTCTTCCTTTCCAGAGACGACCGATTACTTCGACCCGTCGCCGCAGGGGGTGATGATCAATCTGCGCGTCGACGACCTCGATGCGCTGCAGGCGGGGCTGGAAGCGGACGGTATCGAAATCCTCGGCCGCATGGACGAACCTTATGGCAAGTTCGCCTGGATCATGGACCCCGACGGCGTGAAGCTGGAGCTTTGGGAACAGATCGGTCCCGCGCCGACGGACTAGGTCTTAGGCCGGGCGCGCGACACGCCACAATCCGTCGCTCCGCCGCTCGCACGACCAGCCCATTTCCGCGCAAAAGGCAGGCACATCCTTTTCCGCCGCCGGATCATCCGCCCTCAGGTCCAGGATGGTTTCCGCAGGATGAGCGAGCGCGACCTTCCTGAGCCGCAGCACGGGCAGCGGACATTTCAGGCCCCGCGCGTCGATGATGCGCGCATCCACCGCAGCGGGGGCCGCGCTTTTGCTAGTCTGGTCAGCCATTATCGCGCGCTAGCATGGCCAAAGCATCATTTCGAGGGAGACTGAGGGCCATGACGATATTCAGGGACGACGCCATGAAGGGCGAGCGCATTTTGGTGACCGGCGGGGGTACGGGACTGGGCCGCTCGATGACCGAGGCGTTCATGCGGCTGGGTGCGCATTGCATCATCTGGGGCAGGCGCGGGGGCGTGCTTGAGGAAACGGCGGACGAACTCCGCAAATCCACGGGCGGAACCTGCGACGCGATGAGCGTCGATATCAGGAACGGCGCGGCCATCGACGAGGCGATGGAACAGATTTTCGGCGGCGGTCCGCTGACCGGCCTTGTCAACAACGCGGCAGGAAACTTCGTCTCACCGACGGAGCGGCTGTCGCCCAACGCCTTCAACGCCATCGCCTCCATCGTTGCGCATGGCACGTTCAACACCACCGTGGCGGCGGGCAAGCGCTGGATCGCTGGCGGGCACAAGGGCTCGATCCTGTCCATCGTCACCACCTGGGTCTGGACTGGCGGGCCGTTCACGGTCCCGTCCGCCATGTCAAAGGCGGGCGTTGCCGCCATGACCCAGTCGCTCGCCGTCGAATGGGGACCGAAGGGCATTCGCGCCAACGCCATCGCACCGGGGCCTTTTCCCACAAAGGGGGCCTGGGACCGGCTGATGCCCGAGCCGCTGATGAAGAAAATCGGGGGACGCGAGGGCGCGGAACGCGAGTCCATTCCCATGGGCCGCGTCGGCGATCATCAGGAACTCGCCAATCTCGCCACCTTCCTGATGGCCCCCGGCTGCGAATATCTGACCGGTGAGGTCATTGCCCTCGACGGCGCGCAGTGGCTGAATACGGCGGGCAACTTCGCAAATCTGTCAGCGCTCGACGACGCCGACTGGGACATGATCTCGGAAGGGATCAAGGCGACCAACGCGGAGGACCGCAAGGCGCGGACGACGTAAGCGACGGCAGCATGTCGCAGCCGCCCCCGTGCGCCGCGCGGGGAGCGGCTGCTGGCGGGCAGCTTCAGTCGTACTTGCGGATAAACTCCTCGACCACGGGCGCGATGTTCGTCCGCCACTTGGAGCCGTTGAAGATGCCGTAATGCCCGACGCCTTCCGCCAGCAGATACTGTTTCTTCTTTTCCGGCAGGTTGTTTGCCAGCTTCAGCGCCGCCTTCGTCTGTCCAATGCCGGAAATATCGTCCCGCTCGCCCTCGATCGCCAGAATGGCGACGTCGGTGATTTTCGATGGATCCACCGGCCCTGTGCGGTGCGTCATCTTTCCTGTCGGCAGCAGGTGGCGCTGGAACACCGTGTCCACCGTCTGCAGGTAGAATTCCGCTGTCATGTCGCAGACGGCGCGATATTCGTCGTAGAAATCCTTGGTGTTGTCGGCGCTCTCGCCGTCGCCTGCCACCAGATGCTTGAACATTTCCCAGTGGCTCATCATGTGTCCGGCCAGGTTCATGGACATGAAGCTCGTCAGCTGCACGAAGCCCGGATAGACCCGCCGCATCGCGCCCGGATAAAAGGGCGGCACCGTCGCGATCATCTGCTGCTCGAACCAGGCATGCGGCTTGTTCACCGCCATGCCGTTGACTGCCGTCGGCGCCTCCCGCGTGTCGATCGGCCCGCCCATCATGGTCAGGGATGCGGGCAGGGCGGCGTGCTTGTCCGCCGACATCAGCGCGACGGCGGCATAGACGGGCACGGACGGCTGGCAAACGGCCAGGATGTGCGCGCCCGGGCCGATATGCTCCAGAAATTCCATCACATAGTCGATATAGTCGTCCAGGTCGAAACTGCCCTCCGACATCGGCACCAGCTTCGCGTCGCGCCAGTCCGTGATATAGACGTCATGGTTCGGGATCATCCGCTCCACCGTCCCTCGCAGCAGCGTCGCATAATGTCCCGACATCGGCGCGACGATGAGCAGGCGCGGCTGGGCGCTGCCCTTCGAATCGGTGTTGCCGCCCTTCTTCACGAACCGCTTCAGCTGGCCAAAGGGCAGCCGCATGGCGATCTCTTCCGTCACCTTGTAGGTCTTGCCTTCATGCTCGACGCGCTCAAGACCGAATGCGGGCTTGCCGCGCGGCTCGACGGCGTGCGCGAAAACATCCAGCGCCGATGCGGCAATCGTGCCGCCGGGCATATAGGCAAGGGGATTTGCCGCATTTGTCAGCATGTTGGCACCAGCCTCCGCGGCCTTGCCAATGCCTGCCATCATCGTGCGTTGCAATTCATAAGCCTGATACAGCATGGTAGCTCCTATTCTGTGCTCCATGTTGCACTGCAACATGAAAATTTCAAGGAGAATGACAGGGATGTCTGGACAAAGTCTGAAGGGGCGCACCGCGCTCATTACCGGTTCCACAAGCGGCATCGGCGCGGCCATCGCCGCACGCATGGCCGCCGCGGGCGCGAACATCGTCCTCAACGGCTTTGGCGAGGCGGACGCGATAGAGGCGCAGCGCGCCGCCTGGAATCGGATCACGGCATCCGCGCCGTTCACATCGATGCCGACCTGACCAAGGGCGCTGAGGCGACGGCTCTCGTCGAACAGGCCGCGATGCGCCTCGCGCCCGTCGATATCCTCGTCAACAATGCCGGCATCCAGCATGTCGCGCCCGTCGCCGAATTTCCGCCGGAAAAATGGGAGGCGCTCATTGCCATCTGCCTCTCCAGCGCCTTTTACACCAGCGCCGCTGCGCTCCCCCATATGAAGGGGCAGGACTGGGGCCGCATCATCAACGTCGCCAGCGCGCAGGGCAAGGTCGCCAGTCCCTTCAAGTCCGCCTATAACGCGGCGAAGCACGGCGTGATCGGCTTCACCAAATCCGTCGCCCTCGAATATGCCGAGACCGGCGTCACCGCGAATTGCATCTGCCCCGGCTATGTGAACACGCCCCTCGTGCAGGGTCAGGTCGCCGGACAGGCAAAGGCGCATGGCATGTCCGAAGAGGATGTGATCCGTAACGTCATCCTTGCCGTGCAGCCCAACAAGCGCTTCGTCGAGCCAGAGGAAATCGGCGACATGGCCGTCTATCTCAGCAGCGATTCCGCACGCAGCATCACCGGCGCGGCGCTGAGCGTCGATGGCGGCTGGACGGCCTGGTAGACATCCTCCGTCCCTTGCCCCGGACCCGTTTCAGGGATTTCCCCGATATTCTCCCGCCGCCCGCCCCGCTAATCTCGTTACGTTGGCGATTTAGATGACGGGAAGCGGGCATGAATGTGACGATGGTACCAGTCGCGGCAAGTCTGGACATGGTGACCGATATGTCATTGCCGGATGATGTGACGTTCATGACCGGTATTGGGGTCGCTGACCGCATCGAGGCCATTCACCTGATGAATGCGACGAAGGTCCGCGTAGGCGGTGCCGTGACATTCATCCCGACGCCGCTGGTGCTGCTGCAGGGCGGCACAGTCTATCGCAATGTCAGCGAGCCGCCGGAGTTCGTGGATATCGACGCCATCCGGCTCGCCACACCCTACAAGGTCGGAGAGTGGCGCAATCTGGAGGATGTCTACGAGGTTCGCTGGAACGAGGTCGACAGCTGGCGGCGCATCACCTGGCAGGAACAGTCGGCCACGCCGCTTGGGGATGATTGGGTGGGCAATGGCGTCTACACCGCCAGCGCTTCCGCCAGTCACGGATCGGCCGGTGATGGCGGCGGCAGCTATCATTATTCCACCAGCTTCGAATTCTCGCCCGATGGCCGGTTTGCGAAGGGCGGCACGCTGGAAATGGCGTCCGTGGGCGGCGGCGGGTCCTATACCGGATCGCTGTCGCGGCAGGTCCGTACCGGCACCTATTCAGTGCAGGGATATGGCATGACGCTCAGCTTTGACGATGGAGAAGTGCGCCGCCACGCCGCCATCACCACGGACGGCGACGCGGTCTGGCTGGACAATATCGGCTATATCAGGCTGGCCTGAGACGGCCTGCGGATGCTGAGGCCGGCTCATGAGGACCAGCCACCGCCCGCAACCTGCTCAAAACAGACGGTCTAAAAACCAGTTCCGCATCTGCTATCCCAGATAGACCTTGCTTGAAGGATACCGAATTCTGGTCGGCGTCGACGTTGCCAGAAAGAAGCCCAGCGTCAGCGGTCCGACGCGGCCCAGAAACATGATCGCCATGATCGTCAGCCGTCCAAGTGTGTCAAGCTCGCCCGTCGCGCCGCGCGACAATCCCACCGTTCCGAACGCGGACACCGTTTCGAACACCAGATCCAGAAAATCGCCGTCATGGGTCAGGGTAACGAAAAAAATCCCGGTTATGATAACAATTCCCGCCAGCGTCAGCAGGGCCATGACCTTCAGCGCTTCCTCGAAGCCCAGGCTGCGTCCAAAGGCCCGCATGCGGGGTCGGCGGCGGAAAAAGGCATAGGTCGCCAGCAGCAGTACGATGAACGTCGTGACCTTGATGCCGCCCGCGGTCGACGTGCTGCCGCCGCCAATGAACATCAGTGACAGGAACAGCATCACGGTCGGATCGTGCAGGGCGGCGATGTCGGCTGTATTGAATCCCGCCGTCCTGGGGGTCGTCGCCTGAAACCAGGTCACCCACAGCTTGTCGCCGATGTCCGGATATAATCCCAGTGTGCCCGGATTATTCCATTCCAGCAGGGCGAACAGCACGAAGGCCCACAGGATCAGGCCGACGGTTCCGGCGAGCATCAGTTTGGAATGCAGCGACAGCGGTGCCCATCTGCGATGCCGCGACATGTCCCACAGCACCCCGAATCCGAGTCCGCCGACAATGAACAGTGCCGGGATCGTCAGATTGACGATCGGGTCGGTGGCCCAGCGCGTCAGACTGTCGGCATAAAGCGCGAATCCCGCGTTGTTGAAGGCGGAAACCGAATGGAAAACCGCCTGCCAGAGCCCTTCGGCCCAGCCAAATTCGGGGATGGTCACAAAGGACAGCAGGATGACGCCCGCGCCTTCGCAGACCAGAACGACGCGCAGGATGATGTTGACCAGCGAAAGCAGCTCGTCCACCGATGTCTGGCCCAGGTCCTCGCGCAGGAACCGCCTGTGCTCGAACCCGATGGGCAGGCCCAGCGACGACAGGATCAGCGTTGCAAAGGTCATCAGGCCAAGACCGCCCAGCTGAATGAGTATGGCAACCACGGCCTGTCCGAAGAAGGTCAGGTCGGTGCCGGTATCGACGACGACCAGACCGGTAACCGTAATGGCGGACACGGCGGTAAAGAGCGCGTCGGACCAGCTGAGGTCGATATTGGCCGCAACGGGAAGTTTAAGCAGTGCCATCCCCGCCATGGCGAGCAACGCATATAGCAGTGCCAGCAGCGCGGGCGGCGGAATGCCGATCCGCCGTCCGGTCAGCTGCGACAGACGCAGACTCTGCAGAAATCCGGACGCCTTGGCCATTTCCCGATATCAGTTCGCGTCGGCGAACTTGCGGATGGCGCTGCGGCTGCCCTGCAGCAGCAGCCGGTCGCCCTTCGCGATGTGCAGGTCCTCCGTCATGTGCTGCGACAGGTAGGTTTTGCTGCGCATGACCCCGATCAGCCGCACGTCGGACGTGGCCTCGATGTTCATGCTGGCGATGGATTGTCCGACATGACGGTCCGGCGTATCGACCAACGCGACATAATTCCCCTCGCAAACAGCCATGTAATCGACGATCAGCGGATTGTGCAGCCGCTGGGCGATATGTTCACCCGCGTCCTGTTCGGGAATGACGATATCCTGCGCGCCAAGCGCTTCCAGAATGCGCGCATGGCGCACGTCAAACACCTTCACGGTAATCTGCTGCAGGCCGAGCTTCTGCAGGTTCATGTAGCAGAGCACGCTTGCCTCAAGATTGGAGCCGATGGCCACGATGGCCGCGTCGAAACTGGCGACGCCCGCTTCCCTCAGCGCGACCTCGTCGCGCGCATCGGCGATGACGGCTTCCGTGAGTTCATCTGCGATCGGGGTGACCAGCCGTTCATCGACATCGATCCCGATGACATTGTTGCCATAGGCGATCAGCTCGCGCGCCACCCGGCTTCCGAACCGTCCCAGACCGATGACTGCAAAACTTCGTTTCTTGTTAGGCATGCCTCAAATTACATTCGCCGGTTTGGGAAATCCATTGGATTTGTTGCGCAGCTTCACGCCGTGGCCCCGTTTCCAAAACACGGCTTTCGGGTCATTCAAAAGCCGCCATTCCGCTTTCCATCCCATAGCGGACAAACCCGGCTCCGCGCCGTTCTTAAGCCTGAATCCGCCCCTTATGTTCCATTTCTGGACAATCGGACGGTATCGCTGCCGGTGAAACCGGCGCGCTTTCAGTGTCATATCCTTCTGGCACGGCCTTTGCTGCCTTCCTTTCGCAGTCAGCGTGCGGCCGTTGCCCTTCGGGGTCACAACACTGCCCCTGACAAGGCTCCGGTCCGGAGCGTGGCGGGCATTCAGGCCCCGGAACCACGCCCGCACCGGCGAACTGACGGCGGTGGGACGGCAGGACCGCCGCCGCCTTTTTTTTGCCCGCCGATGCGCGTATGCTGCCAATCATGAACATCATGCCAGACAAGATTGTCGCCGCGCCCGAACGGACCTCCTTTGACTGGGAGGATCCGCTCGGTCTGAATGAACTGCTGACCGAAGACGAGGTGATGATCCGCGATACGGCGCGGAGTTTCGCGGACAAGGAACTGGCGCCCATCGTGCGCGAGGCGAATCGCAAGGAAAGCTACGATCCCGACCTGATGAAGGCCTTTGGCGCGGCGGGGCTGCTTGGGTCCACCATCGAGGGCTATGGCTGCGCCGGCGCGAGCTATGTCGCCTATGGCCTGATCGCACGCGAGGTCGAGCGGGTGGATTCGGCCTATCGCAGCGCGATGTCGGTGCAGTCCTCGCTCGTGATGCATCCGATCCATGCCTATGGCACGGAGGAACAGCGCAAACGCTATCTGCCCAAACTGGCATCGGGCGAATGGATCGGCGCGTTCGGCCTGACCGAGCCCGATGCGGGATCCGATCCGGGCGGCATGAAAACGCGGGCGCGGAAGGACGGCGACGGCTATGTGCTGAACGGCGCCAAGATGTGGATCACCAATTCGCCGATCGCGCAGGTCTTTGTCGTCTGGGCGAAGGATGACGACGGCGAAATTCGCGGCTTTGTCCTGGAGCGCGGCGACAACGGGCTGTCGACACCGAAGATCGAGGGCAAGTTTTCCCTGCGCGCCTGGGTCACGGGCGAGATCGTCATGGAGGATGTGCGTATCCCGGCGGACCGGCTGCTGCCGAATGTGAAGGGCCTGAAAGGGCCGTTCGGCTGCCTGAACAAGGCGCGCTATGGCATCAGCTGGGGCGCGATGGGCGCGGCGGAATTCTGCTGGCACGCGGCGCGGCAATATGGCCTGGACCGGCATCAGTTCGGCAAACCGCTGGCCGGAATGCAGCTGTACCAGAAGAAACTGGCCGACATGCAGACGGACATTTCGCTGGGCCTGCTGGGATCATGGCGTGCGGGCAAGCTGATGGACGAGGGGCGGTTGCCGCCCGAAACCATTTCCATTCTGAAACGCAACAACTGCGGCAAGGCACTGGCCATTGCGCGGGAAGCGCGCGACATGCACGGCGGCAACGGCGTCAGCGACGAATATGGCGTCATCCGCCATGTGATGAACCTGGAGGCCGTGAATACCTATGAGGGCACGCATGATATTCACGCGCTGATCCTGGGGCGCGCGCAGACGGGGATCCAGGCGTTTTTCTAGCGGCCCTTCGCGGCCGGTTTCCAACAGGAGTTTGCATGACAAAGACTGAATTTCTGCTGCCGCTTGCCATGCTGGCGGCGCTGGGCCTGGCAGGCTGCGGCGAAAGCGAACCCGCCGATACCACCGATACAGCGGCGGTCGACGACGAAGCCGCCATTCCCGCCGAATTGACCGAGTGGATCGAGACCGGCATGGGGATTGGCGGACAGCAGATCGCCTATTCGGACGGCGCGGGCGGGACACCGCTGGGCATGGCCTGCCTGCTCGACCCGGCGCGGTTCCGGGCCGTGCTGGCCAATCTTTCGCTCAGCGCCGATGCGGAGACGATGACCCTGATGGCGGGGGAAACGCCGCTGGAGCTGAACGTCGTCATGGATGAGGCGCAGGGCGTCATGGGCGACATCGCCCTGTCGGATGAGGTCGTTGGCGCCCTGCGCGGAGCGACCAGCCTGAGCGCGACCTATGACGGGCAGACGGTGGGGCCGATCCCCGTACCGACGGCGCAGGTCATGCAAAGCTTCATGACGGGCTGCGTCGTCGCCATGCAGGCTGGCAACATTCCGCCTGTCGACGGGGAATAGGATCAGGACAGGCGCGCCTCGAAGCTGGTCCAGTCGAAACTGCGGACCAGCTTCAGGTCGTCCGTTTCCGAATCCCACAGATAGATGGAGGGAAGCGGCACGCCGTTGAAGGTGGTCGTCTTCACCATCGAATAATGTGCCTGATCGAGGAAGGCGAACCGGTGGCCGGGAGCGACGCCTTCGGGAAACCGGTAGTCGCCGATGACATCCCCGGCGAGGCAGGACGGTCCGCCGAGCCGGTGGAGATGTCCGTTCGCTTCCCCCTCTCCCAGAAGGGCGGGGCGGTAGGGTGCCTCTATCACGTCGGGCATGTGGCACGTCGCGCTGATGTCGGTGATGGCGATGTTGGTGTCGCCGTTCCCGAAGGTGTCGAGCACTTCGCCCACAAGAACCCCCGCGTCGAGCGCGACGGCTTCGCCCGGTTCCAGCCAGACCTGAACGTCGTATTTGTCGGCAATGCCGCGCAGCAGACCGACGAGGCCGTCGCGGTCATAGTCGGCGCGCGTGATGTGATGGCCGCCGCCAAGATTGAGCCAGTCGAGACGATGGAGGAAAGGACCGATCTGCGGTTCCAGTGCGGCCCAGGTTTCGGCGAGCGGCTCGAACCCCTGCTCGCAGAGGCTGTGCATGTGAAGGCCGCTGATCCCCGAGAGATGCGCCTCGCGCAGCTGGGAGACGGGAAAGCCGAGGCGGCTGCCGGGGCTGGCGGGATCGTATTTCGGGATGTCGCCGGTGGAATGTTCGGGATTGATGCGCAGGCCGACGTCGAACGCCTCCCCCGTCCGGTCCAGCAGCTCGCGGAAACGGCTGTGCTGCGCGGGCGTGTTGAAGACGATCGTGTCCGACAGCGCGGCGATTTCGGGCAGGTCCGCCGCCTTGTAGGCGGGACAGTAGGTTTCGACATGGCCGGGATAATGTTTTGCGGCCAGTCGCGCCTCCCACAGGCCAGATGCGCAGGTGCCGTCGAGCGCGTTCTGGGTGATGTCCGCCGTTTCCCACATGCTGAACGCCTTCAGCGCAAGCAGGATGCGCGCGCCGGACCTTGCCCTGACATCCGACAGGATGTCGAGGTTGCGCCTGAGCGCGGCGGCATCGACGACGAAGGCAGGGGTATCGACGCGGGCAAGATCGAAATGGGCGAAGGCACCGGGATCGCCGGCCTGGGTGGTCATCATGGCCGGACTGTCGCGGATTGGCCGCGAATAGGAAAGTGAAATTGCAGTCGGCGAACATATTTGCATCCAAGTGCGGTGCTGACGGCATCTATCGGACAGAAACCGTTTGAAAGGATGACACTCATGGAAGGCCCACTCGCCGTATTCGGAATATTCTTCGCCCCCGCGGCGGTCCTGATCACGCTGATCATCGTGCAGCTGAAATCCCGCCAGATGGCGAATGAAACGCTGCGGCATATGGTCGACAATGGACAGCAACCCGACGCGGAACTGCTGAGGACGTTGATGAGAAACGCATCGGACCGGGTGCAGGACACAAGGCGGGCGATCCTGCTGATCATGTTCGCCCTGTCCATTGCCGGTTTCGCGCTCGCTATTGGGGAAGTCGATATGCTGGCGTTCGCCATTTTCCCGCTCGCGATCGGCATCGGCTATATCCTGACGGCGAAATTCGCCGTCCGGGCGGGCGCGGCGTAAGAAGGCGCATGAGCCTGGATGCCGCACAGGTCGCCGATGCGCTGGCGGGAGACCGGACGGCATTCGCCGCTCTCGTCGCGCGCCATCAGGGCGATCTGCGCGCCTATTGCCGCCGCCTGTGCGGCGGGGATGCCGCGCTGGCCGACGATGCGGCGCAGGAAGCGCTGGTGTCGGCATGGACGAAACTGGCGCAGCTGGATGATGGTGCGCGGTTCCGGCCCTGGCTGTTCCGTATCGCGTGGCGCGTCTTTCTGCAGCAGGCGCGAAAGGCGAAGGCCGAACCGGACCCCGACCCGGACAGGACCTGCCCGGCGGCGGGACTGGCGCGGCTGGACGTGGAGCGCGCCATGGCGCGGCTGCGGCCGGAGGAACGCGCGGCCGTCACGCTTTGCCTGAGCTATGGCCATTCGCATGGCGAGGCGGCGGAGATATTGGACATGCCGCTGGGCACAGTGAAAAGTCACATCTTACGAGGACGCGAAACGCTGAAACACCATCTGGCCGGGTGGCGCGAGGAGATTGAGGCATGACAGAGCTTGACGACCTGCTGGCGGAAAAGCCGCGCCCGGTGGCGGATGACGGTTTCACCATCAGGGTGATGAAAAGGCTGCCGGAGCGTCGGGCGGCGGGAGCAGGAAATGCGCTGTGGTCGCTGGCGGGTTGGGGCGTGGCGTTTCTGGCGACATTCGCAATGGTCGCGGCCGGGATCGACGCAGGTGATGGCCTGTCGCCGGGTGTCCTGATGCTGCTTGCCCCCATCATGGCCGGGTTCATGGCGTGGATAGTCGCCGCCGAAGTCTGATGTGCCTGTAGCCCGTCATAATGTGCGGCCGGTTTGCCCGCACCGTCACCAACCTCTGCACGGGCGCCGACCCTTGGCGCGCCTGTCGCTGTTGAGAAACGCGTGCGGATCGGGTTATGTCAGCGCCTGACACAAGTGTTGTTGCGTTTGCCTCCCTTCCTGATTCTGGAGACCGAAAGCATGAGCATTTCCGACGATTTCGTGCGCGATTACCGCAACGAGCTTGATGACAGCGCCTATCCCGTCTGGCCGCTGGGCACGGACATTGCCCTGGGTGACTGGGGCCGCTTTGAGGATGGACAGTTCCACAAGGATGGCGGCATAGCGGACTATATTCCGGATCCCGCGCTGCGACCGGTTGAAACGACAAGCAAGAGCGGCACGGACGGGTTCAGCCACGGCGTGCAGACCGAGATCGCCGGAGACTTGGGGACGCCCGACCTGCCCGGCGCGTCGGCAAAACTCGAAATCTCCTTCAAGGGTGCGGGCGGCACGCTGTTCCGGCTGGACGGCATCGTGCATGAAAGCTTCGCCTCGCTATCGAAGCTGAAGGCGGAACTGTCACGTTTCAAGATCAGGCGGGGAACCGTCTTTATCACCCGAATTACGCGGGCCGATTCCGCAGTACTGCTCTGTTCCAAAAGCGCGGACTGGACGCTGGAGGCGTCGGGCGATGCCACGCTGCTGACGGCGGGCCAGCTTGGCAAGGTCGGCGTCAGCCTGTCTGAGAAGAGCGGCACTGGGTATCAGCGCGTGCTGCCCGAACGCGGCGAAAGCTATGCCGTGGCGATACAGCTGCACAGGAAGAAGTTGTTCGGCGATTTCGGGCTGCAATCGGCAGCGCTGAGCGCGGAAGAGATCGAACAGGAATTCGAGCCCTTCGACCCCCTGTCCCGATGACCGTTCCCGACCTGAAGCTGGCATCGGCCTCCACCGATGAGCTGGCGCTGCTGGGTAAGTATAGCCGGGCGGAAGCGCGCTGGACCATGCCGCTCAAGGGCCATTTCTGGGAGACCATCGCCGCCGCACATGCGGAGGGCCTGACGGGCAGGGGGCGCCGGGTCGCGGTCATCGATTCACCGCCGGATACCAGTTATACGGCACTTGCCGATGTCGAGGTCCGCGCGCTGGTCCCGTCCGGCCCGCATCCGCATGGCACGCTGGTCGACCTGCTGATCCGGACTGCCGCGCCGGACTGCGCGTTGACCCATTTCGGCATCTGCCGGGACGGGAGGCCGCAGCCCGGCGCGTTGGCGACGGCGCTGGACGCGGCGCTGTCCGGGAGCTTCGACTATGTCTGCATGAGCCTTGGCGCAGCCCAGCCGATGCAGCCCGGCGCGAACGCGGAATTGATGCCGCTGATCAGGAAAGGCGATTTCGTTGCTGCCGCGCGGCAACTGGCGGAGACGGACCGCGATCCGCCTTGCGTGGAGACCTGTGCATATGACCATTGTTTCTGCGCGCAGATCGGTGCGGTGGACGCAGAGGATATGCCCGTGCTGATTACGGCGGCGGGCAACGCGGACGAGCTGTTCTGCCCGGCCCGCGCGCCCGAATGCCTTTCCATAGGTTTCCAGACCGAACGGCGATGGTTCGAGGACGGGCATGAACGGCGCGAATGGCATAGACCGCCCTACGCGCAGTCCGGTCTGCTGGATTATACGCTGATGCAGATGGAGGGCGCGCTGGGGTCGAGCTTTGCCGCGCCACTGTTCGCGGGGGCGCTGGCGCTGCGCGAGGAGCCGCGACCGGTGCGAACGCTGCTGCGCCCGAACGAGGTGGCCGGGGCCGCGGTGCTGATGGAGGCGGAAGCGGCGCGGCTCCGCAAATCGGGCAAACCGGTATCTGCGGCGCTGGCGGGCGCGCTGCGGCAGATTTATGACCTTGCGTTCGCCGGACCAGGCGATGTCGGCATTTACGACCTGTCACCAAGCCGCAGGCTGGAGGCGCGGCTGTGCTATTCCTCAACGGTCATCAACGCGGCGCTTGTCCTGCTGCGTTGCAGGCAAAAAGAGCATGTGCAGGCCGCGATCGACATGTTCGAATGGTGCGCGCGGCTGATGCCCTGGCATCACTCCCCAAGGGCCAATCTGGCAAATGCCTGTCTGTCGATGGCGGCGAGCCCGGAGACATTCGCGCTTGGGCCCGCCGAGGCACTGGCGAAGGCAGCCGAAGCGCGCGATATCTTTGCCGCACTGGTGGAACAGGACGCCGAAAACGAGGCCTTTCAGGCGGGTCTGCGTGATGCCCTTACCCTGACATCCGGTCGTGATCCGGGCACGGCGCAAATCTGACGATCAGAACGCCAGCGGCTTCTCCAGTTCCGTCACCACCCATGGCAGGCCGTGGTCGTTCAGCATGGCCATGAAGGGGTCGGGGTCGAACTGTTCCATGTTGAAGACGCCTGAACCGGACCATTCGCCTTTCAGCATCATGGCCGCGCCGATCATGGCGGGGACGCCGGTGGTGTAGCTGATAGCCTGGTTGCCGGTTTCCGCATAGGCGGCTTCGTGGTCGCAGACATTGTAGATGTAGAAGGTCTTTTCGCCGCCGCCGTCGCGGGCCTCTCCCGTGGCGATGTCGCCGATGCAGGTCTTGCCCTTTGTCGTGGCGCCCAGACCCGCGGGTTCCGGAAGGACGGCCTTCAGGAACTGGAGCGGGACGATTTCGCGGCCCTCGTACATGATGGGCTGGATGCTGGTCATGCCGACATTCTGCAGGACCTCCAGATGGGTGAGATAGGCATCGCCGAAAGTCATCCAGAATCGTGCGCGTTCGAGCTCGGGGATGTGTTTTGCGAGGCTTTCCAGCTCTTCGTGGTACATCAGGTACATGTTTTTCGGGCCGACTTCGGGGAAGTCGAACGTCTGCTTGTGCGAGAGGGCGGGCGTCTCGATCCATTCGCCGTTCGCATAATGGCGGGCGGGCGCGGTCACTTCGCGGATGTTGATCTCGGGGTTGAAATTGGTGGCGAAGGCCTGGCCGTGGTCGCCGCCATTGCAGTCGAGAATGTCGAGCGTGCGGATCGCCTTGAGGTGATGTTTCCTGAGATAGGTGGCGAAGACGGACGTGACACCGGGGTCGAAGCCGGAGCCGAGCAGCGCCATCAGGCCCGCATCCCGGAAGCGATCGTGATAATCCCACTGCCAGCTATATTCGAACCTGGCGGTGTCGAGCGGCTCGTAATTGGCCGTGTCCATATAATGCGTGCCTGTTTTCAGGCAGGCCTCCATCAGGTTGAGGTCCTGATAGGGAAGCGCGAGGTTGACGAGAAGGTCGGGCTTTACCCGGTCGATGAGCGCGCTGGTGGCATCGACATCATCGGCGTCGATGGCGTGCGTTTGCACGGTTTGCCCGGTGCGTTCATGGACGGATCTGGCGATGGCATCGCATTTGGAAACCGTACGGCTGGCGAGCGTGACCTGACCGAAGATGTCGGGGTTCATCGCCATCTTGTGAACCGCGACGGAGGAGACGCCGCCAGCGCCGATGACGAGGGTGTGGCCAGGGGTGTTCATGGTGGGTCTCCTTGTCATTCCCCTCCCCCCTGAAGGGGACGGGAACAGGCTAGTTCTGTCCGAAGATGGGGACGACCTCCCCGCCTCCGGGCTGTTCGCCTGCCTCGACGTAGAGGCTGGCCATCGGTTCGTCCTCAACCTCGACGGTTTCGGAATCACCGAAGCCGTTGAAGGCGGTGCGCATGGCCGCGCCGTAAGCGCCAAGCATGCCGATTTCGATATAGTCGCCGGTCTTTACGTCTGCGGGAAGCGCGAAGGGACCGGGCATATGGTCGATGTCGTCGCAGGTGGGACCGAAGAAGCTGAAATCCTCCAGCGCTGCCGAGGAAGGCTCGGCCCGGGCCAGTGCGACGGGGAAGCGCCAGTTCACATGCGCGGCGTCGAACAGCGAACCATAGGCGCCGTCATTGATGTAAAGCGTGTCCCCCTTGCGCTGCTCGACGCGGACGAGGACACTGGCATATTCAGCGCACAGCGCGCGGCCCGGCTCGCACCAGAGTTCAGCGGAATAGCTGATTGGCATATCCTCATATTCGCGGCTGATGATGTCGAAATAGGCCTCCAGCGTCCCCGGCTCCATGCCGGGATAAACGGACGGAAAGCCGCCGCCGACATCGATCACATCGACGGTCACGGCGGCCTCGACGATCGCGCTGCGGGCAAGGCGGATGGCATCGACATAGGCCTGCGGGCTCATGGCCTGACTGCCCACGTGAAAGCAGATGCCGAGCGCGTCGGACGCCTGACGGGCGGCCATGAGAAGCGGAGCCGCGTCCTCGGGACGGACGCCGAACTTGGAGGCGAGGCTGAGCTTCGCATGTTCGGACGAGACCCTGAGCCGGACGCAGAGCCACAAGTCGTCCGGTGCGCCGGTGGCGGCGACGATCTTGTCCAGCTCGTCCTGGCAATCCAGCGAGAACGTCTTCACGCCATGCTCGAAATAGGCCTCGGTGATCGCCTCCGCGGATTTCACGGGGTGCATGAAGCACAGCGTCGCTTCCGGCAGGACCGCGCGGACCAGCCGCACCTCGTTGATCGAGGCGACGTCATAATGCGTGATGCCGGCATTCCAGAGCGTGCGCAGAAGATCGGGCGACGGATTCGCCTTCACCGCATACATGCTGCGTCCCGGAAATTTTTCCGTGAAAAAACGGGCTGCGCGCGCCGCCGCATGGGGGCGCACAAGGGTCACCGGTGACGTCGGCCGCGTTGCGGCCGCTACACCGAGTGCGTTATGAAACTTTCGCAACTCAAGGGACCTCCTGAAGGGTTGTTTCGACAAACGCCGCCACGCTGGAGGAAGTCCCTTTGGGCGACGCGGGCGATATAGGATCGCGGAATTAACAAGTAAATAGCGCGAGCCGACCATTTTTGCGGGGCCGGCGGACGGGGATGCGTCCTCGACTTTCAAAAGCGCTGGCGATAGCGCGCCGCAATGGCCCAGAAATCAATACCCATGGCAACAGACGTGACCATGGCGGCCGCGCGAATCAAGGGGGTGGCGGTAAAAACGCCGCTTCTCCGCTCCGACGCGCTGGACGCGATGACCGGCGCGCGCGTCTTCCTGAAGGCGGAATGCCTGCAGGTGACCGGCAGCTTCAAGTTTCGCGGCGCGTATAACCGGCTCGCGGCGCTGACGGAAACGGAACGGGCGGCTGGCGTGGTTGCGTTCTCCTCAGGCAATCACGCGCAGGGCGTCGCGCGGGCGGCAAGGCTGCTGGGCGTGAAGGCGGTGATCGTCATGCCGAAGGATGCGCCCGCGATGAAGATGGAGCGAACGCGCGCGGACGGGGCGGAAATCGTCCTGTACGACCGGATGACGGAATCGCGGGAGGCGATCGGCGCGGGGCTGGCAGCGGCGCGGGGAAGCGTGCTCGTGCCGTCGTTCGACGATCCGTTCATCGTCGCGGGACAGGGAACGGCGGGGCTGGAAATCGCTGAGGATCTGGCGGCACTGGGACTGGCGGCGGATGTGGCTGTGGTGTGCTGCGGCGGCGGCGGGCTGTCGAGCGGGATCGCCCTGGCGCTGCCGGGGGCGGAAATCGTGCTGGCGGAACCCGAGGGTTATGGCGATGCCGGCGAGTCGATGGCACGGGGGCAGATCGTACCCGTCGCTGATCGGGCCGAGACGCTGTGCGATGCCCTGCAGACATTCGAGATTGCGCCGCTGACCTTTGAAATATTGTCGGGCAGGGGGGCGACGGGGGTGACGGTCAGCGATGCGGAGGTGATGGCCGCGATGCGCTTTGCGTTTCAGGAGCTGAAGCTGGTGGTGGAGCCGGGCGGCGCAGCGGCGCTTGCGGCCCTGCTGGCGGGGAAAGTGGATCGGCGCGGCAAGGTTGTCGCCGTGACGCTGTCAGGCGGGAATGTGGGCGCGGATATGTTTGCGCGCTGTGTCGGCTAGACCGGGAGTTCGTCGTTCCGGCGGGACTGGCGGTTGCGGCTAGAAAGCCGCGCTTTTGAAAGCGGGCGATTCCGTTTCCGCCGCCTTCGGTCCGGCATAGTCGCCCTTCAAGATGGCGTTCAGTTCCTGCGCGACGAAAGCCGAACCGTCGCCGAGGCGCCTGAGGTCGGCGGCGAACGTCGCGGCGTCCTTTCCGGGACGGGCAAGCGTCATGGCGTCGGTCAGCGCGTCGAGAAGGCCGATGGCGGTCTCTCCGGCATAATCGCAGGCAAGCGCGCCTTCGGTTTCGATCGGTGTCATCGCACTCATAGACGCCGCCCCCTTATGCGACGAAACGAGGCTTAGGTGCGATAAGGTTAAGAGCTGGTATATGCGTCGCGGAAGTATTTCTCGACATTGGCGACAGTCGCCATATCGACGCTGAGGCCAAGCTTCGTGCGGCGCCAGAGGACGTCTTCGGCGCTCGCCGCCCATTCCTCCGTCGCCAGATAGTCGAGCTCCGCCTCGAACATGCCGCCGAGATTTCGGCCGAGTCCCGTTTCCAGCATCTGGACGGCGCGCGTGCCGTAAATGTCTGCGAGGCGCTCAACGATCAGAGGGTCGTAATCGGGGAACCTGCCGATCAGTGTCTTTCGCCATATGCGGAAACTTTCCCGCGTCGATCTGCCGGGCTGTAGCGGGATATCGCCGCCGGGCAGCGGTACGCCCCGCGTCCATTCCGTCGTGTCCGGATAGAGTTTTTCCAGCACCGCCTCCGCCAGCAGGCGGTAGGTGGTCAGCTTGCCACCGATGACCGTCATCGCGGGCGCATCCGCATGGTCCAGCAGTTTCCATTCGCGGCTGGTTTCGGTCGCGTCCTTGCCTTCCTCAAGCACCAGCGGGCGGATGCCGGCATAGGCGGCAACGACGTCGCCGCGGGCAATCGGCCGGGCGGCATAGCGGTTGGTGGCGGCAATCAGATACTCGATCTCGGCGTCGGTGATCTTCGCATCGCCGGGGTTCGAAACCGGCGTTTCCGTTGTGCCGATCAGGCTGTAGCGGTCGTGATAGGGAATGACGAAGATGATGCGTCCATCGGGCTGCTGCAGCATATAGGCGTCGGCCTGCCTGCCGATGCGCGGCACGATGATATGCGCGCCCTGTACGAGATTGAGGCGCGGCGCGTCGGACAGGCCAAGGGCGGTGCGGGCGACATTTTCCGCCCATGGGCCGGTGCAGTTGACGATCTGCCTCGCGTAAAGTTCGCGTCCCGAACCAAGGACGACGAGCCAGCCGCCG
Organism: uncultured Alphaproteobacteria bacterium; assembly: GCA_963710205.1. Classification (GTDB taxonomy): domain Bacteria; phylum Pseudomonadota; class Alphaproteobacteria; order Sphingomonadales; family Sphingomonadaceae; genus Pacificimonas. The sequence continues at coordinate 158,808 of CAVPZG010000007.1, read as the reverse complement.
TCGGCGGCGAAAGCGGATTTGACACCGTCATGGGTGACGATCTCCGCGCCTTTCAGGGCGGCATCCTGGGCGTTCAGGATACAGAGGCGACTGTCGTCGATCCAGCCGTCCCAGTAACGGAAGGCGCGTTTATACCTGCTGTCCAGCGCGAAGCCGGCGACGTCTTTCCTGAGGTCGATGCGCGCCGAGTCCGGGATGGAGGTGCGCTTTGCCAGCCGGTCGTAAAGGAATAGCCCCGCGCGGATCATCCAGGCGGGGCGGGTGTTTTTCGAAACCGGCAGGACAAAGCTGAGCGGCCAGCTGATCTGCGGCGCCTGGGCGAGCAGGGTTTCGCGTTCGGCCAGCGCCTTCTTCACCAGCGCGAATTCATAATATTCGAGGTAGCGGAGGCCGCCATGGATAAGCTTTGTCGAGGCGGAAGAGGTCGCCCCGCCGATATCGCCCGCATCCACCAGCGCGACGTTCAGCCCGCGCCCCGCCGCATCGCGGGCAATGCCGCAGCCATTTATTCCCGCGCCAATGACGAGGAGGTCGTAGCTGTCGCGGTGAATGGGGCCCTGCATGGGCTTTTCCTTAGCGCCATGCCCGCGCTAGGGAAGTCACATGGATCAACATATTCTGGTCATCGACGAAGGCACGACATCGACGCGGGCGGTGGCCTTTACCCTGGATGGGCATATCGCCGCCGAGGCGCGGCAGCCGCTGACGCAGGGCTTTCCGAAATCCGGCTGGGTCGAGCATGACGCGGGCGAAATCTGGGCACGGAGTCTGGCCTGCGCCGAGGAAGTCGCCGAGAAGGTGGGTGCGGACAGCGTCGCCTGTATCGGCATCACCAACCAGCGCGAAACCGTGGTTTTCTGGGATCGCGAAACGCGCCAGCCCCTGTCGCCCGCCATCGTCTGGCAGGACCGGCGGACAGCGGAGATGTGCGCGCGGCTGAAAGCGGCCGGGCACGAGCCTGAAGTTCAAGCGAAGACGGGCCTGCTGCTGGATCCCTATTTCAGTGCGACGAAGATCGGCTGGGCGCTGCAGAACTGGCCGGAGGTGGCCCGGGCCGCGGATGCGGGCAGGTTATGCGCCGGAACGGTGGATGCCTATCTGCGATTCCGGCTATCGAAAGGCGAGGTGTTCGAGACGGATGCCTCCAATGCGGCGCGGACGCTGCTGATGGACCTGGCTGCGCAAAGCTGGGACCCGGGCCTTTGCGACCTGTTCGGCGCGCCGGAAGGGCTGCTGCCCTTCATTGGCGACTGTTCGGGGGCGCTTGGCGTGGCAGTCATCGCCGGACGGGAAATACCGGTCACCGGCGCTGCCGGAGACCAGCAGGCGGCGGCGGTGGGGCAGGGCTGTTTTGCGCCAGGCGCAGTGAAAGCGACCTATGGGACGGGCGCATTCCTGATCGCCAATGCGGGCGCCGCCCCGCCCGCGTCCCACAACCGCCTGCTGGCGACGCTGGGTTGGAAACTGGGCGGGAAGACGGCCTATGCGCTGGAGGGCAGTATCTTCGTCGCGGGCAGCGCGGTGCAGTGGCTGCGCGACGGTCTGGGCCTGATCGGTGATGCTGTGGAAACCGAAGCGCTGGCGAGGTCCGTGCCGGACAGCGGCGGCGCGATGTTCGTGCCCGCCTTCGCAGGCCTTGGCGCGCCCTGGTGGGAACCAGAGGCGCGGGGCGTTATTTCCGGGCTGTCCGGCGGGACAAGCCGGGCGCATATCGTCCGCGCCTGCCTGGAATCGATGGGCAACCAGACCGCCGATGTGCTGGAGGCAATGGCGGCGGACGGCGTGGAGCCGGGCGTCGTCAAGGTGGACGGCGGCATGGTGCGCAACGACTGGCTGTGTCAGGATCTGGCCGACGCGCTGGGCATCGAAATCGAGCGGCCCGAAATCATCGAGACGACGGCGATGGGCGCGGCGATGCTGGCGGGTGTCGGGGCCGGGCTGTTCGCCTCGCTGGAAGAGGCCGAAAGCGCGATGCGGCGGGTGGACCGGCGGTTCCAGCCGCAGGTGAACACGGGAAGCGCGGCACTTGCGGCGCGATCTCTGGAAGACGGCGGTGAAGCAGGTCAAGGCGGGGGTGGATTAACGCTTCGCCCTGTTGAATACAGGAACAAAAAATAGCGACGACGCTTCATAAAGGAGCATGGATTGATGAGGGAGAAGACCATGACCGTTTCGCATTATCTGTCAGCAGGACTGTGCGCAGCCAGTCTGATCGCACTTGCCGGTTGTGACGAGGCACGCGCGCCAGTGGTCGCGGAGAATGACGCCGAGCTGGCAGCGCCCGAAGTGACTGGCGAAGTCATTCGCGAAGAGATGGCGACGCCCGAGCAGGAAGCGGCGGAGGTGGTCGCGGCGCAGCAGGCCAGTGCGGCAACCCCGATACAGACGCAGCCAGGACCCAATGGCGTCAATATTGCGCTCGATAGCGTGAAGGTCACGGGCGACGTGATGACCGTGCAGCTGCGCACGCTGGCGCCCTTTCTGAAATGCTGCGAAAGCGAACTCATTGACGTGAACGACGTCACCGTCGTGGACGATGCGACAGCGCAGCAGATGGGTGTGCTGAAGGATAATCAGGGCAAGTATTTCGCCGCGCCGTTGATGATGAAGGGCAGCGAGAAGATCCGCGTCGAGCTGCACAATCAGAATGTGTTCTGGTTCAAATTCCCAGCGCCGCCGGAAACGTCGCAGACCGTATCGATCAACATTCCGACAATCGCGCCGTTCGATGGCGTCACCGTCAGTCGATGAGGCTGCGCCCTGCCCTGATTGCCACCGTCGCACTGGTTGCCCTGGCGGGATGCGAACAAGGCGTCCCTGATGAAGCGGAACCGGCGGCCGAGGACACCGCAGCGGATCCGGTCAGCGCAGCCATGCCAGGTGCCGAACCGAGCGGCATGAGCGCTGAAACGGAAGAGGGTGCGCGTGAACCGGGAGTGCCGACCGGCATGGTTGGCAACACCCGCGCCGCCGTCAGCAGTCTGACCGCCAATATCAGCGACCTGAATGTGCGTGTCACGGACATGAGCACCATAATCGAGCTGCCCGCAGATGTCCTGTTCGCGTTCGACAAGGCCGAACTGACACCCGAGGCGACCAATGCCCTGACGAAGGCGGCTGACCTGATCCGCCAGGGTGCGCCCGGCGAGATAGAAATCGTCGGCCACACCGACAGCAAGGGCAGCGACGACTATAATGATGACCTGTCGCGGCGCCGTGCGCAGGCCGTTGCCGACTGGTTCGGTCAGCAGGTCGGCGTGCGCCAGCGCAGTTTTGAAGTGATCGGGCGCGGTGAAAAGGAGCCTGTCGTTCCGAACGAGACCGCCGACGGTGCGGACGATCCCGAAGGCCGTGCGAAAAACCGCCGTGTCGAGGTCATCATCCCGCGCGCCTGACGCCGGACCGCTTCGTCGATCGCGCAGGCGCGAACGGAGGAAATTGCCATGATATTCCGGAACCGCGAAGGGACTGCGTTCGTAGGTCTGGTATAGACATATATCAATTTACGGAGGCACAATGAAACGCCCTGCAATGACACTCAGCACTGGATGTCTTGCGATCGCCAGCCTGCTGATGGCCTGTAACGTTGAAAACAACGATCAGATTGCGGAAGGTCCGACGGAAACGGGAGTTGAGATTGAGGAACTGCCGATGCCGGCCAAGGCCGAGCTTGCTGCGGAGGAACCGGACATGCCACCAAAGGAAGATGTGGCGTCCGGCGAAACGGAAAAAGACGCTGCGAACAGGAATCGAGGCCGATATCATCGAGGCCGATGCGGGCGGCTGAGGACAGAGGACAATGCCATCGAGGGAACACGCCATGCCGCAGACGCGCCAGGCGACCGCATTGCCACATATGACCCCGTCAAAGGGCCTGGCAGGGACCGGGCGGTGCCCCCCCGCTCGCTGTATCCATCCACGTAGCGAAAGAACGTCCATGAGCACTGTCGCCACGATCGCCCTGTCGCTTGCCGTCATCTTTGCATTCGTGCTGATGGCGGGCGGGGTCTATATCCTGCTGAAACGTCCGCGAGGGGAGCGGATCAAGGGCCTCCTGATGATCGCGGTTGCCGTCGTTACCGTCGGTAATGTCTGGCTGCTGAGCGCGCCCATCGGATAACGCGTCACCCTCTCAATCTGTCGCAGTTGTTATCGCCCATGATGCGCGCGATAACCGGCGAAAAGTTTGGGAGGACTTTCATCATGCGTCATTTCGGATTTGCGGCGGTCGCCGTGCTGCTCGCGTCCTGTTCGCCAGCCGTGGGCGATACGGCAAAGGCACCGGCGACCGTGACCACGGAACGTCTTCTGAATGCCGAAAACGAGCCGGGCAGCTGGCTGACGCATGGCGGCACCTATGAGGAACAGCGGTTCGCGCGGCTGACGGCGGTGAACCGCGATACGGTCGGCAATCTCGGCCTGGCCTGGATGCACGAGTTCGACACCAATCGCGGGCAGGAGGCAACGCCGCTGATCGTGGACGGCGTCCTCTACACGACCTCCGCCTGGTCGAAGGTCTATGCCTTCGACGCGAAGACGGGTGAACTGTTATGGGAGCATGACCCCGAAGTGCCGGGTGCGGCGGGCTTCAACGCGTGCTGCGACGTCGTCAATCGCGGTGTCGCCGTCTATGGCGGCAAGGTCTTTTCGGGCACGATCGACGGGCGGCTGATCGCGCTGGATGCGAAGACCGGCGACGTGGTCTGGGACAAGGTCACGGTCGACCAGTCCAAACCCTATACCATCACCGGCGCGCCGCGCGTGGTGAAAGGGCGCGTCCTTATCGGCAATGGCGGCGCGGAATATGGCGTGCGCGGCTATGTCAGCGCCTATGATGCGGAGACGGGCGACATGGCGTGGCGCTTCTACACCGTGCCGCCGGGACCGGGCGCGCCTGACGATGGCGCGGCGTCCGACAGCGTGATCGGCAAGACGCGGGCCACCTGGAACGGGGACTGGACACAGCATGGCGGCGGCGGGACCGTGTGGGATGCCATCGTCTATGACGCGGACTACGACCAGGTGCTGATCGGCGTCGGCAATGGCAGCCCTTGGAATCACAAGATCCGTTCGGAAGGGAAGGGCGACAATCTGTTCGTGTCGTCGGTCGTCGCGCTGGACGCCGATACGGGCGAATATAAGTGGCATTATCAGGGGACGCCGGGGGAAACCTGGGACTTCACGCAGACGCAGCCCATCATGCTGGCGGAGCTTGAGGGCAGGAAAGTGATGATGCAGGCGCCGAAGAACGGCTTTTTCTACGTCATCGACCGTTCGGATGGATCGCTGGTCAGCGCCAAGGGCTTCGTACCGCAGACCTGGACGACGGGCGTGGACATGAAGACGGGACGGCCGATCGAGGCGGAAAATGCCCGTTATGACGATGGCACGTTCCTGGCGCTGCCCTCCGCGCTTGGCGCGCACAACTGGCATCCGATGGCGTACAGCCCCGACGAGCGGCTGGTCTATATTCCGGCACAGGAAGTGCCCTTCGCCTATACCGACGACAACGCGTTTCAGGACCGGCCCGGCGGGTGGAATGTCGGCATCGACTTCCTGGCCAACGCCGTTCCCGAAACGCGCGGCGAGTTCAAGGCGGTGCGGGCACTGTTAAAAGGACATCTGTCCGCCTGGGACCCCGTCACGCAAAGTGAGAAATGGCGCGTGCAATATGACGGCCCGTGGAATGGCGGCGTGCTGGCGACTGCGGGCGGGCTGGTCTTCCAGGGGACGGCGAAGGGCGATTTCAAGGCCTATGACGCAGCGAACGGCAGGGAGCTGTGGAGCTTTGCGGCCGGAACCGGGATCATTGCCGCGCCGGTCAGTTACGAGATCGACGGCGAACAATATGTCGCCGTGATGGCGGGCTATGGCGGCGCCTATCCATTGTCATCCGCCTATGTCGACGACCCGCGTCCGCCAGTGAACGGGCGGCTGCTCGTCTTCAAGCTGGGCGCGTCGATGCCCTATGACGTGGAGCCGCTGGAATATGGCCCGCCGGTGGAGGTCGCGCAGTTCTGGACCGACGCGCAGTTCGCGCATGGCAAGCAGTTGTACGAATCGAATTGCGGCGTCTGCCACGGCCCCGCCGCGCGGTCGTCGGGCGTGCTCCCCGACCTGCGCCGTTCCGGCTGGCTCGCGGAGCGCGATCTGTGGAGCCAAGTTCTGATCGACGGCGCGCTGAAAGACCAGGGCATGATCAGCTTCGCCAAATGGTTCAGCCCGGAAGACGCCGAGGCGGTGCGCGCCTATGTGGCCGCGCAGGCGAATGTGCTGGCCGAGAAGGGCGATGTGGGGGCGGGGGAGTGAGGAGGGCGTGATACGCGTCACGGCGGTCTGAACTTGATCCTGCTACACCCCGCCCATGCCCGGTTCACCTGATCTTGCGATTGTTCTTTCCGGAGGCGGCTCCAAGGGGGCTTTCCAGGTGGGTGTGCTCGATGAGCTCGTCACGCGTCGCGGCCTTTCCGTCGACCTTTATGCCGGGATATCGACCGGTGCGATCCAGGCGCTGGGGGCAGCGCAGGATCGCATCGGCGATTTGCGGAGCGTGTGGGAGCGGATCGAGGGGGACCGCGACATTTTCAGGAAGCGCTTTCTGGGCCTGGTCGGCGCGCTGATCGGCGGCGCGGATTCGCTCTACAACGCCGACCCCGTCCGCGAACTGATCCGCGATTTTCACGATCCGGCGGCGCTGGCGGCGACGGGCAAGGGGCTGCTGGTGGGGGCGGTCAGTCTTGGCAGCGGCAGATTGCACTATTTCGACGAGCGCGATCCCGATATCACGGAATGGGTCATCGCGTCGGCCGCGGTGCCCGGAACCTACCAGCCGCTGGTTACCTCGGATGGCGACAAATGGGTGGATGGCGGTGTGCGCGACATCACGCCGCTTGGCGCGGTCATCGATCGGCGGCCGAAGGCAATTCTGGTCATCCTGGCGTCGAACAGCCTGGACAGCGCGGGACGCGGGTCGGACAGCTATGACGACCTGGTGGAGATCGCGCTTCGCGCGGCGGGCATTCTGGCCAACGAAGTCTTCATGAACGACATCGCCAATGTGGCGCGCATCAACGGCCTGCTGGATGCGGCGGCGCGTCAGCGGGCCGTGCTGGCGGACCTCGGCCTGGACGAGGCGGCGATCACGCGCGCGGTCGCGCCGATCATGGACGAAATGACCCGCTTTCGCGACGTGCCCATCATGCTGATCGAGCCGGACGCGGACTTCGACCTGCCGGGCTCGACCAGCTTCAAACCGGACGAGATCGCCCGCACCATCGCGCATGGCGAGGAGGTGGCATCGCGCCCCGATGTGCTGGCCGCGCTGGCCGCGCTGAAGGCGCGGGCGGGGATTGGTTAGAGTCCACGGCGGGATTATATCCGGCCTTACAACATTTTCCGCATGGTTACGCGCGTCGCCGGGTCGAGGCCCAGGGTGCGTTCGTGGATGTGGGTTTCCTCATCGCGCGCGCCGAAGAGGCCGCCCTCGACCGGTTTGAAACCCAGCTTCGCATAGAAAGGCGCGTTCCACGGGATGTCCCTGAATGTGCGGAGCCATAGCGCAGGAAGTTGGCGGGACCGGGCTTCGTCCTCGGCGCGGGCGATGAGAGCGCGGCCGATGCCCTTGCCCTGATGGTCCAGGAGGACGTCGATCTGCGCGATGAGGAGGCTGTTTGGGCCTTCCGCCGCCGTTAGCTGGCCGATGGGGATGTCGTCCTTGTTCACGGCGACCCAGAGGAGGCCATCGGCGAGGGCGGCGCGCAGGATGGCGGGGGCGTTGGGCTCGGCGTCGGCGAGATGGGCGTAAGGCGTCCCCAGAAAGACCTTGCCCGCGCGGCGTTCGATTTCGCGGGCCGCTTCGATCTCGTCCGGGCGGTGCAGCGCGGACGCGAGTCGATCAATGGCTGCGCGTCAGGGTCCGCATGGCATCGTCGAGGCCGTGCAGCGTCAACGGGTACATGCGATCCTCCATCAGTGTCCTGATCATCTGGATGGACTGGCCGTACTGCCAGTGCTTCTGCGGGATGGGATTGAGCCAGACCGCGCTGTGGTAGACGTCGGTCATGCGCTTCAGCCAGGTGGCGCCAGGCTCCTCGTTCCAATGTTCGACGCTGCCGCCCGGATAGTTGATCTCATAGGGTGACATCGAGGCGTCACCGACAAAGATCAGCTTATAATCGTGCGGATATTTATGGAGGATATCGAAGGTCGGGATGCGTTCCGACCAGCGGCGACGGTTGTCCTTCCACATCGCCTCGTACGGCATGTTGTGGAAGTAGAAATATTCCATGTTCTTGAACTCGCTGGACGCGGCGCTGAACAGTTCCTCGCAGGTGCGGATATGCCCGTCCATGGAGCCGCCAATGTCGAAGAAGATGAGCACCTTGACCGCGTTCCGCCGTTCCGGGCGCATGACGATGTCGAGATAACCCTTGTTCGCCGTGCCGCGGATGGTCGAATTCAGGTCGAGCTCTTCCGCTGCGCCATCGCGGGCGAAGCGGCGCAGGCGGCGGAGCGCGATCTTTATGTTGCGGGTGCCGAGTTCGACATCGTCGTCGAGATTCTTATATTCGCGCTTTTCCCAGACCTTGATGGCCTTTTGCTGGCCGCCCTTTCCGCCGATGCGGACGCCTGCCGGGTTGAAGCCCGAATTGCCGAAGGGGGATTTCCCGCCCGTACCGATCCATTTGTTGCCGCCCTCGTGCCGCCCCTCCTGTTCATCGAGGCGCTTCTTGAGTTCCTCCATGATCTCGTCGAAGCCCTTTTCCTCGATCGCGGCCATTTCCTCTTCCGAGAACACGGCCTCGGCGAGCTGGCGCAACCATTCCTCAGGGATCTCGGCGGTTTCCTCGTCATAGGTCGTCTCCAGGCCCTTGAAGACCTTGCCGAAAACCTGGTCGAAACGGTCCAGCATCGCCTCGTCCTTCACATAGGCGGAGCGCGAGAGATAATAGAATTGTTCGACGCGGCGGTCGATGACGTCCGCCTTAAGCGCCTCAAGAAGCGTCAGATGCTCCTTCAGCGAGACGGGAATGCGCGCGGCGCGCAGCTCTTCGAAAAAATCCAGAAACATGGGGAGGTAGATAGGCGGGCGGGCGCGGCGCGTCATCCTGCTTTCTAAGAGGGGGCGGCGGCGTCGCTGCGCGCTAAGGGTAGGGGCAGAGGAGACGATCATGAGCTGGATGCAAGGAAAGACGGTACTGGTCACGGGCGGGTCGCAGGGGATCGGGCAGGCGACGGCGGCGCTGTTCCGCGACGCGGGCGCGCATGTGACCGTCACGGGCACGCGCGGCGCGGCCTCCGACTATGCGGACAGCGACCTGGCGGGCATGGCCTATGTGCAGTGCCGCATGGGCGAGAAGGCGGATATCGAGGCGCTGGCAGCCGGTTTCGGGGCGCTGGACGTGCTCGTGAACAATGCCGGGACCGGGCGGCCGAACGAATATGAGCAGGACGCGTTCGAGGAGGTGATTTCCATCAATCTGTCGGGCGTGATGAAGCTGTCCACGCTGCTGCACCCGGTGCTGGCGAAATCGGGCGGGTCGATCGTCAATGTGGGATCGCTGTCCAGCTTTCTCGCACTGAAGGAAACGCCCGCCTACACCGCGTCGAAGACGGGTCTGCTTGGCCTGACGCGGGCACTGGCCGACAAATGGGCCCCGGACGGCGTGCGCGTGAACATGGTCGCGCCGGGTTTCATCGAAACCCGCATGACCGCGCCGATGCGCGAACATGAAAGCTATGAGGCGAAGCTGCTGAAAGCCGTTCCCATGCGCCGCTGGGGGACGCCGCGGGAAGTGGCGGAATGCATCGCCTTTCTGGCTGGGCCGGGCGCGAGCTATGTGACCGGGCAGAGCCTGGCGATGGATGGCGGGCTGATGCTGCGATAGCGCGGTTTCCCCGGGTCTTTTCCGGTCGAGGCCGGTATCTGTCGACTTTGCGAATGTCCATCCTGGACATTCGACCATCAAAAGCAGCATTTCATGACCAGCACCGCCCGCCTATCGGCAGCCCAGGAACTGCTGCTTGCCGCCGCCATCGCCGTCGTGACGGCGAACGCCTATTACATCCATCCGATTATCGGTGATGTCGCCGAGGAATTTGGCGTCAGTGCCGCGCAGATCGGCCTCGTCCCCGCCCTCAACCAGCTGGCACTGGCGGTCGGAATATTTCTCCTGCTGCCGCTTGGGGACCGTTACTCGAACCGGTCCTTGACCATCCTCTTCACCATCGGTCAGTGCGCCGGTCTGCTGCTGATGACCCTGGCGCGCGACTTTGCCATTTTCACGGCGGGATCGACGCTGCTGGGGTTTTTCACGATCGCGCCCTATCTGCTGCCAGCCTATGCCTCGAAGCGGGTGGCCCCGGAGCGCCTGGGGCAAGTGACGGCGATCCTGACCGCAGGCGTGATCTTCGGGATCCTGGTCGCCAGGGTCGGCGCCGGCGTGCTGGCGGAATATTTCGGCTGGCGAACCGTTTACTGGATCGCGAGCGGCGCGATGATCGCGATCACGCTGGCCCTGCCGCGCATCATGGAAAAGGGGGCGGGAGACCGGGGCGAAAGCCAGCTGCATTATGGCCAGCTTCTCGCATCGCTTTTCGCGCTGGTGCGAAGCGACCGCGAAATCCTGCTTTCCGGTGCCATTCAGGGCATCGGCTTCGCGCAGTTCATCGCCCTGTGGCTGGGCCTTGCGCTGCACCTGACGGGGCCGGACATGGGATATGGAACGGACGTCGTCGGCTATCTGGCCGGATTTGCCGCCATCAGCGTCTTCACGACACCCTATTGGGGAAGACTGGCGGACAGGATAGGCCCGCGAAAGGCGCGGGTCATCTTCGCCCTGGTCCAGACCGCAGGCATCGTTTTGCTGTTGCCGTTCGGCGGGAATTTGTGGCTGCTGATGATCCCGATCCTGATCGGCAACATCGTCGGTCCCGCGATAGACGTCACAAGCCGGATGACGTTCCTGTCGCTGGCCCCTGACCTGCGCACGCGGCTGACGACGATCTATATCGTCATGATGTTCATAGGCGGCGGCATTGGCAGCATCGCGGGAACCGCCATTTTCGACGCGTTCGGCTGGACCGGAACGGCGCTTTACATCATTGGATCCTGCCTGTGCCTGACGGCGCTCACCATGATCGGTTACCGGGTCTATGGAGCGAGGGACCGCAGCGGCTGAGCCGAAGATGCGGTTTGCACGCCCGCCCCCCCCGCAAAGGAAGGGCGGCCCGCACCGCCGGTGCGGACCGCCCTGGCCCCCTGTAACCTGATGTCGAGCGTTACGCCGCCTTTGCTTCGTCGGCGGTCTGCTCTTCCCCCTCTGGATCGCGCAGGACGTAGCCGCGGCCCCAGACGGTTTCGATGTAGTTTTCACCTTCGCAGGCAGCCGAAAGCTTCTTGCGGAGCTTGCAGATGAAGACGTCGATGATCTTGAGTTCGGGTTCGTCCATGCCGCCATAAAGGTGGTTGAGGAACATTTCCTTCGTCAGCGTCGTGGACTTGCGGAGGCTGAGCAGTTCCAGCATCGCATATTCCTTGCCGGTCAGGTGTACGCGGCTGCCGTTGACGTCGACGGTCTTGGTGTCGAGATTGACGGCCAGCTTGCCGGTCTTGATGATCGACTGGCTGTGCCCCTTGGAACGGCGGACAATGGCCTGGATGCGGGCAACGAGCTCATCCTTGTGGAAGGGCTTCGTCAGATAGTCGTCGGCACCGAAGCCGAGGCCGCGGATTTTCGATTCCACGTCGTTCGCGCCGGTCAGGATGAGGACGGGCGTGCCGACCTTGGCAAGGCGCAGCTTCTTCAGGACGTCGTAGCCGTGCATGTCGGGCAGACCGAGATCGAGGAGGATGATGTCGTAATCATAGAGCTTGCCAAGGTCGATGCCTTCCTCGCCCAGATCGGTCGCGTAGACATTGAAACCCTGGCCCGACAGCATCAGCTCGATGGCGTCGGAAATATTGTGGTCATCCTCGATCAGAAGTACGCGCATGTGAATTCGTCCCTATCCTAAATGTCCCGGCGGACCGGCGTTGCCCTGTTCCGCATTCCGTTAACCATGACGCTTATCGTTTATAAAGGTTAACGCGGGGTAAAAGGTTAATTTCGGCGTCAGTTGTGCTTTTGGAGTCACAGCTTTACCGTCTGGAAACCATGACTGTTTAGACGCGGTCGTCATGACCAACCTGCTCGCCGCCGCTGCGGCCACCGTCCGCAATATCGAATTCGCGCATGTCTATGGACGGGTGCGCCGCGCGGGTGGACCCGCAGTGGAAATCGAGGGGCTGGGCAGGGCGGCCTGCGTCGGCGCGCGAGTCGAAATCGAACGCGACGGCGATGGGCCGCTGCTGGCGGAGATCGTATCGGCTGACCGCGACGCGGCGCTGGCGATGCCCTTTGCCGCCGCCGAGGGACTTGCGCCCGGCGCGCGGGTCTGGCTGCGCGGGAAATCGCCGACCATCGCGCCATCGGGGGACTGGCTGGGGCGAGTCGTCGACGGGTTGGGACACGCGGCCGACGATGGCGGCGGATTGCCCTGCGGCCTGCGTCCACGTCTGGTGCGGGCGGGGCCTCCGCCTGCGAGTGCGCGTGCGAAACTGGGGGCAAGGCTGGAAACGGGCGTTGCCGCCATCGACCTGTTCACGCCTCTGTGCGAGGGCCAGCGACTGGGGCTGTTTTCCGGCTCCGGCGTCGGGAAATCCGTGCTGTCGGGGATGCTGGCGCGCTTTGCCGACTGCGACGTCGCCGTCATCGGCCTGATCGGCGAGCGCGGGCGCGAGGTACGCGAATTCATCGAGGACGAACTGGGCGCGGAAGGTCTCGCCAAGTCCGTCGTCGTGGTGGCGACCTCCGATGAGAGCGCGGTCATGCGGCGGCAGGCGGCGTGGACCACGCTGTCGATTGCCGAGCATTTCCGCGATGAGGGCAAGCGGGTATTCTGCCTGATGGATTCCGTCACCCGCTTTGCCCATGCCTGCCGTGAGATTGGCCTGGCCGCCGGTGAGCCCCCAACCACGAAGGGGTATACGCCGAGCGTGTTCGCGGAACTGCCGCGCCTTCTTGAACGCGCCGGGCCGGGGCCGGTCGGCGCGGGTTCCATCACCGGGCTGTTCAGCGTGCTCGTTGAGGGCAGCGATATGGAGGAACCCGTTGCGGACGCCGTGCGCGGAATCCTGGATGGGCATGTGCTGCTGTCACGGCGCATCGCCGAGCGCGGACGCTATCCCGCGATCGATTTGCTGGCCTCGCTGTCGCGCAGCGCGGACCGCGCGCAGGGCGGGGAGGAGCTGGCGCTGGTGCAGGCCGCGCGGCGGGAGCTCGCAACCTATGGCGATATGGAAGAGCTGGTGCGGCTGGGGGCCTACAAGACGGGTGCGAATGTGGACGTGGACCGCGCCATGGCCCGCGCGCCCAAAATCGAGAAACTGATCAGCCAGTCGCGGCGCGAACGCCGCGGTGTGGCGGATGCGAGATTACAGCTTAAGGCCATAGTCGAGGGAGCAGGGGCATGACGGTTGCGGAAAAGACGGCGGGGCTGGAAGCGGCCGCGCGGGTGCAGCGGCGCGACATGGACCGGGTGCGCGGCGAAATTTCCGAACTGGAGCGCCTGCTGACGGTCAATGCCGAGGAACAGGCGCGCGCGGCGGACCGGCTGGAGGTCGAACTGCGCGTCGCCAGCGAAATGCCACATCTCGACACGGCCGCCTTTGCGGCGGCGCAGCGGCAGCGGCTGGGGTCGCTGGAACATCAGCGCACCGAACTGGAGGCGCGGGTCGACGTCCTGCGGGGCAAACTGCTCGACAGCTTCACGGCGCTAAAACCATTGGAGAAGGGTATCGAGGCATCCGTCCTGCTGGAGCGGATCGAAGCGCACAGGCGGGCGCAGGCGGAGCAGGACGACATTGCGGGCCGGGTTGCCGGGTGATTTCAAGACCCTGGTGCCGGAGGCCGGTCCGGTTTGCGGCTTTCCGGCAGTAATCCGCCCTGTCAGTCCGCAGCGCGGCGCGAGAACGGCGCATTCAGCCGCACGATCTGCCAGTTCAGAAGCGTAGCGAAACTGACCCAGGCGAGATAGGGCACGATCATCCAGCTGGCGATGACCGACCAGTCCCGCAGGAAAATCGAGAGTGCGAGGACGGAGAGCCAGAGGAAAGGCACTTCGATCAATGCCCAGTCCGGCCGCTTGAGGGTAAAGAACAGCGGCGACCACAGGAAGTGGAAGACGCCATTGGCAAGATAAAGGCCGATCAGCAGCGGCCCGTCACCACGACTGCTGGCATCATCCCAGCATAGCACGAAGGCCCAGGCCGCCAGACCCAGAATGACCGTCCATGCCGGGCCGAACAGCCAGTCGGGCGGTTGCCAGCTCGGCTTCCTGAGGTCGCGATACCATTCGCCGATCGTTGTCAGGGCCCCGCCGCCGACCAGAAGGACAAGACACCAGACCACCGCGAAAATCAGGGAAAATTTCATGACTGGCATCTATGGCGAAATTGCGGGACTGGCAAACGGTCGGCGTTTAGGCCTGCACGGCGCCGGACGCGGACAGCGCAGACCCAGAGTGCGCGGCAGGTGGCCGGACGTCACGTTCATGGCTCTCAGCGAAATCCTTGAATGTCGGTTCTCGGGTGGGAAGCGGATAATGATCGAAGAAAGGGCCTAGAGCGGAAGCGCGGTGTCAAACTTCACTCGTGAATAGACAACATGGCTTGTGCAGCGCTTCACCGCATCATCTTCAAGAATGTTTGCCTCTATCCAAGCTTCGAAACTCGCCATGTCCGGCATGTGGACATGGAGGACGAGGTCAGCGTCACCTGTCACGCTGTAGCATTGGGTGACATTCGGCGAGGCGCGATAGGATCGCTTCAACCGATCATATTCAGGGCCGCGTTCATCATTCAGGCTAACCATCACAATGATGTCAATCCCGACGCGTCCTGGGTTCACGATGGCGACTTCGCGCTCAATCACTCCATTTTCCCGCAGGCGCTTCAACCTTCGGCGATAACTCGAGACTGACAAGCCCGCCGCTTTTGCAATTTGTTCAGGTGGCCTGCGGATGTCTTGCTGGACTTGCGAGAGGATACGACGATCTGCATCATCGAGCGCGATCTGACTGTTTTGGGTCATTTCTCTGGTATAATTGAGCAAATCCAATCAGTCGACGGCTGAATACGCGCGCACCCGGCCATGCGAGCAAGCTATAAGCTTTTTAGGATCGGCGGACACCGTAAAGGAAATTTGATGCCATGAACTCTCTGACCCAGGCGGCAATTGGCCTGCTCGTTTCGATTGGGCTTCTGCACGCCTCAGATAAAACGATGGTCGTTCCTGAGGCGCCGTCGGCTGCACACGATGATGAGTGGGGAGCCACACTCTTTTTCCCTATCGATCTTGAGCAATCTGGTCGAATTACACTGTCTCCGACCTTTGCCCCTGATGGCGAGACGATCTACTTCGCTCAGGCTGACTGCCAGCGCATATGGAACTGCCCGCAGCTTCTGATGCGATCCTCCCGAACATCAACTGGTTGGTCGAAGCCGGAGCTTGTGGACTTGCCTCAAGTGGCCCGAGTGGACTGGCCCAGCGTATCGCCCGATGGACGCACATTGTATTTCTCTTGGGCTCCAGAACGCGAGCGGCACGTGGGTCAGAACGTATATGAAGATTTTGACCTTTTTCGCCTTGACCTAACCAACCCTGATGCAGTGCCCGAAGCGATTGATGATCCCGACATCAATCGCATCCGGGGAGGTGCCATCCGCAAGACCCGGTTCGTGAATAATGAAACGGCCCCAGTCGTAACCGCGAATGGCGATCTCTATTTCTGGTCTGAGCGACTTGATGGCGCCGGGTTGCGCGACATCTATATTGCACGCTCGGACGGCTCGGGTGGGTTCCGCAAACCCGAGCTCCTCCCGGCTCCGATCAACAATGACGGTGAGAATGACGGTTCATGGGTGTCATCCGATGGTCGCCTGATGCTTCTATCTACCAAAGAGCGTGACAGCAGCACGTCTGCCAACCTCTTTGTCTCGACGCTTGAGAATGGGGTTTGGTCAACACCGCAACCGCTTGGACATGCCGTGAACTCGCAATATTCTGAGTTTGCAGGTCGGATTACCCCAGATGGAAAAACGCTTGTCTTTACGTCTGATCGGCCGGTGAAGGACGCAGAGCCGGGCCTTTTTCAAGTCTGGCAAGTGCCAGTGGCCAAGCTGCCTAAGTTGACTGCAGCGATCAAGCGCGTGCGCAATTGATTTTTCATCAGGTCGCCAATCTCCTCAACCGGGGTCCAACGCGGCAATCGGGTTTATAGCAGTCTCAGGCTTGTGACGCGCATCGACATCGCCCTCAATCTCAGAGGGTGACGACTCGCTTCGTTTCCGCCATTCTCTTTCGCAGACAGAGGAGACGCACCCGATGATGAAATCCGCCCTGATTGCCGCCCTGCTGGCGACGCCTGCTTTTGCCGCCAATGAACAGGTCGCGCTCGACCGGATCGAGGCGGACCGGGATGCGAATGTCGAAGTGGCGGATTCGATCTGGAAGCTGGCGGAGCTGGGCTACAAGGAGACGCAGTCGTCGGCGCTGCTGCAAAAACGGTTGAAGGACGCGGGCTTTGCCGTCGTGGCGGGCGTGGCGGATGCGCCGACCGCGTTCACGGCGACCTATACGACCGGCGACGGGCCCGTGATCGGGATCATGGGCGAGTTCGATGCGCTGCCGGGCTTCAGTCAGGCGGCAGAGGCGGAAAAGAAATCCATCGCCAATGTCGATGCGGGCCACGCCTGCGGGCATCACCTGTTCGGTGCAGCCTCGGCCAGCGCCGCGATTGCGGTCAAGGACTGGCTCGACGCGTCGGGCGTGAAGGGCACGGTACGCTTTTACGGGACGCCCGCCGAAGAGGGCGGCGCGGGCAAGGTCTATATGGTGCGGGACGGGCTGTTCGACGATGTCGATGTCGCCCTGCACTGGCATCCGGGCAGTTCCAACAGCGCGGATATCGCCACGTCCAACAGCAACAAGTCCGGCAAGTTCCGCTTTCGCGGGATTTCCGCCCATGCCGCCGCCGCGCCGGAGCAGGGACGCTCGGCGCTGGACGGTGTCGAGGCCATGAACATGATGGCGAACATGATGCACGAGCACATGCCCGAGGAAAGCCGGATGCATTATGTCATCACGGCGGGCGGGCGGGCCCCCAACGTCGTGCCCGACTTTGCCGAGTCCTTCTATTATGTCCGCAATCCCGACGCCGAAGTGGTGCGCGAAACGTTCGAGCGGCTGGTGAAGGTCGCCGAGGGCGCGGCGATGGGAACGGGCACGACCGTGGAATATGAAGTCATCCACGGGGCGATGCCGCTGCTGCCGAACGAGACCCTGCAAAAGCTGATCCACGCGAAGATGACCGAGGTCGGCGGCGTGACCTACGATGCGGCCGAGACGGAATTCGCCGAGGCGATCATACCGACACTGGCATCCAAGGACATCAAGATGTCCGACGCCGTCGAGATCGATCCGCTGTCGGAAAATCACGGCGCGGGTTCGACCGATGTGGGCGACGTGTCATGGGCCGTTCCGACAGCCGGTTTCCGAACCGCGACATGGGTTCCGGGCACGCCCGCGCACAGCTGGCAGGCCGTCGCGGCGGGCGGCATGTCGATCGGCTGGAAAGGCATGCAGAACGCAGCCAAGATCCTCGCCCTGACGGCCATAGAGCTATATGAAAATCCGGACATGATCGCCGAGGCGAAAGCGGAATTCGTGCGGCGCAAGCCCGAAGGCTATGAATACCGCGCCTTGCTTGGCGACCGTGATCCGCCGCTGGATTACCGGGACTAGAAGGAGCGTTCGCGACCCCATCCGCTGTTGCGGCGAACGCGGGTATCCGTGACTTTCCGGCGCGTCGCATTTTTGCGTAGGGATGGGCGGCAACGCACGGTACGGGGGCTACCGGCTTTCAGGGCAATGACGGTTTAAAGGGGCAGGAATGAGCACCAGGGGCACACATGACTATACCGCCGATCCCCGCAACGAGACGGTGCTGATCGACGTGAACGGCACGCTGACGCCGCGTCCGGAGGCAGTCGTCTCCGTTTTCGATTCGGGCTTCATGCTTGGGGACGGCGTCTGGGAGGGGCTGAGGGTTCACAATGGCCGGATCGGGTTTCTTGAGCGGCATCTGGACCGGTTGTTCGAGGGCGCGAAGGCCATCGATATGGACATCGGGCTATCGCGGGAAGCGCTGACAAGGCGCCTGCAGGACTGCATTGCCGCCAACGACATGGTGGATGGCGGTCACATCCGTCTGATGGTGACGCGCGGCATTCGTTCAACGCCCTATCAGGATCCGCGCGTTGTGATTTCCGACGCGACCATCGTGATCGTGCCGGAATGGAAGGAGCCGCTGCCCGCGACCGTCGAGGGCGGCATTCGCCTGTTCACCGTGCATGTGCGCCGCGGCGATCCCGCCGTGCAGGACCAGAAGCTGAATTCGCATTCCAAGCTCAATTGCATCACGGCCTGCATCCAGGCGACAAAGGCGGGCTATGACGAGGCGCTGATGCTGGACCCGCATGGTTTCGTGGCGACGTGCAATTCGACGCACTTCTTCATCGTCAGGAAGGGCGAGGTGTGGACGTCGAGCGGCAAATACTGCCTGGGCGGTATCACGCGCGGCGTGGTGATCGAACTGTGCCGGGAGGCGGGGATTCCCGTGTTCGAAAAGGATTTCAGCCTGACCGATGTCTACGGCGCTGACGAGGCGTTCGTGACGGGAACTTTCGCGGGCGTCGTGCCGGCGACAGAGGTCGACGGGCGGGTGCTGACCGAGGGCAGGGGACCGATGGTGGAGCGGCTGCAGGCGCTTTACCGCCAGCGTCTGATGGCGGAGTGTTCGGGATGACCTTGCGTATCGCCATGTGGTCGGGGCCGCGCAACATCTCGACGGCGATGATGCGAAGCTTTGGCGCGCGGGACGACTGTTTTGTCAGCGACGAGCCCTTTTACGGTGCGTTTCTGAAAGCGTCGGGCGAGGACCAGCCGCTGGCTAAGGAAACCATGGCGGCGATGGATTGCGATTATCGCAGCGTCCTCGACATGATCTCTTCAGAACCGCCTCAAGGGGCTCCCTTGTGGTATCAGAAGCATATGCCGCATCACATGGTGGGCGATGTCGGGATTGGCGACATGCCGGACCATCGCCATGCCTTCCTGATCCGTGCGCCGGAGCGGGTGGTGGCGAGCTATGCCGCGAAAAACGAGCTGCGCGCGGCGGAACTGCTCGGATATGCGCGCATCAGGCAATATGTCGAGGGCGAGACGGCGCGCACGGGCAGTGTCCCGGCAATTGTCGATGCGGACGATGTGCTGGCAGATCCCGAGGCGGCGCTTTCCGCGCTTTGTGCAGCGCTTGGTATCGGCTGGGATCCGGCGATGCTGTCCTGGCGGAAGGGCCCGCATCCCGAGGACGGCGTATGGGGCGCGCACTGGTACGGTGCGGTCAATGCCTCGACCGGCTTTGCGCCGCCCGCAGGTCCCCTTCCGGAACTGACCGGCGCACATGCCGATGTCGCTGCTGCCTGCCGCGCCGATTATGAATGGCTGCACGCGCGCCGCCTGACCCCGCAATAAGTGCGGGGGGCGGATTGCGCTCTCGCCATGCTAGGCTGATCCGACAAGGAGACGCGCGCATGGCGGACACGGCCTTCCCCGGCTGGTCGACGGACGGGATCGACAACCGGATCATCAACCCGGACATTTATGCCGAGCCGGAGAAAATCCTGGAGGTTTACCGCCAGCTGCGGCGCGAAGATCCCGTGCACTGGACCGAGCCGCAGGGGTTTCGCCCGTTCTGGTCGATCACGAAACAGGCCGACATCAAGGCGGTGTCAAAGGCCAATGACCGCTTTATCAATTCCGAACGCACCTATCTGACGCCTGCCGCGAACGAGGCCTGGACGCTGGAGACGACCGGAGATTCGCACCTCTTCCGCTCTCTCGTCGATATCGACGATCCGCTGCACAGGAAACTCAGGCAGATCACGAACGAATGGTTCCTGCCAAAGAACCTGAAGACGATGGAAGACAAGATCCGCGGGATTGCCCGCGCGCATGTCGAGCGCATGGCCGGCCTGGGCGGCGAATGCGATTTCGTGAACGAGGTATCGCTGTTCTATCCGCTGCGCGTCATCATGGAAATCCTGGGCATCCCGGACGAGGATGAGCCGCGCATGCTGAAAATGACGCAGGAGATGTTCGGGTCGGGCGACCCGGACGTGATCGCGCGCTCGGAAAAGCTGACCTCTGGCCCCAATGGCCCCGCGTCGGGTGGCGGGGCGGGAGAGGAGGCTGTCGACCTGATGGCGCTGGCGCAGGAATATTTCGAATATTTCGGCAGGGTGATCGAGGACCGCAAGGCCAGACCGCGCGACGATGTTTCGACGGTCATCGCCCATGCCGAAGTTGACGGCGCGCCCATCGACCTGCGTCACGCGCTCAGCTATTTCGTCATCATCGCCACGGCCGGGCATGACACCACCTCCTCCAGCACGGCAGGCGGGATGCATCAGCTGGCGGTCAATTCGGGAGAATTTGCCAGACTGAAGGCGAATCCGAAGCTGGCGGCCCAGATGGTGGAAGAGTCCATACGCTGGGAAACACCGGTGAAACACTTCATGCGGACGTGCACCGAGGATACCGAGCTTGGCGGCAAGACCATCCGCAAGGGCGAGCATCTGACCATGTTCTACTGGTCGGGAAACCGTGACGCCGATGCCTTCGACGCTCCGGATGAATTCCGCGTGGACCGCGCGCCCAATCCGCAGGTCGCCTTTGGCGGCGGTGCGCACCAGTGCCTTGGTCTGCATCTGGCGCGGCTGGAAATGCGGGTGCTGTTCGAGGAACTTGTGCCGCGCCTCGCATCGGTGGAACTGGCGGGCGATCCCGCCTGGACCCGCTCGAACTTCGTCAGCGGCCTGAAGCGGCTGCCGCTGCGGTATCAAATGAGCTGAACGGAAAGCTGTCGGTGGATTTTACAGTCGGCGCAAAGCCGCATGCCGGTTTACCATCCATCACTGTCTGACAAAGCGCGATTGTGTTTCTGGCACAGGTTCTGCATATGATGGCGGGCAATGATTTGATACGACCGGTCCTCAACTGGTTTCAAAACGGAAAAGGCCGTCCTGGTGGTTCGGGGCGGCCTTTTTACGTTTGTGAAGGGAAGGGCGCGGCGCACTGCGCCTCCACCCGCCGCCCACGCCAGTCAAAGGCGATGTGGCTGGCGTGAAGTCGCATGGGTTCCGTGCCCTCGCCATAGACCGGGTCGCCGACAATGGGCGCGAGAGCATGGGCGGCATGGATGCGGAGCTGGTGCGTGCGGCCGGTGGCCGGGCGGAATTCGACAAGGCTCCGCGCGTCGCCGGTTTCGAGGGCGCGCCAGCCGGTGACGCTGGGTTTGCCGTCCGCGCTGACGATCATGCGCCAGCCCTCCTCCCTGCTGCTGACCTTGGCGAGCGGCGCGTCGATTACGCCCTCGCCCTCAATCCTGCCGGCAAGGAGAGCGAGATAGATCTTGCGGACGCCCCTGGCCTCGAAAAGGGCGTGCATCTTTTTCAGGGTTTTCGGGTTGCGGGCGAGGATCAGGCATCCGGATGTGTCGCGGTCCAGCCGGTGCGCGGGCACTGGCGGACGCTGATAGCCGAGGCGCAGATCGCCCAGATAATCCTCCAGGCTGCGGGGTGTTTTCGAACCCGGATGCACGGCAAGGCCAGCGGGTTTGTCGATGACGAGGAATTCGGCATCCTCATACAGGATGGGAAAGGGCGGATTGCTTGACATATGTGGCAATGCCGCCTAGCTGCGGCGCTTGGCTTTTCCTACTTAATTGCACCCGGAGTTCGCCCATGGCGCGCGTTACCGTCGAAGATTGTGTCGACAAGATCCCCAACCGTTTCGACCTGGTCCTGCTGGCAGGCCAGCGCGCCCGCCAGATTTCCGGCGGTGCGGAACTGACCGTGGACCGTGACCGTGACAAGAACCCGGTCGTGGCGCTGCGCGAAATCGCCGAGCAGAATGTGAAGCCCAAGCATCTGAACGAAGTGCTGATCACGGGGATGCAGCGCGTTCTTGTTGACGAGGACGACGAGGAGGATGACGTCGGCAACCTGGCACAGTCGGCGGAAGCCCTGCGCCTGACCGCTGCGGCGCCGCCCAAGCCGACGCCCATCGTACCCGAATATGAGGGCTGAACGTCCTCTCAAACGACGGTTTTGAAAAAGGCCCGTTTCGCATGCAGCGAAGCGGGCCTTTTCTTTTGCGCGGATTCAGGCCCATATAAGCGGCGATGCTGAGACAATATGAACTTGTGGAAAAGGTGCGGGCCTATGACCCGCAGGCGGATGAGGATCTGATCAACCGCGCATATGTCTTTTCATTGCAGGCACATGGCAGCCAGAAGCGCGCATCGGGCGATCCCTATTTCTCGCATCCCGTCGAAGTGGCGGGCATCCTCACCGACCTGAAGCTGGACGATGAGACCATAGCGACGGCGATTCTGCACGACACCGTCGAGGATACGGTGGCGACGCCCGAGCAGATCCGCGACCTGTTCGGAGAGAGTGTCGCGCGGCTGGTGGACGGCGTCACCAAATTGTCGAAGATCGAGGCGCAGACCGACAACGAGCGCGCGGCGGAGAATCTGCGCAAGTTTCTGGTTGCCATGTCGGGCGACATTCGCGTCCTGCTCGTCAAGCTGGCGGACCGGCTGCACAACATGCGGACGCTGCATCATATTCCGAAGGCCGAAAAGCGCCAGCGGATCGCGCGCGAAACGATGGATATCTACGCGCCGCTCGCCGAGCGGATCGGCATGTACCAGTTCATGGACGAGATGAAGGAAATCGCGTTCCGCGAGCTGGAACCCGAAGCCTATGAAGGCATCATGGCTCGCCTCGCCGGACTACGTGCCAGTGGCAGCGGCCAGGTCGATGAGATTGCCGAGGATATCCGCCGCACACTGGGCACGCACGGTGTCGATGCAAATGTGATGGGACGGGAAAAGCGGCCCTTCAGCATCTACAAGAAGATGCAGGAACGTCACATCGCCTTCGAACAGCTGTCGGACGTGATCGCCTTTCGCGCGCTGGTGGATGCGCCCGACGACTGCTATCGCGCGCTTGGCATATTGCACCAGAAATGGGCCAGTCTGCCGGGGCGGTTCAAGGACTTCATCTCGACGCCGAAGCGCAATGGCTATCGCAGCCTGCACACGACCGTGCTTTACGGCGGCCAGCAGCGCGTCGAGGTGCAGATACGCACGCACAAGATGCACGAAGAGGCCGAGAACGGGCTTGCGGCGCACTGGGCCTACAAGGATCGCGGTGAGGACGGGCAGGCGGAGCACGGCGAATATCCGTGGATTACCGACCTTCTGGAAATTCTGGACCATGCCGCGAGTCCGGAGGAGATGCTGGAGCAGACCCGGCTCGCCATGTATCAGCAGACGGTCTTCTGCTTCACGCCAAAGGGCGAGCTGATCCAGCTGCCGAAAAAATCGACGCCTGTCGATTTCGCCTTTGCCGTCCATACGGACGTCGGGTCGACCGCCGTCGGCGCGAAGGTGAACGGGCGGCAGGTGCCGCTGCGGACCGAACTCAATAATGGCGACCAGGTGGAAATCCTGCGCTCGGAATTTCAGGAACCGGACCCGACCTGGGAAGGCTTTGTGCAAACGGCCAAGGCACGAGCGGCGATCCGGCGCCACCGCCGGCTGCAAAGCCGCGCCGAAGCGCTGAAACTCGGGCATGAAATTTACGAGGAAGCCGCGGGGCGGCTGGACGGCGAGGTCACGCAAAAGGCCTTTACCGAGGCGCTGAAACGGCTGGGCGTCGATAGCGAGGAAACCCTTTACGAACAGCTGGGCGAGCATGCGATTTCGAGTGACGCGCTGATCGACGCGCTGGCACCGGGGCTGTTTTCCATGCGCCGCCGGTCGCGGGCGAAAACCGGGAAGCGCGGCAAGATTACGATCAAGGGGCTGACACCCGGTGTGTCCGTGCATCTTTCGCCCTGCTGCCACCCCATTCCGGGTGACCGCATCGTCGGTATCAGGCGAAAGGTGGGCGGCATCGACGTCCACGTCGTCGACTGCGGCGAACTGGCGGCGGAAACGGCAAAGGACTGGCTGGACCTGAGCTGGGGCGACGAGGCCGACCGGGGCGTCGCCAAGCTGCGCATGGTGCTGGAAAACTCGCCCGGCGCTCTGGCGACCGTGACGGCCATCCTGGCACGGGCGGAGGCGAACATCGTCAACATGCGCGTGCGCGAACGTGACGCGGCGTTCGGGACCTTCATTCTGGATGTCGAGGTGGACGATCTGGAACATCTGACGCATATCATCGCCGCGCTGAGGACGAGCGATGCCGTGACCTCTGTGGAAAGGGAAAAACGCTTATGACGGATGACGAGATACTGGCCGAATTCGAGGCAGCGGAAGCTCTGCTGGAAGGTCATTTCATCCTGTCGTCCGGCCTCAGAAGTCCAAAATTCCTGCAATGCGCGCGAGTCCTGATGGACCCCGCGCGCGCGCGCCGCCTGACAGATGCACTGGCGCTGAAGATTCCGGTAGCCGTGCGGGCCGAGATATCCGTCGTCGTGTCGCCAGCGATGGGCGGCGTGATCGCCGGCTATGAAATGGCGCGGACGCTGGGCTGCGATTCGATGTTCGTCGAACGGCCGTCGGGGACGTTCGAGCTGCGGCGCGGATTTCGGCTGGAGCCCGGACAGAAGGTCTTCATGATGGAGGATGTGGTCACGACCGGGCTATCGTCGCGCGAAGCGATCGCCGCGATCGAGGCCGCAGGCGGCGATGTCGTGGCTGGCGGCTGTCTGGTCGACCGGTCGAACGGGAAAGCCGATATCGGCGTGCCGCTCTACAGCCTGCTGGCGATGGACGTGCCGACCTACGAGGTTGCGAACCTGCCACCGGAACTGGCGGCGATCGAGGCCGTGAAGCCGGGATCGCGGAAAGCCGCCTGATGCAGCCGCTCCGCCTTGGCGTGAATATCGATCATGTCGCCACCATCCGCAACGCGCGCGGTGGCGGCCACCCCGATCCTGTCGAGGCGGCGCGGCTGGCGGCGCGGGCGGGGGCGGACGGGATCACCGCGCATCTGCGCGAGGACCGGCGGCACATCACCGACCGGGATATCGTGCGGCTGTCGGAGGAAATCGACCTGCCGCTCAACCTTGAAATGGCGGCGACGGACGAGATGCTGGCCATCGCGCTGAAACACCGCCCGCACGCCGCCTGCATCGTTCCTGAAAAGCGTGAGGAACGCACGACCGAGGGCGGGCTGGACGCGGCGGGACAGCATAACCGGCTGAAGCGGTTCGTCGACGAGCTGCGGGGTGCGGAAATCCGCGTATCGCTGTTCGTCGAGGCGGACGAGCGGCAGCTGGAGGCCGCGCGGTCACTGGGCGCGCCCGTCGTGGAGCTGCACACGGGCGATTATGCCAATCTGGAGGGCGAGGCGCAGATGCGCGCGCTCGGCGCCCTTATCGAAGGCGCCAAAACAGGTGCGGGCATGGGGCTGGAAGTCCATGCCGGACACGGGCTGACAACTGCCAATGTCGGTCCAGTCGCCGCGATAGCCGAACTGGCCGAACTCAACATCGGCCACTTCCTGATCGGCGAGGCCGTGTTTGTCGGTCTGGAAGGCGCGATCGCGCAAATGCGCGGCGCGATGCGGGAAGCGCGCGAGCAACCTGATCTGGCGGTTCATCGATGATCGTCGGGATCGGGTCCGATCTTTGCAATATAGAACGCATCCAGAAATCGCTGGACCGGTTCGGAGAACGGTTCGAGGCAAGGGTGTTCACCGACCTGGAGCGCAGCAAGGCGGACCGGCGTCCGCTGACGCGCGCGGGTACTTATGCCAAGCGATTCGCCGCGAAGGAGGCCTGTTCGAAAGCGCTGGGGACGGGATTTCGGCAGGGCGTTTTCTTTCGCGACATGGGCGTTGCCAATCTGCCGTCAGGCGCGCCGACGCTGCAGTTGACCGGCGGCGCGCTGGCACGGCTGGAAAAGATCACGCCGACAGGGCATAGGGCCGACGTACATCTGACAATGACCGACGACCATCCGTGGGCGCAGGCCTTTGTCATCATCATGGCGATACCGGAGTAGAAACGATCCTGAAGCGCACCAAGGCGGAGAAGCCGCCCACCGACTGGAAGCGCGAACTGCGCCACATCGCTCTCCTTGCCCTGGCCGTCATGGGGATCTGGTCGTTCCTGGCCAAGCCCTTTTACATTCCGTCGGAGTCGATGGTTCCGACGCTGCTGGTTGGCGACCGGCTTGTCGTCACGAAATATCCTTATGGATACAGCTATCTGTCGCCATTCCTTCGGGTGCTGCCGGAGATGAAGGGGCGGCTGTTCGGCAGCTATCCCGAACGCGGCGATATCGTGGTTCTGAAGGATCCGATCGCGCATACGGACTGGATCAAGCGCGTCATCGGCCTGCCGGGCGATACGGTGCAGATGCGGGACGGCACATTGTTCCTGAATGGCGAAGCGGTTCCAAAGGTCCGCATCCTGCCGACCGCGATCGTCGAATCGCCGAACCAGTCATGCAGCGGTGAATTTCGCAGGTTCCGCGAAGTGGTGGCGGATGGAACGGCCATCTGCCGCTATCCGCGATATCTGGAAACCCTGCCCAATGGCCGTCAATATGAGGTCCTGGACCTGGGCGAAACCGTTGGCGACAACACGCCCCTGGTGACTGTCCCTGACGGGACGGTGTTTCTGATGGGAGACAACCGCGACCGGAGCGCCGACAGCCGTTTCGCCGCGCGCGAAGGGGCACTTGGTCTTGGCCTGCTGCCGGTGGAGAATATTTCCGGGCGTGCGGAATTCATTACCTTTTCCGTCGATGGATCGACCGAATGGCTGAACCCGTTCAGCTGGTTCGAAGCCCTGCGGCCTGAACGCGCCTGGGAAAGTCTGCGGCACTTGCCTGACGATGTGGAGACACCAGAATGACGCTTTCGATTTCTTCCGCCTTTGACGCGGGCAATATCAATGTCGTGCGCTGCACTGCGCCCGGCGATATCGAGCTGACCATCCCGAAGGACGACCATGCCGATTTCGCGCAGTGGTTCTATTTCCGGCTGAACGGCGCGGGCGGGCAGGAGTGCACCATCCGCATCACGGGCCTGAAGGACAGCGCCTATCCGGCGGGCTGGCCCGGATATCGTGCCGTTGTTTCGGAGGACCGCCTGCTGTGGACGCGCGCGGACACAGAATATGACGAGGCATCGGGAACGCTGACCATCCATGTGACGCCGCAGTCCAACGGCATCTGGATATCCTATTTCGCGCCCTATTCCATGGAGCAGCATCACGACCTGATCGCGGGCGTGGGCGAAGCGGACGGCGTTGCCATCGAAAGTCTGGGCAAAACGCTGGACGGGCACGACATGGACCTGGTGACGATGGGCACTGGCCCCTTGAAGCTGTGGATCATCGCGCGCCAGCACCCGGGCGAAACCATGGCGGAATGGTGGATGGAGGGCGCGCTCGCCGCGCTGACCGATCCCGCCGATCCCACCGCGCGGGCGCTGCGCGAGAAGGCGACGCTGTATATCGTGCCGAACATGAATCCGGACGGGTCGCGGCGCGGCAATTTGCGCGTCAACGGCGTTGGTGCCAATCTGAACCGCGAATGGGCCGACCCCAGTATGGACCGGTCGCCGGAAGTCTATCTGGTGCGCGGAAAGATGGACGAGACCGGATGCGACTTCTGTCTCGATGTGCATGGCGACGAAGCGATCGCCAATAATTTCATCGCCGGCGGCGAGGGTGCGCCGCGCTTCGATGCGCGAATGCAGGCCCTGCTGGACGGATGGAAGGCGGCGCTCGTTGCGCGTTCGCCCGATTTCCAGACGAAACAGGGTTATCCCGTCGACAAGCCCGGCAGTGCCAATCTCGCCATCTGCACGAATCAGATCAGCGAACGTTTCGGCTGTCTCGCCATGACGCTGGAAATGCCGTTCAAGGATGCGGCGGTGATGCCGGATGAAGAGCAGGGCTGGTCGCCCATGCGCTGTATGCGGCTGGCGGAAGCGTGTCTGGGCGCGACGCTGGCGATGGTGGATGACCTGCGGAAATGATCATTGACTAGATGAGGCGCCGGCGAAGGCCGGGGCCAGTCCCATAAAGGCAATGCCAGCGTCGGACCGATATCAGGCTCCGGACTGGACACCGGCCTTCGCCGGTATGACGATTTGAGAAGGAACGAAATTCATGCCCCAGCTTGTCCTCATCCGTCATGGCCAGTCGCAGTGGAATCTGGAAAACCGTTTCACTGGCTGGTGGGATGTCGATCTGACGGAGAAAGGCGTCGACGAAGCCGTCGCCGCTGGCGAGGCGCTGAAGGCGGCCGGTATGGATTTCGACCTGTGCTTCACCAGCTATCAGACGCGCGCGATCAAAACGCTCAATCTGGCGCTGGAGGCGATGGACCGGATGTGGCTGCCCGTCACCAAGAACTGGCAGCTGAATGAGCGGCACTATGGCGGGCTGACCGGTTTGAACAAGCAGGAGACCCGCGACAAGCATGGCGACGAGCAGGTGCACATCTGGCGGCGCAGCTTTGACACGCCGCCGCCCCCGATGGAGGCGGGCAGCCCGTACGACCTGTCTTCCGACCCGCGCTATGCCGGCATTGCCGTGCCGCAGTCGGAAAGTCTGAAAAACACCATCGAGCGCGTGCTGCCCTATTGGAACAGCGCCATCGCGCCGGAACTGAAAGCCGGGAAACGCGTGCTGATCTCCGCGCACGGAAACAGCCTGCGCGCGCTCGTGAAGCATCTGTCGGGGATATCGGATGACGACATCACCGCCCTCGAAATTCCGACCGGGCAGCCGATTGTCTATGACCTGGACGACAATCTTGCCGAGGTCGAGCGCTACTATCTGAAAGACCGCGGCTGACCGGAATGGCGGGCCCCTATGAATCGGGGACCGATGCGACTAAATATATCGTCAATATGATGCGCGCCGGCCGTTGGCCCTGACCCCTGTGCGCCTTTTCGAAAGACGATGACATGAGTGAATTTCCCGGCGTCGCCGCCCCGCTGGCGCGTGCCCTTTCCAAACGTGGCTATGACGTTCTGACGCCCGTTCAGGACGCGATGCTGCAGCCTGAACTGGACGGACAGGACCTGCTGGTCTCGGCGCAGACCGGCTCGGGCAAAACGGTTGCCTTTGGCATCGCCATCGCGCCCACGCTGCTGGGCGAAGCGGAGCGTTTCGGGCGCGCGGGGGCGCCGCTTGCCCTCGTCATCGCGCCAACGCGGGAGCTGGCGTTGCAGGTGAAGCGGGAGCTCGACTGGCTCTATGCCGACACGGGCGCGCTCATCATGTCCTGCGTCGGCGGCATGGACCCGCGTGCGGAGCGCCGGATCCTGGCGCAGGGCGTCGATATCGTCGTCGGCACGCCGGGGCGGCTGCGCGATCACATCACACGGACGGCTTTCGATACCTCGGCGCTGCGCGTCGTCGTGCTGGACGAGGCGGACGAGATGCTGGACCTGGGATTTCGCGAGGAGCTGGAATTCATTCTGGACGCCGCGCCCGCAGAGCGGCGCACGCTGCTTTTCTCCGCGACCGTTGCGAAGCCCATCGCCAAGCTGGCGGAACGCTATCAGCGCGATGCCGTGCGCGTGTCGACGAAGGAAGAACGCAGTCAGCACAGCGATATCGACTACCGGGTGCTGGTCGCCGCGCCGCGGGAGCGTGAGAATGCGATCATCAACCTGCTGCGCTATCACGAGGCGCCAAATGCGCTCATCTTCTGCAACACGCGCGCAGCGGTCAACCATATGGTTGCGCGCTTTCATAATCGCGGCTTTTCCGTTGTCGCGCTGTCTGGCGAACTGAGCCAGAACGAGCGCAATCATGCCCTGCAGGCGCTGCGCGACGGCCGCGCGAAAGTGTGTATTGCAACGGACGTGGCGGCGCGCGGTATCGACCTGCCGGGCCTCGACCTCGTCATTCATGCCGATCTGCCATCCAATCCGGAAACGCTGCTTCACCGGAGCGGGCGGACGGGCCGGGCCGGGCGCAAGGGTATCAGTGCGATTGTGGTCGAGCAGCGGGGCAGAGGACGCGCCGAACGCCTGCTGCGGGCGGCGCGGCTGGACGCGGACTGGGGCAATCCGCCCACCGCCGAGGACGTCATGGCGCGTGACGAAGAGCGCATGATGTCGGATCCCATCCTGACCGATCCGCCGCAGGAAGACGAGGCCGGTTTCGCCGCCGAGCTGCTGGCGAAATTCTCACCAGAACAGGTGGCGACAGCGTTCCTGAGGCTGAAGCGCGCGGGCATGTCCGCGCCCGAGGATATCGAAGTGGTGAACGTGCAGCAGGCAAAGGCCGGGAAGTTCGACCCTTTACAGGGCACGGGTGTCCCGCGCGAACGGACGCCGCGCCAGGATTTCGCGGAAAGCGTGTGGGTGTCACTGTCCGTCGGGCGGAAACAGAATGCCGAACCGCGCTGGCTGATCCCGCTCCTATGCAATGGCGGGGACATCACGAAGGCGGATCTCGGCACGATCAAGATGCAGCAGACCGAGACTTTCGTCGAGCTGAATGCGGAACAGGCGGATGCGTTTCTGTTGAGCGTCGGCCCCAATTTGATGCTGGAAAAGAACATCCGCATCACCGTGCTGGATGGAAAGCCGGATTTTGCGGCAGGCGGCGGTCATGCGAAAGGCAAACCACCCTTTCGCAAGGGAAAACCGAAAGGCGGCGGTGCGCCGTGGACCGGCGGTGACGACCGCGGACCAAAGAGAAAAAAGCTAACGGGATCAAAGCCAGCCGGGCAGTCCGCCAGCGCTGCGGGCGCGCCGCCAAAGCCGAAAAAACAAAAGGCGAAGCCCAAGAGGAAGCCGTTCTGATCCCCGGCCCTGACGAAAAGGCAGAGGCCTAGATCTGCACCACGTTTCGCTTGTCGGCATACATGGCGCGGTCGGCGTTCGACAGTAGCGACGCCGCATTCTGCCCTGCCTCCAGCATCTGAATTCCGGCTGAGACCGACATGCGGAAGCTGTCGTCATTGTGCGCCACAGGCTTTGCGGCGATGGCGCTGGCCAGCTGTCTCGCCTTCGCGCGGGCCTCCTCTGCGACGACGTGCGTGAGGAGAACGGCGAACTCGTCGCCGCCAATCCGGGCGACGCTGTCCGAAGTCCGCAGGTGCGCGCGCAGGGTTTCGCCGACATGCAGCAGCGCCTGGTCGCCCGCGGCATGACCATAGGTATCGTTGATCGCCTTCATTCGATTGACATCGATGAAGACGACGGCGGCGTTCAGATTGTGGCGGGCCACTTCGGCCAGTGCGCGCTCGACATCGCGGTTGAAGCCGCGGCGGTTGGCGACGGGGACGAGATCGTCCGTTTCGACCTGGCTTTCCAGTTCGGCAATGCGTTGCCGCGCTGCCGTCAGGTCGTGCTGCAGCGCCTCGACCTGCTGATGCAGGGCCAGAAAGGCCTCGTGCAGTTTTGGCGGAAGCTGTGCGGGAATATCGCTGATCACGGCGGGCGGACGCACGGAAGTCCGTAGCGCCGGTCCTTGCAGCGGGAGCGCTTTTCTGCGTGCGGGTATAGGCACGCGTGCCCGTCGGGCCGGAGATGGGCGTCATGGCCACAGGCTGTCTTCAATATTCTCCATGGACTAGCGGTTCAGGCTATCCTAACCTTGCGTGCTTCCCAAATGGTTAACAAGAAGCAAACTCCTCCATGACGGACAACGTTCCCAAAGTCGGCATCATCATGGGCAGTCAGTCCGACTGGGACACCATGCGCATGGCAGCGGATGTGCTTGAACAGCTTGGGGTTTCCCACGAGGTCAGGATTGTTTCCGCACACCGCACTCCGGACCGCATGTATGACTATGCGCGCGCGGCAAAGGGCAGGGGACTGAAGGTCATCATCGCCGGCGCTGGCGGCGCCGCGCATCTGCCGGGAATGACGGCCGCCCTGACGCCGCTGCCCGTCCTTGGTGTTCCCGTACAGTCAAAGGCGCTGTCGGGGCAGGATTCCCTGCTGTCGATCGCACAGATGCCCGGCGGTGTTCCGGTGGGAACGCTTGCCATCGGGAAGGCCGGCGCGAAGAATGCCGGTCTTCTCGCGGCGGCGATGCTGGCGGCCTTCGACGACGATCTGGCGGCGCGACTGGACGGCTGGCGCGCGGCGCAGACGGACAATGTGGCGGACCAGCCTGAATGAGCCGGTCGGCAGCGGTCCCGCCGGGATCAACGATCGGTATTGTTGGCGGCGGACAGCTGGGGCGGATGCTGGCCATGGCAGCGGCGGCGATGGGTTACCGCGTGCATATCTATGCGCCCGACAAGGCGCCTTGCGCGGGCGACGTCGCAGCGGAGGTGACGCGCGGGGATTATGACGATCTGAAGGCGTTGGGCCGGTT
This sequence comes from uncultured Alphaproteobacteria bacterium, assembly GCA_963710205.1. GTDB lineage: Bacteria > Pseudomonadota > Alphaproteobacteria > Sphingomonadales > Sphingomonadaceae > Pacificimonas. Next base: position 126,319 of record CAVPZG010000007.1, on the reverse strand, counting down.
CGCGGATGCCGTCGATGTGGCGACGTTCGAATTCGAAAATATCGATTCCGGCGCGCTGGCCTATCTGGCGGAACATGTGCGCCTGCACCCCGATCCGCGTGCGCTCGAAACCGCGCAGGACCGTCTGCGGGAAAAGCATTTCGTGCGCGATCTTGGCGGCCGGACCGCCCCCTTCGCAGCGGTTTCGTCCGCCGATGACATGGCGGCGGCGGTGGACGGGATCGGTGTACCCGGCATTCTGAAAACCAACCGTTTCGGCTATGACGGCAAGGGGCAGGCGCGTGTGCGGTCCGCTGATGAGGCGGACGCCGCCTGGCGCGGCATGAAGGGCGCGCCTTGCGTCTATGAGGGCTTTGTCGATTTCGAAGCCGAGTTTTCCGTCCTGATCGCGCGCGGCGAGGATGGAGCGAGCGTCATCTATCCCGTGCCGCATAACGAGCATCGTGACGGTATCCTGGCGCACTCCACCGTGCCTGCGGGCCCGATTATCGAGGCGCAGGTGAAAGAGGCGTCGAAGCTGGCGCGGAAGGTTGCCAATGCGCTCGACTATGTCGGCCTGCTGACGCTGGAATTTTTCGCCAGCGCGGACGGTCCCGTCTTCAACGAAATGGCGCCGCGCGTACATAATAGCGGGCACTGGACCATCGAGGGCGCGCGCAGTTCGCAGTTCGAGAACCATATCCGCGCCGTCTGCGGACTGCCGCTGGGCGATGTGGCCCTGACGGCAGAGCGCGTGGTGATGGATAACCTTCTGGGCACTGACATTGACAGCTGGCGCGAGGTTCTGGCGGACCCGAAGGCGCATCTGCATGTCTATGGCAAGGGAGACGCGCGTCCGGGCCGCAAGATGGGCCATGTGACGCGGCTGAAATTCTGACGGTGCCAAAGCCCGTGTTGGCGCGTTGAGGCGCGGATGATCTTTCAAACGGAAATCTGGAATGCCGTCCTGGACGCGGCGAGGAAAAGCTTTGCGGAAGGCAATGGCGGCATAGGCGCGGCCGTGACCGGGCCGGATGGGCGGCTGGTTTCCGTTGCCGGCAATGCGACCAGCGCCATGGGTGCCGGCCTGGCGGGAACTCCCCTTGCCCACGCCGAGACCATGGCGCTGCAGGACCTGAAGGGTAACGCGGCGGCGGGATCGACGCTTTACGCCAGCCTGCAGCCCTGCCCCATGTGTCACGGCGCGGCCCTGTGGGCGGAAGTGGCGGAGATCGTCTATCTGGTTCCCGATCCGCGCTGGCCGTTGCCCTATACCAGCGATCTCGATCCCGGCGCCGAACTGGCCATCCCGTCTTTCCGGCAGGTGCCGTGGCGCAGGGAAAGCGAGGAAGCCGCCATTCTGGCGCTGGCGGGTTTCCGCCGCGTGATGGACGACGAAGCGTTCGAATTTTACGCGAAAGCGTTTCCGGATCTGGTGGCGCGCGCCGAGCGGATGGCCGAAACTGGCACCGACTGACGCGTTTTGATGCGTCCGCCGGATCATAGTGAGGAGGCCGCCATGACATCGCCGGAAAATGAGATTGCGATCACGCGGCGACAAATCCTGTCCGTGGCCGCGCTGGCGGGCGGGATGAGCATCGCCGTGCCCGCGGCCGCGCAGATAAGCCTGGGACGTGCGTTGGAGGCGCTGCAGGGCGTCATAACGGCGGAGACGCTGACCGACCGTCAGATGGCTGCATTCTCGTCGCAGATGGCTGACCAGATCGACCGGCAAAACCGCCTTGCCAGTCCGGACAGCGCCCATGGCCGCCGGGTCGCCCTGCTGTCGCGCGGCCTGACGCGCTCCGGCGGCCTCGATCTCGACATCCGCGCCTATGAGAGCGATGAGGTCAACGCCTTCGCCATGGCCGACGGCACCATTCGTATCTATGGCGGCCTTCTTGACCGGTTTACGGACGACGAGGTGCGCTATGTGATCGGTCATGAAATCGGTCATGTCGCGGAAGGGCATTCCCGTAGCCGCATGCAGTCGGCGATGCGGACGGAGGCCGTGCGCGATGCGCTGGCCGCCGCCGATCGCGGCGTCGGCAGGCTGGCCGACTCGCAATTGGGTAACCTTTTTGGATCCGTGGTCCTTGCCCAGCATTCGCAGGGCGCCGAGCATGCGGCGGACGACTATGCTGTGGGCTTCATGCGCGCGAATGGCTTTCCCGTGCGGGCCTGTGTGACCGCGCTCGAAAAACTCGCGGCGCTCGGCGGCGGTCGGGGACCGTCGTTTCTTTCGACCCACCCCAGCCCGGAGAGCAGGGCGCGACGGGTACGGTCGCGGCTCTGACCGTTTCGGCGCGGCGCAACCGGCCGTGACCGCCATCACATGTTCATAGACCCGATCCCGGTTAAACGGGAGGGACAGGTGCACGTTGCGTCAAGTTTCAACGACAACGGAGACACATCCCATGAACAGGAAAATCATTTCAATTGCGGCCGCGCTGATGGCCTCGGTCACGTCTTCGGGCGCGGTGAACGCGGCGGGCCCCGGCCTGATCGCTGTCTGGCAACCGGGTTCGGGAGCGCAGTGGTGGCGGACGGACATGACGTTCGCCCAGATGAAGGCGCAGGACGCCGACCATTTCGCCCAGGGCCTCAGGATCCACTCGATCGCCATCCATGACGGCCGCTTCACGGCGGTCTGGCGGCCTGGATCGGGGGCGCAGTGGTGGCGGACAGGTATGACGCTCGATCAGATGAAGGCGCAGGATGCCGAATATTTCGGAGAGGGCCTCCGGATCGCGGCACTCGAGGTCGTGAACGGACGCTATACGGCGGTTTGGCGTCCCGGTTCCGGCGCGCAGTGGTGGCGCGCGGGCATGACCCTTGATCAGCTGAAAGCACAGGACGCCGACCATTTCAGCGCGGGCCTGAGGCTGACGGCGCTGGAAATCGACGGCGGACGTTATACGGCGGTTTGGCGTCCCGGCTCCGGCGCTCAGTGGTGGCGCGCCGGCATGACGGGCAACCAGATTGGCGCGCAGGACGCCGCCTACTTCCAGCAGGGCTTGCGGCTGAAGGTGCTGGAGGAATCCGGCGGGCGCTATGCCGCTGTCTGGCGCCCGGGCGCGGGCGCGCAGTGGTGGAGCCGCGGCGGCTGCTTCGTCGATATAAAGACGGAGGATGGCGTGCGCTTCGGCAGCGGCATGCGGCTCGCCTTCATGGAATTGCAGGACAAGGCGTACAGCCCCTATCGCTACCCATGGGCGGACGGCACGACCTATAATGTCGGGCAAGGCAACAGCAATCCAGACGGCTCCCACAATGACAGTCAGGAATTCGCCTTCGACTTCAGTCTGCCCGCAGGCACCAGCATTCGCGCCGTCAGGGACGGGACGGTCGAATGGCTGCAGGAAAGCCAGTCGTCGAACTTCAATCCGAACCAGCCCGTGGGTGGTGCAAATCAGCCCTATCCCGGCGGCGACCTGCAGAATTGGGGGAACGCCGTACGCCTGCGCCATGACGGCGGCTTCACCAGTTGGTATTTCCATATCGCGCAGAACGGCGTCAGCGTGAATGTCGGCGACAGCGTGAAGCAGGGCGACGTCATCGCGACATCCGGCAATACCGGCCGCAGCACGGGCGCTCACCTGCATTTTCAGGTGCAGGCGGACTCCGACAACTGGGGGCAATCCGTGCCGATCAGTTTCCAGGACTGCCAGGTGCCAACAGGGGGCGACAGGGTGAAATCGTCGAACAGGTGACCGCGCGCCGCCGGGTCTGGCGAAGGTCAGCGAGAGCGTTCAAACAGCCAGACCCGGACCGCGCTCGAAAGAGGCGTGGTCCGCGCCTCGTCGATCTCCGCAATCAGCTCGGCCAGTGAGCGATTTTCAGCCTTCGCGCGGTCATTCAGCGCGTTCCAGAACACGGGCTCCAGACTGATCGAGGTGCGGTGGCCCGCAATGGTGACGCTGTATTTGCGCGTTCCCTGATTTTCGCGGGCCACAGCCGCCTCAATACATATGCTGGCCGCCATTGATGCTGAGCGTCGAGCCCGTGATGAAGCCCGCATCCTCGCCGCACAGGAAGGCGACGCCGCGGGCGATCTCGTCGGCCTGGCCAAGGCGGCCGACCGGGATCTTGGCAACGATCTTTTCAAGCACGGGTTCGGGAACGGCAGCGACCATGTCGGTGTCGATATAGCCGGGTGCGAGCGCATTGACGGTAATACCGAAGCGCGCGCCTTCCTGCGCCAGTGCCTTGGTGAATCCGTGGATACCGGACTTCGCTGCGGCATAATTGACCTGACCATATTGGCCGCCCTGACCGTTGATGGAGCCGATGGAGACGATGCGGCCAAAGCTGCGCGCCTTCATACCCGGGAACACGGCCTTCGACATGTTGAAGCAGCCGCCCAGATTGACGTTGATCACATCCTCCCACATCTGCCGGTCCATTTTCAGAAGCGTGCCGTCGCGGGTGATGCCGGCGTTGTTGACCAGGATGCTGACGGGGCCGTGCTTGTCCTCGACGGCCTTCACGCCTGCATGGCAGGCATCGAAGTCGGCGACATCCCATTTCATCGCGTCGATGCCGGTTTCGTCCGTGAAGGCCTGCGCCTTCTTGTCGTCGCCGCCATAATTGGCGACGACCGTGATGCCGCTGGCGTGCAGTCTCTGGCTGACGGCAGCGCCGATGCCGCGCGTACCTCCGGTAACGATTGCGACGTGACTTCCCATGATAAAACCTCCCCAGGTTCAGGTTGAAACATAAACTGCCTAGCGGCTTTCGATCCAGCCTGCGAGTTCGCGCGTGATAATTTTTTCCAGCATGTCGATGCTGACAGGCTTTGCGTTCAGGCAGGAAAGATAGGCGAAATCCGTACCGCCGCCCGCGTGGAACTGCTCTGCGCCCTCGATGGCGATTTCCTCGAGCGTTTCCAGGCAGTCCGCGGAAAATCCGGGCGAGACGACGGCGACCCGTTTGGTGCCCTCGGCGGGAAGCGCCTCCAGTGTTTTGTCGAGATAGGGTTGCAGCCACTCGGCTGGGCCAAAGCGGGACTGGAAGACCGTCCGGATCGGGCGTCCCAACCTGCTGGAAAGGAGGCGCGCGGTCTTCTGGCAATGGCAGTGATAGGGATCGCCCAGTTCGAGCGTGCGCTTCGGCATGCCGTGAAAGCTGGCGACAAGCTCGTCCGGGGTGAAATCGAGCGTGCCCAGCTGCGCTTCGATATCCTGTGCCAGCGCAGCGATATAGGCGGGGTCGTCATGATAGGGCGGCAGGGTACGCAGCGCCGGCTGCCAGCGCATCCTCGCCAGGATGCGGTGCGCCTCGTCCGCCACGGTCGCGGTCGTCGCGGCACTATATTGCGGGTAGAGGGGCGCGACCAATATGCGTGTGCAGCCAGCCGATTTCATGGCTTCGAGGCGGCTTTCCATCGACGGACTTCCATAGCGCATGGCGTAGTCGACGTGGATGTCCGGCATCCGGTCCGAAAGCGCCGCGGCCTGGTCCTCGGTGATCAGTTTCAGTGGTGAGCCGTCACGCTCCCGATCCCAGATGGCGGCATAGAGCTTCGCGCTCTTGGCGGGCCGCGTGTTGAGGATGATGCCACGCAGGATAATCTGCCAGAGGATGGGCGGAATTTCGATCACCCGGCGGTCGGACAGGAACTGCTTCAGATACCGCCGGACGGAGGATGTCGTCGGCGCATCGGGCGAGCCGAGGTTGACAAGGAGAACGCCCACTTTTGGCGTGGCAACCGGGGGGTGTTCGGGGGGGAGTGTCATTTGACGCTAATAGCTCAGGAACGGCATGGTCCGCATGCGCCTTCCGGTCGCGGCGAACACGGCGCTGGCGATCGCGGGGGCGATGGGGGGGACACCGGGTTCGCCGACACCGCCGGGCGCTTCGTCCGAGGATATGATCTCGACGTCGATTTCCGGCGCTTCGTCCATCCGGAGAAGCGGATAGCCATCGAAATTCAGCATGTCGGGCTCGCCGTCCGTAAAGGTCACATTTCCGTGCAGCGCGGCGGTCATGCCGAAGATGATGCCGCCCTCCATCTGCGCGCTGACAATGTCGGGATTGACGACGCGGCCGCAGTCGATGACGCAGGTGACGCGCTTCACGATGATCTCGTCCTTTGACGGAACCTCGACCTCGGCGACCTGCGCGACGTGGCTGCCAAAGCTGGAATGAAGGGCGATGCCGCGTCCGTGACGTTCGGGCACCTGCCCGGCGAGCGTGCCGCGCGACGCCGCCAGCATCAGGACGCGCGCCTCGCGGCTGTTCTCGTCCATATGGCGCAGGCGAAAGGCGAGCGGGTCGAGACCGGCGGCGGCGGCCAGTTCGTCCATCATCCCCTCCTGGAAGAAGGCCGCATAGCTGTGTTCGACGCTGCGCCAGTACCCGAGCGGAACAGGCGTCGGCACGTCCACATGGCGCGCGCGGAAATTGGGGATCAGGTACGGCGCGGGGCCGACGCCCTTCACCATCGCCGCACTGTCGCCGTCCGACGCGAAGGTCGGCATCAGGCGGCGCGTGACGCTGGCGCCGAGACTGGGCGCCGCGAGTTTCATGTCCATCGCCTCGATGCGCTTGTCCGGCCCCAGCTTCGCGGCGATGCGCGCGCGGACGGGCGGGCGGAAACGGTCGCGCGCCATATCCTCTTCCCGGTGCCAGATGACCTGCACGGGCCGCTGCGTCTGTTTTGCCATGATCGCGGCCTGCATGGCGGCTTCCGATTCCGCCTTGCGTCCAAAGCCGCCGCCCAGAAAGGTCGGGTAAACGATGACGTCGCGCATGGGGGTATCAAGCGCCTCCGACACCTGCCACGCGGTGATGGACTGCGACTGGGTTGGGGCCCAGACCTCCGCCTTGCCATTTTCCACCCGGGCGGTGGCGCACATGGGTTCCAGGCAGGCATGGGCAAGGAAGGGCACGCCATAATCGACAGTCACGACCTGGCCTTCCGCCAGCGCGGCGGAGGTGTCGCCCACCTCCATGAAGGCCGTGCCTGCGTCCTCATCGTCAAGCGCAGCGGCGAGAGCGGCGTCGATCTCCGCGCTGTTCGCAAGCGTCGCCCCCTCATATTCGACGTCGATCAGGTCGAGTGCCTGACGGGCGGACCACCAGGTTTCCCCCGCGACGCCGTGCCAGCCGTCGCCTTCGACGACGGCAACGACCTTTGGCGCGGCAAGCGCGGCCTCTCCGCCGAAATTGGCGGCCTTGCGCGCACCAATGGGGGCCCCGCGTATGGCCGCATAGACCATGCCCTCCAGCCTGACGTCCGCGCCGAACGTGGCTGTGCCGTTGACCTTCGAGGGGACATCGAGGCGCGGGGCAGATGTGCCAATGAGCGGCGCATTCTCGCGCAGAATCGGCTCCGCGGGCGCGTCATCGAGATCGATGTGCGGGATCAGGCTGGCAAAGCCGACCCGCTTTCCGCCGCCTTCGACAAAGCCATCCTTCGTATCGAGAAGGGCCGCATCGACCTGCAACTGGCGCGCGGCGGCGCGGATGAAAAGCGCGCGTGCCGACGCGCCCGCCAGCCTTAGCGGTTCCCAGAAGGCCTTGACCGATGTGGAGCCACCCGTCGCCTGCAATTCCAGGCGCTCAACGACACTGACGGCAGCCCATTTGACGATATTGCCAAGGAAGGCGGGCATCGATCCGCCGGCACCTTCGACGAAGGCCGTGTTCGCATATATGGGATGCAGCGGCGCAGGCTCGACACCGATCATGCGCCAGTCCGCCCCCAGTTCCGCCGCCAGCAACTGCGGCAGCGCGGTATAGACGCCCTGTCCCATTTCGGCCTGCGGGACGGCGACGGTGATGCGTCCGTCCGTTCCGATCTTCAGCCAGCCGTTGATCAGGGTCTCCCCCTCACGAGCGGGGAAGTTGATCGGATAATCACGCGGCCAGACGACATAGCCTATGGCGAGACCCGCGGCGGCGCCCGCTCCGATAAGGAGCTTGCGCCGCGTCAGACCTGATCTGGGCTTTGAAGACGGAACCGTGCCGGAGGCCATTCTCCTGACTTTAAAGCTGGCCGAGCATGTGTTCCGCGCTTGATACACGGAAATCGCCGGGGGCTTCGACGTTCAGTTCGCTGACCTCGCCGTCCCTGACGATCATCGAGAAGCGCTGTGCGCGCTTGCCCATACCAAAGCCGGAAGCGTCCATGGTGAGGCCGAGCGCTTCGGCGAAATCGCCATTGCCGTCGGCCAGCATCGTGATGTCGTCACCGACATTTGCACTTTCGCCCCAGGCGCCCATGACGAAGGCGTCGTTGACGGAAACGCAGGCGATTTCGTCCACGCCCTTGGACTTCAGTTCGGCGGCCTTTTCGACATAGCCGGGCAGGTGTTTGGCGCTGCAGGTCGGGGTGAAGGCGCCCGGAACAGCGAACAGCGCGACCGTGCGGCCCTTGAAAAATTCATCGGTCTGCACGGGCTGCGGGCCGTCGCCAGTCATTTTCGTCAGCTGCGCGGAGGGAATCCTGTCACCGGTGGAAATGCTCATCTGATGGTCTCCTGTCATTGAAATGGGGTCGGAAGGTCAGCACACCAGATAGTCTGATCGTTCCGGCTTGGCGAGCGCGTATCAGTGCCTATGTTATGCCGGATGGAAAATCCTCCCTTTCTCTCAGGCCAGTTTCTGCTTTCCATGCCCGGTATGGGTGACGAGCGTTTTTCCCGCGCGGTGATCGCCATGTGCGCGCATGACGAGGATTCTGCGCTTGGCATCGTCATCAACCATATTCGCGGCGATGTCGATGCGCGCGGCCTGATGGATCAGCTCGACATCGACCATTCGGAGATGGACGATGCCCCCGTCTATTCGGGCGGCCCGGTGGAACCTGCGCGCGGCTTCGTCGTGCATTCCACCGAATATCAGGGACAGGGGACACTGAATGTCGGTGATCGCTGGGCACTGACCGCGACGCTCGATATCCTGCGCGACATTGGCGCGGGACAGGGGCCGGAACACTGGCTGATCGCGCTTGGCTATACCGGCTGGGGGCAGGGTCAGCTGGAGGGTGAGATGACCCGGCATGGCTGGATGAACGTACCGGGCTCCCCCGAACTGATGTGGAACACGAGGGTTGCGGATCGCTGGCCAAAGGCGTTCGAGGGGCAGGGGATCGATGTGTCGCTGCTTTCCGCCACCAGCGGGCGGGCCTGACCGTCATATAAAGATATCTTTATATTTGCCTTGAGGGCGACCGGTTCCTATGTGGCGGGCATAAACATTCCCCCATCCCAAGGAGCCATCACATGGCACAAGACTCGATCATCGCCGACATCAGCCTGGCCGAATATGGCCGCCGCGAGCTGGACATCGCGGAAACCGAAATGCCGGGCCTGATGGCCACGCGCGAGGAATATGGCGCCTCGAAGCCGCTGAAGGGCGCGCGCATCGCAGGATGCCTGCACATGACGATCCAGACAGCGGCACTGATCGAGACCCTGACGGCGCTGGGCGCCGAAGTGCGCTGGGCATCCTGCAACATCTATTCGACGCAGGATCATGCCGCCGCCGCGATCGCCGCGACCGGCGTTCCCGTCTTTGCCAAGAAGGGCGAAACGCTCGCGGAATACTGGGAATATGTGGACCACATCTTCCAGTGGGGGGACGAGCCCTGCAACATGATCCTCGACGATGGCGGCGATGCCACCATGTATGTGATCTGGGGCGCGCGCATGGAAGCGGGCGAGGAGATGCCTGCGCCTGAAAATGAGGAAGAAGAGGAAATGCAGAGGGTGCTGAAAAAGCGCCTGAAGGAAAGCCCCGGCTTTTTCACGAAGACGCGCGATGCCATTCGCGGCGTGTCCGAGGAAACGACGACGGGCGTTCTGCGCCTCTACGGCCTTGCGAGGGAAGGCAAGCTGCCCTTCCCGGCGATCAACGTGAACGACAGCGTCACGAAGTCGAAATTCGACAACAAATATGGCTGCAAGGAATCGCTCGTCGACGGCATTCGCCGCGGGACCGATGTGATGATGGCCGGCAAGGTCGCCGTTGTCGCGGGTTATGGCGATGTCGGCAAGGGCAGCGCCGCGTCGCTGCGCGGTGCCGGCGCGCGCGTCATGGTGACGGAGATCGACCCCATTTGCGCTTTGCAGGCGGCAATGGACGGCTTTGCCGTGACGACGATGGAGGAGGCCGCGCCGGTCGCCGATATCTTCGTGACCACGACGGGCAACAAGGACGTCATCACCATCGACCACATGCGCGCGATGAAGGACATGGCGATCGTCGGCAATATCGGCCATTTCGACAACGAGATTCAGGTCGGCGCGCTAAAGAACCTGACGCATGTCGAGGTGAAGCCGCAGGTCGATATGTACACATTCCCCGATGGCAGCCGGATGCTGCTGCTTTCGCAGGGCCGCCTCCTTAACCTTGGCAATGCGACGGGCCACCCGAGCTTCGTCATGTCCGCCAGCTTCACGAACCAGGTGCTGGCGCAGATCGAACTGTGGACCAAGGCGGATGAGTATGAGAACCAGGTCTATGTGCTGCCAAAGCACCTGGATGAAAAGGTCGCCCGCCTGCATCTTGCCAAGCTGAACGTGAAGCTGAGTGAACTTACCGAGGAGCAGGCCAAATATATCGGCGTCCCTGTCGAGGGGCCGTTCAAGGCGGACGAATATCGCTACTGATTTTTCGGGCATCAGACAGAAAAAGGGCCGCGCTGGTGAAATCCGGCGCGGCCCATTTTTTTAGGTTCGATTTATATCAGAACTTGGCGTTCACACCGCCGAAGAAATAGCGCCCGTAAGGCGAAACGGGGTAGGAGGAATTGTTGCGGAACGGCTTTTCATCCGTGAAGTTGTTGACGCCAGCGTAAAGTTCGAGGCCGTCGAAAACTTCGTAGGACACGCTCGCATCATGAACGAAGGTGTCCCCGCCAAAGCCGGCTGGACCTGCGATGGTATCGGCCGTTTCGATCTCGATACCGCGAATAAGCTGGTTGGAAAGATATTGCAGGCCGTAGTTCAGCGAGAAAGGACCACGGCTGTACGTTATCCCGCCCGAGCCGCTCCATTCGGGACGACCGTTCTCCTTCAGCTCCGGATCGACGTTGGACAGATCCGTCGGGTCGAAAAAGAAGTTGAGCTTGTCGACCCAGCCCACATTGGCGCGCAGATCGAAATTGTTGTCGCCCAAAGCGAAGCCGTAGCGGACGGTAATATCGACGCCCGCCGCCTCGATGCGACCAAAATTCAGCTGGGTCTGCCTTAGGAACGACAGTCCGAAATCCCCGCGCCGCTCGAACTGCCCGCAAAACTGGTTTGGAAAGTCGCTGCTGTCATAGCAGCTGTCGACCACGTCCTGGGCGCTGACGGCGGAAATCGCATCGTCGATCCTGATATTGTAGTAATCGGCGGAAAGGACGAGGCCCGGAACCCAGCGTGGTTGCAGAACGACGCCGGCTGTCCAGGTTTTCGCTGTCTCCTCCTCAAGCTCGGGATTACCGCCAGTCGTTCCGTCGAAACGGGCGGACAGGGGATCGAAATAGTCGACCGACGTGTCGAGACCGAAGGAGGCGCGCTGGGCATTGCAGTTCGCGATCCGCGTGCCGACATTGGGATCGTCGGCACTGACGCGCGCGTTGATGACGTTCTGATCGCAAGGATCCTCTGGCCGGAAGACGGTTCCCTGCTGCGGATCGAACAGCTCAGCAATGTTCGGCGCGCGAACGGCCTGCGCATAGGTCGCACGCAGGCGGACATCCTGAACCGGGGCCCAGATGCCATTCACGGACCAGGTGAACGTGTTGCCGATTGTCGAATAGTCCGAGAAGCGCGCGGCGCCTGACAATTCAAGCGTTTCAAAGAAAGGCCGGTCCGCCAGAATCGGCAGGCGGACTTCGCCGAACAGCTCGAAAACGTCGAAGTCGCCCCCGGTGTTCAGCGTCCGCGTGGTGCTGAAGGTCAGGGACTGGTTGCCACTGATATCGCCAATGAAATCGCCCGTAGAGCCGTTCGGAACATCGGTCTGCAATATGCCGAGTGTCAGGGGATCGAAGCGGGATTCGCTGGTTTCGCGGCGGAATTCCGTGCCGACAGCGAATTGGACGGGACCACCGGGAAGATCGACAAAGCCTGCGGTGTCACCGACCAGCTGGCCCGTTATGACATAATGCTCAAGCCGGAATTTGTTGGTCGTTGGCACCGTGATGAAGTCCGCCGCGTCCGCATTGACCGACTGCCTGCCGTTGAAAAGTGTCGTTGGCACACAGCTGCCGTCACCGGGATTGAAGGTGAAAAATCCGCCTTCGATAACCGGGAAGATTTCCGAACCCGGATAGGGTGTGCCGTCGAGGTCGGAGCGGCAGACGATATTGCCGTTCGCCGTCCCCGTCAGAAACTCGCCTTCGTCGACCGCGTCGATCGCGGCGAACAGGCGATCGGGCAGGACGGTACGGCTGTTCGTGGTCGCGACATCGGTGCGGCCCCAGTTCACGGAAAAATCATAGTTGAGATTGTCGGTCATTGCGCCGCGTAAACCGGCAATGATGCGGTAGGTATCCCGCTCCGACGTCACCCGGTTCAGACCGAGATCGGTGAAGTCGCGCGAAATCCTGAGACCGCCGGCATCATCGGCATCGCCCTGCAGGACAGCCGGAATGAAGGGGTTGTCCGCGGGAATGAGAAGCGAATCGTAAAAGGTGTTGTAGAACGTGTCCTGCTGCGTTTCCGTATGCACATATTTGGCATCGAGATAGGCGGTGGCGGCAGGCGAAAATTCAAAGCTGGCAACCACGCCCGTCATGTAGCGCTCGTCTTTAGGAATGAGGGAGTCGCCGTTCGTGGCCTGCTCCGCGCCATCGCCGCCGAACTGGTTCGAACCGCTGGCGATGATGCCGTCCTCAAAGATGCGAACACCGCCGTCCGGCGTGGTGACATAGCAGCCGCCGCCGCCAAAGCCGGTGAAGCCGATATAGCTCTCCTCGCAATCCTGAACGCCGTTTCCGTTCACGTCCGCATCGAAGAAGCCGAAATCATTGCGGAAAACGAGGCCCTGCGTCGATGAAATGGCGAATACCGGAAATGCCTGGTAGGCATTGGACGGTGCCCCGGAAGCACGGTCGATCAGTGCCTGCTCGGCAGCGTTGAGGGACCCCGTGAAAGGAGCGCCTGTCGTGTCGGCAAACAGTGCCGCGAAATCGTCCGCGCTTGTGGGAATGCTGAAGCCATAAGGGAAAAGGCCATTATCCGTCGTGTAGAGACCGGCAAAATTCGGTGTGCCTGAGGAAATGTCGCCTTGCTGGAAGCGCCTTAGCGGGTTGCCATATTCGGGTCCGGCATTGGCCTGAAAATTGTCCCGCGTATAGGACCTGTCGTCGATGGCGATCTTTTCGATCCGGGAATAGCCGCCAAAGACAGCGACATTGCCGCGTCCATCGGCGAAATCCGTTCCATAGATCGCCTCCACCGACCCGGTGAAACCATCACCCCTGTCGCTGATCCCGGCCTGACCGGTGATGTCGAAGCCGTTAAAATCGTCCTTCAGAGTGAAGTTGACCACGCCCGTCACAGCATCGGCACCATAAATGGCGGATGCGCCGCCCGTCAGGACTTCGACATTCTGGATGAGTGCCGAGGGGATCGTTTCGATATCGACGATCTGATCACCGGCAACACTTGAAACGTGACGTTTGCCATCGACGAGAACGAGGGTCCGGTTGCTGCCAAGTCCGCGCAGGTTGAGTGACGCAACACCCAGGCGCGCTTCGCCGAGGCCATCGAGGGAATCCGCGATTGTTGTCGAGAACGACAGCGCGGGAAGTTCACGCAGCGCTTCCGAGACATCGACCACGCCCGAGCGCTGAATGTCCTCAAGTGACACGGCGGTAACCGGCGACGCTGCGACTTCGTTCAGATCGCGCGACAGGCGCGAGCCCGTGATCACGATGACTTCGTCACCGCTGGCGGCGGCGGGCAGGTCGCTGCCGGAATCCTGCGCCATGGCGGGCATCGCCACCAGCAGGGCAAGGGCGCTTGTCATCCCGGCAAGGCTGTTCGTCTTTGGCATAGTCATCTTCATCCCCTTCAGTCGTAACGACGCTCGCCATCAATTCCGGCGCTGTCATAAATCTGACAAGACAGCCTCTGGAAGCCGCCTGTCAATGGAAAATGCTGCACTGCAAAAAATTTACGCATCTTTGTTGCGCAAAGGCACCAGTTTGCCTGATTTTGCATCGTCCATGACCCGGCTCGCCAATCGTAAATCAGTTGGCAGCACGGATTCCCCTGCGGCGCCTTGTTCGTTAAGAAGGGCGGGAATGCGCCATCAGATTGCCCTTGTCAGCCTGCCCCTTCTGGCCGCGCCAGCACACGCGCAGGCCGGGCTGCGGCTTGATGCGGCCACGTCGGCGGCGATGGTCATTGCGGCGGCATGGCTTTTGTTCGCGCTTTGGACGGTCATCCGGTCCGCGCGGATCAGGGCGCAGGCGGAAACGGCGCAGGCCTGGGGACTTCGTCTGCGCGGTCTGCTTGCGACCGTCCCTTCCGCCTACATGATCGTCGGTGACGAAAAGCGCATTACCGTGTCGGACATGCTCCGATCCTGGCTGAAGCTGGACAGGACGGTATCGTCCCTTGGCGAACTGGCGCCCAGGCAGGATGCGGGCCTGGAGGGTGAAGGCCTGACCGCGCTGGAGGCGGCCATTTCCGGGGCTGCGGTTTCGGGCGCACCCTTTACGCTGACGCTTGCGACCGCCGACGGCAGGCGCATGCTGGAGGCATCGGGCCGCGCAGCCGCGCCGGAAGTCGCCGGCGACCGCGGTGTCGTCGTGTGGTTCTCCGACACGACCGAGGCTGACGCGCGACTGGCCCATCTTGAAAGGGTGCGCGCCGAGGAAAGCGGGCGGTCCGAAGCGGCGCGGGCGATGATCGCGGTCGCGCCCGCACCCGTCTGGCGGCGCGACCGTGACCTCAATCTGGTCGAAGTCAACGAGGCCTATGCCCTGGCGGTCGAGGCCGAGTCTCCCGCAGCCGCCGTCGCCGATCAGGCGGAGCTGCTGACCGGCACGCTGACATTGCAGCCGCGTGCCGCAGCGCGTGACGCCCTTGAAAAGGGTGAACTGCAGATCCGCGAGGAAACGACCGTGATAGGCGGAGAACGCCGCCGGCTGCGGGTCGCCAACGTGCCGCTGGCGTCCGGCGAAGTCGCGGGCTTCGCGCTCGACATCACCGAGCGGGACGAAGCGCGAGCGGAGCGTGACCGCTATGCCAAGGCGCAGGCGGACATGTTTGGCAGGCTGTCAGCGGGCGTGGCCCGCTTCAATGCGGAGCGGCATCTGGAGGCGGCCAACCAGGCCTTTCAGCGGCTGTTCCAGATTGATGATGCCGCTCTGGACGAGGAGCCGGAGTTCGACCGTGTTCTGGAACATATGCGCGAAATTCGCCGTCTGCCCGAACAGCGCGATTTTCCCAGCTGGAAGGCGGAGCGCAGAAACTGGTTCCTGAGCGCGGATACCGGGCTGGAGGAAACCTGGGTCCTGCCGGATAACATGGTGCTGCGCGTGCTGGCACAGCCCACGCCCGATGGCGGTCTGCTGATGATTTTCGAGGACCAGTCTGAACGGCTGCGACTGGCGTCCTCGCGCGACCAGCTCGTGCGTGTTCAGGATGCGACCCTGCAAAATCTTCACGAAGCCGTTGCCGTTTTCGGCGTCGCGGGACGGCTTCAGTTTCACAACCTTGCCTTTCAGGACATGTGGAAACTGCCGCATGACATCATCAGCCAGAATCCGCATGTCGACGCCCTGTTCGCCTCGGCGGAGGTCAGTCTGAAAGATGGTGACGCCGCCGAAGTGATGCGGATGCTGATCCGCGCGTCCACGGACGGGCGCAGCGAACGAAGCGGCCGCCTGGAACTGTCGGATGGCCGTTACCTGCGCTTTGCCGCCGTGCCGCTTCCCGACGGCAACGCGTTGTTCACGTTCATCGACGTGACCGATGCCGAGCGGATCGAGATCGCGCTGAGGGACAGGAACGAGGCGCTGGTCGCCGCGGACGAAGCCAAGAGCCGCTTTGTCGAGAGCATGTCCTATGAACTCCGGACGCCGCTGACCGCCATCGCCGGTTTCGGCGAAATGCTGCAGATGGAAATCGGCGGCACGCTCAGCGAAGTCCAGACCGACTATGTCTCCTCGATCCTGACATCCGCGGAACGCCTGCGGGTGATGATCAACGGGATTATCGACCTCAGCGTCAGCGATGCCCAGGGCCTGTCGCTGGAACAGGAAGACGTGGACATCGCCGACCTCTTGAGCAGCGTGGAGGCGATGTCGGCCGGCAATGCGCGCGATCGCGGCCTCAGCTTCGGGATCGAGCTTGACGATACGGTCGGCCGCATCCCCGGTGATCCCGTGCGACTGAAGCAGGCGCTTTACAATCTCGTATCGAACGCGGTGCGATTCACGCCGGAGGGCGGTCACGTGCGCATTACCGCGCGCGGCGGAGCCAATGAGATCGTCATCACGATCAGCGATACCGGGATCGGCATTCCCAAGGGGGAGCAGGATCTGGTGTTCGAACGGTTCCGCAAGGGCTCCAATGCGGGATCGACGCAGGGCGTTGGCCTGGGCCTGTCGCTGGTGCGAGAGATCGTTCTTCTGCACGGCGGCACGCTGGAAGTCATATCCTCCGAGGACAAGGGTACGGAGATGCGGCTGAGCCTGCCGCGCCGTTCGCCCGTGCCGCTGTCGGCCAGCGCCGGACGCGCGAGCAGGACATGATGCGATTTCCGGATGAAGCGGCGCAGCGTGAATTTGGCCGGAAGCTTGGCAGCGAACTGGCCGCAGGCGACGTGGTGACACTTTCGGGGCCGCTGGGTGCCGGCAAGACCGTGCTGGCGCGCGGCATCCTGAGAGGGGCGGGTCATCGGGGAGAAGTGCCAAGCCCGACATTCACACTGGTGCAGCCCTATGACGACGAAGGGATGCGCCTTCCGGTCTGGCACAGCGACCTTTACCGTCTGGACGATCCGTCGGAGGTCGAGGCGCTGGCTCTTGACGAAATCTTGTCCGATGGCGCGCTGATCGTCGAATGGCCCGAAAAGGGTGCCGGGTTCGTTCCGGGCCCGGCGCTCGAGCTCACACTTTCAGGGACGGGAGACGCGGTTCGGCAGTTGACAGTGGACGTGCCGCCAAGTTGGGAGGCCCGATGGGCCAGACTGTGATTTTGCCGCCCGCCGCGCCCGCCTTTCTGGCGGGGGTGGGGTGGGCGGACGCCGACAGGGAAGAATTCAGCGCGGACGCGGCGTTCCGGCGCTATTTTCGGCTGTCGCGCGGAAACGGTGAGCGCGCCATCCTGATGCATGCGCCTGATCCGTCCGAACGGTCGGAATGGTTCGTGGAACTGGCGCACGAAATCCGCGCGCGGGGGATGAGCGGGCCGGAGATTTATGCGACCGACATGGCGGACGGGCTGATCCTGCTGGAGGATCTGGGGACGAAGCAGTATTTCGAATATCTGAAAGGCGCATCGCCCGCGGAACAGCGTGAACTTTATTGCGCCGCGACCGATGTGCTCGCCGCCCTTCATGCCGCACCGATGCCCGGAAAACTGGGCCACGTCGCCATCGAGGACTATAGCCCTGCGCGCATGATCAGGGAGGCGGAACTGCTGCTTGACTGGCACTGGCCGGAACTGATGGGCGGGAAGGCCCCCGGCGAGGTGCGGTCCAGCCACGCGGCGGCCTGGCGAAAGGTTCTGGCGGCAGCCGATTATGACAGCGACCGTATGGTCCAGCTTGATTATCATTCGCCAAATCTGATGTGGCTACCGGATCGCAGCGGAGCCCAGCGGGTCGGTATTCTGGACTTTCAGGACGCCATGCGCGGGCCATCGTCATATGATCTCGTTTCCCTGTTGCAGGATGCACGGCGCGATGTGCCCGCCCGGCTGGAACATGAAATGACGGCCCGCTATCTGTCGGCGCGCGATCTGGACGAAGCCGCGTTTCGCGCCAGCTACGCCGTCATGGGGGCGCAGCGGGCGGCGCGTATCCTGGGCGTGTTCGTGCGGCTCTGGCGGCGCGACGGCAAGCCGCGCTATCTGACGCATCTGCCCCGGCTATGGGCGCACCTCGACACGAATCTGGCCCATCCCGCGCTTGCCCCGCTGAAAGACTGGTTCGACACCCACCTGCCGCAGGACGCGCGCAAACCCCTGAAGGACGCTGCATGAATAGCATCAAGGCGCCGCTCAAACTGAGGCCGAAAATCAATGCCGACATGCCAAAGGCGGCGATGGTGCTGGCGGCGGGCCTGGGGCGGCGGATGCGGCCCCTGACGGCGACGCGGCCAAAGCCGCTGATCGCAGTGAATGGCAAGGCGCTGATCGACTATGCGCTGGACGGGATCGCCGCTGCCGGCATCAAGCGCGCGGTCGTCAACACGCACTATCTGGCCGGTCAGGTCGAGGCGCACGTCGCGCGCGTCAACCACGGCCTCGACATTCGCCTTTCAGACGAGCGGGAGCAGCTGCTGGAAACCGGTGGCGGGGCGAAAAAGGCACTGCCGCTCATCGACGCCGATCCGTTTTTCGTGACCAACAGCGACAACATCCTGGTCGACGGGCCGCTGGACACGCTGGCGCTGATGGCCGAACGCTGGGATCCCGAAATCATGGACGCGCTGCTGCTGATGGTGCCCTTGGCGCGCGCAACGGGCTATGACGGCAATGGCGATTTTCGCATGGACGGCACGGGCAAGCTGGTTCGCCAGTCCGGCGTCCGTCTGGCGCCCTTCATTTATTCCGGCACGCAAATCGTGAAGGCCAGTCTGTTCGAGGATACGCCCGATGGACCGTTCAGTTTCAACCTGATCTGGGACCGCCTGATAGAGCGTGGCCGTCTCTACGGCATCGCCCATCAGGGCGGCTGGTATCATGTCGGCACACCGGCAGCCGTGAAATTAACCGAAGACCTGCTGGCGGGTGCCTGAGCCCAGGGTCTACAGCATCCCGCCGGAGGGGAGTTTCGTCGACCGCCTGGCCAAGGGGCTGCGGAAAGGCTTCCCCTTTGGCGATGCGGAGAGCGGGAACGATGAACTGGCGCTAGCGCGGACGCTGGTATTGCTGCCGAACCGGCGCGCGGTCCGAAGCGTAACGGAAGCGTTCGTGCGGGTATCGGACGGCGCGCTCCTCCTGCCGCGCCTGACGACGCTTGGCGATCTCGACGATGACCTGATGCCCGGCCTGATGGCAGCTGAGGACTTCGACCGGCAGCCCGCGATCGACGAGCTGGAGCGGA
Source organism: uncultured Alphaproteobacteria bacterium (assembly GCA_963710205.1). Classification (GTDB taxonomy): domain Bacteria; phylum Pseudomonadota; class Alphaproteobacteria; order Sphingomonadales; family Sphingomonadaceae; genus Pacificimonas. The sequence goes on along the minus strand of CAVPZG010000007.1, from coordinate 107,113 downwards.
CCCTGCGGTTGATGCCGCTCATTGAACGCTGGCAGAAACGCACGGGACAGAGCCGCGCCAAGGTCGAGACCCTGCGCTATGCCGAGGCGCTGGGCCGCGCGCTCGACCTGATGCAGCTGTACGAGGTTCCGCCTGATGCGCTCGACACCGCGGTTGAGGCGGAGATGGCGGAACACTGGCAGGATACGGCGACCTTCCTGAACATCGTGCGCGATTTCTGGCCGGACGCGCTGGCACAGATTGGCAAAACCGACCGTGCGGCGCAGCGGCAGAAACTGATCCGGCGCATGGCGGCGCGATGGAAACGGACGCCGCCGCCCTATCCCGTCATTGCCGCAGGGATCGCCAATGCCGAACCGGCCGGCGCGGAACTGCTTGGCGTCATCGCACGGATGCCGCAGGGGGCCGTAGTGCTGCCAGGTCTTGATACGGCCATGGACGAGGCGGCGTGGGACAGGCTGTCGTCGGGCCAGCCGCATCCGCAGGTCCCGTTGAAGCTGCTGCTGGATGGTATGTCCATCGCGCGCGGCGAAGTGCGGGACTGGCCGGAGATTGCGGACAGCGATGGCCCCAAAGCGCGCGGTGCGCTGCTGTCGCACGGTTTTGCCACACCCGAGATGACAGCGGACTGGCGCGATGTCGCGCTTCCTGACGACGCTGCGACGGGCATGTTCCGCGTGCAGCTGCAGACCCCTGCGGAGGAGGCGATGGCGATCGCGCTCGCCATGCGGGAAGTGCTGGAAACACCAGGCAAGACGGCGGCGCTGGTTACCCCTGACCGCGACCTGGCGCGGCGGGTCGCGGCGCAGATGCGGCGCTGGAATGTGGACGTTGACGACAGTGCCGGAACACCGCTCGGCCTGACGCCGCCTGGGTCCATGTTGCGGCTGGCACTGGAGGCCGCGGCGAGCGGTTTTGCGCCGGTCGCGCTGATGGCGCTGCTCAAGCATCCCCTGGCGGGCCCGGAGGCGACACGCGGCGAATGGCTGGGCCATGTCCGCCGCCTGGACCTTGCCCTGCGCGGCGTGCGGCCCGCGCGGGGATTGCAGGGCGTTCGCAATCGCCTGTCCGCCGCAGTGACCAGCGCGCGGCAGCCCGCGACGGAAGCCGATCTCGATTGGTGGAAGGCGCAGGAGCTTGTGCTTCGCCCGGTCGCCGAACTGTTTCAGCGGCGCGCGACGGGCGACCTTTCCGCTGCGGCGGCGAAGCTCCGCAACCTGATCGGGGCGATAACGGACGAGCGGTTCTGGGAGGGAAATGCCGGGCGCGCGGCGTCTGATATATTGGCCAGTCTGGAAACATATGGAGCGGCGGGCGGTATGGTCGCGTCCGGCGACCTGCCCGCATTGCTGGGTGCGATCCTGGGCAGTGTTCCCGTCCGGCCCAGCTATGGCCGGCATCCGCGCCTTGCCATCTATGGCCTTCTGGAGGCGCGGCTGCAGCGTGCCGACCTGATGATCCTCGGCGGGCTGAACGAGGGTGTCTGGCCCTCCTCCGACAGCTTCGATCCCTGGCTGCCGCCAAAGATCAGGACCGCGCTCGGCCTGCCGCCGACCGATCGCGCCACGGCGTTGTCGGCGCATGATTTCGTGCAGGCCTGCGGGGCCCGTCACGTCCTGCTGACCCGCGCGCGCCGCGATGCAAGCGCGCCTGCCGTCGCCTCACGCTTTTGGCTGCGGCTTGGCGCGATCTTGGGGGGGCAGCTGAAAACCGACGAACGGCTGATCGCCTGGGCGGCGGACGTGGACAAGCCTTCAACGGTCATCCCGGCCGGGCGCCCGAAGCCATGCCCGCCTGCCGCAGAGCGTCCGAAGCGGATCAGCGTCACTGAAGTCGAAGTGCTGCGCGCCGACCCCTACCAGTTCTGGGCAAAGCGGCTGCTGCGCCTGAACAAGCTCGATGCCCTTGGGGAAGAAGCGGACGCAGCGGCGCGCGGGACCATCGTGCATGACCTGATGGAGAAACTGTCCCTCGCGGGTACGCTGTCCGATCAGGATGCGCGCTCCGCGGCCATCGACAAGGCCTTGAAGGCCTATTCCGACCATCCTCTTCTCGGCGCGATGTGGCGGCCCCGTGTCGAACGCATGCTGACATGGGCGGCGGAACAGATGGCCGCGCAGGAAGCGAAAGGGTGGCGCATCGCGGGGGTGGAGACCGAGGGCAGGCTGACGGTGGACGGCGTCGAATTGCGCGGCAAGGCGGACGTCATCTTTCAGCGCGAAGCGCGGCTTGCCGTCGCCGACTACAAGACCGGCGCGCCGCCCGCGGCCGCCAAGATCCGCGATGGTTATGCCGACCAGCTGGCGCTGCTGGCGTGGCTGGCCGATGAAGGGAAATTCGCCGGCATCAGTGGCGAAGTGGCGGCGGTCGCCTATTGGCGGCTGTCGGGCGGCAATATGGAGGGCGAGATCAAGTCCAGCTCTTCCGTCACCAAGGCGCACCCCTGGTCGGATCTCGATGTCTGGCTGGCGGACGGGCGGACCCGCTTTCGGGAGGCGGCGGCGCGCTGGCTGACGGGCGATGAACCCTTTACGGCGCGTCTCAAGCCCGAATATGCGCCCTACACGGACTATGCCCAACTCGCCCGTGTCGCCGAATGGGAAGGACGCGTGCGCAGCGATGACTGATGCCAAAGCCAGGGGTTTGCTGCCCCTGACGCAGGAGCAGCGCCGCGCCGTCGATCCGGGCGTCCATGCCTGGGTGTCGGCGAGCGCCGGTACGGGCAAAACGCAGGTCCTGTCGGCCCGCGTTCTGCGCCTGCTGCTTGGCGGCGCGCGGCCGGACGGCATATTGGCGCTGACCTTCACAAAGGCGGCGGCGGCGGAAATGCAGACGCGCATTTTCGACACGCTGGCCCGCTGGGTGACGGCGGAAGATGACGCGATCCGCACCGACCTCCTCAATATCGCCGCCGAACCTGACGAAACCATGCTGCGACGCGCGCGAACGCTGTTCGCCGAAGCGCTGGAGGTGCGCGGCGGCTTCAAGGTGCAAACCCTGCACGGCTTCGCTTCGTCGCTGCTGGCGGCGTTCCCGGTCGAGGCGGGTGTGACGCCGGGCTACACTACGCTGGACGATCGATCCGGCGCGCAGTTGCGGCGCCAGGTGCTTGAGGACGCCATCGAGGATGCATCCGATGCAGGCGCACAGGACTTTCTCGATGACCTCGGCGCGCTTGCCATTCGGCATGGTGACCAGCGCGCCACGCAGATATTGGGACAGTTGCTGCGTGAACGGCGGGCGTTGCTGGCGCTGGGGCAGGGCGGTGCCGTCGATGCGGCCGTCCGAAGGATTCTGAAGCTGCCAGCTGAAGGCTCCGCGGAGGATATATTGCGGCGGGAGATCGACGCCGATGCGGCGCTGCTGCCGGCGATGCGCGCCTGGGCCGATGCGCTGTCGAAATGGAATACCAAAACGGCCGCGGACCGCCTGGAGGGCGTGACGCCGTTCGTCTTCGGTGAAGCCGCTGCGCGGGTTGGTCAGCTGAAACCGCTGTTCGCTACGCTGTTCAAGGATGGCGGTGAGGGCGATGCCTTCGTGTCCAACAAGAAACTGGAACCGGCGCAGGCAGTGGCAACGGCCCGCGCGGAAATTCTGCGGGACACGATGTGGCGGCTGGAGCTTGCGGATGCGGCGGCGCTGCACCTGCGCGTCGGGCGCGTTATCGCCGCGCGTTATGACGAGGCGAAACAGCGTCTGGGTGCGCTCGATTATGACGATCTGATCGTCGAGGCGGCAGCGCTTCTGCAGCACGTGGCCGCGCCCTGGGTCCTCTACAAACTCGATCAGCGGATCGATCATGTGCTGGTCGATGAGGGACAGGACACCAATGCGAGCCAGTGGCGCATCGTGCATGGTCTGGCGTCGGAATTTTTCGCCGGCGCCGGCGCGAAAGACGATACGACCCGCACGCAGTTCGCCGTGGGCGATTTCAAGCAGGCGATCTTCGGCTTTCAGGGAACCGACCCCGAAGAGTTTAAGAGCGCGCGCGAGGAAACCGCCGGGCGGGCGAAGGCAGCGGGAAAGCCGCTGCAGGAAATCGGCCTGAACCGGTCCTTCCGCTCCGTCCCTGCCGTGCTGACGGTCGTGGACAAGATGCTGGAACAGCTGGGACATGAGGCCTTTGGCGTGGACCGGCCGTTCGAGAAACATGTTGCGGACCGCAATGCGGCGGGAGCGGTTACCTTGTGGCCGCCCCTTGCGGACGAAGAGGGCAGGGTTCCCGAAGATCACAAGCAGACCCCCGAGCGCGAGCTGGCCCGGCGGATAGCGGCACAGGTGGGTGAGTGGCTGACCGCGCGGCTCTTTGTGCCCTCGCAGGCGCGCGCCGTCGAACCGCAGGATATCCTGATCCTCGTTCGCAGTCGCGGCGATCTGGTCGCGGAGCTGGTTGCGGCATTGCACGCGGCGGGCGTACCCGTCGCGGGTGCCGACCGGTTGCGGCTGACCGCGCCGCTGGCCGTGCAGGACTGCCTGTCGCTGATCCGTTTCGCCCTGCAGCCTGACGACGATCTGACGCTGGCGGAACTGCTGGTATCGCCTTTTCTCGGCTGGTCGCAGCAGGAGCTTGCTGAACTGGCCGCTCCCCGCGGCGCTATCAGCCTCTGGCTGGCCCTGAAACGCGCGCCGGGACGTCATGCGGAGGCCGCGCGCGCGTGGCTGGACACCGTACTGGCGATGGCCGATTTCAGCACGCCTTTCGATTTTCTGGAGGCCGTCATGTCCGGGCCCCTCGAAAGGACGTGAAAAACTGCTGTCGCGTCTGGGGCCGGAGGCGCGCGATCCGCTGGAGGAACTGCTGAGCCAGGCACTCGCCTATGAGCGGGTGGCCGCGCCGTCGCTGCAGGGATTTCTCGACTGGCTGGCGGCTGCCGACGACATTGACATCAAACGCGATCCCGACGCGCCGAGCGCTGCCGTCCGCATCATGACCGTGCACGGCGCGAAGGGATTGCAGGCGCCTGTCGTCATCATGGCGGACGCGGCCCGGACGCATGGCGAAGGCCACAGCGTGACGCATCTGATGGCGGGTGATCCGAAACTGCCGCTCTACGGCCTGTCGACGAAGACCCTGCCCGCCATGTTGCGCGCCGATTACGAGGCGGGCGCGGCGCGGGAGGCGCAGGAGAATCTGCGTCTGCTTTACGTCGCCATGACACGCGCCGAGGATTATCTTTTCGCAGGCGGGCTTCCCGCGGGTCGTCGCGGCGTCAACAGCTGGTACGACCTGATGCGCGCGGCGATGGAGGACCTGGACACCGAAGACGTCGAGACGCCGATCTGGGAGGGCAAAAGCCTGCGCCATGCGAGCGGGACGAAGGCGAAGGACATGTCGTCGGCGGACAGAAAGGTGCCTGTGGACACGCCGTCCTTGCCTGTCTGGGCGGGCGAACCCGCGCCCCCCGAAGCGCGTCCGCCGCGGCCGCTCGCGCCGTCCGCGCCGGATGACGACAGCGGTCTGCCGCCGCCCGGCCCGCAACTGGAAAAAGCGGCGCGGCGCGGCAAGCTGATCCATGCGCTGTTTCAGAAACTGCCCACGCTGCCACCAGGCGAACGACGCGGCGCGGCCTTGCGCTGGCTGGCCTCAAGGGCCGAGGGGCTGGATGCGGCGCAACTGGCGGATGAAGTGCTGACCGTGCTGAACGATCCCGCGCATGCCGCCCTTTTTGCGAAGGAGGCGCTTCCCGAGGCCCCGATTTCCGCAATCGTTGGCGAGCGTGTCATATCGGGGACAATCGACGTGCTGCTGGTCGAAGCGGACCGCGTGCGCCTGGTGGATTACAAGACGGACCGGCAGGTTCCGGATGGCGAAGCGGACGTTCCTGACCGGCATCAGCGGCAGATGCGGACTTACGTGGCTGCGCTGGACCGGATCTTTCCCGGCAGAACGATTGAGGCGGGCCTGCTCTATACAGCAGGGCCAAAGCTGATCTGGCTTCGCAGCATCTGAGCGGCTGAGGATGTGCGGCCCCTCATCCGTCACCGCCGCACGGGTCTGAACCTATCCCGCGCGCGCGGCGGCAATCGCCGCCTTCAGCTGGTCATAGCCGACCGCACCCTCCAGCACCTGGTCGCCGATGACATAAGCGGGCGTACCGCCGAGGCCGAGCGCGCGGCCAAGCGCCAGATTCCGGTCGATTTCCTCCTCCAGCGCCTTTGCCTTCATGTCCTTTGCCGTGCGGACCTCGGCCAGTCCCGTCTTGCGGACGATGTCGAAAACCTTGTCCTGGTTGACGCGGCGGTCGTCGGCGAACATCGCATCGTGGAAGCGCTTGTATTTCTGCTGCCTGGCGGCGGACAGCGCGGCGAGGGCCGCCTGACGGCTGGCTGGTCCCAGCACGGGAAAGTCCCGCCAGACCAGCTTCAGGTTTTCGTCCTCTTTCAACAGCCGCTGAACATCCGCGTTCGACTGGCGGCAATAGGGACAGTTGAAGTCGAAAAACTCCACCATGACGACATCGCCGTCGGGGTTGCCCGCCCAGGCGCTCTCGAAAGGGGTTTCGATTTCCGTGCGGTTGGAATCCACCATGCGGGCAACTTCACGGCGCTGCAGGTTGTTAATGGCCTCGGGGATGATTTCCGGATGTTCCAGGATATAGGCGCGGACGATCTTCTCGATCTCCGCCCGCTCCTTTGGCGACATGCTGCCATTATCGGCGAGGCTGGGCTGGCGCGTGGCGAGAAGCGCGGCGAAGGCAAAGCCGATCACGGCGATCATGCCCAGCCCAAGGACGAAATTTCTGCTTTTTCTCATAGGACTAACGGCGCTTCTTGCCGTCCTTTTCAAGGTCATTTTGAGCGACAAGTAGAACATCCTGCGCGCGAAGCCAATCGGGTGTGCCACTCTCAAGGCCGGCCATGGCGCGCTCCGCATTGGCGGCGGCCAGCTGCGGCTGCCGCGACATGGCGTAATTTTCCGCCTGTGCCAGCGCCGCGCGCGGTTCATCACCCAGCTTCGCATAGGCAATGCCCAGCTGATACCAGCCGAAGGGATTGAACCTGTCCTGCCGAACCGCTTCCTTCAGCACTTCGGCAGCGCGGGGCACATAGCTGTCATCTTCGGTTGCGATCAGCGCATGGCCGAGCAGGGTGGCGATCAGCGGCTGATCGGGAGCCAGTTTGACGGCCTTTTCCAGGGGCGCGATGGCCTCGAGCGGCCTGCCGGATTCAAGGAGAACCTGCCCCTTCAGTTCCAGCACGAAGGGATCATCGGGATTTTCAGCCAGCAGCGCATCCGCCTCGGCGGCGGACTGATCGGGGAACGCACCCTTGTGATAGGCATAGGCGCGCGCGACGTGCGCGGGTGCGCTCGTATCGCTGGGCGGATATTTCGCCAGCGTGCGCTGCGGATCTTCGATGAAGCCGAACAGCTTTGCCTGAATGCGTTCGAAATCCGCCTGCAACTTCGGATCGGTGGGCGTATCCCAATAGGGCGACTGTTTATAGAGATTTTCCAGCGCTGCGATACGGTTGCCGCTAATCGGGTGGGTGCGGACATATTCATTGTCCTGCGCGATGGCCAGGCGGAATTCCTGGTTCTGGATCTTCTTGAAAAAGCCGATCGAGCCCTTGCCGCTGATCCCCGCGGTTTCCAGATAGCGCGCGCCCGCCTGGTCGGTGCGGCTTTCCTGCTGGCGGTTGAAGCTGAGGAGCGTCCCCAGCGATGCGCGCTGGCCGAGGCCGAGAAGAGCGGCGCCCGCTTCGCCGGCTCCGGCCGCGATGGCGGCACCCGCCGCGATCAGCGATAATATGGATATGCCGGTCGCCGCCTTGCCGCCTTCGGGGCCGAAACGCACGGCATGTCCCGCCGCGATATGGCCCATTTCATGCGCGACGATGCCCTGGATCTGGTTGGCGTCGTCAGCCTGCAGCAGCGTGCCGGAATGCATGTAGATGGTCTGGCCCTGGACGACGAATGCGTTGAGGCTGGGGTCGTTGATCAGAACGAGCTCGACATTTTTCGGGTCGAGCCCCGCAGCCGCCGCGATCGGTGTCGCAAGGCGGTGGAGCCAGGCCTCGGTTTCCGCATCGCGCAGGATCGACTGGGCGCTGGCAGGACGCGCAGCCAGAAGCAGCGCGAAAAGGATGACCGTCAGATTACGCAGGAGCAGCATGTCATTCCCTTACTGCCATGGGCTGAACGGCAAGTGAAAGCTATACGTTACCGGAATCCATTCTCCCCCAGTTCGCGACTGGGGGAGACGATGCGGATTGGTCTCAGCCGAAGGTGCGCTGCCACCAGCCCTTGCGTTTCGGACCTGTATTTTCGGTCGCCTGTGCGCCAGAATCTTCCGCCACCACCTTGGGAGCGGCAGTGGATTTCTTCTCAGGGGCTGCCTCCGCTTTGGAATCTGCCTTTGGTTCCGGCTTCGCCTTTGCCTTGGGCGGTGCCTTTGCCGCGGATTTGGCTGGAGCCTTGCGGGCGCGCTTTGGCTTTTCGGGCGCGTCGTCGGGTTTTCCCTCCTCCGCGTCCTTGTCGGCCTCGATTTCCGCTTTCGTCCGGCGGCGACGGCGCGGCTTCCTTTCCGGCTCGTCAGATGACGTCTCGGCTGCCGGGGGATTGGAAGCAGGTGCGTCCTCCTCTTCGGCGGCTACGTCACCGGACTCCTCAGATGCCATATTGTCTTCCGGGCTAACGCCGCCACTGTCACTGCGGCGACCGCGTCCGCCCCGGCGTCCACGGCGACGGCCCATGGGCGCATCGTCATCGTCGCGGTCGGCGGGAGCGCCGGACGGGGTGTCATTGTCCGTTTCCGCGTCCTCATTGGCGGCGTCATTGCGCCCGCGACCGCGTCCGCCACGTCCGCCCCGGCTGCGGCGACGGGGTTTGCGCTCGCCGCCCGAGTCATCGTCGCCTGAGGACGCCTCGGCATTCTCGCCCTCGTCGCCCTGCGTTTCCGTGCTGGACGTGTCGCTGCGCTTTCGGCCGCGTCCGCCGCGGCTGCGACGACTGCGCGGTCTGCGCTCGCCCTCGTCCTCATCATCACCGCCGGACCGGTCGTCACTCCGGGAAGACTCTGTCTCCTCGTCGTCATTCTGCCCGTCGCGTCCACCGCGTCCGCGGCGATTGCGTCCTCCGCGGCTTCGACCTCCGCGTTCGCGTCCGCCGCGCCCGCGCCCGCGGCCACCACGGCCACGATTGTCGTCGTCTTCCTCATCCTCCTCGTCCTCGATCTCCTCGTCTTCCGGCTCATCCGGTTCGTCGAGTTCGGGCTTGGTGATGTCGACCGTCGGCACCGGGGGACCGCCGCGCGCCTCAAGGTCGATGTCTCCCAGATGCATCTCTGATTCAGGGCAGACCGTAACCTTGATGCCGTAACGCAGTTCCAGATTGTTCAGCTGCGCGCGCCGGTCGTTCAGTAGATAGATCGCGGTTTCCGTCGGCAGGTGCAGGGTATAGTCGTTGTTCTTGCCCTTCAAAGCTGTCGCCTCGACCAGGCGCAGTGCCCCAAGACCCGCGGATTCCGTCGTCCTGACCATGCCCGCGCCGTCGCACGTCGGGCAGGTGTGGGTGGAGGCCTCAAGGACGCCGGTACGAAGCCGCTGACGGCTCATCTCCATCAGCCCGAACTGCGAGATCCGGCCGACCTGGATGCGGGCACGATCGTCTTTCAGCGCTTCCTTCAGCGCCTTTTCGACCTTCCTGACATTGCCACTGTGATCCATGTCGATGAAATCGATCACGATCAGCCCGGACATGTCGCGCAGCTTCAGCTGGCGTGCGATTTCGCGCGCGGCCTCGACATTGGTCTTGTAGGCGGTTTCCTCGATGGAATGTTCGCGCGTCGACTTGCCGGAGTTGATGTCGATCGACACCAGTGCCTCGGTCGGGTTGATGACCAGATAGCCGCCCGATTTCAGCTGCACGACGGGCTGGTACATTTCCGCCAGCTGTTCCTCTATGCGGTAGCGCTGGAACAGCGGCACGGCATCGCGGTAATGCTGAACCTTCTTCGCATGGCTCGGCATCAACAGCTTCATGAAGCCCTTGGCGTCGGTGTAACCCGCCTCGCCATCGACCAGAACCTCGTCGATCTCGCGCGTATAGAGGTCGCGGATGGCGCGCTTGATCAGATCGCTGTCCTCATGGATCAGTGCCGGTGCGGAGGAGGCAAGCGTCGTCTTGCGGATACCGTCCCAAAGGCGGCTGAGATAATCGAAGTCGCGTTTGACTTCGGTCTTGGTGCGGCTTGCACCCGCCGTGCGCACGATCACGCCCATGTTCGCGGGCAGGTCGAGCTCATTGACGATGGATTTCAGACGCTTGCGGTCGGCAGCGCTGGCGATCTTCCTCGAAATGCCGCCGCCGTGCGACGTATTCGGCATCAGCACGGAATAACGACCGGCCAGCGACAGGTAGGTCGTCATCGCCGCACCCTTGTTGCCGCGCTCTTCCTTGACGACCTGGACGAGCAGCACCTGACGACGCTTGATGACTTCCTGGATCTTGTATTTCTTGCGCAGGTTCTGACGCTTCTTCCTCAGCGCGTCGTTCGAGGCGCTTTCATGATGGTCATCATCCTGGCCAGCTTCGCTGTGATGCGCGTCCTCTTCGCCATCCTCGCCCTCGTGCGGCGGCTCCTCTTCAAGATCGTCCGCATGTTCGCGCGCGGCGGCCTGCTCTTCGGCCAGCAGGGCATCGCGGTCGGATTTCGGGATCTGGTAATAGTCGGGATGGATTTCGGAAAAGGCGAGGAAACCGTGCCGGTTGCCGCCATATTCGATAAAGGCCGCCTGCAGGGACGGCTCCACCCGCGTCACCTTGGCGAGATAGATGTTGCCTTTTATCTGAGCCCGCTGGGCCGACTCGAAGTCGAATTCCTCGATCCGTGTTCCGTTAGCAACCGCAACCCGTGTTTCTTCCGGGTGGCGCGCGTCGATGAGCATGCGCGTTGTCATTTATAAGTCTCCGTGCGCCGGCGAGCCGCCGTCCTCTGACAAGGGCGGTGCGGGCGTATGTGTTCAGGCGCGCGAACGAAAAGGCGCGTCTTTGGGTTGAAATGATGGATGCAGGCACGGAAGACGCGCACATGACGGGACCGGGGATCCGGTTTGTCGTCAAACTGTGCTGCGTCGTCATCGCGCTTGCCAAAACCTTCTGGTTTAGCGCTGTCTCTTTGCCCGAGAAGCGCTGCGACCGTACCGAGGATCGGAACGTCACGCAGGATGGGGCGGGCGATCATTCGCCAGCTTTCCTCCCTGTTGCCGCCTTGGCTAGCACCAAAGCGTGACATGAACAACACGCGAGACGGCAAAAATACGCACGCCGCTTGCATGGCCGGAGTCGCAGCCTTAGGATTCCATGCCAAGCGAATATGAAACCTACGCTTTTCAAGCGGGTTATGGGCCGGGGTTCGGGGTATGACGATCAGGATCGGAAAATGGCTGTCGGCGCTTGCGCTATGCCTGACCGTCTCAGCGATGGCGAATGCCGCCGCGCTAAAGACGGTGTCGGTGGCAGAGGCGGGAGCCGGCCTGCGGCTGACGTTGACATTCGACGGCGATTTCGCCGCACCCGAAAGTTTCGCGCTCGATAATCCAAGGCGCCTGGTCATCGATCTGCCGGACAGCATGGCGAGCGGGAAATCCTATGCGGGCGCTGGCGCGGTCGAAAATGTCCGCACGGCGCAGTTCGACAATCATACCGCGCGCGTCGTTCTCGACCTCAATGCCCCTGCGAGCATTGACGGATTTAGCGCATCTAGCCGGGTGCTTACGATAGACCTCAAGACGGGGGAGGGCGTCGATTTCGCGAAACTCGCGGCGGCGCCGCGGATAACCCTGGCGGGATCGCCGTCCCTGAAGGTGACGCAGGAATCCGCAAAGCAGATGCAGGAGGTTGCGACGGTCACGATACCCAAGGCGACCAAACCGGCACTTGCGAAACCGGCACCTGCGAAACCGGCAGCATCTCCGCCCAAGGCCGAAACCGCCGCGGTCACTCCAAAGCCCCTCACCGCCGCCGAACGTGCCGCAAAGGCCGAAGGCACGCGCACCCGCCGGGCACCGACCCGTGCAGCGCGCGGCGGGCTTCCCGTGGTGGTGATCGATGCGGGTCACGGGGGCAAGGATCCCGGTTCCCCCAGCATCGACGGTCGACATGAGAAGGACGCCGTCCTCGCCATAGCCAGGGCCATCAAGGCGGAACTGGACGCGTCGGGCCGGGTGCGCGCGATCCTGACGCGCGATGACGACCGCTATATCGCCCACCGCGAACGCACGAACATCGCCCGGCGCAACCGCGCGCAGCTGTTCATTTCCGTCCATGCCGACAGCTTTCCGCAAAAGCCGGAGGTCAGCGGCGCGACGATCTACACCCTGTCGGAAACCGCATCCGACAGTGAGGCTGCGCGTCTAGCCAGCCGTGAGAACCGCGCCGACCTGATCGCGGGTGTAAACCTGCAGCGCGAGGATGACGATGTGTCGTCCATCCTGATCGACCTCGCCCAGCGCGAAACCATGAATTCCAGTGCGGAATTCGCCGCGCTCCTGCAGCGGGAAATGGTGAGTGCGGGCGTTCCCTTCCGCAGTCATTTCCACCGCTTCGCGGGTTTTCTTGTTCTCAAGGCTCCCGATGTCCCCGCGGTGCTGCTGGAGACGGGGTATATGTCGAACGCCAGGGACAGCAAATATCTGTTCTCCAGTTCCGGGCAGAAGGAAATCGCGGTCGGGGTTCGCCGCGCCGTCGAAGCGCATTTCCTCCGCAAGCTGGCGCAGCGCTAGGGCGTTTCACCGATCATTCATGTCGCCGTCATGTGGCGCTGATAGGCATGTCGGCATGAGAAACATCGTTGCCATCCTGCTCTTGTTATCGACCCCCGGCTGCATCGCTAAGGCCGTCGCCGATACTGCTGTGGGCGTCGCCAAGGTTCCCTTCAAGGTGGGATCCAAGGCTGTCGACCTCGCCACGACCAGCGAGAAGGAAAAGGACGAGAAATATGTCCGCCGCCTCCGCAAGGAATGCGAGGCCTGGAAAAAGGAACGGGGCAAGGCGGAAGACAGGGCCTACAAGACCGGCGACTGGTCGCGCCTGCCCGAACGTCCGAACGAAACCTGCGCCTGACTTCATAAGGCGGGGACTTGCGCAAAGGGGAATAGCGGCGTTGAAGGGCGGACATGAAACATCTCACGCTCGCCGCCGCTCTATTCATCGCGCTTCCCGCCAGCGCCGCCACGCTGATCGTTGGCAACAAGGAGGCTGACACTGTCAGTTTCATCGATCTGACAAGTGGAAAGGCGGTCGCCACGCTGCCGACGGGTCCAAATCCGCATGAAGTCGCCGTGTCGCCGGACGGACGCCGCGCATTCGTCGTCAATTATGGCGGCAACCGGATCGAACTATTCGACGTCGATAATGCCAGAAAGATCGGCAGCTGCGACCTCAGCCCCAACATGCGTCCGCATGGAATCGTCTGGACGAAAGCAAACGCGATCCTGGCGACCACGGAAGGCAGCGGGACAGTGACTCTCGTGACGCCCGACTGCAACCGTGCCGCCGCGATCGCAACCGGCCAGAAGGGCAGCCACATGCTGGCTATCGATGAGGAGCGGGGCAGGGCCTATGTCTCGAACCTGCAGGACCGGAGCGTGACGGTCATCGATCTTGTCCACGGCAAGAAGGAACGCGATTTCACTGCGGCGGAAGAGCCGGAAGGGATCGCTCTGACCCCGGACGGCAAGGAATTATGGGTCGCGAACCGCGTTTCGAACAACGTCTTCGTGCTGGATCCTGACAGCGGCGAGCGCCTTGCCAGCGTTGATGTCGGCAGGATGCCGATCCGCCTTGCCATATCGCCGGATGGAAAATGGGCGGTGACAAGCGACCTTGTGGACGGCGCCGTATCCGTGATCGATGTCGCAGCGCGCGAGAAGGTCCGCAGCATAGCCGTTGCGGGCAATGACAGCAGCCGTCAGGTGACGCTGATCTGGTCCCCCGATGGAAAGACGCTTTTCGCCGCCGAAACCGCCAACGCGCGGGTCGCCGAGATCGATTTCGCCAGCGGCAAGGTGCGGCGATATCTTGAGGCGGGAAAAGGCAGCGATGGCCTGGGATGGTCCCCCGTCAGCGCGCTGCCCGCACCCTGAACCTTAAAGGGCGTCCTTGACTTTCTTGCCCGCCAACAGGCCGAGAACAAGGAAGATCACGAACAGCGCGATGGCGACGAAAAACAGGATCTTGGCGATGCCGACAAATGCGCCGCCGATGCCGCCAAAACCAAGCGCGCCAAGTATCAGTCCGGCGACCAGAAAAATCAGAGCCCATTTCAGCATGTCGTAATCCCTTAGGTTATTTGAGGGGCAACGGCATGTGTCGGCGATTTGTTCCTCGGCGCGGTGCTAACTCGCCACCTTCGGTCCCGCGCGTCCCATCAGCCAGCGGTCGCCGGGGGCGAAGGCAACCCATTCATGCCGGTTCATTTCCCAGACGCTGCGGTCCGGCGCTGCCAGCGTGTCATCGTCGAACAGACCATAGCCGATGGCAATGCCATCCGGGTGCAGTTCGGTCAGCCAGTAAACGGTCGTACCGCAGTCGGGGCAAAAATAATTCTGCAGGTTCGCGCCGCTCTCGCCCTGGCGTACATAGGTCTTCGTTTCGCCTGACAGTTCGACCTGCTCGCGCTGGAAATAGGCGCCGACCCCATAGGGGGAACCGGACCGGCGCTGGCAGGCGCGGCAATGGCACATGACGATCGCATAGGGTTCGCCGCTCACTTTTGCCGTGACCTGGCCGCAGCCGCATCGCGCCTCGCGTCTCATGTGCCGACCTCATTCCTGTGCATCCGAGCCAACTCCACATAGCCCGCGGCGCCAGCGCGGTTCTTTTTGATCTGTTCCGGCGTCATTTTCGCAAAGAATTTCGCCGGACGTCCAGCCCATAGCTCTCCCGATGGGATCACTTTCCCCGGCGTCAGCATCGCGCCCGCCGCCAGCATGGCATCCGTTTCGATAACGCAGCCGTCCATGACAATCGCCCCCAGGCCAACGAAACTGTGGTCCTGAAGCGTGCAGCCATGGATCATTGCCATATGTCCGACCAGGCAGTCCGCGCCGATGAACGTCCCGTGCGTACTGCGGGTCACATGGACGACGCTACCATCCTGTACGTTCGACCGCGCGCCGACGACAATGGTCTGCACATCGGCGCGCAGCACGCAATTATACCAGATGCTCGCGCCCTCATGCAGTTCGACATTGCCGATGACCTGCGCGCCAGGGGCAACGAAGGCGTCCGCGGCAACACGCGGGCTGATGCCGTTGAAATCGTGGATGGGCATGGTCAGCGCGTCTCCGGGCTTTCAATTATATAGGTCACATGGTTGCGAAGCGGGCTGGATTTCGGAAGGCCCGGATAGTCGAAATCATATTCTGGCCGGTACGTCATGCCGAGGCGTTCCATGACAGCGCGGGACCGGATATTGTCTACCGACGTGATGCTGACGACTTTCGTCGCACGCAGTTCCCTCCATGCCCAGTCCAGCGCGCCCAGCGCCGCCTCCGTCGCATAGCCCTTGCCCCAGCTTTCCCGGTTCAGCCGCCAGCCGATTTCCGGCAGGCCATCAAATGGTTGACCGACATCCGCCATGCAGATGCCATTGAACCCCAGGAACGCGCCGTCCGCCTTGCGGATGACGGGCATGTAGCTGTGGCCGTTCCGCGCCCTTCGCGCCATCAGATCGTCGACCAGCGCATCGCTTTCGTGCCGCATCATGACGGGGCCGAGTGTCGCCATGACTTCGGGATCCGCGTTCAGCGCGGCAAAGGGCGCGCGGTCCTCGTCCTTCCAGTGACGCAGGATCAGGCGTTCCGTCTCGATCATGGGAAGAGCGGCGCCTGCGCGAGGCCCGCGGTTTCATCCAGTCCGAACATCAGGTTCATGTTCTGAATGGCCTGACCGGACGAGCCCTTCACCAGATTGTCGATGGCGGCGACGATGATGGCCCGGCCCGCGATACGGTCTGGAAAAACATTCAGGACTGCGTGGTTCGATCCGCGCACCATGCGCGTCGCGGGCGCCTTGCCCTCCGGCAGGACGTGCACGAACGCCGCGCCTTGATAGCGCCGTACCAGCGCCGCGCGAAGGTCGTCGGCGCTATGTCCGTCTGCAAGTTCCACGGTGATCGTTTCCAGCTCGCCGCGATTCATCGGCACGAGGTGCGGGACAAAGCTGACGCGGACATTCCGCGCCGCGCGCTTCGTCAGTTCCTGTTCGATCTCCGGCATGTGGCGATGGCCGGTCAGGCCATAGGGATGCACGGCCTCCGCGACTTCCGGAAACAGGTTCGCCTCCTTCAGCCCGCGCCCCGCGCCGCTGACGCCGCTCAGCGCGTTGATGGTGATATTTTCGGGGCGGATCATTCCCGCCTCCAGACCCGGCAGCAGGGCAAGCAGGGCGGCGGTCGGATAGCAGCCGGGGCAGGCAACCAGGCGCGCCTGTGGCAGCAGATCGCGCGCATATTCGGTCAGTCCGTAAACCGCATCCGTCATCAGCTGCGGCGCGGGGTGCGTGTTGCCGTACCATTCGGCATAGACGTCCGCATCGTCCAGCCGGAAGTCCGCGCTCAGGTCGATGATGCGCGGCCCCTCCAGCGCCGACAGCAATTCCGCGCTGGTGGCATGTGGCAGGCAGCCGAACACCGCATCGACGCCGGACCAGTCGACTTCGTCCGCCGTCACCAGCCGCGGCAGGTCGTACATGGCGAAATGCGGCCAGATGTCGGCCATTGCCTGACCCGCCTTCGCATTGGCGCTAAGCGCTGCGATTTCGACATGTGGATGCGTCAGGGCAAGGCGCACGAGGTCCGCGCCGGTATAGCCTGACGCGCCAAGGACAGCGATGCGGATGGGTTTGGTCATCCCCCGCCCTTAAAAAGATCGTCATTCCCACGAAAGCGGGAATCCGGAATGAATGCGATCCCGCGCATGGCCCGCGCTGGCGGAGTTCGGCTTTTTGCGGGAT
The DNA here is from genome assembly GCA_963710205.1 of uncultured Alphaproteobacteria bacterium. GTDB lineage: Bacteria > Pseudomonadota > Alphaproteobacteria > Sphingomonadales > Sphingomonadaceae > Pacificimonas. The sequence goes on along the minus strand of CAVPZG010000007.1, from coordinate 90,156 downwards.
CGATGCCCGGGGGCTAGACCAGATCCGCGGGCAGCGCCTCTATCGCGGCTTCCAGTTCGGCAAAGGTCGGCGCATGTTCTGTCGGACTGGTGCGGCGGCCGATCTCGATGGCGACCTGCGGCGCCTGCCCGTTCAGATGCGCGACGATGACGGTCTTCACCAGCGTCAGGTATTTCGCTTCGGATTCGATCACCTGCGCCAGCCGCGATGCGATCGGGCCGACGATGGTATAGCTGAGAAGGACGCCGAGAAATGTCCCGACCAGCGCGCCGCCGATCATTGCGCCAAGAACGTCCGTGGGCTGGTCCACGCTGCCCATCGTCTTGATGACGCCAAGCACGGCGGCGATGATGCCCAGTGCGGGCAGCCCGTCAGCCAGCATCTGCAGCGCCCCCTGCGCCTGATATTCCTCGGCCAGATGCCGGTCGAGGTCTGCCTCCATCGCGTCGGCCATCTGGTAGGGGTCGTCGAAATTCATGGTCATCATGCGAACATAGTCGCAGATGAATGCGGTCAGTGCCGCGTCCGCGCGGACGCGCGGAAAGGCCGCGAACAGCCGGCTTTCCATCGGCGCTTCGATATGTTTTTCCACGGCAACGACACCGCGCGTCCGTAACGTCTTCGTCAGCAGGAACAGCAGGCAGAGAAGGTCGCGGTAATCGGCCCGGGTCCAGCGTTCACCGCGCACCGCACGGGCAACGCCGTCGACGGCCCGTTTCAGGACATTGCCGCTGTTGGCGATGATGAACGCGCCCGCCGCCGCGCCGCAAATCACCAGCAGCTCCTGCGGCAGCGCCCCCGCGATGATGGCGAACTTGCCGCCCGCGATGATGAAGCCGCCAAAGACGCAGATCAGCACGATCGCGAGACCGAACAGGATGATCATAGGTGAATGGCCCCGAATTGCATCGGGCCGCTATGGACGAACTCTGGTTAAGAGCGGTTTAAGCCTGAATCTCAACCGCCATATTTTACCGAGCAGCCATAGGCGCGCGTCGCGGCGGGGGAGGGGGCCTTGCCCGCCGCGACCGCATCCAGTGCCGCCGACACATAGTTGGTGGCACCCTTGATATCCGCCGCGTCCGCCGTCGGCCTGTCGTCGATCGCGCCCATGTAGCGAAGGATGCCCTTCCCGTCGACGACATACATGTGCGGCGTTGCGCTTGCGCCATAGGTCTTGCCGACCTTGCCGTCATGATCGAGGAGATAGGCCGTCTGCACGGTCCTGTATTTCTTCATCTCGTCCTGCGCGCCCGCCGCACCGACATGGCCCTGCTTCCCCGCCGCGCCGCTGTTGACGGTCAGCCAGACCACGCCGTCCCTTGCCGCATCGGCCTGCAGCGACTGCATGTTGCCGCTCTTGTAGTGTTTGGCGACATAGGGGCAGCCCTTGTTGGTCCATTCGAGAACGACCGTCTTCCCGCGATAGTCCGACAGTTTCACTGTCTCGCCGGATGCCGACATGGCGGCGAAATCCGGGGCGGGCTTGCCGACCTGCGGCGCGGCGACGGCAGGGGCCGCGATCAGAGCGGCGGCGATGATGAAATTACGCATTGGTCAGTCTCCTATGACGACATGTTCGTTGCCGAAAAATATCCGTGAGTGCGCGAAATCTATGAACTTCGCCTCGTCCGCCGCCAGGATCGCGCCATGACGCTGGCCGTCCTCGCTCTGCATGGCGGAAAGCAGACTATCCAGATCGTCCCACCACAGTTCCGCAACGCCGTCATAATCGGCGGTCGTCATGCCGGGCCGGGCGTCACTCAGGCCCTCCGACAGTGGGGTCTCGATCGTGTGGACCTGCACATAGCGGCGAATGGCGAGGGCGTCTTTCGCTGCGGCGACCAGCGGCGCATGGGTCTCGCGCCAGTAGCTCTGGAACGCCGCGCGCGACATGTCCGCTTTGCGGGTGAGGCAGAATTCCAGTTTCAGCATCAGGCCGTTTCCTCCTGGTAGGCGAGTGCGGTCAGCATGTCCGCACTCAGCAATTGTGGCAAGATCCGCGCTTCCGCGCCGGGCGCATAATAAAGGTAGAGCGGCACACCCGCGCGGCCATGCGATGACAGAAAATCCGTGATCTCGGGATCGGCGCGCGTCCAGTCGCCGACAAGCGTGGTGATCCCCGCATCCTCAAAGGCCTGCGCCACGTCGCTGCTGGAAAGTGCGCCATTCTCGTTCACCTTGCAGGTGATGCACCAGTCGGCGGTGAAGTAGAGGAAGGTCGGTATGTTCTCGGCGCGCAGGGCCGCCAGCCTGTCGGCGGAAAAGTCCTCCGTCGCGGGCAGGGCGCTGGCGATCTGCGCCGCTGCGACCTGACCCTGCTGCGGCACGAAAAACAGGACAGCGAGAGATGCGAACGCTGCGCTGACCGGCAAAAGCCGGGCGCGCGCCTTGCCGAGCCACCAGAGCGCCAGCCCGAGCAGCAGCGCACCGCCAAGGCCGATCGCCAGTCCATCGACCCCGGCCTGCCGCCCCAGTACCCAGGCCAGCGCCAGCGCGGTCAGGAACATCGGAATGCTCAGCAGCTGCCGCATCGTCTGCATCCAGGCGCCCGGCTTTGGCAGACGGTTCCTCAGGGCAGGAACGAAACCGATCAGCAGGAAGGGCAGAGCGAGGCCGAGGCCGAGGCCCAGAAAAATCGCCATCGCCGCCGGACCGCTGAGAACCAGCGCCGCGCCCAGCGCCGCGCCCATGAAGGGGCCTGTGCAGGGCGTCGCGACGACGGCGGCAAGGACGCCTGTGAAAAACGATCCCGACCGCCCTGTCGATGCGACCCGTCCGCCGCCATCCAGCGCCAAACTCGGCAATTCGTAAAGACCCGCCAGGTTGAGGGCGATGGCCGTCACCAGCAGCAGCAGCAAGGTTACGACGCGCGGATCCTGCAACTGGAACGCCCAGCCTATGCTGGCCCCGCCCGATCGGAGCGCGAGCATCGCGGCGCCGAGCGCCGCGACCGTGGCGACGATGCCAGCCGTGTAGAATATGGCTTCACTGCGCGCCGCCCGTGCCGACGCGCCGCCCTTGACCAGACTGAGCGCCTTCAGGCTTAGGATCGGGAAAACGCAGGGCATGACGTTGAGGAGGAGGCCGCCGATCAGCGCCAGCCCAAATGCGACAAGGGGCGACATGCCCTGGTCCTCGACGACAGCGCCCGCTGCGGGCAGCGGCGCGAGCGCGGGGCTGACCTCGCCCTCAGTGAATGTGACGACGGTCCCGATCGCACGGTCATCCGCGCCAATCAGTTTGAGGACGCCGGAAATCTCGGTCAGGGACGCGTCAAAGCCGGCGGCTGTCTCGATGACCAGCCTGTCTCCGGAGAGGCCGGCCGTCTGTGCCGCATTATAGTCGAGCGCACCGTCGGGCAGCGGAAAGAAATAGGCGTCCGCCAGATTGGCCATTTCAGGCAGCGCCAGAGACAGGCGAATGCCCGCGTCCGTGCGCGCGAATGATCCGTTCCGGCCATCATCGATCGGCATCCTCGCCTCGTACCGGGCGACATCTTCCGCGCCGATTTCGACGTCGCGCAAATTGGCGCTGATCGCTGCGCTTTCGGGCACACAGATGCTGTCGTCGCAAACAAGATAATCGAGGTTCAGACTGACGGCCCGCGTCCCCCCCGCAGGCAGGCCAGTAAGGTCCACAAGCAGGGCGCTTTCACCCTCGAAGACGTAATTCATGATGCCGGACACGACGAAACGCGATGGGACGGGGTAGCGAATTTCGGACGCATCCGCGCCGTCCGGCAGCTGCCATTCGGCGCGCGTTTCCACCCCTGCCGCGCCCGGGTTCTTCCAGTAGGTGTGCCACCCCTCGCGCGGCGTCATGACGATGGCGAGTGTCCGCGCACCGTCCCGCTCGGGCCCAGCCTGCAACGCGATACGCGTATTCGGGTTTTCCACCACCGCTTGCGCCAGTGCGGGGAAAGCGACAAGAAATGTCAGCAGCAGGAAAAGTAAGCGTATCATAATCATTATCATCTAGACCTTCGTACCGCGTACGGGAAGCGTTACTCCCCCTTCAGAGGCGATCTCGACAGGGACATTCCATGCAGTTGGCAGATGCGATCCATATCGGCGACTGGTCGCAATCCCGGAATCAGAAGGGCGAACGAAGATTTTCCGCGCATGTGGACGGCGCCGAAGTCCATTATGCCGTTTCCGCGGAAATCGATATCGTTCCGCGTGCGGAGCCCTTTGTCGCGCCGCTCCTGCTGGCGGCCATGGCAAGCGGGCGGGACATCGAGGTCGATAAGACCATGCCGCTTTCCCCCCGGCTCCATGCGCGGCTGCCGGAAATCCAGCGACTGTTCCGGCTATGGGCGCCGCACCTTGACATCGTTGAGGTGAGGGCGGACCTCACCGCGCAGGAAGCGATTAGCGATCTTTCCGCATCGCTCTGGTCCGGCGGCGTCGACTCGATGCAGACGCTGGCCCGGCGCGGGGGCGAGATTGACGCGCTCCTCATGGCGAACTTCTTCGATACGGCCCGGACGGCGGAAAACGACGCGCGCAAGCGTGCCGCGCTGGCGGATATTTGCGACGCCACTGGAAAAAGGCCGCTTTTCGTCGGCTCCAATATCCGCGACCATTTATGGGAAAGACACGCCATCGATATGCCGCAGGTCCACGGCGCGATCATGTGCGGGCTGGCGGCTGGTATCGGACTGAAGACGCTCTATTTCCCGGCGTCGTATAGTTACCGCGAATTGAAACCCTGGGGATCGCACCCCCTCCTTGATCCGCTCTGGTCAACGGAGTTCACCGAAATCGTCCATGACAGCGCCGATCTGCGCCGCAGCGAAAAGACCGTCGAAATCGCACGGCATCCCGATCTGCTGTCGCGGTTGCAGGTATGCTGGAAATCGGGAACGGAAAATTGCGGCGTCTGCTCCAAATGCGTCCGTACAAAGGTCATTCTGGACGCCATCGGTGCGGACGGGCCGTTCCCCGATATCGACCCGATGGCGCATGTGGATACCCTGAAACCATCCAGCGATCTGGGCGCAGCTTTTGTCTGGGACATTCAGCAATTTGCCCGGGAGCGGGAGCTGACAGGTCTCGCGGACGAAATGTCCGCTCTTCTCTCCGGTTATAAACGGAAACGTGCGCTGCAGGCGTTTTTAAGGGCCGTTACGGGCAAACCGGGCGCTTATCTGAAACGGAAACTGCGCCCCGCCGATTGGCAGAAGGCGGCAATCGTCTTCGATGACCCCGACAATTTCTAGCCGTCGCGGGAAATCTTCTCGCTGCGCTCATGCGCCTCCTGCGCGTCGACCGTCATGGTGGCAATCGGACGCGCGTCGAGGCGTTTCAGCGAAATCGGCTCGCCGGTGACTTCGCAATAGCCATATTCGCCATTGTCCAGACGGCGCAGCGCGGCATTGATCTTCGCAGTCAGTTTCCGCTGCCGGTCGCGCTTCCGCATGTGCAGGCCCCAGCCTTCCTCGGAACTGGCGCGGTCGGCCATATCGGCCTCGTGCAGACTGTCGGACTTCAGTTCGTTCAGCGTTTCCAGAACGTCATGCGCAAGCTCGTCGCGCCAGTCGATCAGTTTCTTGCGGAAATAGGCCTGCTGCATCGGATTCATAAAGGCCTCATCCTCGCTTGGACGATAGTCCGCGGGCAGGACGGTCTGCGTGTTTGCGGGTTCCGGCAGGTCGTCATCGGTCACGTTGGACTGAGTCTCCATTTCATCCTCCCATCGGCGCCTCGGCCTCCCAGCCGGCGCATGTCATGCTCGCGCCTATAGGCAGGCAAATATGACGCGACAATGACTGCAATCTCAGATACGTTCGAATTTTGCGATTTCCACCGCCGCACGCAGCTGAATTTCAGCCAGCAGGCCAGCAAGGCGCGGATCTTCCGGCGTCTCGGCATCGTCCAGACGGTCGGCCAGCTGCCGCAATCCCGCGGGCGTCACTGCGCCCAGAATCAGATCGCGGTGCAGACCGTCGAGATCGCCAAGCAATGTGTCCGCAAGCCTCAGACCGCGGGAGCGGGATCCTGCGGCGTCGGCGTCGCTTTCCGCCTGCAACAATCCGCCGACCATCATGGCAGGGGCCATGTCGGTCACCGCGATGTCGTTGCCGTTTTGCCGCACATAACCGGAAAAGCCGCTGGCCTTTGGGCCTGCCGCGGGTTTCGCCGTGCGCGTGCTGGTGGCGGTGCGTTCTATTCTCATGGCGCCTGCCTGCCACGCGCATGGTTAGCAAAGCCTTAGCGCGCGGCTTGGCACGGCCTTTGCTGAATCGACCCCGAACCAACAGGCCCAGCCCGAGAAACGGGGAAATGATGACGAAAACCATCCGACGCCACGCCAGTATCTGCCTGGCAATATTTGCCTTCGCGGCAGCTTTTGCCCTGCCGGTGGCCGCGAATGCCGCCAGCCGCATCAAGGATATTGTCGATGTCGAGCACGTGCGGGAAAACCAGCTGATCGGCTACGGCCTTGTCGTCGGCCTCGATGGCACAGGCGACCGTATCCGCAATTCGCCCTTCACCGAACAGGCGCTGGAGGCGATGCTGGAACGACTGGGAATCAACATCCGCGATGCCAGCCAGCTCAGGACCAAGAATGTCGCGGCGGTGACGGTGACGGCAAATCTCGGCTCCTTCACCCGCGCGGGCAGCCGGATCGACGTCACGGTCAGCGCCATGGGCGACGCGTCGTCCCTGCGCGGCGGCACACTTCTCGCCACGCCGCTTCTGGGTCTGGACGGGGAAGTCTACGCCGTGTCGCAGGGGCCCCTCGCCATGTCCGGCTTCAACGCCCGCGGTGCCGCCGAAAGCGTGACCCGGGGCGTGACGACGACCGCGCGTATCGCATCCGGCGCGATCGTCGAGCGAGAGCTTGGCTTTCAGTTCGCCAGTGCCACCTCGCTGAAGCTGGCGCTGAAAAATCCGGACTTCACGACCGCCCGCCGGATCAGCGATACGATCAACGGGCGCTTTCCCGGCGCGGGGAGGGCGCTTGACCCGGCGACCGTCGAACTCTCGCTTCCGGGCAGCTTTGGCGGATCGATGGTCGATCTGGTCGGCAGCGTCGAAAATCTCGCCATCATGGTCGATGCGCCCGCCCGGGTCGTCGTCGAGGAGGCATCGGGCACGGTCGTCATGGGCGCCGATGTCCGCATCAGCCCGGTCGCTGTCGCCCAGGGTCAGCTGACCATCCGCGTGACGGAGGAGCCGCTCGTCTCGCAGCCCGCACCTTTCCAGCGCGGGTCGGGCGCGGAAACCGTGGTCGTCCCGCGCACCCGCGTCGATGTGAATGACGGCTATGGCAACAGTCTGTCCACGATCGATGGCAGCGTATCGCTGCGCGATCTGGTGGATGGCCTGAACCGTCTGGGCGTTGCCCCGCGTGACCTGATCTCCATCCTCCAGACCCTGAAGGCGGCTGGCGCGCTCCAGGCCGAAATCGTGGTGATCTGATGATGGATAGCGCGTTTGCCATCTCCGTCCCCGGCCGCCCGGTTGCCGCACCCGGCCAGCAGCAGGGCCAGGCCCGTGCCGAAGCCGCCATGGCGTTCGAGGCGCTCGTCACTGGCGAACTTGCCAAGATGATGTTCTCCGGCCTCGATGCGTCGGGCCCGTTCGGCGGCGGTCATGCCGAGGGGATTTACCGCGGCATGATGGCCGAACATATGGGCGAGGCCATCGCGCAGCGCGGCGGGCTCGGCCTGTCGCCCGCCATCATGGACCAGCTCATTAAGATGGAGAACCAGTCATGAGCGGTTTCGACCTGATCGTGCGCCATGCCGAAAGCCTGCTGTCGCTTCTTGGTGAGGAGGCCGACCTTCTCAGCCGCAGGTTCGACGCCGACGCGCATGCCGCGCTCGCCGTGCGAAAGGCGGAACATGCCGAAGCGCTGGAAACGGCACTGGAGGCGGTGAAGGGAGAGGGGCACAGCGCGCTCGCCGCCATTCCCGCTGCGGAGCGCCAGGCCCTCGCGACCCGGCTGGAGACCCTCCAGATCGCCATGGCCGAGAATGAGCGGGACCTTCGCCACCGCGCGGAACTTTCCCGCGGCATTCTCAACGCTGTCGAGGGCGAGGCACGCCGCGCCGCCGGGCCGGAACTGTCGACCTATGGCGCGCCCAAATCCGCGCCCCGCCGCGCATCTTCACTCGCTGTTAACGCTCAAATTTAGCAAAGTCGTTACGGATAACGCTCCAATTGGCCGCATCGTAAACCCGCCAAGGGAAAACATGTCCCGCCTGATTGCCTCTCTTCTGCTTGCGCTCGCCTTTGCGCCTATGCCAGCGTCCGCGCAGAATGGCAGTTCGCAAGTACGGCTGATGGAGCGTTTTTCGCTCACGAGTGTGTCCGACCTGAATTTCGGCAGGTTGACGATTGATGGAACAGCGGGCTCCGTTACGATAGATGCCAACGATTCTGGACGTACCACTACAGGCGGCGTCGTTCCCGCTGGTGGTTCGCCAATGCGCGGAGAGTTTGTTGGTTTCGGCGACGCGGGCCGGATCGTCACGATCAACCGGCAGGAATTCCCGCTTCTGACACGCGCTGGCGGAACAGAAACGCTGACTGCGCAACCTTTGGTCGCTGACAGCAGCTGGCGCACAATCAATTTGGGTTTTCGGACGATAACCTTCAAGCTTATCGGCCTTGATGGTCTGGTAACTTTGGGATTAGGTGCCACGCTCGATATTCCCGCGAATACGGTACCCGGCGTCTATACCGGCGATTACACGCTCACGATAAACTACTTCTAGCTTGAGGTTTATTGGCCATCTGGCCAATTGCCCGGCCGCATCGCTTGTCGCCGCGCCTTTTTCGCGCCGGGATTTAAGGAATTCATTACGAATCCGCAGCTATTGCGGGTCACCTGAACCTAAGTGAGATTTCATGTACCGCCTGATTGCCTGCCTGTTGTTCGCGCTCGCCTTCGTGCCGACGCCTGCGTCCGCGCAGAACGGCAGTTCGCAGGTGCGGCTTCTGGAAGCGTTTTCCTTGACCAGCGTTCAGGATCTGAACTTTGGCAGGATCACGGTGACCGGCGCGGCAGGGACCGTCAGCATAAATGCGAACACGTCGGAGCGAACGGTGACGGGCGGGGTCGTGGAAGCAGGCGGCACCCCGACGCGCGGCGAGTTCGTCGGCGTCGGCAACAGAAACCGGCTCGTCGCCATCAACCGGCAGGCGTTTCCGGTTCTGACGCGTGTGGGCGGAACCGAAACGCTGACGGCGGAACCCCTTTTCGCCGACAATAGCTGGCAGCTGCGCACCATCAGAGGGCAGACGAGACTGTCAAAGCGCATTGGCGCGGACAATCTCGTGACGCTCGGCATAGGTTCGACAATCGCGATTCCCGCCGATGCCGTGGGCGGTATCTACACGGGCGAATATACGCTCACCATCGAATATTTCTGAGTAACGGCCTGTTAGCCATAGGGCTGCTAGTCTGGCGCCTATGGTTTTTCCGCGCGCATTCCTGACCGCCCTTCTGCTGCTGACACCGCATTCCGTGCGGTCGGCAACCGTAGAGCAGGTTCTGGAACTGGATGTCATCGCGCCGTTCACGGTCTCCAAAAGCAGCGATCTTGAATTCGGCCAGTTGACCGCCGTGGGTAAGGGCAGCGTCGACCTCGATCCGGTGACCCGCATCAGGACGGTTTCAGGCGGCGTGACGGCGGCGGGCGGCAGCTACGGCGCGGCCACATTCACGACGCGCGGCAATCCGGGCGGGCGTGTGCGTGTGCGTGTTCCCGACAAGAAGATCGACCTGGCTCACGAAAACGGCAATGACGCGCTGTCCCTGCGCCGCCTGCGCACCGACCTGCGCGGCAATCGCCACAGCCTCGATGCGGACGGTTATCTGACCTTTCACGTCGGCGGCACGCTCGACATTCGCGGTGGATCCGCCACCGGACGATATGAGGGCAGCTTTGAAGTGGAAGTCACCTACGAATAGCCGGTCCGTCCGGCATTCGTGCAACGGGAATCTAGGCCATTTTCATAACGCGGCACGCCTGCTAGTGGGCGTGCCCATCATGACCATCGACCCTTCCCAGCCCGAAACCGTCTATGTCGCCAGCAGCCGCACCTCCTGTGAAGGGGAGGGCGGGGCCCTTGGCCATCCACGCGTGTTCCTGCAGATGGGCGACGAGGGTTATGTCGACTGCGGTTATTGCGACCGCCGGTTCATCCTTGAGGGCGGTCCCGCGGATGAACGCGCTGCCTGACCCCTCCGCCTAGAACGGGAACAGCGCCTCGAACACCTGCTGTCCATAGCGTGCCTGCTGGACGTCGGTCAGCTGTCCTTCGCCGCCATAGACGATACGCGCCTCGGCGATGTCGGTATGCGCGATCCGATTGGTGCGGGTGATGTCCTCGGGGCGAACGATGCCCGTGACGATCAGTTCGCGTTTTTCGAAATTGACCCGGACTTCCTGACGGCCCTGGATGACCAGATTGCCATTGGGAAGGACGCCCGTGACGATGGCGGCAAGTTCAAGCTGAATATCCTCCGCCCGCTGTGTCGTGCCGCGGCCCGTGTTGCTGCTGTTCGAACCGAAATCGATCAGGTTCGCCGGATTGACGGCGTCGGGCAGCAGGGTCTGCAATCCGAACAGGTTGGACACGCCCGCATCCTCTCCGCTCGATCTGGAACGCTGCGTGCGGTTGTCGATATCGGCCTTGTCGGCGATGTCGATCTCCACCGTCAGGATATCGCCCACCTTCGTGGCGCGCTGGTCGCGGAAGAACGCGCGCGCGCCGGTTTTGAAGAGTGATGTCGCCTGTGCCGGTGCCTGCGGCGTCGTTTCCGGCGCGCGGTAATTGGCGTTCGCCGCGCCCAGCGAGCCCTCATAGGCCGGGGCGGGAAGATCGCTGACCGGCGTCATTCTGGGCGCCTGACCGACACGGTCGAGCTGACCCGTGCAGGCGCTGAGGCTGGAGGCGAGAAGAATGGCGGCAAGAGCGGTTCTGGTCATGACGTCGGCTTTCAATTCAGGGCAACGCGGCCGGGGCCGGTGATGGTGGCATCAAGGGGTGTGCGGCTGTCGGCGGTCTGGACGCGGACGGTATCGCCCGTCGCGCCGCCGGACAGGGCCCGGCCCTGCGCGGAAATCTCAAGCGCGCCCGAGACAACGACGATGGTCACTTCGCCGCCGCGTTCGACCGCGCGGACGGTGCGTATGTCGGCGGCGCGGATGACGCGGCCCGGCATCAGGCGGCGCGCCGCCTGCTTGCCGATCACTTCGGCGGCAGGGATCGCACCCGGTTCGTCTGCGGCGGCCATCAGGTCCAGGCTCTCGATCAGCGCGCCGCGTTCGATGACGGCGACCGGCGTGACGCCCGTGGCCGCCGCCGGCGCGGCGATCAGCAGGGAAAGGAACAGCGCCCGCATCAGCGCTGTCCCAGACGGGTCATCATCTCGTCGGCGGTCTGGATGACGCGGCTGTTCATTTCATAGGCGCGCTGGGCGGTAATCAGGTTGGTGATCTCCGACACCGGATTGACGTTGGACGTCTCCAGAAAGCCCTGCCGCAGCGTGCCGAAACCCGGTTCACCCGGCAGGCCGACGATGGCTATGCCCGACGCCTCGGTTTCCGCCAGCAGGTTCTGGCCAAGCGATGACAGCCCCGCCTCGTTCTGAAAACTGGCCAGCTCGATCTCGCCCACGTCGGACAGTTCGGTTTCGCCCGCCCTGCGGACCTGCACTGTGCCCGTGTCGGAAATGATGACGTCCAGCGCGTCTTCGGGGATGCTGGCGCCTGGAAGCACGCGGTAGCCTTCCGGCGTAACGAGGTCGCCCTCTGCACTGACCTGAAGCGAACCGGCGCGCGTATAGGCCTCTTCGCCCGATGGCATTTCCACCCGGAAATAGCCGCGGCCGTCTATGGCAAGGTCGAAACGCCCGCCCGTCGCGTTCAGGTCGCCCTGCTCGTCGATGCGGTAAACCCCCGCCGCGGCGACGCCGACGCCGATCTGGATACCGGTCGCGCGGCGCTGGCCGACCGCACCCGTTTCCGCGCCGGGGCGCTGGATGGTCTGGTAGAGCAGGTCCTGAAACTCCGCCCGCTGCCGCTTGAAGCCCGTCGTGTTCATGTTGGCGATATTGTTGGAGATCACCTCCACGTTCATCTGCTGGGCGAGCATGCCGGTTCCGGCGATGTTGAGTGCACGCATGGGAAAGTCTCCTTACTGGCTGACGCTGTCTATTGGCTGACGCGGCCCAGCCGCTCGATCGAGCGGCTGCGCAGGTCGTTGATCTTGTCGTTGAGGCTCTGGCTCGCCTGATAGGAGCGCAGGATGTCGATCATCCTCGTCATTTCGGCGATGGGTTCCACATTGGAGCCCTCGATCATACCGGCACGAATGCGGGTATCGGCGGCTTCGACCGGCGCGGCCTCGGCGGAATAGAGGCCGCCGCCAAGCGCCTGCGGGCGTGCGCCGGCGGCAAGCGCCCAGAGTTCTATGCGGCCCGCAATCCCCTGCGATGAGGAAACGGTCCCGTCCGGCCCGATCTCGATGTTGCGATCGTCGTCCGACAGCGTGATTGCGGACCCGCCTTCGCCCAGTACGATCTCGCCAGAGGAAAGAGCAAGCTCGCCGGTCGGCAGGATCTGCAGATGTCCGGCGCGCGTATAGGCGGGCGTCCCGCCGGGGCCTTCCACGGCCAGCCAGTGCTCGCCCTCGATGGCGATGTCCAGGGGCGAGCCTGTGGCCACCATCGGCCCCGATTTCCGGTCCATCGTCAGGCCAAGGTCGATCACATGGTTCGCCTGCCTCAGCGCCATCGGCACATCGCCGCCAACGCGGGTTGGCGCGGCGGAGAACATGCTGTCCTCGCGGCGGAACCCCGATGTGTTCATATTGGCGATATTGTTGGCGACCACATCCATGCGGCGGCGGAGCGCGGTCGCGTGGGAAAGGGAAATTGACGGCTGGATGTCCATCTGGTGCGGCGGGCCTTTTTCCTGCTGAGCGCATTCTGTCACTCGGCCCCTGCCCAGCAATGATGATGCCAGTTTGCCGCGCCCTCGGCGACGCTGCCGCCGGGCGGCAAGAACTGCCGGGAGGTTTAGCGCCGCGTTAACCATTACCGGCATAGTTTGCCCATGACCGGGGAAACATGATGACAGCCGAAACGATTACAGATGAGGACTATCGGACGCACACGGCGGAATTGCCGCGCCGCGTGTTCAGTGGGCGAAACCTCGTACTCGCCGCGCTGCTGGCCATTGTCGTGACGGCGGCGGTCGTGGCGCTGCGCTATGCCAGCCCCGACATCGCCCCCGCCGCCGGCCCGCAATATGTCGAGGTTCCCGACATGATGGTGAACCTGTCATCCGGCGATGGGGAGAGCCGCTATCTGAAGGTCCGCGTGATCCTTGAGGCACCCAGCGCCGGCGACGCCCGCGCGCTAGAGGCGCACCTGCCCGCCGTGATCGACGGCTTTCAGGGCTATCTGCGCGAACTCCGGCCGGAAGACCTGTCCGGTTCCGCAGGCACCTTCCGTGTGAAGGAGGACCTTCTTCGCCGCGTCAATCTGGCTGCGCATCCCGCGCGCGCCAGCGACGTCCTCGTGCAGGAAATGATTCAGCAATGACCGAGTCCGCCGCCGCGAAATGGATCGATGACGATGTGGAGGCCGAATGGTCGCTGGCCCCGCAGGATGCCGACTATCCGCCCTATGAGGAACCCCGGACGGGCATCGACGCCATTCTTGGCTCCAGCCTCGTTTCCTATGAACGCCTGCCCATGCTCGACGTCATCTTCGATCGCCTGGTGCGCGTGATGACGACCAGTCTCAGGAATTTCACGTCGGACAATATCGAAGTCACGATCGACAGTGTTGAATCCGTCCGCTTCGGGGACCATCTGACCGACGTGCCGATGCCCGCCATGCTCGCTGTCTTCCGCGCGCAGGAATGGGACAATTACGGGCTTGTCACGCTGCATAGCGGGCTCATCTATGCTGTCGTCGACGTCCTTCTTGGTGGACGCCGGGGCAGTGTCGACATGCGGCCGGAGGGGCGCAGCTTCACGACCATCGAGACCATGCTGGTCGAGCGTATGGTGCATGTCGTGATGAAGGACCTCTCAGCTGCCTTTGAGCCATTGTCGCCCGTCAACTTCGCCTTCGAACGCATTGAAACCAATCCCCGTTTCGCCAGCATCGCGCGGCCCACCAACGCGGCCGTCAATCTGCGTCTGTCGGTCAATATGGAGGATCGCGGCGGAACGATGGAAATCACCATCCCCTACGCCACGCTTGAGCCTGTCCGCGAACAGCTCCTGGAACGGTTCATGGGCGAGAAATTCGGCCGCGACACGATCTGGGAATCGCATCTCGCCACCGAACTCCACGCCTCGCACATGACGGTCGAGGCGGTGCTGGGGGAACGCATGATGAAACTGTCCGACCTCAGCCGCCTGAAGGTGGGCGATACCATCACGCTTGGCGCGACGGCTGAGCGTCCCGTCGCGGTAAAGGCGGGCGGCGTCACGCTGGCCGTTGGGGAAATGGGCCAGTCCGGGGGCAGGGTGGCCGTCCAGCTGACCGAAGGGCCGTCCGAGCGCGGCACGGCTGACCTCGAAAAGGAGCGGGTGACCCTCTCCCATACCGCTTCTCCGCCTGCATCCATGCCGCCCGCCGCCGAACTCTCACCAGGCTATATGCCAAGCCAGGACGATTACACATGACTGCCGAACTGCTTTTCGATCGTGGACTCGATCTGATCCTTGGCGCGCTGCTGGTTTCGGTGCTGGTCTACGGCATGATCCTGTCGCGCCGCCTTGCCAACTTCCGCTCCGCGCGCGCCGATCTCGAGGCGCTGGTTGCAAGCCTTTCTGGCACGATCATGCAGGCCAGGTCCGCCGTTTCCGCGCTGACCGAGGCCGGCGAAGAGGCCGAGGAACGTCTCAGCGCCCGTCTGCGGCAGGCCCGCCGTCTGACCGACGAGATGGAGGCCATGAACGCTACGAGCGAAGCGCTCGCCGAACGCCTGGAAAAGGCGGCGACACGGCCGCGTCAGGCTGCCCGGCAATCGTCACCCGCGCCGGTTACGCCCGCAGCGCACGCGGAGCACGCCGAACGCCCCTATGCACCCGCCGCAAAAGCACCGCCGAAGCCCGGCAGTCTCGCCGCCGCCATCGCCGCGATCGAAGCGCGCCAGCGGAAGGCCGCATGATGGGTATCGGGCGTATGCTGATGCTGGCGTTGCTGGCGATCGCCGCATCCCTGACGCTGCGGCTGGACGCCGTTCTCGCCGCGGTCGATATCGCCGCCCTGATGCCGGGCGGCGGCGCTACGGCAGGCGCTGCGACAGTGGCGCAGATGGAACCCAGCCGTGCCACGGTCGCGCTGCGGGAGAAGGATCCGGCGGTGGACGGCGACGATCTTGCCGATATCGAGGCCGCGTTGATGGCCGCGACTTCTGCACCGCAGACCGGTCGGCCCGACCCGGCGGTTACAGGCGTCGCGGGAGAGTCCATGCCAACCGCGGCACCACCGCCGTCCGCCGAACCGCGCATGCTGCAGTTGACGAAGATGTATTCCGCCATGCGCCCGAAGGATGCCGCGCGCATTTTCGAACGGCTTGACCTGCCGGTTCAGGTCGAGGTCGCGCTCGCCATGAAGGAGCGCAGCATGGCGGCGATCCTGGCGGAAATGCGCCCGGAAACAGCCAGCGACCTGATGATGGCGCTTGCCGGTAGCCCGCGCCGCCGCGCCGCGCCGCCCGAATAGGACCGCCGGTCCGGCAGGCACTTACCCGCTCTTAACCCGTTCCATGCTATCCGCGCTGCTGTGAAACGGGGCCTTTTCTCTCTTGGGATTGCGACTGTGCTTGCGCTTGCAGGCACGAATACACCTGCGTTCGCCAGCACTCAGGCGATCGCATCCACATTTCACGCCCTCAGCCTGGCGCCCCCCGAAGCGCGCAGCGCCTGGCGCTGGCGGCTGGCGCGGCTGTACGCGGCGCACGGGCTGTACCGGGAGGCCGACGGCGTTCTGACGGTGCTTGCAAGCGAGGACCCCGAGCGCGGTGCGGCGCATGACGTTCGCATCGCCCATGCCACCGCCCTTCTCGAAACCGGCCATGACAGGGCCGCGCTCGCCCGTATCGACGGTCCCGCCTTTGACGGTCTTTCGCAGGCCTGCGCCGTCCGCACCCGCGCGCTGTCGCGTCTCGGTCAGCACAGGAAGGCACTGGCCCAGCCCGCTTGCGGCACGGCGGCGTCAGACATGGCGCGCCTTCGTTCCGCAGTGCTTTTGAATGACCGCACGCAGGCGGTCGCTGCCCTCAAACGCCTCCCGGACGTCACCACTGGCATCAGGGCGTCCGAAACAGAATATTGGCGCGGGCGCCTGGCCCAGCTTTCAGGGGATATCGACCTTGCCCGCCGCCATTATGAGCGCGCTGCCCGGGGCGCACATCCCGCTGCGGCCCTGCTCGCGGAAATTCGCCGCGTCGACATGGATCATTCCGCAGGGCTGATCGCCGCCGGCACGGCCCGCGCGCGTCTGGAGGCGCTCCGCCATGACTGGCGCGGCGGCGCGGCGGAGGCGCTGCTGCTGGCCCGCATCGCTCGCCTGTCGCTTGAGGTGAACGATGTCGCAGCCGCAATTTCCGCCCTGTCGCAGCTGGCGGCGCATGGCGAAGGCGACGCGCGCATGAAGGCGAAGGCAAGCGCCCGCGCACTTTACGCAAAGCTTCTCCAGTCCGGCACCGAAACCTCACCGGCGGAGCGGTTCGCCATATTCTGGGAGGGGCGCAACCTGCTGCCGACCGGTCCTGACGGGGACCGTATGGTCAATATCCTTGTGAGCGACCTGGAGGCGGCCGGACATCTGCGTCAGGCCGCGAATCTTCTGGGTCATCAGGCTGAATATCGTCTGGAAGGCGCGGCGCGGGTCGAGGCGGTCAAGCATATCGCCAGTCTCCATATCAGGCTGGGCAATCCAGCCGATGCCGTCACGGTGCTCCGCACATTGCCCGAAAGCGTTCGCGGACCCGATGTGAAGCGCAGAGAGGCGGCCGCGCTGACGGCGATGAAACGCTATCTCGAGGCCGAAGCGCGGCTGGCCGATGACGACAGCTCCGCGGCGCAGCGCATCAGGGCCGACATCGCCTGGGGGCGGCGCGACTGGACAGGGTTTGTGGCACTTGCCGGGGGCGCGCTGGCTGGCGAACCCTCACGCGCGAACGATATCCACCTGCTCCGCCTTGCCATAGCGGCCCGCCTGTCCGGAAATCGTGCGGTTTCAGCGCAGCTTGCCCGCCGGGCGGCCGCGACGTTCGAACGTCCAGCCTATGCCCGCGCATTCGCCGTCCTTGCCGATATCATCAGCCGCGCCCGATCCCGCCGTCATGCGGGCCGCGGTCCGCATGGCGAGCGTCCAGCCCGCCCCTGCTCAGGCGGTTTCCGTTTCCAGAAGATCCTGAAGGTCGATCCCCAGACGGTCGACATGTGCCTTTATGCGCGGCCAGTCATCCGCCAGGAATATCCGGCGCTCTTCGTCAACCAGCCGGTCGCGCGCGCCCGCGATGATGAAGAGGCCCAGCCCCCGCCGCGCCTGCACCAGACCCGCGACCTGCAGTTCCTGATAGGCCTTTGACACGGTGAGCGGGTTCACTTCCTCCTTCGCGGCAAGCACGCGCACGGAGGGCAGCGGTTCGCCAACCCCGAAATCTCCATCGATGATCGCGGCCGCAATACGGTCCCGGATCTGCAGATATATTGGTTTAGCGTCCTGCCACATGAGTGTACTAAAACCATATAACACCAACACCGTCAAGCGGCGAGCCGTCGCAGGACGGTGCTGAAACCGGCGTTGCAACTTCGGGTTGCCGGAATCAACGGGTTGTTAACCCATCTTGTCTATGTCTCTCGCCATGCTTTCGACCGCCATTTCGCACCGGAAAACCCTGGCATGCGCGCCGCCGCCTGTCGCTCCTCGTGCGCGCGAGGACATCTTTCGCGAGCTTGGCCTGATCGGCCCCACGCAGACGCTGTTCCCCGAAGATCGCGACATTCTGGAAACGATTGGCGGCATCGCGCATAAGCTGGTGCAGTCGCGCATGGATGCGCGCCGCTTGCAGGACCTGCTGGCCAGGCATGAGGAGTCGCTGCAGCGACTCAGTCAGCAGGCAGCGCAGTTCCGGCAGGCGGAGAGGATCGCCAATATCGGCTCATGGCGTCTGCGGCTTTCCGACAATTTCATCGAATGGTCCGACAACGTCTATACCATTCACGGTCTTGAAAAGACGGACACGCCGCCGCTCGATGACGCGCTGCAATATTACCCGCCCCGCGCCCGTGCGGAGGTGACGGCGGCGCTCGACGCGATCATGACGTCGGGAGAAGCGTTCGATCTCGAGGTCGATTTCATTACCGCCACGGGGCGGGAGCGCCGCGTCCGTACCTCGGCCGAGGTCGAATATGTGAACGGAGAGGCGGTCGCGCTGATCGGTGTGTTTCAGGATGTCACGGATCGATACCGGCTGGAAGAGAGCCTGTTGAAGCGCGTCAACACGGATGACCTGACCCAGATTGCCAGCCGGGCGCATCTGAACGATCAGCTTGACCGGCTGATCGAACGGACCCGGCGGCAGGGGGGCCGGCTTGCGCTCTTCATGATCGATCTCGATGGCTTCAAACAGGTCAATGACGAACTCGGGCACCAGGCCGGCGACGAACTGCTGCGCCGAACGGCCGCCCGGCTCAGGACGGGCTATCTCGGCGGCTGCTTCCCTGCCCGGCTGGGCGGCGACGAGTTCGTCCTCGTGCTGTCCCTGCCGAATGACTGCGATCAGGCGGAAACGCGCGCGCGCCGCCTGCTCAGGGATCTGCGAATGATCGCGGGGACGGGGGCGAAGCGGCTGCAGGTGTCGGGAACGATCGGCATAAGCTGGCTGACGGACGACATCGACTGCCGCAGCGAATTGATGCACCGCGCCGATCTCGCGCTCTATCAGGCGAAGCGTGACCGCCGGGGAACGGCCCGCGTCTATGGTCGCGGCGATGTCCTGGAGCCGCTGCCGGACGAGAAGCGATATCAGCTCCGCTCGGGGACGGGGGAAGCGGGCTGATCCTCACCCGTTCCAGACGGAGACGACATCATCCAGTTCCGGCCGTGGCCGTTCCACCAGCGGCTGAGCCGCCGTACCGATGAACATGAAACCAATGATCATGTCCCCCGCGTCTCCAAGCGCCTTTGTCACGCTCTCCGAATAGGCGGCCCAGCCGGTAAGCCACCCCGACACATAGCCCGATGCATGCACGGCATGTTCCAGCGTCATGGCCGCCGCTGCCGCGGACCATTCCTGCTCCTTCAGCGGAATGGAGCGCGACGGATCGGGCCGGTGGAGGACAGCGATCAGCAACGGCGCATGATGCGCGAAATCGTCGATGGCCTTTCCTTCCAGCTTGCCCGCGTTCGGTCGTTCCTCGGCATAGGCGGCGTGCAGCATGGCGGCGAAATCGTCGCGCCTCTCTTCGGGAATGATGACGAAGCGCCATGGCGCGATCTTGCCGTGATCGGGAACCCGCGTCGCCGCCGTCAGGATCGCCTTCAGCTCCTCACCGTCCGGCCCGGGTGCGACCATGTCGCGCGGTCTGCCGGACCGCCGCGTCAGCAGCAGCGAGAGCGGCGTTGATCTGTCATTGAAAATTTCCGGCATTTGGCACGCGGTTCCCATGATGCTGTCAGGTGAGGGGGCTTGCGCCGCCCGTCAGGGTCACTAGCAAACAGCGCCTCTCATCCCAAGCCGAAGTCTGCCCCGCCTTGCCCGTCAAAATCATTTTGCTTTCCGCACTCGCCATGGCCGTTCCCGCTGCCGCGCAGCAGGATATCGTCATCACCGGCAGCGCATTGCCCCGGTCCGCGGGAGAGGAGGCCTATGCGGCGCAGACGATTGCGCGCGCTGATCTGACAGCCGAGCCATCGGGCCAGCTGGAAAATGCGCTCTACGCCATTCCCGGCTTTCAGCTGTTCCGCCGCTCCGATGCGCGCAGCGCCAATCCGACCAGCCAGGGCGCCACCCTGCGCGGCATCGGCGGAAACGCATCCAGCCGCGCGCTCGTCCTTCTGGATGGCGTTCCGGTTGCCGATCCGTTTGCGGGCTGGATTCCCTGGGCCGCCATCGCGCCCGAAAGCCTGGGCTACGCCCGCGCCACAACCGGCGGCGCGGCGGGCGCGTTCGGTGCCGGTGCGGTTTCGGGCACGATCGAACTGTCGAGCGCCGGGCCGGGGGAGCGCGGCAGCTATCTGGCCGCTCGCTATGGCTCCCGCGACAGTATCGACCTCGGCGCGGGCCTGATCGCCGATGTCGGCGCTGGCTTCGTGACCATCGACGCCGCCTATGCGGAGGGCGACGGCTTCTTCACCACCGCGTCAGCCGATCGCGGGGCCGTCGACACCCGTTCGCCCTATGACCAGCAAAGCCTGAGCGCGCGCGCCGTCTTTCCCGTTGCGCCCGCGACCGAACTGCAGGTCCGCGCTGCCGTTTTCCATGACGACCGCCAGCGCGGGCAGGCGCTCGTCACCAGCGGCAACGAGGGCGCGGACGCCAGTATCCGGCTGGTGTCGCGCGGGCGTGTCCCATGGGAGGCGCTCGCCTATGTGCAGGAAAGGAAATATCAGGCCGCCTTCGCGCGCACGGCGGCGGACCGGTCGACCGAACAGCCTTCTCTCGATCAGTATAATGTCCCCGCCACTGGCATCGGCGCGAAGCTGGAACTGCGTCCCAGCCTGGGCGCGCACGGTCTGCGGATCGGGGCGGACTGGCAGCATGCGGAGGGCGAAACGAAGGAGCGTTTCGACTTCGACGGCCAGACCTTGACGGCGCTGCGCAATGCGGGCGGCACCAGCGACACCCTGGGATTTTTCTTAGCGGACGACTGGCAGGTCTCAAGCGCGCTGCTGCTGACGGGCGGCGCGCGGCTGGACCGCTGGTGGCTCACGGATGGCCGGTTTGAGGAGCGCGGTAGAGGACAGGATTTCCCGGATCGCAGCGGCTGGGAACCCACCGCGCGGCTTGGCGCGGCCCTTGGGCTGACACCTGCCATCACCGTGCGGGGTGCAGGGTATCTCGGCTGGCGGCTGCCGACATTGAACGAGCTCTACCGGCCCTTCCGCGTCGGCCCGGATGCCGTCGCTGCCAATCCCGCGCTGAAGCCCGAGCGCAGCCGGGGCGCGGAAATCGGAATAGACTATCAGCCGTTATCGACGGCGAAATTCAGTCTGACCGCCTTCACCATGCGCGCGGAAAATATCATCAGCAATATCACGCTGGGGGAGGGGCCGGGCGTGTTTCCCGGCACGGGCTTCGTGTTCGGCAGCTTCCGCCAGCGCCTGAATCTCGATGCCGTCGACGCGCGGGGCATCGAAGCTGGCGCCAGCCTGGACTACGGCCCGCTCAGGATGCGCGGCAGCTATGCGCTGACGGACAGCGAACAGCGGGGCGGCGGGCTGACCGCCGCCCAGGACGGCTTCCGCCCGCCGCAAATTCCCCGTCACCGCGCTCACCTGTCAGCCAGCTATGATTTCCTGCGCGGCGGCAGTCTCGGCACGACTCTGCGCTATTCTTCCAGACAGTTTGAGGACGACCTCGAAGCCCGGCCGCTGAAAGCCTTCGTCGCCATCGATGCTCATGCCGAAGTCCCGCTCTCTCGCGGCTTCGCGCTGACGCTGTCGGGAGAGAACCTGACCGACACGCGCATAGAGGACGGCATCGACGTCCGCGGCGCAACCACTCTTGCCCAGCCGCGCACCATCTGGGCCGGAATCCGCTGGACCGGATAGAGCCTCTTCCCATCCCATTATGTCGCGGCTAGTGTCCGCCACCTGAAAGCGGGCGCGGGGAGTGCCCGCGTACAACGATAAGCGTAAAGAGGGGCTTTTCCACCCATGGCAAACACCAACGCCAGCGCCGCACCCGGCCTGCCGCCCACCGACAGTGCCGGAACCTATTTCGGCCATCCCGAAGGGCCTGTTCGTCCTGTTCTTCGCCGAAATGTGGGAGCGCTTCTCCTATTACGGCATGCGGGCGCTGCTGATCTTCTATCTGGTCAAGCACTGGATGTTTTCGGACAGCGAAGGCTCGATCATCTACGGCGCCTATACGGCGCTGGTCTACATTACGCCGGTCGCTCGGCGGATATCTGGCCGACAAGTTTCTCGGTCAGCGAAAGGCTGTCCTCTTCGGTGCGGTCTTGTTGACGGCTGGCCATTTCTTCATGGCGTTTGAGGGTGACGGATCGCTCGGTCAGGATAACCCGGTAATGCCGATCTTCTGGCTCGCCCTCGCGCTTATCATCGTCGGCTCGGGCTTCCTGAAGGCGAACATCTCGGTCATCGTCGGACAGCTCTACACGCGTACCGACATCCGCCGCGACCCCGCCTACACCATCTTTTACATGGGGATTAACCTCGGTGCGGCGCTTGGCTCGCTGCTGTGCGGCTATATCGGCGAAACCTATGGCTGGGCTTACGGCTTCGGCCTCGCCGGTATCGGCATGCTGGCCGGTCTTATCGTGTTCATCTGGGGCAAGCCGCTGCTGCTTGGGCGCGGTGAACCGAAAAACCCGGCGCGGCTGAAGGATAAGGTCGCCGGCCTCAACATCGAATGGTGGATGTATGTCATCGGTCTGGCGATGGTCGGCCTATGCTGGGTGGCGATCCAGTATCAGTCGCTCGTTGGCTTCGTGCTCGGCGGTTTCGGCGGCGCGCTCGTCCTTTACGTCCTCTACATCGCTGTGGTGCGGCTACCGGCAGAGGATCGTGACCGTATATTCGCGGCAATGTTCCTCATTCTGACATCGATCGTCTTCTGGGCGCTCTTTGAACAGGCTGGCTCTTCGCTGAACCTGTTTACTGACCGTCACGTCGATCGCGGCGGCGTTCCAGCGTCGGTTTTCCAGTCGATCAACGCGATTTACATCATCCTCCTTGCCCCGCTGTTCGCCATCGCATGGACGTGGCTCGGCCATCGCGGCAAGGAACCCTCCGCTCCGCTGAAATTCGGCCTCGGCGTCGTTCAGGTCGGTCTTGGCTTTCTCGTCCTCGTCTGGGGTGCGCGGAGTGTCGGCATCGACGTGCCCACGCCGGTCATCTTTATCTTTCTTATCTATCTGCTGCACACAACGGGCGAGCTTTGCCTGTCGCCGGTGGGGCTCAGCGCCATGAACCGGCTCGCCCCGGCGCACATGGCCAGCCTCATCATGGGCACATGGTTTTTCGCGTCCGCAACTGGTAATTTCGCGGCTGGCCTGATTGCCTCCGCGACCGGTGCCGAGGGTGTTGGCGAGGAAGCGGGCAAGGAGGTTGTCCTCAGCGTCTATCAGACCGTCGGCCTATACGCGGTCGGTATCGGTATTGCCGTCATGGTCGTCTCGCCGCTGATCAAGAAGCTCATGCACCTCGACACTCTGGTCGATGACGATCATTCCATGCTGGGTGAGGCCGAACTCGCCGAACCGCAGGCGGCGGGCGTGAATACCGCAGGAGAGACCCGCTGATGCGTAGCCTGATCTGCATGGTGAGCGCGCTTGCGCTCACGGCCTGTGCCGCCGCCAATGCCGACAGCGGCAGTTCGTCCACGACGAAGCCAAGCGATCTGCCGACGTTCACAAAGATGCCGGTTCCGTCCACCTATACGCCCTATGGCAGCCGGACGACGCTGATTGAAAACGCCAACATCTATGACGGCGCGGGCGGCAAGCTCATGGCCGGACAGGTGCTGATGCAGGATGGCAAGGTCGCCGCCATAGGTCAGTCCGTGTCCGCGCCCGCCGACGCCGTGCGGATCGACGCGGCCGGGAAATGGGTGACGCCCGGCATCATCGACGTGCATTCGCATCTCGGCAATTATCCGTCGCCGGGTGTCGAGGCGCATTCGGACGGCAATGAAGTCACCGGCCCCGTCACGTCCGACGTCCACGCCGAACATGGCGTCTGGCCGCAGGATCCGGGCTTTACCCGCGCGCTTGCGGCAGGCGTCACGACGCTCCACATTCTGCCCGGCTCCGCCAACCTGTTCGGCGGGCGCGGCGTCACGCTCAGGAACATACCGGCGCGCACAGTGCAGGGCATGAAATTTCCCGGCGCGCCCTACAGCCTGAAAATGGCGTGCGGCGAGAACCCCAAGCGTGTCTATGGCGGCAAGGGCCGCGAGCCCGGCAGCCGCATGGGCAATTTCGCGGTCTATCGCAAAACCTGGGCGGACGCGGTCGAATATGACCGCAAATGGGACGCTTACGAGGAAAAGGTGAAGGACGGCACGGCAAAGGCCAAGGACATACCGAACCGCGACCTTCGCATGGAAACGCTGCGCGGCGTTCTCGACGGTGAAATCCTTGTCCAGAACCACTGCTACCGCGCCGACGAAATGGCCCTGATTCTCGATATGGGCAAGGAATTCGGCTACAAGGTCAGCGCCTTCCACCACGCGGTCGAGGCGTACAAGATTGCCGACATGCTGGCGGAATCCGGCACCTGCGCCGCCATGTGGGCGGACTGGTGGGGCTTCAAGATGGAGGCCTATGACGGCATCCGCGAGAATATCCCCTTCGTTCATCAGGCCGGGGCCTGTGCCATCACGCATTCCGATGACGATATCGGCATCCAGCGTCTCAATCAGGAAACCGCGAAATCGCTGGCCGACGGAAACCGCGCGGGCCTCGACATTCAGCCCGAAACCGCCTGGACCTGGATCGGCAACAATGCCGCCCGGGCCATCGGTGTCGAACAGGAGGTCGGCAGCCTGACGGTCGGCAAGCGCGCCGATGTCGTTCTCTGGAACGGCGATCCGCTCAGTGTCTACGCCCGTCCCGAACAGGTCTGGATCGACGGCGCCCTCATGTATGATGTGAACACGAACATGCGCCCGGTCAGCGATTTCGAGCTCGGCCAGCCCGGTGAAGGAGACGTGAAATGACTCGCTGCGTGAGAGCGAATTTTGCGCGCCTGAAACTTGGCACGGCCGTGCTTGCAGCCTTGGCTGTCGTCACGCCCGCCGCCGCGCAGAACATGACCATCACCAACGCCCGTCTGATGGACGGCACGGGCGCGGCGGAGCGCGGCAATGTGACGATCACGGTCAGGGATGGCCGCATCGCCAGCGTCTCGGAAAACAGTGCCGCCGCCGGTGCAAATGTCATCGACGCGGGCGGGAATTATGTCACGCCCGGTCTGGTCTCGGCGTTCAGCGACCTTGGCATTGTCGAGGTCGGTGCGGTCAGGCAGACCAACGAAATCGATGCTGACGACAGCCCCTACAGCGCGGCTCTCGACATCGCCCCCGCCGTCAACCCGCGCTCCACGCGCATGGCGATCAACCGGATCGAGGGTGTGACGAAGGCTGCGGCCGTTCCGATGGCGGGCAGGGATCTGTTCGGCGGCATGGCGGCGATCGTCAGCCTCAGCGCGGACGGCGAGACCATCGTCCGTCCCCGCGCCATGCAGTATATCTCCATGGGAGAGCGCGGCTCGCGTCTTGCGGGCGGCTCGCGCGCGGCAACCTTCGCACGGCTGAAGGACGCCTTCCGCGATGCCGAACTCTACGCGCGCAATCCGGGAGGCTATGGCGCTGGCAACAGCAGGGATGCGCTTCTCACCCGCGCCGACGCCGCTGCCCTCGTGCCCGTCATCCAGGGCGAGATGCCCGCAATGATCGACGTCCACCGCGCCAGCGATATCGAGCAGGTTCTCGACCTCAAACAATCCTATCCGCGTCTCAGGCTGATTCTGTCCGGCGTTGCCGAAGGCTGGATGGTCGCCGACCGGCTGGCGCGGGAGAATATTCCGGTCATTGCCGTCCCCATGTACAACCTGCCCGGCAGCTTTGAATCCCTTGGTTCGACTCAGTCCAATGTCGGCCGCATGGTCGCTGCGGGTGTGAAGGTCGCCATTGCCGACCCCGGCCAGCCGCGCCTGATGACGCAGCAGGCGGGGCAGACCGTCGCGCAGGCGCGCATTCCCGGCGCAGCGGGCCTGACGCGCGATCAGGCACTCGCCGCCATTACCAGCGTTCCCGCCTCTATCCTCGGCATCAATGCGGGCAGCATCGCTCCGGGCAAGGATGCGGATATCGTCATCTGGGACGGCGACCCCATTGAGATCTCGTCCGCGCCGACGGCAGTCTATATTGGCGGCGTCGCGCAGCCGATGGACAGCCGCCAGACGAAACTCAGGGACCGCTACAACCCGGCGAATGCGGACACGGGCCTGCCCAAGCAGTATAGCCGCTGAGGCGCTCTAAAAGCTGAGGATGACCGGTCACTCCGCCGAGGGGCCGGGCCCATCGCCTGATGCTGCCATGGAATCGTCGCGCGTGGGACGGCGTCCGGCCTGCGCCGGATTGCCGGGTCAGGCTTGATGTAATATCGGGAATTTGAAAAGACCGGGTTTCTACTGAAGGGATGGCGAACACGTCCGCCCCTCATTTTTCAGCCTTTCCTGCCAGCATCGCATAAGCCATGATCTGACCCATGATCCTTCTTGCCCTCGCCATGATCCTTTTCGTCGGCACGCATTTCCTGATGAGCCACCCCTTGCGCGCCGCGATGGTCGCACGGCTGGGGGAAACCGGCTTCCTCGCCGTCTACTCGCTGATCTCGCTCGCGCTCCTGGTCTGGGCGGCCATTCTTTATGGCGGCGCGCCCGAACATCCGCTGTGGTTTCAGTATTTCTGGGTCATCATGGGCGGCCATGTGGTGATGATGTTCGCCTGCATCCTCTTCGCGGGCAGCCTCATTACGCGCAATCCGGCGCTCGCAGGTGCGGGCGGCCTTCTGCAATCGATGGACGGCCCGCGCGGCATCATGCGGGTCACCCGCCATCCGATGATGTGGGGCTTCGCGCTTTGGGCCGCGGCGCATATTGCCATGACGGGCCAGTTGTCGACGCTGATCTTCGCGGGCGGGATCGCCTTCCTCGCGCTCGTCGGCGCAAAGGCGCAGGATGCGAAGAAGCGGGACCTGATGGGCAATGACTGGATTGAATGGCAGCGCGCAACCCGTTTCGCACCGTCCCTGGCCTGGCCGGGTATTGCGCCGATCCTCGCGGGACTCGTCCTTTACGCCGTCCTCGTATGGCTGCATCCCATCGCCCTTGGCCAGACCACGCTTTTCTGGGAGTTCATCTTGTGACCATCGAAGGCCAGACCGTCTGGATCACCGGCGCCTCCAGCGGCATCGGCCGTGCGCTTGCCATCGCCATGTCGGCGGAGGGTGCGCATGTCATCCTGTCCGGCAGGCGCGGTCCGGCACTGTCCGAAACCGCGCATGAATGCAGGAATGACACGAAATCGCTCTGTTTCGAGGCGACGGACTATGACGCGCTGCCGGGCATCGTCGAAGAGGCGATCGCGTGGAAGGGTGTCCCCGACATGCTGGTCAACAATGCGGGCATTTCGCAGCGGTCGATGGCCGTCGATACCGATTTCGAGGTTTACCGCCGCCTGATGGAGGTCGATTTCTTCGCGCCGCTGAAACTGACGCAGCTCCTGCTGCCGCATTGGGTGGAGCGTGGGTCCGGGCATCTGGTGCAGATTGCCAGCATCGCCGGAAAACTCGGTGCGCCCCTTCGCACGGGCTATTGCGCCGCGAAACACGCCCTTATGGGGTATTCGGACGCGCTTCGCGCAGAGGTGGCGCAGCATGGCTTGCAGGTCACGACCGTCACGCCCGGCTTCGTCGCCACGCAGATCGCCGCCAATGCGGTCGATGGCAATGGCAACCGCTACGGCCCGAACGACGACCCCGTCGATCACGGCATCCCCACATCCGCCGCCGCCCAGCAGATCATCGATGGCCTGAAGGCGGGAAAGCGCGAAATCCCCGTCGGCACGGCGCAGGAAAAGGCGAATTTGGTCATCAACCGGCTTTTCCCCGGCACGGTCATGGACCGCATGGCGGCGCGGGCGGGGGCCTGACGCCCACCCCCCGGCATGTCATCGCCCCCTCAGCGGGAATGACATGCGGGGGGCTCAGGATATCCTAGTCATGCCCCGGCATGGCATTATGGTCCGCCGGAATGTCGTCGCCGTAAATCCGCCCCGCCTTCACATCCGCGAAGAATCCCGACACCTCCCGCCGCAAGGTCGGTGCCAGCAGGATCAGTCCGACGACATTCGGCAGCACCATCAGGAAGAACAGGCTGTCGATCAGGTCCACGACCGCATCCGCCGCCAGCACCGACCCAAGCGGTGTCAGCACGCAATAGATGATCCGGACGAACAGATCCCGTTTCGGCCCGTGCCCGAACAGATAGCCAAAGGCGGTCATGAAATAATAGCCCCACGCGACCAGTGTCGAAAAGGCGAACAGCAGCACCGCGACCAGCAGCACATAGGGGAACCAGCTGACCACGCTCGCAAAGGCGGCGGTCGTCATGGCGATGTCGCTGAAGCCGTCATCGTAAACGCCTGTCACGACGATCATCAGCGCGGTCGCCATGCAGACGATCATCGTGTCGAACATGGGTTCCAGCAGCGCGACCATGCCTTCGGAGGCGGGATGGTGCGTTTTCGCCACGCTGTGCGCGATCACGGCCGTGCCGACCCCGGCCTCGCAGGAAAAGACCGCGCGGCGCATTCCGACGATGAAGCTGCCGATGATGCCGCCGGTGACCGCGTCCTGCGAAAAGGCGCTCTCGACGATCAGCAGCAGACTGGACGGAACCGCATCGGCGTTGACCAGCAGGATGATGAAAACCCCGCCCAGATAGAGCGCGCACATGAAGGGCACGATGCGCCCTGTCACGCGTGCGATGGATTTGATTCCGCCGACGATGACCAGCGCGATCAGAATGCCAAGGACGATGCCGTAGATCAGGCCCGCGCGGGGCGTGGCCTCGAACCCGCCAACGCCGGCCAGCGCACTGAAACTCTGGTTGGCCTGGATCAGCGGCAGTGCGCCGCCCAGTGCGAATACCGAATAGAGCGCGCCCAGACGCCAGCCTGACTTCGGCAGGCCAATCGAGGCGAGGCCGTTCTTCAGGACGTACATCGGACCGCCATGCACCTGGCCGTCCTCGCCGAACTCGCGATATTTCAGTCCCAGCGTCACCTCGGCGCATTTCAGCGCCATGGCGAAAAACCCGATGACGAACATCCAGAAGGCCGCACCCGGGCCGCCCATGGCAATCGCGATGGCGACGCCCGCGATGTTGCCCAGCCCCACGGTACCCGAAAGCGCCGTCGACAGTGCCTGCAACTGGCTGACTTCGCCCGGTGCTGTAGGATCGTCATGCTTCCCGCGCAGCAGTTTCAGGCCGATGGGAACACCGCGCAGCTGCGGCAGGCCCAGCCAGGCGCTGAAAAACAGCATGGCCGCGAACAGCGCCAGCGCGATGACGGCCGCGGGCTGGCCCATGACATCGACTTCATAGAATACCATGCTGGACAGATGCGCGATCGCGCCCGCCATGGTTTCCGCGAAATAGGCCGGTAGCCCCTCGAACATGCCGACATCCCCTCAAAAATCTTGCTCCCACCGTTAAGGCAGGCGTAAAGCTGCCCCGCATAAGCACGGGCGCGAATGACGGCCAAGGGGAATAGCAGATGACGCGCTCATATTTCGGCACCGACGGAATCAGGGGGCTTACCAATGTCGCGCCGATGACGGCGGAAATCGCCATGCGCGTGGGACAGGCCGCGGGCGCGAAGTTCCTGCGCGGCGACCACAAGCATCGCGTCGTTATCGGCAAGGATACGCGCCTCAGCGGCTATATGATGGAATCGGCCCTGATCGCGGGTTTCACCAGCGTCGGCATGGACGTCGTCATGGTCGGTCCGCTACCGACGCCCGCCGTCGCCATGCTGACCCGCTCCATGCGCGCCGACCTCGGCGTCATGATTTCCGCCAGCCACAACCCCTTTCACGACAACGGGATCAAGCTGTTCGGTCCCGACGGCTACAAGCTGTCCGACGAGGACGAGGCTGAAATCGAGATGCTGCTGACGAAGGAGCCGCAGCTCGCACGTCCGGAAGAAATCGGCCGCGCCCGCAAGATCGAGGATGCGCGCGGGCGGTATATCCACGATGCCAAGATGACCTTTCCGGAACATCTGCGCCTCGACGGTCTCAATATCGTTCTCGATTGTGCCAATGGCGCATCCTACACCGTTGCCCCGTCCGCCCTCTGGGAACTTGGCGCGGACGTGACTGCCATCGGCACGTCTCCCGACGGATTCAACATCAATGCGAAGGTCGGCTCGACCGCCCCGAAAATGCTGCAGGACATGGTGAAGGACACCAATGCCGATATCGGCATTGCGCTCGACGGCGATGCCGACCGGCTGATCGTCGTCGACGAGAAGGGCCGCATCATCGACGGTGACCAGCTCATGGCTCTCATCACGACCAACTGGGCCGCCAACGACCGCCTGCGCGGCGGCGGGCTGGTGGCGACGGTCATGTCGAACCTTGGCCTGGAACGCTATCTTGAGGGCCTGAAACTGAAGCTGGAACGGACGAAGGTCGGCGACCGCTATGTCCTCGAAACCATGCGCGCCAAGGGCTATAATGTCGGCGGCGAACAGTCCGGCCACCTGATCATGTCCGATTATGCGACGACCGGCGACGGCCTTGTCGCCGCGCTGCAGATTCTCGCCTGCCTGGTGGAAAGCGGAAAGCCCGCCTCCGAACTGCTCGACGTGTTCGAACCGCTGCCGCAGCTCCTCAAGAATGTCCGCTTCAAGGGCGGCGCGCCGCTGGAACAGGACAATGTGCAGCGCGCCATCGCCGATGCGGAAAGGCGCCTTGGCAACACCGGCCGCGTGCTCATCCGCAAATCGGGTACGGAGCCGCTCATCCGCGTCATGGCGGAGGGCGACGACCCCGTCCTCGTTGAACATCTGGTCGACAACATCTGCGAAGCCGTCGCGAAAGCCGCGTGACGCACCAGCCGCCCCGCATCCTCGCCATCGCAGGCTCGGACTCGTCTGGCGGCGCGGGCATACAGGCGGATATAAAGTCCATCACCATGACCGGCGGCTATGCCATGACCGCGATCACCGCCGTCACCGCGCAGAACACGCTCGGCGTCCAGCGCATCGATGCGCTATCGCCCGCCAGTGTGAAGGCACAGATCGCGTCCTGCGTGGACGATATCGGCGTCGACGCCATCAAGACCGGAATGCTCGGCAAGGCCCGCATGATCCGCGCCGTCTTCGCCGCCATCGCCGACCTTGATGTGCCCATCGTCGTCGATCCGGTCATGGTGGCGACCAGCGGCGACCGGCTTGTTGGCGACGATGCGCTCGGCGCGCTCAGGCGCTATGCGCTGCCCGCCGCGACCGTCCTGACGCCGAACATCCCCGAACTTGCGCTCCTTGTGGGCGAAGAGATTGACGATACCGAGGGCATGGTCGCGGCGGCGACGCGGCTGGCGCGCGACCATGACATCACCGTTCTTGCGAAAGGCGGGCATCTCCTGTCCGACATGTTGACGGATATTCTCGTGTCGGCCGACGGGGAGATTGCCCGTGTCGAGGACCAGCGCATCGACACGGAAAACACGCACGGCACGGGCTGCAGCCTCGCGTCCGCCCTCGCTAGCCATCTGGCGCAGGGACAGGATCTGGAAACCGCCTTCCGAACCGCCTGCGCCTATGTCCGCCGCGCCATCGCCGAAGCGCCCGCACTGGGCAGCGGCCACGGACCGCTGGCGCATGGCTGGCCGCTCACCGACTGATGCCGGATTATGACTTGGAGCGTGCCGCGCCGCAGCCCGTCTGCGGCGTGGACGAGGCGGGCAGGGGGCCGCTCGCCGGTCCGGTCATCGCCGCCGCGGTCATCCTCGACCCCGACCATATTCCCCCCGGCCTGAACGATTCCAAACAGCTCAGCCCCGCGCGGCGCGAACGGCTCTACGGGCAGATTGAAATCTCCGCGCAGATCGGCATCGGCCGGGCCGACGTTGCGGAAATCGACGAGATCAACATCCTCTGGGCGACCATGCTGGCCATGGAGCGTGCCGTCGCCGACCTGCCGGTGACGCCCGCCATGGTCCTGATCGACGGCAACCGCGCCCCGCGCTGGGCGCGGCCCAGCCGCACCATCGTGAAGGGCGACGCGAAATGCCTCTCGATCGCCGCCGCCTCCATCATCGCAAAGGTCACGCGCGACCGAGAGATGCAGGCGCTC
This sequence comes from uncultured Alphaproteobacteria bacterium, assembly GCA_963710205.1. Classification (GTDB taxonomy): domain Bacteria; phylum Pseudomonadota; class Alphaproteobacteria; order Sphingomonadales; family Sphingomonadaceae; genus Pacificimonas. The sequence goes on along the minus strand of CAVPZG010000007.1, from coordinate 58,036 downwards.
GCCAGGGCCCATCCAGGCTATGGCTGGGAAACCAACCAGGGCTATGGCAGCGCGCGGCATCTGGCGGCGCTCGCCGAACTCGGCCCCACGCCGCACCATCGGCATAGTTTCGCGCCTGTGCGCGCCGCCCATGCAAGAAACAGCGGCTTGTGAGTCTTTTCGGCAACACCCTCAATATCTTGTGACCCTGCGCTCAGACCGGACTCAATTTATGGGTTTCGACTCCCTTTTGTTCCTATCGTGATACAGAGACTCATTCCAACATGTTGATTCCATTCACTTGACCTGAACGAGTCGGTGCCCGCAGGTTCGCCGCTGACGAACAGGGGTGAGACGATGACGAAACCAGCGACCAGCGCGATCGGCAGCCGCATTATCAAGGGCGACTGCATAGAGGAGATGGCGAAACTGCCCGCGCGCAGTGTCGACCTGATCTTCGCGGATCCGCCCTATAACCTGCAACTGAACGGCGATCTTCTGCGTCCGGAGGGCGGCACGGTCGATGCCGTCGATGATGCCTGGGACCAGTTCGACAGCTTCGCCGCCTACGACAAATTCACGCGGTTATGGCTGGCCGAGGCGAAGCGTGTGCTGAAGGATGATGGCGGCTTCTGGGTCATCGGCAGCTATCACAACATCTACCGCGTCGGCGCGGCGGTTCAGGATGCGGGCTTCTGGATCCTCAACGACATCGTCTGGCGCAAATCCAATCCGATGCCGAATTTCAAGGGAACGCGCTTTACGAACGCGCATGAAACCCTGCTCTGGTGCGCGAAGTCCGACAAGGCGCGCTACACCTTCAACTATCACGCCATGAAGGCCATGAACGACGACCTGCAGATGCGGTCCGACTGGCTGATTCCGATCTGCAACGGGGGGGAACGCGTCAAAGTGGGCGGTCACAAGGCCCACCCCACGCAGAAGCCCGAGGCATTGCTCCACCGCATCCTGGCCGCGACGAGCGCGCCGGGTTCGGTCGTCCTCGATCCGTTCTGCGGATCCGGCACGACCGGCGCGGTCGCGCGCCGCCTCGGGCGAGACTTTATCGGCATCGAGCGCGAACAGGCCTATATCGACGTCGCCAAAGCCCGCATCGCCGCCGTCGAACCCGCGCCTGAAGAGGCGTTGCAGGTCGTGCAAGGCCGCCGCGCCCAGCCAAAGGTCCCCTTCGGCGCGCTCGTGGAAACCGGCATGATCCGCCCCGGCACAATGCTCACAGACCCCCGCCGCCGCTGGAAGGCGAAGGTCAGGGCCGACGGCTCGCTCAGCCTGGGTAAGGACGCGGGGTCCATCCACAAAATGGGCGCAAGGGTGCAAAACGCCCCCAGCTGCAACGGCTGGACCTTTTGGCACACGGAAAAGGCGGGGAAGCTCGAACCGCTGGACACGCTGCGGGATGTGTACCGGAGCAATATGGGGTCGGCCTGACACGCGGCCCTAACATTCCAGCGCGGGCAACCCATATTGCAGATACCGCGACGGTTTTCCCAGACGCGGTGTCTCCTTCCAGCGATGTGTCGATGGCGGACCTGAGGCGGGTTCACTACGCACACCCGCCCGGGAGGGCAGGCTGCGACCGGAGCATCCTGCATGATCGCTTATTTCATCCTCGTTCACCGCTATCCCGAGCAGTTTAAGCGCATGTTTCGCGCGATATATCAGCCAGGGAACCAGTACCTCATCCACATCGACAAGACATCGGGTGCGAGCCTCGCCCGCGATATTGCCATGTTCCTTCAGCCATATCAGGATACGGAAATCCTGCCGGCGCAAAGCGCCTTGTGGGGAGGGTTCAGTCTCGTTGATGCCGAGGTGCGGGGGATGAAGCGCCTGCTGGCCATGAATTCGCGATGGACCCATTTCATCAATCTGAGCGGGCAGGATTTTCCCCTGAAAACGCAGACACAGATCAGGACATTTCTGGACGCGAATCCCGGCAGGCAATTTATTCGCGCCGTTGACCAGAGCACCAAACGTCCGGAAACGCTCAACCGGATCAGATATCGGTTTATCGAGGCGTTTGGCCGGATTTTCAGAACCGGTATTCCCCGCCGCTTTTTGAAGGGCGTTTCGCCGTGGATCGGTACGCAGTGGAAGGTCGTCGACCGTGCGTTCTGTGAATTCGTTACCAGTGACCCGCGCGTCTCTCGCTATCGGAAATTCTACCGGACCAGCTTCATACCGGACGAATCCTTTTTCCAGACGGTCATGATGAACATTGGCGAACATGGGGAAATGATGAACGACGATCTGAGAACGATCGACTGGATTCCGGATGGCGAGGTGAAGCTGAGGCCCCGCAATTTCGGCATCGCCGACAGTGAGTCCCTCGTCAGCGGAAGAGACCTTTTCGCAAGAAAGTTCGACGCGAATGAGGACAGCGCCATCCTCGACTTTCTGGAGAAATATCTCAGCGCGGCTGATCGGACGTTCATTCCCCAGGTTGTCGATACGCGCCGCGCTAGGGATCTGACGATATCCTTTGTCGATACGAATATCGAGGCAGCGGCAGCATGACCCGGAGGCCCCGACAACCCGCACCGGCGGAAAGTGACCATCAGCGCCAGCAGCGCCTAGCCGAGAACAGCGACCGAATGCGTCCGGAAGAAAGTCCAGCCGTCCGAACGATCGATCCATGAAAGACGGTCTGTGGCGGTTGCGCTCATTCAGGAGTCTCTCCGCCCACAACAGATAGGCGCACCCACCGGCCAAACCCGCCAAACCGTCATTATGTCCGACCAGTCCCTGACCCAGTCGCCCACCTTGGAAACGCCTGTTTCTGAGGAGAGGCGCGGCCTGACCTATCCGCTCGGCCGCTGGCACCCCGAACCCGGCGCTCTGCACGAAATCGCGCCCGGTGTCCGCTGGCTCAGGATGCCCATGCCGTTCAGTCTGGACCATATCAATCTCTGGGTGCTCGACGGCGGCGACCATCATGTCATTGTCGATACCTCCATTCCCGCGCCTTCATGCCGGGACGTGTGGCGCACAGTCCTTGATGAACTCACGCGGGAAAAGCCGGTCGGGCGCGTCATCTGCACGCATTATCACCCCGACCATATCGGCAATGCGGGCTGGCTGGTTCAGAAAACGGGCGCCACGCTCGTCATGACCATGTCGGAATATCTGATGGCGCGGATGCTGACCGGTGACGTCCGCGACGAACCGCCAGCGGAGGCGGTGCGCTTCTATGAGAAGGCGGGCTGGCCCGCCGACGCGCTGGAGGAATTCCGGCAGGCGGGCTGGGGCCGCTTCGCCCGCGCCGTGCCGCATTTCCCCGTCACCTATGAACGCATGCGCGACGGCGGCATCGTAACGGTCGGGAACCGCGACTGGCGCGTCGTCACCGGCAGCGGCCACACGCCTGAACATGCCTGTCTTGTCGACGATGCGGGCGGACTGATGATTTCCGGCGATCAGGTGCTGCCGCGCATCACCTCCAACGTCTCCGTCCACATGACCGAGCCAATGGCCGACCCCTTGGGCGACTGGCTGGCGAGCATCGAGAAACTCCGCGCGCTGCCGGACAGCCTGCATGTCCTCCCCGCGCACGGCTTTCCGTTCACGGGCCTCCATGCGCGCCTCGATCAGCTGCGCGACGATCATTTGCAGAAACTGGATGCCCTGCGGCGTTTCCTGTCAGAGCGGCGCACGGCACTGCAATGTTTCGAAATCCTCTTTCACCGCAGCATCGACGAGAAAGAATATGGCATCGCCACCGGCGAGGCGATGGCGCACCTCCGCTGGCTGGAGGCGCGTGGGAAGGCGCGGCGCGAGACGCGGGAAAATGCAGCCGATATGTGGATTTCCGCTGGATAACTGGCACGAGTGCCAGTAAGTTCATGTTGAAATCAAAGGCTAGCCAAGTCCGTCATTCCGGCGACGGCCGGAATCCAGTCCCCATCCGTCGGCATATTTGATGTTGTGATATCGGGACTTGAACCCGCCCTGCCGCGGGGGACGGCTGTTGGATCTGGTTCGTGTAACTTGCGTGGGAGTGCCAGTATGAGTGCAGCGGAACAGGGCGTTGAAAAAGAACCAGGCGCACAGAAATGCGCGAACGGCTGGCCCTATCGCTACGACCATCCCGAACCATGGACCAGGCCGCTGCAGGGCCAGTCGCTTCCCGCCATGCTCGCCCGCACGGCCAGCCTGTATCCCGACCGCGTGTTCCTGCATTTCCTTGGCCGCCAGTTCAGCTATGCCGACATCGCCGCGCAGGTGGAGCGCGCCGCGGAGGGCTTCCGCCGCCTCGGCGTGAAACGCGGCGTCAATGTCGGCCTCTTCCTGCCCAATTGCCCGCAATATGTCGTCGCCTATTACGCGATCCTCAGGGCAGGGGGCAGTGTCGTCAATTTCTCGCCGCTCTACACCGTTGAGGAACTTGAGGACCAGGTCAGGGATTCCGGCGTCGAAACGATGGTCTGCCTGGACCTGAAACTGCTTTTCCCCACCATCGCCGAGGTGCAGGCGCGCGGGCATCTGAAGCGTCTTATCGTCGGCAATCTGGCCGAGGTGCTGCGACCCGCGAAATCGCTTGCCTACCGCCTCCTGAAATCGCGCGACCGTTCGCAGGTCGGCTATGGCAAGACCCGGCTGAAATGGTCCGCGCTGTTCGATCATGGCGAAATCACCTCCGCGCCCGTGATCGATCCCGAACAGGACATCGCGCTCATTCAATATACCGGCGGCACGACCGGCACGCCAAAGGGCGCGCTTCTGACGCACGCAAATATCAGCATCAATGCCGCGCAGATCCAGTCCATCGATCCGGAGGCGGATTTTCAGGATCGCATCCTCGGCGCGCTGCCGCTCTTTCACGTCTTTGCCAATACCTGCGTTCTCAACCGCACCGTACTGGCGGGCGACGAGATGGTGATGCTGCCGAAATTCGAGCTCGAAACGGCCATGAAGACCATTTCCGAGATGAAGATAACGGCGCTCCCCGGCGTCCCGACCATGTTCCGCGCCATCCTGGATCATCCGGATGTTGGCAGCTTCGACCTCACCAGCCTCCGCATCTGCATATCGGGCGGCGCGCCCATGCCCAGGGAACTGCGCGCCGCCTTCATGGAAAAGACCGGCGCGCGGCTGGTCGAGGGTTACGGCCTGACGGAATCCTCGAGCGTCGCCAGTTGCAATCCCTATATGGGCGAGGGCAAGACCGGCAGCATCGGCCAGCCGGTCCCGGGAACCTGCATCATCATCTGCGACCGCGAAGACCCCGCGCGCATCCTGCCCGACGGCGAGAAGGGGGAAATCACGCTCACCGGCCCGCAGGTCATGCGCGGCTACTGGAACCGTCCGGATGCCGATGCGGAGACCTTTGTCGATGGGCGCATGAGAACGGGCGACGTCGGCTATATCGACGGGGACGGCTATGTCTTCATCGTCGATCGCATGAAGGATCTGATCCTTGTCGGCGGCTTCAACGTGTATCCGAGCGCGCTTGAGAAAATCCTCTACACGCACGAGGCCGTGAAGGAGGCCATCGTCATCGGTATCGACGACCTGCGCCTCGGCCAGCGGCCAAAGGCATTTGTGGTGCTTGAGGAGGGCGCGTCCGTTTCCGAAGCCGACCTCCTCGGCTTTCTCAACAGCCATGTCGGCAAGCACGAGCGCGCCGCGGCGCTGGAGATACGCACCGAACTGCCAAAGACCATGATCGGCAAGCTCAGCAAGAAGGAACTGATTGCCGAGGAGGCCGCCAGGACCGCATCGCCGGCGCAACAATAAGCGGCAGCGCTCGTTGGCTGTAAAATCATTTGCCGGAGGGCGTCATGCCACGTCACATTCAGATCCTGTCCGCCGCGCTGTTCGGCATGATGGCCCTGTCCGCTTGCGACAGGTCCGAACCGGCAGCGCCAGCGCCGGACGCGCAGACCCGCCCCGCCGCCGCGCCTGCGCCGCGCGCGGCCGAACCCGCCGCGCCGACAGCTGCGAAGGATTACCTGCTGCACCTCGCAACCGGCGGCCTGCAACTCGTCGATCCTGCGGAGGGAACCACGAAGGATCTGGCCTTTGGCACGGCGGAGCGCGCCATCCTCGCGGCGCTCACCCCCATTCGCGGAGAGCCGGTGCGTGAACGCGATACGGAAAATGACTGCGGCCTGACCAATCTGGTCTATGCCGACGGACTGACGCTCAGCTTCGAGGACGATGTCTTTGCCGGCTGGCGGCAGGATGAGCGCGGCGAAACGCTGTCGACGATGAACGGCATTCATGTCGGCATGACGCGCGCCGCCCTGACGGCCGCCGCCAGCCCCGATTTTACCCGCATTGGCGGCATGGAGGCCTTTACCATCGGTGACCTTGCGGGCGTCATGGACGGCGGCGGCGGGCAGGCGAAAATCCAGTCGCTCTACGCCGGGGAACCCTGCATCGCCTCCTGACGTCCCGAAACGTCCCAGCCGGATAGTGTTAACGCCTCCTTAGCGCGTCTCCGGTATCGCGGGCGCGGAAAGGCAGACCTTCGGATGGATATGAAGCGGCTGATAGCATCTCTGTCCGGCCTGTTCAGGATTGATGACAGCAACCCTGAATTGCTGGGCGCGCAGATGCGCGCCTTTCACAGTCAGATTCCGCTCATGTACCTGGTCACGCTGGCCAGCTCCGCCGCGCTTGCCATCAATTTCTACGGCCATGCGCCGGACGTGCTGACGCTCGCGGTTCCCGGATTGCTCAGCCTTGCCAGCATCATACGCATCTATGTCTGGCTGCGGTCGCGTCGTGACAGCATTACCAGCGAGACGGCGATCCACAGCCTTAGGGGTGTTGTCCGCGTCGCCGGTATCCTTGGCACGGGGTTCATGGTCTGGGCGCTCGCGCTCTTTGAACATGGCGATCCCTATGCGCGGATGCACGTCGCCTACTACATGTCGATCACGGTCATTTCCTGCATATTCTGCCTGATGCATGTGCGGCAGGCGGCGCTGCTGCTGACGGCCATCGTGCTTGTTCCGTTCGTCATCTTTTTCGGGATGCAGGACCAGCTGGCGTTCCGCCTGATCGCCATGAATGTGGCGCTCGTCACGATCGCCATGATCCTTGTGCTTCTCCACAACTATCGCGATTTTGAGGCGCTGATCGATTCCCGCACCAGCCTGATGGACAAACAGCAAAAGCTGGAACAGCTGCATCGGGAGGTTTCCCTGCTGGCAGAGGTCGACAGCCTGACGCAGATCGCCAACCGCCGCCGCTTTTTCGCCGATCTCGGCCTTGCCATGGCCCGCATCCGCAATACGGGCGAGCGGCTGACCGTAGGGGTTATCGATCTCGACGGTTTCAAGCCCGTGAACGACGTTTACGGCCATGTCGCGGGCGACCGCGTACTGGTCGAAATCGCGAACCGCCTGCGCGCCGTCACCAGCGGCCTTGCCACCGTCGCCCGGCTTGGCGGTGACGAGTTTGCCGTAACGCTTATCGGTCGCCAGAGCGATGCCGACATCCGCGCGCTCGGCGTCGATATCTGCATGGCGCTGCGCCGCCCGATCCAGCTCGATGAGCTGAAGGCGCAGCTATCGGGCTCCGTCGGTTTCGCATCGCTGGCCGACGCGGGCGACAGTGCCGAACATCTTTATGAATGCGCTGACTACGCCCTCTATCATGCAAAGCGGCATGCGCGCGGGACACCCGTTCTCTTCACCAGCCATCACGAAACCGCCATCCGCCAGAATAGCGAGATCGAGCAGATCCTCCGCACCGCCGATCTGGAACGTGAACTTTCGCTTGTTTTCCAGCCCGTCATCGACGTCGATACCGGCGAGGTTCTTTCGTTCGAGGCGCTGGCCCGCTGGTCCAGTCCAAAGCTGGGCACCATCGCGCCATCGATTTTCGTGCCCGCCGCCGAACGCACCGGCAACATCAACCATGTCACGGACATATTGCTCGGCAAGGCGCTGACCGAGGCGAAGACCTGGCCGGAGCATATCCGCCTGTCCTTCAATCTTTCCGCGCACGACATTACCGCCCCCGATACCGCCGAGCGCCTCAGCGCCATTGTGACCGCCAGCGAATTCCCGTGGCCACGGCTGGAATTCGAAGTCACCGAAACCGCCGTCATGCAGGATTTCGATCAGGCCAACCGCACCCTGGGCGCCCTCAAGCGGCTTGGCGCTTCGGTCGCGCTCGACGATTTTGGTTCCGGTTTCTCCAGCCTCAGCTATGTGCACCGGCTGCCCCTCGACAAGCTGAAGATCGACCGCGCCTTCATGTCCGATCTTGAGGCGGAAACCACCAGCCGCAACATCATCAAAAGCGTCGTCGACCTGTGCGCCACCCTCGGTCTCGACTGCATCGTCGAGGGGACGGAAACCTCTGGCCAGATCCAGATCCTGCGCGGCCTCGGCTGCCGCAACATGCAGGGCTTCTTCTTCGCCCGTCCGATGGATGCGGCGAAACTGTCCGCATTTCTGGATGAAAGCACCGCGCTTCGCGTCGCTGGCCTCTGACGCAGCCTTTTGACAGGCGGCGCGTTCACCCCGCATGACGGCCTGGATCGAACAGCTTATCACGCAGGCAGGCTATCCGGGCATCGCCTTCCTCATGTTTCTCGAAAATCTGTTTCCCCCCATTCCGTCAGAGGTCATCATGCCGCTGGCGGGCTACACCGCGGCGCAGCAGCCGGAACTGTCCCTGGTCGGGGTCATTGTCGCGGGCAGCCTCGGATCGACCGTCGGCATGACCTTCTGGTATTATGTCGGCCGCTGGTTTTCAGAAGCGCGCCTGCGCAGCTTCGCCGCCCGTCATGGCCGGTGGCTGACGCTTGGGCAGCGCGACATCGCAAAGATAGACCGCTGGTTCGACAGGGGCGGGCGCTGGGCCATTTTCATCGGCCGCTGCGTCCCGACGATCCGCACCCTGATTTCGGTTCCCGCAGGCATCTTCGCCATGTCGCTCCGCACGTTTCTGCCGCTGACACTGGCGGGCGTAACGATCTGGAACGCGGGTCTTGCCTGGGTGGGCTACAGCCTTGGCGGCGACTATGCCGTCATTGACAAATATCTCGGCCCCGCTTCGCTCGCCGTCATTGTCCTGATGATCCTTGTCTATCTCTACCGCCTGATCACATTCACGGACAAGTCGCCGGTTTAGCGTCCCTTGAAATCGCCCGGACGCTTTTCGGCGAAGGCTGCCATGCCCTCCTTCTGGTCTTCCGTTCCGAACAGCCCATGAAAGACGCGCCGCTCGAAGGTCACGCCCTGGGCCAGCGTCATTTCATAGGCGGCATTGACGGCTTCTTTCGCGGCCATCGCGGCCAGCGGCGGCATCGCGGCGATCGTCGCCGCCATCTTCATGGCTTCGTCAAGCAGGTCATCCGCGGGCACGACTTTCGCAACCAGTCCCGACTTCAGCGCCTCGTCCGCCTTCATGTTCCGGCCGGTCAGGATCATTTCCATGGCCTTCGCCTTGCCGATGGCATGGGTCAGCCGCTGCGATCCGCCCATGCCCGGAATGACGCCCAGCTTGATTTCCGGCTGTCCAAAGACCGCGCTATCGGCGGCGATCAGGATGTCCGCCATCATGGCCACCTCGCACCCGCCGCCCAGCGCATAGCCAGCCACCGCCGCGATCCAGGGCTTGCGCGTGCGGGTGACATTCTCCCACCCGGCAAAGAAGTTCGAACCATACATGTCGCCGAACGACTGCGGCGCCATCTCCTTGATATCCGCCCCCGCCGCGAACGCCCGGTCCGATCCCGTCAGCACCAGGCAATGCTGGCTGTCATCCGCATCATAGGCGGCAAAGGCCTTGGTCAGGTCGGCCAGAACGGCGCTCGACAGCGCGTTGAGCGCCTTTGGCCGGTCAAAGGTCACAAGCGTGACGGCATCTCTCTGCTCGACGAGAATGGTTTCATACCCCATGGCGATAAATCCTCCTGAATTTCGTGAGTTACGAACCGCTTAAACGGTACTGGTCCTCTAAACCACCTCAATCTGCACGGCGCCGTCCCTTGTGTCGGTACGCTTTACAACTTCGCCGATGTTACAGAACCGTAACGTCGATAAGTGCAAGAGACCTTTGATTACTGTAACTTAGGCCCAGTTCTTGCATGTCCGATATTGCTATCATGGGTTGGCAGTTGCTCGTGAGTTTTGTTCAGCGCGTCTGTGTTCTTGTCATCAGCTGCCTGAGTTGCAACGCTTAAGGGGAAATTATCATGAAAACGCGTTCAGTATTCGCGGCATTCGGTCTGGCCGCCGCCATGCTTGCATCGTCGGCCGCCAATGGCGCCGTCATTCTGTCCGAGGATTTCGAGGGGGGTATTCCGGGCGACTGGACCACCGTCGATGCGGAGGGGAACGGCGTTGGCTGGGACACCAACACCTTCTGGGGCGAGGGCAATTACACGAACGGCTCCGGCCTCGCGGCGATGGTGTGCAGCGACTGTTTCGGTACGGCGGAATATGACGCCAGCCTGATCAGTTCCACATTCAGCCTCGCCGGCTTCTCGGACGCCCAGCTCAGCTATACCGTCAATTACCAGAATTTCGCGTTTCTCGATTTCCTCGACGTGGACATTTCCCTCGACGGCGGTGCCAGCTGGCTGACGCTGCTCAGCTGGAACGAGGACCATGGCACTTTCTTTGACGCGCCCGGTGAGGATGTCATTCTCGACCTCGATGCCTTCCTCGGGGAAACCAGCGTAAACCTGCGCTGGCGTCATTACGACCCCAATACAGGCGACTTCGACTGGTATGCCCAGGTCGACGACATTCTTGTCGAGGGCACGCCCGACGCCGTCGATGTGCCGGCACCTGCCGCGCTTGGACTTTTTGGTCTTGGCATGATGGGCCTGATCGCGGGCCGCAGGCGGAAACAGTCTGCCTAAGCCGCAATGCATCGTTCAGGAAAGGCCGTCCTCGTCAAGAGGGCGGCTTTTCATTTTTTAAGGGGGCCATACCCCGTTCCGGACCGTCATCGCCTGAATAAGGGCCGTGACGCCATCGGTCGGGGCTATTGCCGCAGCATGTCCCGGCCCACGATCATTCGCATGACCTGGTTGGTCCCCTCCAGGATCGAATGCACGCGCAGGTCGCGCCAGAACCGTTCGATGGGATAGTCCTGCAGATAGCCATAGCCGCCGAACAGTTGCAGCGCGTCGTTGACGATCTTTGACCCGTTGTCGGTCGCCAGCCGTTTCGCCATCGCGGCAAAGCGGGTCTTGTCGGGCGCGTTGGCCGTGACCTTCGCCGCCGCCATATAAAGGAGGGCGCGGGCAGCCTGCAGATCGGTCTCCATGTCGGCCAGCATGAACTGCGTGTTCTGGAAATCGGCAATGGCTTTCCCGAACTGCTTCCTGTCCTTCGTATAGGCGACGGCCTCGTCCAGACAGCGCTCGGCCCCGCCCAGCGAGCAGGCGCCGATGTTGAGCCGTCCGCCATCCAGGCCCATCATGGCGATACGGAAGCCCTCGCCTTCGCCGCCGACGCGGTTTCCGACCGGCACGCGCACATCCTCAAAGATGACCTGGCGTGTCGGCTGCGACCGCCAGCCCAGCTTCTTTTCGTTCGCGCCGAATGACACGCCCGGCATGTCCTTTTCGACGACGACACAGCTGATGCCCTTCGGCCCGTCCTCGCCTGTGCGGACCATGACGACATAGACTTCATTCTCGCCCGCGCCCGAGATGAACTGCTTCGACCCGTTCAGCACATAATGTTCGCCGTCCCGTCGTGCCGTCGTCTTCAGCGCCGCGGCGTCGGAGCCCGATCCGGGTTCCGTCAGGCAATAGCTCGCGATACGGTCGCAGGTGACCAGGGACGGGAGGTATTTCGCCTTCACGGCATCCGACCCAAAGCGGTCGATCATCCATGACGCCATGTTGTGAATGGATATGAACGCGCTCGTGGACGGACAGCCATAGGCCATCGCCTCCATGATCAGCGCCGCCTCCAGCCGCCCCAGCCCGATGCCGCCGGACTCCTCGGAAACGTAAATCGCGCCAAAGCCCAGCTCCGCCGCTTCCTTCACGACATCGCGCGGGAAATGATGGTTCTCGTCCCATTCCGCCGCATGGGGCGTGATGCGGTCCGCAGTGAATTTCCGCGCGACATCCTGAATGGCGCGCTGGTCGTCGTTTAGGTCGAACTGGTTCATGCCACCGCTCCTAGCAGAGCGGCGCGGCGGCTGGCCAGCGTCTCTGTAAGGCGGCTTTCGACCCGATTGCGGACCTTCGTGGGACGATGTATTCGGCTGCCATGAAGCTCCTTTTCGATCCAATTGCGCGTTGGCCAAATTGGTCGCTCTGGCTCTTGTGGTTACTCCCACTCCTGCCCTTGCTCTTCGAGACTGACCTGACCGCAATATTGTGGCTCGGCTCGACCGCGCTTATCCTTTTGCTTAGCCAATCTGCTCGCCTGTCTGTTTTTCAAATGGTCTACAAAAATTGGACCATAACCATAATTATCGGATTGGTTATTGGGACATTTGTTGGGTTAGTGGCAAATCCGGCGATGGATACGCTCGCCGAGTATTTGACAGGGACGAAAATAGATCTCTCTCAATTTTCGGACGTCACCGGTGATACGGGTGCCTATATCGAGCTTCTAATCATCGCGATGATATTTGGCGGGATCGTCGAGGAAATTGCGTTCCGGGGCTTCTTTATCGGTTGGGGAGTTAATCTCTTCGGTGCGGTCGCAGCGATACCGCTCGTAGCCATATCATCAATCGCGTTTGCGATCGGTCACCTTTATCAAAATGCTGCGGGTGGTTTATCGACAGGGCTGTTCGCTGTCTTGTTGGGCGCACTATATCTTTTGTTTGATCGCAAGCTTTTGCCCGTCATACTTGTTCATGCAGTTAGCAATTTCTGGGGCGTGACCGAAATATATCTGAACGGAGTCTGACGTTTCGCTGAATTTTGCCCGTCCGTGCTAACGTCTGGTTCCCACCCCATTGCCGTCGGAACGTGGGAAACACGAGCCGCATGGTAAATCTAAAGCCCGGATAGCTCCTCACATGCCCTTTACAGTTCCAGCCTCACGCCGACCCGCGCGCTGAACGGTTCGGCGGGCTGGATATTGTTGTTGCCATGGGCGCTCGGATAATAGCTCTCGTCGAACAGGTTCTCGATGTTGAGCTGCACGCTGACATGGTCGTTCACCGTGTAATAGGCCGCTGCGTCGACCCGCCAGTAGGATGGCAGCGTCACCGTGTTCGAAAAGCTGGCGAACTGGCTGCTCTGGTGGATGACTCCCAGGCCAAGGCCGATGGTGTCGTTTAGGTCGAACCGGTTCCATGCCGTGATCTGGTGCTTCGGCAGCTGCTGCAGCCGCGCGCCCGCCGCGCCGAAATCGGACTCTGTCCTCAATTCGCCGTCCAGATAGGCATAGCCCAGATTGGCTTTCCAGAAATCGGTGATCTTGCCCGCCGCGCCGATCTCGAAGCCTTCGACGCGGCTCTCGCCGGTCTGCACTCTCAGCCCGCTGTTGTCGGGATCGGGTGCGGTCGTGTTCGTACGGTCCAGCCGGAACACCGCCGCTGTCACCAGCATGTCGTTCATTGGTGCCCATTTCAGGCCCAGCTCGTAGTTCGTGAATTTTTCCGGTTCGAGGCCGCTGTCGCCGGGCGACAGGATCAGGAACTGGTCGCCCGCCTGCGGCAGAAAGCTCTCGGCATAGCTTGCATAAACGGACAGGGTCTCGATCGGCTTCACGATGATGCCGCCGCGCGGGCTTACCCGCTCGTCCGTCCGGTCGCCGGGCGTGCCGGAAATCAGGTCGGCGGTCTCAAGGTCGAACCGGTCCCAGCGCAGGCCTGCGATCAGCTCGACATGATCGCCGATAAACAGCTGTTCCTGCACGTAAAGGGATAGCGTCGTCAGCTCGCTGTCGCGCGAGCGGCTCGTTGGGGCCAACGTAAAGGCGGGGACGTCGATGCGATCCGCCAGCGGCGCGCTGTTCGTGTCCGTGAACGTGACGTTGCGCCGGGCATTCTGGGTATCCTGCCGTGTCCCCTCGATCCCGGCGAGGAGGGTCGATTTCACGCTACCCGCCTCGGCCGTCCATATGAGGTTGGCCTGACCGATCAGGTTCTCGCGGTCGGTCGTATCCTCATACCCGCCAAGCGTGACCGTCTCGCCGTCCGTGCCCGTCGGCAGGATGTTGGCGTAGATCTTGCCGTAATTCGCATATTGCACGGTCGCATTGACATCCAGGCCCTCGGCCAGTTCGTGATCCATCCGCGCCCGCGCGATATGCACCTTCGCGCGCGACTGGTTGAAATCGGCGTCGCCGAAAAACGTCTCGTCGAATCCGGTCAGAGGGCCGCCGTCCAGCGCGGGGACGCCGCGATCCGTCACGCGGCGGTCGTCGTCATAGGAATAGGTGACATTCAGGCGCGTATCAGGCCCCAGCTCCGCGCCCAGCGTGGGGGAGATGCCGATGAACCGCCCCTCATAGAAATCCCTGTGGCTGTCGAATTCCTCATAGGTGCCGTTGAGCCGCGCCGCGACGCCGTCCGCAAGCGGCTGATTGACGTCGCCCAGCAGCGCAAATGCCCCGAAACTGTCCACCGACGCCTGCCCGGCAAGGATCGACGTGCCCGTATTGGCCGTCTTCGACACGCGGTTGATCGCGCCGCCGCCCGCGCCCCGGCCAAAGATCAGCGCGTTCGCGCCCTTCAGCACCTCGACACGCTCCACATTGTAGAGCGGGCGGTAATATTGCGCGTCGTCGCGCAGCCCGTCGAGGTAGAAATCCGCGCTCGTCTCCTGACCGCGGATGAAGACCTCGTCGCGGTGGCCTTCGCCGGTTTCCAGGCTGACGCCCGGAATATAGCGCAGGGCTTCGTTCAGCTGGCGGATCGACTGATCCTCCAGCTGGTCGGCGGTGATGAAGCTGACGCCCTGCGGGACGTCGATCAGCCGTGTCTTGGTCTTGGTCGCGCTCGCTCCATCGGCAAGGCCATAGCCCTCACGCGCGCCCGTCACGACGATCTCCGGCGGCAGATAGTCGCGCTCCGGCTGCGCCCCGGCGTCGAGGACGGCGGCGTGCGATGCCGTCAGCGGAAGAACGGCAACGGAGGCGAACAGCGCGAGGCGCGGCATCGTGGAACTCATCGGAAAGGGCTTTCTTGCGAACGATTCTCAAAAAGATGAATGCCTGCTAAAGCGAGCCATTCGCATTTGCAACAGCCTTTGCGGCGACGTGAGGAGAATTTTCCAAAAACGCCTTTTCAGAACAAGCGATCGACAGCTTGGCGGTGTGGCGGGAGCGGGCCCGCAAATTTGGCCGTCTCCGGGATCCTCAGCGAATGACCGCTTCGGCTTCGATCTCCACGCGCCATTCCGGTCGCAGCAAGGCCGCCACGACGACCATCGTCGCGGCGGGGCGAATGTCTGCGAACAGCTCGCCATGAACGGCGCCGATCGCATCGCCGTCGGCGGCATCGGTGATGAACATGCGCGTCCTCACCACATCGCCGCGCTGCCCGCCCAGCGCTTCGACGGCGGCCAGAATGATCGAGAAACAGCGCCGCGCCTGCGCCGCCGCGCCGCCTGGTGTGGAGCTGCCGTCCGCCTCGACCGGGCCCGTCCCGCTGACCAGGATGCGATCGCCGATGCGAACCGCGCGCGAAAATCCGTAGCTGGCTTCATAGGGGGAGGCGGAGGTGGTGGTGTTCCGGTCCGTCACGGCGCTGTCCTTTCGATGCCGAGGACCCGCTCGTCAAAGAGCGGGTTCGCCACGCGCATGTCGTTCCGCTCGTACCAGCGTGGTTCGGGAAGGCCCGCTTCCCATGCCAGCATTTCTATGATCGTTCCCTGCGCCGACGGCACGTCGGGGGCCGTTCCCGTTATCGGGTCGGCAAAGGCCTCGTCGGCGGTGATGATCGTCCAGCCATCGGCGCGAAGGGCGGCCACCATGTCCTCGATATAGAGCGCCGCCAGATCGGTTTCGTGCAGCAGGAGCACATGCGCGGGCGACCGTCCCAGCACCTTGACGGCCAGCGCATCCGCATGGTTGGCCGCACCAACCATCGTCTCGACGTAAAGCGCGCGGAGCGCGTCCATGTCGAGGGGCTGTCCGGCCTTCACAGCCTCGATGGTGCGGTTTTCCAGGTTCCAGTCCGATCCGTCGGCGGTCACATGACCGTTCACGAGACCGCGCGCCCGCAGGCCGTCGAGGACCGCGGCGCGCTTGGCGGCATCCTCGCGGCCCTCGTCCAGAAACGGGAAGCGATACCAGGGCCGCACACCCGCGCGCGCCTCCATCCAGGCCGCTGCCCTGTCCAGATCGGCCAGAAACGCTTCCGCCGTCATGTCGGACAGATGCGGGTGGGCATAGCTGTGATTGGCGATGACATGCCCCGCGGCGACATAGGCCTTGACGCGGTCCGCGCCGCGCCCGGCCCACGGTGCTTCCAGCTGCCCCGGCGTCAGGAAAAACGCCGCCTGCTCCACGCCCGCGCGGTCGAGCGCCGCGATCAGCCGCACGGTGCGTTCGTCGACGGACATGAAGGCTCCGGGCGCGCGCGGCACATCGTCGAAGGTCAGCGCGATGCGCTTCTCCGCCGCGGCGGGCAGCGCCAGCAGGAGCGCGGTCAGGCAGGTGACCAGCAGGCGCATGGTCACCCCATTGTCGGAATGACGAAGGCGTTCTCGTCGCCCACGCCCGAACCGTCCGGCCAGCGCTGCGTGACGGTTTTCAGCTTCGTCCAGAAGCGCACACCCTCCATGCCATGCTGACCATGGTCGCCGAACGCGCTGCGTTTCCAGCCGCCGAAACTGTGATAGGCGACCGGCACGGGGATCGGCACGTTGATGCCGACCATGCCCACATCCACGCGCGCCGCGAATTCCCGTGCCGCATGACCGTTGCGCGTGAAGATGGCGACGCCGTTGCCGTACTGATGGCGGGAGGGCAGGGCGAGCGCGTCTTCGAACGTCTCCGCCCGCACGATCTGCAGCACCGGCCCGAAAATCTCCTCGTGATAGCTCTTCATGTCGGCCGTTACGCGGTCGAACAGGCTCGGCCCCATGAAAAAGCCGTCCTCATGCCCCTGCAGGGAAAAGCCGCGTCCGTCGACGACCAGCTCCGCGCCTTCGTCCACCCCGGTCTGGATCCAGTTTTCGATCCGCGAGCGATGCTCGGCCGTGACCACCGGACCATAATCGGCGTCGGGATCGCTCGATACGCCGACCCGCAATTTCTGGATGGCGGGCAGCATCGCCTCGCGCAGTTCGTTCGCGGTCTTCTCGCCCACGGGCACAACGACGGGCAGCGCCATGCACCGCTCGCCCGCTGAGCCAAAGGCCGCGCCCGACAGGTCGTTCACCACCTGGTCCATGTCCGCGTCGGGCAGCACGATACCGTGGTTCTTCGCCCCGCCCATGGCCTGCACGCGCTTTCCGGCCTCTACGCCGCGCCTGTAGACATAATGCGCGATATCGGATGATCCGACAAAACTGACCCCCGCGATGTCCGGATGGTCGAGGATGGCGTCGACCATTTCCTTGTCGCCGTTGATGACCTGCAGGATCCCCTCCGGCGCGCCCGCTTCCAGCATCAGCTCGCCCAGCCGCATCGGCACGCTCGGATCGCGTTCCGACGGTTTCAGGATCATCGCATTGCCGCAGGCGATCGACACGCCGAACATCCACATCGGGATCATGGCGGGAAAGTTGAACGGCGTGATGCCCGCGCCGATGCCCAGCGGCTGGCGCATCGAATAGACGTCGATGCCGGGGCCGGCGCCTTGCGTATAGTCACCCTTCAGGACATGCGGGATGCCGCAGGCGAATTCGATGACGTCCAGCCCGCGCTGCACATCGCCGCGCGCGTCGGCGATGACCTTGCCATGCTCTGACGACAAGAGCGCGGCCAGTTCATCCATGTGATCCTCGACCAGACGCTTGTAATCGAACATCACGCGGGCGCGTTTCTGCGGGTTGGTCGCCGCCCAGCCGGGCTGGGCCGCCTTGGCAAGCGCGACCGCCCGGTCCAGATCGGCCGCCGTTCCCAGTTCGACCTGCGCCTGGATTTCGCCGGTGGAGGGATTGAAGATGTCCTTCGTGCGGCCGCTGCTCGAAACCCGGCCTCCACCGATCAGATGTTCAACGATACGCATCAGATTGTCTCCCAGGGATTGTCCGTTCTTGTCGTGCCTTCTTGGCCGTGCGGGCGTCTGATGAAAAGCACCATCGGGCGAAAATATCGGCCGACAATACCTTTCATTAACCAGCTCCCTATAGCGGTGATGGCGATGTCCCTATTTCCGTTCCCCGGCCTCGGCGCAGGTCTTTCGCTCGCGCTGAGCCTTGGAACGGTCGCCTCCATTTTTGCCGGACAGCCCATGCTCTCGGCGGCGCTGGCGGGTGCCGGCGCGGTCAGCATCGCGGCGGGCCTTTACCATCTAAATCGCGGCACACGCGCCTTTACAGGACCGATTGACCCTGTTTCGCCGCACGGGTATCAGCCCGTCATGGACGTTAGAACCGGCGCGCTCGTGTCTATAGAGGCTGTTTTCGACGGCCCGCTGAAACCTGGGCAGATTGTCTCCGCTCTTGAGAAGCTCGTCATCGACGCGCGCGAATGGCCAACCATCGGTGTGGCGTTGCCGCTGCAATCGCGTACCCTGGCACACCCGAACCTCGTCGAGCGTCTTGTCGCCGCGGCCTATGCCGCAACGAACCTGCGCCTGACGGCAAGTCTTGAGGCGGAGGCTGTCAATCGTCATCCCTTCGCCGTCGACCGCCTGCGTGACGCGGGCATCGCGATC
Source organism: uncultured Alphaproteobacteria bacterium (assembly GCA_963710205.1). Classification (GTDB taxonomy): domain Bacteria; phylum Pseudomonadota; class Alphaproteobacteria; order Sphingomonadales; family Sphingomonadaceae; genus Pacificimonas. Next base: position 39,313 of record CAVPZG010000007.1, on the reverse strand, counting down.
AGCGTCACCAGGGGGCGGGGACTTCGCGCTGCGCTTCGCAGCGGCCGCGTCGACATGCTGGCACTCAGGTCGGACCTCAAACCCGCGACGCTGCGCCGCATGACCGCGCTCGCCAAGACGGCGGGTGTCGTCACCACCATGCACGGCATCGACGGCCCGGCGATCGAACGGGCCGTCATCATCGCCGGGATAGATCGGGTTTCCGGCCCGCATTATGTCGGGACGATGGAGGCCGCGAAGATCGCCGCCATGCTTCCCCTGACCCCGCTTGCCGACATGGCCGTCATGCAGCGCAAGGCCGCGCCGACGGCGGGCACCTTCCTGCCACTCGCGGAACGCCGTCTGATGAGCGATCTGCGCTCCGCCTTCGGAAAGGGCGAGATCGCGCTGCACTACCAGCCCAAGATGAAATGCCGCTCCAACGAGATTGACAGCATTGAGGGACTGATCCGCTGGCAGCATCCCGACCGCGGCGCCATCGCCCCCAATGATTTCATCGGCACGGCGGAACATAGCGGCGATATCGTCGCGCTGACGCACTGGACGCTTGACCGCGCCATAGAGGATCAGGGCATTCTGGCTGCGCGCGGCATCATCCTCGACATGAGCATCAATCTTTCGGCGGGCCTCGTCTCCGACCGGCGTTTCCTGCACGAGGCGATCCGCCGGGTCGAACGGCGGGCAGGGCGGCTGTCCCTCGAAATCACCGAAACGGCGATCATCGACGATCCCGACGCCGCCCTGGCCGGGCTCGCCATGCTGACAGAGGCGGGCATCGACCTCAGCATCGACGATTACGGCGCAGGCATGTCGTCACTCACCTATCTGAAGCGTGTGCCCGCGCGGGAGCTGAAGATCGACCGGCTGTTCGCCGCCGAACTGACGAAAAGCCACAACGACCCCATGCTCATGCGGTCATCCATCGACCTGGCGCACGGGCTGGGAATGGAAGTCACAGCCGAGGGGATCGAGACACAGGCGGCGCTGGCGCTGCTGCGTGTCATGGGCTGCGACAGGGTTCAGGGTTATTTGACGGGGCGGCCAATGCCGCTTGATCGACTGGTACCGTTTCTTGACCGGCACGAACACCTCAATGCGATTGAGGCGCCGACACGCGGTTTCCGCCACGCCGCCAACTTCTGGTAGCCTGACCGCCAGCCCCTCCACACGATCGTGATTCGCGTGATTCGCGTCACGCTCCTGCAGATTTTCTGACAGGGGTGTCATTGCCTGTGGATAAATATCCATTTTGGACAAACCACTACATGACTAACTGTCAAGTCAATGGAACAACCCTTGTCATCTCCTGTTGATTGGTTAAGTTTGCATTAACTTCAACAGGGGACTTGTATCATGCGTATTTCCATTCTTGCTTCGTCGATTGCTCTTGCTACCGCTACTCTCGGCGCGACAGGCGCCGCAGCCTATGGCGAGATGGTCCCGACCTATGGCGAGATGGTCCCGACCTACGGCGAGATGGTCCCGACCTACGGCGAGATGGTCCCGACCTATGGCGAGATGGTCCCGACCTACGGCGAGATGGTCCCGACCTACGGCGAGATGGTCCCGACCTACGGCGAGATGGTCCCGACCTATGGCGAGATGGTCCCGACCTACGGCGAGATGGTCCCGACCTACGGCGAGATGGTCCCGACCTACGGCGAGATGGTCCCGACCTATGGCGAGATGGTCCCGACCTACGGCGAGATGGTCCCCACCTACGGCGAGATGGTCCCGACCTATGGTGAGATGGTCCCCACTTACGGCGAGATGGTCCCGACCTACGGCGAGATGGTCCCACCTATGGTGAGATGGTCCCGACCGTCATCTGACAATCCGCCTTCGTTCTTGGTTAGGCAATTTCAGCTATGGGGCGATCCGCGTGCGGGTCGCCCTTTGCTTTTTTGCGCGGCGCGTTAAGTCTGTCGGCGACGACAGAATATTGTGAAAGCGTTTCAACTGCGGGGATAATCCAGCTGCGTGTACCGATCGCCTTAGTGGCAGCCTTGCTGGCTTGCGCAAGTGTTTCAGCGGTTGAGGCCGCAACGCCGCGCGCGCTTGAGGCTGTTTTCGACACCGCGATCGCAACCATAAACACGGACCCCGAGGCATCGCTGGAGATACTTGAAGGGATCTCACCGTCATCGCTCGCGGACGCCGATCCGGAAACGCGTGATCGCGCGATGGCGAAGCGGGATCGCCTGCGCGGATCGGCCTTCATGCAGCTCAACCGGCTTGCCGAGGCGCAGGTCGCGCTTGAGGCGGCGCGCGATATCAACGCGGGATATGATCCCGAGGCTGTGGAGATGGGCGAAACCCTGCGGTCGCTCGCCTATCTTCATTACATGAAGGGAGATGTGACGGCGGCGTTGCGGGAAGCCACGCGTGCGCACGACATCCTCCGTGAAAAAGGCGTCTTTCGTTCGCAGGCCCTGGCGCTGAATCTGATCGCGATCATTTATCGGGATGCCCGCGACTATGAGCGCGCGCTCAAATATTATGAGGATGCGTCCACAATCTTCAGCGGCGACCCTGACGTGGAACTCGCTCTTCAGAACAATATCGGTTTTGCGTATCAGGCGATGGGCAATTACCCGGCCGCGCTGGCAACCTATGTGCGGGCGCAGTCCATTGTCGCGAACATGGACAGTCCGCTGCTGAAGGCGCGGCTGCTGTCCAATATCGCAAAGGCCTATATCGCCGCTGAACGATGGGACGAGGCGACCCGCGCCATTGATCAGGCCAAACTGCTTGCAACCGGAGCGAATGGCGCGGGATGGCTGCCGTTTCTGTACGGCAGCGAGGCGCAGATCGCCTTTGCGCAGGGTGACGTCGCGAAAGCCGAAGAGCGCATCGAACGGGCGTTTGCGAACCAGGATCTGGAACAGACCACGACGCCGTTTCGTGATTTTCACGAGACGGCCGTTCGGCTTTACAGACAGATCGACAAGCCTGACATGGCACTCGCCCATCTCACCGCCCTGAAACGGCTGGACGATGAGGCCGCTGCCGCGTCCGCCTCGGCCAACAACGCCATTCTCGCCGCTGAATTCGACTTCTCCAATCAGGAGCTCGAAATTTCCAACCTGCGCGCCAGCCAGCTGGAACAGCAGATCGCCGCGTCTGAGGAGCGTGCGAAAACGAACCTCCGCATCACGATTGGCATTCTGATCGCAGCGGGCATCATCATCGCGCTCATTCTCTTCGCCCTTCGCGCGGTCAGCCGCCGCCGCCGGGAAGTGGGCGCGGCCAATGTCGAGCTGGAAAAAAGCAATGCCGACCTTGAAAAGGCGCTGGCCGCGAAAAGCGAATTTCTCGCCACGACCAGCCATGAAATCCGCACGCCGCTCAACGGCATATTGGGCATGACCCAGATCATGCTGGCGGATGCCGATATGTCGCACGACGTTCGCGAACGAGTGCAACTCGTGCATGGTGCCGGAAAAAGCATGAAGGCGATCGTGGACGATATTCTGGACGTCGCGAAAATGGAATCGGGGACGGTCACCATTCGGCGCGAACCCTTCGACCTGCGCGCCGCCATTGCCGATGTTGCGCGCATCTTCGCTGATCAGGCGAGGGACAAGGGGCTTGCCTTCACTCTCGATCTCGATGACTGCCCGCGCCGCGCCATTGGCGATGAACAGCGCGTGCGGCAGGTCGCGCTCAACCTGATTTCCAATGCTGTGAAATTCACGCTGCGCGGCAGCGTGACCGTGCGTGCTGTCGCTGACGATGAAAATAGCGACAGCCTGCGCCTGACGGTGGCCGATACGGGCATTGGCATTCCGGCGACGGAGCTTGAGGAGGTGTTCACCGCCTTCCACCAGGTGGACGGCAGCCGGACGCGCAACTTCAGTGGCACCGGTCTGGGCCTGACGATCAGCAAGGAGCTGGCCGAGGCCATGCACGGATCGCTTGAGGTGGAAAGCATCGAGGACCGGGGATCCACATTCACGCTCACCCTGCCGCTATCGCTGGGAATCGCCAACGCCGGGGAGCGTGACGCCAAGGGCGACCAGCCGGTGTCCCGGCCGGTCATCCTCTATGCGCCCAACGCCCTTCTCGGCATGATCGCCGCCCGCGCGCTTGGCGGTGCGGACCTTGACGAACATGAGAAGCTCGCCGATGCCCTTGCGGCTGCCGCCCGGTCCGAAATGTCGGCGCTTGTGCTCGCCATGGGGGCGGCGGGGACGGCGGCGGACATCGAAGCGCTTGCGGCTTTTCGTGAAGATCATTCCGGTGTGGAAATTTATGCGGCGGGATGGCCTGCGGACGCTAAGCTGAAGACGGATGAGATTTGCGCAGCTTATGTGGAAACTGTTCCGGCCCTGTCACAGCTCGCAGGTCGCATAGTCGGTAAAGATACGGCAACTTATGGCCAGACAGACGGAATTTTGGTAAACCAGCGTTAACCCCTGCCATGGCAAGGGTCTGGTTCGACATTCACTCGAAAAGAGGCCCGATGCGCGCGCTGTTCATAGAAGATGACGAACTCAACCGGCGCATCGTGCAGGACATGCTGCGCGTCGGCGGGGCTGACATGGTGGGTGCCGAGGATGCGCTGACCGGTCTCGCCATCTATGACCGGGAAAGCTTCGACATCCTGCTGGTGGACCTCAGAATGCCCGGCATTGACGGGTTCGAGACCATCCGCCGTGTCCGCGCGCGGAACGACGCGAAGGCGGACGTGCCGATCATCGTGGTCACCGCCGACACGGGCGCGACCATCAGGCAGGACTGCCTCGACACCGGTGCGAATGCCGTTCTTCTGAAACCCGTCGCCATGCGCGAACTGTTCGAAACCATCGCCGACCTGATGGTGGCGGGCAGCGAAACGAACGAACCGGACAGCAGCGTTTCCGCCGCCTGACCGGCATCGGCGCGCATGAACTAAGCTAAATCGACGCAGCCGCCCGGAACGTGGCGGCGACCCGGCATCCCGCCGACTCATGTCGCTGGTACGGGAAATACTGGCTTTGCGGGCAGTTGCGGGCGCGCCTTGAAAGCGGGCCTCACAGACGCCTGCGAAGACGTGTTTTCAGCTTCCGACCGCAAGCCCTTGAAGCAAAACAGCCTTAACGATTATGTAACTTTTGCTCTTGCCGTGACCACGCCGCGTTTACTAGGTCTTGGTGCTACGGCGAGGGGTAGGCCACTAGGACTTGTGTTTCCGTCCACTTCAGGGTGACGACGGGAATCGAGTCTTCTAAGGCGTGAATCTCCGCCACAACGGGCAGCCTGCCTGTGAATTGCGGGGATAGCGGGGATAAGCCGCCATACCCACTGGCGAAGGCAGGCATTTGGTATCTAGGGACAGGGGTTCGGCACCGGCCGGACCAGCATCGAAACAGGGAGTGCGGCGATCATGGATTTCAGCGGAGTCGAAATGGACGTCCAGGAAGATGGCAAGCATGGTGGTGCCGAGGCCGTCAGCGATTCACGGCGCGTCAATGAACATCGCTTCCCCATCAGGATCGACCGCAGCCGTGATGCGAAGCTGACGGCGTTCGGCAAGGAGACGCTGGAGGACCGCTATCTCCTTCCGGGCGAGGGGCCGCAGGATCTGTTCGCCCGCGTCGCTGCCGCCTATGCCGATGACGAGGGGCATGCCCAGCGGCTTTATGACGCCATTTCGAACCTGTGGTTCATGCCCGCCACGCCCGTCCTTTCGAACGGCGGCACCGGGCGCGGCCTCCCCATTTCCTGCTATCTCAACAGCGTCAGCGACAGCCTCAACGGCATCGTCGACACCTGGAACGAGAATGTCTGGCTCGCGTCAAAGGGCGGCGGCATCGGCACCTATTGGGGCAATGTGCGCGGCATCGGCGAGTCGGTCGGCCTCAACGGCAAGACATCGGGCATCGTCCCCTTCGTGCGCGTCATGGATTCGCTCACCCTCGCCATCAGCCAGGGCAGCCTCCGCCGGGGCAGCGCCGCCTGCTATCTCGACGTCACGCATCCCGAAATCGAGGAGTTCCTCGAAATCCGCAAACCGTCCGGCGACTTCAACAGGAAGGCATTGAACCTTCACCACGGCGTCAATCTGACCGACGCCTTCATGGAGGCGGTGCGCGACGGCACCGATTTCGATCTTCTCAGCCCGAAAACCGGCGAAGTCCGCGCCACCGTCAACGCCCGCGCGCTCTTTCAGAAGATCGTCGAGACCCGCCTTGCCACGGGCGAGCCCTACATGCTCTTCATCGACCGCGTGAACGAGGCGATGCCGAAGCACCAGCGCGATCAGGGGCTGAAGGTGTCGACCTCCAACCTCTGCTCCGAAATCACCCTCCCCACGGGCATCGACCAGCACGGGAAGGACCGCACCGCCGTCTGCTGCCTGTCGTCCCTCAACCTCGACACCTGGAACGAATGGTCGAAGGAGGACGGCTTCATCGAGGATGTCATGCGCTTCCTCGACAATGTCCTCTCGGACTATATCGAGCGCGCCCCCGACGAGATGGCGCGCGCCAAATATTCCGCCGAGCGCGAACGCAGCGTCGGCCTTGGCGTCATGGGCTATCACAGCTTCCTGCAGGAACGCTCCATCCCCTTCGAATCCGCGCTGGCGAAGTCCTGGAACCTCAAGATCTTCAAGCACATCCGCGCGCAGGCCGATGAGGCGTCCATGATGCTCGCGAAGGAACGCGGCGCCTGTCCCGACGCGCAGGACGCAGGCGTCATGGAGCGGTTCAGCTGCAAGATGGCCATCGCCCCCACCGCCTCGATCAGCATCATCTGCGGCGGCACCTCGGCCTGTATCGAGCCCATTCCCGCCAACATCTACACGCACAAGACGCTGTCCGGCAGCTTCACGGTCAAGAATCCGCATCTGGAGGCGCTCCTCACCGAAAAGTCCATGAACGGCGACAAGGTGTGGAATTCCATCCTCGAAAAGGGCGGCAGCGTCCAGCATCTCGATTTCCTCAGCGCCGACGAGAAGGCCACGTTCAAGACCGCCTTCGAAATCGACCAGCGCTGGCTCCTCGAACTTGCCGGCGACCGCACGCCCTATATCGACCAGTCGCAGTCCCTCAATCTCTACATCCCCGCCGATGTGGAAAAATGGGATCTCCTCATGCTGCACTACCGCGCCTGGGAACTCGGCATAAAATCCCTATATTATCTACGGTCGAAGAGCGTGCAGCGCGCCGGCTTCGTCGGCGGTGTGGAGGCGGACAACACCGCCGAGGCTCCGAAGATCGACCTGACGATGCCCGAAACGACCGACTATGACGAATGTCTGGCCTGCCAGTAGCTTAACGCCCCTCCCGCCCGGGAGGGGGCTGGGGGATGCCCCCCGTCATCAACGGGCGCGATGCCGGAACCGGACGCCGCCCCAAACAAATATCAGGAGAATCCTGTGTCCCTCTTAGAAGCCCGCAAGACCTACAAGCCCTTCCAGTACCCCTGGGCCTATGACTTCTGGAAACGCCAGCAGCAGATCCACTGGATGCCGGAGGAAGTGCCTTTGGGCGAGGATTGCCGCGACTGGGCGCAGAAGCTCACGGAGCATGAACGCAGCCTCCTGACGCAGATCTTCCGCTTCTTCACCCAGGCCGATGTGGAGGTGCAGGACTGCTATCACGACAAATATGGCCGCGTCTTCAAACCCACCGAGGTGAAGATGATGCTGACGGCGTTTTCCAACATGGAAACCGTCCACATCGCCGCCTATTCGCACCTCCTCGACACCATCGGCATGCCGGAATCCGAATATTCCGCGTTCATGGATTACGAGGCGATGGCCGACAAGCATGACTACATGCAGAAATTCAGCGTCGACAATGACGAGGATATCGCGCGGACGCTCGCCATGTTCGGCGGCTTTACGGAGGGGCTGCAGCTCTTCGCCAGCTTCGCCATGCTGATGAACTTCCCGCGCTTCAACAAGATGAAGGGCATGGGCCAGATCGTCTCGCTGGTCGGTCCGCGACGAAACCCTCCACTGCGAGGGGATCATCCGCCTGTTCCACGCCTTTTGCGAGGAGCGCCAGTGCCTGACCAAGGCGGTCAAGGCCGACATCCGCGACATCTGCCACCACACGGTCGATCTGGAGGACGCCTTCATCGACCTCGCCTTCGAAATGGGCCCCGTGAACGGCATGACCGCGGGCGAGATCAAGAAGTACATCCGCTACATCGCCGACTGGCGCCTCGGCCAGCTCGGCCTCAAGCCCATCTACATGATCACCGAACACCCGCTCCCCTGGCTCGACGGAGATCCTGAACGGCGTCGAACACGCCAACTTCTTCGAGGCCCGCGCGACCGAATATTCAAAGGCCGCCACAAAGGGCGACTGGGGCGACGTCTGGTCCAGCTTCGACAAGCGCAAGGGCGGCGCGAAGATCGAAGTGCCCGCGAATGCGGAGGATGAGCCGGGGTTTCTTGAGACGGCGGCGGAGTGATTAACTGTTGAACGCAAAATAAATAGACGTGGACACTCGCAAACTTCCCTTCGCTAGCTATGACATAATAGTATATTTAGGAATCGGCTTAGTTTCGATTCCTATTATGTACCATTATGTCATAAATTTTTTTAGATTTACCCTTCCTACCATCGCTATGCCAGTGAGCAAGAGTGAAATATGGCTCGTACTAAATGGCGTGATTTTGGTTTCTATAGCTTATTTTATGGGGCATATCATATCGTATATTTCTAGTATGACTATTGAACGATATGTTCATCGGAGTTTTGGATATCCCTCAACAGTCTTTTTGCGCACCTGTGGTCACACCGATATCTTGCCTGCTGACGAGACAAAAGAACTTAAGAAAGTTCACGAGAATGATGTTTTTTCAAATAAGTTTCTTTCTAATGGGAGCAAAATATCAGGGATAATACTCTTATTGGTAATGTTGCCACTCTGGCCAGGGATGGAGTTGATCAAGCGTTATGGTAAATTTAGTTTCTATAGATCGAATATAGATGCTGGCCTTCTGCCTCTGATAAAAATAAAATTTCAATCTCTTGGTACGGGTATTGCAATATCGCACAATACAAAATGGCCTAAGATTATTGAGCATTTTGTTGCTAATAACTGCCCGCTAGGCTATGCTAGGCTTTACAATTACTTAGTTATTTATGGTGCGCTAAGAAGCATGGCATTAATTATGCTTATATTTACGTGGATGTTCATTTTGGATAAAGCTAGGACGTTGTACTATCGGGTCGCTTTAAGTGTTGACGGGGTGCCTCAAATATCCATCGCTGGAAAGAATTTCAAAACGGCAATTGAAAATAACGAAAGTCTAACGAGGGCTCCATTCGATAGCATTCTTTTAGCCCTTCTGCATTTCGTCATAATAATAATTATTAGTAGCTTTGTACTTATGGCATTTTGTAAATTCAACAGGCGATTTTTTGAAGAATCCATATTCGCGTTCTTATTCGATGAGCGGGATGTTTCGCGGCGGATTCAAGTCGAACCGCTCAGCAGAACACCCAATATTTAAATGACTATTGTATTTTTTTCTCTGAAAGAACCCTTGCACTATAACCATTTCATTGCGCCACCCCCCAACCGCCCGACACATCAGTGCCAGACGGTCGGGCTGCTTGCGCCGGGCTTGGCGACGATTTGATAATCGTCGCGGTAAAGGATCTGGCCGAAAATTCCGGGGAAATTCCGGCCGGGAAATTCCGGGGCCGGGAAATTCCGGGGACACTATACCTAATCGGAAACTCCTGCTGGCCAAACTCAATTCGCGTTCAAACCAAACGCACGGCTTCCCAGTTTCGCTTTCCAGTACGCTTCCATGGTTTCCAACGTTCCCCTGTCGGCGAATGAGCCTGCGACCTCCAATATGCCAACGCGGTAGTCACCGGGTTCGCGTGTTCGAAACATGATGGCATCGCCTTCCTTCCGGGCGTGCGTACGCCAACGACCATAAAACCCTTCGGCGTGGTCCGTCAGTCCAACATATTGCTTGCCGTCCCGAATGCAGGTCAGCACATAAATGCCCTGCAGCCCTTTCAGTTGCGTCCGCCAGCTGTCCGGCATGGCCTCGATCTCTGAGAGCAGCATGGAGAAGGCGGCGTGGCCCGGATAGGGGGCCTCCTGCCCTTCGGCGACGATTTCCTCGATCGTATATTCGCCGTTCTCGGCAACCCGCCGCCAGTTTCGGCCTACGGGCCAATCGACGAAGACCCGGCCGGCGAGACTGGCCATGCGCGGCTCCGGGATCACCTCATACTCGTCATATTGCTTATCGGGATCGCTCACGCCGCCACGCAGATAATCGACCACCGGTCCTGAACAGACCGCCAGATGTCTCACTTTGTACATTCCTACGAACAGTGTTCGCCCGCCCGGTGCATCGATGAAGCTGGCCCAATAGGGTCGTGCGAAATCGGCGCGCTGAGAAGTGAGTTGATGGGATTGCCACTTTTCGAACGCTGCCCGGTCGAGCCACCACGCGGAATGCGGCGTCCGGCCTTTGTCATTCTTATGCCTCAGCAGCCGAACCTCCTTCGGATCGAACGTGAACGCACGAAGAAGGTGGCGAAACGTAAGCGGTCTATCCTTATGGCTATCCATGAAATGGCTCATAACAGCCGCCCTGTCCCATCACATTCCATCTGGCACGCGGTCTACCAGCTCTGACGACTGTAGCGCACCTAGTCGTGCCAATGGCCTGTCATGCGCCTCTAAATACATAAATCAATGCCCCTGTCCCTTTTAGTTGACAATTTGCAACTGTCGCATATATGGAACAAATGATTCGAACGCAGCGCACCCGCGACTTCGACAAATGGCTGCGCGGGCTGAAGGATCGCGTTGCGGTTGCCAAAGTGGCGGAGCGGGTGCGGCGCTTGCAAAGCGGCTTGCCGGGCGATGTGAGGCCGGTCGGCGGTGGTGTTAGCGAACTGCGCATTTCGCATGGACCGGGTTACCGCGTCTATTTCATGTGGCGCGGTGCCGACCTGATCATTCTTCTGGCCGGCGGAACCAAGCGGCGACAGGCGGCGGATATAGAGCGTGCCAGAACATTGGCGAAAATACTTTCCAATCCAGAATAGGATATGGTGACATGCAGGATATTCTCCTCACAGATTTCGACCCGGCCGACTATCTCGATACGGCAGAGGCCCGCGCGGCCTATCTCACCGAGGCCATGGCGAGCGGCGATGCGGCCCATATTGCCGACGCCCTCGGCGTCGTCGCGCGTGCGCACGGTATGAGCGCGCTGGCGGCGGACAGCGGGATCGCGCGCGGAACGCTCTACAAGGCCCTGTCCGCAGACGGGAACCCGACGCTGGCCACCGTGACGAAACTGGCCGAAACGCTCGGCCTGCGCCTTCAGGCCGTCCCGCTTCGGCAATAGGCAGGCGTTTGCCAAAGACCGGGCGCGGCGGTCGCCTCTCCTCGCCACGCGCCGGTTGCCCGCGCCCGGAAAGGACGTTCGCCTTGCCCGCGATCAGTCCGATAACGCTTGCATAATAGGATTTTTCCTGTCTCTTATCCCTGCCTTTCCGGTTCAGACGAAGAGGCATCACATGGTTTACCGCATCACAATTCCGAAAGGCGAAGGCGCTGCCGCCCCCTCCGCATCCTTTGCGCCGGCCGCAACGCCCCCGGCATATGAAAATGCGGAGCCAGGTCCCGACTCCATACCGGCGCGTCCCGTCCCGCGCTGGCTGCAATATGAGCGGGAGGAGGAGGGGCGCGCCGCGCGCGCCGCGCTCGATGGCCGTATCGGTGCCACGGAACCGCAGGCATGGACGCCGCTCCGCCAGCGCGTCTTCCTCGAAAATCTCGCGCTGAACGGCTGCGTCAAATCGGCGGCGGGTGCGGCGGGGATGAGCCGGGAATCCGCCTATCGCCTGCGCCGCCGCGTCGATGCCCGGACCTTCCGGCTCGGCTGGGAGGCGGCGATGGTGGAGGCGGCGGCGGGCCTGCACGAGGTTGCCCGCGAACGCGCGCTGGTGGGGGCGACGGAACGCGTCTGGCGCGACGGTGAACTGGTGGCGGAGCGGCAGAAGCCGTCCGACCGGCTGCTCGTCCACCTTCTGAATGTGGAGGCGGCGCGGCTGGCGGGCGGCAAGTCCCCGCCGCCGCTCGCCGCCGTCCTCAACCGTCTGGAGCGCGACGCCGCCCGCGTCGCGGCGGGCCGCGTGCCCAGCCATGCGAGCGATCTTGTCGCTGCGGGCCGCCGCGCCGATCCGCCCGCTCACCCGGCCTATCCCGTCTATCCCATGCCCCGATTCCGCGCGGCCGACCTCCTGACCGCTTATGAGCCGGAACTGACCGAAGACGAACTGATCGCGGAGATGGAACGGCGGGAGGCGGAACGGGCGGGGCTGAACGCCTGCGGTCCGCGCCGCGGGGGTTTTCCGCAACGCGTGTGACCCGTGTGACCCTGCCGCGCCAAATCGCGTGTGACCCGTGTGACCCGCCCCGAACTGGATCGCCCCGGACTGGATCGTGCCGCATCCGCCCGCCCACCCGGTGCGTCTGCCGGGCATGGTCAGGCGGAATTGCCCGGAAATGCCGCCTTTAACAGGCGGAATAGACCCGCAAAAACCGTTCGTCGGCTTCCCGGCTCGGTTCACCGCGCGTTGTGCTGTGTTCAGCTACTTTGATGCATGTTGCACGTTCTCCCGGCGCAACAAGTGAAGGAAATAGACATGCGTAATCTGGTTTTCGCCGCCGCCTGCGCGGCCCTCGCCCTCCCGGTCGCCGCGCCAGCGGCCGCCGATCCGCCCGCCCACGCAAAGGCCTATGGCAAGCGCGCGAAGGATGCGAAGCGCTATGACGAGGCGCGCTGGGATCCCGTGCGGCACTACCGGAAGGGCGACTACCGCGCGCGCAAGCTCGCCGCCAATGACCGCATCTATCGCGGCAATGACGGGCGCTATTACTGCAAGCGCGACGACGGCACGGCCGGCCTCATCATTGGCGGTCTCGCGGGCGGAACGCTCGGCAACGTGATCGCGCCCGATGGCTCGAAACTCGTCGGCTCGCTGATCGGCGGCGCGCTTGGTGCCTATGTCGGCAAGTCGGTCGATGACGACGGCATGACCTGCCGCTAACGCGTTCTTCGTTCAGATCGGGACAGGGCAGGGGCCGGTTCACGCCGGCCCCTTGTTCCTGTCCGTGTCCGCTGACTTGATGCTGTCATCGCGGCATGAGACAATCCGCCACATCAAGGCCGGACGCGCCGAGTTGTCCGGCACAGCAAGAGGGAGGATCATAATGTCCGATATGTCCAGCAGATCGCACAGGACTTCACCGCGACTCTGCCGCGAGGGTAAATTCGCGGAGGCGGGAGAGAAATACTGGGCGGACGACGTCGTCAGCCTTGAGCCCGGCGAGGGCGACATGGCCCGCTGCGAGGGGCGTCAGGCGGTTGAGGGCAAGGGCGAGTGGTGGGAAAACGCGCACGAGGTCCACAGCGCCGAAGTCGGCGACCCGATCGTCAACGGCAACCAGTTCCTGATGAACTTCAAGATGGACGTGACCCAGAAGGAAAGCGGCCAGCGCATGCAAATGGACGAACAGGCGCTTTACACGGTCCGTGATGGCAAGATCGCCGAGGAGCGCTTCTTCTACCAGATGGGATAGCGGCGAGACGGGCTGATCCGGCGAACGCCCGCCGGTAGCCTTCCACTGTCCGCCAACGCGGTCGCTGACCTTCCGCCTTATCGCCGGGAAGCGCGGCGCGCCGACATGGCGAGCAGGCCGAGGCCCAGCAGGCCCAGCGCGCCGGGGGCGGGGACGGCGGGCGCTTCACGGATCAGCCAGGCCGCCTGCGCGTCGCCGATGCCGGGCGTCTTCGAAAAGACATCGCCCAGGATCGCACCCGACTGATCGAAGATATCGAGGTCGCGGTTATAGCCGCGCGCCAGCGTCGCTGCGGCCTGCTGCGACTCGCTGGCCGACTCGGCGGTATATCCGGTCGCAAAGTCGAAGCTGGGGTTGAACTGCGTGCCGCCGACCAGCTCGAAAAGCGTCAGCGTCGCCAGCACTTCGGCAGGGTCGCTGGTATAGATATATGTGCCGTCCAGCGATGTGGGCGAGATGCCCGCATTGCTCCAGAAGGTCTGCACTTCCCCCTGTGTCGCCAGCCGCCAGCCTTCCAGATCGCCGCCGGCCGCCAGCCGCGCCTCGATATCGGCCAGCGCGCCAAAGCTTTCGGTCAGGTCCAGCCAGTCCAGGCCGCTATCGGTGTCCCGCGTCGCCGTGTCCGCGCCAAAGACCGTGTCGACGGAAATGATCGCGGCGCTCACCGATGTCTGGCCGAAAGCGGCGACACACCCCGCCACGGCGGTTGCGGTCAGCAGGCGGAATACGGTCTGGGTCATGGTCGTGCGTCCCTGTCTGTTGCACATCGGTGGACAGCAAACACCGTGCCACTTCCGGACATTTCAGCAAAAGTGCGGGCCGGAACGGCACGGCAACGACCTGGGTGTAAAATTTGCCGACAGTCCGTCTCACGCTCGAACGAAGCGGTCGTTTCCAACAAATCCGACCCGCTTCAATCCGCCGCGCTGCACCGCCGCCATGACTTCGACCATGCGTTGATAGGGGGCCGGCGGCTTAACCATGTTCCGCAGCGCATCGTTAACTGTCGGCAGGCATTCTACCTGTCTGGCATGGGCCGTGTCAGAGGCTATGAGGTTTTCATCATGAGTGGGTTCAATGTTGCCGACGCTGTCTATTGCCGGATTTTTCCGGTCATAGTCCTGCTATGCGCCGCAAGCGGCGTGCTCGTTTACATCGAGGGTCTGCATTCACTGGCGCTCGACTGTTTCATCGCAGTTGCGTTCGGCATCCGGCTGGACAGCCATATTCAGGTGCGCCGCGCCCAGGAGGCTGAAGAGCTCGCAAGCCTCGGCTGGGATCGTCTGCGCGCGCCCGCGCAAACGCACTGAAACGGCCCATCCGCATTGCCTCAAGCCGGCAGGCGCGCCTTTTCAAAACCGTTCCAGCAGCTGTCATAGTCCTTTTGCAGCAGCGGCGTCTCCATTGCCCATGCGCTCGGGCGAAAGGGGAACCGGCTTTCGAACATGAAGGCCATCGTGTCGTCGATCTTTTGCGGTTTCAGGTCCGCGGAAACGGCCTTTTCATAACTCGCCGCATCGGGACCATGGCCTGACATGCAGTTGTGCAGGCTGGCGCCGCCCGGCGCGAACCCGCCGGACTTGGCATCATAATCGCCAGTGATAAGGCCCATATATTCGGACATGACATTGCGGTGGAACCAGGGCGGCCGGAACGTGTCCTCGGCCACCATCCAGCGCGGCGGAAAGATGACGAAGTCGCAATTGGCGGTACCGGCCAGGTCGGACGGACTGGTCAAAACCGTGAAAATGCTGGGATCGGGATGATCGAAACTGACGGTCCCCATGGTGTTGAAGCGCCTCAGGTCATAGCGGTAGGGTGCCAGGTTTCCATGCCACGCCACCACGTCGAACGGGCTGTGGTCCAGCTTCATTCGCCACAGGCTGCCGGAATATTTCTGAACGATTTCGAACGGTCCGTCGCGGTCCTCATAGGCGGCCTGCGGCGCTTCGAAGTCGCGGACATTCGCGAGCCCGTTTGAGCCGATCGGGCCAAGGTCGGGCAGGCGGAAGGCCGCGCCGTAATTCTCGCAGATATAACCGCGTGCGCTGCCATCGGGCAGGCTTACCGAAAAGCGCACGCCGCGCGGAATGACGACGATCTGCAGCGGCTCGGCCTCGATAATACCGAATTCCGTTCGGATCGACAGACGGCCCTGCTGCGGCACGATCAGCAGTTCGCCATCCGCGTTCATGAAGGCGCGCGCGTTCATGTCCCGGTCGGCGTGATAAACATGCACGGCCAGGCCATGCTGCGCTTCGGGCTGTCCCGATCCCGCATAGGTCGTCAGGCTGTCGACAAAATCTCCGCCCACCCTGTCATGCGGATTCCAGCGCAGACGGTTCGGGGTGGCAGCGGCCTCACCGAATGGACCGGACCGGAGCAGGCCCGCGCCATCATAGGGCGCATAGGCCTGATGCGAGGCGGTGGGACGCAGGCGATACAGCCAGCTGCGCCGGTTCTCGTGGCGGGGGGCGGTGAACGCCGTTCCGGACAGCTGTTCGGCATATAGTCCGAACGGCACCTTCTGCGGCGAATTGCGGCCCACAGGCAGCGCGCCGGCGACCGCCTCGCTCGAATGATGATTGCCAAACCCGGCCAGCATTTACGCGTCCGCCTTCAGGACGCCGCGCTCCATCTGGTCGCGCTCGATGCTTTCGAACAGCGCCTTGAAATTTCCTTCGCCAAAGCCTTCGTCCTTCTTGCGCTGGATGATTTCGAAGAAGACCGGCCCCATCAGGTTGCCGGTGAAGATCTGCAGCAGCAGGCGTGGATCGTCATTCTCGGTCGATCCATCCAGCAGCAATCCGCGCGCCTTCATTTCGTCGACCGGCTCACCATGACCCGGCAGCCGCTCTTCCAGCATGTCATAATAGGTCTCGGGCGGCGGCGTCATGAAGGGCAGGCCGTTGGCGCGCAGCCGGTCCAGCGTTGTGTAGATGTCCGATGTCGACATGGCGATATGCTGGATGCCCTCGCCGTTGAAGTCCATCAGGAACTCCTCGATCTGGCCGCCGCCGGATTTCGCTTCCTCGTTGAGCGGAATCTTGATCTTGCCGTCCGGGGCCGTCAGCGCTTTCGAGGTGAGGCCGGTATACTCGCCCTTGATGTCAAAGAAGCGGATCTCCCGAAAGTTGAACAGCTTCTCATAAAAGTCCGCCCAGAATTTCATGCGGCCACGATAGACGTTGTGCGTCAGGTGATCGATCACTTCCAGACCCGCGCCGGTTGGGTTCCGGTCCACGCCGTCGAAATAGCGGAAATCGATGTCGTAGATATTGGCCTCGTCGCCGTAGCGGTCGATCAGGTAGATCAGGCTGCCTCCGATGCCCTTGATCGCGGGCAGGCGCAGTTCCATGAATCCGGTATCGAGACGGGCGGGTTCCGCGCCGTTGGCGATCAGATGCTCATAGGCCGCCGCGGCGTCGCGCACGCGAAAGCCCATGGCGCACGCGCCCTCGACATGCTCCTCGGCGAAATAGGCGGCGGGAGAGCGCGGCTCGACGTTCAGCAGGAAATTGATGCCGTTCTGCCGGTACAGCGTGACGTCCTTGGACCGGTGCTTCGCGATCGCCGTGAAGCCCATCTGACGGAACATCCTGTCCAGTTTGTCCCTGTCGCCCGCAAATTCGAGAAATTCAAAGCCGTCGAGGCCTGCTGGATTGTCGTGAATGTCCGTCATGAAAATGTCCCTATCAATTAAGTTTCAAATGTAACCAAATTGACTGTTCGTGTCAACGTCCCGCCATGATAACGCACGCGGGATGAGCGATGGTTCCGAGATCCTGAAACTGGACGATTTCCTGCCGTACCGGCTGTCGGTCGTCTCCAATCTTGTCAGCCGGATGATCGCGCAGAGCTATCAGGCGGACGGCCTGAAACTGGCGGAATGGCGCGTCCTCGCGGTGCTCGCGGAAAGGCCGGGCATGTCGCAGCGCGACGTCGCCGCGCGCACGCGCATGGACAAGGTTACGGTCAGCCGCGCCGCGCAGATCCTTGCTGACAAGGATCTTGTGATGCGAAAGGCCAATCCTGAGGACGGACGATCACAGCTTCTCTCCATGACGGAGGGGGGCAGGGCGCTCTATGCGCGGGTCATGCCTGAGGCGCAGGCGCTCGATGCCGAGATATGGGCGTCTTTGCCCGCGGGCGACGCGGAGACGCTGTTCGCCATTCTGGCGCGCGTGGAAAGGGCGGCGCTCGCGGCAGGGCTCGAATGACCTACAGACCGCTCTGGATCGCCATGGGCCTGGTTCTGTTCACACTGATGCAGGCCGTGCCACCACCAGCCGGCTTGACGGCGGAAGCCTGGACCGTCGCCGCGCTCGGTCTCATCATGCTGACCTGGTGGGTGACGGAGGCGGTTCCCATTCCGGTGACCTCGCTGCTGCCGCTCGTCATCCTGCCGCTGTTCGGCGTTCTCGGTTTCAAGGACGCCGCCGTGCCTTATGCCAGCCCGATCGTGCTGCTGCTGCTCGGCGGCTTTATCATCGCCAAGAGCGTTGAGGCATGGGGCCTCCACGCGCGTGTTGCCCTTGCCGTGGTGGCAAGGGCGGGCAGCAGTCCCGCGGCCATGGTCGGCGGCTTCATGCTGGCGTCCGCGATCCTCAGCATGTGGATATCGAACACGGCCACCGCGATCATGCTGACGCCCATTGCGATCAGCGTCGCGCAGCGCCTCTGCGGGGAGGGGTGGCGGCAGGCGCCCGTCAGCATCGCGCTGTTGCTGGGCGTCGCCTATGGCTGTTCCATCGGCGGCATCGGCACACCCGTCGGAACGCCCACGAACCTCATCATTCTGGGCTATCTGGAAAATGAATTCGGACGCAGCATCGGCTTTGCGGAATGGATGGCCTATGGCCTGCCCATGGTGGCCGTACTCCTGCCGCTGGCGTGGCTGGTCCTGACCCGCATATCCCTGAAGGTGGCGGGACGCGGCGATGCTCCCGCACAGGACGTCATTGCCGCGGAACGGCGCAGGCTGGGCGCGATCACCACGCCCGAAACGCGCGTCGCCATGGCCTTTGCCGCCATCGCGCTGGCCTGGACATTCCGCCTGCCGCTGACGGAACTGACGGTCGCCGGACGCCAGCCCTTCGGCGAGGTGACCGACCACCTGATTGCCATTGCGGGCGCGATCCTGTTCTTCCTGATCCCGTCCGGCAGCGGAGAGCGGCGTGCGCTCCTGAC
Source organism: uncultured Alphaproteobacteria bacterium (assembly GCA_963710205.1). Taxonomy (GTDB): domain Bacteria; phylum Pseudomonadota; class Alphaproteobacteria; order Sphingomonadales; family Sphingomonadaceae; genus Pacificimonas. The sequence goes on along the minus strand of CAVPZG010000007.1, from coordinate 20,554 downwards.
CTGGGAGGAGGCCGAACGGATTCCCTGGGGCGTCCTGCTGCTGTTTGGCGGCGGCCTGAGTCTGGCGGCGGCGATCACCTCCACGGGGCTTGGCGACTGGATGGGCGCGCGGCTGACGGTTTTGAACGCGCTGCCCCTCATCCTCCTGATCGGGGCGCTGGTGACGTTCGTGATTTTCTGGACGGAAATTACCAGCAATGTGGCGACCGCCTCCGCGTTGATGCCCGTTATCGGTGCCGTCGCGCTGGCGGGCGGAGACGACCCGCTCTATCTTGCGATGCCGGTTGCGGTCGCCGCCAGCTGCGCTTTCATGCTGCCGATGGCGACGGGGCCGAATGCCATCGCCTATGCGTCTGGCGCGGTGTCGATCCCCCGCATGGCGAAAACGGGGGTGGCGCTGAACCTTCTCTGCATTATCGCCATCAGCGCGCTCTCGGCCTGGTGGCTTCCCCTCTTGCTGGGCTGAATTGTCACACCAACTGTTGCGGCGAAGACACACAAAGGAAATATTGAGATTTCGCCCGTGCAATTTGCCTTGCAGTCGGACTCCAATCTCTTGAGTTATCACGCACAAGGCGGAAAACCGCCAAAAATTCAGTCCCTGGGAGTATCCAAATGAAATCTGCGCTTCTCGCGTCCGTTGCCCTGTCTTTCGCTGTTTCCGCACCCGCCTTCGCACAGGCCGAGGCCGTTCAGAATGCCAGCGTCGATACCGAAGACAATCTGACTGCCAATGTCGATGACAATGTCATCGTCATCACCGCCCAGGGACGTCAGCAGAGGCTGTCCGATGTTCCTGTCGCCGTATCAGCCGTGAATGCGGAATCGCTGCAGAATTCCGGCGCGAACGACATCCGCGAACTCAATCAGCTCGCCCCGTCACTGCTCGTCTCCTCCACCGGTAACGAGGCCAATGGCTCCGCCCGTATCCGCGGCATCGGCACGGTCGGCGACAATGCCGGCCTGGAAAGCTCGGTCGCGCTCTTCATCGACGGCGTCTATCGTTCGCGCACCGGCAACGGCCTCAGCGACCTTGGCCCGATCGACCGCGTCGAGGTTCTGCGCGGTCCGCAGGGCACGCTCGGCGGCCGCAACTCCTCCGCCGGCCTTCTCAACATCTTCACCGTCGCCCCCAGCTATGACTTCGAGGGCTATGCCGCCGGCACCTATGGCAATTACGACGCCTACAAGATCGAGGGCGGCGTCAACGTTCCGTTCGGCGACACCATCGCGGCGCGTGTCGACGGTCTGTATTCAAAGCGTGACGGATTTTACGACGATCAGGTCAACAATACGGACATCAACAACCGTGACCGCTATCTCGTGCGCGGCCAGATCGCCGCTGATCCGACCGACAGCCTGTCGCTCCGCCTGATTGCCGATTATTCGCACAAGAGCGAGGCCTGCTGCGCCGCGGTTTTCCTTGGCGCCGACGAATCTCCCTTCGCCCGCGTTTCGCCCACGCTCGACCAGTTCGATCCGAACCGCTCGGGTCCCAGCCTGACGTCGACCGCCAACCCGGTGATCCCCATTCTTCTGGGTCTGGGTCAGGATCCCCGCGCATTGACGGAGGATGTTTACGACCGGAACATTTTTGTCAGCCCGGGCCGCTCTTACGAGGGGGAAACAGAGGATTACGGTATCTCGCTGCAGGCCGATCTTGATCTGGGCGGCGTTGAGCTGACCTCGATCACGGCATATCGGAATTACGACAACAACCAGGCCTCCGACACGGATTACACGCAGGTCGACATCCTGTACCGTGCGCCCGGCGAAGACGCCAATGCCCGCCGCTTCAAGACCTTCACGCAGGAAATCCGCCTCAATGGTTCGCTGTTCGACGACCGGGTCGACTGGCTGGTCGGCGGCTTCTACGCCAATGAGAAACTGCGCGTGCGCGACAATCTGAAGTTCGGCTCGCAATATGGTGCATATGCCACCTGCCGCATCGCGCTTGCCATTAACCCGGCGCTGGTGAATCCGGGCCAGGCGGACTGCCTTGGTCCAAACCGTGCCGCGCTTGCCGGGGCGTTCGGACCCGCAACGCCGCTGATCTTTGCAGGCCTCGACAATCTGGCGGCGACGAACAATGTCGGCGATGAGGATTCCCGCTACTTCCAGGACAGTGAGAGCATCGCGGTCTTCACGCACAACATCGTTCACATCACCGACCGCCTCGACCTGACACTTGGCCTGCGTTACACCAACGAGACCAAGGACTTCAGGGAAGACCTGAACAATACAAACACGCTTTGCGCCACCAATCGCGCACTGCTGTCGCCGCTGCTGACCAGCCCGCTTGCCGGACTGGCGGGCGGCATTACCGGCCTCAGCTGTGTGGGCAACTCGACGTCGGAGCTGAACGGTCTCGACCTGACGGACAGCCGTGAAGAGAACGAGCTGACCGGAACGGCCATTCTTTCCTACAAGCCCACCGACGATCTTCTGGTCTATGGCAGCTTCTCGCGCGGCTACAAGGCGGGCGGTTTCAATCTCGACCGCTCGTCGCTGGTGAACACGACCATATTCCCCCTTTCAAACCCTGCCAGCGGCTTTGCCGTTGGCAATCTCCAGTTTGATCAGGAAGAGGTCGATGCTTTCGAAATCGGTGCGAAATACTCGACGCGTCCCTTCTCCATCAGCATCGCGGCTTTCTATCAGGAGTTCACGAATTTCCAGTTGAACACGTTCAACGGCTCGGCATTCGTGGTCCAGAATATCAACAGCTGCGGTACGGACCTCAATGGCGCCGACGGCGATGCGAGCGCTACGACCGGTGCCTGCGATCCGGGCGATGTCGAGCCGGGCGTCGTCTCGAAGGGTATCGAGCTTGAAGCCAGCCTGCGCCCGACCGGCACGATCGACGTGACCGCCGGTCTGTCGCTGACCGATGCCGAGTTCCAGGACAATCTGGTCGGCGGTGAGAATGGGTCGCCTCTCACTCCGGCCCTGCGTCTGCTGCCTGGTCAGGATCTGTCCAATGCGCCGAACATCGTCGCAACGGCCAGCTTTGCCTGGACGCCGCCAATCGGCGACTCCGGTCTCAGCGGACTGTTCTATGTGAACACGCGTCTCAGCAACGACTACAACACCGGTTCCGATCTGCTTCCTGCAAAGACGCAGGACGGCTTCTTCCTCGTCAATGCGCGTATCGGTATCCGCGGCGCGGATGATCGCTGGGCCATCGAGGGCTGGGCGCAGAACCTGTTCAACGAGGATTACACGCAGGTCGGCTTCAACACGCCCGTCGTGGCGCCGCAGCAGACCTTCTCTGCCTTCCTCGCAGAGCCACGCACCTACGGCGTGACGGTTCGCGGTCGCTTCTAGGCTCCGCGGCAATCTGTTGAAAAATATGGGGCGGTCCTTCGGGGCCGCCCTTTTTCAATTCGGGGAAAGTGAACTGCCCGGAAAAGGCATCCAGGTCTAGAACGCCGCGCGGAAGGCCTCTATGAAGCGCGGCAGATCGGCCTCCGGCAGCAGGTTGATGCCCGCTGCGCCCGCGCGGCCGCCGCCCGTTTCGAACCGCAGGCACAGCTTGTCGGCGCCCGCCGGACGGGTCACAGGCGCGCGCACGCTGACCAGATAACTGCCATCCGTTTTCCGCGTCATCACGGCATGGGCGCGGCTCTTATTCTCCTGCGCCAACATGTTTCCGAATACCCCCGACACACGCCGGGCAAAGGCGGCGTCCGGCAGCATGACGATCTGGCCCGCGCGGCTTTCATCGACGATTTCCGCCGCGCGTGCGGCTGCCATGTCGTCGTCATAGGCCCGTTCCAGCAGTCCCAGCAGGTCGGGCCTCTCGTCCAGGAACGCCATTGGCGTCGGATGAGGGGCCATTTGCCGATACAGCTCCGCCGGGTGGATATGCAGGTCGTCGATGGTGCTGCCATAGGCGTTGTAGTTGACGACCGTGCCGAGAAATTCGAGCCGGGCCACGTCGTCGATATCGATCCCCGCCAGCTGCGCCCTTGCATGGGCAATCGCACTGAACCCGTCGCCAAAGGCGGCCGTGATTGCCCAGGCTTCGTGCGCGCGGCCCAGATGCCGGTTGACGATCAGGCTGGTGCAGATATCGGGCGACGTGTCGATCAGCGCGGTCAGTCGCTCATGCGTCGGGATTTCGCCCGGATTGTGGTGATCGGCGTAGAAGATTTCCGCTCCTGCCGACAGGTGCCGGTCCAGCGCGGCGCGGTTGTTCCGCATGGAAATATCAAGGACCGTGACACGGTCGCCGGCCTCGGCCTCCACCCGCTCCAACAGCGCGATATCGCGCTTCACGCCGGTCACCAGTTCGGCTTCGCGGGGGTCCGACAGCCGCAGCTGGATCAGCGCGCAGATACCGTCCGCGTCGCCATTGAAAACATCATAGTCCGCCATGAAAGTCGTCCGCAGTCAGAAAGCCGCCGCGTTCCAGGTAATCGACGATGGTTTCCGCCGCCTGCTCCGCGCTCATCTCCACGGTGTTGACGCGGATTTCGGGATTCTGCGGGGGTTCGTAGGCGCTGTCGATGCCCGTGAAATTCTTGATCTCGCCCGCGCGGGCCTTGGCGTACAGCCCCTTCACGTCGCGGCTTTCGGCGACGTCCAGCGGCGTATCGACATGGATTTCGATAAACTCGCCTGCCGCCATCAGGTCACGCGCGATCTGCCGTTCGGTGCGGAAGGGGGAGATAAAGGACACGAGCGTAATGAGGCCGGAATCCGCCATCAGCTTCGCCGTTTCCGATATGCGGCGGATATTCTCGACCCGGTCCGCGTCGGTAAATCCCAGATCCTTGTTCAGGCCATGCCGTACGTTGTCGCCGTCCAGGATATAGGTATGGCGGCCCATATCGTAGAGCCGCTTCTCGACCAGGTTCGCGATGGTCGATTTGCCCGATCCCGACAGGCCCGTGAACCACAGCACGGCGGCACGCTGGTGCTTCAGCGCGGCCCGTTCCGCGCGGCCCACCTCCAGATCCTGCCAGACGACATTGGCCGCACGGCGCAGTGAAAAGTCGATCATGCCGGCACCGACGGTCCGGTTGGTCTGGCGGTCGATCAGGATGAAACTGCCGGTCCGCTTGATATCGGCATAGGCGTCGAACGCGATGGGCTGGGCCAGCGACAGGTTGACCACGCCGACTTCGTTCAGGGCCAGCGTTTTCGCGGCGGCATGGGAAAAGTCGTTGACGTCGATCCGGTATTCCAGGCTCGTGACGCTCGCTCCGACCGTCTTGTTGCCGGTCTTCAGCCGGTACTGCCGCCCCGGCAGCAGCGCATCGTCCGCCATCCAGATCAGCCGTGCGCGGAACTGGTCCGACTGCTCGGCGGGGTGCGCGGTATCGCAGATGACGTCGCCGCGACTGGAATCGATTTCGTCCTCCAGTGTCAGTGTCACGGCCTGATGCGGCCCTGCGACGGGCAGGTCGCCATTCGCCGTGACAATGGCGTTCACCCGGCTGCGCTTGCCGGACGGGATGGTGATGATCTCGTCGCCGGGCCTGATGGTCCCTGACGCGATCGTTCCTGAAAAGCCGCGAAAGTCCAGGTGCGGGCGGTTCACCCACTGCACGGGCAGGCGGAAGGGCGCATCGGCACGTTCGTCCGATACATTGACCGTCTCCAGATAGGACAGCAGCGTCGGCCCGTCATGCCACGGCATCTCCGCACTCGGCGCCGTGACGTTCGCGCCCGTCAGCGCGCTCATCGGGATCATGCAGATGTCGGTAAAGCCCAGCAGGCTGGACAGCTTGCGGAACGATATTTCGATCTGGTCGAACACATCTTCCGACCAGTCCATCAGGTCCATCTTGTTCACGGCGACGGCAATGTGGCGGATGCCCAGCAGCGACGCGATAAACGCATGGCGCCGCGTCTGCTTCTGAATGCCGTGCCGCGCATCGATCAGGATGATGGCGACGTCGGCTGTGGAGGCGCCCGTCGCCATGTTGCGGGTATATTGTTCGTGACCCGGCGTATCCGCGACGATGAACTTGCGCTTCTCCGTCGAGAAGAAGCGGTAGGCGACGTCGATGGTGATGCCCTGTTCCCGTTCCGCGGCCAGGCCGTCCACCAGCAGCGCCAGGTCGGGGGTGTCGCCCGTCGTACCGACGCGCTTCGAATCCTGTTCGACCGCCGCCAGCTGGTCCTCATAGATCATCTTGGTGTCGTACAGCAGCCGCCCGATCAGGGTGGACTTGCCATCGTCGACACTGCCGCAGGTCAGAAAGCGCAGCAGTCCCTTGTTCTCATGCGTCTCCAGATAGCCCAGTATGTCTTCTGCGATCTGTGCGTCGGGCGCATAGGAGGACGTGTCCGCCATCAGAAATAACCCTCCGCCTTCTTGTCTTCCATGGACGCGCCCGCATCGCTGTCGATCACCCGGCCCTGCCGTTCGGAGGTCGTCGCCAGCAGCATTTCCTGAATGACGTCGGTCAGCGTCGTCGCCTCGCTCTCGACCGCGCCCGTCAGCGGATAACAGCCCAGCGTGCGAAACCGCACCATGCGCTGTTCCGGCACTTCGCCGGGTTCCAGCGGCATGCGCTCGTCATCCACCATGAAATAGGTGCCGTCCCGCATCACCACCGGCCGTTTCGCGGCCAGATAGAGCGATGGCAGCGGTATCTCTTCCTTATAGATATATTGCCAGATATCCAGCTCGGTCCAGTTGGAAATCGGGAAGACGCGCATCGATTCCCCCTTGTGGACCATGGTGTTGTAGATGTTCCACAGTTCCGGCCGCTGGTCCTTCGGGTCCCAGCGGTGCTGCGCCGACCGAAAGGAAAAGATGCGCTCCTTGGCACGGGACTTTTCCTCGTCCCGGCGTGCGCCGCCAAAGGCCGCATCGAAGCCATATTTGTCCAGCGCCTGTTTCAGCGCCTGCGTCTTCATGATGTCGGTATGAACGGCGCTGCCGTGCGTGAATGGCCCTACGCCAGCGCGCAGGCCCTCCTCATTCTGGTGGACCAGCAATTCCAGGCCCAGTCGCTTCGCCTCCGCATCGCGAAAGGCGATCATTTCGCTGAATTTCCAGCCGGTATCGACATGCAGCAGGGGAAAGGGCGGCTTGGACGGATAGAAGGCCTTCATGGCCAGGTGCAGCATCACCGCGCTGTCCTTGCCGACGCTGTACATCATGACCGGCTTCTCGCAGGTCGCGGCGACCTCGCGCATGATGTGAATGCTTTCGGCTTCCAGCCGGTCGAGATGGGTGAGGGGAGGAGGCATGGTCATGATGCGCGCTTCGCTATGCGCCCCCGCGCCCGCGCGCAAGCTTGCTGGCCGATAGATTTGCTTTCCATTCGCCAACCCCTGCCGTCACATGACATTCGAATTCGTTAATCTGCATCCTTGCGAAACAAAGGAAGGATGCGTTAGCTGACAACGCTGTCTGCTTTCATGGCGGACATTTTGGGGTGGGGAGTTTCGTCAGTCGTGACACAAAGTCTGATCCTGTTCGGTGCCACGGGCGATCTCGCGCGGCGGATGCTGCTGCCATCGCTCTATGCCCTGCACAAGGATGGCCTGCTGCGGGACGGCCTGAAGATCGTCGCCACGGCGCGCAGCGAACTGAGCAATGAGGAATTCCGCGCCAAGACGAAGGAGGCGGTGGAAACTTTCCTTGCAGGGGACCGCTACGATCCCGCGCAGATGGACGGATTTCTCGCCCGCGTGAATTATCTGCCTGTCGATGTGACCACGCCCGAAGGCTTTGCCGATCTTGCCCGCGCCGTCGGCGGCAGCGGTCAGGACCTGTCCATCTTCCTGTCGACCGGCCCGCAATTTTTCGAACCCACCATCAAGGGACTGAAGGATGCGGGAATTGCCGACGGCGCGCGCATCGGCCTTGAAAAACCGCTCGGCCTCGACCTCGAAACCTCGCGTCACATCAACGACGCCGTTGCCCGGGCCTTCCCGGAATCGAACACGTTCCGCATCGACCACTATCTCGGCAAGGAGACGGTGCAGAACCTGATGGCGCTGCGCTTCGCCAACATGATGTTCGAGCCTGTCTGGAACGCCGCTCATATCGAGCATGTGCAGATAACGGTCGCCGAAACGGTCGGTCTCGAAGGCCGCGGCGGCTTCTACGATGAAACGGGCGCGCTCAGGGACATGGTGCAGAACCACATGCTGCAGCTGCTCGCGCTGACGGCGATGGAACCGCCGGCCGATTTTGGCAGCGCCGCCGTGCGCGATGAAAAGGTGAAGGTGCTGCGCGCGCTGCGTCCCATGGATGAAAGCGAAATGGTTTTCGGCCAATATGGCTCAGGCGCCAGCAGGGGCGAAGCCGCCGCCAGCTATCAGGAAGATCTTGGCGCGCCATCCGATACGGAAACCTTCGTGGCGCTGAAGGTGCATATCGACAACTGGCGCTGGAACGGCGTGCCCTTCTACCTGCGGCACGGCAAGCGGCTGGCCGAACGGCGCAGCGAAATCGTCATCCAGTTCAAGTGCATCCCGCATAACATCTTTGGTTCGCGTGGCGGCCGGGTGCACGCCAACCGCATGGTCATCCGTTTGCAGCCGGAGGAATATGTCCGCCTTCTCGTCATGGCGAAGGAACCGGGCCTCGACCGCGGCGGCGTCGTCCTGAGGCAGGTGCCGCTTGATCTTTCGCTGTCGGAAACCTTTCAGGAGCGCCCGCGCCGCATCGCCTATGAACGCCTGCTGCTCGACCTGATCGAGGGCGACCCGACCCTGTTCGTGCGGCGCGACGAGGTGGAGGCGCAGTGGCAGTGGATCGACGCGATCCGCCAGACCCGCAAATCCGCGGGCCTTGGCCTCAAGACCTATGCCGCCGGCAACTGGGGACCGTCCGCTGCCATCGCCCTCACCGAACGCGACGGGGTCAGCTGGAATGACTGACGCGCGCTGGCATGAAGCCGCCGCGGGCGATTTCGCGGCAGCGGCGGCGGACTATGCGGAGCGGTGCATAGCGGATGCGGTGGCCGCGCGCGGCACGGCCATCATCGCCGTTCCCGGCGGCGGCACGCCCGGCCCCGCGCTCAGGCTGCTCGCAAAACGCGATATCGACTGGAGCCTGCTGACCATCATACCCGGCGACGACCGGCAGGTCCGCGCCAATGACCCCCTCTCCAACTTCGCCATGATCCGCGAGATTTTCGGCCAGACCGGCGCGCGGCTCGTGGGTCTTGCCGATGCGCTGACCGAGGTGAAAGCGGCGGGCAGGGCGGCGGACGCACGGCTTGCCGGCCTTCCGTTTCCATTCGATCTCGTCTGGCTCGGCGCGGGCGGCGACGGCCACACGGCCTCCATCTTTCCCGGTCCCGATTATGAGGAGGCCCTGACGACGACCGCGCGCGCTCTCGGCGTGACGCCTGACCCGCTACCACCAGAAGCGCCGGTCGCCCGCGTCACGCTCAGCGCCCATGCCATCGCCTCGGCGCGCGCCATCCTCCTCACCATCACCGGCGATGCGAAGCGCAAGATTGTCGAGGCTGCCCTCGATGGCGGCGCATCCTCAGAATATCCAGTTGGCCGCGTCTTCGCGCTGGCCGACAATATGCCCGACATCATCTGGAGCGCCGCATGAATCCCGTCGTCGAAGCCGTCACTGCGCGCATCATCGAAAAGTCGAAACCCCGCCGTCAGGCCTATCTCGACTTCATCGCCGAACAGCGCGAGCGCGGCACGCGGCGCGGTTCGCTCAGCTGCGGGAACCTTGCCCACGCCTTCGCCGCTTCGGGCGACGACAAGAAGACGATTGCCGCCGCGCAGGCCAGCAACATCGGCATCGTCACCGCCTTCAACGACATGCTGTCCGCGCACGCGCCCTACTATCGCTATCCCGAGCAGATAAAGGTCTGGGCGCGGGAGGTCGGCGCAACCGCGCAGGTTGCCGGCGGTGTACCCGCGATGTGCGACGGCGTCACGCAGGGGCAGGAGGGCATGGAGCTGTCGCTGTTCAGCCGCGACAACATCGCCATGGCCGCCACCATTGGCCTCAGCCATGCCATGTACGAGGGCGCGCTCCTCCTCGGCATTTGCGACAAGATCGTGCCTGGCCTTCTCATCGGCGCCCTCCGCTTCGGGCACATGCCGTCGATCCTGGTCCCCGCCGGCCCCATGCCGTCCGGCCTCGCCAACAAGGAAAAGCAGCGCGTGCGCCAGCTTTACGCAGAGGGCAAGGCCAGCCGCGAGGAACTGCTTGAGGCGGAATCGGCCTCCTATCACGGTGCGGGCACCTGCACTTTCTATGGCACAGCCAATTCCAATCAGATGATGATGGAGGTGATGGGCCTGCACGTTCCCGGCGCGGCCTTTGTAAATCCGGGGCAGAAGCTCAGGCAGAAACTGACGCGCGCCGCCACGCACCGCATCACGCAAATCTCCGACAGCGGCGACGATTACCGCCCGCTTGGAAAGTGCATTGACGAGAAGGCGATCGTCAACGCCGTCGTTGGCCTGCTGGCGACGGGCGGCAGCACCAATCACGCCATCCATCTGCCCGCCATCGCCCGCGCCGCCGGGATCGACATCGACTGGCAGGACATGGACGAACTTTCAAAGGCGACGCCGCTCATCACCCGCGTCTATCCAAACGGCCCCGGCGACGTGAACGGCTTCCATGCGGCGGGCGGTATGGGCTTCGTCATTCGGGAGCTTATCTCCAGCGGCCATCTGCACCGCGATATCATGACAATATGGAATGGCGACCTCAGCGCCTATGCGCAGGAACCTGCCCTCAACGGCGATGACCTGGTCTGGCAGCCCGCACCAGAGGTCAGTGGCGACGAAACCATGCTGAAACCCGCCGCTGCGCCCTTTGCCGATAATGGCGGCATGGTGCTGATGCAGGGCAATCTCGGCCGTGCGGTGATGAAGACCAGCGCGGTTGAGCGCGAACGCTGGACCATCGAGGCGCCTGCCCGCATCTTCGACACACAGGAGGCTGTCATCGATGCCTTCCGCGCGGGGGAACTTGACCGCGACGTGATCGTCGTCGTCCGTTTCCAGGGCCCGCGCGCCAATGGAATGCCTGAACTTCACAAGCTCACACCGCCCCTTGGCGTGCTGCAGGACCGCGGTCACCGCGTTGCGCTGGTGACCGACGGGCGCATGTCGGGGGCCAGCGGCAAGGTTCCCGCCGTCATCCACCTGTCCCCCGAAGCGCTCGGCGGCGGTGCGCTCGCGCGGCTGCGGGACGGCGATGTGGTCCGGGTTTGCGCCGAAACGGGGGAACTGGTCGCGCTGGTCGATCAGGCGGAATATGACGCCCGCGATCCCGCCAGTCCGCCGCCGGACAGGCCGGGTCTTGGGCGCGAACTTTACGCCATGATGCGCCTTCATGCCGACGAAGCCGAAAAGGGCGGCTCGGCCATGCTGGCGGCTGCGGGTCTATGACGACACCGATTGTCACCGCCGATATCGGCGGCACGCATGCCCGCTTCGCGCTCGCGGAAGTTGCGGACGGAAAGGTCGTCGCGCTCGGCGACCCGCTCAAGATGCGCGCTGCCGACCATGCCAGCCTGCAGATCGCGTGGGAGGCGTTTGCCGATCATGTCGGTCAGCCGCTGCCCCGCGCCGCCGCCATCGGGATCGCCGCGCCGGTGCGCGGTGACACCATCAAGATGACCAACAATCCGTGGATTATCCGCCCGCCGCTCATCCCGGAAAAGCTGAAGGTCGACAGCCACGTCCTCATCAACGATTTCGAGGCCGTGGCTTACGGCGTCGCCGCCGTCGGGCCGGATCACCTCATGCATATCTGCGGCCCTGACCGGCCGCTGCCGGACCGGGGCGTCGTCAGCGTCGTCGGTCCGGGCACGGGCCTCGGCGTCGGCCTCATCTACCGCGAACAGGGCAATACCCACATCATCCCCACGGAGGGCGGCCATACGGATTTCGCCGCTCTCGACGGCATCGACGACCGCATCCTGACCCGCCTCAGGGACAAGCATAACCGCGTATCCGTGGAGCGCGTCGTGTCCGGCCCCGGGTTCCGCACCATCATGGAGGCGCTGGCCGAGACCGAGAACCGCCCCATGCCGAAGGGCGATGACAAGGCGCTCTGGACACTTGCGCTGTCAGGCGAGGACAGCCTCGCCGCAGCGGCGCTCGACCGGTTTTGCATGTGCCTAGGCGCGGTCGCGGGCGATATCGCCCTTTCGCACGGACCCGGTCCGGTGGTGATCGCAGGCGGCCTCGGTCTCCGCATCGGGAAGCGTCTTGCCGACCTTGGGTTCGCCGAGCGTTTCGTCGCCAAGGGGCGTTACCGCTCCCTCATGGAAAGCCTGCCGGTAAAGCTCATCACTCACGCCGAACCTGGCCTCTACGGCGCTGCGGCCGCCTATGCGAAACGCTTCCAATGAGCAGGATTTGACGTCTTCATGCCCACAAGCGCTGGCGGCAGGCGGGTAACCCGCTTTACCCGGCAGCCTTGATGAGCGCATCGATGAACGCCGGCAGATCATCCGGATTGCGGCTGGTGATCAGCGGGCCGTCGATCGCCACTTCCTGGTCCACCACATTCGCGCCGGCATTTTTCAGGTCGGTCCGTACCGTCGGGTAGGACGTCACCGTTCGCCCTGAAACAACATCCGCCTCGATGAGCATCCAGGGCGCATGACAGATGGCCGCCACGGGCTTGCCCGCGTCCACAAAGGCTTTCACCAGCGCAACGGCCTTGGGCTCGGCGCGCATCGCGTCGGGATTGGCGACCCCGCCCGGAATCAGCAGCCCGTCGAAATCGTCCGCCGACACCTTGTCGAAGGTCGCATCGACCGCGATGGGATCGGACCAGTCCAGATGCTCCAGCGACCTGATCTCACCCATCTCCTTCGATGCCAGCGTCACCTCGAAACCGGCGTCGATCAATGCGCTCCGCGGCTGGAACAGCTCCGACTTCTCGAAACCCTCCATGGCGATGGCGAGAATTTTCCTGGGCATGGTCCGTCTCCGAAATGGGAATGAAGTTTCTCACCCAAACATCGAAAAAGACAATGGTTCCCGCGCGCTGTCGCCGCAGGCTGTTAATGTGGATTAATTTCGGGGAAGACTGGCGGACACGGAGTCCGACCTTATTCTTCTGTTACACATTGGAATAGAAAATGTTATCGAAAATGTCTACAATTTTATACCCTCAATTTTCCCCTCATTGCTTTCGTGGTAGAGTGGAAAGCCTAGGTTCGAACGAATTTGTCCCAGCTGTTTGATCCGTCAGATTCTGACCCGATATGGGTTAGAGTTTGAGCCTGAAAGGAACGTGTTACCGGCACGGCAGCATTGCGCCCCAAGTCCGGTCGTACTTATCTAGAATAGTAGTGCCCGAAAGCTGCCATTCGATAGCCTATGCGCTGATGATAGCTAAATGCCCCTGCTTCCGGCCCGGATAATCCAGCGCATCTGCCAGGAATTGCAACAGATCCGTGACTGTGCCAGCCTCGGATCGGTCTCTGCGTGACACCTTCGCCGAGCCGAATGACATGCGCCCTGAGGAAAGCGTCTTTGTCAAACTCCACTTGTCGCATTCGTTCAATACGCGGATCGCGGGTCGATCTACCGTTTTGGAAAGGGAGATTTCGTTGGGTTCATCGATGAGCGTTTTTACAGAAGATGCGCGACTGGCATATCGGCGCTCAGTCGAGTTTTACGCACTAACGGCGACACCGATCTTTTTGATCAGCGGTTTATTCGGCTATCTCTTCCTGATCTACGCGACAGATACGCTCGTTCTCGCACCGGCCGCAGTCGGCACGCTGCTCGCGGTTTCCAAGATTTACGATGGCGTATCCGACCTTCTGCTCGGTAATTGGAGCGACCGTACCAAGGGGCGGTTCGGCAGACGCCGCCCTTACATGATCGCCGGAAGCCTTCTTTTCATAAGTTTCATAGGTATCTGGCTGCCGCCCGAAAATATGGGTGCGACTGCGACCTTGCTGTTCATCGGCGTCATGCTGCTTGTCTGGGAAACCGCCTCCACATTGCTCGCCGTGCCATTCAACGCGCTCGGGATCGAAACCGGCCAGACGCCACAGCGGCGCACGGCATTGGCGGTCATGGGCAGCGTCATCGGCTTGCCCGCCACTGTCGGAGCCATCCTGTTGATGCAGCATATCGTGGATGCGGAAGATGCCCGGGCAGCCGGCACGCCTTGGTTCATATGCCTCACCCTGGCCGGCATCGCGGTGTTTTTGATCGGATCGATGCGGATCAAGGAACTGCCTGTCCGTCACCGCACGGCCGAGCGCAATGTGTTCAGGATGCTGCGCGAAGTTCTCGGCGTGCATTACCACAACCGGTTGCTGGCCGTGCAGGCGATCGAGACATTCGCCTTCACCAGCATGGCCTTCATGGTCCCGTATGTGATGACCTATATCATCGGCGAACCGGGGCGTATGATGTTCATCTTCATCGCATATCTGGCGTGCACCAGAATTTCTCAGATCGGATGGCTCATGCTCGTGCCGCGTATCGGCATGAAGCGGATCTGGATAGCCGGACTGATCATCTGGATCGCCGTTTTCCTGTCCTTCCCGTTGGTGTTCCTATTCGGCTTTACCGCCTACATTGCGATGGCGATTGTCGGCGGGATCGCCAGCGGCGCGGCCATCGTGAACTACGCGATGCTCGGCGATATTGCAGACTACGATGCACGCCAGTCGGGACGTCAGCGGCAAGGCGTTTATATTACTATCTATCGGCTGATCGGCAAGATCGCCGGCGCAGCGGTGGCGTTCATTCTAGGCTGGGCACTGCAGCTCACGGGGTTCGTTCCCAATGCGGAGCAGGGCACTGGGACGATTACCGCGATCGCCTTGTGCACCAGCCTTATCCCGGTCCTGGCCCTGATACCCGGGATCATGCTGCTGCGCGGGTACGATTTCTACGAGCGCGAGGGGATCAGCGACGGGCGGCGCGATTTCGTCGAAAGCGGCACGCTTGGCGATACCAACGGAGTGCCCGCGACGGCATGACCCCCGGGGCAGGGAAAATTGTGCTTGATTGACATCTCGAGGGGCGGCGGCGATACAACCCGCCGTGAGAAACGATGTGTTTTTGCCAGATATCCGGCTGACTAATCACGTCAGGATCTATCAGGTGACGGAGAACGCTATCGACGCGGTTCCTGTCTGGCCGGCCCGTCTCATGACCTTCAATCTCACCGGCAAACCTCTCATCCTCGATGGACGCGCCTACCATAGTTCCGTCCTTTTCTGCATCAGCCACGATCCACCCGTCGTTTCGGTTCAAAAAAGCGAAGGTGAGGTCGTGATGATCAGTTTCAGGACCGGTGGACTCTACAGCCTGCTCGGCCTCGATGGGATCGAGCATGGCGGAAAGATCGTCGAGGCAGGACACAATAGGTTTCCGGCGATCGGAAACATCGCTAGGGCGCTTGCCAATGGACCCCGGGAAGGGGCGTCCAGAAAGCAGATATTGGACACGATGTTGCTCGATCTGTCGGAGGACGCCCCCCCAGGCACCGAGCTTTCCGGGAGGTTCAGGTTCATCGCCTATCGCACCAGAGGCCGGATTTCGGTTGCCGATGCCGCCCACCGTCTCGGCGTCAGCACTCGGACACTCGAGCGGGACTGCCTGCGACGATGCGGTTTCTCTCCCAAGGCGTTGCTGCGGCGGTTCAGGCTGGCCTATCTGGACTGGTCGGGACAACGCGAGGACAAATCCGGCCCGCTGAAGTTCGAGCGGTTCGGCGAAGATATGCCGTACAGCGATCAGGCCCATTTCCTGCGTGAGTATCGCGATATCATCGGAGACAATCCCACGGCCATGCACCAATCCGACGGTTGGCGCCGCCAAGCCGCCATTCGCTATCATTCACGCGATTTGTCGGTTTCGGAATCGCTCGCGAATATCTACGCTCCCTTGCAAAATCAGGCACTATTCGACGAGCATCAGGCGAATGCGCATTACTTCCCCTATGGCGAGGAAACCGTGAAAGAGCTTGGGCTGGCGGATTGGGAGCAACTATAAGTTCGGGGGAGGCCCGTCGAGGGCAACGGCACTCATGCTCAGCAACACGGCTCGACTTTAGTAGCAGCTGTTGGATAGCTTGGGACACCGGAAAGTTGTTCATTCGCAAATGCAACCGCGCCACGATATACCGATTATCAGTCGAAAACATAGTTCAGGGCTCGCGTACTTCGACAAAAGCGACCGTCGATATGTTATTGGCATACAAGTAATCGTGCACAACACTTATATTCCTGCCATATCGGTCGACTGCACGCCGCGCGTTAAGTGTGAAATGCACGCCCTCTTCCGCAGGCATCGAATACAGAACTTCGAAAGCATCGCGTCCATTCCGCGTTTTGGTAGGTCCGGTCAGCAGAAATTGGCGGCGATCGCCTGTCCCTCTCATCCGGAAGGTACGTAGGCCTTTCATATAAAGCCTTACCACCTTTGGTTCGTCGCGGGTCATCGTGCGATCCAGCCAAGTGCACTGCCCGGGCCTGAGTTCATTTCGTCCAGCCGAATATGAGACCGTTGCTGGTTCAAATCGGAATTCGACCATCGCGCTGTCTTCGGGAGTTCCCCTTGGTCGAGACCCGCCGACCGATTCAAAAGCGAACCCCAAGTCTAGACCGTAGCTACAATATAGGGGATATAAGGGATCGTCCTTGGAGCTTGCCTGAACCTCGAATGTCAAGACACCGACTATCGATAAAACGGCCAGTGCAGCAAGAGTATATTTTCGAGCCCACATCAATGACGCTGTTCCAAGTAAGCCGGTCTTCGTGCGTTGCGCGGCCAAACTGAACATCGGTCAATTATCCTCGCTCACGTGAAGGTTTATCAGCAATTTGCCGCCGCGGTCCCCCAGGGTGTTGACCTTCATCAGGCCTCCACCGGGACGGGCGGTCTTCAGCGTATTTCGCGAAACGCCGGCTCACTACCCTCGCTTGTCACAGAGAACCCGGCTTTTTCGGCTTCGACCTTGTAGAACGCCAGCACGACTTCGGGCTCGTCCATCGTGTCATATTGAAACCACTGCGGGTTTTTGCCCCCCTGTGACGTGATATCCGGTGAAACGCCCAGGATCTCGGCCCCCGGATAATGTGCAATGCCATAGGGAATTCTGCAGGTCCGCCAATGTTCTCCCTTCACTACCGGCCGCCTGTTCATGCTCGTTTGCCGAGGGTGACGCTTCGGTCCGAGGCTGAGCGCTAGTCAGAGTCCCGCCGGATCCTTCCGTTTCGGTCTCGCCCGCTTGCTCGCCGCCGCATGCCACGAGAAAAGGTATCAGGAGAAATGCGGTAAAGTGCTTCATGATTTCATCCTTCAAAGTCGTTGGTCACCGGCAAATCCCGCTCTCGATCATCGCTCGAACTGCAAAATTCACGTTCTGCGAAGATCAAAGCAGGTTGGTTTTTCCATGAACCAGTTGGCAATCTTCTCATAAAAGAACTCGCCGATCCGCAATGTATTTCTCAGTGAGACATCGTGGACTTTCGCGTCCTTTACGCAGGCTCTTCCGGGCCGCGAGTTCGAAGCAAAGCGAAAATTCCGCATGGTCGCCACGACGTCGATAGTTCCAGAAGCATCGCGTCGGATCTTGCGCTTCATCTCGGCATCGAACCTCATTCGCATCTTGCATCCGGTGAAGGTGATCGCGGTAGCCTGGTTCAACACGAAGCTCTTGCGGCGGTTGTAGCGTTCCGTGCGCCCCGCATAATCGCGGTTCACATCGGCGAGTATTCGCGCATTCATTTGAGGCGCGTTGCCGGCAGTCTCCACGATTTCGCAGAATACGGGGTCATTCGACAGATCGCGCTCATCCTGCGCAATAGATGGGACGGAGATCATGAGCAGGGTGGCTGCAAGAGCTGTGGCCCTGACAGTAAATCCCGGCATAACGCTTATCCTTGCTTGTGGCGCGAGGCAGTCCGCGTCCGTGCGAACGCCTCCGCTTGGCCCGTTGTGGCACTGGATGGCCTGTCTTGAACGAGCCGTCATACCCCAGATGGAGTATGTGCATTGGCCTGGAGAATGGCTGCAATGCTCGCCGATCCATTGACCCGATCAGGAGCCGGACCACCTTCTTCGGCAGGCCAAGCAATGGATGCCGGGCAGGTGTCGTGCGTCGCATTCGTTCAATACGCGAGACGCGACTGACCCTAGCGTGATGCCAGATCGGGTTTCGAAGGTGTTCCACTCAAACGTAATTCTTTGTTTAGGCACACAGTCTTTCGGCGCAACCAGGGCATATGGGAAAGCTCGGGACTGCTCGGTAAGCCGCTAAAGGAGGTCGGGTCGCGATGGTAACCAATGTGGATCCCTCGGTTTCGGATCTGGACATAATCGAGGCCAGCTACGACCTCGAGCCGATGCCGGGGCATTCGATGATGTAATCGCAAGCTGGACTACCCGGATCGATCAGGTCGACGATCACCAGATTGCCAATTTAGAACACCCCCTTGTCGTTCACCACCTGGCCTCGGTGACGAAGCTGTTCGACCAGGTCGAACCAATCCGGGACGACCAATTTGACAGGGTGGTTACCAGCACCGTCGCGCCCGCAGCAGTTCTGGGCCGCGACGGCAAGGTCGTTGCAGCGAATGCGGCGGCGCGCAAATGCTGGAGCATGAAGATCGACGAGTTTGCCGATGTCGGATGGATCGACCCTCTGTCGATCGAGAGCTTCAATTCCGTTCGCCGCAGCGCAGAGCATCATTCCAATCATCGTCATGCGATCCTGCGTACGATGGCCAACTCCATCACGTCGCGACTGGTGGAATGCTTCGTGGTCGGACCGCCCGGGTCACGTTCAGGCTTCGTGGCGGTGCGCGCCCTCGACCTCAACTGGAGCGATCAGGTAGCGACAACCTTGAAAGACAGCTTCGGCCTTACCGATGCAGAGCTTGATACTTGGAGACTGTTGCTCGACACCCGAGAAACCGCGCAAATAGCGCAGGTGCGCGGCACGTCGATCCTAACCGTACGAACGCAATTGCGAACAATATTCGAGAAGACCGAACGGCAACTCAGGTCGATCTCATTCGGATGATCGCCCTGCTCTGCACAAATTTCCGGGCATCTGAAATCGGCAGGGCGGGCTGGGTAGATCCCGATGGTCACGAAGAGATATTTCGTGACGCAGACGGGCGTAAAATCGCGTTCTCGTGGACTGGCGATCCCGAAGGACGACCCGCGTTGCTCGTGCATGGGATGGTAACAGGATATGCATTGATGGAGGAGGGTGTCGATGAACTGCATCGTCAGGGCATCAAGTTGTACACTATCACTCGTCCTTCCTTCGGGAATAGCGATCCGGGCGGTCTCGACGATCCTATCCGCCATGCGGCGAGCGCGATAGTCTCGCTCGCTCGTCATCGAGAATTGAAAGCTGGCCAGCGATCGGGCACGGCGCCGGTTTCCCGCCGCGAGTTCGCGCTTGCCTGAACCCTGCCGCAAGAATATCTTCGATCCTTGGGGTTGCCGCTTATCTCCCTTATCGCCGGTCGGAAAATTTCCAGTCGTTTCCTCCGGCGCGCAAGATCGCTTTCCGCCTCGCGCGCAATTCCCAACTCATGGCCGACTTGGTCGGACGGTTCTGCTACCGGATGGCTGTCGCCAGGAAGGCCCGCTTCGTCGAAGAATACATGTACAGCGACTGCGCGCCCGACAGGGAGGCCCTGCGCAACCCGGAGTGCGCAGATCTGGTGGCGTCTGCAGGCAGGTTCATGATCGCGCACCAGCACCGCGCGGTCGCGGGCGATTTGCGCATCATGGCAGCCGACTGGAGCAGGGACCTGAACCAGTGCCCGATGCCGATCCGATTGCTGCACGGCGAGGATGACCCGGTGAACCGCATCGCCGAAGTGCGTGCTATGGCGGCAAAGCATTCCGGAATTTCACTACAGGCTTTTCCAGATTGTGGAGAGCTCCTGTGCTTGCAACCACTCGCCCGATATCGTGATATCGCTGGCGAACATAGCACACGGCAAATGAAGGCCTGATTGCTCTCTTCCTGCTTATTCTGGGGAGGCACTCGCCAGCTACGGTGATGATCGATGTCCCCATCGCAATTGTCGTCAATGCCGTTTCCAGGGATTTCCGGATTACCAGGATTTACATAGCGGTTCGTATCGTCGCAATCATCACCATACACACCTCTTTTTTCACGACCGACATAGTCAAAATCTGCGTTCCAGACGCGATAATCGATATGTCCGTCACCGTCGCGGTCCAAATCGCCGATGGTGGTGGGATCGCAATCTTCGTCGTTGCCGTCAAAGTCGGGGATTTCGGTATTACCAGGGAAGCGGTTAGAATTCCCGTCATCGGAGTCGCCGCCTGAAATAACATCCCCGGTTTCAGATATCTCGTGATACTGAATTGCGAAATTCCCGTCGCCATCTGCATCGGGATTTCCCTTCCCGGCATAGAAGGACCGGGTGTTCTGGTGAGGTGAAAAAGGCACATCAATATCACGGCGAGTGGTGGTGACCGAGGCAACACCGTGTCCTATCGAGGGACGTATCGGAACACTCGTTGCCGCTTAACCGGCGCTATTTTCGTTGGACGCATTGGCGCAACTGCGCCGGGCCGGATTGGCGCAGGGCGAGTTTGTGGCTGCGTTGAT
>CAVPZG010000006.1:0-545355 GCA_963710205.1 uncultured Alphaproteobacteria bacterium | reverse complement strand
AAGACTATCAAGCACTCAACTGATAAGACCTATAGCCTTTCCGGTTTTCCGAAGCCTCCTACGAAGCGCACGGCTGACATTGATGGACCGGATTTCTATCCAACACCGTCTTGGGCAACATTCGCACTAATCGATAATGAGAGCTTCGAAGGAGGTATTTGGGAACCAGCTTGCGGGGATGGCTCGATGTCACATGTCCTTCAAGACGCCGGACATAGCGTGATGTCATCTGACCTATATGATCGCGGTTTCGGAGAAGTCGGGGTGAATTTCCTCGAAGCCAGCGACAAGGTTGATAATGTTATTACCAATCCGCCCTTCAATGCTGCTGAAGGCTTTGTTTCGACATGTCTGAAGGTAACCCGCCGCAAATTTGCGCTTCTATTAAGGTTAGCCTTTTTAGAGGGAGCAAATCGCCAAAAAACGATCTTCTCAATAACCCCACCGACGAGGGTGTGGGTTTTTAGCGAACGGATTACTTTCTATCCGTCGAATACAGAGAGAAGGGGCTCCGGGACTACAGCTTATGCTTGGTATGTTTGGGACATGGAAAAGATCGGCGCAACAGAACTTCGATGGCTACCTCTCGGTTACAAATCAGGAAATCAGGCAAGTAGGAATCCGACACTTTTTAAATAGTCTACTCCACTTTTGGTTACTCTAATCCCATCATTTGTTCGCATCGCATAACCACGAGCGAAAATGCTTCGGGATGTTCCTGAATGTGAAATTACGTTCCCGACTATCTGCTGCCAAAGCTTTTCACGTGGTCGACTTTTGGATTGCTCTAGATCTTTGTCCGTAAGCGGGACAATTTCGGGTATTCGCTTCTTAATATAAGAGGTGGAAGCCTCGAAATTCTTGCATTCCGCTGCGATTTTCAATGCCAACAGTCTGGCCTCGCTCTCCCTTAGTCGGTCTTCCCTCCTTCGGGGCAGTTCACCAAATTCGTAGTCCTCACCTCTCCGCCAGGCGACGCCGGTTTCTGGGACCTCAAGCCCAGAAAGGACAAGGTCTACGGCCTCCGAAATTTCGTCTTCTGCCCTTGTTTCCATAGGCAGATAAACTGTGACGGTAGAGTCTGGATGACCGTCATAATGTCGTAGGTCGAATGAAATCTGATTGCCGATCGTAAACGAAGCGCTCTCAAAATTGTCGAGTTCGTCTTCGCAGTGATCGGGTTCCAGCGCGAAGCAGTAGATGGTCCTCCACAATATGGCTTGTGGGATCACATCTGCAAGGCACGGAACGGCTTGCCTTTGGACTGAGTGGTTCGCCTTTTTCATGGCTGAAGATTAGCTACCTCCGCTACGATACAAGCGTATATTTCGCCAGCACCATCTGTGCGTTTCAGGACGCCTGGTGTGATACCAAGGTACCATCTCGCTTCTATCGGACAAGAACCTGGATGTATCGAGGTGTCCGTCGAAAACTCAATTCCCCTGCCAGTGGGCAACGAACCGGGATAGGCTTGCACCGTTGGAACCATACCGCCATTCTTCGGAGTGCTGCCCCAAATTTCCGAGGATTTCACCTGTGCAAGCGCGACTTGAGAAGTCTGCGTCGGGCTTTCCTTTCTATGGAAAGGACCAAACTTCCGCATTATGATCTACCCTGCAAAAAATGCTAAAGGGCAGAGAAACCGTGGTTCGACTTTTGTCAAGTGAAACAAGGGCAAGCGTATCCCGAGATTGCTTCGGTGTATTGTATGGACGGTCCGCTTTTTGTAACCTGACATTATGACCTTCGGCGTTTTCATGCACAAGGATGGGTCGAACTACGACGACATTCCCGAGGTGCATTACCAGTTTCCGAAAAGCTATCTCAGCCGCGCGCAGCAAATGGTCGGCGACTGGATTGTCTATCGCGAGCCGGTCAAAATTCCGAACTCCAAGGGCTTCTTCGCGGTGGCGAAGGTCGAGGAAATCATAGCTGACCCGACAGAGCCTGATCGTTTTCGTGCGATCATCGAAGAGGGCAGCTATCTGCCTTTCGAGCCGACTGTGCCGCATATCGTGAATGGCGAGCAGGTCGAGCGCGGTGTTCTCAACGAGGAAGGCAAGGTATCTGGTCGCGCCCAAGCCGCCGTCCGCCCGCTATCGCATTCCGACTTCGCGCGCATCATCTCGCTTGGGCTTGCCGGATGAGGACTTCCTGCCTCGCAGTGATGACGAAAGTAGCGAAGACAACCGCGTCCGCGAGCAGCAGATGCCGTTCGAAATCGAGCGGCCCATTGTGCAATCTCTGGTCTCAAAGCCATTTCGCGACCGGGCTTTTCGGCGGGCGGTGGTGCATGCCTATGATGGACGCTGCGCGGTAACAGGCTTCAAGCTGGTGAATGGTGGTGGCCGCTTGGAAGCGCAGGCCGCGCATATCCGCCCCGTTGAACATGGCGGGCCAGACAGTGTGCGCAATGGCCTTGCCCTGTCGGGCACGGCGCACTGGATGTTTGATCGCGGGCTTATTGGCGTTTCGGATGATCTCGACATCATGATTCACCGCAAGGTGAACGACCGCGACAGCATGGAGGCCGTGATCAATCCAACGCGCAAGCTGAAGAAGCCGGATTTGCCATCGCATCGTCCGCACCCGGAATTTCTCCGCTGGCATCGGGAGTTCCACCGGTTCGATAGTTAGTCCCCCTCCCGCAGGCGGGAGGGGTTAGGGGTGGGCATGGGGCCGACAGGCCCCACTGTGGTTCCGCGACTGGCCTTCGGGCGTTGCGTTGGCCCACCCCGCTGCGAATAGGCTCCTTCATCGCCAGGTAGCCTTTGGCCATCTCCGCTTCGCTCCGATTCCTCGCTGCCGCTGGCCCTTCGGGCCGTCTGCGACTCCCCGCAGGCGGGCCGCGCCTCCAGCGTCGTCGCGGAGGTGGTGCGCGAGATGGAACGCACCCGGGGGGTCGTGGACCTTCTCTCCACGAACACGCGCGATATCAGCCAGATCACCGGCGTCATCGATGCCATCGCGGCGCAAACCGGTCTTCTTGCGCTCAACGCCACCATCGAAGCGGCGCATGCCGGAGAAGCGGGACGCGGCTTCGCCATCGTCGCGGGCGAAGTGAAATCCCTCGCCCTTCAGACCACCAATGCCACCGCCGACATCGGCCGCCAGATCCGCCAGCTGCAGGAAGCCAGCACGAACGCCGCCGAAGCCATTTCCACCATCGATGATGTCGTGGCCGAGCTCGATCGCATCTCGGCAAGCGTGGCGAGCGCCGTTTCGCAGCAGAGCGTCACGGCTTCGGAAATCTCCCGCACCATCACGGAGGGTACAGACCGCATCCGCCGCCTGCGGGACAATGCCGAGGAACTCGATAGCGCCGCCGTCTCAAATGGCAGCGCCGCCGACCAGCTGCTGTCATCAGCCGAAGGCCTCGAAAAAGGCTCCGAAACCCTCCGCACCGCCGCCAGCAGCTTCGTTAAGCAGATCCGCGCCGCCTGACGGCCCGCGACGGAGGCACAGGCAGGGCAATTTTCCGTTTTGCCCAAGTCATTTGCCAAGTCTGACCCCGCCCGGTATTGAGGAGGAAAATGGACAGGGTTTAACGGCTTGACCGACGGCATGATCGCAGGGGGGGGAACCCGCCGCACCGCACCGCGCACGGAGCTGGACGGCGCCATCGCCGCCATGGCGACCGGCGATCGCGACGCAGCCCGTCAGGTCTATAACATGACGCATGCGAAACTGTTTGGCATCGCGCTCCGTATCTTGCACGACCGAAGTGCTGCGGAGGATGTGTTGCAAAGCGTTTATATCTCCGTCTGGCAAAAAGCGGCGAACTTCGACGCGAGCCGTGCCAGCCCGATCAGCTGGCTATCCACGATGACGCGCAACCGCGCCATCGACGCGCTGAGGAAATCCGCACGCCAGCCCGCTACAGTCGGCGTCGACAGCGATACGGTGCACCTGCACGATACGTCCCCCACCCCTGAGCTGCTGGCGGAGCGCGCCGACGACATGGCCCGGCTCGACGCCTGTCTTGATGGTCTGGGCAAAAAACATGCCGATGCCATCCGCAGCGCCTTTCTCGACGGCCACAGTTATCCCACGCTGGCCGAGCGCGCCGCCGTGCCGCTCGGGACGATGAAAAGCTGGATTCGTCGGGCGCTTCTGAAACTGCGTGACTGTCTGTCGGCATGACGGACGACCAGATCCCCACCGGCGAAGAGCCGACCTTCGCCGCAGCGGAATATGTCCTGGGGCTGACGGACGCGCCGGAACGCGCGGCTGCCGAACGCCGCGTGCTGACCGACGCGGATTTCCGCGCCGCCGTCGCATTCTGGGAGGACCGCTTCGCGCCGCTTTTCGATCAGGTCACACCTGTCACGGCCGACCCCGGCCTGTGGGACCGTATCGCGGCGAGAATGGGCGGAGAAGCTGCTGCCGCGCCTGACATCGCCAATGACAACATGACGGGCGTCGCCCCGTGGTGGCGCGGTTACGGCATCGGCATGACCGGCCTTGCCGCCGTTCTCCTCGGCCTGCTCGTCATTCCGCGTCAGGCAACGGACGTGGTGCAGACGCCCGCCCCGCCCGTGGTCCTGCCGGACCCACCCCCGCCACCGCCCGTCCAGCTGCTCAGCGCCCGCGTCGCGCCAGAGGAGGGGGTGCCCGTCGCCATCATCACCTATCTGCCGTCTGAAAACCGCCTGTACGTCTCGCCCTTCGTGGTGGACGCGAGCGCCGAGAACAGCCCGCAGCTCTGGTTCATTCCAGAGGGCGGTGCCCCGCGCTCGCTTGGCCTGATCTCGCAGGACAGCCCATCGATGGTCGAAGTACCTGCCGACTTCACCTCGGCCGATACGCTGGCCATCTCGATCGAGCCCCTCGGCGGCTCTCCGACCGGGGCGCCCACCGGCCCCATTGTCGGCACGGGCGCGCTCGACACGCTCTGACAGCGTTAAGACTTTCCTAATAAATTAATGAGGTGATGCACCTACGGCATGCACGCGCCCGTATCTCCCCACGCATGTACCCGGTTCTCTCTTTCCGGAACATGCGCTCAAAAAGGGGAGAAATGGCGATCATGGTCATGGGGACGTTTACCTGTTCCTTGCTCTGCACAACCTCAATCCAGGCCGTGCAGTCCAGCCATTCGCACTTCTCTCCGTTGCAAGTCGGGCAGTTCCGGTCGCACCCCCGCCTCCGGAACTGTCCTTCTTGCAAAATCAGTTCCTTGCAACGGAGATCATTATGACAGTTCATTTAGCGAAACACGGCCTTTTCCTCATGGCCGCAAGCACGCTTGCCGTCCTCGCCGCGCAGCCTGCGCTGGCCGACGACACCGCGCCCTGCAATGACGGTGCGAATACCAGCAGCACCGAATGCGGCACGGGCAGCACAGCGACCGCGGACGGCGCGACCGCTGTTGGCGCCGGCGCTTCCGCCACGGGCACGGACGCAGTCGCCATCGGCGGCGACGATGCCGGAACCGATCCCGCGACCGCGTCCGCAGCCTCAACCGTCGCCGTCGGCGGCGAAAGCGATGCCACCACACCCGGAGCAACGGCGCTCGGCTGGCAGGCGCAGGCGACCGGAGCGATGGGCACGGCAGTCGGCCATCAGACCACCGCCTCCGGCGACCAGAGTTTTGCCGGCGCCGAGGACGCTGTCGCCAGCGGCACCAACGCCATCGCCATCGGCAACACCGCGCTGGCATCAGGCGGTGATGCAGTTGCGATTGGCGGCAATCGTGACGGTGCGATGGGCAGCGCGACCATGGCGACGGGCGCTTCGACGACGGCGGTTGGCGGACAGGCGCTTGCCACGGCAACAGCCGCGACCGCATTTGGCTGGCGCGCCGAAGCAACAGCGGAACGTGCCACGGCGCTCGGCCATCTCGCCACAGCGCAGGGTGTCCGCTCCATCGCGGTCGGTGAAAATGCCGACGCGCAGAGCGATAACGCCACCGCCATCGGCAATGAGGCGATCGCGAATGGCATCGACGCCCTTGCGATTGGCGACACCGCGAACGCCACTGGCAATTCGACAACGGCCGTCGGCGGGGAGAGCATCGCGTCCACGCCTGGATCGACCGCGCTCGGCTGGCAGGCCGTCGCCTCCGGCGCGATGGGCACGGCCGTGGGCCACCAGACAACCGCGTCCGGTGACCAGAGCTTCGCGGGCGGTGAGGATGCCGTGGCATCGGGCTCCAACGCCATCGCCATCGGCAACAAGTCGGTCGCGTCCGGCGGCGATTCCATCGCCATCGGCGGCAACCGCGATTTCGTCGATGCGGACGGAGACGGCGTTGATGATAATGGCAACCAGGCTGCCATCGCCACGGGTCCCTCCACGACGGCAGTTGGCGGTCAGGCCAATGCCAATGGCCCTGGCGCAACCAGCTATGGCTGGCGCGCCAATGCGGATGCGGAGCGTGCCACCGCGCTCGGCCATCTGTCGGAAGCCTCTGGCGTTCGGTCCACAGCCGTCGGTGAGGCTGCGGTTGCGTCGGGCGACAACAGCGTCGCGCTTGGGAATGAGGCGGTTGCCAGCGGCACCAATAGTGTCGCCATCGGTAATGGCGCGACGGCGATGATGAACGACCAGGTCGTTATCGGCAGCCTGAACGGTTCGACGGCGTCCCAGACGGGCACGATCAATTTCGTGACCGCGGATGCGAACGGCACGCTGGGACTCAGCAACGCCGGTGTGCCAGGCGGTCTTGCCAGTGCCAACGACGTGATGGCGAACACCACCGCCATCGCCAACAACGCGCGGGGCATTTCGAGCAATGCCTCGGCGATCGCGGCGCTGCAGGCCGATAATACGCCGCCTCTTCGATCTGGCGGACTCAAACCGTCGCGGCGTCGATCGCGCCACGGAGGGCGTCGCGCTGGCACTCAGCATGGAAACGCCGAACATCCCGGCCGGTGCCAGCTTCGCACTGTCGGGCGGTGTCGGCTATTATGACGACAAGGCCGCGATCTCCACGGCGGTTTCCGCAGCGGTTGGCGAAATGTCGTCAGTGTCAGCGGGTGTCGGTGTGGGGTTTGACAGTGGCAAGGTCGGTGCGCGCGCAGGCTTTCAGGTCGCGTTCTAATCGCAGCCGGTCTCTGAAAGCTGAAAGGGGCGTTCGCCTTGGCGGACGCCCCTTTTTTGCGTCTGATGCATCCGCCGCGGCTGCGGCGTCGTAACTTTGGCAACGTCCTGACCATTGACCCGCACGGTATTCCATGCGGGGCGTCTTGTCATGCTGTCGCATAAATTGGCGTAAGTGTCGGTATTATTTACACTTTTTTGATTTTACATTCCCCGTTGTTTCCTAAGTGATACGTTTTGCAGGATAAAGCTCATCTGGCACAGCAGATGCATCGCGGTCACTGCCGTTAACCATTTATTTTCCCGACGGCAGAAAGGTTTTTATGACCAAGTCATTCACTATCGCCCTGATTGCGGGGACCGCCATGGGCCTCGCTTCCACGGCATCCGCCAACCATATCGATTTCATCCAGGACGACAGCAATCCCGCCAATGGTGTGACGGACGCGAATTTCTCGCTCTTCACGAGCGGTAGCGCCACTATCATGTCATCGCAGCTAGGCGAGCCGGACGATATTCTTGGCGGTCAGCGCGACGTATCGCTCACCCGCCGCGGCTTCGGCAGTGTCGCGTCGGTATCCAAGGCAGCAGGGTCCAGCGTCATCGAGGTCAGGAACGGCAATGTTTCCAACAGCCTCGTTCGCCTCGATTATCTCGCCTTTGAAAATTCCGACTTCGCCTCTCGCTGGGATAGCGTCGCGGTGAACCTGACCCGCCTCTTCCAGTCGTCCGGCGTTGGCGACCCCGAAGTCGAAATCGGCGTCACCTTCTACAGCGGCGTCAACCAGGAAACGATTTTCGCGCCGCGCCTCGAAGGGAGCATCAACAGCGGCCCGCAAAGCGTCATCTTCCGCTTTTCCGATTACAGCAGCATCGACTTCGGGGATATCGATGGGGTCAGCGTAATCTTCGATTCCAAGATCCTCGGCACGGATTTCGATATCGATTCCATTACACGCGAAATGGTCGATGCCGCACCGGTCCCCGCGCCCGCCGCCCTTGCCCTGTTCGGCCTTGGTCTTGCGGGTATCGGCGCGATCCGGCGGCGGAAGGCGCGCTGATTTCGGACACTGTGCCAGAGCGGCGGCGAACCCCGGTTTGCCGCCGCATTTGTATTTGCCGCAGATAACGCCTATATAGGTCTCAGCATATTGTCGCAGAATGACGGCCTTTGGCGCTTTGCGGCCCCACTTTCCTTCTTTCGCTACCTGACGCTCCCGAACCGCCGATTCTGGTATGGGCGGGTTAAAGACTGAATTAAGGAATAGATTATGCCAGTAGGCACCGTAAAATTCTTCAACGCCGACAAGGGCTATGGCTTCATCGCACCGGAAGACGGCGGCGGCGACGCGTTCGTCCACATCACGGCCGTGCAGGCCGCAGGGATGATGACCCTCGATAAGGACCAGAAGGTCTCCTACGACCTTGAAGAAGACCGTCGCGGCAAGACCAGCGCCGTCAATCTGCAGAGCGCATAAGCCTCTACAGACGTTTTCGGGAAGGGCGGTTCGCAGAAATGCGGGCCGCCCTTTTCCGTTGAACGCCCGCCTTTTCCTTGCAGCGCGCCTGATGCCTCGCTACAGGGCGCGGCTTGCATGAAGTGTGGAGCGGTGGCCGAGTGGTCGAAGGCGCACGCCTGGAAAGTGTGTAAAGGGTAACCCCCTTTCGTGGGTTCGAATCCCACCCGCTCCGCCATTTCCATGCTATGGGGAAAATCGTGGCTGACAGGGGGCAGTGTGGCGATGCGGGTGGAAGCGGAGGTCGAACAGGCGGCACGGACTGTCTTCGCCTGCGCCGCCGATGTCGCCGCCGCCATCGCCGGAAAGGCCCGAACCCACAGCTATCCCTCTGGCGACATCATCCTGAGGCAGGGTGAACGCGCCGCTGACAGCTATATGCTGTTCGAAGGGCGGGCCAGCGCCGTCGCCTTCGGTGCCAGCGGTCACAGCGCCATGCTGGCGGAATATCTGCCTGGCGATCTGTTCGGGGCGCTGCCGGGCGAAGAGGAAACCGAAAACGAAGCCGAGATCGTCGCCGCGGAGGATGCCCGCACCCTCGTAATCCGCGCTCTCGACCTGCTGACGCTGGCCGAACGCCACGCCGCCGTAGGTCTGACGCTCTCAAAGGCGCTGGTCCGCCGCCTTCGCAAGACGTCCCGGCGCATGGTGGCACAGGTCACCCTGTCCGCGGCCGGGCGTGTCCATGAAGAACTGCTGCGGCTTGCCAAGGCCTCCGACGAGACCATGACCATCCGCCCCGCGCCCGTGATGACCACATTGGCATCCCGGCTCTCGACAACGCGCGAGACGGTTTCGCGCACTGTAAGCGCGCTTGAAAGGCGCGGCATCATTCGCCGCGAAGAGGGCGCGATGATCATCGCCGCGCCCAACCGGCTGGAAGAGATGATTATCTAGGCTAAAGTTCTGCGTGCAGCGAAAACAGTTCAACCGGCTCCGCACTTTCCGCCCCTGCCAGTTCGCCCATCAATTCCGCCCGCACGGCAGGCGTTCGCGCCGCCAGCGCGTTGGCGAAGTGGCCGCTGGCGTAAATCGCACCGCTTGGCACGGCTGCCAGCATACGCCCGGGCAGTGCCATTTCCGTACCGAGCAGTATATCCGTCCCGCCGAAGGGATCGCTGGCGAGGTGCGCCACGGTATAATGCGCCGCGACGCGAATGGCCGTCACGTCCGTCACCATCGCCAGGAGCCGCTGCATGGCATGAAAGGCCGTCAGCGGGTTGCGATAGGCGAGGCTCAACGAGCGGCCGTGCCAGCGCGGCGGCAGCAGGGCGGGCTCAAGTCCGCGCAGCTGCTGTGCCAGTGCCGCCATGCCGACCAGCGCCAAGATCACGTCATCATTGCCAAAATCGATCTCGACAGCCGCGACCAGCTGCGACGCCCCCGTCGCGCCTTCATTGGCCGTGCGGGGTTTGCCGGGCAGAAAGATCGTTTCCTGATGCCGGCCGCTGTCCTTCCAGACGCGGCCAAGCTCGCCCGTCAGGCCCTGGTCGTCAGCATCGCGCAGCACCAGCAGCTGACAGGCCGCCGCCTGCATCGCCGCTGCGTTGCGCGCGGCGAGGCCCATGGCCACCTCTCCCGCCAGTTCCACGCCCGCAAGATGGCCTTCTCCCTCTGCCGGCACATCGAGCGGCGTCACGCTTGCCGCGTTCGCCAGCAAGTCATCGAAGCGTTTTTCCCATTCGGGTCCCGCGGGCGATACCGAACTCGGTCCGGAAAGTTGGCACGCCGCCCGGCAGCACCACATGCAGCACGCCGCCCGAGGCGAGCAACGCCTCGGCCATGATGATGTCTGATCCCGACGCCAGCGCTCCATAACCGAAGCGCGCACCGTTTTTCGCGACGGCGGCATGGATCGCTGTTTCCGCCTCTCGGTCATTCGAGCCCAGTGCCATATGTCCCGCGAAATGCAGACTGGCGGGCGGACGCAGATCGTCCAGCCAGTCGTCATTCAGATCAAGCGCGGCGAGGATCAGGGTGAATTGTTTCAGCGTCGTCGCATGGTCTTCCCACGCCTGCGGTGCCAGGGCGACAGCCTTTTCCAGCGATGCCCGCGCTTCCCCGATCCGCTCCAGCAGAAGCAGCGCCTCCGCCCGCGTCGCCTCGGTATAATAGGGTGTGTCCGCTTCCGTTTTGGGATCGTCCAGA
Organism: uncultured Alphaproteobacteria bacterium; assembly: GCA_963710205.1. Lineage (GTDB taxonomy): Bacteria > Pseudomonadota > Alphaproteobacteria > Sphingomonadales > Sphingomonadaceae > Pacificimonas. The sequence continues at coordinate 534,646 of CAVPZG010000006.1, read as the reverse complement.
CGTTCCAGCGTCAGCGCCGCCAGCCGCGCCGCCCGCGCGCCATCCCCGCCAAGCAGCGACAGCGTCGCCGCGTTGATCAGCGGATAGGTCGTATTCTGCAGCTCCGCCGCCCGCGCATAGACGTCGGCTGACGCCAGAAAGCCCCGCCGCCGCGCCTCGCCCGTGACGGCGCGTGCCTGATCCTTCAGCATGCGGCCATGCAGCGTCAGGATCGCGGGATCGTCCATGCGCTCGTGCATCCCGGCCTCGCGAAATTTCTGCCACGCGCGCGCTGTTGCGCCCGCGCGCAGGAGTGCAGCCAATTCTGCGATACCGGATGTCATACGCCTACTTCCGATCTGAACTTAGTCGTGACCACCATGGGGAGGATTTTCGATATCAGGATCGAGCGTGATCGGAACCCACTCCTCGCCATTGCCATCCATCAGGAATTCCATGTTCAGGCAATAAGGGTGCGTTGCGAACTGGCCCTTTGGCAGCTTGTTGTATTTCGCCACAAACCGCAGATAGCGGATCGACATGCCGTCCCGAATTTCGGATTTGCAGTAAAACGGACCTTCCGGTTTTTCCGCATAACGCAGTTCGCCATAGAATTTGCGGTCCGCCTTGTTCTTCATGACCATGCCCGCAAATTCCTGCGAAAAGCGCCATTTGTAATTCTCATAGAGTTCGATGAGCACATAGCTGTCCTCGACGATCTCGAAATTCACCGGGTTTTTCTCGCGCGGCTTCGTCTCAATCTCGCATCCAAAGACGATCATGCCATCGTCGCCCGGCTTCACATCGACGCGGTCCTGATGATAACGCAGTGACAGGCCTGTGCCGTCGCTGCTGGGAACGAGGCATAGATAAAGAAGTCTGGTGGGAACCTGCCGGGTCGGCGCCTTCTTCTTGATCGCCCGCTGGCAGATCAGTTCGTCGCGCTGCTGTGTCTCGTCACGTGATTTCATGGTCGTTTCTCCCTAATTCATGGAATTTGAAGTCTGTCGAGGCGTTCGCGCATCACCTCCCAGATGTCGTTTTCGGGGTCCGCCGCCACCAGTGCGTCAAGGCGCGTCCGGGCCCCGCGAGCAAAGGCGCGCGCCTCATCATCGTCGCCCGCCTTGACGGCAAGTTCCGCCGCGGACAGCAGGGCACGCGCATAGCTGTCCTGCGCCATCCGGTTTTCCGGATTTTCGGCAAGCAGCGCTTCGCTGATCCGGCGCTGCTCGGCACGCTCTCGTTTCGCCTGTTCAAGGTCGCCGCGCAGAACATGGGCATCGGCCAGCCAGGCATGGCGGGTCGACAGGCTGAGGCCGATATTGATGTTGTCGGGATTTCGCCGGTAATTCTCCTGTTCGATCCGGACTCCCTCCTCGCATTCAGCGAGGCTTTGCGGTGAATCGTCCAGGGATTCGACGCCCAGGGCGCAGAGATTGCCGGTCGCATAGCCCAGCTCCTTGCGATACACCGGGTTGTCGGGATCGATGGCGATGAGGCGTTCGGCGTGATCCTTATAGGCCCGGAATGGCCCGCTTGCGGCAGCCCAGTCGTCACGGTCGAAAGCGAGCGCGCCAATCCAGTATTCGCTTTGCGCGTTGGCAAATATCCGCTCCGGATCGTCGGGTTTGTCGGCAAGAAGTGTGGCCGTCGTACGCCGTGCTTCCTCGAACTTCTTCGCCGCAGCGGCAATGTCACCGCGGCCCCGGTCATCCTCGCCCATCGCGTGCAGCAGGCGCGCGCGCCGTTCCAGACTGTCCGCGGGCAGCCGCGCCAGGTCCTGCTCGTTATAATAGTCGATGGCACGGTCATTGACGCTCGTCAGCACGTCCAGCCGTCCCACACCCTTGAGGCGGTCGCGCAAATCGGTAAGCATGAACTCGACCAGTCCTTCCGCCTCGGCACGCTGCCGTTCCGCATCGGCGCGGGCGGCAAGGGCGAACCATGTTGATGCCCCCAGCGCTAGCATCGCGGCGACCGCGGCGACCGTGACGACCATCACGCGGCGCAGTTTTCTTTGCGCGTCGCGCTGTACCAGCGCGTCGAGGCCGACACCCGCCAGTCCGGCGACGATTTTCAGGAAACCGAGCTTGCGATTGTCCGCTTCGGGCCGGATGTCCGCCGCGATCGGCTCGCGTCCGCCGGCCGTCAGTGCGGGCGGAAAAGCGGTTTCAGGCGTTCCGTCCACCAGCGCCGCGAGGATCGGCCGGTCCGGGTGCATGTCGCGGAACAGCTCGATCTCCCGCGCCACCCATGGCGACGCCGCAGCGGCGGGCGAGCAGAGGACCAGCAAATGGTCGGACCGGGTCAGCGCCGCCTGCACCTCGGCCGAGAGGTCGCCCGCGACGGGCAATTCAAGGAGGTCGCGGAAAATCGGCGTCAGCCGGGCCGGAACCTCCCCCTGCGCGCCCTTCTGGCCGACCAGCCGTGCCGGGATCCGGTAGGATTCCAGCTTCCGGTGCAGCCAGGCACCGACATCGTCATTGCGGTGGCTGTAACTGATGAAGGCGCGGTAGCGGCCACGCGCACTTTGCCCTTCCGTCACAGCATCATCCCCGACTCTTCAGCAACAGGACATAAGGGCGGATACAGCCCGCATCCGCCTGCAACCGCTCTTACAGCGCCGCCCCCTGCCCGCAAGTCACCACCTGTTGACCCACTAGGGGGTAAGACGCGGCAGGATTGCATCCAGTAGCGGCCTGCCCTTCGCCGTCAGCGCGATACGGTCCGCCGACCGGTGCAGAAAGCCCTGATGCGCAAGCGCCTGCACGGAGTCCGCGTCCAGCACATCCTGTAGCCGCAGTCCCGTGACCATTTCAAACCGCTCCGCCTCGATCCCCTCGCGCAGGCGCAGGCCCATCATCAGCGCCTCCAGCGCACGTTCGGGCGGCGGAATCTCGACATCTTCGACAAGCGCTTGGCCCGCCGCAGCCACGCCGCGCAGCCAGCGTTCCGGAAACCGTTCCCGCCGCGTCGCCCTGCCGCCGCGCCGTCCATGTGCGCCGGGCCCGACGCCGACATAGTCACCATAACGCCAGTAGGTCAGATTATGGCGGCTCTCCGAACCCGCGCGCGCGTGGTTGGACGTTTCATAAGCGGGCAGCCCGGCCGCCTGCGTCATCTCCTGCGTCATCAGGAACATGTCGGCTGCGGGGTCTTCGGCAGGCAGCACGAGATCGCCGCGCCGGTGCCGCGCCGCGAACGGCGTCCCCGGCTCGATCGTGAGCTGATAAAGCGACAGATGGTCCGTCCCAAACGCCAGTGCCCGCGCCAGTTCATCCCGCCACGCCGCCACGGTCTGCCCTTCCCGTGTGTAGATCAGATCGAAACTCACCCGCGCGAAATTGGCCTGCGCGATGTCGAGCGCCGCGAGCCCTTCCGCCACGCCATGCTGCCGCCCGAGCGCCTTCAGGTCGGCATCGTCCAGCGCCTGCAGCCCCAGAGAGACGCGGTTCACGCCTGCCGATGCAAACCCAGCGAAGCGCGCCGCCTCGACACTGTTCGGATTGGCCTCCAGCGTGATTTCGATACCGGGCGCGGCGGGCCATAGGGTCAGTGCCCGCCCGATGATCGCCTCGACGCTCGCCGGCTGCATCAGCGAGGGCGTGCCGCCGCCAAAGAAGATCGAACCCAGATCACGCCCCGGCGTCTGCGCCGCCTCATGGTCCAGCTCCCGCAGCAACGCCGCCAGCCATTCCGCTTCGGGGAGCTTCTCGCGCACATGACTGTTGAAATCGCAATAGGGACATTTCGACACGCAGAACGGCCAGTGGACGTAGAGCGCGAGGGGGTCCGCAGTCACGGTTTCAGGCAGGCGCGCACCAACTGGTCAAAAGCGGCGGCACGGTGGCCGATGCCATGCTTTATGTCGGGGTCCATCTCTCCGAAGGTGATGTCGTCGCCGTCCTTCTGGAAAACGGGATCATAGCCGAACCCGCGCGTCCCGCGAGGCGGCCAGACGATCTCTCCATGCACATGCCCCTCGAACGTCTCGACATGTCCATCCGGCCAGGCCAGCGACAGCGCGCAGGTGAAATGCGCCGACCTGTCATCACTGTCCGCCGCCTCCATCTTCTCATTGACGAGGCGCATCGCCAGCCCGAAATCCTTTTCCGCGCCGCCCCAGCGCGCGGAATAGATGCCGGGGGCGCCGTCCAGCGCATGAACGCAAAGCCCGCTGTCATCGGCCAGTGCCGGATGCCCGCTTGCCCGCGCCGCCGCCAGCGCCTTCAGTTCGGCATTGCCGGTGAAGGTCGCTTCCGTTTCTTCCGGCTCTGGCAAACCGAGTTCACCGGCGGACACCGCCTCCACGCCGAACGGTTCCAGCAGCGCGCCAATTTCCCGGACCTTCCCGGGATTGTGGCTGGCGATGACCAGCGTGCCGGGCTGCAGCCTGCGATGCGCCATATGCCTAGCCCTTCACCGCCTTCAGCTGCGCCGCGAAAATCCCGTCGCAGCCTATGCGCGCCAGCCGCAAAAGCCGCAGCAGCATTTCCTCGTCGAACGGCTCCTGTTCCGCCGTGCCCTGCACCTCGATGATGCCGCCGCCTGGCGTCATGACGAAATTCGCATCCGTCTCGGCATTGGAATCCTCGTCATAATCGAGATCGCAGACCGCCTGGCCCTGATAGACGCCGCAGCTGATCGCCGCGACCTGACCGGTGATCGGGTCTTCCATGCCCGGGTTCTCCGCCATGATCCGGTTGACGGCCATTCTGAGCGCCACCCAGGCACCGGAAATGGATGCCGTCCGCGTGCCGCCATCCGCCTGGATGACATCGCAATCGAGCGTGATCTGCCGCTCGCCCAGCTTTTTCATGTCAACGACGCCGCGCAGACTGCGTCCGATCAGCCGCTGGATTTCCTGCGTCCGCCCCGACTGCTTGCCCCGCGCCGCCTCGCGGTTGCCGCGCGTATGCGTCGCGCCGGGCAGCATGCCATATTCGCCTGTGACCCAGCCCTCGCCCTTGCCGCGCAGCCAGGGCGGCAGCCGGTCCTCCACACTGGCGGTGCACAGCACATGCGTGTCGCCAAATTTGATCATCACGGACCCCGCCGCATGTTTCGTATAGTTTGGAATGATCTCTATATCGCGCATCTGGTCGAGCGCGCGTCCGGATGGGCGCATGAAGGATTCTCCTTTTGGATGTTCGCCTGCTTACGCGCCGAAGGCGGCGACCTTCAAGCCTAGATGCGATAGCCGAAACTGCGCCGCCCGGGCGTCAGCGCGCGCTGCGCCAGCTCTGCAAATTCGCACAAGCCGCGCCCGCGTCTCGCGCGGATCGATAATCTCCTCCACGCCAAATTTCTCCGCCGTGCGGAAGGGTGAGCGCACGGCATCCAGCCGCGCCCTGATCGCCGCGAGTTCGGCAGCAGGATCATCCGCGGCTTCCAGATCGGATTTATAGGCCGCCTCCAGACCGCCCTCTATGGGCAGCGAACCCCAGTCGCCCGAGGGCCATGCCATGCGCCAGTGAAAGCGGCTGGCATTGGCATGGGCGGACCCCGCCATGCCATAAGCCTTTCGCAGGATGAGCGCGCACCATGGCACACGCGCCTGATAAACGGCGGTCAGGGCCCGGCAGCCCCAGCGAATGGTTGCGTCCCGCTCCGCCTGCAACCCGATCATGAAGCCCGGATTGTCCACCATGTGGACGACCGGCAGATGGAAAGTCTCGGCCAGATCGACGAACCGTTCCACTTTCCGCGCCGTGTCCGCCGTCCACAGCCCACCCAGCGCCATTGGATCGCTGGCAATCAGCGCCACTGGATAGCCGTCCAGCCTGGCGAAGGCGGTCACGACCGCCTTTCCCCATCGCGATCCCATTTCGAAAATGGAGCCGGTATCGAATACCGCCTCCAATATGGGCCGGATCCTGTAGAGCGCGCGCGAATTGCGCGGAATCGCCCCGATCAGCCAGTCCTCTGCGCGGTCCACCGGATCGGTTGCAGGCGTTCGTTCAGGCAATTCGTGCACCGAGGAGGGCAGATAACTCAGGAACCGCCTCGCCTTCTGAAAGGCATCCGCCTCTGATTCCGCCACATCGTCCACCGCGCCGTTGGCGGCGTGGATATGCGCCCCGCCAAGCTCTTCCTTCGTGCGCCTTTCACCCACGGCAGCCACCACGGGCGGCCCCGCCACGAACATCTGCGCCAATCCCTCGACCAGCACCGAATAATGCGACATCACCATGCGCCCCGCGCCGAGCCCGGCGACCGGCCCCAGCCCCAGCGACACCACCGGCACTTCCGACAGATTGTCGACGATCACGTCCCAGCCCGGTATTTCCGGGATATAGGTATAGCCCATCTGCTCCAGGGTGCGGACAGAGCCGCCACCTCCCGTTCCCTCGATCATGCGGATGAGCGGCATGCGGTATTCCCGCGCCAGCAGTTCCGCCTCCACAAGCTTCCGGTGGATGGCCGCATCCGCCGCCCCGCCGCGCACGGTGAAGTCATCGGCGGTGACGACGGCGGGCCGCCCGTCCAGTTTTGCGCGGCCGTACAGGAAATTCGACGGCGTAAAGCTCTCCAGTGCGCCATCCTCGCCATATCGCCCGGCGCCGGCAATCTGACCCAGTTCGTGCCATGTCCCGGCATCGCAGATCGCGTCGATGCGCGCCCGCGCATGCATTCGCCCTGCCTTCGCCTGTCGCTCCAGCTTTTCCTTGCCGCCCATCCCCAACGCCAGCGCCTTTCGCGCGGCAAGCTCATCGATTTCCGGTCGCCATGTCATGTGCGGCGGGTTAGCACACTCGCGCGGGCCCGCACCCCGCCCTAGATGACAGGGCCATGCGTAGCGTCATCACCATTTTCATCCTGTTCGTCATTGGCTTCGCCGCCTGGCAGGCAAAACTCTATGCCGAGCGGGCGTTTCCGGAAGATCTGCCGTGGACTCCGCTGAAGATCGACCAGCCCGTCGGGGCCATGACCGCACTGAAGATTGGCCAGCTGGCCGGTGACAAGCCAGCCTGCCTGGCCCTGTTCGATGGGTCCGACCTCAGCGTGACGCCCATCGATGACCGCGAAACGGCCCCGAACTGCGGCTATGTCGATGCGGTTACTTTGGAGAGCATGACCGGTTCCTACGCCCCCGGCACGGTGAAGCTCGCCTGTCCCCTGGCTGCCGCGCTTGCCATTTGGGAAACCAATGTCGTTCAGCCTGCTGCGATGCGCACGCTCGGCAGCCCCGTAACGCAGATCGACAATTTCGGCACCTACAGCTGCCGGCGCATGTATGGCGCGGAGTCCGGCCGGTGGTCGAAACATGCCACTGCGGAAGCCATCGACATTGCCGGTTTCCGCACGGCGGACGGCCAGCGCATCAGCCTCGCCGCCGACTGGGGCACGGATTCGGATGCCGGTGCCTTTCTGGAAGAGATTCGCACGAAAGGCTGCGATGTCTTCGGAACCCTGCTCGGTCCCGATTACAACGCAGCCCATGCGGATCATTTTCATCTGCAGGCGACCGGGTTTGGCACCTGCCGATAGGGCGTCAGGCGTTCGTGGAGGGGGGAGCCTTGTGCTTGTCTTCCGGCTCCGGCATCACTTCGGCGGGGGTATCGCTTGCGGGGTAGGTTTCCTCCAGCCCCTCCTCCAGCTGCGCCTCGTCCGTATCCAGTTTCTCCGGCACATGGTCCGCGTCCTGCGCCGGGCGCATCGTTGATGGCGTGGTGGGCGGGGTTTTGGCGTTCTCTGGCATGTCGGTCTCCTCGGTCTTTCGCCGTCAACGATGCGGGTCCAAAGCCGTTCCTCTTGTATCTACTGTTATAGACGCCTAACTCACCATGAGAGGAGACGATCATGGCGAAGAAAACGAAAGCCGAAAAACTCGAAAAGGCCCGCCGGAAGATGGAGAAGGCGGAGCGCAAGCTGGAAAAGGCGGCGCGCGAACTCGAAGCTGCCGCGAAGACCCGCAGCGCCGATGAGCGTGACAGCCAGGATATCGTCGCCCTTGAACAGGAAACGACCATCACCCTGCCTCCTGAACTTGCCGAGCGCCTGAAATCCACGGGCAAGGGCTGGCAGAAAAAGGCCGAGGCTGCCCTCGCCCTCTGGCTTGACGAGGCCAGCCTGGCGCTGCGCCGGGACGGCATGACTGGCCTTTCCGCCACCATGAAAATGAAGGCCGAAAATGCGAAGCTGGCGGCGCAGTCCGGTTCGGCAGAAAGCAGTGTGGAGAAAATGATGAAGTCGGCCATGAATACGGTTGGCCGCGATATCGCCCAGGCCGCGCTTGGCGCCGCCTTCGCTGCGTTCGGTGCACAGGCGCGTGACCGGCCCGCCCCCGCCCCGGTGGCGGATGACGACGCTGCGCCCGCCGCCAAAGCGGAAACCCCTGCGGCGCCAGACCCGAAACCGGCGCCGGGAAATGAAGCGTCCACCCGCAAACCAGCGGCAAAATCCTCGGCTCGCCGCCGCTCAGCCGCGAAACGAGGACCAGTCGGCAAAGGCAAGCCAAGGGCTGAATAGGATGCGCGAACGCGCGCCGACGTGAATTGCGATTGGTGTCAGGCTGATGCGGATGCTAGCCGAGACGGTAAAGGAGCCGTTTTTTGAAATATCCGCTCATCGCTGCCGCATCCGCCTTCGTGACGGCTCTACCTCTTCTCGCCCCGGCGCACGCACAAAATGCGCCCGCACCGGAACCGCTGACGATCGGAACATCCTACCGGCTGACAACCAACGCAGCGGAGCGCCGCCTGAATGTCGTGCTTCCGGCGGGATATGAAGCTGGCGACCGGACCTATCCGGTCATAGTGATGCTGGACGGCGGTCTGCAGCAGGACTTTCATCTGGCACTGGGGCTTCACCGCTGGAACCAGCTCTGGCAGCGCAGCGAACCTGCGATCTTCGTTGGTGTGGAGACCATCGACCGGCAACGCGAACTGCTTCCGCCCACATCCGCGACAGCGGAGCGGGAGCGCTATCCGACGGCTGGTGAAAGCGCGGCATTCCGGAACTGGCTCGCCGGAACCGTGCTCCCCCTCATCAGGTCGACCTATCGGAGCGACGGCCGCGCCTTTCTTCTTGGGGAGAGCGCGGCTGGCCATTTCGTCGCGGAAACGTGGGTAGGCCAACCGGATCTGTTCGATGGCTATGCCGCCCTGTCCCCAAGTCTTCAGTGGAACGACCAGAGCCTGTCGAAGCGCCTTGCCGGCGAAGACCGGAAAGAGCGCCCGCCACTTTTCGTCTCGCTGGCGAATGAGGGTGGCCCGACCGAAGAGGGCATCTTGCGTCTTGTTTCCGCGGTGCCATCGAACATCTGCTTTGCCGACCGCCGCGAAGAGCTGGTCCATGCCGACACGCTGCACGGCCTGCTGCCCGAGGCGCTTCAATATCTGCTGCCGACAGGCGCGGACTGGCTGACCGAATATGGCCTCACACTCCGCTGCAGCGAGAAGGCCGCGCCCTAGGATATCAGGCATCGGCACCATCCCTTTGGCTTGCCACCACGCCCTTTTCCGCGCAGCATCGCCTTCATGGGCATCATCGAACTTCTCGGCCTGGCCGGCAGTGTCAGTCTGCTGTCGGGCTGGCGACTCTACCTGACCATATTCGTCACCGGCCTCGCCATGCGCCTCGGCTGGATCGCCCTGCCGGAAAATCTCGCCGCGCTGGACGCTCTGGCAAATCCGTGGGTGCTCGCCGTCGCCGCCATCGGTGCGCTGGCGGAATTTTTCGCAGACAAGATTGCCTGGCTCGACAGCGTCTGGGACGGCCTGCACGGCATCATCCGCCCGCTTGGGGGCGCGCTGCTCGCGCTTGCCGTCGTCGATGCCGGCGATCCCGCCTGGCAGGTCATCGCCTTTCTTCTGGGCGGGGGCGCGGCCTTTGCCAGTCACAGCGCGAAGGCGGGAACGCGCGCTGCAATCAACCTGAGTCCCGAACCCGTTTCCAACATGGTCGTTTCCACAGGTGAGGACATCGCTGCTGGCGGGCTGCTCGTTCTCGCCTTCGCCAATCCCGTCGCCGCGGCCGTCATCGCCGCGCTGATGGTCGCCTTCACCACCTGGGCGCTATGGAAAACCTCCCGCTGGTTCCGCCGCCTGATGAATCGCGCCGCGCCTCCCGTTTGATCGACGAAGGCACGACGGCGATCGACGAACGACGCCAATCCTTGCCAGTTTCTGCTAGACGCAGTCGATGAACCTGAAATTCCGCCACCTTGAACCCGATGCGCGCGCCGCGCTGTTTTCGATCACGTTCTTCTGGGCGTTCTACTTCATCATTGTGACGCTGAGGTCGTTCGTGGTCTGGGAAGACCCGCTGGCCATGGTCCCGCGCCGCGCTGCCGTCGTCCTTGTGGGCGCGCTGATCACCTGGATCATGTTTCTCGCCCTGCGTCCGCTGGAAAAACAGCCGCTCGGCCTGCGCATGACCGCGCATTTCATTGCCGCCATTCCGGCATCGGCAGCGTACGGCGCCGTCAACCATGCCTTCTTCTACCTGATCCTGCCGCCTGACTTCATCACCGACATGCCCGCCGAAAAACTGGACGAGATGAATGCCTGGTACATGATCCTGGAATCGGCGATCAGCTGGTACTGGTTCTTCTCCGCCTGGGCCGCCTTCTATCTCGCGCTCCGCTATGCCGCCGAGGTGCGCCTGGCGGAGCGCCGCGCCGCTGCCTGGCGTGCCGAGGCGCAGAGCGCGCAGCTGCGGGCGCTTCGTTATCAGGTCAATCCGCACTTTCTCTTCAACACGCTCAACAGCCTGTCATCGCTTATCCTGAGGGAAAAGACCGAGGACGCCGAACGCATGGTGCTGAACCTGTCGGCGTTTCTGCGGACCAGCCTGACCGGCGATCCGGAAAAGCTGGTCGCGCTTTCCGAGGAGATCGAGCAGCAGCGCCTTTATCTCGAAGTTGAGCGCATCCGTTTCGGCGACCGCCTGGATGTTGACATCGATATCGATCCCATGGCCGGAAATACGCTGGTCCCGCCGATGATCCTGCAGCCGATCATCGAAAACGCCATAAAATATGCCGTCGCACCGTCAAAGGCGCCCGTCCTCATTCAGGTTCACGCGCGCCGAAAAAACGATCGCATAGAGATTTGCATTTCCGACGACGGCCAGGTCGCGGCGTCGCCGCTCGATCGCGGCCTCGGCACCGGCCTTGCCAATGTCCGCAGCCGCATCACCGGATATTTTGGAGACGATGCCACCTTCGAGGCGGGTCCGGGCGAGGAAAGTGGCTATGTCGTCCGCATGTCCTGGCTGGTCGGGCACAGAAGGTAGCCGCCTGTGAACGACGATCCCGCCCCTCTCCGCGCGCTCATCGTCGATGACGAGGCGATGGCGGTCGAGCGCCTGCAACTCCTCCTCTCCCGCATCGACAATGTCAGCTGCGCCGGAACCGCGGCGGACGGCGAATCCGCGCTGTCCCTCATCGAATCGACGCCGGCCGATGTCGTCATTCTGGATATCAGCATGCCCGGCCTTACCGGCGTCGATGTCGCCGAGACGCTCAGCGCCCGGGAGGACGCCCCGGCGGTCATTTTCGCCACGGCCTATGACGAACACGCCGTGCGCGCATTCGAACTGGCCGCCGTCGACTATCTGCTGAAACCCGTCGGCATCGATCGCCTGACGCTGGCCCTGGACCGCGCCCGCTGCGCCGTCCGGACAGCGCCGCGCCCATCACGCTATGCGACCGAATTCTGGGTGCCGCACCGCGCCGAGATGCTGCGCCTGGACGTGCGCGACATCGACCATATCGAGGCGGAACGCGACTATATGCGCCTGCATGTGGGGGAACGCTCATACCTGCTGCACCAGACCGCGAAACATCTGGAGGAGCGCCTCGACCCGGACGCCTTCATCCGCACCCACCGCAGCCATATCTTCCGCCGCGCCGCCATCGCGCGCATCGTGCATGAGGGCATGGGCATCTGGTTCATCGAAACGAGGTCCGGCAGCCGCCATCGCATAGGCCGCACCTACCTGCGCAGCGTGAAGGCGCTCTTCAGGCAGTGAACTGAGGGCTGAGTTTCAGACAGCCGTCCTTGTCAAAAAAAGAATGGCGGCTCCCCAGGGATTGGAGGGAGCCGCCTGCGCTGACCGGTGGGGGACAGGGAGTGTCGGGACGTGATCCCCGGCCAGCGATCCTGATTGGCCGGTCAGCGTCCGATCGAGATTGATCCAGCCTGCGTGTCGTTCGCGGCATATTCCGTACCGCGTGCGGCCAGCGCGTCATATTGCGCCATACCACCCGCATGTGCGGTCCGCACGCAGACACGCTCACGCTGTTTGGCGAAGGGATGCGTGCTGCTGTCGGCGCAGACCTTCTTCGCGGCGCCGCGGATCCTGTCGTCGAGGATATCGCGCGTCGTTTCGCTGGCAAGATCGTAACCGGCCAGCGAAACCTCCATACTGCGGCCTTCACTGGGTGCCTGCACCAGCGTTTCGCTGTCACCCGCGAGGACGGATGTGGCGGGCGCGGCCATGGCAGCGAGCGCAGCGGAAAGAACGAAAATTCTGGATGGGTTGCGGGTCATGGGAGTGGCTCCTTCGAAAACGGGTCGCCGGCGCCTCATGCCCCGGCTCTATCGTCGAAGGAGACCGGCGAAACCGCCATCCGTCCTCTTCGACGCTCTTGTTGTGCCGCAAGCGGCCCAGTGGGTCCGCAAGCCTTCGTCGGTCAGGGAAAGGCCGTCGACAAAGTGCATCGCACCCGGACGAACACCGCCCTCGCATCGACGAACGACATCGTCCGAAAATCGTGGGAACGCGCCGATCAGGAGGCGATCAGTACCAACCGCGTGGCGAGGCCCACCGCCTTCGCCATCCCCTTCAACACGCGCGACAGGGCCTCCCCCTCGGCGCGCAGGCGCTCCACCTCGGCATTGGCTTCGATCAGTCCTTTCACGACCTCTTCGATCATGTCCGAATTGCCGATCAGCGCCCGCTCCAGCGCGGCGTTATAGGCATTCTCCGCATGATAATAATGCTCTTCGATCTCGTAAGTCTGCGCCACCGTCCGCGCGCGCCGCATGTCGTCGAAATAATGCGAGACCGCATCGTGATAGCGCCGCTCGATCTCATGAAAGCGTTCGTCATGCGTCGTCGTCATGGTTCCGTTCTCCCGTCGCCCATCCCTATTGCCGCGCCGCCAGCGCCAGCAGCTCCTCCACATCCGCCCGCAGCGCACCAAAGCCGAGCGGCTCGCCCGCTTCGAACGCGACATGCTGCGCCCTCAGCGCCGACAATACGGCCAGCGAGCGCACATAATCCGCCCCCACATCCGCCTGCCGCCGCTGCGACTGCCAGGCCCGGAACAGCTTCAGCGCCTCCCAAAGACGCGCATTCCCGCGCAATGCGGCGGACGCCCCGTCGGCGCGTTCCACCCCCGCCAGCGCCGTCAGGTCATCCAGTTCCGGATAGGGATCGACCAGTTCGGACTGTTGCAGCGCCTCCGACAGCGTGCCCCGCAGCAGCGCGTTCGTCACCCGAATGGAGGCCGCATATTGCTGTTCGCGCCTCAGCAGCGCCTCGACCGCGTCAAGCTGTTCGCGGATAACGGCGCTGGCCTCGCCCATCTTCCTCGCCTGCATCGCTTCGGCAAAGCGCCCCAGCAGCACCCCGGCCGCACCGGCGGCGGGGGTATCGGCCACAGGCGCGGAAGCCGCATCGAGCGCCGCGCGGTAGCCATCCACCGACTGCGCGAAATCGGCAAAGGCCGCGCGCGCCTGACCATTGGCGTCAAAGCCCAGCCCCGCCTCCAGCGCGCCATAGAGACTTTCCAGATGTTCCAGCACGTCCGCCCGTGCCAGCAGCAGCCCGCCCACCCGATCGAACGCAGCCGCGTCCGTTCGCGGCGGCCGCAAGTCCCCGCCCGCGTCCGAAGCCGCCTGCCCCAGCAGCATCAGCGCCGCGCTTCTGTCCGCATTCAGGCGATAATCATGGGCGACCGCCTCCGCCTGCGTCCGCAGGCTTTCAGACGCCACGCGCCCCGCCGTCGCCAGCTCCTTGCCGCGCTCCAGATTGGGCGTCGTGCAGGCGGCGAGAATCGCCAGCAGACAAGCGAGCAATGCCGCCTTCAAACCCGAAGTCCCTGCCTGCGTCATCCCGGCCTCCCTGCCTGCCACATCAATTTCGAGAAAACATAGCATGAAAATGCGCGCCGTGGGGACTTCCATGTTGCTCACATCGCATTTCGCGCGCCCGGTGGCGCATTTGATCCTGTCGGAAAACACACCGTGCGTCACACGGGCCGCGCCCTTCGTGCGACACCCCGCACCTTGCGCGCAAGTGCGGAAGCGCCCACCTCGGCCCTTCCCCGAATCCCCGGCGCGCGCTAACGCGCGGCGTTCAAGAACAAACCGGAAACTTTTGCCCATGGCCCTTACCACCATTTCCGTCCGCGGCGCGCGCGAGCATAATCTGAAGGATGTCGATATCGACCTGCCCCGCGACGCGCTGATCGTGATGACGGGACTGAGTGGGTCGGGCAAATCCAGCCTGGCGTTCGACACCATCTATGCGGAGGGGCAGCGCCGCTATGTCGAAAGCCTGAGCGCCTATGCGCGGCAGTTTCTAGAGCTGATGCAGAAGCCCGATGTGGACCATATCGAGGGCCTGAGCCCCGCCATTTCCATCGAGCAGAAAACGACCAGCAAGAACCCCCGTTCGACCGTCGCCACGGTCACCGAAATCTATGATTACATGCGCCTGCTCTGGGCGCGCATCGGCATTCCCTATTCGCCCGCGACCGGCCTGCCCATCGAGACGCAGCAGGTGTCGCAGATGGTCGACCGCATCATGGCCGAGCCGGAGGGCACACGCCTGATGCTGCTCGCCCCCGTCGTGCGCGGCAGGAAGGGCGAATACCGCAAGGAGTTCGCCGAATGGCAGGCGGCGGGTTTCCAGCGGGTGAAGGTGGACGGCGAGGTCTACGCCATCGAGGACGCCCCGAAGCTCGACAAGAAATACAAGCATGACATCGAGATCGTCGTCGACCGCATCGTCGTCAAACCCGGCATCGAGAGCCGCCTGGCCGACAGCTTCGAAACCGCGCTCAAGATGGCCGAGGGTCTGGCGGTCGCGGAACATGTCGTGAAGGACGGCGCCGAGGCCCCGGCCCCCATCACCTTCTCACAGAAATTCGCCTGTCCCGTCAGCGGCTTCACCATTCCCGAAATCGAGCCGCGCCTGTTCTCCTTCAACTCCCCGCACGGCGCCTGCCCAGCGTGCGACGGCATTGGCGAAAAGCTCTATTTCGACCCCGATCTGATCGTTCCCAACACGAAGCTGTCGATCCAGAAGGGCGCCGTCGTTCCCTGGGCGAAATCGCAGCCGCCTTCCCCCTATTACATGCAGGTCCTCCGCAGCGTCGCGAAGGCGGGCGGGTTCAGCCTGTCGACCCCCTGGGAGGAGCTGGACGAGGCCGACCGGGAGATGGTCCTTCACGGTACGAAGGGGAAGGCCATCACGCTCACCTTCGAGGATGGCCGCAAGTCCTATGACGTCAAGAAGCCGTTCGAGGGCGTCGTCCACAACCTGCAGCGGCGCTACACCTCCACCGACAGCCAGTGGATGCGCGACGAGCTGGCCAAATTCCAGTCCGCCGCCCCTTGCGAAGTCTGCCATGGCGCGCGCCTTCGCCCCGAAGCCCTCGCAGTGAAGGTCGCGGGCGACCAGATCAGCGACATTTCCCGCCTGCCCATCGACCAGGCCTTTGCGTGGTCGAAATCGCTCCCTGAGAAACTCACCGCCCAGCAGAACGAGATCGCCGTCCGCGTGCTGAAGGAAATCACCGAACGGCTCGGCTTCCTCGACAATGTCGGGCTCGATTATCTGAACCTCGACCGCAAATCGGGCACGCTTTCGGGCGGCGAGTTGCAGCGCATCCGCCTCGCCAGCCAGATCGGCAGCGGCCTGTCGGGCGTCCTTTATGTGCTCGATGAGCCGTCGATCGGCCTGCACCAGCGCGACAATGACCGCCTCCTCGAAACCCTGCGCCGCCTGCGCGACCTTGGCAACACCGTCATCGTCGTCGAACATGACGAGGATTCCATCCGCATGGCCGACCATATCGTCGACATCGGCCCCGGCGCGGGCGTCCACGGCGGCCATATCATCGCGAGCGGGTCGCTGGAGGACATTCTTGCCAACGACGCCTCCATCACCGGCCAGTATCTGTCGGGGAAAAAATCGGTTCCGGTCCCCGACCGGCGGCGCAAGGGCAACGGCAAGTCCCTCGTCCTGAAGGGCGCGACCGCCAACAACCTGCAGTCCATCGATGCGAAGATCCCGCTCGGCACCTTCACCTGCATCACCGGCGTCAGCGGCAGCGGCAAGTCCAGCTTCATCATCGACACCCTCTATCCGGCCGCCGCGCGTCAGCTGAACGGCGCGCGCATCCCCGTCGGCCCGCACAAATCGCTGAAGGGCCTGGAACATCTCGACAAGGTCATCGACATCGACCAGTCCCCCATCGGGCGCACGCCGAGGAGTAATCCCGCCACCTACACGGGCGCGTTCACCTCCATCCGCGACTGGTTCGCGGGCCTGCCGGAATCGAAAACCCGCGGCTACAAGCCCGGCCGCTTCTCCTTCAACGTGAAGGGCGGCCGCTGCGAGGCGTGCAAGGGCGACGGCGTCATCAAGATCGAGATGCACTTCCTCCCCGACGTCTATGTCACCTGCGACGTCTGCAAGGGGCAGCGCTACAACCGCGAAACGCTGGAAGTGAAATGGAAGGGCATGTCCATCGCCGACGTGCTCGACATGACCGTGGAGGACGCCCACGCCGCCTTCGCCGCCGTCCCGCCCATCCGCGACAAGATGGCGATGCTGGAGGAGGTCGGCCTGGGTTACGTCAAGGTCGGCCAGCAGGCCACCACCCTGTCGGGCGGCGAGGCCCAGCGCGTCAAACTCGCCAAGGAACTCTCGAAACGCGCCACCGGCCGCACCCTCTACATCCTCGACGAGCCGACGACCGGGCTGCATTTCGAGGACGTGCGGAAATTATTGGAAGTGCTCCACGCCCTCGTCGAACAGGGCAACAGCGTCCTCGTCATCGAACATAATCTGGAGGTCATCAAGACGGCGGATTACGTCATCGACCTGGGACCGGAAGGCGGCAATGGCGGCGGGACCGTTGTGGCGAGTGGGACGCCGGAGGACGTGGCGATGACGCAAGGCAGCTATACTGGGGAATATCTCGCGCCGATGCTGACCCCTCCAGCCCTTTCGGGGAATTTGGCCGCGAAGCCGAAACCCAAAGGCAAACCCCGCGCCAAATCCGCCGAAGCGGCCGGATGACCCGCAGCCCGACACTTCGTGCGCGCACGTGCACGCCGTCGAAGCATGGAATATGCCCGAGGAAATACGACCCATCCGAAAGTGACCCCTATGCACCGACCAGCCCGTTTCATCGCAGCCGCCGCGGCCCTCCTCATATTGCCGTCCGCCACGCATGCGTCCCCACCAGACCGCGAAGTTGTCGCTGTCGTCCAGACCCAGGCATGGACCTATAGCTACGACCTATCCGGTTCCGGGCCGGGAGGTTATGAGATCGTGAATTATTTCCTCTTCGCAAACGGTACTGCCGCCCTTTGCGCCTATGACGAGGCAGACCTCCCCAGTCACGATACGCCTCTGGATGACCCGGGCTGCTGGGCAAGCTGGCGGGCGGACCCGGCGGGATTATAGATCGTAACTATTTCCTCTTCCCAAACGTACCGCAGCCCTTTGCGCCTATCACGAGGCAGACCTCCCCAGTCACGATACGCCGCTGGAAGACCCGCGCTGCTGGGCAAGCTGGCGGGCGGACGGTCAAAACGTCATAATGATCTATCAGGACGGAGAGACTGAAACGATCGAACCAAATCAGATCAAAGAGGATCGCCGCTAAAGCGCGGATACCAGCGGCCGGCAGGCGGGACCGGCGGCGAAACTGTCGGCGGGGTTTACACTTTCGCGCCGCGCCTGCGCCTGCCCGTCGCCGAAACGGCCCGCAGCCGCCATTCCCGAAATCGGGCATATTTCGTGCATACGCGCCGGCAGGGCGGCATGGCGCCGCCCGTCAGGCCAGCGCTGGGCTGCCACCCGCCCGAAAGGCGACATTCCTCCATGTCGTTCCGTCATTCGTTTTCGGCCGCCACCGCCGCGGCCGCCGTCATCATGTGCGGCCTTGCCGCCAGTGCCGATGCCGCCCTCATCACCTTTGAAGTCAGTTCCACTGACGCCTTCTCCTATGAAGACGGCGCCTTTGGCCCGCCGCCCGAAGACTATACGCCAGAGACGTTCATCATCAGCTATGCGTTCGATCCGGACAGCTTTGTCAGCTCGACCTTCCTGTCGCCCGGCTTTTCCACCTTCGTCAGCCGCGCGGACGCAGCCGCCAGCGACCCCGCCCTGCTCCGCGATTTCGGCGGCGACGAGACGACCATCCTGACCCGCCACAATCAGTTCGAGGGCGACGAAACGACCCTCAACCAGAAAGTGCTGGAGTTCAAAAGCGACGTCTTCACCTATGTCCCCGCCGGTGCGCCCGACGCCTATGACGTCTTTTCGGCCACGCTGTCGCTGCGCTGGGGCACGTCCGTTTTCGACGTCGGCGTACCGCTCGCCTCCTCCCCGGAATCGCTGATTGCGGAGCTGATCGGCGGCTCCTTCTTCTATAATGAGCAGGTTCTGTCCGGCACCGGCTTCGACATTGGCGGCACGGGCATTCCCGACGATCTGTCCGCCCTGACCGGCTTTGCCCGCCAGGGCCGCGCCCGCGTCATCGCCGTGGAGGGTATCGACCTGCCTTCGGAGCCCGCCGACGTTCCCGAACCCGCCGCCCTCGGCCTGCTTGGCCTTGGCGCATTCGCATTGGCCATGCGCCGCCGCCGGTCCTGACGCCCGCAAGGAGACGGGACCGCGCCCATGTCAGGGGCGCGCCCGTCTTCGTCCGGTCACGTCCGTCACATGACCTCACGCCTCGCAAGGGGCAAGGAAGTTACAATTCCGCACGCCCACCTGTCACTTTAATGATTTATGTCCGTCGTTGTCATTGCTAATATGACAACGCTGGCCAGAAAAATCAGGGGACATAACTCACAACAAGGCCGGCATTGGGAGAGGATCATGAATAAGGGACTTGTGATTAAGGCCGCGTGCGCGGCTGCGTTTCTTTGCGCTTCGGGCGCTGCCCAGGCGAAATGCGGGGGATCGGGCGACTTCGGCACCTGGAAAAGCACCTGGTGGACCTGGTACACGGCGGGTGGCAACAATGGCGACGACTGCCTGGACGTTCCCGCCCGCAACACCGCCGTCGCGAAATGGGATCTTCGCGACCGGGGCAACGACGCCGTCGGCGGCATCGGCAAGCAGAACGGCGTTTATAACGCCACGTTCAGCTATAATTTCGAATATTTCTGGACGGGCAACAAGAACAAGGCCTTTGGCACGCTTTATGGCTGGTCCTGCAACGATCCGACCGGAGCGCCCGGCCAATATGCAACGCCGCAGGAATATTACATCGTCGAGAATTACGACGGCAGCAGCTACACGCCCTTCGGCTCATCGGGGCCCGCCTATAATTTCAAGGCCAATGGCGCCACCTATGATGTCCATATCGTGAAGCGGCCGTCGACGCCGACCTGGTGCAGCGCGAGCAACCGGGAATTTTACCAGTACTGGAGCGTCCGCAGGCAGAAAAGCTTTAGAGGCACCATCAGCACCAGGGCCCATTTCGACAGCTGGTCATCGAATAACCGCGGCTTCCGGCTGGGCGGTATCGGCA
This sequence comes from uncultured Alphaproteobacteria bacterium, assembly GCA_963710205.1. Classification (GTDB taxonomy): domain Bacteria; phylum Pseudomonadota; class Alphaproteobacteria; order Sphingomonadales; family Sphingomonadaceae; genus Pacificimonas. Next base: position 514,929 of record CAVPZG010000006.1, on the reverse strand, counting down.
AGGGCTATCAGGTCATGGGCGTCGAAGGACTGAACGACAGCAATGGCGGCGCCAAATGGACCGTGTCACACTGACGGTTTTTCACAGTCCAGTTTCCATCTGGATATGACCATCAGCGCCGACCCGGCCGCAGAAATGCGCGGCCGGGTCGGCATGTTTTGAATTACCGGTACATGATCAGGGCGTTGCAGACACGCCCGGATCATCACCTCTTAATCTATGATAATGCCGAAAAAATTTGGGTGTCGGCGGACCCGAATTCCTCTGCTGGACGTTTCCCTGCTACCACTGGATTGCAAGGAACCCGAAAATGTCATCCACCCTGTTGCAGACCCTCACCGACACCGCCATTGACAGCGTCAAGGGCTATGAACTGGCGGCCGAGCGCGCCAAGTCCCCCGCATTGAAGCAGGTTCTTGTCGACCAGGCGGCCAAACGCCGTGCGACCGTCGACATGCTGCGCGCCGAGCTGGAGCGCCAGGGCGGCACGCTTGTCACCAAGGGGACCGTCACTGGCGACCTGCACCGCATCTGGACGAAGGTCGCCGACCTGTTCCAGTCGGGCGACGCCGCGGCTGCGGAATCCGTCGAAGAGGGTGAGGATTATATCAGCCAGAAATTCTGGCACGCGCTCGACAAGGGCGATCTTGACGCCGCCACCCGCTCCGTCGTGCAGGCCGCGTATGACGAGATCAGCGCAGGCGAGAAGCTGACCGACATGCTGGAGGACAAGTACGACTAGCCGAATTGGTCAAATGCCTGCGGGAACCGCGTCCTGAGAAGCATCTCGGGGCGCGGTTTTTTATTGGCATATGATGGTGAAACGCGCCGCGCCCATATGGCTTTCGGTCATGGCGAAAAGCAGCGTGACAGCCCGCGACGGTTCGTCTTCAAGTCCGCCCCGCCACGAACTGCCGCGCCCGCCCTTGGCCCAGCGAACGCCGGGACGCAAGCCATGCAGGCACGGCATGGGCGCACCTTCGCCAAACGGGCTTGTCACGCGGGGTCGGCGCAGCAAAGGTCCGCCACATGTCCCTGATCCCAGACTCCGCCCTTATCGAAACCGCACTTGCCGCCAACAGCGGCATCGACAGCGTCAGCCATCTCGTCCAGCTTGCCATCGCCCCCGTCTTCCTGATCGCAGGCATTGGCGCGCTTTTGAACGTCATCACTGCCCGCCTGAGCCGCGTTATCGACCGCGCCAGGGTGATCGAACGCGATCACCATGACATGACGGAGCCCGCCCGGAGCCGCGCTCTTGCCGAACTGCCCACGCTCGACACGCGCATGATCCTTGCCCATCGCGCCATTTATTGCTGCGTCGCCAGCGCATTGTCCGTCTGCGTGGTCGTTGCCCTGCTGTTCGTCGCCGCCTTTACACAGGTGGAAATCGGCGTCGTCATCGCCGCGCTTTTCATTCTCGCCATGGGATTCATCGTCGTCGGACTCATGCTGTTCCTGCAGGAAACCCGCGTCGCCATCCGTTCCGTCCGCGTGCCCCTGGAACTCTTGGAGGAAAGACGCGATATTTGAATTTTATTGGAACAAATCCATGATCTTCCCGTTGGTTAGGTGACAGCAACACATATCTGGAGGATTTATTATGAATACCATTCTTACGACAATCGAAACCCTGACGGACACGGCGATCGACTCTGTAAAGGGTTATGAACTGGCCGCTGAGAAAGCGGAGAAATTCGGTCTGAAGACCATGTTCCAGACGCAGGCGGAAAAGCGCAGGCGCACCGTGATGGACCTGAACAAGGAAATCGTGCGTCTCGGCGGAAAGCCGCGTGACATGGACGGCACCACGCTGGGCGATCTTCATCGCATCTGGGTTGGCGTGACCGACCGCATCATGAATTCGGATAGCGCCGCCGTCGACAATGTCGAAGAAGGCGAAGACTATCTGCGTGACAAGTTCGCTGCCGCAATTGACGGTGGCCTTCTGAAGGATGATCCGCAGGCCCTGATGGTCGTGAAGACCGCCTTTGACGAGATCAAGGAAGGTGAGCGTCTGACGGACGTCATCGAAGAGCGCTACGAACGCGCAGCATAAACGCCTGACAGCACGTCAGCGTAGGGCCGTTATTCCGAACAGGGGGTAGCGGCCCTTTCTGCTGTCCAGAGGATCAGTTAGACGAACGGTCATGACCGATCTTTTCGCCGAAGACAGCCGGGACGCTTCACCAACACCAAATGCCCCTCTGGCGGAACGGCTCCGCCCGCGCACGATGGAAGACGTCGTCGGCCAGGAACACCTCACCAGCGCCGACGGCGCCATCGGCCGGATGATTGCGGCGGGTGCGCTATCATCGATCATCTTCTGGGGGCCACCCGGAACGGGTAAGACCACCATAGCCCGTCTGCTCGCCGGTGCGGTCGGGCTTCGCTTCCACGCCATCAGCGCGGTCTTCTCTGGCGTTGCCGACCTCAAGAGGGCCTTCACAGAGGCCCGGGATTATGCACGCACCGGCCAGAAAACGCTTTTGTTCGTTGACGAAATCCATCGTTTCAACCGTGCCCAGCAGGATGGCTTTCTGCCCTATGTGGAGGACGGGACGGTCACGCTTGTCGGCGCGACGACCGAGAATCCAAGTTTCGAACTCAACGCAGCGCTCCTGTCGCGCTGTCAGGTTCTTCTCCTCAACCGCCTTGACGAGGCCGCGCTCGGCAAGCTCCTTTCCCGGGCCGAGGCGGAATATGATCACCCCATTCCGCTCACCTCCGATGCCCGCACCGCACTGATCGGCAGCGCCGATGGCGATGGGCGCTTCCTCCTCAATCAGGTCGAAACCTTGATGAACATGAAGGTCGCCGCGCCTCTTGAGCCCGCGGCGCTTCGCGACCTTCTTCACCGCCGTGTCGCTGTTTACGACAAGGACCGGGAGGGACATTACAACCTCATCAGCGCGCTACATAAGTCGATGCGCGGCTCCGATCCCGACGCGGCCCTTTACTATCTCGCACGGATGCTGACCGCGGGAGAGGAGCCGCTTTATCTCCTTCGCCGCATCGTCCGCTTCGCCTCCGAAGACATCGGTCTCGCGGATCCGAACGCGCTCGTTCAGGCGCTGGCCGCCAAGGATGCCTATGACTTCCTCGGGAGCCCGGAAGGCGAGCTCGCTATCGCCCAGGCCTGTCTTTACTGCGCCACGGCACCGAAATCGAACGCCGCCTACCGCGCCCAGAAATCCGCATGGAAAAGCGCGAAGGACACCGGTTCCCTGATGCCGCCCATGAACATCGTCAACGCACCAACCAGGCTGATGAAGGATATCGGCTATGGCAAGGGGTACGCGTATGACCATGACGCGGACGGCGGGTTTTCCGGATCGAACTACTGGCCCGACGACATGCGGCCGCAGACCTATTACGAACCAACGTCCCGCGGTCACGAAAAACGCATCTCCGAACGCCTCGCCTGGTGGGCGGAACGGCGGCGGAAAAAGAATCCTAAGAAAGCAGTAACCATCTTCAGTTTCCGGCCGAACGCCTTGTCGACAGGGATTTGTGCAACTTGAAAAGGGACTGAACATGATGAGCTTCCGAAATCTGGCTCTGGCTGCAGGGCTGGTATCCGCGCTCGCCGCGCCTGCCGCCGTACAGGCAAAGACCGTGGACCTGACCGTCACGATCGAAAATCTCGCCCCCGCCAATACCGTCAGCTTCGCGCCGCTGCGCTTCGGCTTTGGCAATGGCACTTTCGACGCCTTCAACATTGGTGAAGAAGCTGGCGAAGCGATTATTTCGGTCGCCGAGGGTGGATCCGGGAGCGCGTGGCTTCCCGCCTTCGCCGACGCCGATCCGGGGGCGGTCATCGCCTCCTCGATGGGGCCACTTCTTCCCGGTGCAACGCAGGAAGTCGGCACCTTCCGTCTCGACACTGTGACCAACAGGTTCTTCACCTTCGCCAATATGGTCGTCCCGTCGAACGATCTTTTCCTTGGCAATGACAATCCGATGGCCTTCAACCTGTTCGACGATGACGGCAATCTCGTGATCTTCGACATCACGCAGACCGCATCGCAGATCTGGAACAACGGCTCCGAAGTCGCCGATCCCGCCAACGCGGCCTTCATCGAGGGCGGCGTCAATGCCAATCGCACGCCCGAAAACGGCGTCGTGGAATTCGCTTTCGACGAACTTAACGTCTTCGAGGGGCTGACGACCGCGGCTGGCTATGTCTTTACGACCACCGGTCTTGACGGCGCGACGCAGATCTATCGCATCAGCTTCTCTTCTGTCGACGTGCCGGAAATCGGAGCGATTGCGCCATTCGCAACCGGTCTCGCCATGCTCGGCTTCGGGGCGTTCGCACGCCGCCGCCGCCGCGCCTGAGATGAGGTTAGCCGGGGCGGTGCCAGTGCGGTATCGCCCCTTCTTCTAGGCTGTGCCCGGAACCCAGATTTCAATGACATCGGTTAGGGACGGGCCGCGTGCCGAGGTCATGTCCATGACCTGTGCGCGGTCATGTCCTTTCGCCATCAACAGGCCGGACAGGGCGCGGTTTATGTCTTCACCGGCCTCGCTGGTCTCAGCCGCGAAATAGCGCGTGCTGGCACGCCCGACGCCGAATGGTGCGGGCGCCATATCCCGCACATTATACCCACGCGCCCTCAGCAGCGCGGCGACATCACGCGCCAGGGACACACTGTCCGCCTGGCCTTCTGTGTAGCGGATCAGGATATCGGGAACTTCCGGCTCGGCCGGTTCGGCAGCGGTATCGCTGACCGCCATCTGTTCGCTCTGCGCCGCGGTCGCAGGTTCTGACAGGGTCTGGGCAGGCAGCGGCGGTTCCGGCTCAGCTTTCCCTTCAGCGCCCGCGTTTTCGCGCACTGGCGGCAGCGCCTCATCCTGGGAGACGACATCGGCGGCGGCGATTTCAACTGGTGGCGCCGCGGAGGGGCCAGCTTTGGCAACCGGGGCGGCGGCGTCATCGGCAGGTATCAGCAGGAACGCAGCGACTGCCGCGGCAACCCCGGTCGCCAGACCGCCACCGACAGCGATGCGGCTCCACGGAAACGCGCGTGCGTCTTCCGAAAGCTCGTCCCGATCCATGTGTTCCTGATCCGCGTATGCCCTATCCGTCTGCGCCTGATCCTCAAAACCGCGCATCGGCACGATTGGCGCATCACCGGCGGACATCGGTGGCGGTGGGGCGGTCGGGTGAGCGATGGGAATGACAGGTCCGGGAATGCCGGATCCGGCCTTTACGGAAGCGGACAAAACCGGGGTCGCTGTGATATCGACTGCGGGAAGAGTCATGTTCAGCGGGGCCGCGCTGACATCTTCTGATTTCGGCATGTGCGGCAGGGACGACAGCGCGGAGTTCACATGCTCTGACTCCACGCGCTCCGCCGCCGCGAAAGCTGCATCAAACAGGGCGTTCGTGGACAAAATCCGTAGCCGTCTCGGAAGGCCCTCCGCCGCCATGATGATGTGATCCAGCGCCGCGTCGCTGAATATGCCCGTACCGCCGCCCACCGCCTGCATGGCCTGCAATATGAAGCCGCGCGCGTCGGCGTCGCCCAGCGGTTCCAGGCGGATATCGAGCCTGCCGTCCGCAGCCGCGAACAGCGACCGGGTCGCACCAATGACGATCGCGGGCTTTACGATGCGCGTGGCAAGCCGTTCGACGGCGGCCAGCGCCTCGGCTTCCGGCTGTCCGGTCTCGTCCAGCAGCAGGATGTCGGCGCTTGCGACCGCCTGGGCGGGGGCCATGGCGGGGGTCATCGCCCTGTGGACGCTAAGTGCCTTGCGCTTCAACTGCGTTTCCAGGCCGTTCAGCAGCAGCTCCTTGCCCATGCCCTCTTCGCCGATCAGCGTAATCAGGCGTGCGCCGCGTCCGATGGCGGCCAGAATATCTTCACGGGCGGTCCGAAAGGGACCGCTTTCCAGCAGTCGCTCGGCGGATGCCGGACCGGAAAAGGGGGTACCCGTCAGTCCGAAATAGGTTGCGATGTCCATGGTGGAAGAGATTAGCATCGCCGATACCGCGCTGCAGGTTCGTTACGCAGGCGACTGCCCAGTTTGCGGTCAGCGGTGCGCGGGGACCGACAATCTGCACTCCGCCCACATGCTGCGCACGATTGACACATGCCTGCGAAGACAGAAGACATCCGTGGGCACAAGGCGGGAGAATTCAGATGCTGAGATGGTTCATGGCTGCGGCAATCGGCATCGCCGGAGGCGCGCCTGCCGCTGAAGCCGACCCCGCCTACACCCGCGCGCTCGCCGCCGGATATAAGGCGGCCTTCACCTGCTCGGGCAGTTTCAACGCCGGCCAGGCGCAGACGGAAATCGACGCACATGAGCTGACAAGCGTTTATCCCGAACTGCGTGCGGACGTCGCTGACCTGGCGGCGGTCATAGACCGGGACGCAAAGACCGTCAGCGTTACCTATGATCCCACCATGCCGCCGCGCATTGCCGCCTGGCGCCCCAATCTTGGCTGCACACAGCTTCCCATCGGCGCGGATATGTCCGCCATCGCCGATCTGCCAAGGATGGAGGGAAGCCCGCCCCAATCCTTGCGCGCGGCCGATTGGCCCCATGGCGATAGCGGCGCGGAACGGCTGTCATCCGATCCCGCACTTGCGGCCCTCGTTGAGGCCGCATTCGACGCTGAGAGCTATGGAGACGGATCGAAGACCTCAGCCGTCCTGATCGTGCACAAGGGTCATATCGTCGCCGAGCGCTATGCGGACGGTTTCGACGCGAAAACATCGCAGCGCACCTGGTCAGTGGCGAAGTCCATTGCCGGTACCGTGCTTGGCATTGCCGCACAGCAGGAGAAGATCGACCTCCTCGCCCCCGCACCCATAGCGGAGTGGCAGTCACCCGGCGATCCGCGCGGCGCGATCTCGACCGACCAGCTGATGCGGATGGCATCCGGTCTGACCAGCGATTTCGCGGGAAACCGCACCGACGACATCTATCTGGGGGGAACGAGCGTTGCCGACAGCAGCCCCGGCCAGTCACTGCTCCACCGGCCGGGCAGCACATATCGCTATGCCAATAACGACACCCTCCTCGCGCTTTATGGGCTCCGCCATGCCATGAAGGACGATGCCGCGTATCTCTCCCTGCCTTTCACGGAACTGTTGTGGAAGATCGGCATGACGCACACGTTTCCGGAAGTGGATTGGCGCGGTGATTTTGTGATGTCCAGCCAGGTCTGGACCACGTCCCGCGACATGGCGCGGCTGGGCCTGCTTTATCTGAACGACGGCATTTGGGAACAGGAACGCCTGCTGCCACGTGGTTTTGTGGAGCGTGTCACGACCATGGGTCCCGCCCAGCCCGACGGCGACTGGGGCTATGGCGCGACCTGGTGGGTCGCGCGTGAAGAGAGCGGCCTTCCCGCCGGAACCTATGCCGCGCGTGGCAATCGCGGTCAGTATCTGGTTATCGTTCCCGCGCATGATCTGCTCGTCATTCGGCGCGGCTATGATCCGATTGGCGAGGACAAGGGTTTCGACATAACGCGTTTCAGCCGGGATATTGTCGCGAACCTTGCCCTTTAGTCGTTACGACATCCCAACAATCCTATCTATCGGCTTCCCTTTGCGGCAAGAATTGCCGCTGTATTAACAAGGGGACGTAGCTTCATGGGTAACATCTACTACCGCGATAACATTCTGGGGCTGGTCTCCGAATGGGGACCGCGTATTCTCGCCGCCATCGTCATATTCGTCGTGGCTTGGTTTGTCGCCAAGGCTGTCAAATGGGGCCTGGCGAAACTGGTCGATCGCATTTCGGCGCTCAAGAAGCATCAGGATGCCATCGGCGGTGGTACGACGCTGGGCGAACAGCTCGGCACCCTCGCCTACTGGATCGTCCTTCTGGTCGGTATCGTCGCCGCGCTTCAGCCGCTGGAGCTCAGCGAAGTCGTCGCACCCGTCAACGAAATGACCACCACCATCTTCGCTTATATCCCGCGCATTATCGGGGCGGCGATCGTGTTCTTCATCGGTCTTGTCCTCGCACGCATTGTGAAGCGGGTCATCATGACCGCAATGGCGACATTCGAGGCGGACAAATGGGCAGCAAAGGCTGGGGTGACAAGCGTTACGGCGCGTGATCTGAACCTGGGCAACGTTCTCGGCACCATCGCCTTCGTACTTATTATCGTGCCCGTTTCGATCATGGCGCTCAATATACTTGATATTCCGTCCATCACCGATCCGGCGACACGGATGCTGGATGTCGTCCTGCAGGCGCTGCCGCGTGTCATTGCCGCCGGTGTCATCCTCGCCATCGCCTACTTCATCGGCAAATGGGCTGGCTCCGTGATCGAGCAGCTGGTCGCCGCCACAGGCGCTGACCAGGCGGTCGCCGGTCTTGGCGCGTTTCCGTCGACCATGCGTGTCAGCAAGGCCGCAGGCGTCATCACGATGACCGCCATCCTGCTGTTCGGCGCAATCATGGCGACGCAGGAACTTGGCTTTACCGCCGTTACCGCCCTCCTGACGCAGCTTATCGAGCTCGGCGGACAGGTCATTTTCGGCAGTGCGATCATCCTTGCGGGTGTCATGCTGGCGAACGTTCTGGCCAACGCCGTATCGCGTTCGACAGGTGAGACCAACTTCGCGCCGGCGATCGTCAAATATGCGACAATCGCCCTGGCCGTCGCCATGGGCCTGCGCTTCATGGGTCTTGCCAACGACATCGTGAACCTCGCCTTCGCCCTCATTCTTGGGTCGGCAGCGGTGGCCGCGGCACTGGCATTTGGTCTTGGCGGACGCGAACCCGCCCGCCGGCTGCTCGACCGTCTGATGGACGAGTCCGAGGCCAGGGCGAAAACGCCGGAGGCAAAGACGCCGCCCCCGCCGCCGCCGGCTGCGTGAGCGTAGAACCGTCCAGAGCCGGAAGGGGTGGCAGCGATGCCGCCCCTTCTTCTTTCGCTCGTTATGCCGCGATCGACTGGTCCGGCGCAAAGGGCCGCAGGCACAAGGGTATTGCCGTCGCAATCTGCGAGGCCGGACACGGCGCGCCGCGGCTCGTTCGGCCAGGTCATGTCTGGTCACGAACGGAGGCGCTCGACTGGATCACGGCCACCGCCGCCGAGGCGCCGACGCTGATCGCCATGGATTTCAGCTTCGCACCGCCGCTGCATGAACGTGGCAGCTACCTTCCCGGCAGCGACGCACCGGTGAATGCCCGCGCCTTCTGGAAATATGTCGACAGCCGCAGCGACGACGAGGATTTCGGGGCGGCCAGTTTCCTGGAAACCGCCTTCCCCGAACATTTCTATTTCGGCGCGGCAAGCGGAACGAAGGCCGGTTACATGCACCTTCGCGCCTGTGAGAAGGCGTTCAACGCGGGCGGCGGCGGCAAGCCCTCATCCATATACGACGTCATTGGCGCCGCGCAGGTTGCCAAGGCAAGCTTCGCCGGCATGCGCCTGCTGCACCAGCTGAACGGACATGTGCCGATCTGGCCGTTCGATTTTACAGGCGCACCGGACGCCGCGCGCCTGTCGGGGCAGAGCCTTGTTGCCGAACTCTACACCCGCATCTTCATTCGCATGGGCGGCAGTCCGCGCGGCCTGAAGCTGCGCGATACGGAAAATCTCAACGCCGCATTGATGGCGCTCGGTTCAAAACCCGTCGTCAAAGCAAGTTACAACGATCATCAGACCGACGTTCTGGTTTCGGCGGCCGGCCTGAGACGTATCGCCGGGAATGCCGCCTACTGGTCTCCCAAGGGCCTGACGCCCGAAATCGCGCACACCGAAGGCTGGACGTTCGGCGTGGCATAGGTGCGCGCACGGCGTTAAGACGCGCCAGATGATGCCCATCCCGCTTTCCCATCTCGCTCTCGTCGCTCTTGGCGGCGGCATTGGTGCGAGCGGACGCTTTCTCGCTGTACACTGGACAAATCAGGTCATCACCCGCCCCGGCTTTCCCTGGGGCACCTTCGCAGTGAATTTGATTGGCAGCATCCTTATCGGCGCGCTTGTCATGCTGACCATCGACCATGGCGGCACGTCACGCACGCGGCTTTTTCTGATCACTGGCATCCTCGGCGGTTTCACCACCTTCTCCGCCTTCTCCCTTGAGCTCAGCGAGATGCTGGTTGACCGCCGCTTCGCGCCCGCCGCCGTTTACGCGAGCGCCTCCGTCATCCTCTGTATTCTCGGCACGCTTTTCGGCGCGTTCCTCATAAGGGCCATCATCCGATGACGACCACCGATGTCCGCCAGTTCACCGTCGCGCCGGACGACGACGACATCCGCCTCGACCGCTGGTTCCGGCGGCACTTGCCGGAGGCCAGTTTCACCATCGTGTCGAAATGGGCGCGGACCGGCCAGCTGCGCCTCGATGGCGCGCGCGCCAAGCCCGGCGACCGCATCGCCGCGGGACAGGTCATCCGTGTCCCGCCCATGGAAAGCGCCAAGGCAAGCCCGCTCGCACAGAAACGCGAATCCAAGGCACTGACCGATGACCAGATTGAATTTGCGCAGTCGCTCGTCATCCACAAATCGAAACATGCCATCGTCATCAACAAGCCCGCTGGCCTCGCCACGCAGGGCGGCACGGGCATCCGCGCGCATGTTGACGGTCTGCTGGACGCGCTGAAGTTCGAGCGTGACGACAGGCCGAAGCTGGTCCACCGCCTCGACAAGGACACGTCGGGCGCGCTTTTGATTGCGCGGTCTTCGCGCGCCGCTGCGCATTTCGCCAAGGCCTTTTCGGATCGTACCGCGCGCAAGCTCTATTGGGCCATCACCATGGGCGTTCCCGAAATCGCGGAGGGCCGCATCGAGCTGGCGCTGTCCAAACAGCCTGGTTTCAACGGCGAGAAGATGATGGTGGACGAGGAGAACGGCCAGCGCGCCGTCAGCCGCTATCGCCGCATCGACCGCGCCGCCGGACGCGCCGCCTGGCTGGAACTGCAACCCCTGACGGGCCGCACGCACCAGCTGCGTGTGCATATGGACGCCATCGGTCACCCCATCGTGGGCGACGGTAAATATGGCGGCAAGGAAAGCTATTTGACGGGCGGCATCAGCCGCAAGCTGCATCTGCACGCCCGCAGGCTGCGCCTGTCCCTGCCCGAAGGTGGAATGCTGGACGTAAAGGCAGATCCAGCCGAACATTTCGCGGACACGCTTGCCGGCCTTGGTTTCGATCTGTCCATCGGCGATCTGCCGCTGGAGGAGGATATCGACGATCCGGGCGCAAAGGCGCGCCTTAGGAAGCACAAGGCCCGTGACATCCGCCGCGAACGCCGCGACGAAACCCGCGAACGCCGCAGACGCGGCGCTGCGCCGAAGCGCAGTGGCGGGCGGAAGAAGAAATGACCGTCAAACTCGCCGTTTTCGATTGCGACGGGACGCTGCTCGACAGTCAGGCCAACATCATCGCCGCGATGGATGCCTGTTTCGCGGAAAATGGCCTGACGCCGCCGCCCGCGAACGCGACACGGCGTATCGTCGGCCTGTCACTGCCCGAGGCAATGGCGCAGCTGCTACCGAGTGCCGATGCGGACTTCCATGGCAAGCTCGCCGACGAATACAAGCGCTGCTACCAGCGCATGCGCGCCGACCGCGCGCTGGCGCTGGAACCGCTCTACGAGGGCACGCTCGATACCATGGCGCGGCTTGAGGCAGACGGATGGCTGCTGGGCGTCGCCACGGGAAAATCGGATCGCGGCCTGATCCACGCACTCGACCATCATGGCATTCGCGCGCGCTTCATCACGTTGCAGACCGCCGACCGGCACCCGTCAAAACCGCATCCGTCGATGTTGCAGCAGGCGATGCGCGACGCGGGCGCGGCTGCGGCCGATACAGTCATGATCGGGGATACCGTCTTTGACATGACGCTCGCCCGGAACGCCAGCGTCCGCGCGCTTGGCGTCGCGTGGGGCTATCATGCGCCCGAAGAACTGATCGAGGCGGGCGCGGAAATCGTCGCCGATGACTATGCGGCGCTGGGCGACTATATCCTTCGGGCATGACCGATATCGATTTCCGCAAGCGTTACCTGCGCCTCAGCCTTGTCCGCATCATCGGCATGGTTCTGGTCGTCCTTGGCCTGCAGATCTGGCTGAAGGGCGCATTTGGATTCCAGGACGAGATTACCGGCAAGCTCACGACCATCGCGGGTGTCGCCTTCATGTTCCTGATCCCCGCCCTGATCCGCAAACGCTGGCGCGAGACAGACGGCAAGTGAAGCGGTTTTACAGGAATGCCGAGGCGGCGGAGACGGAGGCGGGCTGGCGCATCGAGCTCGATGGCCGCGAACTGAAAACGCCAAAGCGCGCGGCGCTGCTGCTGCCCACGGCCAAAATGGCATCCGCGATCGCGAGCGAGTGGAACGGCCAGCGCGACCTGATCGACCCCGCCTCCATGCCCATGACCGGGCTTGCCAATGCCGCTGTCGACCATGTCGCGCCCGACCGGTCCGGTTTTGCGAGAGGAATCGCCGCCTATGGCGAGAGCGATCTTCTCTGTTACCGCGCTGCCGGGCCTGACGTTCTTGCCGCGCGTCAGGATGGCCTCTGGCAGCCGCTGCTCGACTGGGCGGCAAGGCGCTACGAGATCACCTTCACCGTGACCGATGGGATCATGCATCAGCCGCAACCCGCGGCCACCATACGACGCCTGTCCGCCGCGCTTGACGCCTATGACGACTTCACGCTCGCCGCCGCTCAGCCGCTTGTCACGATCTCGGGATCGCTTGTCATAACGCTCGCCCTGCTGGCGGGCGAAGTCGATCGGGAAGCCGCGTGGGTGGCAGGAGAACTCGATGAGCTTTTCCAGGCCGAGACCTGGGGGGAGGACGAAGAGGCGACGAGAACGCGGGAGCGCCGCAAGGCCGCGTTCGATGCGGCAGCGGAATTCCTGACTTTCAGGTAGGACTCACCAGGCGTCAGGCGACCGCCTTGCCTTCGAACAGCGCATCGATCTCGGCCGCCGTCAGTCCCATCTCTTCCAGAACGGCGCGTGTCGAACTGCCCGTCTCAGGCGGCGCTTCGGGTGCTGCCGTCTCCGTCACCGAATAACGCGGCGCGGGCGCCGGGTTCATCATCCCACCGACTTCGACAAAGGTTCCGCGCGCCGCATTGTGCGGATGGGAGGGTGCCTCCGACATCGACAGCACGGGCGCGAAGCAGACGTCGGTTTCCGCCATCAGTGCATCCCATTCATCGCGCGTCTTGGTCTTGAACAGCACCGTGAGCTTCTCTTTCAGCGGTCCCCAACTGGCCGGATCCATCTGCGCGTCGAAATCGGCATCGTCCTCAAGTCCTGCCAGTCGCCGCAGTTCGGCGTAGAATTGCGGCTCGATCGATCCGATCGACACATATTTGCCGTCGCTGGTTTCATAGGTGTCATAGAAATGCGCGCCAGTATCCAAAAGGTTCACGCCGCGCTCGTCCTGCCACATGCCCGCTCCGCGAAAGCCCCAGATCATGGCCATCAGCGCCGCGCTACCGTCGGTCATCGCCGCGTCGATGACCTGGCCCACACCGGTCTTTCCCGCATGAAGCAGCGCCGATACCATTCCGAATGCCAGCATCATGCCGCCGCCGCCAAAATCGCCGATCATGTTGATGGGCGGCGTTGGCTTCTCCCCCGCACGCCCATAACCATGCAGCGCGCCCGACAGCGCGATATAGTTGATGTCATGTCCTGCGGCCTGCGCGTAGGGACCGTACTGGCCCCAGCCCGTCATCCGTCCGTAAACCAGCTTCGGATTGTCGCCCAGCAGCACATCGGGGCCCAGACCAAGCCGTTCCATGACGCCCGGCCTCAGCCCCTCGAAAAACCCGTCCGCGGACGCGGCAAGTCTGCGAACCACGTCCACGCCCTCTGGCGTCTTCACGTTGACGACGACCGAGCGGCGGCTGCGCCCCAGAACAGGCTCCGGCCGCGCGCCCGGGCGGTCTATGCGGATGACTTCAGCGCCGTGGTCGGCCAGCATCATGCCGCAAAACGGGCCGGGGCCGATGCCCGCCATCTCAATGATCTTCAGTCCTGAAAGCGGTCCCGCCATCATTTGTCTCCTCTCGTCCCGTACGGCTGACCGCAGGCACGCCGCGCCCGCAACTGCGGCAACGGATAGGCATCGACAGCTTCGCGAAAGCCGCTAAGCGCCGCACCATGCCCGTCCGCACCGTCCTGCCCCTTGCCATCGTCACGCTGATCTGGGGGACGACCTGGTATGTCATCAAGACCCAGCTGGGCGTTGTTCCCGCGCAATGGTCGGTCGCGTACCGGTTCATCACGGCGGCTGGGCTGATGTTTCTGCTGTGCGTCGTCAGAAAACGCCCGCTCGCCTTTCCGAAGGAAGCGCATCTGTTCTTCCTTGCCATCGGAATTTTCCAGTTCGCGGGCAATTTCAATTTCGTCTATCAGGCCAGCCGGTTCGTAACATCGGGCCTGATTGCCGTCGCGTTCGCGCTGCTTGTCGTCCCCAACGCGCTGTTCGCGCGGATTTTCCTGGGCCAGAAGGTAAGCGCGCGGTTCATGGTTGGGTCTGCCATCGGCATCGTCGGCGTAGCGCTTCTCTTTCGGCAGGAGCTGCTTTCCCTGTCCGGTGGAGCCGATCTTGTCTTCGGTCTTGGCGCAACGGTCATGGGCATCCTCTGCGCGTCCGTCGCGAATGTCATGCAGGCAAGTCCGCGGGCGAGGGGTTACAGCATGTCCTCGATGCTGGCCTGGGCGATGCTTTACGGCTCGCTTCTCAACATCGCCTTCGCCTGGATGACGCAGGGATCACCGGTGATCGAGCCCACGCCGATTTATCTCGGCGGCGTTCTTTATCTGGCCCTCTTTGCGTCCGCCATCGCCTTCGTCCTGTATTTCAATGTTATAAGGGAAATCGGCCCTGCGAGGGCTGCTTATTCGGGTGTATTCGTGCCCTTCGTGGCCATGGCGATTTCCACGGTGCTGGAAGGCTATGTCTGGACACCCTATGCGATCGCTGGCGGCGTCCTCACCATGATTGGCCTCTATGTGGCACTAAGTGCGCGAAAATCCGCCTAAACGGCCACTGTCGCAAAAGCGTGTAATCGCATAATGTCTGCGCATGGCAGCTGATTCTATCGATTCCGCAGGTTTCCGCGACGCCCTGGTCATTCTGGGCTCGGCGGGACTGGTCATTCCGGCCTTCGCCCGCCTGAAAGTGAACCCTGTCATCGGCTTCATCCTGGTTGGCCTGCTGCTCGGACCTTCGGGACTTGGCCAGCTTGAGCCCTTTTTCGATCCGCTTCGATATATCACCATCTCCGACCGGGACGTGATCGCGCCCTTTGCCGAGTTCGGCATCATCCTGCTGCTGTTCGGGATCGGTCTGGAACTCAGCCTCAAACGGCTGTGGGATTTGCGCAAGCTGGTGTTTCTTCTTGGCACCAGCGAGGTGCTTGTGGGTGCGAGCGTCATTGGCGGCGTTCTGCTGCTGCTTGGCTATAGCACCACCGAGGCGGTCGCCCTTGGCCTCGCCCTCGCGCTTTCCTCCACGGCGATCGTGCTGCCCATAACGGGAACCAAAAGCCCGGTCGGACGCGCTGCCTTCTCGATGCTGCTGTTTGAAGACGTCGCGCTTGTGCCGATCGTGTTCGCAATCGGTATCCTCAGTCCCGCCATGTCCGGCAATGCCGCTGAAAACCTGCTGTCCTCGGTGATTACAGGCGGCATCACCATAGCGGTCATATGGGTGGCCGGCCGCTTCATCCTGCCAAAGCTGTTTCATCAGGCGGCACTCACCAAGCGGCCGGAACTGTTTCTGGCGGCAACGCTGGTTGTCGTCATGGCGGCGAGCCTTGCGACCAGCGTGACGGGGATTGGCGCCATCATGGGCGCTCTGGTCGCTGGCCTGATCATCGCGGAAACCGAATATCGCGAGCAGGTGGAAGTCCTGATGGAGCCGTTCAAGAACCTGGCACTCGGCATCTTCCTGATCACCATCGGGATGAGCGTATCGTTCGATTTCGGCTTTACCGACTGGCTGCTGATCCTTGCCGCCGTTGTCGCCATCATTGCGCTGAAGGCAGTGATAACGGGCGGTCTGCTCCGCATCGGTGGCGCGCCCAAGGGCATTGCGGTCAATACGGGCATCCTGATGGCATCGCCGTCCGAAACGACGCTGATCGTCCTGGCCGCAGCCGCGTCCGCGCAGATCATCGATGCGGACACCGCAGCCTTCTGGCAGATCGTCACCGCCATCGGCCTGACGGCGACGCCGCTGCTGGCACGGCTGGGCCGGGACACGGCCAAGCAGATCGGCGGTGAGGATGACCCCACGCCCGCCGCACTGACCTCGGATCCGGAGCATCCGCGCACCATTATCGCGGGCTATGGCCGTGTCGGCGCCCTCGTCGCCGACATGCTCACGATGCACGGCGAAAACTTCGCGGTTGTGGATGCCAATATCGACGTCGTTCGCACGGCCCGGTCGAAAGGGATAGAAACTGTCTTTGGCGACCTGGAACGGCATGAGATCCTGGAAATGATGGGACTGGACCATGCGACCGCGCTCGTCCTTACCATGGACGATCCCGTTCAGGTGGTGAAGACGACCCGTGCGGTCCGGGCCGAGTTTCCAGACCTTTGCATCGTCGCCCGCGCGCGCGACAGCGCCCATGCGGCGGAGCTGTACAAGGCGGGCGCGACGGACGCGGTGCCGGAGACGCTGGAATCGAGCCTGCAGCTGGCGGAAGCGGTTCTGGTCGATATCGGAAGGCCGATGGGCCCCGTCATCGCCAGCATCCACGAAATGCGCGACCAGGAACGCGAGCGGATCAAGGCAGCCGTTCCCGAGCTGAAGAAAAGCCCCCTGAAGGCCGCAAGCCGCATCGGCACGGTGGACGGCACCAGTACGGCCTGACGTCAGTCATATTCGAGGAGCAGCAGGCTGAGCCAAAGGCCGAGCGCGACCCAGAGCGCGAGGATGGCGGCGGCCGCGACGTAGCTGCGCGGCCGGTGGACGAGCGTTGCGGCCTCCCGGCGTAGCCGCTCCATCACAGCGGCGGGGATCAGCCGGATGGCCAGCGCGATGCCGAGCGGAATGAGGATCAGGTCGTCGAGATAGCCGAGGACCGGAATGAAATCGGGGATCAGGTCGATGGGCGAGAAGGCATAACCCGCGACGAATGCGGCCAGCGCCTTGGCGACGACAGGCACATCGGGGGCGCGCACCGCGAGCCATAGCGCGAAGACATCGCGGCGGACCGCCTCGGCCCATGCCTTCAGGCGGGACAGCGCGCTCAGGCTGCGTCCGCCAGACGGTCCCGGATCGCCGCGAGCGCTTCGGCAGCCTTGTCGCCATCGGGGCCGCCGCCCTGCGCCATGTCCGGACGGCCGCCGCCGCCCTTGCCGCCCAGTGTCTCAACGGCTGCGCGGAGAAGCGCAACGGCATCATGGTCCGCCTTCAGGTCATCGGTCACGCCGACGGCAACGCTGGCGCGGCCGTCGTTCACGGCGATGATGGCGGCGATGCCGGAGCCGAGCTTGGCCTTGGCTTCGTCAACGGCGCCGCGCAGGCTTTTCGCTTCGAGACCGTCCGCGATCTGGCCAATGAATTTGACGCTGCCGATGGTTTCGATGTCAGGACCGCTTTCGCCGCTGCCGGGTCCGCCGCCCAGCGCGAGGGCCTTTTTCGCCGCCGCCAGCTCCCTTTCGAGGCGTTTCCGTTCATCGACGAGCGCGGCGATGCGCGCCGGAACGTCCGCGGGCGCTGCCTTCAGCGTGGCCGCGGCTTCGGTCAGCCGGTCTTCCTGCGTCTGCAGATAAAGACGGGCGGCCTCTCCGGTCAGCGCCTCGATCCGGCGCACGCCCGATGAAACGGCGCTTTCGCCGATGATCTTGAAGAGGCCGATATCGCCAAGCGCCTTCACATGCGTGCCGCCGCAAAGCTCGACGGAGAAGTCCCTGTCGCCGGTTCTGCCCATCGAAAGAACGCGGACCTCGTCGCCATATTTCTCTCCGAACAGCGCCATCGCGCCCGCTTCGATAGCGGCATCCGGGGTCATCAACCGGGTCAGCACAGCCTCGTTACCGCGAATTTGCGCGTTTACGTCGGCTTCGATGGCAGCGATTTCGTCAGCACTCAGCGCCTTGGGGTGGCTGAAATCGAAGCGGAAGCGATCCTCGGCGACAAGCGATCCCTTTTGCGTGACATGCTCGCCAAGGGCGGACCGCAGGGCGGCATGCATGAGATGCGTCGCGCTGTGGTTCGCGCGGATGCGTTCCCGGCGCGCGGCATCGACCTGAAAATGTGCGACATCGCCGACGCTTATCGTACCCTCCTCAACCTTCGCATGATGAACATGCAGCCGTCCGAGCGGCTTTGAAGTGGATGAAATGGAGGCCAGTGCGCCATTGGTGGCGGTCAGTGTTCCCGCATCGCCGGTCTGGCCGCCGCTTTCGCCATAGAAGGGCGTCTGGTTGGCAAGAATCAGAACCTCATCGCCCGCCGAGACGCTTTCCACTTCCGCGCCGTCCCTGACCAGCGCGACGATCCTGCCATCGCTTTCGTCGGCGCTGTAGCCGGTAAATTCCGTCGCGCCTTCACGTTCGGCAATGTCGAACCAGAGCGTCTCATCGGCGGTCCCGCCGCTGCCGGACCAGGCGGCGCGTGCCGCAGCCTTCTGTTCGGCCATCGCGGCGTCGAAGCCGGCGCGGTCGACCGCGACGCCCTTTGCCTTCAGCGCGTCCTCCGTCAGGTCATAGGGAAAGCCGAACGTGTCGTAGAGCCTGAACGCCGTTTCGCCGGGAAGCGTATCGCCCTGCCCAAGATCGCCCGCTTCCTCGTCCAGCAGCTTGAGGCCGCGGTCGAGGGTCTGGCGGAAGCGGACTTCCTCCTGCTCAAGCGTCTGCGTGATGAGCGGCTGCGCGCGGACGAGTTCGGGATAGGCTGTCCCCATCTGGCCCGCCAGCACCGGGGCGAGCCGGTGCAGGAGCGGATCCTTCGCGCCGGAAATATGCGCGTGGCGGATGGCGCGGCGCAGGATGCGGCGAAGTACATAGCCGCGCCCCTCATTGCCCGGCAGCACGCCGTCGGCGATGAGGAAGCTGCCCGCCCGAACATGGTCGGCGATGACGCGGAGCGAGGTCTTGAATTCGCCCTCGCGCGGGGTGTGCGCCAGCTCGGCGGCGGCCTCGGTGAGCGCGCGAAACAGGTCAATCTCGAAATTATCATGCGTGCCCTGCAGGACAGCGGCGGCGCGTTCGAGGCCCATGCCGGTATCGATGCT
Organism: uncultured Alphaproteobacteria bacterium; assembly: GCA_963710205.1. Lineage (GTDB taxonomy): Bacteria > Pseudomonadota > Alphaproteobacteria > Sphingomonadales > Sphingomonadaceae > Pacificimonas. The sequence continues at coordinate 495,720 of CAVPZG010000006.1, read as the reverse complement.
GGGTTTCGGCAGCTCGGTACGCGTTCCGTCCGCGCCCTGATCATATTGCATGAACACCAGGTTCCAGATTTCGACGAAGCGGTCACCGTCCTCGTCCGGCGAACCGGGAGGGCCACCTGCGATATGGTCACCATGATCATAGAAGAGTTCGGAACAGGGACCGCACGGGCCGGTGTCGCCCATGGACCAGAAATTGTCACTGCCCGAGATCCGGATGATGCGGGCTTCGGGGAGGCCGGAGATCTTCTTCCAGAGGTCGAAGGCCTCGTCATCGGTGTGATAGACGGTCGCGGTCAGACGGTTCGGGTCGATCCCCCAGATTCCAGTGACCAGTTTCCACGCATGCTCGATGGCCTCGGCCTTGAAATAGTCGCCGAAGGAAAAATTCCCCATCATTTCAAAAAATGTATGATGCCTTGCGGTGAAGCCGACATTTTCGAGATCGTTATGCTTGCCGCCCGCGCGCACGCATTTCTGCGCCGACGTCGCGGTGGTGTAGTCGCGGCTTTCGCGGCCCGTAAAGACATTCTTGAACGGCACCATGCCCGCGTTGACGAACATCAGTGTCGGATCGTTTTGGGGCACCAGCGGCGCGGACGGCACGGGCATGTGACCCGCTGTCTTGAAATAGTCGAGGAAGCTGGCGCGGATGTCGTTGGTCGAGGTCATGCGGCGCGACTTAGTGACGGATGGGGCCGGAGGGAAGACGCGCGGGCGCACAGGCAGCGTCGGGCACGACGTAGCGGACGGCAGGGTCACACGCGTTTTGACGACGGATGCAGGAAATCATTACGGAATTCGGACAGAGCTAGCGAATCGCTGTGACCCGCGTGTGACCCGCCGATATGCTGCCCTCCCCCCACTCATGAGCCATTTCTTTCCCAGTTTCCGAAAGCCTGTTCCCGGCCACGCAAAGCTATACCGGATCGGGGCAGGTGTAGGACAGCGGGAATGCCGGGAATTGGGGTGGAATGTTGACAGTCTGTTTTCAGTCAGTGAGCTGGGAAAAGCGGACATCGTCGCTCTGGCAAGGATTGGGCCGGAAGCGGACGTCCGCTCTTGGCCTGAGCATTCGGCAATCTGGACATCATACGGGCCCATTTGAGTGAAGCTAGATAGTTGCCTGTTGAGAAGCGATCTGTATACGGTATGCATGCTTGCTAGGAGGGGGCTGTTCCAACATGCGTATATTCTCAATATCACTCTTGGCTGGGCTGCTTGCGGCGCCCGCTGCGCTGAAAGCGCAAGTTTGCTGAGCGCACCTTCTTCGCCCTATCTGCCGCAGATGCATCTAGTTGCGGCCCAGGATTCGCGTAGTTGTCGCAGGTCCCGACACGAAAATCGCTTGTCTCCGTCCAGCACCGTCGCGTCAAGGCTTCCCTGGCGACTGCTCGTTCGTAGCGTAGCCGACACTTCCCGATGTGGGATCGGCCAGAGGAGACTGTTCGCGCCCTACTGGTCATTGCTAGGAGATCGGAATAAAATTGCCACTGGGTAATTAGCAAAATAGGGTATGCAGGGGCTCGCCCCATTGCAAAGTCCTTTGTTAGGCCGGGAGTGAGCACGCGTCAATCTGTCGAGCTTTCGGATGGTCCATGAATCGGCATAAGCCGCCGTCCGAGAGCTCTTTCTTAATGTCGCACGCTCACAGTATCTTCCCGGTGCACAGCTCCAATCTACCGCAATGTCAGATCATTGAAGTACATGATAAAGCTTGGATATCCCGGTCACTCGAGCGTCAGTCTGACGCGTCTGCTGGATGAGCGACACTCGACCAGAGCGTGACCTATGCTGCCTTGGCAGCCTTCGCGTCACGCTCCGTAATGAAAATTTGATCTGACTCGGTCACCCGGAGCCAAGGCATTTTCTTTGCGAAGAATAGAGAACACACTGCTCGATTTCGCCTCGTTCTTGCACTTATCAATTCAGATTCGCCTGTCATTCCCGTCGCATTTTCCGAAAGATTGCAAGGGCGCGTTCAAGTTCAGGATCGTCAAGCTCTTGAGACGCAGCAAAGCATTTATTGAAAGACCAGAATGGATCCTTGTCGTCAAAAGCACATTCGGGCTTAGTGGCCATCGCAAGCCTAATGATGTCAATGATGTAATCAAAATGAGGCCCCGACGCGCCCGTCCCACAAGCTGTCCAACTTGCAGTTCTGAAATAGTCAGCTTGTAATCGAGCGATCCACCCATGGCAGACAGCCGGCATTGGCGGCGGCTCATCCAGTTTTGAAACAGCTCGAAACTCTGTCTCGGAATAAATGGCTGACTGTTGCTAACTAGTTTGTCCCACGCTGAACGATCGACAGCTTTTGGGGCAGATGACCAACCGACGTATTGCAAGCGCAACTTTATCCGGCCATTGCTGAGCCGCTCCAATTCGACACCCGGCACAGCGAGCATTCCGTAGGGATCGCGTAACAGCAATCGTCGAACTTCCCGCCCTTCGAGGTTCTGTTCTGCTATCGAAGGGAAACCGGCGCGGTCAAATAGCTCCCTCTCGAAAGCGCGTTGTGATTCCTGTGCCCGCAGCCAATTGTTTTCTAGCACTTTTCTGTTCTGTTTCTGACGGCACTTGGGCAGTGGCCGCCGCAAGTGGCAAAAAGACATGGCCAATCATGGTAACTAGTCGAAGCATGAGGTCAGGCTAGTGCCAATAGGTTGGATGGGCTGGCAAGTACAACGAGCAACGCTCACTTGTCGTTGTTCGCGTGCGTCCGCTTTTGAAAAGCCAATGACCGCTTTCAGGTATGTGAATCTCTTTCGGAATAAGTTGATTAACCCGATTTTAGGGTCGAAAGCCGCCATTGGAAATCGCTCAAGGACCGCCGCAGCCTTTCAGGCGGGAGGTTGGCGGGCCTATGCGTGGATTGGCGAGCCCTCCACGTCCATGGCGGCTTCCTTGAGGGCTTCGGAATGGGTCGGGTGCGCGTGGCAGGTGAGCGCGATGTCTTCCGACGATGCGCCGAATTCCATCGCCTGCGCCGCCTGCGCGATCATCGTGCCCGCCATCGAACCGATGATGTGGACGCCGAGGACGCGGTCGGTTTCCCTGTCCGCCAGCACCTTCACGAAGCCTTCCGTATCGCGGTTCGTCTTCGCGCGGCTGTTGGCCGCGAACGGGAACTTGCCGACGGCATAGTCCGTGCCCGCTTCCTTCAACTGCTCCTCGGTCAGGCCGACGGAGGCGACTTCGGGCTGGGTGTAGACCACGGCGGGGATGACGTCGTGATTGACGTAGCCGGTCCTGCCCGCCGCCCAGTCGGCGACGGCAAGGCCTTCATCCTCCGCCTTGTGGGCGAGCATGGGGCCGGGGGTGACATCGCCAATGGCATAGATGTGCTGGCGCTTCGTGCGGCCCTCGGCGTCGACCTCGATCTGTTTGCGGTCGTTCAGCGCCAGGCCGGCGGCTTCGAGATTCAAACCTTCGGTATTGGGGACACGGCCAATGGACAGGAGGACGACATCGGTTTCGATAACCTCCTGATCGCCGCCCTTCGCGGGCTCCACCGTGACGAGGGCCTTTTTGCCCTTCTTCTCGACGCCGACGACTTTCGTGCCGGTTTTCAGCATCATGCCCTGCTTCTTGAGGATGCGGGCGAACGCCTTGGTGACTTCGCCGTCGAGGCCGGGCGTGATGGTGTCCATATATTCGACCGCCGTCACTTCCGTGCCGAGGCGATTATAGACGCTGCCCATTTCGAGACCGATATAGCCGCCGCCGATGACCAGCATGCGCTTTGGAACGGATTTCAGAGACAGCGCCTCCGTGGAAGACACGACGACCTCGCCGTCGACCTCGACGCCCTTCAAGGGCGTGACGGAGGAGCCTGTCGCGATGATGAACTTGTCGGCGCTATAGGTCTTGCCCGCGACTTCGACGCTGTTCGCATCCCTGAAGGCCGCGCGGCCCTTCAGCCAGTCGACCTTGTTCTTCTTGAACAGGAATTCGATGCCGCCGGTAAGTTCGCTGACCGCTTTCGCCTTTTCCGCCTGCATCTGGCCCCAATCGAGTTTGACGGATCCGAACGATACGCCAAACTTGTCCATCGCGCCGGATTTCGCCTCATGATAGATTTCGCTGGCGTGCAGCAGCGCCTTTGACGGGATGCAGCCGACGTTGAGGCATGTACCGCCGAGCGTCTCGCGGCTTTCCGCGCAGGCGACCTTCAGGCCGTTCTGCGCCGCGCGAATGGCAGCGACATAACCGCCGGGGCCAGCGCCAATGACGATCAGGTCATAGTCAGCCATGTTCGAAAAATCCTTAGATTGGGGGGAAGATCGAACGCCTACTTAGTGTGCCAGCGGGCCTAGTGAAACCGCCGCCGGAACAGGATCAGCAAAATTCCCGCAAGCGACGCGATTCCGAGCCCCGCCCACATCAGGAAGAGTTTGGGATCCTCAAAGATACGCGGGCGCTGCACCAGATAGGGTTCGTCGGTAAACTGCCCGACAATGCCGCCAAGGGCCGAGAACAGGCCATCCCGATCCCAGTTGATGGTTTTCGGAAAGCCATATTTCATCTCGTCGGGCGAATGGAAATGGATCTTGTCGGGAAGCGGACGCTGACGTTTCAGCTCCTCAAGCCGGTCCATCAGGATCGCATTGTCATCGCGGATGTCGGCCACGTCATAATAGCCGCCCCGCGGATCGGGCCAGACCATGTCGTAAACCGGATCGGCAGCGACCACGTCGCCGTCCACTTGCGCATTGACGATGGTGTGGGTGGACGCGCACGTCCGGCAAGGCTGCAGCATGACGAGCGTCGAGTCCATGCCGACGCTGTCCAGCATGGCCGACAGCAGGCGGGACTTGTCCGAACAGTCGCCGCCCGCCTCGTAAATCTGCATGGGCGTCGCCCCGAGCGGATCCCAGACATAGCGGGCCGTGCACTGGGCAAAACCCTCCTTGTTGTAGACCCATGTATTCAGCTGTTCGACGAATTTCCCGGTGCCGACAGGCGCGGAAATATTGGCGGCGATCGTGTCGCGAAAAACATTTTGATCCTGATAGCGGCTGAGGCCGAAAAAGAGCGCAATCGCGAGGCCGAGCGCGGCCATTGTCAGGAGGACAAGACGGAAAACCTTCATACCCGCGCCTCTAAAGCGGCGCGGGTTAAGGGGCAATGACCGACCTTACAGGTCGAGAACCAGACGGGTCGGATCCTCGATGGCCTCCTTGACGCGGACGAGGAAGGTCACGGCCTCGCGGCCATCGACAATGCGGTGGTCATAGCTGAGCGCCAGATACATCATCGGGCGGATGACGACCTCGCCGTCCCTGGCGACCGGGCGATCCTCGATGCGGTGCATGCCGAGCACGCCCGATTGCGGCGTGTTGAGGATCGGCGTCGACATCAGCGAACCGAAGACGCCGCCGTTGGAAATCGTGAAGGTGCCGCCCTGCAGTTCCTCAAGCTTGAGTTCGCCGTCACGCGCACGGCGGCCGAAATCGCCAATGGCCTTCTCGGTCTCGGCGAAGCTCAACTTGTCGGCATCGCGGAGGACGGGAACGACGAGGCCGCCGGGTGAGGAAACCGCAACACCGATGTCGGCATAGTCGCGGTAGACGATCTCATCGCCGTCGATCATGGCGTTGACAGCGGGCACATCCCTGAGCGCGAGCGAACAGGCCTTCGTGAAGAAGGACATGAAGCCGAGGCGGACGCCGTGCTTCTTCTCGAAGCTCTCCTTGTAGCGGTTGCGCGCCTCCATGACGGCGGTCATGTCGACATCGTTGAACGTCGTCAGCATGGCGGCCGTGTCCTGCGCCTCCTTCAGGCGCGACGCGATGGTTTTCCTGAGGCGCGACATCTTTTTGCGCTCCTCGTTTCGGCTGCCGGCAGCGGCAGCGGCGGCGGGCGGCGAGGCACTGCCGGCCGGTGCGGACGCCCTGGCGTCGGCGGGCGCTGACTTTTTCGCTGACGCGCCGCTGGCGATGAAACGCTGCACATCCTCCTTCAGGATGCGTCCGCCCTTCCCTTTACCCTTCACGTCGGCCGGATCGATATTATGCTCGGCGAGCAGGCGCTTCACGGCCGGGGACAGCGGGTTGTCGACTGTGGCGACATCGCCTTCACCGTCGTCCTCCGCCTCCGCGATGTCGGTCTTCTCTTCGTCCTCGGGCTCTGGCTTCGCGGTGGACGGTGCGGACTTGTCCTCCGACGATGCGCCGCCCTCTTCCATGCGGGCGATGACCGCGCCGACTTCGACCTCATCGCCGACCTGTGCCAGCTGTTCGGCGAGAACGCCCGCCACGGGCGACGGCACCTCGACGGCCACCTTGTCGGTTTCCAGACTGACAATGGGCTCATCGACCTCGACACTGTCGCCGGGCTGTTTCAACCATTCTCCTACGGTCGCCTCGGTAACGGATTCGCCGAGCGCGGGGATGGTGACGTCAATAGGCATGAAAATCGTCCTTCAAATGATTGTCGGTCAGGCGCTCAGCGCGTCCTCGACCAGTTGTTTCTGCTGCGCCGCGTGGCGTGAGGCGATGCCGGTGGCGGGCGCGGCGGCGGGGCCGCGTCCCGCATAGACCGGACGTTTCGGTCTGGAACCCGCGCTATCGAGCGCGCGCTCGATATAATGTTCCGTGAAGAACCAGTAGCCCTGGTTCTTCGGTTCCTCCTGCGCCCAGACCACCGTTTCCAGGTTCTTCATGCGCTTCATGCGCACGATCAGCGGTTCAAGCGGGAAAGGATAGAGCTGTTCGATGCGCACGATGCTGGTGTCCTTCAGACCCAGTTCGTCACGCTTTTCCGCCAGGTCGTAATAGACCTTCCCGGTGCACAGGATGAGGCGCTTCACCTTTTCGTCGGCGATTTCGGTGCGATCGGAAATGATGCGCTTGAAATGGCTCTCGCCCGACAGCTCATCGAGCGTCGAGGTCGCCGCCTTGTGCCTGAGCAGCGATTTCGGCGTCATGATGATGAGCGGCTTGCGGAAATCGCGGTGCATCTGGCGGCGCAGGACATGGAAGTAGTTTTCCGGCGTCGTGCAGTTCACGACCTGCATGTTGTCCTCGGCGCAAAGCTGCAGGAAGCGTTCCGGACGGGCCGACGAATGTTCCGGCCCCTGCCCCTCATAGCCATGCGGGAGCAGCATCACGAGCCCGTTGGAGCGCAGCCATTTCACCTCGCCCGATGCGATGAACTGGTCGATCATGATCTGCGCGCCATTGGCGAAATCGCCGAACTGCGCCTCCCACATCACCAGCGATTTCGGGTCGGTCAGCGCATAGCCATATTCAAAACCGAGGACGCCATATTCCGACAGAGGAGAATCATAGACGCGGAATTTCTTGTCGACCTGCTGCAAGGGAACATATTTGGAGCCGTTATTCTGGTCGGTCCAGACGGCATGGCGCTGGCTGAAGGTGCCGCGCCCGGAATCCTGACCGGACAGACGGACGCCATATCCCTCCTCCAGAAGCGATGCGAAGGCGAGCGATTCCGCGGTCGCCCAGTCGAGACCGGCATTTTCGGTCACGGCCTTTACGCGAGCCTTCATGACGCGGGTCAGCGTCTTGTGCTGTGCGAAGCCTTCCGGGACGGCGCTGATCTTCTCCATCAGCGCGCGCAACTTGTTCGAGTCCACGCCAGTGAGGGCGGCGCGGCGGTCGCCCTCCTCTCCGCCCGGCAGGCCGAGACCGACCCAGCGGCCCTCGAACCAGTCGGCCTTGTCGGGCTTGTAGCCGGGCGCAGCCTCGAAACTCTCCTCGAGCGTTGCGGTGAAGGCGTTTTTCGCGGCCTCCATCCACTTGTCGTCGATAATGCCCTCTTCACGCAGGCGCGCGCCATAGACCTCCGATACATCGGCTTTTTTCTTGATGGCCTTGTACATGAGCGGCTGGGTAAAGCTCGGCTCGTCGCCCTCGTTATGGCCGTGCTGGCGAAAGCACCACATGTCGATGACGACGTCGCGGTTGAACTTCGCACGGAATTCGGTGGCGAGTTTCGTCACGAAGGTCACGGCCTCGGGATCGTCGCCGTTCACATGGAAAATCGGTGCCTGCACGATCTTCCCCATGTCGCTGGGATAGGGGCTGGAGCGGCCGAATTGCGGGCTGGTCGTGAACCCGATCTGGTTGTTGATGATGAAGTGGATGCAGCCGCCGGTATTATAGCCCTCGACGCCGGAAAAACCGAAACATTCGGCGACCACGCCCTGCATGGCAAAGGCGGCATCGCCGTGGAGGAGCAGCGGCACGACCTCGTCACGGGTGATATCGCCGCGGATCTGCTGCGCCGCGCGGGTCTTTCCCAGAACGACAGGATCGACGGCCTCAAGATGCGACGGGTTTGGCGTCAGCGACAGGTGCACGATGTTGCCGTCGAATTCGCGGTCGGTGGACGTGCCGAGATGATATTTGACATCGCCCGATCCGCCGACATCTTCCGGGTTCGACGACCCGCCGGCAAATTCGTGGAAGATGGCCTGAAAGGGCTTCTGCATCACATTGGCAAGGACGTTGAGGCGCCCGCGATGGGCCATGCCGATGACGATTTCCTTCGCGCCGTTCGCGCCGCCAATCTTGATGATGGACTCGAGCGCCGGGATCATCGCCTCGCCGCCATCGAGGCCGAAACGCTTCGTGCCGACATATTTCCGGCCGAGGAAATTCTCGAATTCCTCCGCCTCGATCAGCTTGTTGAGGATCGCCTTCTTGCCTTCGGGCGTGAATTCGATGTCCGTGTCGCGGCCTTCGATCCGGTCCTGGATAAAGCGCCGCTCCGTCCGGTCGTTGATGTGCATATATTCCGTACCGACATGGCCGCAGTAATTGGCCTGCAGAATCTGCACCAGCTCGGCGACGGTGGTCGCCTCAAGGCCGAGAACGCCGCCCAGATGCACGACCCGGTGCTGGTCCGCACCGACAAAGCCATGATATTCGGGAGTGAGTTCCTTCGGAATTTCGCGTTCGGCCAGGCCGAGCGGATCGAGCTTCGCCGCCAGATGTCCGCGCACGCGGTATGTGCGGATCAGCATCATGGCGTTGAGCGAATCTTCGGCGGCGCGGCGGATGTCGTCCTGACTGACGCTGCGCGCGTCCGAGCGGGCGCGGCCTCGGCCACGCTGCCCTTAAGCGGCGCGTCCGCGTTCCTTTCGGGCATCATCTGTGTGGGGTCGAGCGCCGAGGTCAGATCGTCGGTCGCCGAGATCGGCCAGTTCGCACGCTGCCATGACGGTCCCGATGTGTCGGCGACCCGTTCCAGACCGGCGAAATAACGCTGCCAGCTTTCGTCAACGCTGGAAGGATTATCGGCATATTTCCGGTAAAGCGCCTCGATAAAACCGGCCCCGACATTTTCAAGATCGGGGTCGTCCAGCGGGGAAGCACTCATTTCATTCATTGGCTCGCGGTCACTTTCCAGTCAGCTTCGGGCTTCATGCACCTTTCCAATCGAACGCGCATATCGCCGCGTTGTTCACTTAGCGCCCGCCCCGCCCGGAGCAAGCATTGCTACTTGACGCAGGCGCCATGGCGCTGCCGGCGGGCATTCGGCAGGTGCATGTTGAATTGGCGCTGCCGCCAAAGCAAGGTAACCTGCACCCGTCGATAGTGAGACGAAGCGAAAGCATATTCATCATATGAGCGTAAATCCCGTTGAGCAGATCACCATCCGCCGGCCCGATGACTGGCATGTGCATTTGCGCGACGGCGCCATGCTGGCCGCGGTCGCAAATCACACGGCGCGCCAGTTCGCCCGCGCGATCGTCATGCCGAACCTGGCCGCGCCGGTGACGACCGCGGCCGCCGCGTCGGCTTACCGGGACCGCATAGTTGCCGCCGTCGGTCCGCAACACGGCTTCACGCCGCTGATGACCTGCTATCTGACCGACAGCATCGATCCTGATGAGATAAGGCGCGGCCATGCGGCGGGCATCTTTACCGCCGCGAAGCTGTATCCCGCGGGCGCGACGACCAACAGCGACAAGGGCGTTACGGACATCGCCAAGATCATGCCGGTTCTGGAGGCGATGCAGGACATCGGGATGCCGCTGCTGGTGCACGGCGAAGTCACCGATGACGATATCGACATTTTCGACCGCGAGGCGGTTTTCATCGAACGTGTCCTGACGCCGCTTGCGCGCAGGCTGGCCGGACTGAAGATCGTTTTCGAGCATATCACCACTGCGGATGCCGTCGATTTCGTTCGTGAAAGCGGTCCCAACATCGCGGCGACCATCACGCCGCATCACCTGCAATTCAGCCGCAACGCCATCTTTGCAGGCGGCATCCGGCCGCATCATTACTGCCTGCCCATCGCCAAGCGCGAGACGCACCGGCTTGCGCTGAGAAAGGCGGCCACGTCGGGCGATCCGAAATTCTTTCTGGGCACGGATACGGCCCCGCACGCAAGGGATGCGAAGGAAAATGCCTGCGGCTGCGCCGGCATATTCAACGCGCCGCATGCGCTGGAACATTACGCGCAGGTGTTCGACGAGGAGAATGCGCTGGACCGGCTGGAAGGGTTCGCCAGCGAATATGGGCCGCGCTTCTACGGACTGCCGCTGAACGACGGTCAGGTCACGCTTGATCGAAAGCCCAGCGCGGTTCCTGAAATGCTGGATGCCGGGGTCGTGCCCTACCGCGCGGGCGAGACGCTCAGCTGGCGGTTTCGTCCACAGGCCGGAAACTGACCTTTCCCACCGTGAGCCAATCGGTTAGCGTCCGCCCTATGCTCGTCCACCTGTCCGATCGCAAAGTGCTCCGCCTGCATGGCGACGACCTGCCCGCTTTCCTGAATGGCCTTGTCACCAATGATGCGGCGAAGGTGGCGGACGATGCGCCCGTCTGGGCCGGGCTGCTGTCGGCGCAGGGAAAATATGTCGCCGACATGATGATCTTTGCCGGCGGCGCGGGCGAGGTGCTGCTGGATCTGCCCGCGAAGAGGTATGACGCGGCGGAAGCCGCGCTGAAGCGTTACCGGCTGCGGCGCGCCATCGAGATATCGGAAAGCCGCCAGCGGGTATTCGCGGGCTGGGACGATCCGATGCTGGTCAAGCCGGATGACCCCCGTTCCCCCGCGCTTGGCAAACGCTGGCTGGGCGCGACGGAAAGCGTGACGGGCGATCTGGCCGATTATCATGCGCACCGGATCAGGACCGGGATACCGGACAGTGTGGATTTCGAGCCGGACAGGCTGATGTGGCTGGAATCGGGCGCCGACCTGCTGAACGGCGTCGATTTCACAAAGGGCTGCTTCGTCGGGCAGGAAAACACGGCCCGGATGAATTATCGCGCCAAGGTTCGGAAACGCATCCTTCCCGTGAGCCTGTCCGCTGATCCGGGTGACGCGCGCGACATCATTTCGGGTGGCAAGGCCGCGGGCACGCTTACCAGTTTTGCCGAAGTGGGCGATGAATGGATGGGCATGGCCCTGATGCGGCTGGAAATGGCAGATGGACCGCTCAGCATCCATGACAATCCCGTATCCGTTCGCTGGCCGGACTGGCTGCCGCGCGGGGCCGAGGACGGCAACTGATGCAATCCCTGCTGTACGCGCTCCTTATCCTCGCCATCGGCTTTGGTCTGGGATACTGGTTTGCAAACCGCAGCAAGGCGCCAGCGGACCCGGAAGCGTCGGCGCGCGCCGCTGCGCAGATGCGGACGGAAGACCGGCTGGAAGTCACGCGGCTGTTGAAAGCAGGCCGCAAGATCGAAGCGGTCAAGGAAATCCGCGACCGCATGCGTGTCGGCCTGGTCGAGGCCAAAGCCATCGCGGATCATCTCGAAATGAACGATCCCGCCAGCGGAATCGGCTAGGGGCAACATGAAGAAAAAACCGAAACTGAAGAACGACACGCGGTTGCTGACGATGCTGGGGGTCGGCGCGGCCGCGATCGTCGCGTTTCTGGTCTATATTTCGGTTTAGGTCAGAACCTTTCCGGGATTCATGATCCCGCCCGGGTCGAGGGCGGCCTTGATCGCCCGCATCGCCGCCAGTTTTCCCGTATCCCCGCTCCGCGACAGTTCGGCCGCCTTTAACGTGCCGATGCCATGTTCCGCGCTGATGGAGCCGCCGAAGCGGCGCACCTCCGCATAGATGAAGGCGGCCACCGCATCGGCGTGCGCCAGCAAGTCATCGCGGGACATGCGCGCGTCGGTGCGGACATTATAGTGGATATTGCCATCGCCGAGATGTCCGAACGCGAAGACCGCCATTCCCGGCCAGCGCGTTTCCAGCTTTTCGGTCACCTCCCTGATGAAGCGCGGCATGTCGCTGACAGGAACGGCGATGTCGTGCTTGAGCGCGGGGCCATCGACCTTTTCCGCCTCCGCGATGGTCTCCCTCAGCCGCCACAAATCGTCTCTCTGCGTGCCGCTTTCGGCAATGGCCGCGTCGCGCACCAGACCGTCTGAAATGGCCGTCCCCAGTGCGTCTTCCATCGCCGTTCGCACGAGGTTTCCCGGCGCGCTCGACGTCGCTTCGATCAGCACGTACCAGTCATGCGGCGCCATGAGGGGATCGCGCGTGCCGGGAACATGTGCCGTCACGAGGTCCACCGCATCGCGCGGCAGAAGTTCGAAACTGTCGAGTTGATCGCCGGTTGCGACCTTCATGAGGTTCATCAGATCGAGCGCGCTGTCCGGGTCGGCGATGCCCACGAAGGCCGTCGCGATTTCCCTGGGCGCAGGAACAAGGCGCAGGCTGGCCGCCGTTACGAACCCAAGCGTGCCCTCGGCACCGATCAGGAGCTGCTTGATGTCATAGCCCGTATTGTCCTTCCTGAGCGGCGTCAGCTGGTTCAGGATCGTCCCGTCGGGCATCACGGCCTCTAGCCCCAGCACCTGCGCGCGCATCGTGCCGTAACGCAGCACCTGCGTCCCGCCGGCATTGGTGGAGAGCAGGCCGCCCACCGTCGCCGATCCCTTGGCACCGAGCGAGAGCGGGAACATGCGGTCCGCATCCGCCGCGGCCTCGTGCAAATGCTGCAGGATGACGCCAGCCTCGGCAGTGACGGTATAGCCATCGGCATCGAGTTTTCTGATCCGGTTCATCCGGCGCAGGCTCACCAGGACCGCATCGCCCGCCGCTTCGGGAACGCTGCCCCCAACCAGCCCGGTATTGCCGCCCTGCGGAACGAGCGCCGTACCGGTTTCGGCAGCCAGCCGGACAATGGCAGCGAGGTCGGCTGTCGTTGCGGGCTGCAGCATCAACCGTGCCCTGCCCGTCTTGCGCCCGCGCCAGTCGGTCAGCCACGGTGCCAGGTCCGCAGCGTCGCTGACCGCGCCGCCGACCCCGGCCAGAGCAACAAAATTACCAATCAGGGCATCATCAAGCATGTGCGTCCCCATGCGCCGCAATGCAGCATGTTGCAAAAAAACCACGTTCCGGCAACGAAACCTCGATTTTGAGGGAGGTAGAGTGTTTGGCTGCTGGACAAGGCACCGGAAACCGGACCATATCCGGTACGTGAGAGAGGTGCCATCATGTGCCGTCTCAAGTCAACGGGCAGACCCCCTCCATAATCGGGGCGTCCGGCAACATAATCCTGGGGAGGATCGTCAATATGTCCATCGAACTTCGTGTCGCGCGTCGTACCGTTCTCGCAGCCGGTGTGTCCATCGGAGCTCTGATGAGCGCAAGTGCCGTGCACGCACAGGAACTGGCAACTTCCCCGGAAGAAGCTGCCGATACCGAAATGTCGGATGTCGGCAGCACGGCGCAGGATGTGGCCGGCACCCGCTCAAGCGGGATCGGCGAAATCGTCGTCACCGCCCAGCGCCAGTCGCAGAGCCTGCAGGACGTGCCGATTTCCGTCAGCGCCTTTTCTTCGGAAGCGCTGGAAGCACAGCAGATCGAGAACAGTTCAGACCTGCAGCTGACCCTGCCCAACGTCACCTTCTCAAACGGTAACTTCACCGCAGCGAGTTTCACCATCCGCGGCATCGGCGACCTGTGCGTCGGCGTCAGCTGCGATGCCGCCACCGCCATCCATATCAACGGCTCGCCGCTATTCGGCACGCGCCTGTTCGAAACCGAGTTTTTCGACCTGGAGCGTATCGAGGTGCTGCGCGGTCCGCAGGGGACGCTGTTCGGGCGCAACGCGACCGCGGGCGTCGTCAACATCGTCACGGCGAAGGCCGACCCCAGCGGCTTCGGCGCCGCGGCCGAGGGCGAATATGGCAATTTCAATTCGGTCAAGCTGAAAGGCATGGTCAACATACCCGTCGGCGAGACGTTGGCCGTGCGCGCCGCGGGCTTTTATCTGAACCGCGATGGGTACACGACGAACCTGTTCAACGGCGACGATGTCGATGATCGCGATCTATACGCGGTTCGCGGCTCGGTGCGGTGGGAGCCCACGGACGACACCTCGATCGACCTGATGGGTTATTATTTCCGCGAAGACGACAACCGCACGCGTATCCAGAAGCAGCTGTGCCAGCGCGATCCGACCGGCATTCTCGGCTGTCTGAACAACGGACGCGATTTCGACAATATCAACAACAACGCCACGTTCGTCGGGACGCTGTCTTCCGCCGAGTTCCTGCGGAGCCAGGGCATCCCCGATATTTTCGCGCTGGGCAGCCTGTACGGTCCGGATTCGCTCTCGACGTTCAGCGAGCCGCAGGACGTGCGTCAGATCAACACCGCCTACACGCCCACCTATTTCGCCAGCGAGCAGCAGTATCAGGCGCATCTGGAGCATGATTTCGGCCAGATCGAAGTTGGCCTGACGGGCATTTACCAGAAGGTGAAATACAGCGCCCAGCAGGATTACAACACGGCCGTCCAGGACCGCAGCTTTTACGCACCCGGCCTCAATTTCCTGGCGGCAGCGGCGGCAGGCGGAATCCCCGGCCTTCCGGCAGCCTATTTCAGTCCTGTGGCAAATGCGCTGATTCCGGATGGTCCCAACGGTGTGCTTTGCACGTCGCAGGCTGAATTTACCGGCACGGGCAGCTTTGGCGGCTTCAGCGATTGCGCGGAAAATCCGCTTTCCTTCGACCGTTCGAACCAGACCCAGCGGGCCTATTCAGGCGAGCTGATCGTCAATACGGATTTCGACGGGCCGCTGAATTTCCTGGTGGGCGGCATCTATGCCGACAGCCGCATCAGCGAGAACAGCTATTTCGTGAACTCCTTTGGCATCGACTATATTTCGGGCGTTCTTGGTGCCTTCACCGCGCTCGGCAACGGCCTGCCGCCCTCCTATCTCGGCACGCCCTTCTTCCGGAACAACACGGACGACGCCCGCCTGAAATCCTACGGCATCTTTGGCGAAGCCTATTATGAAATGAGCGACGCCGTGAAGCTGACGCTCGGTGTGCGCTACAACAACGACAAAAAGACAATCCAGGCGCGCTCGACACTCGCCAGTTTCCTGGTGCCATTCGGAACACCGAATGCCTTTGAATCGCCGTTTGTCGGCAGCTTCGATGCGGATGCCGGACGCGAGGGCAACCAGATCCTGCAGATCCGCGAAGGTCCGGACGCCGCGAAGTTCGACGAAATTACGGGACGCGCCGTCATAGACTGGCAGGTCGGCGACAACTCGCTGATCTACGCATCCTATTCGCGGGGCTATAAATCGGGCGGTTTCAACCCGCCCCTGCAGCCGATCTTTGCCGTCGCGGAGACGTTCACGCCGGAAACCATCAACGCGTTCGAGATCGGATCGAAGAACAGCTTCCTCAACGGGTCGCTGCAGCTGAACATGACCGCCTTTTATTACCAGTACAAGGCGCTGCAGCTAAGCCGGATCGTTGCGCGAACGTCCGTCAACGACAATGTCGACGCCGACATTTACGGTTTCGAGATGGAAAGCGTCATCGAGCCGACAGAAGGCCTGCTGGTCAACGCCAATTTCAGCTATCTTCACACGAAGGTGTCCAGCGACAAATTCCTCGGCAATCCCCGTGATCCGTCGGGCGGCCGCGACGATGCGGTCATCATCAAGGACATATCGAACGGATCAAACTGCGCTGTCGCACCGACGACCGTGGGCAATGCGGCGGGCGCGAACGGCTTCGTCAATCAGGTAAACACCCTGATCAACGCAGGTGCCATTCCCGGTATCGCAGCGGGCGCCGGTCTGCGGAATGCGGCCCCCTTCCCCGGAAATAGCGGCATTGGCGCGACGGGCGCATTCAGCTTCTGCGGCGCCCTGGCGGCAACGGCGGACACCGTTGGCGCGGCGTTCGGCGGCGTGGAGGTTTTCAACGCGGGCGTTCCCGTCAATATCCGCGGCAACGATCTGCCGCAGTCGCCAAGCTTCAAATTCTCGGCCGGCGTGCAATATGAGATTCCGATGGGCGGCGATTTCACGCTGACGCCGCGCGCGGACCTTGCCTTCCAGGGCGACAGCTATGGCAACATCTTCAATGGCGCCATCAACCGCTTCGAGGGCTATACGCAGGTCAATGCGCAGCTGACGCTGGATGCCCCCGACAAGCGCTTCTTTGTGAAGGGGTTCATCCAGAATATCTTCGACGATGACTCGATCACCGGCCTTTATGTGACCGACCAGTCATCGGGACTTTTCACAAACATCTTCACGCTGGAACCACGCCGCTATGGCATCGGCGCCGGCTTCCGTTTCTAGGGACGGACCGGAAACGGCAAACGCATTACGGGGGCTTCGGCCCCCGTTTTCGTTGCAACGAAGACGATCCAGTTCATTCTGTGTGCAGGAGGACGGATTATGCGTTAGTATCGCCCGTGACACATCAATTACAGGATCATTCCCGATATGAAGATCGTCGCATTCATCGCCCTGAGCCTGATTGCCTTGCCGAGCGCAGGCATGGCCCAGGAGGCCGGGGAAAATATTGACGCCGTTTCAGAATCCGAGATTGAAGCCGCTGAAGAGACAGCAAACGTCTACAAGCCCGCCCCGAGCCCGCAGCCTCCGGCGGAAATCGCCGCCGATCCCGAGAATATCCTGAACCTGGATCTGTCCACGGGAGGCCGTGTCGTGATTGTGCTGCGCCCCGACATCGCGCCCGCGCATGTCGAGCGGTACAGAACGCTGGCGAAGCAGGGCTTTTACGACGGGCTGATCTTTCACCGCGTCATTCCCGGTTTCATGGCGCAAACCGGCGACCCCACGGGTACGGGACAGGGCGGAAGCGACCTTCCTGACCTGAAGGCGGAATTTACCCGCATGCCGCACCTGCGCGGCACGGTATCGGCAGCGCGCACCAACGAGCCGGATTCAGCCAACAGCCAGTTCTTCATCACCTTCATGCCGCGCGCCGCACTGGACGAGAATTACACCGTCTTCGGACGGGTGAAATCCGGTATGCAATATGTCGACAGCATTGCCATGGGAGAGCCGCCCGCCAACCCATCGCGCATCATCAAGGCCAGCATTGGCAATGATGTGCCGCCGCCGTCGCCGCAGGACATGGCGAAGGATGCCGACCCGCTGGCCGAATTGCAGGCGCTGCTGCCCGCGGGCGCGACCGATGCCCCGGAGCGCAATAACCTGACCGACGAGGATGGTGCGGAACGCATCGCAGAGGAGCTTTCGGGCGAGGAGGCGGTAGAGGACAGCGATACCGACAGCCTCGTCGATACGCCTTCGCGCTAGTCGGCCCCTATGCGCGTCGACGCATTCGATTTCGATCTGCCCGAGGCGAACATCGCCCTGCGGCCCGCGGTGCCGCGCGACAGTGCCCGTCTGCTGACCGTCCGCCCGGACAGCCTGTCGGACCGGGGCGTTCGTGACCTGCCGGAACTGCTGCAGCCGGGGGATGTCCTGGTGTTCAACGATACCCGCGTCATTCCCGCACAGCTAAGCGGCAGGCGCGGCGACGCTGCGGTTGGCGTGACCTTGCACAAGCGGGAAAGCCAGACCGAGTGGCGCGCCTTCGTCAGGAACAGCCGGCGTTTGAAGGTCGGGGATCATGTTGATTTCGGCCACGGCCTGACAGCGAAAGTGCTCGACAAGATCGCGGGCGGCGAGGTCGGATTTCGCTTTCAGGCCGATCAGCCCATCGAAGCCGCCATTGCCGCCGCCGGCGTCATGCCGCTGCCGCCCTATATCGCGGGCAGGCGCGCGACCGATGCGCGCGATGCGGAGGACTATCAGACCATGTTCGCGAAAAAGGACGGCGCGGTCGCCGCGCCGACCGCTTCGCTGCATTTTACGCCTGAACTGATGTCGGCGCTCTCATGCGCGCGGTATCGCGTCCGAAACACTGACGCTGCACGTCGGCGCTGGCACATTTCTGCCAATGAAGGTGGATGAGACCGACGACCACAGGATGCACAGTGAGTGGGGTGAAATCAGCCCTGCCGCCGCCGAACGTCTGAACGCCGCCAGGAGCGAGGGCCGCCGCATCATCCCCGTTGGGACGACGAGCCTGCGCCTGCTGGAAAGCGCCGCGCGAGAGGATCGGACGATCCATGCCTTTTCGGGCGATACAGACATTTTCATCACGCCGGGATACCGGTTTCGCGCCGCCGATGCGCTGATGACCAATTTCCACCTGCCACGGTCCACGCTGTTCATGCTCGTGAGCGCGATGATGGGGCTGGAGCGCATGCAATCCGCCTATGCCCACGCCATTGAACAGGGTTACCGCTTTTACAGCTATGGCGATGCGAACCTGCTGTTGCCCGGCTGACCAGCAACAAAAAAAGAGCTACCGGCGTTGGCCGATAGCTCCTTTTTCTTGTATATCGCTCAGCCTAGCGACGGGCGCGGCGCGCGCCGATGGCAAGCAGACCAAGACCGAGCAGGCCGAGCGCACCCGGTTCGGGAACATCGACCACATCGAACACCAGTTCCCCGATATCGAAACCGTCGCTGTTTCGCCGGTCATAGGTGCTGCCGAAATACGCGAAGGTGCGATCCGTAATCGTCAGCGTATCGAAGGACAGGCCGTTCAGGTTGAAATCGAAAGCATATCCACCGCTGCCCAATGTGCGCGTCACCGAAAGACCTCCGCTTTCATCGCGGATCGCTTCGCCGAAAGTTGCGATTTCAACGAACTCGCTGCCGCCGGGACCGGAAAATTCGAAACGCGCGGCTTCGGGGAAGTCCGGATTTGGAGCGCCGCCGGTGATTTCGACGGCGAAAAGTTCATTGTCGAACAGCAGGGGCGACACATCGAATGTCAGCGTCCCACCGATGCCGAGCGAATAGAATCCGGCTACGCCCTCGTCGATCGTCGCCACGTTGGAACGGGCAGCGGCAACGCTGCCGCACCGATCCGCGGTCATCGTCGCCGTGTCATACTGACAGCTTTGCCCCTGCGATGAGGCACCTGCGTCGATGAAAGGCGTAACGGGTCCGGCAAGTGCCGCGGTGGAGGTGAACATGGCGGCAAGGAAAGCAACTGATTTCATGAGATATCCTGTCTGACAAATCGTTTCGCTACCATAAGCAATGCATATGCCATTCGGAAATTAAACAAATATTTCCGTCGGATAGGAAATCCTCGGTTTCGCATATGCGAAGAACTGTAAGATTTTTCGACAGTTTTCGCCCCTTAACAAATCCATAGCGGAGTCTAGGACGGGGCCATGCCCCCCCGTTTTTCCTATAGCATCCACGCCACTGACGGCGCTGCCCGCACCGGCACGATTTCCATGCGGCGCGGTGCGATCCGCACGCCTGCCTTCATGCCTGTCGGCACGGCTGCGACGGTAAAGGCCATGAAACCGGAGACGGTTCGCGCGACGGGCGCGGATATCATCCTTGGCAACACCTATCACCTGATGCTGCGGCCCGGCGATGAGCGCATCGCCCGGCTGGGCGGTCTGCATGATTTCATGCGCTGGGAGCGGCCGATCCTGACGGACAGCGGCGGGTTTCAGGTGATGAGCCTGGCGGAGCTCGCGAAAACCTCGGAAGAAGGCACCGCCTTCAAATCGCATCTGGACGGGTCGAAGCATATGCTGAGCCCGGAACGCAGCATGGAGATCCAGCGCAATCTGGGCAGCGACATCGTCATGGCCTTTGACGAATGCACGAAATGGCCGGTGACGGAGGCCGAGGCGGAGCGGTCGATGCAGCTGTCCATGCGCTGGGCGCGGCGAAGCCGTGACGGCTTTGACAGCGGTCAGGACCATGCCAGCCGCGCGGCCCTGTTCGGCATCCAGCAGGGCAGCATGTTCGCCGATCTGCGGCGCGAAAGTTCGGCGAAGCTGCAGGACATCGGCTTCGACGGCTATGCGGTTGGCGGACTGGCGGTCGGCGAGGGGCAGGAGCAGATGTTCTCTGTCCTCGACTATGCCCCCGGACTGCTGCCGGAGGATCGCCCGCGCTATCTGATGGGCGTGGGAAAGCCCGACGATATCGTCGGCGCGGTCATGCGCGGCATCGACATGTTCGACTGTGTACTGCCGACCCGCAGCGGCCGCACGGGACAGGCCTTTACCCATGACGGTCCCATAAACATCAAGAATGCGAAGTTCGCCGAGGACACCGCCCCGCTGGACGACGCCTGCAATTGCCATGTTTGCAAGACCCATAGCCGCGCCTATCTGCACCATCTGATCCGTTCCGGGGAAATCCTGGGTGCGATGCTGATGACGGAGCACAACCTCTCCTTTTATCAGCAGTTGATGGCGGGGCTGAGGACCGCCATCGAAGGCGGAACGCTGGCGGGGTTCGCGCGCCGGTTCGTGGACCGTTACAAAGGAAAGTGACGCTTATGGCTCTGGTTGAAGTCGAAAAACATGAAAGCGGCTATGCCGTTCTGACCCTCAATCGCCCCGAGGCCATGAACGCGCTGTCAACGGCCCTGCGGCGAGAGCTGGCGGAAGCCGTCGATGCGCTGGAGGCCGACCCCGATATTCGAGTCCTGATCCTGACGGGCGCGGGCGAACGCGCCTTCACCGCGGGACTCGACCTGAAGGAACTGGGGTCGGGCGAGGCCAGGGTTGGCGATGCGGTCGAGACGACCGATCCCGTGACGTCGCTGGAGACGTTCAGCGGCCCCATCATCGGTGCCATCAACGGCGTCGCCATCACCGGAGGATTTGAGGTGGCGCTGGCCGCCGACGTGCTGATTGCGTCGGAACATGCCCGCTTCGCCGACACCCATGCGCGCGTGGGCATTTCACCCGGCTGGGGCCTGAGTCAGAAGCTGAGCCGGCTGATCGGCATTTCCCGCGCGAAGGAACTGTCGCTGACCGGCAATTTCATCGGTGCGGAACAGGCCGAACGCTGGGGGCTCGTCAATCGCGTGGTTCCCGCCGCTGACCTCATACCCACGTGCCGCCAGCTGGCGGAGGATATGCTGAGCGTCGAACCCGCCATGCTGAAAAGCTATCTCGCCACGATTGACGAAGGTTATGCCGCCACCTTTGCCGAAGGCCTGGAGATCGAAAAGCGGAATGGGGCAGCGAACAGCAAGGTCAGTCCCGAGGAAATCGAGGCCCGCCGCGCCGCTGTGCAGGCGCGCGCGCGCACGCAAGGCTAGTCCGCCATCATCCAGCGGGTCGCCCGGCCCATCGCGCCCGCAGCCACGCGCGCAGCGGCGCGCTGGCCGGGGAGGGCGCGGAGCCGGTGCATCGACCGGGCCCATTCGGGAAGCAGGTCGAGACCCGCCTGCATCGACACGCGCTGAAACGGCGCGAGTTCGGGGCGCGGCGCTGGCTGCGACATGAGCGCGGCCGCCGTTTGCCGCGTCCGGTCATCGGTCCGCAATTGCGGCCGCGCGGCGCGCATGTAGGCCTCTATTCCAGAACGGGTTTCTGGCATATCGGGTGCGCCCAGCATGGCGGCGACCTGAGCCATGTCGGCAAAGTAGCGATCCTGCTCGCCCGGCGGCAGGTGCGGATTGACGTAACGCAGATGCGCCGCGAGAAAGCTCCAGCTTTCCGTCACATGAACCCAGCCCAGAAGCTCTGGCTCCGTCGCCGCATAGGGCGTGCCGTCGGGCAGCACGCCAGTGACCTTCTCGTGGATGGCGTTGATGCGCGCGCAAAGCCGCCCGGCATCCGCGCGGCTGCCATAGGTCGTGACCGCGACGAAGCGCGCAGTCCGGCGCAGACGCCCCGCCATGTCCCGCCGGAAATCGCTGTGATCCCAGACCCCCGCCAGGGCGCGCGGATGCAGCATCTGCAGGAACAGGGAACAGATGCCGCCCACCATCATCGATGTCAGATCCTTGTGGACTTCGCGGGTGGGCGAGCTTGCCGGAAACAGGCCATCTTCGGGAGCGGAAGGAAATCTGTCTTCCGTCACATGCTCATCAGGCTGGGTAGCGAAGAGCTTTCGGATGGGTGCGGCCATGGCGTGCGACAGGGAGCGGCGTAGCGGATTCATCGTCACGTCATAGCATCGAAGTCGGGAAGCCGCGCTGCCGCAGATTGGCACGGCCCCCGGTGAGTTGCGATAGTGCCGTATTTCGCCTAGATTTGGTCGCTGAGGAGCCTGACAGGGGGCCGGGTGCCGCGAGCGCGCGCATACCGAAACTGCCGGGTGCGGGGGGAACGCATGGCGGTAACAGCTGCGATACCGGAACAACTCAAGCCATGAGCCTGGCCAAGGATATCATGGCGCGCGACGATCCCGCCATGACGCCTGCGCTGAGGGCTGCGCTGTTCGGGGTCCGCTTTCTGCTTTTGTACGGCATATTTCTGCTGGCGGCATCGGAGATCGTCTCCCCCCGCCTGACCGACACAGGCATATCCGTCTTTTACGTTCCGGTCGCCCTGCTGACCTTCCTGCTTTTCCTGTGCAGATCCCGCGAATCCGTCGTCAGGGTTCTGATCACCTATGTTGCCGCCGCGTTCACGACGACGTTGCTGATGGGCGATCCCTTCGCCGCTTCCCTTCCCTATCATGCCTCCGATGTGCTGGAAGGCGGTCTTCTGGCCTATCTGCTGAAACGCTTCGGCTCCATGTCGCTGGCCCTGCGCCGACCATATAGAATCAGCATATTTCTGCTTCTGGTTGTGATCGTGTCCTCGCTTTCAGGCCTTGTCGGCGTGCTGATTTCGCACCTGTCCGACAATGTGATCGCCAGCAAATATTCGATCGAGGACATACGCGTCTGGCGTGACTGGGCCTTTGGCAGCATGACCGCGCATGTCAGCATTCTGGGTGCGCTGCTGATCATGCGAAGCCTGTTCCCCAGGCTTGCCGCCCACACCCTGCGGACGCGCTGGAGAGAATATGGCGCGGCGACGCTGTTTCTGCTGGTCGCCGTGCTTTACGATTTCGAAGTCATCGCGATCGTCGCGGATCGGTTTTTCGGCATGGATTTCGGGCGGACCACGCCCAGTCTGGCGCTGGTCTTCATCACCATGCCGCCCGTCGTCTGGCTGGCCTACAGCTTTCGCCAGCTTGGCGCCGCAACCGGTATCTTCCTGACATCAATCCCCAGCATTCACATGGTGGCGGCGGGCTATGGCCCCCTGTGGCTGCAAACGGCCCCGGAACGGGTGCTGATCATGCAGTCCTATATCGCGATCACCGCTGTGACGGCCCTCTACATCGCTGCGCTGGCACACCAGGTGAAACATCGCGAGTTCCTGCTGAAGCGGGCATTATGGTTCGCGCGCAAGCGGGCAAGGGACCGGGCAGACTTCCTGGCGACGTTCAGCCACGAACTCAGGACACCGCTGCACGGCATCATGGGCTTCACCCAGATCATGATGGCGTCGGAAGGCGGCAAGCTGAGCCCACGCCACCGCGAATTCGTCGACATGATCGACCAGTCCTCGCGCCAGTTGCTCACCATGGTGACAGAAGTGCTGAGTCTGCAACGCATGCGGCAGGATGCCTTTGCGCTTGATATGGAGCCCCTGAAGCCCGTCGATGTCGCCCAGGAGGTGATCGGCATGGTTTCGGGCATCGCCGAGCGCGAGAGTGTCACGATTGAAAACAACATTCCGGTCAATTTCACTTTGACCGCCAATGAACGTGGTTTGCGGCTGATGCTCGCCAATCTGATTTCGAACGCCCTCCTTTACACGCCAGCGGGAGGACGGATAGAATTGCGGGGCGGCGTGCAGGCGGACCGTACCTGGATCGAAATTGCCGACAACGGTCCCGGCTTTGATGTATCGCGGGTGCTTGGAGACGCGAAACTGTCGCAGACCGGCAAGCGCAAGGGACTTGGCCTGCAGGTCGTCGACACCATTGCCGCCCTGCACGAGGGGCGCATGTCGGTCGAAAGCCGCACCACCGGACCGGACACGGGAACCTGCGTCAGACTGAGTTTTCCGCGGGTCGGTGCGGCTGGCGCAACCCGGCTGTCCTCGCTGGTGACCGAGGATCCTGCCAATGACCGGATGCGCGCCTTTCGCTAGTCGCCCCTGAACGCCGCCTTGCGCTTGCCAAGAAATGCGGAAACACCTTCCGCGAAATCGGCAGTGCGGCCAGCATGAAGCTGGTTCTTGCGCTCGACGCGCAGCCCTTCCGAAAGGGAAACGTCCATGCAGTCGCGCACACCCTGCCTGATGAGCGCATAAGCGCGGGTGGGACCCGAAGCGAATTTCGCAGCGAGTGCGCGCGCTTCATCCATCAACGTGTCGCCGGGCACGACCTTGTAGACCAGGCCCCAGTCCTGCGCCGTGGCGGCGGGCAGTTTTTCCCCCAGCATCATCATTTGCAGGGCGCGCGCGCGGCCGACGACGCGCGGCAGGAGCCAGGTCGAGCCGACATCGGGGACAAGGCCGATGTTGACAAAGGCCTGCAGGAAATAGGCGTCGTCCGCCGCGATGACGAAATCGCCAAACAGCGCCAGCGAACAGCCCGCACCCGCCGCCGGCCCGTTCACCGCCGTGATAATCGGCACATTCAGCGCCATCATGTTTTCGAGAAGCGGGTTATAGTGTGTCTCCAGCACCTTGCCCGCATCGATGGGACCGCCGCCACCACCGCCGCCGCCGCTGGAAAGGTCCGCACCCGATGAGAAGCCGCGCCCTGCCCCGGTGATGATGAGCGCCCGCAGGTTGCCGTCATCCCGCACCTTTTGCACGGCGTGAATCATCTCCTCGACGGTTTTCAGGTCAAGGCCGTTCAGCTTTTCAGGCCGGTTGATGGTCAGGATCGCCGTGCCATCGGCGGTATCGAGCAGGATGTTGTCATAGGTCATCGATCGGTTCCCAAGGCTTGCGTTTCTGTCCTGTTAGCGAAGCCTGTCCGCCTTTCGCCCCTCCCTTTCGGAACAGGGGCGGAAAGCTTCCCCAGCTTATCCCCAGCATTTCCACAGCGCGTGAATGGCGCGGACATGCTAGACGGTCGCCATGGCAAGCAATCCGAACGTCACACCCATCGCTCCCGGCATTACCGCCACGACCGAACTGCCGCAGAATCTCGAGGCCGAAACGGCGCTTCTCGGCGCGCTGATGATCGACAATGAACTGGCGGAATTGCTTCAGCTGAAACTGAAGCCGGAGCATTTCCACGAGCCGCTGCACCAGCGGCTCTACGATCAGATCCTGCGCCTGATCGACAAGGGGATGCTGGCCAACCCCGTGACGCTGCGCCCGCTGTTCGCCAAGGATCCGGCGCTGGAGGAGCTGGGCGGCCCGGCTTACCTTGCGCAGATGACCGAGGGTACGGCGGGTTTGATCGCCGCGAAGGATTTCGCCTCGCAAATCTATGATCTCGCCGTGCTGCGCGCGCTGATCACCGTGGGCAGGGACATGGTCGAATCGGCGACCGACACCAGCGAGGATGTCGACCCGCAGGCGAAAATCCAGGAAGCCGAAATGGCGCTCTACAAGGTCGCCGAGGAAGGCGATGCGACGGGCAATGTCAGGAGCTTCAACCAGTCGGCGAAACTGGCCGTCGAAATGGCCGGCCGCGCGCTGAAATCGGGCGGGCATCTGTCCGGTTTCACCACGGGTCTCGACGGGCTGAATGGCAAGACGGGCGGCCTGCATCGCTCGGACCTCGTCATCCTGGCGGGACGCCCGGCCATGGGCAAGACGGCGCTGGCCACCAATATCGCCTTCGCCTGCGCCGAGCGCCTGATGAAGGACATGGCCCGCAATCCGGAGGAAGACAGCAGCGGCGCGGGCGTTGCCTTTTTCAGCCTGGAAATGTCCGCCGACCAGCTGGCGACCCGTATTCTGGCCGAACAGGCGAATATCAATTCGGAAGACCTGCGGATGGGCAGGATTTCGCAGTCGCAGTTTACCGATCTTTCCCGCGCCGCGGCGAAGCTGGACAACCTGCCGCTTTATATCGACGACACGCCCGGCCTCACGATTGCCGCGCTCCGTTCGCGGGCGCGGCGGCTCAAGCGGCAGAAGGGCGTCGGCCTGATTGTCATCGATTATCTGCAGTTGCTTCAGGGCACGAGCCGCAAATCGGCGGAGAACCGGGTGCAGGAAATTTCCGAAATCACGCGCGGCCTGAAAACACTGGCGAAGGAGCTGAACGTCCCCGTGCTGGCGCTGTCGCAGCTGTCGCGTCAGGTCGAACAGCGCGAGGACAAGCGCCCGCAGCTAAGCGACCTGCGCGAATCCGGCACCATCGAGCAGGACGCGGACATCGTCATGTTCGTTTACCGCGAGGAATATTATCACGCCGCCAAGAAACCCGAAGACGGCAGCGAGAAATTCGCGCAGTGGCTGGAGAAAGCGGAAATGATCCGTGGCCATGCCGAATGTATCGTTTCGAAGCAGCGGCACGGTGCGACGGGTATCGTACCGCTGATGTTCGAGGCGAACGTGACCCGCTTTCGCGACCGCGCGCCGGATAACTACTCCCAGCCCTATGAATAGCGCTCAGCTGGCGGGCAGATAGTCCGGCTTTATGGCGTCTTGCAGATTGCCATCCAGCGCGACGTCGATTTCGTAGCTGCCCTCCGCATAGGGACCCGCGACATAGGGTGAGATCAAGAAGCGCAGGCCAACGAGACTGGCGAAGGAGTCGCCGATGATCTCTACCGGCTGCTCTGTCAGGTCAGGGCATTCATCGAAGCCGCCGCCGTCAATGGCCGCGCCGCGCCGCGCTTGACGTTCCGCGTCGAGGGCGGCGCAGAAGTCCTCCTCCAGCAGCGGACGCGCAGCATCCCAGTCAGCAAACAGGTCGGCGAGCTTGATTTCGGCTTCGCTGCGCTTGTCCCAAAGCAGGCCAAGAAAGCCGCTGTTTGGATGCGCGCCGCCCGTGAAGCTGTAAGCCTCCGCCGTCAGGTTGAGGAGCGCCTCCCCCTCCCAGGCCGTGCGCCACTGAATCTCTGCGGAGATGGGGCGCGGCTCAAGACCATTCTCAACACGAAACTGCGCCTGTTCACGCGCCATTTCCCGCATTTCCGCCTGCGATTTCAGGCCCTGGTCGTGCAGTTTTTCGTAAAGGGCCCGATGTTCGGCCACTTCGGGCGGAATGCGCCAGCTGAAGGTCAGCGTGGGCGTACGTTCGGCGATCTTGAGGTCGGACGCGAGAATGGGGGTTTCGGCGTCTTCGGTGGCCGCGCTTTCGGGCTGGGGTGCGTCTGCGGCGGGCGGCGACTGATTGCAGGAGGCGAGCAGCTATGAGGCAGACCGGCATGAAACAGGCTTCGATTTCGCTGTTCACCAGCCTAGAAAACCGGACCTGAATAACGAACCGTCATTCCGGCGGAGGCCGGAATTCATCTCGTGCGCGCAGATTAGGATGTCAAGCGCAGGAGATGGACCCCGCCCTTCGGCGGGGTGACGAAGTTATATTATCATTCAGAAACAATAAGCCTATTCCCGCCGCCACGTCGTCCCCTCCGGCCCATCTTCAAGGATGATCCCCTCGGCCGCGAGTTCGTCGCGGATACGGTCGGCGGTAGCGAAGTCCCGTGCGGCCTTGGCGGCGGTGCGTCTCGGTTATACGAGTCTTCGATTCTGAATCTCGTTCTGGAATTAAGGATGCCAGACAGTAAGAGATCGAATTCAGATACCTAAGTGCGATTCGGGATGCAATGTCCTCGAGCGCTTCGCCTTCCGTCGACAATGGGCTGTATCGATGAGCGCGCAACCCGATGCAGTCGTCTCGCCGTAGATTCGTAAGCAGACCAGTCATCTGCCGTCCGAAGCGATTGCGCCGAGCTTTGAGCTATTCGCCTTCGGTGTGCCAAGGTCGTTCGATACAGAGCTTCAAAAAGTCAGCATCCACTGGCGCACTGTCTTCCGAACTCATCTCCAACAATCTTGTACCATCGGTCCAGCGTAGCCTTCGCCTGCCTGAGCAAATCCCCGGTCCAGTCCAGCGGCTGGCGGTAGTGCGCCATCAGCATTGCCAGCCGGATCGTCTCGCCGCGATGGCCTGCGGCAAGCAGGCTGTCCACCGTCACCACATTGCCGACGCTTTTGGACATCTTGTCGTCGCCGAAGGACAGGAAGCCATTGTGCATCCAGTAATTGGCGAGTTTCGTGCCGCCATGGGCGCAGCGGCTTTGGGCGGCTTCGTTTTCATGGTGCGGGAAGATCAGGTCCTGGCCGCCGCCGTGGATGTCGATGGTCTTGCCGAGATGCTTCTCGATCATGGCGGAACATTCGAGGTGCCAGCCGGGGCGGCCGCGGCCCCACGGCGACGGCCAGCCGGGCTGGTCGTCCGCGCTCGGCTTCCACATGACGAAGTCGTGCGCGTTCTTCTTGTAGGGCGCGACCTCGACGCGCGATCCCGCGACCATCTGGTCGAGATCGCGGTGCGAGATTTCGCCATAGTCAGCGTCGGACGCGACGTCGAACAGCACATGCCCCTCGGCCGCATAGGCATGGCCGCGCGCGATCAGCGCCTGCATCATGGCGATCATCTCGGCGATGGTTTCCGTCGCCCGCGGCGTGAAGGTCGGCGGCAGGCAGCCGAGCGCGGCAGCGTCGTCATTATACCAGCGCTCCGCCTCCGCCGTGACCTCGGCGATGCTGCGGCCCGTCTTTTCCGCCTGCGCCATGATCTTGTCATCGACATCGGTGAAATTGCGGGCGGTCACGACGCGACGATCGGGATATTCATGTTCGAGCAGCCGCCGCAGCACATCGAAGACGATTTCCGGGCGGAAATTGCCGATATGCGCGCGGGAATAGACGGTCGGACCGCAGACATACATGGTGATGCGGTCATTTTCGCTGGGAACGAACTCGCGCTTCCTTTTCGCGGCGGTATCGTAAAGCCGGATCACGTCTTTTTCTCCGTCACAAGGCATCTT
Organism: uncultured Alphaproteobacteria bacterium; assembly: GCA_963710205.1. Classification (GTDB taxonomy): domain Bacteria; phylum Pseudomonadota; class Alphaproteobacteria; order Sphingomonadales; family Sphingomonadaceae; genus Pacificimonas. The sequence continues at coordinate 466,666 of CAVPZG010000006.1, read as the reverse complement.
CCAGCAGGGCGTCCATGCGATCGCGCTCTTCGTCCGAATAGCCATCGGCCTCGGTGATGTCGGCATCCTCGCGGCGGCTGGCGACGAAATCGGACACTTCATGGCTGAGAATGTCGAGGAGTGGCCCCGAGCGGCTGCCCGCCAGCCATTCCGGGCGCTGACCGGGAACGACATCGAAGATCAGTGTCATCAGCATCCATGCCAGCACCGCAAGGAGAAGCCCCTTCAGAGCGCCGAGACCAAGGCCGAGAACGCGGTCGAGCGGGCCGATAATGCTGTTCTTGACGCGGCCGCCGAGGATTTTCGCCAGAAGTTTTCCGGCCGCGAAGGTGACGAGGAAGATGACCATGACGGCAAGAACGGCGGCGGTCGTCGGGCTATCGACGAAACCGAGCGCAACCTGGCGGCCCTCATCGAAAAACAGGTTTACGGCGGTGATCGCGCCGACCCAGGCGAGCAGGCCGAGAATCTCTGTCACGAAGCCGCGCGCCAGCCCGAGGATGGCGAAGAGGCCGAGGGCGGCGAAGAAGAAAATATCGAAGGCGCTGAGGTCGGTCATTGGGTTCGCGTGATAAGGGGCGGGCGCGGCGGCGTCACGGGGTTTGTGGATTTCATGTTGCCCGGTGGCGGTTAGGGAGTGAGGCTTACCACTTACCCTTCGCCCCCCGCCAGATTTGCCACCAGATCGGCGAGATGCGTGAAGCCCGCGCCGCGCATACCCTTCGGGACACCGGATTTGGCATTCGGCATGATGGCGGCGTTGAAGCCGAGTTTCTGCGCTTCCTTCAGACGTAAATCCAGATGCGCGCAGGGGCGGAGTTCGCCGGAGAGGGCGAGTTCGCCAAGCGCAACGGTTTCGAGGGGGACAGGCCTTTCCGTGAGCGCGCTGACGAGCGCGGCGGCGACGGCGACGTCGGCGGCGGGATCCTGAACGCGAAGCCCGCCGGCAATATTGAGATAGACCTCCGCGTTCGAAAAGCTCATGCCGCAGCGCGCCTCGAGAACGGCAAGGATCATGGCAAGACGGCCGGAGTCCCAGCCGACGACGGCGCGGCGCGGATTGCCGGCGTTGGCAAGGCGGACGACGAGGGCCTGCACCTCCACCATGACAGGGCGTGTTCCTTCGAGCGCGGGAAAGACAACGGATCCGGCCACGGGCTTGTCGCGCTGGGTCAGGAACAGACTGGAGGGATTTTTCTCCTCCACCAGTCCCTCCGCGCGCATGGCGAAGACGCCGATCTCGTCCGTGCCGCCAAAGCGGTTCTTGACGGCGCGGAGGATGCGATACTGGTGCGAGCGTTCGCCCTCGAAATAAAGGACGGTGTCGACCATATGTTCAAGCACGCGCGGGCCGGCGATATTGCCGTCCTTGGTGACATGGCCGACGAGGACGAGCGCGGTGCCGGACTGTTTGGCGAAGCGGATCAGCTCCTGCGCCGAGGCGCGGACCTGGCTGACCGTGCCGGGCGCGCCCTCCAGTATGTCGCTGTGCATGGTCTGTATCGAGTTGATGACGAGGAGCGCGGGCGGTTCCCCATCGTCCAGCGTGGTCAGGATGTCGCGGACGGACGTGGCGCTGGCGAGTTCGACATGGGCCTTTCCAAGGCCCAGCCGCTGCGCGCGGAGGCGCACCTGGTCCGCAGCCTCCTCTCCGGAGATGTAGACAACGCGCCGCCCCTGGAGCGCCATGCGTCCCGCGACCTGCATCAGCAGCGTGGACTTCCCGATGCCGGGATCGCCGCCGATCAGAACGGCGCTGCCCGGAACCAGCCCGCCGCCGAGCGTACGGTCCAGCTCATCGATGCCGGTGGAGCCGCGCGGCGGCAACGGCGTGTCGGCATCCAGCGTCTCCAGCCGCATCCGCGTGCCGCCCGTGCGGAGCGAATGTTTGGCGCTGAACGGCGTCACGACGGCGCCCGCGTCCTCGATCAGGGAATTCCACTCCGCGCAATCGGGGCACTGCCCCTGCCATTTGGAGTGGACCGACCCGCAGGCCTGGCAGCTATATCGTTTCTGCGGTTTTGCCATGTCGGACCATCTAACAGAACAAAGGGGGTACGATAAGTCCTAATCCGTCATTCGCGGACTTATGCTGCTTGTTCATATTCCCGCATTATATGCGCCGCTATCGATCGAGCATATTTTCAGGATGTGGTGCATGGCCGAGGGCAAAGGGAAAACAATAACGCGACGGATCGTCGGCGTGCTGACGCTGATTCTGGTCATCGCCACGGCATTGCCGCTGCTGGCATCCGATGCCTGGTGGGTCCGCACACTGGAATTTCCGCGCGTGCAGATTGCCCTGCTGCTGATTGTCTGCGTCGCCGCCCTGGCCGCAATGGGGCTGAAACGCTCCTCCATCCTTATCGCCATAGGGTTTTTCGCGTTTGGCTATCAGGCCTGGCGGGTCTTTCCCTACACTGTGCTGGCACCGGTGCAGGCAAAAGACATCGATAGTTGCCCGGTCGGCCAAAGCGTTTCCATAATGGTTGCCAACGTGCTGCAGGACAACCGCGACTACACCCGCCTGACCCGCGAAGTCGCGCGCCAGAATCCCGATATCTTCATCGCGCTCGAAACCGACAGGGCATGGGTGAAAGCCATCACGTCGGATATTGGCAGGGACTATCCTGTCCGTCGTGTCATTCCGCTTGAGAACACATATGGCATGGCGCTCTATTCGAAACTGCCCTTCCGCGCGTTGGAACAGCGGGCAACGGTCGAGCCGGATATTCCGTCCCTGTACACGGCCTTCCGCCTGCCATCCGGCGATCCCTTCAGGTTGATCGCGCTGCATCCGCGTCCGCCAATTCCGGGCAAGGATAGCGGTCCGCGAGACGCCGAGCTGGTGCTGGCCGCCCGCGATGTTTCGGCGTCGGACATCCCTGTCATTGTGGCGGGCGACCTGAACGATGTCGCCTGGTCGGACACGACGCAGTTGTTCCAGCGGTTGTCAGGCCTGCTCGATCCACGCATCGGCCGCGGCCAATATGCCAGTTTTCATGCGGATTATCCGATGGCGCGCTGGCCGCTCGACCATATTTTCTTCTCGGAGGAATTCGGCCTGATCAGCTTCTCGACGCAGGAGCATGTCGGCAGCGATCATTTCCCGGTCAGCGCCGCCCTGTGCCTGCACCCTGAACGCATGACATCCCAGCAGGAGGGGATGAGCGCGGATGCGGACACGAAGGAGGAGGCGGCCGAGCAATTGTCTGATGGGCTGGAGCAGCAGGCCGAGGAAATGGCGGAGGGAACCGACGAGACGCAGGAAGGAGACTGACTGATCCGGCGAAATGACACTCGCCATTTCTGAACCAGTGACTTAGGTCGCCATTTGTTCATGACGTCCCCCCTTCGCCTCAACATCGACCTTTCCGCCCTTGCCGCCAACTGGCGCTGGTTGCGCGACCAGTCGCATGGCGCTGACACCGGCGCGGCGATCAAGGCGGATGGCTATGGGCTGGGGGCGGACGCAGTGATGACGGCGCTGGCGGGGGCGGGATGCCGGGACTTTTTCGTCACGACCTATGCCGAGGCGGAGCTGCTGCTTCCGTCCGCAGACGGCGTGACGCTTTATGCCCTGCACGGCCCGCAGGTTGACGAAGCGCCGCTTGAGGGCGTGGTTCCGGTGCTGAATTCCCCGCAGCAGATTTCGCACTGGCGCGACAGCGGTGCCGGCGCGCCTTGCGATGTCATGGTCGATACGGGAATGAACCGGCTGGGGGTTGGCTGGCGCGCGTTCAGCGCTGACATGCTGGACGGGCTGAATGTGGGCACGCTGCATTCGCATCTGGCCTGCGCGGACGATCCGGATGCACCCATGAACGACGAGCAACTGGTGCGATTTCGCGGGATCGTGGATAGCGTGAAGACGCGGTTTCCGGACGTGCGCGCGGCGCTGGCGGGCTCTGGCGGCATCTGCCTGGGGGCGGACTATGGCTTTGGCCTGACGCGGCCTGGACTCGGGATTTATGGCGGCGTGCCGCATCCGGCGGCGGCGGGACAGTTGCAGCGGGTTGTGCGGCCAGAGGCGCGCATCCTGCTGCTGCGGAATGTGCCCGCCGGGGATAGCGTCGGATATGGCGCGACATGGACGGCCAAGACGGATACGCGCGTAGCGACCCTTAACCTGGGCTATGCGGACGGCTATCTGCGCGGTTTCTCAAACCGGGGCCATGTCCTTGCCGGCGGTGACCGGCGGCCCGTGATCGGGCGGGTGTCCATGGACCTGATCACCGTCGATCTGGGGGACGCGGACGCCCGGGCTGGCGACTGGCTGGAGGTTGATTACGACCTGCGGGTCGCCGCCCTGGAATCCGGACTGAGTCAATATGAGTTGCTGACAGGCCTCGGTCACCGCTATCAGCGGCGCTATATATGACTGATGCCCTGATATCCTTGTTCGCCCGCCCCGGCGCGGCGCTGATCGCGCTGTTCGCCTCTATCGGCCGGACGGCCATCTTTGCCGGACGCGCGATCTGGGCGGCTGTGACGCCGCCCTATTATCCGCTGCGGTTTGTCGAGCAGCTGTTTTCCATTGGTTATCTGTCGCTGCCGGTCGTCGGCCTGACCGCGCTCTTCACGGGCGCTGCGCTGGCGCAGCAGATTTTCGTCGGCGGCGGACGTTTCAACGCGGAATCGACCGTACCGGCCGTGACCGTCATCGCCGTTGTCCGCGAGCTTGCGCCCGTGCTGGGCGGCCTGATGGTGGCCGGACGAGTGTCCTCTGCCATGGCTGCGGAACTCGGCACGATGCGGGTGACGGAGCAGATCGATGCGCTGAGAACGCTGAGGACGGACCCGTTCCAGTTCCTGGTCGCGCCGCGCGTCATCGCCGGGACGCTTGTCATGCCGCTCCTCGTCCTTGTCGCCAATGCCATCGGCGTCATGGGCGGATATCTGATTTCGGTTTACCGGCTGGGCTTCAACGGCGCGAATTACCTGGAGACGACGCGGGCATTCCTGCAGCCGGAGGATGTCATGTCCTCTCTCGTGAAGGCGGCGGTCTTCGGGTTCCTGCTGGCGCTGATGGGCTGTTATCACGGCTATCAGACGCAGGGCGGCGCCGCCGGGGTGGGACGCGCGACAACCAATGCGGTGGTGTCGTCATTCCTTCTGATCCTGCTGGCGAACCTGATCATCACCGTGCTGGTGTTCGGCTGATGGTGGGCGATGTCAAACGCGACGGTGCGTCAATCGAGATTGCGGGTCTGCGGAAGAGCTTTGGCGACAAGATCGTTCTGAACGGAGTAAATCTGGGGGCATCGCCGGGGGAATCCCTGGTCATCATCGGCGGGTCGGGCGCGGGCAAGTCCGTGCTGCTGAAATGCGTCCTCGGCCTGATGCCGCCCGACACCGGGACGATCCTGATCGATGGCGTCGACATGACCGAGGCGAGTGCCGACGCGCGTGACGATGTGCGCGAACGGATCGGGATGCTGTTCCAGGGCGGCGCGCTGTTCGATTCGCAGAGCGTCTGGCGCAACATCACCTTCGCCCTGACGCGGGGACGGGCCAACAGGGGCGCCGAAATGCGGGCGCTGGCAGTGAAAATGCTGGCGAAAGTCGGTCTGGAGGAGCGGGTCGCCGACCTGCGCCCGTCGGAAATATCGGGCGGGATGCAGAAACGCGTTGCGCTGGCGCGGGCCATCGCGGCCAATCCCGACCTGATCTTCTTTGACGAGCCGACCACGGGCCTCGATCCCATCCGCGCCAACACGATCAATCACCTGATCCGCGGCCTGACCAGCGATCTTGGCTGCACGGCCATCACCATCACGCACGACATGGCGAGCGCGCGCATCATCGCCGACCGGGTCGCCATGCTGCACGAGGGGCGCATCGTCTGGGTCGGGCCGGTGGACCAGCTGGACAGCAGCGGCAACGAGCTTGTCGACCGGTTCGTGAATGGACGCGGGCACTGACGGTTCTCGGTCTCGACCATGTGCAGATCGCCATTCCGGCGGGCGGCGAAGAGCGGGCGCGGGCCTTCTACAGGGATGTGCTCGGGCTGATCGAGGAGGAGAAGCCGGCCAGTCTGAAGGCGGGCGGTGGCTGCTGGTTCGTGGGCGGCAGCGCGCATCTGCATGTCGGGATCGACGCCGGCTTCGTACCCGCGCGAAAGGCACATCCCGCCCTGCTGGTGAATGATCTGAAGGGACTGGCGGCGCGGCTGGCGGCGGCTGGTCATGACGCCGTGCCGGATCACCGCCTGCCGGGATATCGGCGCATTTTCACTGCCGATCCCTTTGGCAATCGCATCGAACTGATGGAGGTTGCCGCGTAGCCGGGATTATATCCCGCGCTACGGGTGCCTATATCCCCCTGATGTCCGAACAGCTTTACAACACGCAGATACTGCGCCTCGCCGCATCCATCCCGCACGAGATGCGCCTGGATGCCCCGCAGGTCAGCGTCCGCAAGGTGTCGCCGATCTGCGGCAGCCGGGTGACGGTGGATTTCGATCTGGATGCGGACGGACGCGTATCGCGCTTTGGGCAGGAAGTGCGCGCCTGCGCGCTGGGGCAGGCCTCCGCCGCGCTCCTGGGCGCGCGCGTGCTGGGTCTGGATGCCGCGTCGCTGGCCGCTGCCCGTGACGGACTGCGGGCGTTTCTGAAGGATGAGACCGCGCTGCCCGCGGACTGGTCTGAACTGGAAATCTTCGCGCCGGCCCGGCCGCACAAGGCGCGTCATGCCTCCATCTTGCTGGCCTGGGAAGCAGCGGCGGAAGCGGCGGCGGGGGCAGGCACGGAATGAGGCGCGTCCTGATGGCACTGGCGGCGCTGCACGGACTGGTTGGCGTGGGTGCCGCCGCCATGGGCGCGCATCTGACGGGCGGGGCGACGATGCAGACCGGCGCATATCTGCAAATGATCCATGCGCTTGCGGCACTGGCGGCGCTTGCCCTGCTGCCGAAGCGCTGGCGTGCGGGCGTGGCGGCGCTGTTCGTTGCAGGCGCGGCCTGTTTCGCGGGCGCGCTCTACACAAGTGTTCTGACGGGCGTATCGCTCGGCCCGGTCGCGCCAACGGGCGGCATCCTGATGATGCTGGGCTGGCTGGGCTTCGCTATCGCGGCACTTCGCCCGGACGAAGAACGACCTCCACACTGAACGTGCTGCGCGGGGCGTCGTCATAGCGGGCGTCGGTGACGAAGACGCGCATGCCATCCGGTCCGGGCTCGATTTCCGCATAGGGGACCCGCGCCCAGAACAGGAAATCGGCCAACGCCTTTGACCTGGCGGCGGCGCTGGCGACCAGCGGGTCATCCATGTTGTCGTTCAGGACATCGGGAGAGAGGACCAGCTGCGGGCCCGGAGCGAACTCGACCGTGCCCCTGCCGATACGGTTCCCGCTGCGCCAGATCATATCGCGGCGGAACGGATTGAAGGGCGGCGGGCTGGCGATGACGGTGTCCGGCTGGCCGTGTCCAGCGGCGATGACAGCGGTCTCTGTCCGACCTTCGGCGACCGCACTGCCTGTCCCCATCGCAGCGACGTAGAGGACCATCGCGCCAATGGCGGCAAGCGCCGGGCCGCGCGGAGCGGGCCTGTCCTTCCTGCGCCGCCAGCGGCTGATCCCCACACCGAACGCCAGAACCGTCCACATCCAGACATCGATGATGAACAGCGTATCGCCATAGAACCAGCGGTCCGAAAAGGGTGCGAGGCAGCGAATGCCATAGACGTTGAGCCAGTCCATCAGCGGGTGCGAAGCGATGCCGATATAGGCCAGCGCGAGCAGCCATCCGGGATGGACCGGCAGACGCGCGGCGGGCCGTTTGCCGCGACCTGCCTGCCACTTGTCGAACCAGATCATGGCAAGGGTCAGCAGGATGGGCAGAGTGAGCAGCGCGACCGGGCCATGCGTAATGCCGCGACGGAACGCCAGATTTTCTCCGAATGCCAGGGCGATGACGTCGATATCGGGAAGATTGGCGGCGATCATCAGTGTCGCCATGCCAAGACCGGTCTTTTCCTTCAGACCTGCCTCTGCCAGGGCAGCGCCCGCCAGCGTATGCGCCAGATTATCCAAGTCGTTATCCCTCGCGTTTGCTCATCAGCGGCATAGGTCGTAAATGGCCGAAACGAAATAGCGGGGAAACGACATCCATGTGGCGGACGACGGAAATGCGGTGGTGGTGGCGGGGGGCGCCGGATCAGGCGCTGTCCAAATGGCTGCTGCGCGGGGTGGCACCCATCAAGGATTTTCGCACCGACCTTTATCTGGATGATCCCAAGCAGACCGACATCGGCGTCAAGCGGCGTGCGTCGGAAACGGTCGAAGTGAAGATGCTGATCGGCCTTCCCGATATCGATTTCCCCGATGCGATGGCGGGACAGGCGGAGGCCTGGATCAAGGGCACCAGCGAAAAACTGCCGCTTAACGACGGGAACAGCGTGGCGGTCGGCAAGCAGCGCCGGCGCCGCATTCTCGGTTATGCCGGTGGCGGCTGGAAAGAGGCGCTGGACGAGGACGAGGTCGAGGCGGGCATGAGCGCCGAGATCACCGAAGTCGAAATCGGCGCGGAAACCTGGACGACGGTGGGGCTGGAAGCCTTTGGCGCGGAAGACGGCAATGACGCGCTGCTGCAGGCGGGCGTGACGCTGCTGGGCGCGTGGCCGGAAAGCGTACCCTCGCCAGACCTGATCGGCGGTTATCCGCTCTGGCTGTCGCAGCGTAGCGAAGCCTGAAACGGGCTTGGCCCTGTCAGACAAATTGCGGGACTGGCAGAAGGCGGGGCTCATCACGCCGGAAGTCGCCGCGCGGATCGCGGAATATGAGGACGAGCAGGCGCGGCCGCTGGTGCTGTGGGCCGTGGTTGGACTTGGCTGTCTGGCGCTGGCGCTGGGAATTGTCACGATCGTGAAGGCGAATTGGGACGTGATCCCGGATGCCGTGAAGCTGGCGTCGCACTATCTGTTCACAGGCGCGGCGGCATTCGCCGCATGGCTGGGCCTGAAGCGCAAGAAGATCTGGCAAACGGAGGGCGCGCTGTTCCTGCTGGGAGCGCTAACACTGGCGGGGCTGGCGCTGCACGCGCAGGTCTATCAACTGACCGGGCCCGTCTGGGCGCTCATCATGTGGTGGCTGCTCTTGGCGGGGCCAGTGCTGCTGCTGATCGGGCGGACGCGGCTGACGGCCTATGCGCTGGGCGGCATGGCGCTGTGGTTCGCCGGAGCGTGGGCGAGTTCGTTCGATGGGGAAACCGTTCTGGAACTGGTGGCGCAGGGGGCGGCGATGGGCGCGCCCTGGCTGCTGGTCGCGCTGGGCGGACTGGCGGCGATGCGCCCGCGCTTCGCATCCGGACTGACCGAGACGGGTCTGATCGTGCTGCTGACCGCGGTGAGCCTGGCGCATGTCGTTTGGGCCGATCCCGTCAATGTTCCCGATGCGGGCGACATGCGGGTCCGGCTGCTGATGACGGCGGCGCTGGTCGGCATGTCAATCTGGCTGGCCCGAACGAAACGCACCCTGCCCCGCGCGCTGGTGCTGCCGCTCCTCGGCGCACCGTTCGCGGCGCTGGTGCTCGCCATCGGATTCGAGCATGGCGACGGCCCGCTGCCGCGTCTGGTGGGTGCATTCATCTTTGCGGCGATGTGGGGCTGGATCGCATGGGAGGCGAGCCGCACGGGCTGGCGGGCGCTGTTCGGACTGGCCATCGGGGCGCTCGCAGTGCGGTTGTTCATCGTTTATATCGAGCTGTTCGGATCGCAGGCCTATACCGGCTTTGGCCTGATCATCACGGGCGCACTGGTCATCGGGCTGGCGCTTGGCGGGCGGCGACTGTTCCGAAGCGTCAGGACATGAAGCGGGCTCTGGTCACCGCCGCCCTTGCCCTGCCGCTGGCAGGACTGGCGGGCAATATCGCGCTGAACGAGATCCGGCTGACGGATGCGACGGTATGGGAGATTCCGGTGTCAGGCTATGACCCGCGCGACATTCTGCGCGGGAATTATATCGAGTTCCAGTATGACTGGCAGGTGAGCGGCGATCCCGCGCCTTGCGATGGTGGAGACTGCCAGCTTTGCTTCATGGACGCACCGCCTGACGGATCGCGCGTCGAGATTCGCGCGGCCGGCATGAAGTGCGAACATGCGGTCGATCCTGACGCCAGCGCGCTTCATCTGCGCCGCATCCGCAGCAGAGCAGCCGAACCTGGTTCTTCGGCGCAGGACGCGACCATGACTGCCACCGGACGCTATTTCGTGCCGGAAACCGCCGCACCCGGACTGGAGGCGTCGCTGCGCGATGGCCCGATGGCCATGCGCGCGCGGTTGACTTGCGCGGGTCGTCTGATGAACGAGGAGCTAATTCCCATAACGGAGACTGACCGATGATCGCCAAGACCCTTCTAGCCGCAGCCACCCTGATCGCCCCGCTTGCCTGCGCGCAGGCGCAGGACGACCGCTTTGCCAGTGTAGAGATTACCACGGAAAATGCCGGTCCGGGTGTGGAAGTGCTGTACGGCGCGGGCGGGAATATCGCGCTGGCGCACGGGTCCGGCGAAGCCTTTCTGGTCGACGATCAGTACGCGCCGCTTACACCGAAGATCATGGCAAAGGTCAGGGAACTGGCCGGGACCGACGCGCGCTTTCTGGTCAACACCCACTGGCATGGCGACCATTCCGGCGGCAACGAGAATTTCGGCAAGGCGGGCACGCTGATCATCGCGCATGACAATGTGCGCGCGCGCATGTCGTCCGAACAGACCCGGGGCGACAATGTCACGCCGCCCTCCCCCGCCGCGGCGCTGCCCGTGCTCACCTTCCGCGACCGGCAGACGATCAACAGTGCGGGCATGACCATTCGCGCGCAGCATGTGCAGCACGCGCATACCGACGGCGATGCGCTCGTCATGTTCGTGGAGCCGAATGTGCTGCACATGGGCGATACGTTCTTCGACGTCACCGCCGGGACATTCCCGTTCATCGACGGCAATTCCGGGGGCAGCATCACCGGGCTGATCGACGCGATCGATATCGGACTGAAGATGGCGAATGCGGAAACGGCGATCATTCCGGGTCATGGCAAGTTGACGAACCGCGAGGGCCTGGTCGCCTACCGGAACATGCTGGTCGGCGTGCGCGACAATGTGCAGGCGCTGATCGATGGCGGCGCAGACCGCGAGGCCGTGATCGCGGCCAAACCCGCCGCCGCCTATGAAGCGGGCCGCGAGGATGGCTTCATCAAGGCGGATGGATTTGTCGGCGCGGTCTATGACGGCCTGACCGCCCCCATGGCGCACAGCCATGCGGACGGAGAGACGCATTCGCACTGAGAGCGCGGCTTATCCGAAGGCCATGACGCCCATGGCGCGGCCGAAGGGAAATGCCATGCTGCCGGGAATGAGGACGGCGCCGATGTAGAGCTGCAGGAACACGCGTTCATGCAGTTTGAATTTTCGCGCCATCGCGGCCCAGATGCCGAGCGGGATGCCTGCCATTGTCAGGAAGGTGAAGGTGTGAATCCAGCTCATGCTGCCGTCCGGCGACGTGCGTATCCAGATCGTGCTGACCGCGGAGGCGAACATGAGGAGGCACCAGATCCGGCCCGCAAGCCTGTGCTGGCTCGTGCCTTTCTTTGCCACGAACACATAGGCGCCGAGCGGAATGGCCGGGATGATCGTGAAGATATGGAACAGGATGGCGGGTTTCAGCTGCCACAGGCTGAGTTCCGATATTCCCGTGCCGCCGCGAATGAGCGCCAGTCCGGCCAGCGAGAATAATGCGGCCGCAGCGATGGCGATGGCGGTATCGCGGATCGATATGCTGCGACGACGCCCGTTCAGGGGCTGCAGGCTTGCGGTCAGGCTCAATGTTGTCATTTCGGCTCTCCGGAGACATGATGGTGTGATGACGAGAGCCACCCTGCCCCGGTGCCATTCGCGGACAAGCCGCCATACGCGAAATGGCCCGATTTCTTCGTCTATTGAGCGCTTTGCCCATTCACGAAGCGTCAGCGGGCGGCAAATTTCGTGACGCTCCGCCCGTCCCGTTCGCGCATACGCCGGTTTTTCGTGGGCATCGGGGTTTCGATGGCGACGGGTGTCATTCTGGCGCTGCTGGGCCCCTTTGGCACATTCGGCGCGGTGGGCATCGGCAAGCGGCTGGTCTACTGGGTCGGCCTGCTGGTGGGCGGCTATGTCATCTACGCGCCCGTCACGGTCGGCGGAATGGCGCTGGCAAGGTCGCTGCGGCTGCCCGCCGCCGGGATGATCGTCAGCTGCGCGATGCTGGCCAGCCTGGCGATGACAATGGTGGTGTGGCGAACGAACGAGATCGTTTCGGAATTTGACAACGGTCCCGCGTCGATGCCGACCGTGGAACAGTTTTTCATGCTGTACGGCTATGTCCTCCTGATCGGCCTGTTCATGACAGCGCAGCTCTGGTGGAGCGCCTCTCGCAATGAACGGGCGGAAGCCGCCGAACGCCATGAACCCGAAAGGCTTTTGTCACCGCAGGAAGATTTGTCGCCGCAGGAAGAAACGCCTGCCGATGCCGAGACCGGCCCCGCATTTCTTCAGCGTTTACCGGCCGGTCATGACGGCACGATCTACGCGCTGGAATCCGAAGACCATTATGTCCGTGTACATGGCGACGGGCGCAGCGATCTGATCCTGATGCGGCTGGCGGATGCGATTTCGGAAATGGACGGCGTGGACGGACTGCAGGTGCATCGCAGTTGGTGGGTCGCGCGTGACGCGGTCATGGATATGAAGCGGAACGGGCGCAGCGCGATGCTGACCCTTCCCGGAAATCTGGTCGCGCCAGTATCCCGTGGCAATATGGCGGCACTGAAGGCGGCGGGCTGGGAATAGCCGGAAATCCCGCCCTGAAATCCGGGAAGCGTTTTCTTTTTCAGATCCGTTTGGCGACGCCGATGGCCGCGCGGCAGCCCGCGCGGATCACGGCGCTGAGGACCGGATAACCGGGCGTTTCCTCCGCGCCATGGGCGATGGCGGTGGCCTTGTGCTCCGCCTCCTCGGCCTGAAAATCCTCGATATGGGCGCTGAGTTCGGGATCGGTGTCGCCGAGCGCGGCGCGCTGCTCGGCATAATGCGCGTCAATTTCGGTCTCGACCGCAGCCGTGCAGGCCATCGCCGCCTTTGGCCCCATCAGGGCCGTCGCTGCGCCAAGCGCGAAACCCGCGGCGTCCCAAAGCGGCGAAAACAGCGTCGGGCGCACGCCGCGTTCGGCCATGAGGCGGTCGAACGTGTCAAGATGGCGCTGTTCCTGCATCTTCATGCGGCCAATCTCGGCGCTCATCGGATGCCTGTTGCCCATGACGGCAAGCTGGCCCGCATAGATGCGTGCCGCGCCATATTCGCCCGCCTGATCGACGCGGATCATGCTGTCCGTATCGACGGGCGCATCGCCCGGCAAAGTCGTCATGAACGGCGCGTCGTCAGCCATGTTGCCACTCCGGCGGAAAGGATCGAGATGAGAGCGTTATAGCCTGCGAGACTTATGCCGAACAGGGACCAGGGTGCGGTATCGCAGCGCACGACAGGCGCCGAGAGGATATCGGTCATGAAGTCGCTGCCGGGAAGCGGCGGTGCGCTGCACTGCGTCGGCCCGGTCCACCAGCCATATTCCACGCCTGCGTGAAACGCGCCCAGTCCGCCGCTGACGGCGAGCGCACATATGGCCGCGTAAACGAGCGCGGACCGCGCGCCGCCCTGCGCGAACAGGCCCAGCGTGCCGAGGGCGAGCGCACCGACATGCGGCCAGCGCTGCCACATGCACATCTCGCAGGGATAAAGGCCGAAAGCGTACTGCGCGACGAACGCGCCGGCAAGAAGCGCTGCCGATATCGTGAGGACCAGAATATGGGCGGCGCGCATTTTATTCAGCCGCTGGTGCCATCGCGCGCAAATCGGCGACGACCGCCTGGCCCAGTTCCCGGGGCAGCGGATAGGCCTGTTGCGGCATGTACTGCGTCATCAGGACGACCGCCATTCGTTCGGCGGGCAGGGCGCTGGCGAGCGTTCCGGCCGCGCCGCCCCAGCCGTAGTTGCCGACGATCGCTCCGGGTTCGGGCGTCGTGATCACTCGTCCTCCTGCGCCATATCCCTGACGCGGCCCGCCCTCGCCATTCGTATAGCTCGCCTCCGCTGGCAGCAGATCCGAGGTCGCGAGCGCGATCGCCGCCCGGGGGAAAAGCTGCACGCCGTCCACGAGGCCGCCATTCGCGACCATGCGCATGAATTTCATATAATCCTCACCCGTCGACGCCAGACCGCCGCCGCCGGAGGCGAAGGGTGCGGGTTCGTTATATTCGCTGTTGGGCGGCGCATCGACGGGGACGAGCGAGCCCCCTGTCAGGACATAGTTCGTGGTCAGCCGCGCATCGTCCCCCCTCGGTACGACAAAGCCGGTATCGTCCATGCCGAGCGGCCCGAAGATGCGCGCGTCGAGGAATGCGCCAAGGTCCTGGCCGGTCGCCTTCTCGATCACCGCACCGAGAAGGTCGATCGAGACGGAATAATGCCATTCCGTCCCCGGCTCGGCAACGAGCGGCTGCCTAGCGAGACGCTCGGCAAATTCGACCAGACTGCTCGGCTGTTCGCCGTCACCCGGCTGACCACCCAGACGGCGCTGGCCGGGAATGATGCCTGCCGCACGATAGGCCTTCGAGATCTCGTTGCCGCTGAAGCCATAGGTCAGCCCCGCCGTGTGCGTCAGCAGGTGGCGGATGGTGATGGGGGTCGTCGCCGGGACGGTTTCCGTGATGTCGCCGTTCCGGTCCCTTGCCACCCTCATATCGGCGAAGGCGGGAAAAAAGTCGCTGACCGGCTGGTCGAGTTTCAGGATTCCGTCGTCAATCAGGAGCGCCGTCGCGACGCCAATGACGGGCTTCGTCATGGAATAGATGCGATAGATCGATTGGTCATCCGCGGGGACGCTGCTGTCGAGGGCGAGATTGCCAACCTTGATCCAGGTCGCGGGGGCATCGCCCTGTGCGATACCGATCACCATGTTGGCGACTTTCCTTTCAGCCACATAGCGTTCCGCCAGCGCCTGCAGATTTGCGAAGGACGGAACGGGCCGCGGCGCGGCTTCCGAGGCGGGAACGGTGGTTTCAACCGCGGCGGGCGTGGCCGCGCAGGAAGAGAGCATCAGCGCCGCCAAGGGCGCGACAAACAGGGCGCAAACGGTTTTCATAAGAAGAATCCTCCCGGAAAGTTTCGCAGCCTCTTACGCTGGCCTCCCGGAAAATGCCCCTCTTGAATCGAAGCGCTCAAAACTGAGCGGTGGGCGGCGGCGCCGGTGCGCGCTAACGGGCCACAGCATGAACGAAGAAGAGAAGAGCGCGCCGCCGCCCGCGCGCAAAGTTACCGAGGGGCCGATGCAGGGCTGGTCCACATGGCGCGAAATGGACGAAGGGCGGTTTTCCGACACGATCGGGCCCGTCTATTTCCGCGAACGCGGCGATGGTGGCTATGATTGCCGGTCACTGACGGACAGGTCGCATTCCAACATGCAGGGCTATCTGCATGGCGGCTATCTGATGGCCTTTATCGACCAGGTCATGTTCGCCTGTGCGCGGCCCGCGCTGTCGGGAGGCCGCGCGGTGACGCTGACCTGCAATACGGAATTTGTCGGCGCGGGCATTTTCGGCAAGCCGCTGGATGGGTCCGGAGAGATCGTGCGGTCGACGGGACGGACGGTTTTCATGCGCGGGCTGGTCACTCAGGACGATCAGACCATCTGCAGCTGGTCGGGCGTCCTGAGGAAATTCAAGCCAAGGCCATGACGACACTTGCGGCTTATCAGGCGCTTGTCGCGGCGGGAGAATTGCGCCCGGACGCGGACCAGAAGGCGGCGGCGGCGCGGCTCGATGCGCTACAGGCGGAACTGGAAGCCGCGAAGGCAACGCCGGGTCTGCTGAAACGGCTGTTTTCCCGCGAAGCCGAGCCGCACCCGCAGGGTGTCTACCTGTGGGGCGAGGTCGGTCGCGGGAAGTCCATGCTGATGGACCTGTTCTTTACCGAGGTTCGCATCGAGCGGAAACGCCGCGTCCATTTCGCCGCTTTCATGCTGGAGGCCCACAAGGCGATGAAGGCGGCACGCGCGGACGGTGAGGATGCCATGGGCGCGGTCATCGAAAGACTGGCGGGCGAGGCGCGACTGCTTGCGTTCGACGAGATGCAGGTGACGAATGTCGTCGATGCGATGATCCTGTCGCGGCTGTTCACCGCCCTGTTCGCGGCCGGGGTGACGGTCGTGGCGACCTCAAACCGGCCGCCGGACGACCTCTATAAGGACGGCCTCAACCGGCAGCTGTTTCTGCCCTTCATCGACCTTCTGAAATCGGAGCTGGACGTCGTCAGTCTGAATGGTCCGACGGATTACCGGCTGGAGCGGCTGGGCGGCATGGACGTCTATCATGTGCCGAATGGCCCGGAGGCGACAGCGGCGCTGTCGGAAGCCTTTTTCCGCCTGACCGATTATCCCGTCGAGGATGCGGAACATGTGCCGAGCGCCGATCTGCAACTGGGCGGCGGACGAACGCTGCATGTGCCGAAGGCGCTGAAAGGTGTTGCCGTATTCAGCTTTAAGCGGCTGTGCGGCGAAGCGCGCGGGTCGGCGGACTACCTGGCTGTCGCGCAGGAATATCATACCGTCATTCTGGTCGGCGTTCCGGTGCTTGGACCGGAAAACCGCAACGAGGCGGCGCGGTTCGTGCAGCTGATCGACGCCCTTTACAATTATAAGGTGAAACTGCTGGTGGCGGCGGACGCGGAACCCGGCGCGCTTTATCCATCGGGCGATGGCAGCTTTGAATTCAAGCGAACGGTGAGCCGCCTGATGGAAATGCGGTCACGCGATTATCTTGAGCGGGGACATGGGCTGTAAACGCACGCTCCGCATCAAGGCAGGGGCGGAAACGTCCTAGAATATTCCGAACAGCACCAGCGCCACCACCAGTCCGATCATCGGCACAACAACCGTGGTCGCGCCAACCGCCGCATAGGCGGCCTTGTGCGTTTCGCCGCAGACGGCTCGGATTGTCGTCACGACATAGCCATTGTGCGGCAGGCTATCGAGCGCGCCGGAGGCGATGGCGACGGTGCGGTGCAGCTCCTCGGGATTTGCACCCTCGCCGAGATAATGCGGCGCGATGAGAGGCAGCGCGATGGTCTGGCCGCCGGACGCGCTTCCGGTCAGGCCGGCTATGACCGTCACGGCGACGGCCGCGCCGATGAGCGGACTGCCCGGCAGATTCTGGACGGCGACCAAAGCCTCCTGAAAGGCGGGTGACAATTTGGCGACGGAGCCGAACCCGACCACGGCGCAGGTGTTGGTGATCGCGACCACAGCGCCCGTCGCACCGCGCGAAAAGGCGGACGGCATCGCCTTCAGCTTTGGCAGGCCGACGAGGACGGCGGCCATCAGCCCGCTGCCGAGCGCGGCGATGAGTGCCCATTTGCCGAGATTAACGGCCGTCGCCTCCCCCGAGGTCAGCAGGAATATGGCGAGGACGGCGACGAGCGGCAGGAGAGCGATGAGTGGCCTTGGCAGCCCGGCAATGTCGGCGGGCGCTTCGTCACTGGCGCGCGCCTCGAACCGCTCTCCGCCAGCGACGGCGACGCGCACCATTCGCGCGATCCAGGCATAGCCGAGACCCGCCATCAGGACGGCGACGACAAGGCTGACTTCCCAGCCCGCATAGGGCGTTGTCCCGAGATAGGGCATCGGGATGAGGTTCTGGATTTCAGGCGAGCCCGCGCTCGTCATTGTGAAAGTGACGGAACCGAAGGCGAGCGCGCCGGGGATGAAACGGCGCGGCAGATCGGCCTCCCGAAACAGCGCGACGGCAAGGCCGTAAACGCTGAACGCGACGATGAACACACTGACGCCGCCATAAGTGAGCACCGCGCAGGCGAGGATGGTGGCGAGGAGGGCGTATTTGCTGCCCAGCTTCGCCGTGATCCAGTGCGCGACCGCCGCCGCCGCGCCCGATGCGGCCATGACCTCTCCAAAAATCGCGCCCAGCAGAAACATGAAGAACCAGTCGCTGAAAAAGCTGGTGAAGCCCGCCATGTAGCTGGTGGCGAAGTCCGCCGCGTCCCCGGCGGCGAGCGGCGGCAAAAGGGGCAAGCCCGCCGTCAGCGCCACGACCAGAGCCGCGACAGGTCCGGCGATCAGAATGTTGACGCCGCGCACGGTCATCCAGATGAGCAGGCCAAGGCCGCCCAGCAGTCCGATCCAGCTCAACATTGCGGCAGGTTAAGAATCGTTACGCGCTTCACATCTGGTCCTTTTTCCCATAATGCTGTGTTCATCTTGGCGGTGACATCATCGCAGGTATATGAAGACCGATGCGTTTCATACATCGGCATTTGGGAGTCCAATCTGATGCTCGTTCTGAACACCGCCAACGAAACCTACACGAATACCGAGACGCTCAGCAGTCCCGATGCAGGTACGCCCGCAGCACTGATCACTGCCGATGGAGTAACGTTCATAAATGCGAGCGGCGGCGTCGTCAGGTCCATTCAGGATGAGGGCATCCAGATCACATCCAATAATGTCACGGTAATCAACGAACTGGGCGGCATCCTGACGCGTGATTTCAGCGAGCCGGTCATTGATGCGACCGCGACCGCCGGAAACATCTTTTTCAGGAACTTCGGTTCGCGCGAGGGGCGCGTGCTTCTGGGCAGACGGCAATGATATCGTTCTGGACGCCGGTAAGCTGGTGGTTGAACTCAATGCCGGCGGCGAGGTCGAAAGCTCTGCCACCGCCCTGCTGCTCGCAGGCGGCGACGACAAGATCACGATCGATTACAGCACCTTCAACATCGAGTTTACCGACAATGAGTCGGACATTGCCACGACGCGCGTTGGCTATTTTGCCGGAGGGGGCGCGGACGAGCTGGAAATCAACGATCTGAACGGGTCGCTCGATTTTCTCCTTCTCGAACGGTTTCGAAACGCTTCGGCTGACCGGCAGCGCCGCAGTGAACAGCGTCATCGACGGTACGCGCAGCACCTTCTCGGCGCCCCTTGCCGCCATCGTCGAGCAGAACGTAACCGCCACGCTTAGCAATCTGACGCTGACGGAAGTCCGCGTGGATCGCGGGATTCTCGTCATGGACGCTGCGACGACGGGGGCGATTATCGGAGGCACCGGGATCGACCGCGTCACCCTGGGCACGGACGCCGTGGTCACTGGCGACGTCAGGCTGGGTGACGGCAATGACAGCTTCCTGGAATCAGGAACGGCCTCGGTCGCGGGCACGGTCTTCGGTGAGGGCGGCGATGATACGCTGATCGGATCGGCGGCTGCGGACCGACTGAACGGCGGTGACGGCAATGACACCATCCAGGGCGGCGGCGGTGCCGATATCCTTACCGGCGGTGCCGGTGCTGACCTGTTCCGGGGAACGCTGAACGACCTGGCGGAAGACACGATCACGGATTTCGATTCGCTCGACCGGCTTGAAATCACGGCCGCCTTCACGGTTGACGAAACGGCAGGCGCGGAAACGCTGACGCTGACGACGGCGGACGATATGACGTTCATTCTGAACCTTGCCGGCGATTATGCCGGTTCCGGCTTCCTCGGTACGGGACAGGCAACCGGTACGACCACGATCACCCAGATCGGCGACCTGATTGCGCTGGCTGAAGGAACGGCTGTCGCGGCCACCAGCATCAATGGCATCGCGCTCGACAGTTTCCTGAGCAGCGAAACATCCGACAGCTTTGTCGTCAGGCTGCAGCCTGCCGACGCAGCGGCGGCCTTCGACAACAGTCTTGGCGTTTATGAAGTCCGTGCCGATGGCTCCATCGCCGATGTGCGGCTGCTGACAGGCAATGTGAAGGATGGCGGAACGTTCGACGTGACGGATCTGGACGATGGCAGCTCGCTCGGCTTCTTCATCATCCAGGACGGCGCCAATGTCCTGACGGCGGCGCAGCTTGCGTCCGATAATTTTGGCATTTCGACCACGGGGGGATCAGCGATCCTGACCGTTGACGGGGCGCTGCTGACAACGGCGACGATCTTCCTCAGCCATGACAGCAACCTCAACGCCGACGTGTCCGAGCATGTCGTGTCGGGCGCGGCCAGCGACGGCTCCGGCGATCTGAGGATCGCGTTCGAGGATCTGCTGCGCACGGACGGCACCAGCGACAACGATTTCCAGGATGTCGTATTCCAGGTCGAAGCCCTGCTGCCAATGGACGCTGCCGTAATCTGACCGGCCCGATCACCGCGCATGACGAACGGGAAACACATGCGCGGTGATGCCGACCGGCAGCATCGGGATCGCTACCCCTTCGGCTTTGAGATGGCCGTGCGCTACGGCGACATGGACACCAACGCGCACCTGAACAATGTCGCTTTCGCGCGCTTTTTTGAGGAAGGCCGCGTGCGGCTGCATCATCACCTCGGCGGCAAGGCGGAACTGGGGTTTCGGCCTATCGTCGCCAATCTGACGATCGCTTATCTGGCTGAGGGCGGATGGCCCGCCCCTGTTGAAGTTCGGGCCGCCATCCTGCGGCTGGGCAGGTCGAGCTATGTCGTGGCACAGGCGCTGTTTCAGGAGGATCGCTGCATCGCGCTATCGGATACGGTGATGGTCAACCGCGCTGCGGACGGCCCCGGCGGCGCGCCCCTGCCGGAAAAGCTGCGCGCGGCACTGACGCCGCTATTGCTGGGCGCGGCGCAGCCTGAGTGACGCGCCCCTCCGCGTCAGCCAGGCGAAACGGGCAATCAGGAAACCGCCCGCGGAGAGGCTCGCAAGGATGATCGCCCAGACCAGCCCGTTCAGACCCATCCCCATAGGTTTTGCCAATAGAAAGCCGAGCGGAATCATCACGCCGACATAGCTGATCGTATGCGTGAGGGTGGGCAGCCAGACATCGTCCATCGCCCTCAGCGCGTTCGATGCAACGACCTGCAACCCGTCCATTGTGAAAAACAGGGCCGCCAGCGCCACTGCGGGGACGAGCATAGCGGTCAGGTCTGCCTCGCTCGTGAAAATCGAGACGATTTCATCTCCCAGCAGCCAGACAATCAGCGCGATGACCGTCATCAGCGCTGCGGTGAAACCGATGCCGGTCCAGCCGCCCGTGCGGACATGATCGAAATTCCGTTCGCCATAGCCATTGCCGACCAGCACCGCCGTTGCGGACGCGAGGCCGAGGGGAACCATGAAGACCATGGCGGCGATATTGAGGAGGATGGCGAAACCGGCCACCGTCAGCGCGCCAATCTGTCCGGCGATGATGTTCATGGCGGCAAAGCCCGCCGTTTCAACGAAGAGTGAGCTTGCCGAGGCGAAGCCGATACGGAACAGCTCCCGCCAGTAGCGGCCCGTGCCGCGTATCCACAGGCCGAACTCGAGATGGGCGCGGGACCAGGCGAGGATCACCGCGATGAGCCCCGCCATCAGCGCCGCGCGCGAGAAGAGCGTCGTCCAGCCCGCCGCCACGGCGCCCTGAATGCCGAACATATTGTCACCGGGGACGAGCCAGAGCGACAGCGCCAGATTGAGGATATTCGCGCCCCACATGACGATCATCGCAGGGACGGGCCGCTTCAGCGCCTCCAGCCAGAACTGGCAGGCGACAGCGATCAGATAGGGGGTCAGCGACAGGCTGAGAATGCGGACGACCGCGGCGCTACGCGGCGCGAGGTCGCCCGCCAGGCCCATGACCTGCATCAGCGGACCTGCGGCGAGGTAGAGCGCGGCGCTGCTGACGATGCCAATAGCCAGCGCGAAGACCATGCCGTTTCTGAGGACGGTTCCCGCCTCTCGCGCCCTGCCCTCGCCCACCAGCTGCGCCGTCAGCACCTGCACGCCGAGGAGCAGGCCAATTCCCGTTGTGACGACCACCATGGTCGGCGCCCAGCCAAGCGAGTGATAGGCAAGCTCGTCCGCGCTGTAGCGCCCGACGACGATGGTGTCGGTCAGCCCCATGACCATGATGCCAAGCCGTGACATGACGACGGGCCAGGCCAGCGTCAGAAGCGCGGAAAGCGGCGAGACCGCCCTGCCGCCTGTGGGAAGCACCTTGTTCATGGTCGGCGCGCCTTAGCGCCAAGTGGTTACGGGAGGAAAGGCGGTATGGGGTCAGGCCGCGACATGACGCGCTCGATAGGTCGCTGCCCAGCGCAGGATCTGGGGGCGGCGGATGACGCCCATGTTCAGGCGGGGAACATACTCCCCGCGCTCGTAAAGTGCGCGCCGGCTTGCCGATTTCGAGAAGGCATAGCTGTTTTCGTCATCATCGCGGCTGTAAAACACGCCGTCGCCATGCTGCTGAAAGAAACGGCTGTTGTAGGCGAGATGGGGCGTGATTTTCTGCAGTTGCGGATCGGCGAGCCAGCCAGGACCATGCACGACACCGCCGACCTCCGGACGGGTTTCCAGAAGATCGGCGATCTGCAAGAACAGCTTGTAGAACTCCTCCTCCGAAAAAAATTCAACCTCCGCCGCATGGACGTTGAGCGCGTAGAACTGCTTTCCCAATGTGGTCGCATATGTCCGCAGAAATCTGATAAACTGTCCTGGGCCGCCCGTGACGGCGAGGCGGCGATAGAGCGGGATTTGCGGGACGATCACCCGGCATCCTCCTGGAATGATGGACGCGCGGCAAATGCCAACCTCCTTGTAAAGATTATCGGCAACCTTCTTGATCCCAAGTCCCTCCGGACGGGCTGCGTCCCGCAGGATGCGGTTCAGGCTGAAGGCGAATCGCGCGATGCTGCTGTCAGGAAAGGCGCTGAACCTGCCCGCTTCCACGGAGGATTTCATGATGGTCAGAAGCACGGCCTCGATCTGGTGACTCGCCGCCTGCCGGTTTTCGTGCAGGGCGCGCAGGCCTTCGACGGATTTCCCGGAAAACCGCCAGGTATATTCCGGGCCGTCCGCGATCAGCTGTTCGGACACCAGGGTGACCGCTTGTTTGACGGCATCGGGCCAGCCGCGCGTCATGTCGTCCAGCGCCGCTGCCACCATGTCGGCAGTCGGCAGCAGGGGCGGGGAATCAGAAGACAAAAGACATCCTAGATCTGTCTGGCATTCAGGATGCCGTTTCGGGACCAGAGCATCCAGTGATGCGCCGGGCGGTACTCACCAGCCTCGTGTAGGCGCCTGCGTGTTTTCGAATGCTTAAGAGCGTAATTCACCGTCTCTTTCGACGTTTCGCCCTCGAAATAGGCCGCCCCCGGCAGAGAGGACAGATAGGCGAGGTGGGGGCTCGCACGACCTGCGGCGGGATCGTAGAACCAGCTGCCGCCGAACATGCCGCGGATCGCACGGCGCGCGTTCATGATGTGCCGCGCAACATGGACGGTGCAGGCAAAGCCATCCGGGCTGAAATAGTCGCGCTCTTCCGGGTGAAGGTGAACCTCCAGCATGGGGGCGGGGCCGCCGCAGCGGCGATAGACATAGTCGAGCGCCCGGACGATATCGACGGGCCCGCGGCGGATAAGCTCCCGGCGGGGAAAGCCGCTGTCAGGGTCGATGCTGCGCGCACCGGCGGGAATCAGGCGAAGGGAACAGATCGCCAGATCCTTGTAAAATATGCTGCCGTCGATATCCGCCAGCTCGCCAGCGTCCGTCCATCGCTCAAGCAGGCGATTGAACGTATCGATGAACGGCAGTTTGACGATGTCGTTCAGACCGAGGGCCGGAAAGGAGTCTTCGAAAATCTCGACGAGATGGAAGAGAACGAGCTGCCGCTCCCCGGATGTGGTCATCGCGCGGATGGAGGCCGGGATGTGGCTGTATTTCCGCTCTCCGCGCAGGGCGAGCAGTTCCCGCGCTGCCGCCCGGTGAGCCTCGTTCGGACGCGCGCCAAGCCGCGCGTATGCCTGCTGCGCGATGGCACGCGGATCACCGTCAGGATTTCTGAGAACGCGCCGGAACAGGATCTCACTATCGACGGAAAGAGCTATCCGGGGGGTGGGCGGCGCGGTCATTGTCGCAGAGACCTAGTTGTGGCTGGCCGTTTTGACTAGGCACATGTCCATTAACAGGCGGGTAAGTTCAGTAGCGTAATGTATTCCCCATTCCGGAGATATGCATGACTGTTTCCGCCGCGCCGGCCCTTTCCAGATTATTGCGAACCGGCGGCGTGGACAGCAAATCCGCGCTGCGGCAGCTTTTCGAACTCGCCCTGCTGCGCGTCCGCTGCGGTCACGGGCCGGGCTATTATTATTGTGCCGGCCTGAACCGGCGGGATGCGGACAGGCGCGAGCTGTTCGGCCATTTCAGTCATATGGAATATGCCGATTTCGTCAGCAGGATGAACCCGCCGCCGGTACGCCGCCCGCTGGACAGCAAGTCGCAGCAGAAGAAAATATGCGCGGCAAAGTCCATCGCCACTCCGGAAATGCTCATGCACGGCAAGGGACAAGCAGGCGATGTCACGGACAGCGACCGGAAACGGCTAGCCGCCAATGTCGGGGAGCATGTCGTTGTAAAGCCCGACATCGCGTCGGGCGGCGGGCACGGAATCGAGTTCCTTGCGATTGCGGACAACAGCGCGCTGGGCACGCATCTGGTGGACGGAGATGGGCGGACCTACGATCTGGCGGCATTGAACCTGCATATGGGCGGCGCCTGGCTGATGGAGCGCGCCGTTCGGAACCAGCACCCCTGGTATGCGGCGCTGTCGCCCCGCGCCATCAACAGCTGGCGGGTCTGGGTCATCCAGCGGGATGATACCGCCGAGCCCGAGATCATGCTGGCCTACCTTCGCATGGCGCGCGGCGAAACCCGCGTGGACAATCAGGGCGCCGGCGGCCTTTTGATGCCGCTGCTGCCGGACGGGACCCTGGGGCGGCTGACGAATGGCCATCCGGGTGATGCCGGTTATGACGTCCATCCCGATAGCGGCCACGGCTGGGAAGGTGGCGTGCCGCCGGAAATCGGCGCCGTCTTCGCCTTTGCGGGCAAGGCGCTGAAGGCATTTGAAGGCGTTACATTCGCCGGACTGGACATCGCCGTGACGACGGATGGCCCGCTATTGATCGAGGCCAATTTCGGACCGGACCGCATCGGTGCGGCCTGGTGCCGCGTGCCGATGAAATGCTGGCTTGCGGATCGCGGCTATATCAGTTGAAGCGGGACCATGATCTCCGGTCTTCATGAACTCTGGCGCGCCATGGGCGCGGGCGGCGAAAATCGCAAATCGCGGGCCAGACAGCTGGCCGACATGGTGTGGCTGCTGCGCGCGCGCGACATCGGTCCGCGCTATTATCTGGTGGCGGGCATGAACCGGCGCGGCCTCTCCCGCGCCGAAATGGCGGACTATATCAACGAGGCTGAGTATCTGGACTATATCCTGAGGATCAATCCCAAGGACGGACGCCGCCCGCTATATGAAAAGCCGGAGCAGAAACGGCGGTTCAGGGCATTCGGGCTGGCGACGCCGGAACCGATCTTCATGACCGAGGGCGGGCCTGTCGATTTCGCCGCCTTCGCGGAGGCTCTGGCGACTTGCGGGATCGATCATGTCGCCGTGAAGCCGGCCGACAGTTTCGGAGGTCAGGGCTTCCGGCCGATGCGGATATTGCCGGGACCGCGGCTGATCGACGACAAGATGGCGGATGCTGAGCCGCAGACGCTGGAGGACGTGGCGGCAACGATGCCGCGCGGCTTCATTGTCGAACCCTATCTGACCCAGCATGACTGGTACGCTTCCCTGAACCCGGACAGCGTCAATGCCTGGCGTATCTGGGCCATTCAGGCGCATCAGAATGCAGAGCCGGAAATTGTCCTCAGCTATCTGAGAATGGGCCGCACCGGGATCAGGACCGACAATGTGGGCGGCGGCGGGCTATATGCGGCATTGCGACCGGACGGCACGCTGGAACCCGGGCGCACGGGTACGATCTTCCGGAAATATCTGCCCCGCCATCCAGACACCGGCATTCAGATCGAGGATGCGCGTCCGCCCTTCGCGGAGGAGGCGAAGGCGCTCGCCCGCACCGCACTGGCGCAGCTGCGGGAGCTGCGCTTTGCCGGTTTCGATATCGCCGTGACGCCGGAAGGGCCGACCATCCTTGAAGTCAACGCGGAACCTGACCGGCGCGGGCAGGCCTATTCTCAGGTACCGTTCAAGCGCTGGCTGCGGGATCACAGGATCGAGTATTAGACGCCTTCAGGTTCCTTCATCGACATGACCTTGGGGTCAAATGCGGCGAACAGGGCACTGTCCCCGGGCAGGGTGCGGCGCGGAGAACCCGCAGGCCTACGCGGTCAATGCCCGAAATTGGGAAACAGCTTGTGGACGATCGGCGCCAGCACCGCCCCGACGGCGACACCGAGAATGCCGGACGCCACAGCGAAGACCAGCCATTCCACGAAGCCGGCGATACCGGCGGGAGCCGCAGCCGCAAGAGGCTGTGCGACCGCTTCGATCACATGCTCAGGCCCCGCCCAGCCGAGGAGATAGGCATTATGGACGAGGAGGCCGCCGCCGACCCAGGCCATCGCCAGCGTCCCGATCAGGGATATCGCACCCAGCAGCTTTGGCATGAAACCAACCAGACCGCGTCCAAACCTGGCCAGCGCGCCCTCCTTCGTTTTGGCCAGATGAAGTCCGACATCGTCCATTTTCACGATGATTGCGACCGCCCCGTAGACGACGATCGTGATGACAATGCCGATCAGCGCAAGAATGACCGCCTGACTGAGCCAGCTTTCGTCCATCACCTCTGACAGGGCGATCGCCATGATTTCAGCAGAAAGAATGAGGTCTGTGCGGATGGCGCCGGACACCATCTCCTTTTCCTGCTTCTCACCCTCGATTACGACCGGCGTGTCGTTTTTCGTCGTTTCATCGACATGAAACAGCTCCAGCACCTTTTCCGCCGCCTCGTAACTGAGGAAAAGACCGCCAAAGATCAGGATGACGGGGATCAGGAACGGCGCGAACTGACCCAGAAGGACAGCCGCGGGGAGCAGGATCACAAGTTTGTTGAAGATCGAACCGCGCGCGATTTTCCAGATGACCGGCAGTTCCCGCGACGGGTCAAAACCGGTCAGGTAGCGCGGCGTGACGGCGGCATCGTCAATGACGACACCTGCGGTCTTGCCCCCTGCCCGCGCGGCGGCGACACCGACATCGTCGAGCGAAGCGGCGGCGACGCGCGCAATGGCGGCCACGTCATCGAGAAGCGCTACGAGTCCGGTTGCCATTTAGCTGTCCTGCAAGATGATCAATCGACCGCTCCATAGGCGGCAGCGAGCCGTCTATCCAGTATTGCCTTCAGATCGGCGTGCATGGCAAAATATTGTTTGCCTTCATTTGCCTGCTGCTGACTGGCGGGCGGCAGCGCGTTCGCCTCGGCAATGACGCGCACGGCCTCTGCCAGCAGGGCAAGCTGCGTTGCGTCCACGTCCGCG
Source organism: uncultured Alphaproteobacteria bacterium (assembly GCA_963710205.1). Taxonomy (GTDB): domain Bacteria; phylum Pseudomonadota; class Alphaproteobacteria; order Sphingomonadales; family Sphingomonadaceae; genus Pacificimonas. The sequence continues at coordinate 439,290 of CAVPZG010000006.1, read as the reverse complement.
CGCATGGCGGCAATCGACGGCCAGGGCCCCGGCATTTCATGCACGGACAGGATATCGCCCGTATCGATGCCGGGATCGATCAGGTGCGCCGTGCAGCCCGTCGGTCCGCCCTCAAGGGCCGCCCATTCCGTCACATTCATGCCGCGATATTCAGGCAGCACGCCCATATGCGCATTCACCGTACCGAGTTTCGGAATGGCGAGAAGCGGCGCGCGCAAAATGCCCGCCCCGGCATGAACGAACAGATAGGGTTTCAGGGCGCCGATAGCGTCCAGCGATTCCTGTGATTTCAGGTCGAGGACACTCAGCGTCCTGATGTTGTGACGTACGGCGAATTGCGCCGCCGTCGGCAGCGGGGCGACGGTCGGCCCTGGTTCGGTCAGCGGTGTCTTTGGAGCGGTTGAAGCAGCCCCGGCAAAGGGACGCCCGGCAAGCCCGTCATTTGCCAGCCTTGCAACCAGACGGTCACGCAGGGGTTTCCCGCGCACCCCCTCGAAAATCATGCCCGTCGGTTTCACACCGGCGGCCATCAGCGCCTTTGCGACGGCGCTACCCTTTCGGACGTGCGCCTGCGTGAGAAGCCAGATGTTCAAGCGCCCGCCTCAATCGCTGCAAGCGTCTTCTTCTTGTCGAGCAGGGCATCGATGAAGAATTTCGCCGCCCAGTTGGGGAGCGCGTGGAAGAGGTAAAGGCCCCAGACCGGATCCGAGCCTGCGACGCCCCCGCGAATGCCGCTATTCACATTGCCCATATCCTGCGCGCGCTTCACGAGGTCGATCAGCTTGCATGCGGTCGAGACCAGACGCAGGTCGCCGCGCTGGCGGTACAGCTCGAACATGATGAGTGCCATCTGGGCGTTGCCGGTAAGACATTGCGGACCGTGTGCCGATTTCCAGTCGGCGTCGAGCATGCCGGGCAACGTCTTCGACAATTCGGTACGGCGCATCACCGCCTCTGTTGCCGTCTGCGCCGCGTCGATGGCGTCTTCGCGGCCCAGCAGGATCCCGTTCAGAAGGACACCCCAGATCGTGTAGGCGATGGTATGCGTCGGCGCGGTGCGCGCCTGATGATGCTCCTCAGAGAAGCCGGAACGCTCGAACCAGCCATTTTCCTGCTGCAGCCCCAGTGTCCAGTCGAGATGCCTGGCTGCCGCCTGTTTGGCGCCCTCGTCGCCAAAGGCGACGCCATATTCGGCGATCCAGCAGCTGAGGTGCGCGGAATAAGCCGACGGCTGGTCCCAATAGAAATATTTCCGGAAGGCACCATCATCATCCTGCACGGAAATGAGCCATTTCGCCGCCCGCGCCGCAGCCTCCTGCGTTTCCAGATCACCCGAATGCTTCGCCCAGGCGGTCAGGCCGTTCAGGATCTGCGCGGTGTTAAAGGGCGATGGTTCGGATGTGTTCTCCGCCACCTCACCGCCCGGAAATGCGCCGTCGTCGAGCTGCAGACGCAGCAGGAAATCATTGGCACGGCTTGCCCGGTCCTCCCATTCCCGATCGCCATATTCCTCCGCCAGCGCGAGACATGTCGGAATGATGTAGCCAGTCGTTTCAGGATAGGACGAGGTCCAGCCCGCGTGCAGTTTATAGCGCCCGGAAAAGCCGCCATCGCTCTGCGAATCCTGCGCATGCCTCAGCCAGTCGGCAGTCGCACGCAAATGATCGGCATCGGTCAGCCCGCCCCGCGCGTTGCGTTCGCGGTTGGCGACCTGGGTCAGATAGAAACGCGCATGCCCGGGCTCGAACGGGCGCGCGTGCAAAATATTGCCAATGGCTTTCTTCAGTTTCATGCCGGTTCCGTAATAGCGATCACACGCGAATGACAGTTCCGCCTAAAGCGGAATGTTGTCATGCTTCTTCCAGGGATTGGTTAATTCCTTTGTGCGCAGGCGGCGCAGACCCATGGCGATGCGCCTGCGCGTGGAATGAGGCATGATCACCTCGTCGATGAACCCCTTTGCAGCGGCCACGAAGGGATTGGCGAAGCGGTCCTCATATTCCTTTGTTTTCGCCGCGATCTTGTCCGCGTCGCCCGCGTCCTTGCGAAAGATGATCTCGACCGCGCCCTTCGCACCCATCACGGCGATTTCGGCGGTCGGCCAGGCATAGTTGAGGTCGCCGCGCAAATGTTTTGACGCCATCACATCATAGGCACCGCCATAGGCCTTGCGGGTGATCACCGTGATTTTCGGCACAGTCGCCTCGGCATAGGCGAACAGCAGCTTTGCGCCGTGTTTGATGATACCGTTATGTTCCTGCGCCGTTCCAGGCAGGAAGCCGGGAACGTCGACGAAGGTGACGATGGGAATGCTGAACGCGTCGCAGAAGCGAACGAACCGCGCCGCCTTCTTCGACGAATTGATATCGAGCACGCCCGCCTGCACCATGGGCTGGTTGGCGACGAAGCCGACCGTGTGTCCCTCAACCCGCCCAAAGCCGATGATGATATTGGCCGCATGGGCGGGCTGCAGCTCGAAAAAGTCCTGCTCGTCGCAGGTTTTCCGGATGAGTTCGTGCATGTCGTAAGGCTTGTTGGCGCTGTCCGGAATCAGCGTGTCGAGACTCTCGTCCGGTTCAAGTCCACCGAAAGTCGGCAAGACGGGCGGCGCTTCGCGGTTGCTGAGCGGAAGAAAGTCGACGAGATCGCGGGCGCGGAGAAGCGCCTCGATATCGTTCTCCAGCGCCAGATCGGCGACGCCCGATTTCGTCGTATGGGTGACCGCACCGCCAAGCTCGTCCTGCGTCACGACCTCATTCGTGACGGTCTTTACGACGTCAGGCCCGGTGACGAACATGTAGGACGAGTCCTTCACCATCATGATGAAGTCGGTCATCGCGGGGGAGTAAACGGCGCCGCCCGCGCAAGGCCCCATGATCAGGCTGATCTGCGGGACGACACCGGAAGCCAGGACGTTGCGCTGGAAAACTTCCGCATAACCGCCGAGGGAGGCGACGCCCTCCTGAATGCGCGCACCGCCGGAATCATTGAGGCCGATGACGGGGGCGCCGACTTTCATCGCGGTGTCCATCATCTTGCAGATTTTTTCCGCGTGACGTTCCGACAATGCGCCCCCAAAGACTGTGAAGTCCTGTGAGAAGACATAGACAAGGCGGCCATTGATGGTTCCGGAACCCGTGACGACGCCGTCGCCGGGTATGATCTGCTCATCCATGCCGAAGTCAGTGGCATTATGTTCGACGAACATGCCGGTTTCCTCGAAGGAACCCGGGTCAAGGAGAACGTCGAGCCGCTCCCGTGCCGTCAATTTGCCCTTGGCATGCTGCGCATCGATGCGGCGCTGCCCGCCGCCAAGGCGGGCCTGATCGCGTTTTTGCTCAAGCTGGTCTATAACGGTCTGCATGCCCGGCGGAACTCCCATGCCATATGTGGGAAGTGCGCTTAACAGGCAGACCGCCGACATGTCACGTCAGCTATGCGACGCCGCCTTTCTTCCAGCGCATCGCCGCAGCAGCGATGCGGGCACCATATGCGCGTGCGGTGTTGAGGTCCTCGGCAGGAGGATTGCCTTCTTCGGGAGGTGCGTCATCGGACCGGGCCATCGCCCCGGTAAATCCGCCAAGGCGATTCATGCTGCCGTCAGGCGCGGGATTGGCACCCAGCGACACCCAGATCATCCCATGCTGCGCGGCAAAGGTGAAGATCCTGGCAAGCGTACTGCCCTTGTCGCCCGAAGGCGTTCCCGAATTGGTGAATCCACCGGCCAGCTTGTCTTTCCAGTTCAGCGCCGACCAGTCGGCCACGGTCTTGTCGAAAAAGCCCTCCATGGCCGCCGACACCGACCCCATATATGTGGGTGAGCCAAAGATGATCGCATCGCTGTCACCAAGCTTCGCCCAGTCCGGCGTGTCCCGCTCCAATGTCGCCGCATCGAGGAGATGGACGTCCGCGCCGACGCTTTCGGCGCCTTCGACCACCGCGTCCGCCATGCGCCGGGTATGCCCGGAGCCGGAATAATAGACGATTGCGACATTCACTGACATTGGCATTCTCCTGAAGATCTAGTCAGGAAGAAGCGCTTGAGGCGGTTCGGCGTTCCTATCCACGCCCGCGATAGGATGCCACACCCTGGCGCGGAATCCAGACATCCTCCGGCGGTTTCCCGGTCTGCCAGAACACATCGATCGGAATGCCGCCGCGCGGATACCAGTAGCCGCCGATGCGCAGCCAGACGGGCTGCATTTCGTCCGCCAGCCTTTTGCCGATGCCGACGGTGCAATCCTCGTGAAAGGCGGCGTGATTGCGGAAACTGCCAAGGAACAGCTTCAGCGATTTCGATTCGACGATGGTCTTCGCAGGCACATAGTCGATCACGAGATGTGCGAAGTCGGGCTGCGCCGTCACCGGGCATAGCGACGTGAACTCCGGCGCCGCGAAGCGGACGAGATAGCGCTCATCGGGGCGGGGATTTGCGGGATAATCCAGAATTGCTTCTTCGGGACTTGCCGGTAGCGCGCTGGTCTTGCCGAGAAATGTCGTTTCCATAATCACTCCCCGTAGCCGGTTCGGCCTAGCGTTGCCTAGTGGGCCACGTTATCACTGCATCGCAACATAGCTTCACGGAGACGCATGCAATGGATTCGCTGGTTACGACGGAATGGCTTTCTGGAGAGCTGGACAAGCCGGACATCCGCATTGTCGACGCCACCTACTTCCTTGACCGGGATGCCCGTGCGAAATTCGAGAACGCGCATATTCCGGGTGCGGTCTTCATGGATCTGGCGGAACTTGCCGACAAGGACAGCGATCTGCCCGGCATGACGCCGTCATCGGAAAAATTCGCCAGCCGGATGCAATCCATCGGCCTGGGCGATGGCAGCCGCATCGTGGTCTACGACGACAGCGAACTGAAAACGGCTGCGCGCGCCTGGTGGATGCTGAAGACATTTGGCGCGCATGAAGTCGCCATCCTGGATGGCGGCCTGGCCAAGTGGAAAGAAGAGGGCCGCCCACTGGAAAGCGGCAAGGCCAATGTTCGTCACCGCCACTTCACCGTCTGGAAGGACGAGAGCGAGATTCGCACCCTGGAAGAGATGAAGGCGAACCAGCTGACCAACGCGGAGCAGGTCGTCGATGCACGGCCAGCGGCGCGATTTACAGGTCAGGAAGACGATCCCCGCGAGGGTGTCGCCGCCGGTCACATGCGCGGCGCGAAAAATGTCCCGCACGATCAATTGTTCAACAGCGACGGAACCTACAAGTCCGTCGAAGAGCTGCGCGAAATTTTCACCGGCGCGGGCATCGACCCCTCCGCCCCCGTGATCACAACCTGCGGCAGCGGCATTACGGCGGCGGTGCTGTCCTTCGCCCTGCACCTGATCGGTGCCGAGAAGACCGCGCTTTACGACGGCAGCTGGGCCGAATGGGGCGCGCGCAGCGACACGAACAAGGTGACGGGACCGGCGTGAACGGAAAAGGTAGCGGCCCTTTCGCACCTGAAACGGAGCTGATTCTGGCAGGTCGCGATCCGCGCCTGACCCACGGCATCGTCAATCCGCCGGTCTATCACGCGTCCACCTGCACCTTCGAGACGCTGGACGAATTTGATGCACGGCTGAAAGATCCCGACAGCGGTCTTTATTATGGCCGCCGGGGCAGTCCGACCATCTGGGCGCTGGAAGAGGCGCTGACGGGTATGGAAAGCGGAGCGGCGGGGACGAAACTGTTCCCCTCCGGCGTGGCCGCGCTGGCGGCGGCCTTCCTGACCGTCTGCGAAAGCGGCGACCACGTGCTGATCGCCGATACCGTTTACGAGCCGACACGCGCGATGGCGAACGGCGTGCTGAAGCGGATGGGTGTCGAAACGGAATTCTACGATCCGCTGATCGGTGCCGATATTGCCGGTCTCGTCCGGCAGAACACCCGCGCCATCTTCATGGAGAGCCCCGGCTCGCTCACCTTCGAAGTGCAGGATGTGCCCGCCATCTGCGCCGCCGCGAGCGCGCGCGGCATCGTCACAATCATCGACAATACCTGGGGCACGCCGCTGCTGTTTCCGTCCCTGAAACATGGCGTCGATCTTTGTGTACAGTCGCTGACCAAGTTCATTATCGGCCATTCGGATGCCATGTTGGGCAGCGTGACGGCGAATGCCGCGCTGTGGCCCAAATTGAAGAAGATGACCTATCAGCTGGGTCAGACGGCGGGGCCGGACGACATCTATCTCGGCCTGCGCGGCATGCGGACACTGGCGCTGAGGATGCGGCGACATGGCGAGACCGCGTTGAAGGTGGCCGCGGCGCTGGAGGCGCATCCCGTGGTCGGCCGCGTGCTCTGCCCCGGTCTGAAGGACGATCCGGGCCATGCGCTCTGGTCGCGCGACTTTGCGGGCTATTCCAGCCTGTTCTCGATAGAAATGGCAGGCGGAAAGCGCGCCGACTTCGCGCCCATGGTCGACAATCTGTCGCTGTTTGGAATGGGGTTCAGTTTTGGCGGCTTTGAAAGCCTTGTGCTGCCGGTGAACCCCGCGCCCAACCGGACGGCAACAGACCGGTTCGGAAGGAAGCCGATCCTGCGCATCCATTGCGGCCTCGAGGATGCGGATGATCTGATCGCCGACCTGCGCGCTGGCCTTGACCGTTATCAGGAGGCTGCGGGACTGTGATCGAAGAGCTGAAAAATATTGCGCTGCAACTCGGCCTGCCCGTCGATGAGGTGGTGCGGCAGGAGGCCCTGATCACTGCCGCGATCCTGATCGCGGTCGCGCTTTTCGCGGGCTGGGCGATGCAGCGCTGGGTGGGGCCGAAAGTCCGCGATTTCCTGAGCGCGCGCGACGCCAACGCCTTCCAGCATATCGCCAGATGGGCACCGCGTCTGATGGGTGTACTGACCAGCATCATCCTGCTGGTGGCAGCGCAGGCGGTCTCGGTGACCGGCGTGTTCGGCCATATCATGATAACGGCCACGCTGGGCCTGGCGCTGGGTCGACTGGTCTATGTGCTGGCGAAGATAATTACGCTCAACTCGCCATTTGCCATCATCCTCGGCATTTTTGCCGCCATCGCCAGCGTTGCCGGCAGCCTTGGCGGTCTGGAGCCGCTGGTGACGGCGCTGGACGGCGCAGGCGTTCGTGTCGGTAGCCGCCGGGTCACGCTGCTCGATTTCATCAATGCCGTGATTGTCGTCGTTACGCTTTATGCCAGTGCGAAATTCGTCATCCAGCTGTTGTCGAGCCGCATCGGCAATTCCAAGCGGCTGGACCTGTCGCAGCGGGTGCTTTTCCAGAAGCTGTCCGGCCTTGCCGTCATCGCCGCAGCCTTCTTCCTGGGCATCGAGCTTCTTGAGATCGACCTTACCGCCCTGGCCTTCTTCTCCGGCGGTCTTGGCATTGCCGTCGGTTTTGGCATGCAGAAGACCTTTGGCAACCTGATTTCCGGCATGATCCTGCTGCTGGACAGGTCGATCAAGCCGGGGGACGTGATCGTCGTCGACGACACGTTCGGCTGGGTCAACAAGATTGGCGTCCGCGCGGTTTCCATCATCACCCGCGACGGCATCGAATATCTGATCCCCAACGAGATTCTGATGACCGAGCAGGTGGAGAACTGGAGCTATTCCAGCCGCAACGTCCGCATCCATATTCCCGTTGGCGTCAGCTATAATTGCGACATCCACAAGGCGCAGGAACTGATGCTGCAGGCCGCCGTGGAGACGAAGCGCGTTCTTGAAAATCCACCACCCAACGTGTGGATGAAGGGATATGGCGACAGCAGCGTGGACCATGACATTCTCTGCTGGATCGCCGACGCGGAGCAAGGCGTCGGCAATGTCAAAAGCGCCATTCTCAACAGGCTGTGGGATCTGTTCCAGGAGCATGACATTGAAATTCCCTTCCCGCAGCGCGACATCCACCTGAAAAGCGTACCGGAAGGCGGAATTTTCGATGCGGAGGGCAAGCGCCGGACGGCCAGCGAAGCCGAGCGCGGCAACGCCGTCCAGTAATGACCTTACCTTTAGCTTAACCTGGATTATTGTTGCCCGGAAGAATTCTGGCATATGCAGATAATCTGCAAACGGACATCGGTTTCCGTAGGCTCATCACTCATTTTGGTAGAAAAATCGGAATTTCATCAAGCATGCGCGGGCAAAATGACTGGTATCTGACCGAACGTATCGAACATGAAACCGGGCGCGGCGACCCCTTTGCAGCAGCGATCCGCGCAACGCGCATGCCCATGGTCATCACCGATCCCCGCCTTCCCGACAATCCGATCGTCTATGCGAATGGCGCGTTCGAAGAGATGTCGGGTTACCAATTGCCGGAAATTATCGGTCGCAACTGCCGCTTCATGCAGGGGCCGGACACCGACCCTGAGGCCGTTGCGAAGATCAGGGCAGCGATTGAAGACTTTGAGCCCGTCGCCGTGGAGTTGCTGAATTATCGCAAGGATGGGTCGACATTCTGGAGTGCCATTCAGATCAGTCCGGTAAAAACCAAGGAAGGCGAAGTTCAGTTTTTCTTCGCCTCTCAGGTAGATGTCACCGACAAGGTCGAAGCCAGGATGATGCTGGACAAGCAGGAGACATTGCTGAAACAGCGCGTCAATGAGCAGACGGAAGCCCTGCGCCTGCAGCTGGAGCAGAAGACGGCGCTGATCCAGGAAGTCGATCATCGTGTGAAGAACAACCTCGCGATGGTGGCGGCGATGGTGAACATGCAGAAGCGTAGCGTCGAGGATCAGAAAAGCCGCGAGGTGCTAGATGGCCTGAGCACGCGCATTCAGTCGCTCGCGTCCGTGCATGAGCAATTATACGTGAATGAAGACTACCAGAGTTTCGAGATCGGCAGTCTTCTGAAGTCACTCTCCGACATCCCTGATGAGCGCCCTCGCCGTCGAGGATGTCGCGCTCGATCTCGATCTTGAGCCCGCCTATATCGCCGCGAATTCCGCGTCCTCGTTCGGGATCATCGCGACAGAGATCATTACAAATTCCCTGAAACACGCCTTTCCGGACGGGAAGGGCAGGATAAGCATCAAGACGGCAACACGCCACGGCCTTGTGTCCGTGACGATCAGCGACGATGGCCAGGGCTATGATGTCAATCAGCCGCGCAGTCACTCTCTTGGTTCGCAGCTGATCGAGCGTCTGTCGCAGCAGATCGGCGCAACGACCGTCAGAACCAATGGTGAGGTCGGAACGGAAACTGTCATCACACTTCCTGCGGCGCAGGCGGAGCTGTCCGCCGCCTGACGAACGCCCTATGCCGCGCGTCTGGACGGGGCGTTCTGCGCTTTCCCGTTGATTGCCTTCAAAATGTCGGGAATTTGGTCCGCCGGCAGGGGACGGCTGAAATAGAAACCCTGAATATGCGTGCAGCCCTGGTCGCGAATGAGCGCGACCTGATCCTCGTCCTCGACACCCTCGGCCGTGGTTTCCATGCCCATGGCCTCCGCAAGATGCGTGATCGCATTGACGATCTTGGGGGCGTTGTCGGATGTGGCGAGTTCGTTGATGAAGCTGCGGTCGATCTTGATCTTGTCGAACGGAAATTTCCTGAGATAACTCAGACTGGAAAAGCCCGTGCCGAAATCATCGAGGGCGACACGGACGCCCAGTGCCCGAAGGCCGTGCAGGCCGGCGAGTGTTTCCTCGACATCCTCGATGAAAACGGATTCCGTGACTTCCAGTTCGAGACGCTTTGGATCGACGCCGGTTCTGAGCAGCGCTTCGCGGATGAAGCGGATGAGACCGGGACTGCGAAACTGTGCGGGTGAGATGTTGACAGCCACGCCGATTTCGTCGGGCCATTCGTTCAGCCGGTCTAGCGCCTGGTTGATAACCCATTCCCCGATGGGAACAATCAAGCCGTTCTGTTCGGCGAGCGGAATGAAACTGAGCGGTGAGACGAGGCCACGCGTCGGATGTTCCCAGCGAATGAGCGCCTCAAAGCTGCAAATGCGGTTGCGTCCAAGGTGGAACAACGGCTGGAAATGCAGCAGCAATTCATTATTTTCGATTGCGCTTCGCATGCCTGTGTCAAGTTCGCGGCGATCCTGCGCGGCCGCGTCCATTGCAGGTTCGAAAAAGCAGTAATCACCCCGACCATTTGCCTTCACCCGGTACAATGCGAGATCGGCATTCTTGAACAGCCGGTCACTGTCGTCGCCGTCCGAGGGTGCGATCGCAACGCCAATGCTCGCACCAGCGGTCAGGGCGTGACCGTCGACATCATATTGCCTGGAAAGCACCGATTTCAGCGTTTCGCAGGCAGCCTCCGCCGCGCGGACCGGGTCGCCGTCCTCTATAAGCACCGCGAATTCGTCGCCGCCGAAACGCGCGACGAGATGACCGGGCAACGCCGCCATCAGGGCGCGCGCTATGACACATAAAAACTTGTCGCCAATCGGGTGGCCAAGACTGTCATTGATGGCCTTGAAATCATCGAGGTCGATGGCAAGGACCGCTACGGGCAGCTGCGCCGCCAGTGACGCATCGAGCCTTTCAATGAAATATTTTCGGTTGGGGAGGCCGGTCAGGGCGTCGTGAAACGCCATGTGCATGATTTCCGCTTCGTGCGTTTCAATGGCGTCCACCATGGTATTGAAACTGCTGGCGAGACGGCCGATTTCGTCGTTGCTTTCAATAGCGACGGGATCGCGCGCACCATCTGTAACCTGTTCCACGGCGCGTTCCAGCGTGGCGAGGTGGCGTGTCAGGAAGCGGGCGACGAACCAGCTTGCTCCTGTGACCACGAAGAGGCCGAACAGACCGGCTGCAACGATCATGACGAGAAGTCGGCGATAGGCGGCGGTCGCGGCATCGAGCGAAAAGTCGATGACCAGAATATGCGTTCCGCTTTCGCCGCTGATGTCCATCAGGGGAACGAGCCGCGTCAGGACGGAAGTGCCGTTCAGATTTCGGCTGACGATTTCACCCTTTGTCCGCGAACTGGAAGGTATCTTGGCCGCCAGTGCCGGTGGAAGTTCGCTGGCACGGACGACACTTGCGCTTAGATGTTCGCGTCCGCCGGACGTCGCTGCGGCGCTTGCGGCCGGATCGAGCAGTTCACCGAAAGCGACCCAGCCAATATCGACGGGCGCACGGACGGGCACGACGACCACGCCGTAGTCCCTGCCGCCCAGCGTGAGCGCGCCCCGTTCCGCACCCTGTTCCAGTGCGTAGGTCAGGTTCGCCTCTTCCTCCCGCGTCATCGGCGGCGTGCCGGCATAGGAGCCATCCTTGCCGCCATAAAGCATGAGCGCGCGGCCACCGCGCCCGGCCAGGTTATAAAGTGCTGACGTGATGGTCGGTACATCACCCGTTGCGGCAGCCCTGCGGAAGCCGAAATCCTTCGCAAGGATGCTGGCGTCCCTCATCATGCGCTGGTTGGCCGACTCAAGGTCCTCCAGAAAGGATTCCGCCCCGGCATTCATCTCCTGACGCGCGGCTTGTTCCGCATAACCGTCGATACCGACACTGAGAATGGCAAACAGCATCAGCATGACGGCGGCAAACATCGCCGCATAGGCTGCCGCGAGCTTGCCAGACAGGGTCCTGAGCAGGGGGTGCATCCGCTAGTTTCCGAGACTGACCGTGAAGCGCTTGGCGGCGGCGGGAAGGGTCACGTCGAACTCCAGCTCGTTCGTCTTCGTCTTTAGATAGGGATGCCAGATAACGATCCGTGCAGCGCCCGAAGGAAGCCCGGCAATGCTGATCCTGCCATCCGCGTCCGCCTTCGCCGCGAAGGGCGTGTCGACGACGCGGACGAAACCCGTCATCTCGTCATGAATGTTGCAGCCCATCGCAACGACGCCGGAATGTTCGAAACGCTGGCTGCGATCATCCTCCCGGCCATAGAGTTTCAGCTCGAAATCATTGGGTTTCGAGAAGGAGTAGACGTGATGACGAACCCGGTCGAGATTGGGGAACGCCACCGTCGCCCCTTCAGGGACAATCAGGATATTGGGTTCGAACTGCAAATCCCTTTGCGACACCTGATACTGCCAGGGAAAGTCGACGCGCGCCGTTTTGTCGGCCCCCGCCGGATGGATCATGACAACGGCGCCCGGGACCGGCTGTCCAGCGCGGTCAACGACCGTGGCGGTAAATTCCGAACCAGCCGCCGCCGTGGGCAGAACAACGAGAAGCAACAGGGCACAGAAATGGACAATACGGTTCATTTCCGAAACGAAGCAGAAAAAGATGAAATATGCGTTAACGGTTTATTTGGATTTGCATGGTTAACGCCCCCGGCATGAACCGGACGACCTTCCACGCCATTCTTCTTGCCACCCTGCTGGCGACAGGGGCCGAGGCTGGCGACCTTCGGCACGGCGGCAAGCTGCTTCTGACCAATGGAGTCACCAGCATCGAAGGCGCGAGCGGTGGCGGGCTTTCCAGCTGGGCGGTCATTGGCGGACGCGAGACCCGTGATGGGATAGGCCTGTCGGCCCATGCGACGGGCATCGTGCTTCCGGATTACGACTGGACCAGCTTCGGGGCGTCGGTCGGCCTCTTCAACAGGGTCGAGCTGAGCTTCTCACGTCAGAATCTGGACACGGGCGATTGGGGAACCACGCTCGGAATTGGCAAGGGATACACGTTCAATCAGGATGTTTTCGGCGCGAAATTGAAGCTGGCGGGCGATGTCGTTTATGGCGACCCCCTGATGCCGCAGATCAGCATCGGTGTGCAGCACAAGCGCAGCTCCGACGATGCGCTTGTCCGCGCAGTAGGCGCGGACAAGGCAAGCGGCACGGACGTCTATGTAACGGCGACCAAGTTGTTCCTGTCGCAAAGCGTTCTTGCCAATGCGACGCTGCGGCTGACCGGGGCCAATCAGACCGGTCTTCTCGGCTATGATGATAAGGACGCGCTGCAGTTTGAAGGCTCGCTGGCCTACCAGATGTCCCGGCGCTTCGTCATTGGCGGGGAATATCGCACGAAACCGGACCGCCTCGCCTTTGCGAAGGAGGAGGATTGGGTCGACCTGTTCGCCGCCTACGCCATCGACGACAATTTCACGTTGACCGCCGCATATGTGGACCTGGGAAATATCGCGCTCGCAAAGCCGCAGCGCGGCGCACTGCTGCAGCTACAGGCCGCCTTTTGACCGGGATGATGACATCATGATTTTGACAATTGCGCTCCTGTTGCTTGCTGGCCCGGAAGCCGGCGAGGAAATTCACGGACCTGGCGAACTGCCGGTGAAGGCCTATGAACAATCCGATGCCAATGCTGGCGCAACGCCCTTTGAAGGGTCGAAGATGTTCGCGGCCTTTGGCGGACACGAAGGCGTGAAGAGGATCGTCGACGATCTGGTGAAGCTCAGCCTGGAAGATCCGCGCATCAGCGACATTTTCAAGGGTCAGGACCATATCCGCCTGCGTCGTACCCTCGCCGAGCAATTCTGCTACATTTTGGGCGGTGGCTGCACTTATACCGGCCGGGACATGAAGGCGGCGCATGAAGAGATGGGCCTGCAGCGCGCGGACATGAATGCGCTCGTGGAGAACCTGCAGACCGCCATGGCCTCGGAGAATGTGCCCTTCCGGCTACAGAACCGTTTTCTGTCAAAACTCGCGCCGATGCGAAAGGATGTCGTGGAACGCTAGTCAACGGCTGCATTGCTGGCTAAGGCCGCGCGATGCTTGAAGAAGGTCGTAACATCTGGCGTCTGGTGAACGCCGACCGGGCCGCGCTCGTCGTCGATGCCGACAACTATTTTGTCGATGCCCGTTCCGCCATGACACAGGCGCGCGACGCGATCATGATGGTGGGCTGGGATTTCGATGCGCGCATCGAGCTCGTGCCCGGTCGTGACGATATCCCCGACGAGCAACTGGGCGATTTCATCTACCGACTGGTGAAGGAAAATCCCCGCCTGGACATCTACCTGCTCCGCTGGCGCTTTGGCGCACTCAAGATATTGCTGCGCGGCAGGACGATCTTCACGCTGATAAAATGGTGGATGCATCCGCGCATTCACCTGCGTTTGGACGGTGCGCACCCGGCAGGGTCGAGCCATCATCAGAAGATCATCGTGATCGACGACAGCTTCGCCTTCTGCGGCGGCATAGACATGACCGGCGACCGCTGGGACACGCGCGGCCATGTGGACGATGATCCACGCCGCGTTCGGCCCAACGGAGAAAGCTACGGCCCATGGCATGACGCAACGATGGCCCTGCACGGGGAAGCGGCGGCGGCCCTTGGCGACATGGTGCGCCTGCGCTGGAAACGCTCCGGCGGTGCGGATCTGCCCGTGCCAGAGGGCGACAATGACTGCTGGCCGGAAGGACTGGAGCCGCAGTTTCGCGATGTCGAGGTCGGCATCGCCCGCACGCTGCCAGAAATGCCCGCCTGGGACGCCACGCATGAAATCGAGGCACTGTTCCTGGATCAGATCGCCGGGGCGAAGAAATATATCTATGCCGAAAGCCAGTATTTCGCATCGCGCGCCATCGCCGAGGCCATGGCCGAACGGCTGGAAGAACCGGACGGACCTGAAATCATCATCATCAATCCGCTGACCGCAGAGGGCTGGCTGGAACCCATGGCCATGGATTCAGCGCGGGCGCGCCTGTTTCAGGCACTGAAATCGCATGACACGCATGACCGGCTGCGGATTTATCATCCCTATACGGCGGGCGGCGCTCCCATCTACGTCCATGCCAAGATATTGATCGTCGACGATGAAAGCATTCGCGTGGGTTCAGCGAACTTCAACAACCGCTCGATGCGCCTCGATACCGAATGTGACATGATGATCGATGTTGCGCGCCAGGCCAATGCGGGCCACGGGGATATCATCGCGGTGCAGCTTGCCGATCTGCTTGGTGAGCATCTTGGCGTGGAGCCCGGTGCAATTCTACAGGCGCGCGAAGACGGGCGCTCCCTGATTGAAACCATTGAAACCCTGCGGGTCGGCGACGATGCGGGAACACGTACCCTGCGCGTTTACGAAGTCCCCGACCTCGACGCTGTCGATGCCTTCCTGGCCGACAACGAAGTGCTGGACCCGGAAGGCCCGGCGGCGATGTTTGAGGGTTTTTCCAAACGCCAGCTGCTGCGCGGCTTCCGGGCGCGGATGAAAAACAGATTGAGGCGCAGATAACAACCGCGATCGTCGTCGAGACCTTCGCCTAATCCACATCCTCGACTTCCACCGTTTCACCCGTGACCCGCTGCGCCAGTGCCGCCGCCATGAACTCGTCGAGGTCACCGTCCATGACAGCCGATGGATTGCCCTTGGTCACGCCGGTGCGAAGGTCCTTCACCATCTGATAGGGCTGCATGACATAACTGCGGATCTGATGCCCCCAGCCAATGTCGGTTTTGGCGGCGTTCGCCGCATTGGCCTCTTCTTCGCGCTTTCGCAGTTCCTCTTCGTACAGCCGCGCCTTCAACTGCTGCATGGCCTGCGCCTTGTTCTTGTGCTGGGAACGCTGGTTCTGGCAGGCAACAATGATGCCGCTGGGAATATGCGTGATGCGGACGGCACTATCTGTCGTGTTGATATGCTGGCCGCCTGCGCCGGATGCACGATAAGTGTCGATCTTCAAATCGCTTTCGTTCACTTCGATGTCGATGTCATCGTCGACGACGGGATAGACCCAGACACTGGCAAAGCTGGTGTGGCGACGCGACGCGCTGTCATAGGGACTGATGCGGACCAGGCGGTGAACGCCCGATTCCACCTTGGCATAGCCATAGGCGTTCTGGCCCTTCAGCATCAGCGTTGCCGATTTTATTCCAGCCTGCTCGCCCGCGTGATGGTCGATCAGTTCGACCTTCATGCCGCGCTTTTCGCCCCAACGCGCATACATGCGCTGCAGCATCTCTGCCCAATCCTGCGATTCCGTGCCGCCCGCGCCCGCGTTGATTTCGATATAGGTGTCATTGCCGTCAGCCTCGCCGGACAAGAGTGCGGCGACCTTGTCCCGGTCGGCGCGGACAGCCAGTGCTTCCAGCGCCTTTTCAGCGTCCGCGACCAGCGCCGCGTCGCCTTCCATTTCAGCAAGTTCGATCATCTCGACCGCGTCATCCATCTCGGACTTGATTTCGCGCGCAGCCTTGATGGACTCCTCCAGTCGTCCACGTTCCTGCATCATGACCTGAGCGGCCTTGGGATCGTCCCACAGCGCCGGATCCTCGGCCTTCGCGTTCAGCTCGTCCAGGCGTTTGGTGGCGACATCCCAGTCAAAGAAACCTCCGGATCAGGGCGAGCGCGTCGGTAATGCGGTCGATATGGGCCTGGGTTTCTGCACGCATGATTTCTGCTCCGGTTCAATACCGCCGCCCAAGGAAAGGCCGGAAACCCTCTCCCGGAACCGCCAGCGATTGGGCCGTCGGGCGAGATGGAAACCGGTCTTCCGCCGGAACGACGGAAAAATGATATTTAGTAAATCCCGCCCTCCTGCTGCAAGAAGTCGGCGTCGGATTTCACCTCGCGCCGCTCGCTTGCAGGGTTTCTGGCGAAATTGTCGACCGCCTTGGCAAGTACGCGGCGGGGTTCGTTTTCAGGCTTGAAGGCTTCCCAGATGACGGCGGGCTTGGGACCACTGCCCGGCCATGCACCATAGACTTTCCTGCCGGACCGGCGGTCGATACGCACCATGCGAACGCCGGGCGCGATCCTGAACGGCGGCGAGGGCTCATCCTTGTCGAGCGCCAGTTCAAAGAACTGCCGGACGGCGGGCGCAGCCAGTGTGCCGCCCTGGGCATAACCACCCATTTTACGCGGCTGGTCGTATCCCATGTAAAATCCGGCGACGATGTCCTGTGTACCGCCGACGAACCAGACGTTCGTCGGGCCGTTGTTCGTACCGGTCTTGCCAAACATCGGTCGATTCAGACGGCTGAGTGCGACGGCAGTGCCGCGCTCGACAACGCCTTCCAGCATATGAACAACCTGATATGCCGTGCGCGCATCCATGGCCTGCGGGCGCGTGTCGGCAGGCGTCGGCATCGGTTCGTCCGGATTGTAGCTCTGCAGGTTGCACTTGGCACATTCACGGTCATCCGCGCGGAAAATGGCACTGCCGCGCCTGTCCTGAATGAGGTCGTAAAGCACGGGCCGCTGCCGCTTGCCGTGGTTCGCCAGCATGGCATAGGCATTGGTCAGGTCCATGACGGTGGTTTCACCCGCACCCAGCGAGAAGGCGAGATAGGGGTCGTAACTGCCGATACCCATGTCCTCGATCAGCTCGACGACGTTTTCCATGCCGGCCTTGTAGGCGAGGCGCACGGTCATGAGGTTGCGCGACTGTTCAAGGCCCCAGCGCATGGTCTGCGCGCCCGCCGAGCGGCCGGAGAAATTGCGGAAGCATTTCCGTCCAAGAGAGCGGCTTTGGTAAACGCAGTACGGCGCATCGGTCACGATGGACGCCGGTGTGAAGCCATTGTCCAGCGCAGCGGCGTAAACAAAGGGCTTGATCGTCGAGCCGGGCTGCCGCTTCGCCTGCGTCGCGCGGTTGAAGCTGGACTTGCGCGCGTCAAAACCGCCGACCATGGCGAGAACACGGCCCGTTCTGACGTCCTGCACGACCATGCCGCCGGAAACTTCCGGGATCTGCCGCAGGGTATATTCCGTGCCGCTGACCTGCTTCACGGGAATGACATCGCCAGGCGTGATTTCACCATAGGCCGTTCCGCCGGACGTGGAGCGCAGGCTGGCGTTGCCGCTGGTGAGGACGCCCCGGCTGCCATCGACAAATCCGAGCGTCAGACGGTTCCCGCCCTTTTCAAGAACGGCGGCGGACACCCAGTCGTCATAACCCACGGGCAGGTTCACATCGCGCAGGCGCTGTTCCCAGCCGTCGCCAAGTTCGATCGTGTCGGTCGCGCCGCGCCATCCCTTTGGCCGGTCATAGCGGACGAGCGCGTCGCGGACGGCGGTTTCGGCCGCGACCTGCATGTCGGGATCAATGGTCGAACGTATCCATAGACCGCCCGTATAGATGCCGTTCTTGCCTTCCTCGCCATAGCGGTCGATCAGGTCGCGGCGGATGGCTTCGACAAAATAATCGCCGAGCCGCGTGGTCGGCGTCAGCTGGCGCTGGCGGTCCTGCACGGTGATGGGCTCACTGCGCGCGGCCACCGCCTCCTGCGGAGTGATATAGCCGTTCGCCGCCATCTGGCCCAATATCCAGTCGCGGCGGACCGTGGCGCGGCGAAGGCCGGTTTCCGTAGACGGATTATAGTTGGATGGTGCCTTTGGCAGCGCGGCCAGAAAAGCGGACTGGCGCGTATCGAGTTCGGTCACAGGCTTGTCGAAATAGGCGAAGCTGGCCGCCTGCACACCATAGGCGTTTCGGCCGAGAAAAATCTGATTCAGATAAAGTTCAAGGATTTCCTGCTTCGTGAACGCATCCTCGATGCGCGTCGCGACGATCATTTCCTTCAGCTTGCGGATGACGGAATACTCGTCCGAAAGCAGCAGGTTCTTCGCGACCTGCTGGGTGATGGTGGAGCCGCCGACGGCGCGGTCGCCGGAACCGATCTTCAGCGTGTAATCCAGAACCGCGTTGACGAAGCCACCCGGATCGATGCCGTTATGATCGAAGAATGTCTTGTCCTCCGCCGAGATGAACGCCTCCAGGAGGGGTTTTGGCATGTCCTCATAGCTGATGTAGATCCGGCGCTCCCGTGCGAAGGTGGCGAAGGGCTGGCCGTTGATATCGCGCACGTGACTGGGGAGCGGCGGTTCGTAATCGGCCAGGGTGCGGGCATCGGGAAGGCCCTTCGCCAGCCAGAAATAACCTCCGACAAGGACGATCAGACCCAGAGCGGTCAGACTGCCAACGGTCCAGAGCAGACGGCGCAGCCAGCGGCGGCGGGGTTTCGGTTCTTCGCGATCGTCAAGTTCCACAGACATGGTTCCATTTACGCATCCTGCCCCCGCTTTTGCCAGCAAAAGCTGACAGGCCGCTTGCACCCGAAGAAACGGAACGCAATAGAGAGGCCTGTCGCGCCATCGAGGGAAGCCCATATGAAGTCCATCCTCCTTTCCACACTCGCCCTGATGCTGGCGGGAACGTCCGCCCTTGCGCAGGAAAATGCGCCGCCTGTCGAAGCGACCGAGGCGCCGGAGGATCAGGTGGTGCGGCCCGATCTGGAGCCTGCGCCGATCACGCCGCCTGCCGTGGATGGAACATCCGCCATTGATGACGAGGCCGAAGACACGAAGTGGGACGTAAGCGCGCCCAAAGGTGCGCAGCTGCGCCAGATTCCCATCAATGTGGACGAGGGATCATGGATAGACCTCGACGTCTCGCCCGATGGGCGCACAATCGCTTTCAGCCTGCTGGGCGACATCTACACCATGCCGGTTTCAGGCGGGACACCGACCAGGATTTCCGAGGGGCTGGCGTGGGAGGTTCATCCGCGCTTTTCGCCGGACGGTCGGCGGATCGCCTTCACGTCGGACCGGGGCGGCGGCGACAATATCTGGGTGATGGGCGTCAACGGCGCGGACAAGCGGCAGATAACAAAGGAGGATTTCCGTCTGCTGAATCAGCCCAGCTGGTCGCCCGACGGTCAGTTCATCGCCGCGAAGAAGCATTTTACCACCGGACGCAGTTTGGGGACGGGCGAAATCTGGCTTTACCATGTGTCGGGCGGCGGCGGTGTCAAACTGGTCGAGCGTCCGAACGAGCAGCACCAGAAGGAACTGGGCGAACCGACCTTCGCGCCAGACGGGAAGAGCATCTACTTCACCCGCAACGTTACGCCGGGGCCGATTTTCGAATATGCACAGGATTCGAACGGCGATCTGTTCAACATCGAACGCTATGACCTGGAAACCGGTAAGACGCTGACGGCGGTATCGGGTCTGGGCGGCGCAGTGCGGCCGGCGCCATCCCCCGATGGCAGATATCTCGCCTTCGTCAGGCGCGAAAATGTGCAGTCGAAGCTGTTCGTCAAGGATATGGCG
Source organism: uncultured Alphaproteobacteria bacterium (assembly GCA_963710205.1). GTDB lineage: Bacteria > Pseudomonadota > Alphaproteobacteria > Sphingomonadales > Sphingomonadaceae > Pacificimonas. Next base: position 419,390 of record CAVPZG010000006.1, on the reverse strand, counting down.
ACAGGTGAGGAGCGCATGATCTATGGCGACCTCGACCGCGATGTGCAGGAAACCTGGGCAGTTACGGGTGTCTATCCGAACATGGACTGGACGCCGGATTCGAAATCGATCCTGTTCTGGGCGGGCGGCAAGATCCGGCGGATCGACGCGGATGGAAGCGGTATGTCGGTCATTCCCTTCCAGATCAGTGACAGCCGGATGGCCGCCGCTGCGCCGCATCCTGAAATTGCCGTTGGTGCAGACAGCTTCACCGCGAGAATGACCCGCTTTGCGCAGGTTTCACCCGACGGACGGCAGGTCGTCTTCGAAAGCATGGGCAGGCTTTACGTGAAGCCCATGTCAGGCGGTTCGGCGAGGCCCCTGACGGACGGCGCCGATGCGCGCGAGATGCAGCCGAGCTGGTCGCGCGACGGGCGCAGCATCGCCTTTGTCGGCTGGAATGACGACACACTCGCCCGAATCCGCACGGTCGCCGCGGGCGGCGGCAAGGCGAGGACAGTAACATCCACGCCCGGACATTATGGCAATCCGCGCTTTTCACCCGATGGCCGCACCATCGTGTTCGAGAAGGGTGAAGGCGGCTATCTGACGTCGCCGACCTATAGTGACAACGCCGGCGTGTACCGGGTTCCGGCGTCGGGCGGTACGGCACAACTGGTTTCGCGCGACATGGCGAGCCCGCATTTCGGGGCGGCGAATGACCGGCTCTTCATGGTCGGAAACGAGGACGGCAAGGCGGCGCTTGTTTCAACGGATCTGAACGGAGAGGCGAAACGCGTTCATGCGAAGGGCGAACTCGTTAACGATTTTGCCGTCTCGCCCGACGGGCAGACCGTTGCCTTCCGCGAAAGCTACGAAGCCTATGTCATGCCGCTGATGCCGGGCGGACAGGCCGTCGAGATCAGCGCCGAAGCAAAGGCGCTGCCCGTGACGCGCGTCTCGGGCGCGGGCGCGGACTATATGCACTGGTCGGGAAATGGCGACGCGCTGCACTGGAGCATCGGACCGACGGTTTACAGCGCGCAGCGTGATGCGCTGTTCCGCGACGCGCCCGCGCCTGAACCGAAGGACGGCGAGAAGCCCGCCAAGTTTGAGCCTCCGACGACCGGCGTTTCGCTCGCCCGTACCGTCTCCGCCGACAGGTCGCAAAGCACGGTCGCCATCACGGGTGCGCGGATCGTGACGATGACGGGCGCGGATGGCGGGGTGATCGAAAATGGCACGATCGTCGTTGAGGGCGATCGCATCGCCGCCATCGGCCCTGCCGCGACTGTCAGCGTTCCCGCCGGTGCGAAAACCGTCGATGCGGCTGGAAAAACCATCATTCCCGGGCTGGTTGACGCTCATGCGCACGGGCCTGCGGGATCGGGTGAACTGGTTCCCGAGCAGAACTGGTCGCTCATTCAGAATCTAGCGCTTGGCACGACGACGCTGCATGATCCGTCGAACCGCGCCAGCACCATCTTTGCGGCGGCGGAGATGCAGCAGGCCGGCATGATCCTCGCGCCGCGCATCTTCTCGACCGGCGAGATCGTCTATGGCGCGAAGGCGCCGGGTGTCTACGCGCGCATCGAAACGCTGGACGACGCGCTGGCCCATGTCCGGCGGCTGAAGTCGCAGGGCGGCATTTCGGTCAAGAATTACAACCAGCCGCGCCGCGAACAGCGGCAGATGGTCGTCGAGGCGGCACGGCAGGAAAATATGCTGGTCGTGGCCGAGGGCGGATCGCTTTACGGCATGGACATGAATCTGGTGGCGGACGGCAATTCGACCCTTGAACATAATGTGCCGCTTGGCGTGTTCTATGAAGACGTCTTGCAGTTCTTCAGCGGCTCAGACAGCAATTACACGCCGACCCTGGTCGTCGGTTACGGCGGCCTTGCAGGCGATCCCTACTGGCGGCAGGCGACCGACGTGTTCGCGCATCCGCTGTTGCAGGCGCATACCCCCCCTGCCCTGCTGCGTGCGCAGACGGCGCGGCGGACGACTGCGCCCGAAGGCGATTTCGTCGACGACGATGTTGCGCGCGAAGCAAAGAAACTGGCCGACCGCGGCGTCAAGGTCGCCATTGGCGCCCACGGCCAGCAGGCCGGCATTGGGCCGCACTGGGAGCTTTGGAGCTTTGTGCGCGGCGGCATGAGCCCCGTTGAGGCTTTGGGCGCGGGAACGATCCGGGCGGCGGAGTCGCTGGGGATGGCGAAGGACATCGGCAGCCTGGAGGCGGGAAAGCTGGCTGACCTCCTCATTCTCGACAATGATCCGACGGCGGATATTCAGGCGTCCGATGACCTTTACCGTGTCATGCTTGGCGGCAGGCTCTATGATCCCGTGACCATGAACGAAGTTGTCACTGGCGACGCCAAGCGCGCGCCCTATTGGTGGGAATAAGCCCGCTGCGGGCGCGCGCGTTCATGGTCGGGCTATGGAGGCTCGGCCTCTTGCTGATGATGTTGACGCTGGCGGTTCCCGCCGACGCGAAAGGTCCGCTCGTGCTGGCCCCCTCGAGCATGCAGGACGTGCTTGGCCGCGCCGCGGATCAGTGGGCCAGCGATGGCCATGACCGGCCCGTTCTCTCCTTTGCGGGAACAGGCGCGCTGGCGCGGCAGGTCGAAAGCGGCGCGGCTGCGGATATATTCATTTCCGCCGACGCCGAATGGATGGCCCATGTCGCCGCGCGCGGCAGGCTGGCCCCGGGTACGCGCGCGACCATCGCGGGGAACAGGCTTGTCGTCGTCCGGCGCACCGAAGCGGACGGTCCGAACCGACTGGAAAATGGACGGGCGCTGCTGAGGGCGCTCGGACAAGACAGGCTGGCGGTGGCTGATCCCGCAAGTGTCCCCGCCGGGCGCTATGCCGAGGCGGGCCTGCGTGACCTCGGTATCTGGCCGCAGGTGGAACCGCGACTTGTCCGCGCGGAAAATGTGCGCGCCGCCCTTGCGCTCGTGGAACGGGGCGCTGCGCCCCTCGGCATCGTTTACGCCAGCGACGCGCGCGCATCGGCAATGGTCCGGCGCATTGCGTCCTTCCCGGAAAACAGTCATCCGCCCATCGTCTATCCGGCAGCACTCTTGCGCGCGTCGACACATCCCGGTGCCCGCCCGTTCCTGAAATATCTCCGGTCGCAGGAGGCCCGTAAACTGTTCGTTGCCCATGGATTCACGGTGCCGGCGCGATGAGCGAGGGGGTTGGCAGCATTGTCTTGTTGTCCCTGAAGGTCGGCCTGGTTGCCATCCTTGTCACGCTGCCGATCGCTTTCGGTCTGGCATGGGTGCTGGCCCGCACCGAATTCCGCGGGAAAATCCTGCTTGACGGGGTCGTCCATCTGCCGCTCGTCCTGCCGCCGGTCGTGACGGGCTGGCTGCTGCTCCTGGCCTTTGGTCCGGAGGGCGCGATCGGCGGCTGGCTGCAAAGCTGGTTCGGCGTCAGCGTGCTGTTCCGCTGGACAGGCGCGGCCATCGCAGCGGGTGTCATGGCGCTGCCGTTGATGGTGCGGGCGCTGCGCCTTAGTCTCGAAAGTGTCGACAGGCGACTGGAGCAGGCGGCACGGACATTGGGGGCATCGCCGGCGCGGACGTTCCGCACCGTGACGCTGCCGCTGTCCATGCCCGGCATACTCGCGGGCAGCATCCTTGGCTTCGCGCGCGCGCTGGGCGAATTCGGCGCGACCATCACCTTTGTCAGCAATGTTCCGGGCGAAACCCGGACACTGCCGCTCGCCATCTATTCCGCGCTGCAAAGCCCGGATGGAGAGGCGGCCGTCTGGCGGCTGGCAGGCATCGCGATCGCGCTGTCGCTGGGTGCGCTCGTCATATCGGAGCTGCTGGCGCGCCGGGCGGGACGGGGCGTCCATGTCCTTTGACATAGACGTGGTCCTTCAGCGCCGGGAGGTGAAGGTCACGGCACGCTTTGACACGCCGCCGGGCATTACCGTGCTCTTCGGACCTTCGGGTGTCGGCAAGACCAGCGTCCTCAATATGGTCGCCGGCCTGCTGACGCCGGATCACGGCCATATCCGGGCAAGTGGCCGGACATTGTTCGATGAAAACACCAGCCTGCCACCGGAAGCGCGCCGGGCGGGCTATGTGTTTCAGGATGCGCGGCTGTTTCCGCATCTGAATGTGGACGCCAATCTGCGCTATGGCGGCGACGATGGCTGGGCGGAGATCGTCCCGCTGCTTGATCTCGCGCCGCTTCTGAACCGCTGGCCGCGCAGTCTTTCCGGCGGCGAGGCGAAGCGTGTCGCTATCGGCCGTGCCCTGCTGTCAGGTGCGGACTTCCTGCTGATGGACGAACCGCTGGCCAGTCTGGACCGTGCCCGCGCGGAGGAAATCATGGCGTTGATTGAGCGCGTCCGCGATGCGCGCGGGCTTTCAATTCTTTATGTCACGCATGACCGCGCAGAGGCGGAGCGGCTGGCGTCCACTATCGTCGAAATGGTCCGTTCGGACTGAATTCGCCGCCGGGACAAGTGACGGGCGAACGATTCTACTGTCAATGCCAATAACGCCAGGCCACATCTTTCAAATAATCAAGATCATAATATTTCCATATCGAAACTATTGGTGTGACCAACGTCACATCTGGCTGACCGCGAATTGTGTCAGATAGCATATTATCGACATTCCGGTATTTAATGATTCAGGCTTTCAGCGGGCGACGACTTATTTTCCGTTTCGCGAAACCGCCTCTTCATTCCGAGGCCGCAATGTCTGTCTGTTCTCGTTGTCCTGCTTCCCGCAATTTCAACAAGGAGACAAATGATGTCCACCATATCCCTGCTTATAGAAATGGAACCGGAAAGCAGCCTGTCTGCGGCGGCTTCCGTCGATGCCGAGGCGGCGCGCGACGCAAAAATGCCGAAGGCCGTTCCCGAGGTTCCCGGTGTCAAGATGGATGCCGACTTTGGCGTGACGCCCATGCCGGAAATGCCGGGCGCGGCGCATATGGCCACCGAAATCGATTTTGGCCACGCAACGGAAACGGAGGGTGAAGGCGCCGCTGTCGGCGATACCATGCCGCCCGTGAAGATGTCCTACCTGATGCGTGCCGATGTTCCCGAAGCCAAGGCCGAAGAGGCGGCAAAGGCACTGATGAAGAAGCCCGGCGTGAAGGGCGTCTATGCCGACGTCGCCATCCAGCCGCAGCTGATCTGTCCCGGTTCACCGCCCATGGGGACGCACAATGATGTCGAACGCCTGCTCTGCACGCCCGCCCTGCACCGCGCGGGCGCGGACGGCAGCGGGGTTCTCGTTGCGATTGTCGATAGCGGCATCAACATGGCGCACCTCAACGCGCGCGGCAAAACGCCGAATTTCGACGCTGCGCGCAGCTGGGTTCCGCAGGCCGGACTGACCCCGGGCAGTCTGCCCGTCGGCCACGGCACAATGTGCGCCTTCGACGTCTGCATCGCCGCGCCAAAATGCACACTGCTGGACATTGCCCTGTTGCAAACCACCGCGAGCGGTCCGACCGTCATGGCCGGTTTCCTGTCCGATGCCGTCCGCGCGTACGCCCATCTGATAAACGTGATGCGCGCGCCGCGCCGTCCGGGCGAATCGCGGTCGCTGGTCGTCAATAACAGCTGGGGCATGTTCCATCCGTCCTGGGACTTCCCGGTCGGGCATCCCGGCAATTATAGCGACAATCCCAATCATCCCTTCAATCGCATCGTGGCGACACTGGCGGGGCATGGCGCGGACATCTTGTTCGCGGCTGGCAACTGCGGCAGCGACTGCCCGGACGGACGCTGTAATGGCGTGACCTCCCGCGCGATCTACGGCGCGAACAGCCACCGGAACGTCACCTGCGTTGCCGGTGTCGATACTTCGAAAACGCGGGTCGGCTATTCCAGCAAGGGGCCGGGACGGCTTGTTCGTTCGAAACCCGATATCAGCGGTTACACGCATTTCTCCGGATCCGGCGTTTATGCTGCGGACGGCGGCACGTCCGCGGCCTGCCCGGTCGTGGCCGGTGTCTTCGCAGCCATCCGCACGAAGCGGCCCTATGTTTCCGGAAATGCTTCGCGCACGCCGGACGCGATTCGCAGCCTCGTCACCTCAACCGCGCAGGATCTGGGGGCGTCGGGCTATGATCTGGAACATGGTTATGGTGTCGTGAACGGCTGTGCGATCAGCACGCGACTGCGCCCGCCCCTGATCGACATCTGCCGGATACGCCCCGACCTTTGCCGTCCGCGTCCCGTGCCGATCGACCTTTGCAGGCGCTTTCCGCAGCTGTGCCGTCCCATTCCTCTGCCGCCGCGCGTCCCGCCACAGCCCTTTCCGCCGCTGCCAATTCCGCCGCGTCCGGGTTCGAACCTATATGACGAAAGCGGGCACGATCAGGGCGGAGGCTATGGCATGCTGGATCTGAGTGCCGACCCGTCGGCACTGGCCGACATGGCGCCTGAGGATCTTGCCGATCTGCTTTATTATGCAGGCTGGTACGATGCGAGCCAGGCTGGTGGCGCCGCCGCGCCGGGTGGAGGTGCCCCCAAGGCAAAGGAGGGTGGCTGCGGATGTAGCGGCTGACACCCAGCCTGATCACAGGAACAGGGCCGGTTGCTGCACTTTTGCAGCGGCCGGTCCGTTCCTATCTGGCAGGGACGGAGATCCAAAAATGACAGACAAGAATGCGAAGGTGATGGTGCAGTTTCATTACCGCGGCAACACTGCCCCCGACCTTCAGGCGGTCGCCCAGCGATTTGGCGTGGCCGTGTCCGACATCGACAATGATTTCGGCGTTATCGTTACGGATCCGGACGCACATCTGGCGACCATTCTCGTGACGCGCGACGTTGCTGACATCATCGAGCCGCACCTGAATGTTGCGGGGCAGGACGCCAGCGCTGGCGAAGGGGTTTTCGGTGACGTCCGCATCGCGCCTTTCGGTATTCCAGAAGATTGACATGCGCCAGGGCGTTCTGCTGGCGCCTGACGTTAACGCTGAAATTGGCCATAAGGCTTGTTCCATCCCCCCGATTGCCATAACCTCAACAAGGAAACCGGTATAAGCGTATAATTGTCCTGTATAAATTCATGCGGATAATATCGATATGGCAGAGGAACGGCTGAATGTGGAAAGCCATTTCGGCTTTCATTCCTCGCCCTTTTCCGCGTCCAGCGGTCTGCATTTGCTCCCGCATGTCCTCGCCGCCAGTCATGCGGTTCTGGATGCGCTGACAAACGGAGCCAGGACGATCTTGCTGCACGGCGCTGCTGGCACGGGCAAGACGGCCACACTTTCTCATTTGGCAGAATTGCTCGTCAGGAATGGGGAAAGCGTGCAGCTGCCCGCCCCGGAACAGGTCAGGGAGGGAAAATGCCACCACGACGTGGACTATCTTTTGATCGACGAAGCCCAGTCACTTTCGCAGGATAGCCTGAAGCAGCTGGTAAAAGCACGCGCGGACAGCGGCATTGCCACGATATTGGTGGCGCATGACAGTTCAGCGGCGATGCTGCGACCGCTTGTCGATCATATTGTCAGACTGGAAGGACTGTCGCTGAAAGGCGCGGATTCCTACCTCCGCGAGCATATCCTGTTTGCCGGCGGCGATCCGAACCTGTTCACCGCGCAGGCGGTCGCCAGACTGGCGCAGGTGGCCGATGGGTCGGTCTGGCGCCTGCGCAGCCTGGCGGGAACGGCGCTGGTCAATGCCATGTTTGCGGGCCGGCAGCATGTCGATCCGGAAGATGTCCAAAAGGAACTGATTCCCGGCGGTTCCGACCACATGGAAGACTCCGCGCGCCTGCCAGTCAACGCAGCCCCTGTACCTGCGGAAACTGCGCCGGAAGCGGCGCCGCCCGTCGTCCATGCGAACAGAAGATGGAGCTATTGGCCCGTGGCTGCCGCTACCGTGGGCGTCATCGCGGTCGCGGCAGGGATTTTCGCTTTTGTGAACGGCAGCATCGACCTGCCATCGCGCACGGATGCGGATAGCGGAAGTTCGGCCGAAACCCCCACTTCCGCCGGGACCGTCACGTCCTCGCCCGAAGAAGGCGTTGAACTCGGCTCCATCATCCCGTCTGACGGTCCTTCCGAGGGCATGGGTGAGAATGGCGGCATTCCCGCCGAGTCTGCAGCGGCCGCGAGCAATGAGGTCCAGGAAGCACAGAGCGCGATCGCAGCTGAGACCGGAACCGACCCCACCCAGTCCGGACGTGCGGACGAAGGGAAAGCCACGGCTAATGCCGATACCAGCGCTCGACCTGAAAACGCGTCATCGATTCTATCTCGATTGACACTGCCGCAGCCAGACCCCCCGAAGCCAGATCCCCGGAAACCGGCCATGTCAGGGGCGCGCCTGTCCATATTCTATGTCGAAGACAATGACGCCAGCGCCGCACGCGCATCGCGTCTTGAGCTTGCCTTGCAGGCACGGGGCTGGACGGTCGACACCATCAAAAGCGTCAATTTTCCCGTGACGGCACCGACGCTGCGCTACTATCAGGCTGAACAGAGTGCCAATGTCGATGAACTGCGTGGCTGGATTTCCAGTCAGTTGCAGGGTGACCTGGCGAAAGTGACGCCTGGTGTCGTTGATTTTTCAAAGGTCGCCGCTGCGCCGGATGGAACGATCGAAATTCTGATCCCCTAACGGCGACCGAACAGCTTCTCGATATCGGCGCGGGCAAGTTTCACATAGGTCGGGCGACCGTGGTTGCACTGGCCGCTATGCGGCGTAGCTTCCATCTCGCGCAGCAGGGCGTTCATTTCCTCGATGGCAAGGCGGCGGCCCGCGCGGACACTGCCATGACAGGCCATGGTGGCATAGAGTTCGTCGATCTTCTCCTTCAGGCTGTGCGCCGCACCAAGACTGGCGATGTCATCGGCAATGTCCCGGATCAGCGCCTTGGCATCGACACGGTTGCCCAAAATGGCGGGCACTCCGCGAACCATGATCGCATCCGTCCCGAATCGTTCAATCTCCAGCCCAAGGGCGGCCAGATCCTCCGCATGGGCTTCGAGCGCCTCGGTCTCGGTCTCCGTCAGGTCGATGACTTCGGGGATCAGAAGCGCCTGAATTTTTGGACTGCCGGTTGCCGCACTTGCCTTCATCTTTTCCAATGTGAGGCGCTCATGCGCGGCATGCTGGTCGACCAGGATCAGATGGTCATGGGTTTCAGCAACGATCCAGCTTTCGTGCAGCTGCGCGCGCGCTGCGCCGAGTGGATATTGTTCGGCGGCTTCCGTTTGGCGGGCGCCGCCTTCACGATCTTCGTCACGTTGCGCATAGGGCGGGAGATCATCCGGTTCATTACCGCTTCTCGCCATCGGCGGCGCGGCAAAGCGGGGGCGACTTTCGCCAAACATACGCTGGGCGGGCGGCAATGGCATGCGTTCGGGCTGAAAATGTCTCAGCGCCGCATCGCCCACCGTGGTTGAGGTGTGGCCGCTGCCGTCGTCGAGTGCGCGCCTCAACCCGCTGACGATCATGCCCCTGATCGCCGCGGCATCGCGGAACCTGACCTCGGTTTTGGCGGGATGGACATTGACGTCCACCTCGCCTGGCGGGACCGTCAGGAACAATGCCAGCACCGGATGGCGATCACGCGCAAGCAGGTCGCGATAAGCCCCCCTGACCGCACCAAGCAGCAACCGGTCCTTCACCGGGCGGCCATTCACGAAAAGATACTGATGGTCCGCCGCACCGCGGTTGAAGGTCGGCACACCCGCCAGCCCGCCGAGGTGCGCGCCGTCCCGTGCCAGATCGACAGGCACGGCATTGGCGGTAAACTCGCGCGTCAGGATGGCGCCCAGACGCTCGACACGGGCGTGGATCATCGCATCGTCATCACCCAGGGCCAGGCCCGGCGCGGGCGCGTCCATCAGCTTTCTGCCATTATGGCTGAGCGTGAAGGCGACGTCCGCGCGCGCCATGGCGAGACGGCGAACGGTATCCGTGATCGCGCCCATTTCGGCGCGCGGCGTTTTCAGGAATTTGCGGCGGGCGGGAACTTTCTCGAACAGATTGTCGACGCTGACCTGCGTTCCCTCGGTCATGCTGGCGGGCGCATCGCTGACGGTTTCGCCGTGATCGATGGAGAGCGCCCAGCCATCCTGACCCTGCCGGCGGCTGGCAAGGCGGAAATGACTGACGCTGGCGATGCTGGGCAGCGCCTCCCCGCGAAAGCCAAGTGTGGCTATGGCCGCCAGGTCTCCGTCGGCCAGTTTGGAGGTGCAATGCCGCTGTACGGCAAGACGCATTTCCTCGGGCGTCATGCCCCGCCCGTTGTCCGTCACGGAAATCCGCTCCGTTCCCCCCTCGACAAGGTCGATGACGATGCGTGTCGCGCCAGCGTCGAGGGCGTTCTCGACAAGCTCCTTGACGGCGGACGCCGGACGCTCGACGACCTCGCCTGCCGCGATGCGGTCGACAAGTGTATCGGGAAGGCGGCGGATGCTCATGGAAGGCCGCACCTTAACGGCCAGAGTTTCGCTCGCATATGGTGGGAATCGCCGCTAAGGGCCGTGAGCAGACGCAAATATGCCATCAGGAATTGCCAGCTTGTCTTTTTTCAGCCGTTTTTCATCCATGTTCTCAAAGGACATGGCCATCGACCTCGGAACCGCCAACACGCTCGTTTACGTACGCGGCGAAGGTATCGTTCTCAACGAACCATCCGTGGTGGCGATGGAATTTCACGAGGGACGCAAGTCCGTGAAGGCGGTCGGCAACGACGCCAAGATGATGATGGGCAAAACGCCCGGCTCGATCGAGGCAATCCGCCCTTTGCGCGACGGCGTCATCGCCGACATCGATATCGCCGAGAAGATGATCGAGCATTTTATCAACAAGGTGCACAAGCGCTCCTTCCTGTCCGCGCCGGAAATCGTCATTTGCGTGCCGTCCGGTTCCACCAGCGTCGAGAAGCGCGCCATCCGGGATGCCGCCAACAACGCGGGCGCGAAATCGGTTTACCTGATCGACGAACCGATGGCGGCGGCCATCGGCGCGGGCATGCCCGTGACCGAACCCATTGGCTCCATGGTCGTGGATATCGGCGGCGGCACGACCGAGGTGGCTGTTCTTTCCCTGCGGGGCCTCGCCTACACCACCAGCGTCCGTACTGGCGGCGACAAGATGGACGAGTCCATCATATCCTATGTGCGCCGCAATCATAACCTCCTGATCGGCGAGACCACTGCCGAACGCATCAAGGAAACCATCGGTACGGCGAAGCCGCCCGTGGACGGCGTCGGCATGACGCTGGACATCAAGGGCCGCGATCTGATGAACGGCGTGCCAAAGGAAATCACCATCAATCAGGCGCAGGTCGCGGAGGCGCTTTCGGAGCCCGTCAGCCAGATCGTCGAGGGTGTGCGCCAGGCGCTGGAAAACACCGCGCCGGAACTGGCGGCGGATATCGTCGATCAGGGCATCGTCATGACTGGCGGCGGCGCACTGCTCGGCCAGCTGGACGAGGTCATTCGCGATGCCACCGGCCTGCCTGTCACGGTCGCCGACGATCCCTTAACCTGTGTCGCGCTAGGGACTGGGCGCGCACTGGAAGACGACATGTATCGCGGCGTCCTCTACCAGGTCTGAACCGCTTCAGGTCTGCACCGGGAAAGTACGTCAGGAGTCACAGGGGAGCTTAGAGAATCGTGGCCTGGCCGCCCCGCAAAACCAGAAGCGGCAAAACGCGGCGGGAGCGCACATTCGCGCTGCTGGGACGCAGTTTCCTGTTCCTTGTCATTGGCATCGCCCTCGGCCTTCTCATCATGAGCCGCTTCGCGCCCGACCGCGCGGACGCGCTGCGCGGCGTGGGCGCTGACATCGTCGCTCCGGCATGGGAGGTCGTGCAAATTCCCGTGGAAACGGTCGCGGGCATATGGACCAATGCCAGCGCCTATATGGACAGTGCGCGGCGCGTGAAGGTGCTGGAGGCGCGTGAGACCCTCTATCGCGAGCATCGCCGCCGCTATGACGAGGCGCTGCGGGAAAACCGCGAATTGCGCGCGCTGATGGATGTCGTCGATCCAGCACGCGAGCAGGTTGGCAGCTTTGCCATCGCGGGAACAGCAGGCGGTGCCTATGCCAGCCAGGCGATCATATCCGGTGGCCGTATCGACGGCGTCGAAACCGGACAGCCGGTGCGCATGGCGTCCGGGCTGATCGGCCGCACGGTCGAAGTGGGTGCCAAGGCGGCGCGTGTCATGCTGCTCACAGACGTCACCAGTCGGGTCCCGGTTCGTGTCGTCAGAACCGGCCTTCCCGCCCTGGTCATCGGCACGAACAGGCCCACTCTCGACGTCGACCTGTCGGGACCAACCAACAGCGAAGTGCGCATCGGCGACCGGTTGGTGACCTCGGGCGACGGCGGGCTGTTCGCGCCAGGAATTGAGGTGGCAACCGTGGTCGCAACAGGCGGAGTCATGCCGCGCGCAAAACCGGCAGCGCTGCCGACGCAGACCCAGTTTGTCATCGTCGAACGGCCCTATATGCGGGAGGTTATCGCCCTTCCTGAAATTGGCAGCCTGCCCGGTGTCGATACACCCATCGAAGCGCTCCCGCCCGACGCGCCGCCCGCGCCATGACGAACGGATCGCTACGCCGCCGGTTTGGGGCCGCCCCGGCAAGAACCTCGCGCCAGCTTTCGGCCCGTGAACGCCTGCTCCTGTTCATCCGGCGGCTCAGCCCGCTGATTCCCGTACTGATCGTCGCGGCGGGTCTGATCCTGTCGGTCGCGCCCATTTTCACGCCTTTGCCGAGTTGGCCGAATTTCGGCCTGGTGCTGATTTTCCTCTTTGCCTTGTACCGGCCCAGCCAGCTGCCCATCTGGTTGTCAGTGCCGCTGGGCGTTTTCGCTGACATCGTCTTCGCCATGCCACTTGGTGCCAATGCCTTGCTTTTTCCCCTGTTCATGATCGCCGTGATATGGATGGATACAAAGGTCAGGCGAATACACTGGCTGGCCGACTGGGCCATTTCGGCGCCCTTCGTGCTGATTTATCAACTCGTACTGTGGAGACTCTGCCTGATTGCCGGAACCGCCCCACCTGATAGCGTAAGTGCCCTGCCCTTTCTGACGCAGGGTCTGGCGACACTGGCGGCTTTCCCCCTGGTGGCGGCGATTTTCGTGCGGGCCCAGCGACGCTTTGTCGACCGGGTGACGACATGAAGACGGACGCCGAGCGCGATCGCACGTTCACGAGGCGCGCGCTGTTCGTTGGCGGCGTTCAGGCGGCCGCTGGCCTGCTGATCGGCGGCCGCATGGTGTATCTGAGCGTGTTCGAGGGTGAGAAATACGCGACACTGGCCGAAGACAACCGCGTCGCCATCCGCCTGATCCCGCCGCGCCGGGGCTGGATCACTGACCGTAACGGTCAGCCGCTTGCCATCAACCAGCCGGAATACCGGCTGGAACTGGTTCCGGAACAGGTCACCAACCTGCCCGCCACATTGGCGCGGCTGAGTGAATATCTGAACCTGCCGGCGGAAGAGGTCGCCCGCATCGAAAAGGCGGTGGAAACGCAGCCCGGTTACCTGCCGGTCGAAGTTGCCGCCAATGTGGACTGGGAATCCTACAGCGCCATCAACGTGCGGCTGCCGGAACTGGCGGGTGTGCAGCCGGTTCGCGGCTTCTCGCGGCTTTATCCCGATGGCGAGGCCGTCGGCCATCTGATGGGCTATGTGGCCGCCCCGACGCGGGAACAATATCTGGAAGCGGATGCCGATCCGCTGTTTCTGCACCCCGCCTTCAAGGTCGGAAAAGATGGCGTAGAGCGCACGATGGACGAGAAACTGCGCGGCAAACAGGGCGCGCGGCGGGTCGAGGTGAACGCGCGCGGACGCATCATCCGCGATCTGGAAACCCAGCTCGATACACCAGGCGAAAATGTCCGCCTCAGTATCGACCGCGACCTGCAGGCCTATGCCGCGCGCCGCATCGGCCCGGAATCGGGCAGCGTGGTCGTCATTGACACGGTGACTGGCGAGGTTCTCGCCATGGTGTCGATGCCCGCCTACGATCCAAATGCCTTTTCCGACGGGATCAGCCATACGGAATGGAACGCGCTTACCTCGAACGAGATGAATCCGCTCGTCAACAAGTGCATTCAGGGGCTATATCCGCCCGGTTCCACCTTCAAGCCGGTGACCGCCCTTGCGGCGCTGGACGCAGGCGTCGATCCGACCGACCGGGTCGTCTGCAATGGCGGGTATCAGCTCGGACGGCACCGTTTCGGCTGCTGGAAGCGCAGCGGACATGGTTATGTCGATCTCGACAAGTCGATCTACCAGAGCTGCAACGTCTATTTTTACACGCGCGGCCGGCAGATCGGCATCGACGCCATCCATGAGATGGGCACGAAACTCGGTCTTGGCGTCGAATATGACACGCTCCAGCTCCCCAACCAGAAAAGCGGCATCCTGCCCGATCCGGCCTGGAAACGCCGCACCTATGATCAGGAATGGCTGGTGGGGGAAACGCTGAATTCGTCGATTGGTCAGGGTTACAATGCGCTTTCCCCGCTACAACTTGCCGTCATGAGTGCGCGGCTCGCATCGGGCAAGCGGATCATGCCGACGCTTCTCGCAGGGGCCGAGGAGGCGCTGACACCCCTCGATATCGACCCTGAGCATCTGGCCGCCGTCCGGCATGGCATGGACCTTTGCGTCAACGGTCCGGGAGGAACGGCGGGGCGCTCACGCCTGCGCCTCGACAATGTCAGGATGGGCGGCAAGACGGGCACGGCGCAGGTCCGCAGCCTCGCGAAGAACCGCGGAATCGCAATCCCGTGGAAATATCGTGACCACGGCCTTTTCGTCGCCTTCGCCCCGGTCGAGGAACCGCGCTATGCCATAAGCGTCACCGTTGAACATGGCGGGGGCGGGTCAAAGGCCGCCGCTCCCATTGCAAAGGATGTGATGACATTCCTGTTCGACAAGGATCAGGCCATGGACTCGCTTCGCCGTCTCGAGGATGGCTGGGGCGTCACGACGCCCGTTGCGGCGGACATGATACCCACGCCCGCCCTGGGCGCTGGATCGGGAGAAAGCGACGATGGCAGCGCCAGCGCTACCCGACCGGCTTAGCGCCCTTCCCTGGGTAACGATCCTGGCCGTGCTGGGGCTGGGCCTGTTCAGCATGCTGGTTCTCTATTCCGCCGCCGGTGGCAGCACGTCTCCCTGGATGACCAATCAGGGCATCCGCTTCGGCGCGCTGTTCATCATGATGATGGTCCTGTCTCAGTTCGACATGAGCTTCTGGCTGAAATGGGCCTATCCCTTCTACGGTGTCTGCCTGGTGCTGCTGATAGGCGTGGAGGCGATGGGCGCACTTCGCGGCGGATCGCAGCGCTGGCTCAACCTCGGCATCATCAACCTGCAACCGTCGGAACTGATGAAAATCGCCGTCATTCTTGCTCTTGCCCGCTATTACCACTTCCTGCCGCGCGTGCAGACGCAGGCGATGCCGACCCTGATCCTTCCCGCGCTCATGGTCGGGTTTCCGGCGGCACTTGTCATGTTGCAGCCCGACCTCGGCACAGCCCTCACGATCATCATGGGCGGCGTCACCATTGTCTTCCTGGCAGGCGCGCGCCTGTGGCTGTTCATCACGGCGGGCGCTTCCGCCGTCGTCGGCATTCCGCTGGCCGTCCAGTTCCTCCTGAAGGAATATCAGCAGCGCCGCGTTCTGATCTTCCTTGATCCCGAGGCCGATCCCCTTGGTGCCGGCTATCACATCAGCCAGTCAAAAATCGCCATCGGATCCGGCGGGATCACTGGCAAGGGGTTCCTGTCCGGAACGCAAAGTCATCTCCAGTACCTGCCTGAACAGCAGACCGACTTCATCTTTGCGACGATGGCGGAGGAATGGGGCCTGATGGGCGGCGCGTTCGTCATCGCCTGCTATGCCGTCATCCTGGGCTGGGGCATTTCCACGGCACTGACAGCGAAAAGCCATTTTGCGCGGCTGGCCGCCATGGGCCTGACCATGACGCTGTTTTTCTATATCTTCATCAATCTTGCCATGGTCATGGGTTTCGCGCCGGTGGTGGGCATCCCCCTTCCCCTGATGAGCTATGGCGGTTCGGCCATGCTGACCGCGCTTTTGCTGATCGGTATATTGCTGTCCATCCACAGGCAAAAGGACCGGCGGCGGCTGGTTGACGGCCCGGGCGGCATATGAGTCTTTGACAAGGCGGAACCGCATCGGTACACGCCGCGCTTCCCGGTCCTTGACCAGGCGGGACGGCAGCCCCATTTCAGGCTCCAGTGGATGCATAGCTCAGTTGGTAGAGCAGCTGACTCTTAATCAGCGGGTCCTAGGTTCGAGCCCTAGTGCATCCACCAAATTTTCAATGACTTAGCCAACCCCGTGCCAGACCCGGCGGTTTCTCACTCGATGATTTCGCGGGGACGCGAGTTTCACGCGGGATCACGCCTTGACGAAACCCTCCTCGGTGAATGTTATTGCCTCAAGATCGAGGCCCGAAGCCTTTGCGCCCTGCAATATGGCGCGCTGCACATCCTTTGCGGGCAGAATGTCGGAACTTGCCTGCTCGTTGGCGATCTCCATTATGACCATCTGCTTCAGCAAAGCTTCTGCCATTTCCTGCTTCTGGGCATCGCTGGCGGCTGTAAATTCAGGGGAGGAAAGCAGCCCGCGCGCCGCCTGGCGAGATACCGCTGCATAGGCTGCGTTGCTCTTTTCCTCGGTATCGGCGCGCGTCGCCTGCCATGCGGCGATCCAATAAGCGGCAAAGGCATCGGCGGTGTTATTGACCGAAAGTCCCTTGCGCTCCATGCCTTTGGTGACTTCGCCCATCACATCAACTTGCGCGAACAGCGCTTCCAACTGCCGGGCACCGACGGGATCCTGCACGCGGGATTTGGCAACGAAATTGGCAAGGTTCTGACGGGTGCGGGCGGCGGATGCCTCATATGTGAGATTGTTTTGGTCAACCTCGACCGGCTGGTATTTTGCCGGTTCATCCCGGTGGGGAACATCGACGTCGGTATCTTGAGCGCCCTCCTCCTCAATCACCGTCCAAAGTTGCGGCGGAAGCATGGGCGGGGCGAACTGCGCTGATGTTGGCGTGCTGATGACAGCGGAAGCAGCAATCAGCAAAATCACAAATTCGCGGTGCGACACCATAAAACTCTATCGTTTGAGGACGAACATATCAGGCCGCCCCCATCCCGTCCATGATTTCAAGCGCCGGCCGCTGCAATTCGCGGACGAACGAAGACGCGTGACGGACAACGTCCTCGGATCGCCGCGAGACTGAATCCGGCAAAGGTGCCGTGACAAAATTTCAGGTGAACTATGCCCCGGCCGACCGTATGAGTTTTCATATGTTATCAAAGCCATTGTCCGCAGCCGTTGCAAGCGCGCTCCTGTTCGTCATGGGAGGCTGCGGCGAAAAGGAGGGCGACGACCGGGCACAGGAGCCCGTGACCGTCATTGCGGAAAAGGTGCCAATGGTGGCCGAACAGGTATCGATCGAAGCGATCGGATCGGCCCGCGCGGCCACATCGGCGGAAATTTATCCAGAAGCGGAGGGGCGGGTACTGGATGTCGCCTTCGGCATCGGCGACTATGTCAGGAAAGGCGCGCCGCTGATCCGCCTCGATGACCGGCAGGAACGTCTGGCGGTGCGGCTGGCCGAAATTGCGGTCAAGGAGGCCGAGCAGCTGCTCGGCCGGTATCGCCGCATTGAGGACACGGGCGCCATTTCCGCCAGTCAGATCGAGGCAGGGGAGACCGCGCTGTCGTCCGCGCGCATCGAGCTGGAACAGGCGCGCGTCGCCCTGGCGGACCGCACCGTGCGCGCGCCCTTTTCAGGTCATGTTGGCCTTACCACCATCGACGAAGGCGACCGGGTTTCGCCAACCACGCCGATCACGCAGATCGACGACCGCGCGACGCTCTATGTCGACTTCGCTGTGCCGGAAGAGGTGTTTTCGGCGCTGGGGCAGGAACAGACCGTCGAAATGATCCCCTATTCCGATCCCGACCGCACGGTTACAGCCCGCATTCTGGCGGTCGACAGCACCGTGTCGGCCGAGGAGCGGACCTTCACGGTGCGCGCCGCGGTCGACAATGAAAACGACCGCCTGCGCCCCGGCATGAGTTTTCGCGTCGCCTTTCAGAAAAAAGGGCGCGCGCTTCCCGCCGTCCCCGAAGCGGCGATCGTGTGGGGCGCCGAGGGGTCCTATTTGTGGGCGGTCAGGGACGGTGCGGCCACGCGCGTTCCGCTGACGATCGTCGAGCGCCGCGATGGCAACGCCCTTGTGGACGCGAAGCTGGGCCGGGACGACATGATCATCATTCAGGGCGTCCAGAAGGTGCGCGAAGGGCAGGCCGTCGAGCTCGTCGCGCCCACCCCGCGCCGCCCGGCGGACGTCGAGACCGGACGCGCGGTGGCCGGGGACCGGGAATCGCAGGCGGGGCCGGAGGCGGCACCTGCGGGTGGATAGGTCCGACCTGCCCCTGCTGGCGGTCAAACGCCCGCTTCTGATCGGCGTCATCAACCTGTTGATCGTCATCGCCGGGATCGCCGCGCTGTTCGGCGTTGAGATCCGCGAACTCCCCAATGTCGACCGGCCCATCGTGTCGGTGCGCGCCGTGCTGCCCGGGGCCGCGCCCGAAACCATGGATGCGGAGGTCACGCGCATCCTTGAAAATGCGGCCGCGCGCGTCAGCGGCGTCAGGGAAATCTATTCGTCCAGCGAAGAGAATTCGACCCGCATCCGCGTCGAGTTCGCACCGGGGGTCGACCTTGATACCGCCGCCTCCGACGTGCGCGAGGCCGTCAGCCGCGTGACCCGCGATCTGCCCGACCGCGTTGAGCAGGTCACCGTCGTAAAGGCGGACGAGGATGCCGATCCGATCCTGACGCTGGCGGTGGCCAGCGATCGCTATGGCGAAGCGGAGCTGACGCGGATCGTGCAGACCGACATCATCCCGGAATTGCTGACGGCGGAGGGCGTTGCCAGCATCGCGGAATTCGGCGCGCGGGAGCAGGAACTGCGAGTTGCCGTCGATCCCATCCGGCTCAATCGTTATGAGCTGACGGTCGCCGACGTCGTTGCCGTGCTTGAAAACGCGCCCTTCGATGTTCCTGTCGGCAGTTTTCAGTCGGACGAGCAATCGCTGGTGGTCCGCGCCGAGGCGACTGCGGCGACACCGGACCTCGTCAAACAGATTTCGGTCCGGGGCAGCACCCGCATTGGCGACATCGCGGAAGTCTATTTCGCCCCGGCGGACGCAACGAACTTCGTCCGCCTGAATGGCCGTCCCATCGTCGGGCTGGGGGTCATCCGGCAGGCTGGATCGAACACCATCGATATTTCCGACACGATCACCGCAGCGGTGGATCGCGTCAATCGCCGGTTTCAGGACGTCGATATCAGCATCATATCCGACGAGGCCGATTTCATCCGCATTTCCGTGCGGGAAGTGCTGATCACGCTCGCCTTCACTATCGCCGTCGTCATCGGCACGATCCTGGTCTTCTTTCGCAAATTCGCAGCCACTCTTGTACCAAGCGCCGCCATTCCCGTGGCTCTGGTCGGCGTCGTCGCGGGTATCTGGCTGCTCGGCTTTTCAATCAATCTCCTGACGCTGCTGGCGCTCGTGCTGGCGACGGGCCTCATCGTCGACGATGCCATTGTCGTCCTGGAAAACGCACAAAGACTGCAGAATGCAGGCCATGGAAAGCGCGCCGCCGCCGTCATCGGCACCCGGCAGGTCTTCTTCGCGGTCGTCGCAACGACGGCAGTCCTCGTGTCCGTTTTCGTTCCCATCTCTTTCCTCCCGTCGGAGGCAGGCAGGCTGTTCCGCGAATTTGGCTTCGTGCTGGCCTTTGCCATCGTCATCTCTTCGTTTGTCGCGCTGTCCCTGGTGCCCGCCCTCGCCGCCCGGCTGGATTTGCGAACGGATCGCGAGGACGAAAAGGCTTCGCGTCTCCATAATCTTGGCGCAAGGGTGACTGGCTCCTACGCGAACATGCTTGGCCGCTGCCTGGACCGCCCGCGCATCGTCGGGGTCGTCGCGGTCCTCGCTGCCGGCGCTGCGGCGCTGCTCTATGGCGGTCTCGATACGGAACTGGTCCCGGATGAGGATCGCGGCATCGTTACGGTCAGCGCGACGGGTCCGGATGGCGTCGGGCTCGATTTCATGGACCGCGAACTCGACGAGGTCGAGCGCATCCTGCAGCCGTTCATTGACGACGGCACCATCGTTTCGACGTTCTCCATTGTCGGGCGCTACGATCCCAACCGCATACAGGTCACGGCAACGCTGGCCGACTGGGCCGACCGCGATCTGACGCAGACCGAGATCGTCGATGCGCTCGACGAACCGCTGTCGCGCATTCCGGGCTCCCGCGCCGGTGCGCGCGGGCGCGGCACGCTCAGCATCCGCTCGGGCGGTGGCGACAGCATCGAGGTCGCACTGACCGGCCCCGAATATGACGAGATATTTCTGTCGGCGCAGGCCCTGGCGGCGGCAATCGACCTCGACTCCGAAATGCTCTCCAATGCCGATCTCTCCTATCAGCCGACGCAGCCTCAATTGTCGGTTCAGATCGACCGGCGCCGCGCCGCCGATCTGGGCGTCGATTTCGATGACCTGGCGGCAACGCTACGCGCCATGGTCGGCGGGACGGAGGTCGTCGATCTGAACGTCGGCGATCAGTCCATTCCGGTGCGCCTGTCGGCGGAGACGACGTCCATCACCAGCCCGCAGGACCTGCGCAATCTCTATGTCCGGGCGGGCAGCGGCCAGTTGGTTGCCCTGTCAGCGCTGACCCGCATCGTTGAGGAGGGCATCGCCGCCGAGCTTGATCGCACCGAGCAGCGCCGCGCCATTGAAGTGGAGGCCGACATCGCCTCCGGCGTGCCCTTGCAGGACGCTGTGGACGAGATGAGGCGTCTGGCCGAAACGGCGCTTGGGCCTGACATAGATCTGGTCCTTCAGGGTGAAGCGCAGACCTTGCAGGAAACCGGAAACGACCTGCTGCTGACCTATGGGTTCGCCTTCGTGATCGTCTTTCTGGTGCTGGTCGCGCAGTTCGAAAGCCTGACCAGCGCGCTTGTGGTCCTGCTCACGGTTCCCTTCGCACTCGCAGCGGCGATCTTCGCGCTGTTCCTTTCGGGCGTGTCACTGAACATCTATTCGCAGATCGGTCTGGTGATGCTGATCGGACTAATGGCCAAGAACGGCATCCTGATCGTGGAATTTGCCGACCAGCTCCGCCACGAAGGCCGCAGCGTGCGCGAGGCGGTCGAGGAAGCCGCCGCCATTCGTCTGCGCCCGATCGCCATGACGCTCATTTCCACTGTCCTTGGTGCCGTGCCCCTCATCCTGGCGACGGGCGCGGGCGCGGAGGCGCGGCAGGCCATCGGCTGGGTCATCTTTGGCGGGCTTGGCATCGCCGGTATCTTCACCCTGCTTCTGACCCCCGTCATCTATCTGGCCATCGCCCCGTTCGGAAAACCGCGCAGCGTCGATCTCGGCAGATTGAAGAAGGAGCTTGCGGAAGCCGACAGCGCACCTTCGGAAGCGGCGACGACGTGAGAAAACCGGGGACGGCAAATAACGGTCTGCGCACAGCGATTTGCGGCGTTCTTTCTAGCCA
Organism: uncultured Alphaproteobacteria bacterium; assembly: GCA_963710205.1. Lineage (GTDB taxonomy): Bacteria > Pseudomonadota > Alphaproteobacteria > Sphingomonadales > Sphingomonadaceae > Pacificimonas. The sequence goes on along the minus strand of CAVPZG010000006.1, from coordinate 397,793 downwards.
GCCTGGCCGGATGCGCGGGCGGGGCCGCATATGACATTCCACCAATTGAGGCACCTGCGGCATATATTGCGCCGCCCGGCCCCGAGTCCGTCGACAGGCTCTGGTGGCGCGGCTTCGAGCAGCCCGCTCTCAATGCGCTGGTCGACCGCGCCCTGTCACGCAACCTCGATCTCGAGACCGCCCGCGCCCGCCTGCTCCGGGCCCGTGCGCTCGTCCGGGCGGAGCGATCTGACCGGCTGCCGTCGTTCAACGGCTTCGGCACTGCCGCCATCAACCTCGATACCGGTGGATCGGACGATCTTGCCGCCGGTGCCGGGCTTGAGGGTGTGTTCGACCCGGACATTTCCGGGCGGCTTTCCTACGAGATAGCGGCGGCGGCGGCGAATGCGCGGGCCAGCGAATATGTCCTTGCCGATACGCGGCGTCTGGTCGCCGCCAGCGTCGCCAGCAACTTCATCGAATTGCGACGCACGGGTGCGCGACTTGCCCTGCTGGCCGAGTCGACCGAGTTGCAGGAGCGCACGCTTGCGATCGTCAAGCTCAGGTTCGAGGCTGGGCTGTCTGCCAATCTGGATGTCCGCCGCGCTGCCGCCGACCTGTCCGCCACGCGGGCGCAGCGCGGACTGATCGAGATTTCCCGAACCGAAGCCGCCAATGCCCTGTCCATTCTGACCGCCGATGACCCCGCGCCACTTGCTGGTCTGGAACCGGCTGAGACAGGCGTTCCAAACTACAGGGGCGGGCCACCGCGCGGCATTCCCGCGGATCTGCTGCGACGGCGGCCCGACCTGATCGTGGCGGAGGCGAGGCTTTTGGAAGCCGCCGCCGGGGTTGGTGCGGAGCGCGCGGATCTCTATCCCTCCCTGACCTTTCCAGGCCAGTTCGTGGTGGGGGACGGCAGTTTTGGAGGGCTTCTGTCCAATGTGTTTTCCAGCATCGGCGCCGCCCTCGACATACCCCTGTTCGACGGCGGGCGTCGCCGGGCCGAAGTGGTCGCTGCGGAGCGCGAAGCCGATGCGCGGCTCGCCGAATATCGCCAGACGCTGCTCAGCGTCGTGGCCGAGGTGGAGAATTCCGCCGTCGCGGTCGACAGCTATGCCGAACGCATTGCCGATCTGGAACAGGCAATCGAGGAAAGCGAGGCCGCCTTCACGCAGTCGGACGCGCTCTACAGGGAGGGTCTGACCACCCTGTTCGAGGTTCTCGACGCCCAGCGCCAGCTGATCGGCAGCCGTGAAAATCTGATCGACGCCCGCGCCGCCCTGGCCCAGTCCATCATCTCGCTTTACGCGGCGGTGGGAGCGGAGACTGAAAGCGAATTGTCAGCAACCAGCCCGTAAACTGACATTGGCAGATTGCACCTTCGCGCGTCTGTAATGATTGAGATCCCCAGAATTCATCACGCCATTTGACTCTGTTTGCGTGTTCCATGCTATATGAGAACATATAAGGAACATAGAGCCCCATGGTCGATGAATGACACCCGCAAAACGCCAATATTATCCTTGGTTTCAGACCTATCGGCCCGCAAGCCGAAGGCCGCGCAGCTGCGCGACTCGAAAGCGCCCGATCTGGAACGGCAGACAAGCCTGTCCGAGATATTCGCGGGTCCGCGGGATGCGGGCGCCATCGGCTTCGCGCTCGCTCAGGTGCCACGCAAGGGCGGGCAGCTATTATGGGTGCAGGACCGCATGGCAGCGGTGGAGACCGGCCGGCCCTGCGGTCAGGCCTTTCCGGAGTTTGGTGCCGATGCGGAGCAGCTGGTGCTGGCCTGCGCGCGGAGCGGCGCGGACGTGCTCTGGACCATGGAAGAGGGGCTGAAATGCGCTTCCCTCTCGGCCATTGTTGGCGAGGTCTGGGGCGATTCACGGGCGCTCGACTTCACCGCCACGAAACGTCTTGCCATACGGGCGGAGCGGCAGGGCGTGCCGGTGTTTCTGCTGCGTTTTGGCGGCAGCGCCAATCTGTCGGCAGCGCGGCTGCGCTGGCGGGTCGCATCGCTGCCCTCGCTACCGCATCCGCACGACGACCGCGCCCCGGGTCAGCCGCGCTGGCGGGCGGAACTGTTCCGCGCGCGCGGCGCAAAACCAGGCATCTGGACCGCGCGCTATGACTCCGCGGCGCATCGCCTGCATCTGGATGCCGCATTTCCCGATCCAGCGCTGGCGTCGCCGGCGGCAATGGCTGGCTGCTGACGCACGGGATGCTGAGACGCGGTGCGCTGCCCCGCTTGTGCTGACGCGCGAAGGCCCGCATGGCCCTGTCATCCACGATGTCAGCAGGGCAGCGGCGGCGCTTGGCATTACGCCAGGAACGCGCGTGACCGATATGCGTACGCTGGTGCCACATCTTGAGGTCGAGGACGCTGACCCGGACGCCGACGCCATCGATCTGAAGCGGCTGTCGACATGGGCGCGGCGCTGGTGTCCCTGGACGCAAACGACAGGCGCGAACGCGCTGTTGCTGGACATCAGCGGCTCGGCGCATCTCCATGGCGGCGAACAAGGCATGGTGAACGACATGACAGCGGCGTTCACAAATGCGGGACTGACCGCGCATATCGCGATTGCACCCACCATCGGCGCGGCATGGGCGCTGGCGCATCATGGACCGCGCCTGACAATCTGTGCGGATGAGGCCGTGGCGGACACGCTCGCGCCACTGCCCACGACCGCGCTCAGGCTGGACGGCGATACGGTGCTGCTGCTGCGGCGACTGGGTCTGAAAACCATTGGCGCGCTGGCGGCGCTTCCGCGCGAGGCGCTGGTGAGGCGCTTTCGGAAGGTCGAAGCGCCGCATCGCAACCCCGTTCTGCGACTGGACCAGGCCGTTGGCCGTCTGCGTGAACCGTTGGTGTCCAAGATGGACAGGCCGCCGCTCCGGACCATCCGCCGTCTCGCCGAGCCACTGGGCGACATTACAGGTTTGATGAGCATAGTTGCCGATCTGGTGGCAGACCTTTGCGCGCTCATGGAGGAAGAGCAGACCAGCGCGCGAACATTACGTTTCACGGCCTATCGCGTGGACGGCAGCACCGCGCACGCTTTCACGCGCACGGGCCGGGGCAGCCGCGATGCCGCGCATCTGCTGCAACTGTTCGAGGGCAAGCTCGATCATGTCGATCCCGGTTTCGGCGTCGATGCCGCTGCGCTGGAGGTGCTGCGCGCAGAAGAACAGGGAGCGGTTCAGGATGATCTGACCGGCGAAGCGCGGGACGATATGGCATTTTCACGCCTGGTCGACCGGCTGACGGCGCGGCTGGGGGAGAACGCCGTTCTCAGGCCACAGGCCAGCGGCAGCCATCTGCCGGAGCGCGGCGAAATCCTCATTCCCGCAGCCGGCGGGACGCTGGCGCATCCGCGCCCGGTCAGCCGTCTGGGCCGCAGCCCGCTGCGCCTCCTCATGCAGCCCGAAGAAGCGCAGGTGATTCACGCCATTCCGGAGGGCCCGCCCGCGCGCTTCGTCTGGCGGCGGCAAGCCCATGATGTCATTCGCACCGCCGGCCCCGAACGCATCGCGCCCGAATGGTGGCGACAGCCTGGCCATGCGCGCCTGCGCGACTATTACCGCGTGGAGGATGCGGAGGGCCGCCGGTTCTGGCTCTACCGCGAAGGTCTGGCGGGCGATGGCCGCGGCGGCCAGCCGCGATGGTTCGTGCACGGCCTGGATGCGTAGTGCCCGACGCGCCGCTCACGCCCGACAAGCGCAAACTTGCCGATACGAACGATTTCGTCCGCAACCCGCCCGCGCCCTATGTCGAGCTGGGTCTGGCCAGCAGCTTTTCGTTCCTGCGCGGCGCATCCGATCCCATAGACCTCGTCACTGCCGCCCATGCGCTTGGCTATGACAGCCTCGGCATTGCGGACCGCAATACCATGGCGGGGGTCGTGCGGCTGCATTCGGAGGCAAAGACGGCCAAGGTCACGCCCGTCATCGGCTGCCGTCTCGACCTGACCGACGGCCCGTCGCTTTACGCCTATCCCCGCACCCGCGGCGCCTATGGCGACATCTGCTGCCTGCTCTCGCTCGGCAAGGTCTGGGACAGCGACGGCAAATGGCAGGCCAAGGATGTCTGCGATATTTCACTGGCGGATGTCCGCCGCGAGTTGACGCGCGACCTGTTCCTGATCGCCATTCCCGGCGAAGACCTGGATGCGTTTGAAGACAGCCTGCCCAGTCTGGCGGCGCATCCGCTGGTGGGTCACATCGCGGCGGTCCGGCGCTACCGGGACGACGACCGCGCGCGGATCAACCGGCTACGGGGGCTGGCACAGCGGCACGGCCTGAAACTGGTCGCGACCAATGACGTTCATTATCACTGCCCGTCCCGCCGCCCGCTGCAGGACGTCATGACCTGCATCCGCAAGAAGGTCATGGTCACACAGGCTGGCAATCTCCTCGCCCAGAATGGCGAGCGGCATCTGAAAAGCCCCGAAGAAATGCAGCGGCTATTTGCGGACTGGCCGGACGCCATCGCCGAAACCCGCCGCATCGCCGATGCCTGCGCGTTCAGCCTCGACGAGCTCAGATATGAATATCCGCAGGAGTCCGTCCCCGGCGGCAAGACGCCGGACGCGCATCTGGCCGACCTCGCCTGGGCGGGCGCCGCCGAGCCGTTATCCTGATGGCGTGCCGGACAAGGTGCGCGACCTCATCACGCACGAACTCGGCCTGATCGCGAAGATGGATTATGCCCGCTATTTCCTGACCATCCGCGATATCGTCGACCATGCCCGCAGCATCGGCATCCTTTGCCAGGGGCGCGGCTCGGCGGCGAACAGCGCGGTCTGCTATTGCCTGAAGATCACCTCGGTCGATCCCGCAACGACAGAATTACTGTTCGAACGGTTCATTTCCGAAGAGCGGAAGGAGCCGCCCGATATCGACGTCGATTTCGAGCATGAACGGCGCGAGGAGGTCATTCAGCATATCTACGATCGCTATGGCCGCGAACGGGCGGGACTGTGCGCAACGGTCATCCACTATCGCCCGCGCTCCGCCATCCGCGAGGTGGGCAAGGTCATGGGCCTGTCCGAAGATGTCACCAGCGCGCTTGCCAAGACCGTCTGGGGCAGCTGGGGGTCGGAGGTCGACGAGGACAAGGTGATGGAGGCGGGTCTCGATCTTGCCGACCCGCACCTGAAGCGTGTCATCTGGCTGGCCGACCAGCTGATCGGCATGCCGCGCCACCTGTCGCAGCATGTTGGCGGTTTCATTCTGACCCGCGAACCGCTGACCAGGACCGTCCCCATCGGCAATGGCGCGATGCCGGACCGCAGTTTCATCGAATGGGACAAGGACGATATCGAGACGCTCGGCATCATGAAGATCGACGTTCTGGCGCTCGGCATGCTGACCTGCATCCGCAAGGGATTCGATCTGCTGAGGGCGCATTGCGGCGAGGACTGGTCGCTGGCCACCGTGCCGCAGGATGACAGGGCCGTTTACGACATGCTGTGCAGGGGCGACTCCCTCGGCGTTTTCCAGGTCGAAAGCCGCGCGCAGATGAACATGTTGCCGCGCCTGAAACCGCGCGAATTCTACGACCTCGTCATACAGGTCGCCATCGTCCGCCCCGGACCTATCCAGGGCGACATGGTGCACCCTTATCTGAAACGGCGAAAGGGCCTTGAGAAACCATTTTATCCCAAACCCGCGCCCGAACACGGCCTGCCAAACGAACTGAAGGACATTCTGGTTCGCACATTGGGCGTTCCCATCTTTCAGGAGCAGGCAATGAAGATTGCCATGGTCGCGGCGAAGTTCACGCCGCCCGAAGCCAACAAGTTGCGTAAGGCAATGGCGACGTTCCGATCGCGCGGCATGGTGTCGGAACATAAGGAAAAGATGGTCGGGCGCATGGTGGAGCGCGGTTATGACCCGGAATTCGCCGCGCGCTGCTTCAGTCAGATCGAAGGATTCGGCGAATATGGCTTCCCGGAAAGCCATGCCGCCAGCTTCGCGCATCTGGTCTATATCTCCAGCTGGATGAAATGCCACCATCCCGCGATCTTCTGCGCGGCGCTCCTCAATTCCCAGCCCATGGGGTTCTACGCGCCCGCGCAGATCGTCCGCGACGCGCGCGAACATGGCGTCTCCGTCCTCGCCCCCGATGTGAACCTGAGCGACTGGGACACGACCGTCGAATGGGCAGGCGGCAAGCTCCGTGTCCGGCTTGGCCTGCGCCAGATCAATGGCTTGAAGGCGAATGATGCCGCACGGCTGATCGCGGCGCGGCGCACGCCCTTTGAAACCGTCGAGGATCTGAAAACCAGGGCCGGTCTAGCTGTAACTGCGATCGAGGTCCTGGCTGCCGCGGACACGTTCCGGTCGATGGGCAAGGACCGCCGCGCCGCGCTGTGGGACGCGCGCGCACTGAAGAACGCGCCCGATTTGCCGCTGTTCGTCCACGGTGACACGCAGGACGAGGGCGCCGATGTCCCTGCCCTGCTGCCCGTCATGCCGCTCAGCGAGCATGTCGTGGCCGATTACCAGACCACGCGCCTGTCGCTGAAAGCGCATCCCATGGAATTCCTGCGCGCGGACTATGCCGAGCGCGGCTTTACCCGCGCCGCCGACCTGCGCAGCCTGAAATTCGGCCACCGGGTCAGCGTCGCCGGTGTCGTCCTCATCCGTCAGCGCCCTGGAAGTGCCAAGGGCGTCGTTTTTATCACGCTCGAGGACGAGAGTGGCGTCATCAACCTGGTTGTCTGGCCCGACACGCTCAAAACCCATCGCAGGATCGTCATGGGCGCGCGGCTGATGGAGGTGCACGGCACGGTGCAGATGGACGACGAGGTCATCCATGTCGTCGCGCGGAACATGATCGACGCGACATTGCAGCTTTCAAACCTGTCGGACGACCTCTTGAAATCGGACCTGGCCCGCGCCGATCATGTCACCAGTCCGCTGCCGTCAAATATTGGACGCCATCCCCGCAATGTAAGCATTATGCCGAAGTCGCGGGATTTTCATTGACGCCTCTGATTTCCGCCCGGAACCAGTCCGGGTCTTTTCGGCAACGCTCTTTATATTGGTGCTTTTTCGCACCCTGATCTACCCCAACATGTGCCGAGCGGCGTTTCTTCCAAACGGAAATTGTGGATGCCCGGCGGCAATATTCACTTGTACCGCCAGCTCGTGAGGTCGGCGCCTTCCGGGGCACTTTCCTCGATGCGTTTCATGATCTTGGGCACGTACATGCTGTTGTAGCGCAGCCGCGATATGGCGTTTGGATTGTCGTGATCGCCGTTCCAGCAATGCTCGGCGCGGTCACCGTAATCGACCTCGCCCTGATAAGGCGGATCGGCTTTCTTGAGGAAATCCTCGGTCAGGTAGACGGCGTTGTTGAGGTAGTAATTGTCCATGTCGCCGGTGTAGATATGGATCTTGCCCTGCAGCTTGGGACCAAGCGTCGCCCAGTCGCGCTCCATGATGTGGCGAAGGTCGTAATTCTCGCGCCAGTAGGCGGCGACCTCCTTGTCGATCACGCCCGTCCGCTTGTCCCAGATGCGCCGCGGATATCCGTCCTCTCCCATCGGACCGTAAACGGCCTCGAAAATGTCCCATTGCTGGCCGGACCGGGTCCTGTCGCCCAGAACCAGCTCGAAACGGTTCTCCTGCTCCACGGTCCAGCGCATGTGCCCAAGATAGTTCCGGCTCCCCTCTCGCGGAGTTCTTCCGAACGTGCCCGCGCGCCAGAACGCATTCTCGTCATCGTAGATATTGATGGTTTTCAATTGCCTGAAATCCAGACTGTCCGGGCATGCTGCGAATGCGCCGTTATAGTCGTCGGGATATTTGACCTGGACGGCGAGCGCTTCCCAGCCGCCGGTGGAGCCGCCGTAGACGAAGCGCGCCCAGCCTTCGCCGATGCCGCGGAACTTCTCCTCCAGCGCCGGCACGAATTCATAGGTGATGGCATCGCCATAGGGGCCAAGATTGGCGGAGTTCACGGCGTAGCTGTCGTCATAATAGGGGTTGGAGTGGTCGATCTCGACGATCAGGAAGCGCGGGAAGTCCGCCGACGTCCAGATCTGGTAGAAACGGTACGCCTCCTCCTGCTCGGTGCGGTTGTAGCAGGGCAGGTCGAACCGCTCGGAATATTCGCATTTGAGGTCGGGATCGGGCGGCGTCGTTCTGAAGCCGCCGAAATCATCCGGGAAATGCCCGTGGAAGATCATCAGCGGATAACGCGCCTCGGGATGCTTGTCGAAGTCCTTGGGCACCAGCACATGACCGTTGATGAAGACGTCGCGGCCCCAGAATTCCGACAGGCGCTCGCTCTTCACCTTGATCCGCCGGACGAACTCGGTGTCCTCCTTCTCCGGGATCGCGGGAATGACCTCGGTCAAAGCGATGTCGATGGTGCCGTCGCGCGCCGGATCGAAGCTCACCTTCTTCGGCTTCGAATAGATGTTGCCCGGCTCCTTGCGCCAGTTCTGGCCCGCGCCGCGTGCGGCCGGCAGCTTCACGGTCTTGCCGTTCGACAGGTTGAAGGTGTCGTATTTGTGCAGCAGGGCCTGCACGAAATAGTCGCCCGCCGGAACATCGGCCAGCCCCACCGCCGGAAATCCCAGAACGTCGCCGCCAACACGAACGCTCTCGCCGCCAGACAAACCCTCAACATCAACACCAAAAATCTGTGCTGATTCCGGCGAACGCCCCGTCTGAAACCGCGGCTCGGTGGAACCGTCGTCGGTCAGGATCAGAATCATTCTGCCATCATGCGCTTCCTTCGGCTGATCGAGGGTCAGCCTGAAGTCCTCTGCCATGCACAGGGATGAGGAAAGGCCTGCCAGCACTGCAACGACGCCATATTTCGACATGATCATTCCTTCAGCTAGGCCTGCGATTTCGCGGACACGCGATAGGGCGTGAAGCGGGCGCTCGCCGTTCCGATGAGAACGGCGCTAATCACCATGCCGACCAATGTGTTGACGATCAGCGGCACAGCCGCCTCCGTGCTTCCCAATATCGTGACGGCGACGAAGATCGCCGTCCCCTCCTGCCGCATCACATGTTCGATGCGCATGGTGATGCGTTCCCGGGGCGACAGGTTTGCGGCAGCGCACGATATGAAGGCGAGCGCCAGATTCGCCAGGTTCATGCCGATCACAATCAGCAGCAGCGTGCCGAGGGCCGTTTCGATCATCTGCCATTCGCGCCAGATGATGACGGCGAACATCAGAAGAAGGGCTGCCGTTGCGATGGACTTGACGGTGGCTGCGTACCGCCGGGCCCCGACGGGTGCCAACGCCCTGAACCACGAACCGAAAAGGACGGGAAGGAGCGTCAGGGCGACCACTTTCAACAAGGATGTCGCCAGCGCGATTGCCGGCAAGGAGCGCGCATCTGCATCCGCCGGGCCGATGAAGTGCAGGACGATCGGCAACGTGACCACATAGGCCAGACTGAGGGCCACGCTCAGCGAAATGGAAAGTGCCACATCCCCCTTCGCAATATCCGTCAGGACGTTCGACAGAATGCCGCTGGGGCAGGTTGCAAGCAGCACAAGACCGATGACGAGCCCGGGCGTCGGCCCGAACAGCAGTGCCGCGCCTATGCCGATTGCCGGAACGAAGACGAGCATGTTGAGAAGGCCAACCAGAAAAGCCCGGCGTGCGCGAAATACACGCCTGAAGCTGCCACGCGGCAGACTCATGCCGACCGCGAACATCACCGACACCAGCGCCAGCGGCAAAAGGACAGTGTCCATGACCTGAAAAAGCTGCGGCGGTACGATCATGGATGGTCCGTCCGCGTCCTTTCCAAAAGTCAGGCATCGCGCTTCCAGACATCACGCAAGCGCCGAAATGCATATCCCATCGACATAACCATGTTTGGCAGATGCCCGGCCAGCCAGAAACTGGAAATTTTTGCCGGTAGCTGAGAGGCGAGCTCGGATTGATAGCGGCCACAGCCCATGATTGTCCGCGCCACTTCCCTGCCAACGATGGCATTCGTCGCGATGCCGCGGCCATTGCAGGCCTGAACCGCGATCATGTTATCATCAATCTCGACGATGCGCGGAAGGAGGCTGCTGTTGATCCATGCCGTTCCCTGCCAGAGATGGGAAATCCTGATCCGGTGCGGCGTGATCAATATGCGCTCGAGACGCCCATTCACTTCCCTTTCTATGTCCTTCAGAGACTGCGACTTCCGGGCGGGATACGCAGTCACCAGACGACTCCGGGCATAACGAAGCGAGAATATGTCAAGCTCCATGTCCGTCATGACATGTCCCTGCGGCAGCACGTCGGCCCGCATGGCTTCGGAGACGGGATGGGTCGCCATTTCATAGATGCCCATGGGCAATATGGTTTGCTCCAGCCCGGGATGGACGACGGCGTTTCCGCCATTGGCGCAAAGGACGACATGACGTGCCGTGACATGGCCCCCGGCCGTCGTCAGACGCCACGCGCCGGATGTGCGTTCGATCCCGGTGACGGCGCTATGATTGTAAATGCGCGCGCCGAGCGCTTCCGCCTTATCCGCCAATCCATGGGCAAGCTTCAACGGATCAAGCGCGCCCCCGCTTCGGTCAAGGATGGCGGCGCGGTAACCCCGGCATCCCGTCAGATCGGCGACAGTCCCCATGTCGAGAACATCCATGTCCGTGCGATAGGGCTGCCAGTCGTTTTTCAGCGCCGTTAGCCTCGCGAAAGCGTCCGCGTGCGCGCTCGGCGCGATAAAGCCGTGATTTACGGCGTCACAGTCGATCTGATGTTCGGCGATCAGATTGAACAGATAGCCACCGCTTTCCGCGATCAGTCGCAGCCAGCCATGGCCCAGCCCGGAACCCAGCTTTCCGATCATGCTGGACGGTGTGTCGCGAACCAGTTGCGGCGCGACGATGCCGGCGCTGGCACCGAGCGCCCCGGCTCCGGGCGTTTCCGCCTCCAGTATGACGGGCGCTTTTCCATCGGCGGCCAGTTGCAGCGCAAGCGACAGACCGGAAATGCCAGCACCCACAACAGCGATTTCTGCGGACTCCGCGCTGCTAAGAGATGGCCGCGTTTTGGCGTCGGGACTGAGGGCCTGCCAAAGCGACGGTGTTTCTCGCAGTGCCTCGGTCATACCGGGAGGCTCAGCGACAGGTCGGCGCCGTCCATTGATCTCAGTTTTTGACCGGCATGCGCCAGCCTGTTCAGATCATCCCGGTGGCAGGCGCCGATGATGCTGCCCTCGACCCAGCCAAACGGAAAGAGGAGCTGTCCGCCCCCGGCATAGAATATGCCGATGTCGACCAGGTCCCGGGGCGGGAAATCCCCCCACCTGCCGCGCTGTGCGCAGACCATGACCAGCGCACCCTGAGGCGGATATCGTTCCGCGTTTTCCGGTTCTGCGGGCAGCAGGGGCAGAGAGAGCGCGGCAGCATCGATCGGACAGGAAATTTCCGGTCCTGTGTAGACAGCGTGTTTTGCCTTCGCACCGTGCAACACCTCAACCACGCGTTTGAAAACGCCGACATGTTCTGGCGCCCTGTCTTCAAAAAGATCGAAGCCCACGTCGAGACCGATGTCCGGGCAGCATGCGCGGCATATGCGTCCCGTGCGCATCACGCGATTGGGATCCACCGCGTGTGCAGCGACATGTCGAACATCGTGTCGATAATTCCCTCCCCCGACAGACCGGAAAACGGATAAACATTTTCACGTGAAATTGAAAGTATTTATTGCGGGACGTTCCGCGACCACAGATGATGGAAGGGGAAGAGATCGGTATTGAAAGGACTTTGTCCGGCCGGAAACGTGCCAGCTATTCGATGGCAAGCTTTTGTAAATTATGACCGATTTTCTGCAGCGTTTGCACCAGGTGATCGATCTCGGCGTCCGGAATGTCATGGAGCGCGCGTTCGACCTGACGTCTGACGATGGGGGTAAGCTCCGCTAATATGTCCAGCCCTGCCTTGGTTATGCTGACCATCGTTACCCGGTTGTCAGTGGCAAGGGGGGCTGTTGTGACCAGACCCGCCTTGGTCATTCGATCAACGATACGGCTCACGGTCGTCCGCTTCGTTAGCGCGCGTCGGGAAAGGTCGGTCACGCTCGACGGTGTCGATTCGCGCAGCACCGTCAGAATGCGGTAGATTGTCTTGTTCAATCCGCGCTTCGTCATGACGCGTTCCATATCTTCATGATAACTGAAATCGGCATGGGCGATTAAGTAAAAGGGTGAGTTTTCGAGCTTGAACTTCAGCGACGTCGGATCGATTTTTTCAGCAATCATTTGCAATCCCTCCCAAAGCCCACGTTCTGCGGCGCGGTAATCACGACCATATAAACGTGTATTTAGGCTTTTCAACGCGCGCGCACATTTGTTCGTCGGTCGCGTTGGACTGTTCTGAACCGGTTGGTGAGCCTGCGTGGTCGCGGGGCTCGAAATTGCGGCAACGGCGCCCCCGCACAGGTCCCGGAAACACGCAAACCAGTGAAGCCCATCATACACCCACTTGACATGTTGGACCAGATACGTGCATTTTCAAGCGATATTGGTTTTATTCGAATTGGGGGTTGCTTTGCCGGTGTATGTTTCAACAGGAAATCCGACACGAACAGGGCTGCTGGCGGCAGCCGCAGCCTGGGCGATAGGATTTGGCGGCCTTGCGCCCATGACGGCCGCCGCAGCCCAGGACAGTTCGGCCGGCACATATGTCCTGACCCAGACGGAATCGACCAGCCCGGCACTGCCTGACATCCTGCCGCTGCGCGAACGCGCCAAGCTGCGGGATGCCTGGCTGGCCGAACGCCTGGACACTGTCGTGCCCGCGCTCATGCGCGAGAGAAACATCGACATGTGGGTGCTGATCGCGCGCGAATATCTTGAGGATCCGGTCGTTTCGACCATGCTCAATGCCGAGAGCATGCGCGCGCGCCGACGGACGATCCTCATCTTCAACGATCCCGGTGAAGGCAAGCCCGTCGAGCGCCTGACGGTCAGCCGCTACGGACTTGCAGGCCTGTTCGACCCCGTTTGGGAGCCCGAGAAGCAGCCCGATCAGTGGCAGCGGCTTGGCGAACTGATCGCGGAGCGCGACCCTGACTCCATCGCCATAAACACCTCTCCGGTAACGGCTTTCGGTGACGGCCTGACGCTTAGCCAATATGAAGGAATGATGTCTGCGCTGCCGGACCAATACCGCGACCGGATCGTGTCCGGCGAGAATCTGGCGGTCGGATGGCTGGAAACGAGAACGCCCGCCGAAATGGCGCGCTATCCCGAAATCGTCCGCATCGCCCACGCGATCATTTCCGAGGGGCTGTCCGAACAGGTCATCACGCCGGGGACGACGACCACCGATGACGTGAAATGGTGGTTTCGCGAGCGAATTGCCGAACTGAAGCTGCAGACCTGGTTCCAGCCGTCCGTCAGCATCACACGTCAGGGCGTCGAGGAGGAACTGGACGGAGATGCCGTCATACAGCACGGCGACATGCTCTGGACGGATTTCGGTATCGTCTACCTCGGTCTGAATACGGATACCCAGCATCTCGCCTATGTTCTCAAACCCGGCGAAACCGACGCACCGGCAGGCCTGAAGGCGGGCATGGCGGCAAACAACGCCGTGCAGGATGCGCTGACATCGTCATATCGAACCGGTCTTAGCGGCAACGACATCCTGAAACTGGCGCGCGAAAAGGCGCTGGCGGCGGGTCTGGAGCCTTCCATCTATACGCATCCGATCGGCTATCATGGCCATGCCGCGGGCAGCTCCATCGGTTTCTGGGACAATCAGGAGCCGACGGAAAAGGGAGAGTATCTGGTGCGGCCGGACACGGCCTGGTCCATCGAACTTTCCGCGACCAAGGCTGTACCTGAATGGGGCGGCCAGAAGGTGAAGTTCAAATCTGAAGAAGACGCCTTTTTCGACGGAGAATCCGTGCGTTACATTGATGGTCGCCAGACCGAATTTCACCTCATTCCGCGGCGTGGCCGGGATGCAGACTAGCGTTTCCTATAGAATCTACGGGGGATTTAACGATGAAATGTCCAAAACTCTCAACGCCACTGCTCGCGGGTGCCGCCATCGGTGCATTCATGGCGACGCCAGCCATGTCGGATGAATTCAACGTCACCCTGGCGGATGGCATGGCCCCCCATGATGGCCGCGTCATCGTTATCCTGACCCCGGACGGCGACGAGGAGCCACGCTTCCAGGTCAGTCAGGCCATTGAAGCGCCGCAGATTTTTGGTGTTGATGTTGAGGGTTTGTCTGGCGGCGAGAGCGTTCGTGTTGGCGGCGACGTTCTGGGATTTCCGGCGGTGGGGCTGGCCGATGTTCCGGCGGGCGACTATTTCGTGCAGGCCCTGCTGCACAAATACGACACCTTCAACCTGTCGAACGGCAAGACCGTGAAGCTGCCGGCCGCACGCGGCGCGGGCCAGAACTGGCGCAAGGAGCCGGGCAACATCTATTCGAAGCCGAAGAAGGTGAGCTTCGATCCGGCGCGCGATGGCACCATCGACATCGCTTTGACCGAGGTCATTCCCGCGATCCCGGAGAAGGAGGACACCGAGTTCGTCCGGCGGATCAAGGTGAAGAGCGAGCGCCTGTCGGAATTCTGGGGCCGCGACGTCTTCATCAACGGTCATGTGCTGGTGCCCAAGGACTTCGACAAGCATCCCGAGGCGCGTTATCCGCTGATGATCTTCCACGGGCATTTCCCGGATGATTTCGGCGGCTTCAGAACGACGCCGCCCGATCCCGACCTCAAATGCGAATATTCCGAGCGGTTCGACCTGCCCTGCTACAACCGCACCGAGCAGGAGGAGGCGTACCGTTTCTACCAGATCTGGACGTCGGCGGACTTCCCGCGCTTCCTGATCGTCGAGATCGACCACTCCAACCCCTATTATGACGACAGCTACGCCGTGAACTCCGCCAATCTTGGCCCCTACGGCGATGCCATCACCTATGAATTCGTGCCGGCGCTGGAGGAGAAGTTCCGCGGCATCGGCGAAGGCTGGGCGCGCTTCGTCTACGGCGGCTCCACCGGCGGCTGGGAAGCGCTCGCCGTCCAGGTCAAATATCCCGACGACTATAACGGCGCATTCGCAGCATGCCCGGACCCCATCGACTTTCGTCAGAACATGGTGACGAACATCTATGAGGACGCCAACGCCTATTATAATTTCGGCACCTTCGGATCGACGCCAAAGCCAGGCAAGCGTGACTATCTTGGCCATGTCAAATACACGGTCGAGCAGGAAAACCGCTATGAACTGGTGCTGGGCGACAAGACCCGGTCCGGCCAGCAGTGGGATATCTGGGAAGCCGTCTATTCCCCCATGGGAGAGGACGGATATCCGCGGCGCATCTGGGACAAGCGGACGGGCGTGATCGACAAGGAGGTCGCCGCCTACTGGCGCGAGAATTACGACCTTCGCCACATCATGGAGCGCGACTGGGCGACGCTTGGTCCCAAGCTGCAGGGCAAGATCCATATCTACACCGGCGACATGGACAATTACTACCTCAACAACGCCGTCTACCTGACCGAGGATTTCCTCAGGAAAGCCGATCCGCCTTATCAGGGCGAGGTCGATTACGGCGACCGCGCCGAGCATTGCTGGAACGGCGATCACGACAATCCAAACGCCATATCGCGGCTGCGCTACAACAGCATGTACGTGCCCAAGATCATGAAACGCATCGAGGAAAGCGCCCCGGAAGGCGCCGACCTCACGAGCTGGCGGTACAAGTAGACGACGCCTTCGACGAACCCTTCCAATCAACACATGACCGGGGAAATGTGATGACCAGTAATTTCAAGAGAACTTCGCTTCTGTCTTCCACGATCTTCGCGGCCTTCGCGCTCAGCGTGCCATCGACCGCGCAGGTCGCTGAAACGCAGTTGCCCGTGACCGCGGATGACGGCGGCGCGCAGGAAGATACGATCGTCATCACGGGGTCGCGCATCCGCTCTGCGAACCTGCAAAGCATCAGTCCGATTACGACCGTGGGCTCGGAAGAGTTTTCCCTGCGCGGCACAACACGCACGGAAGACCTGATCAATCAGTTGCCGCAGGTTTTCGCAGCACAGGGCGCGGCGAACTCCAACGAAGCAACCGGCACCGCGCAGGTCGATCTTCGCGGCCTGTCGCCCTCCCGCACCCTGGTCCTCGTCAACGGACGCCGCCTGCCCTACGGTTCGCCAAAGAATATCCCGTCCGACGTCAACCAGGTGCCGACGCCGCTGATCGAATCGGTCGAAGTCCTGACTGGCGGCGCGTCCGCCGTATATGGTTCGGACGCCATTGCCGGCGTCGTAAACTTCAAGCTCCTCGATGATTTCGAGGGGCTGCGGCTGTCTGCCAATCTGTCGGTGTCACAGCACAATAACGGGCGTGATGAGCTGCGCGACCTGCTCGACAGGAATGACGCGCTGGTGCCGGGTGCCTATCCGAAGCCCGACAAGTCGGTCTGGAACGGCTTCACCCAGGAATATTCAGCCGTTCTGGGCGCAAACCTGGATGAGGGCCGCGGGAATGTGACGGCTTATGCGACCTACCGAAAGGTCAATCCGATCCTGCAGGAGGATTTCGACTACAGCGCCTGCGCCCTCGGGGCGACGGGCGACAATGGCAGCGAATATTCCTGCAGCGGTTCCGGCACGAACAAACCAGCCAACCTGACAAACTCAGCGCGTGTGGAAGGTCTGCCCACTTCGTTCCGTGTTACCGAGGATGGACAGTTCGAGGCGGGAACCAGAACCTTCAACTTCGCGCCGTTCAACTATTACCAGCGTCCGGACGAGCGCTATGCGCTGGGTGCCTTCGCAAATTACGAAATCAATGAGAATTTCGAACCGTATCTGGAAGTGAACTTCATGGAGGACAGTTCCATTGCGCAGATCGCGCCCGGAACGGTCGCCGCCGGTATCACCGTGGACGCGAATGGCATCAGCGGCGTCAATTGCGACAATCCATTCCTCAGCGATCAGCAGGCGAACTTCCTCTGCACCAGCACCGGTCGTTCGACGGACAGCATCTACGATGGCGACGGGAATTATGTGGGACCAGCCGATGTTGTTCCCGGCATTCGGGTCGCACGCCGCAACATAGAGGGTGGTCCGCGTCAGGATGCCATCCAGCATCAGACCTATCGCCTGGTCGGCGGCCTGCGCGGCGAGCTGGTCGGCCCGTTTCGCTATGATGTCTTTGCATCCTATTCGAAAGTCACGCTGAACAGCACCTTCCGGGGCGATGCCAATCGCGAGCGCACGGCCAACGCCTTCTTTGCCGTGCGCAACTCAGCGGGAGACATCGTCTGCGCGATCAATGCTGATGCCGACCCCACAAATGACGAGCCCAATTGCGCTCCGCTCGATTATTTCGGAACGGAAGCAAGCGCGGAAGCGACGCAATATGCGCAGGAGGTCAAAAGTATCCAGGGGGATACGGCGCTGACCAACATTGTCGCGGTCGTCGATGGCAGCCTGGAAGATTATGGCTTGATCCTGCCGTGGTCGGAAGACGGCGTAAGCATTGCCTTCGGTGCGGAATATCGCAAGAACACCGTCGATTATAATCCCGACGAAATTTACCAGAACGCCGCGAGTCCCGAACTGCCGATCGAGGGCGCCGTCGAGGCCAAGGAACTGTTCGGAGAGCTGGTCATCCCGATCGCCGACAGCCGTCCCGGTATCGATCTTCTCTCGTTCGAGGCGGCCTACCGCTACTCCGATTATGACAGCGGCTTCGAAACCGACACCTACAAGCTGGGGCTCAACTACTCGCCCGTGCCTGACCTGCGCTTTCGTGGCAGCTACCAGCGCGCCGTACGCGCTCCGAACGTGATCGAGCTCTTCTCCAGCCAGTCGCTGTTCGAGGTTGAGCTGACCCAGAACGCCGATGGATCCTTCGATCCGTGCGCGGGTGCGACACCGTTTGCATCCTTTGAACAATGCGCCCGCACTGGCGTGACGGCGGCGCAATATGGCGGCATCGTCGACAATCCCGCCGGGCAGTTCAATTCGCTGATCGGCGGTAACCCCGACCTGCAACCGGAAACGGCAACGACGCTGTCACTTGGCGCGGTCATTCAGCCAAGCTTTGCCAGCGGCCTGAATATCTCCATCGATTATTTCGATATCGAGGTCGACGATCTGGTGGGGTCGGTCAATCCCAACCTTGCACTGGGCAACTGTCTGTCGAGCGGCGACGATTTCTTCTGCGGCCTGATCCAGCGCGACAGTTTTGGTTCGCTGTGGCAGGGCGAACAGGGCTTTTTCCGCCGGTTTAACGTGAACACGGGTTCACTCGAGACGCGCGGCGTCGATCTGACCGTCAATTACCGGCTCAATCTCGACGGTATCGGCGCAGGCGATCTTGGCGGGCTCGCATTCAATCTGGTCGGCACATATCTCGATTCCTACAAGACGACGCCGCTGCCCGATTCCCCGGATTCCGACATTTACGAGTGCAAGGGCCTTTACGCCGGCCTTTGCGGACGGCCCCGTCCAGAGTGGCGGCACAAGTTCCTGACCAGTTGGGACACGCCGTGGGACTTCGATCTGGCGCTGACCTGGCGCTATGTGTCGAGCGTGAAGGTCGCGCAGACCAGCGATCAGCCAGCGCTCAATGGCAGTTTTGCGGAAGTGAACCGCAAACTCGGCTCACGAAGCTATTTCGACCTGGCCGCATCATATGACGTGTTCGAAAGCCTGGTCTTCCGGCTTGGTGTCAACAACATCTTTGATCGTGATCCGCCGCTGACCACGACTTCAGCGATCGAGGATGGCGGTAACGGCAACAGTTATCCGCAATTCTACGATGCGACAGGCCGCTATCTGTTCATGAGCGCCACGGTCGATTTTTAGGATTTGTCAAAAGATCCGAGGTGCAGCATGGCGGGTCCGTATCCCTTGTATCCCGCCATGCCGCAAAACTGGAGAGTTGCGATGAGTTTTCGCACCAAGAAGATGATCCAAATGCTGCCGCTCGGTCTTCTCGCGGTCGCCTGTATGGGCACGAGCGCAATGGCGGCCGAGGTCACGGACAGCGACCGGGCGGCCGCCCGGGAGACGCTGGAACAGATCGTTTCCCTACGCACCGCTCAGGGTCAGGGAGAGGTTCCCGCCATGGCAAGGACGCTCGCCTCGAAGCTGATGGAGGCCGGGTTCGGCGCCGACGATATCCAGATCGTCGAAATGGAAAAGGCCGGCGAAACCATCGCGGGACTGGTCGTGCGTTACGAGGGCAGCAATCCCGCGCTGAAGCCGATCGCTATCCTAGGCCACATGGACGTCGTCGATGCGCTGCCGGAAAACTGGGAGACGGACCCCTATGTGCCGACCGAGAAGGACGGCTATCTGTATGGCCGCGGCGCGGTCGACAACAAGGCTGGCATTGCCGCCGTTACAACCACATTCGCCCGCCTGAAACGCGAAGGATTCAAACCCGAGCGCACGCTTCTCATCGCCTTTTCGGGTGACGAGGAATCGGGCATGGTCTCGACACGCGCGCTCACCGGACACCCCTGGGTCAGGGAAGCCGAATTCGCGCTCAATTCGGACGCCGGGTCGGGAGCGGTCGAGGATGGGAAATACACCTTCAGCATCCAGTCCGCCGAAAAGACCTTTGCGACCTTTTTCGTTTCCGCCAGCAACCGCGGCGGGCACAGTTCCGCGCCGCGCCCCGACAATGCGATCTATGACCTCGCAAGGGCACTCCTGGCGATCGAGGCGCTGGAATTCCCGATCATGTTCAATGAGATTACGCGGGGTACCGTCGCCCGTCTGGCGGGGGCCGAGGGCGGTGAACTAGGCGGAGGCGCTGAGAACCCTGATGGAAGATCCCGCCGACGCCGCGGCCCGCGATGTGGTCGAGAGAACGCCTGAACATACCAATATATTGTCGACCACCTGTGTTGCGACCATGCTCGACGCTGGCAACGCGCCGAACGCGCTGCCGCAAAATGCAACAGCGACGGTCAACTGCCGGATATTTCCCGGCACGACCGTCGCGCAGGTCAAGGCCGACCTGGAGGCCGCGATCGGAAATGAGACTATTTCGGTTCAGGTCGATGGCGAGCCGGTCGAAAGCCCTGTCTCGCCCGTCCGGCCGAAACTGTTCGAGCTGCTGCGCGCCACCGTCCGCTCCAACTATCCCGGGGCTACCGTGGAGCCGAGCATGTCCGCCGGCGGGACCGATGGGCGGGAATATCGCAACGCCGGGATTCCCACCTACGGTGCGGGCAGTCTTGCCCTGCGCCGTCCGGAGGACAGCCGGGCGCATGGAATTGACGAACGCGTCCCACTCGAGTCCTTTTACAACGAACTGAATTACTGGGACACATTACTGCGCAAGGTGTCGGAAGCGGACGCGGCAGGTTAATAATCGGGGGGACCATGACGATAGGACGGCGCGAATTATTTGGCATGACAGCGGCGGCTACGACAGCATTCGCTCTGGGCGGCGGAGCCATGAAGGCGGCAGCACAAAGCGGCCCGTCAGGCGCAATGGGCAAGCGGCCTCCCGCGATTACCCGGGAGGAGCGACTGCAGCGGCTGGAGCGCGCGCGTCAGATGATGATCGAGCAGGGGATCGGTACGCTGCTGGTCGAGGCGGGGTCGTCGCTGACCTATTTCACCGGCATCGAGTGGTGGCGTAGCGAACGCCTGACCGCGCTCGTCATGTCGGCGGACGGCGATCTGATGATTGTCACGCCCGGTTTCGAGGAACCGTCGATCCGCGAAATGCTGGCCGTGCCCGGTAATGTTCGGGTCTGGCAGGAGGATGAAAGCCCCAGCCAGTTGATCATCGACTGGATGCGAAAACATAATCTGCTGGCCAGGCCTGTGGGTGTCGATGAAACCGTGCGGTTCTTTGCCATTGACGGACTGCGGTCGTTGCAGCCTGATCTGGAGGTCCGCTCCGCCGCTGGCATCGTCAACACGCTCCGCATGCTGAAATCGGAAAGCGAACTCGCGCTGATGCAGCATGCCTCTGACATTACCATTGCCGCATACCGTGCGACAGGACCGCAGATTGCGCCGGGAATGTCGTCAGGCGACATCTTCAAGATCATGAGTGCGGAAATGGTTGCGAGGGGCGCGAGCTCGCCGTCGGGCGGCATACAGATCGGCAAGGGCAGCGCGCTGCCGCACGGGTCGAAAATTCCGGAAAATGTCGCACCGGGCATAACCATATTGATGGACTGCGGCTGTACAGTCGACGGTTATCGCTCTGACATTTCCCGGACACTGGTATTCGGCGAGCCGGGCGCTGACCAGCGGCGTATCTGGCAGGAGGTGCACCGCGGCCAGCAAATCGTCATGGAGACGGCACAACCGGGCGTCCCTGCCGGCCGCGTCGACGATGCCGTGCGGGGCTATTACGAAACGCTGGGCTATGGTCCAGGCTATGCAACGCCCGGCCTGCCGCACCGCACCGGCCACGGCATTGGCATGGACGTGCATGAACCCATCAACCTGGTGCATGGCGAAACACGCCCGCTTGAGCCGGGAATGTGTTTCTCCAACGAGCCGGGACTTTATGTGCCAGGCTCTTTTGGCGTGCGGCTGGAAGACTGTTTCTACATAACCGCGGATGGTCCGAAATATTTCTCGCAACCGCCGCCGTCGATCGACGAGCCCTTCGCCTGACTGGTGAGAACAGGAGCATGTTCATGACTGGACGATTCATGCCCGCCGCCCTGGCGGGAATGGCCTTGGCATCGGCGGCATCGGCGCAGGTCCCCGATGGCTATGTTCCCGATCAGGGCGAAGCGAGCATGTCGCCCGCCCTTCCTGAAATTCTGCCGCTTCGCGCGCAGGCCGATATTCACGATGCCTGGCTGATGGAAAGGTTCACGACGGTCGTGCCCTCGCTGCTGCGTGAAAACGGCATCGATATGTGGGTTCTGGTGGCGCGCGAATATATGGAAGATCCGGTGGTCGCGACCATGCTGAACGCGACCAGTCTGCGTGCGCGCCGTCGCACCATCTTGGTGTTTTACGATCCCGGCGAGGGCAAGCCTGTCGAGCGTCTCGTGATCAGCAAACATGGCATGGGCGACCTGTTCGAAGGCAGCTGGGACATGGACGCGCAGCCGGACCAGTGGGCGCGTCTGACCGAAATCATCAAGGCGCGCGATCCAAGGTCCATCGCCGTCAACGTCTCCTCGCTGACCGCCTTTGCCGATGGCATGACGAAAAGCCAGTATGATGACATGATCGCTGCGCTACCCGCCGATTTTCGCGGCCGTATCGTTTCCGGATATCCCCTCGCGGTCGGTTGGCTGGAAACGCGAACCGACGCGGAGATGGAGACCTACCGACAAGCGGTCCGCATGGCGCACGCGATCATCGGAGAGGGCTTCTCGTCGAATGTGATCACGCCCGGCAAGACGACCAATCACGATCTGGTATGGTGGTACCGCCAGCGCGTGCATGACCTTGGGCTGGGATCGTGGTTTCATCCCTCCGTCGAGGTAACGCGCCGGGGCGTCGAGGGCGTGATGCGCGCTGTCGATACCGTGATTGAGAAGGGTGACATGCTGCGCGTCGACTTCGGCGTCGTATATATGGACCTGAACACCGATACCCAGCATGTAGCCTATGTCCTGCGCGACGGTGAGAATGATGCACCTGCCGGGTTGAAGGCAGGGCTTGCCGCCAATAACCGCGTTCAGGATGCCGTGACGTCGAACTTCGCTGTCGGCAGGACCGGCAACGAGATTCTGGCCCGTGCCCGCAAGATTGCCGTCGCGGAGGGCCTGAATCCAACCATCTATTCGCACCCGATCGGTTATCACGGCCACGGGGCGGGCAGTTCCATCGGGTTGTCGGAGGAGCAGGTGTTCGTCCCGCGCGGGGAATATCCGCTTCGTGCCAATATCGCCTGGTCCATCGAACTGAAGGCGACGCAGCCCGTGCCGGAATGGGATGGACAGATGGTTGATTTCAAATCGGAAGAGGACGCGTTTTTCGATGGTGAGACTGTCACCTATATCGATGGCCGCCAGACGCGTTTCCATCTCATAGGAAACCGCAACTAGGGTTCCTGCTGGTTGTGCGTGACTGGCGGCGGCGACAGATCGCTGTTCATGGCCAAGGCGAGCAGAAGCACATGACGCGCCGTGGCATGCAAGACCGGTATCGACGCCCATTCGCCCGGCTGCCCTCGCTCTCCGCCGCGCTCTCCGCCAAGGCCTATGGCCGGAGTGCCGCCGGCAATGGCGATATTGAGATTTGCGGACCCGGCATCATTCAGGCGCGCCGCCTTTCCTTCCGAAAACGCGATGGCCTGAGACCAGCGCACCAGCGGGCTTTCAAGGGCACCTTCGATTTGTCCGCCTGGCACAAGGTTTACAGCTTCCCTGGTCATTTCAATGCCGGTTTCCCTCCCAACCGCTTCCAGGATCACATCCACATCGGATTCGATGGCTGCGATCCTTTCTGCGTCCAGCGAACGGATATCGAGCGAAAACCAGCCGCTGGCGGGTTTGTGATTGAACACCTTGCCGCTGTTCAGGACGGCCACATTGATGCGGGTCATGCGCGTTGCGTCGTCGGCGTCGGGCAGATTGAAAATCCGGTCCACGGCGCGGGCAATCGCCTGGTTTACGTTCGGCAGGCCGCCACGCAGTGTATGTCCGGCCGGACCGTCGGCCATCACTTTCCACCAGTGAATCCCGAGTGCGCCATAGCTGATCGTGTCTGCGTCGCCCAATATGTCCACATATGCCGCCGCCCGCGCGCCGAGGCGCTCGTAAAGATCGCGCATCCCGGTCAGACCGGTTTCCTCCTGCGCGACAGCGGCGAAGACGATATCCGATTCGGGCTGAAACCCGCTTTCCACAAGCGCGCGCGCCGCGGCAAGCATCGCCGCCGTGGTAAGCGACGTGTTCGACCCGGGTCCCGTCACTCTGTCGGCAGTGGCTTTCAGGGGAATGCCGCCCGCGCGCTGGTGGTCGGCGACAGTGGCCAGATCATCGAGCGTCGATACAAAAACGAGTGCCGGGTTGTCCGTCCGGCCCCTGATTGTACCGATCACATTGGGTGACGCGGTAATCTCCACGCCCGTCAAACCAATGGCGCGCATTTCCTTCGCAACGCGGGCCGCACGCTCATGCTCCTCACCAGACGGCGAGATGATGCTGCCAATATCGATCAGAAGCTCGACTGCCTCGCCGCGATTTTCCTGCAGGCGGTCCAGGGCCGGTTTCTGACCGATGATTTCGGGAAGTTCCATAGCCGTCGCCGCCGCGGAAGCCAGAAACAGCATGACAGCCGCCGTGCAGCACCTGACAGCAGAAACGAAATAAGTCATTCCTCGCCTCCGGCTGATCTTCCGGTGCGGGGGATAAGAATGAATTCATTCTGGCTGCCGTCCAAAAATCGAAAACGGTCATTTTCGTCCAGGAATCCGTTCTCTTCGAACATGAAACGCACCTTCTGGTTCTGCCACTCAGGAACCTCATGCTGCGCGTTCAGCTCGATTGACCACGCCGTTCGCGGTTGAATGATCTGTTCGCCAATGAACGGAACGCCGCTCTGGTCTTCCCAGGCGCCAATCCATGTGCCCGCGCCATGTCCGTGATATCCAATGGCATGCGTGTAGATCGTACCATCAATGCCTGCGCGTTCGACATGCTTGCGCGCTGCCGACAGAATCTGATCGCCGCTGAGCCCAGACCTGATTTCGGCAAGCACGGCGTCCTTGACCTGGTTCATTTTGGCAAGGCCGTCCTTCAATCCCTGCGGCGCTCCGCTTTCGCCGGCCTGGCGCACATAGGCCAGCCGCTGCACATCGGTCTTGAGGCCCAGGTAGGAGATACCGAAGTCCGTATGCAGCATGTCGCCAGGCATGATGACACTGTCGCCTCGGTGACCCATTTGCTGCACGGAAAATTGTCCACCATCCGCACGCTGGATCGCCACGCTCGGCTGAAACCACGTATCTAGGCCAAGCCCGTTAACGCGGTTCCGCAGCCACCAGACCACATCGTCGGACGTTGTGACGCCCGGCGTAATCACCCTTTCCGAAAATGCCTCTTCTATGATCGCATGGGTGATCCAGGACAGTATCGGGTAGGTCGCGATCTCGGATGCCGTGCGGTGCTCAAGCCAGCCAATGGCCAGGTTCTGATTTGCCATGATGCGGCTGCCCAGACTGCCAGGCAGTGCCCGCTTCAGCGCGGCAAGGTGACTGGCCGACAGGCCGTCCGCCAGCGGAAAATGCTCGGCCATATTGACGGCGATGGTGCGGGGGTCGCGGGCGCTGATCGCTGCCGCCACCGCCGCCCATTGGTCCGGTTGTTCTTCCGGGTTCCAGCCACTTTCAAATCCGGCGACAGGATAGCGGGCAAAGGCCATCTTTTCGACACCTGCGGCGCCGCGGTCATGAAACATCAGAATGGTCCGCCGCCTTGCCGTCAACCAAGTCGGCGGCAGCATCGTTTCGACGACAGGGTCTTCATTATATTCACCGGCGACAAGCAACCAGAGATCGGTTTTCTCCCTGCGCATCAGGCTAGGGAGAAATGATTCCAGTCGCTCTGCGCGCCATCTTTCTTCAATCGCCGCACGCTCACGCAAGTCGAGAATTGCGGGCATGGTGTCAGCCGGTGCACGCGTTGCCGCGGCGCTGGCAGTAGAAAACAGCATCGCCATCATGATGCAAATAAAGACGCTTGCGAAAACCTTCTGCACGAACAGCCCTCCCCGTGACATGATGTGCTCATAATAACGTGAAAATCATCACTTGAGAACCGTGCCATGCACATTTGCCCGGGTTACGGCTCAAACAGATCGAGCCACGGCAAAAGACATTGCTCGCTTCAAGGCATGTGCGTGTGCAAGAACGAAGAGACGTCAGATGTTTCCTGTCGTCCCTCCCTCTGCCACTCTACCTTGACTAACGACAGCAGCTCGATTTTCCGCTAAGAAGAAGTAGGTGGGAAAAATTGGGAGAGGCTGGTCTTGCATCGAAATGATCATCAGTTTCGCCAATGGGCCGTTGACGAAATGCATCTGCGCCGTTTCGCGCCAGTGCCCGCTCATGCCGAAATCTATCAGGCTGTCCGTCTGATAAATGACGACGACCGGCGGGACGAGGATAACCGTCTGGTTGCGGACAAGCCGGCGTTCGATGACTGGAACGCAGCATCCCGCTTCGCATCCGGGCAATGCAGATCGGGCATTCAATTTCTTTGGGAGCGCCATACCGAAGCCAGCACGATCACGCTCATCTTTCCCAATGACTGTCCTGACGGCGTGCGCGCGCCCTATTTGCGCTGGTTCGAGGCATGGGATGGTGCAATCATCCGGGCGACCCGCATATTCACTCTGCCGGACGACAGCGAGATCGAGAAACATCTTTCCAGACATGAGATCGACAGGAATGAAATGGTTTCCTGCATCGTCAAGCCGGACCTGCGTATCTGGTCGGACTTCGGAATTCATTCCGACGGCTATGGCCGCCTGATCGTAAGCGCGGGCGATGTTGGTTCCTATGAACGCGGCCGCATCATTCAGCGGGTGCAGGAACTCGGTAACTATCGCAACCTTGCGCTGATGGGTTTGCCCACCGTTCGGCAACACGCCTCGACCGTCGACATACTGGAACAGCAGCTGTCGGACCATGCCGAGCGGGTTTCCCAGGCCAGCCACGGCGAGGCCGATGACGAACTGCTCCGGCAACTGGTCGATATCTCGTCCCGGCTGGAGTTCATACGCGCAGCGACGGAGTTCAGACTGAGCGCGACCGAGGCATATGCGAATGTCGCCGCCGACCGGCTGCGAAGTCTGAACGTGAAGCCGGTCGCAAATTATCAGACGCTCACGGACTTCACAGAGCGGCGACTGGTTCCAGCTGTCAGAACATGCTCGGTATTTCGTGAGCGGCTCGGGCGGATCGCGGAGCGCATCTCGCGCGTCATGCAAACTCTGGACGTGCGCATCGACACAAGAATCAAGGCGCAGAATTTGCAGCTGACGAGGTCCATGGAAAGATCGATTCAGCTTCAGTTCCGCTTGCAAAGCCTTGTCGAGACGCTGTCAGTGATTGCTGCGGGCTATTATCTTGTCGGCCTGATCGCTTATGTGGCGAAAGGTGCTGTCGCCCTGCCCTCGGGCTCGCGTTCCGACATATTTATCGGCGCGATTACATTGCCCGTGGTCGGGTTGATTTACCTCTTGGTTCGGCGCCTGCGGGGAACCATGCTCAAGAGCGGGAGTTCAGATTAGTCGTCGGCAAATTTTCCCGATGAAATCAAAGGTGAAATGTTTGACGAGGGGCATAGCGATCGGTTAAGTAGGCTGGTCTTTTGAGGGACGAGGGAGTTGACATGACAAACATGAAAGCATTTGCAGGCGCGGTCGCGATATCTGCACTATTGGCCGCCTGTTCTGATGGGGGTTCCCAAAACGCTCCCGCAGCCGACGAAGCGGCAGTCACTGAAGATACGGCGATGGCGGATGAGTCTGCCGCTGCCGAGGAAATGGCCGCTGCGGAACCTGCCGCTGAAGAAACGGCGGAGGCCGCGACTGCCGATGCGCCGGCCGGACCCGACGGCATGATGGCGACGAAAGACGGTGTGTCATTCGCCAGTCTGACCGGCGACGCCGCAGCGGGCAAAGTCGTTTTTGCCCAGTGCCGCGCCTGCCATGTCGTGGAGCCAGGCGTGAACCGCGTTGGACCTTCCCTTGCCGGTATTATCGGTCGCACGGCAGGGTCTGTGCCGGATTTCAACTATTCGCCCGCCAATAAGAATAGTGGACTTGTGTGGACGCCTGAACAGCTGTTCGTCTATCTCGAAGATCCACAGCGCGTCGTTCCCAAGACGAAAATGCTGTTTCCTGGTTTGAAGGACGCGCAAAATCGCGCGGACGTCATCGCCTATCTGCAAAATCCGACGTGATACGTCCGGCTTTGGGCCACATGTAATGTAAAAGGGGACCGGATGATCCGGTCCCCTTTTTTATGGAATGCTGGACGGGATCGGGTCAGGCGGCGATATCCCGCCGCGCGAGTTCGCAGCGCGACCAGATTTCGCTAAGCGCGACGAGCAGTCGGTCGATATCGGCATCGCTGTGAACGGGTGACGGCGTGATCCGCAGCCGCTCCGTACCGCGTGGGACCGTCGGGTAATTGATCGGCTGAACGTAGATCCCGTGATTGTCCATCAACCAGTCGCTGATGAACTTGCACTTGTGCGCATCGCCCACCATGACCGGAATGATATGGCTTGGGTTCGGCAAGTGCGGAATTCCCATCCGATCGAGCGCGCCGCGAACCTTGGCCACCCGGTCCTGTTGCCGGTCCCGCTCGGCACTGCTTTCCTTCAGATGCCGGATGCTGGCGCACGCACCAGCCGCGACGGCTGGGGGCAAGGCAGTGGTGAAAATGAACCCGCTGGCGAAGGTCCGGACGAAATCGCACAGGTCGCGGGAGGCGGAAATGTAACCGCCCATCACGCCAAACGCCTTTCCAAGCGTGCCCTCGATCACGGTGATCCTGTCCATCAGCCCTTCCCGCTCGGCAACGCCGCCACCGCGCGGGCCATAAAGTCCAACGGCATGGACTTCATCGATATAGCTCATCGCATTGTGCGCTTCGCAGACATCGAGAATTTCAGCTATGGGCGCGATGTCGCCGTCCATCGAATACACGCTTTCGAAGGCCACCAGCTTCGGCCGGTCGGGATCCAGCGTCGCCAGTTTGCGATCCAGATCCTCAGGCGAACTGTGTGCGAAGATCATGCGCTCCGCCTTGCTATGGCGGATGCCCTCAATCATCGAGGCGTGGTTGAGCGCATCGGAAAGGACAACGCAGCCCGGAATGCGCGATGCGAGCGTACCGAGCGCGGCCCAGTTCGACACATAGCCTGATGTAAAGAGCAGCGCGTCTTCCTTGTGGTGAAGGTCCGCGAGTTCCCGTTCCAGCATGACATGATGGTGGTTCGTGCCGGAAATATTGCGTGTGCCTCCAGCCCCCGCGCCGCATTCGTCGATAACGCGGTGCATCGCTTCGGCGACCTTTGGATGCTGGCCCATGCCCAGATAATCGTTGGAGCACCACACAGTCACATCGCTGGTGCCACCATCGATATAGCGTTTGGCTTGCGGGAAACTGCCCGCCTTGCGCTCTATCTCGGCGAAGACGCGATAGCGGCCCTCTTCCCTGACCGTATTCAGCTCGCTGCTGAAAAATGCTTCATAATCCATAGTCTTCGTCCCCATCCCTCATCAAATTCATGTGTGGTCCGCCCGCCGTTCCAGGGCCCATTGCCAAAGCGCGGAATCCCGAAACGGTACGGCGAGAAAGATATGTTCAAGCGCTGCCAGCCCCGACAGGCAGCAAAGAAGGGCGTTCAGGACCGCGACTTCAGGGGAAGCTGCTTCCAGGGCAGCCAGCCCGAAATAGGCGGCCAGACCGCAGATTGCCGTGATGGACACAAGAAGGAGGGGCGAAAGCCGTCTGGGACCAAAATAGCTTTTCAGATAATCTAGATGGCCAGGCAGCAGTTCGTCGCTCATGTTCGGCACGCCGTGAAAGATATTCACCTTCGATGCGAGCCGGAACAGCAGCAGAAGCGCGAATGTGTAAGCGCCCGCCGGGTTGACGGTCGCGGCGGCGAGCGCGAGCAGCAGGCCAGCCGTCATTGCCAACGCGACTTCATGGTGGATCAGCGCCAATGTGGCCTGCGAGAAGCGTTGCCAGGGCGTTGCGTGGCTGGAGCAGGGTTCACGATGGGTGCCCGCAACGGCACCTGTCAGAAAGGCGATTTCGTGCCAGCTCCAGATCAGCAGGCCGCCGGCGAAGGAAGCATATGTGGCCCAAACTGCGGCTGACCCGCTTGTGAAAACCACCAGCGACACCCCGAAAATGGCACAGATGCCCGCAATGACCAGTGCCCGCCCAAATGACTGCCGAAACCGGTGGCACATGGCCGCGATGACGCCCGTGCTGACAAACCAGAGCGTGATCACGACTGCAAAAGGCAACCCGATTTCGGCAATGCCTACCATGCCGGGGACAACCGGACCGTTTCCGGCAACTTGTTTGCAACTGGTTTCATCAAATACATGCGGGCAAAGGCCGCGCCGACCTTGAAGATACCGGCCGCCTTGCCCACGATCCCGCGGACGCCGCCAATGGTCTTTGCGTCCTCAATGCCAACTGCGGCAAGACGCAGGTCTTCCATCGCCTTGCGAAAACGGGGATCATCGGTGTCGAGTTCGACAGGGAATACCTGCTTGCTGATCTCCGTGCATATCGAAAACACCCGGTAGCCATAGTCGCAGGGATGTACGCCAAGCGCCTTGTGGAACACGGGCCGGTTGTGGTCGCGAACATACATTGTCGCGTAAACGGACAGCAGAAAAAAGCGGATCCAAAGCTTGTTCATGCCCGTCAGCAGTTTTGGGTCGCTGCGCAGCAGCAGCGCAAACGCTTCGCCGTGGCGAAACTCGTCATTGCACCATTCCTCAAACCAGTCGAAGATCGGATGAAACTTGTTTTCCGGATGTTTCGCCAGCTCGCGAAAGATGGTGATGTAACGGGCATAGCCAATCTTCTCTGACAGATAGACGGCGTAGAAAATGAATTTAGGCTTGAAGAACGTATATTTCTTGGTTTTCGTCAGAAAGCTGAGGTCAACGCCGATCCCGGACCCTTTCAAGGTTTCGTTGATAAAACCGGCATGGCGGCTTTCATCACGCGCAAGAAGCTTGAACAGGCGCTTTACATCGGGATTCTTGGTCCGCTTGGCGATCTCGGCATAAAGAATGCAACCGGAAAATTCGGACGTCAGCGAACTTGCCAGAAAATCGATGAATTCCTTTTGCAATTCCGGCTCCAGCGCTTCGATCACGCCGTCGAACTTGTCCGTTTTCTTGAAATGCCGCTTGTTGGGATCGCCCTCCATCTCATGCATCAGGCCTTCCCACTCATCCCGTACCGAAGAGACATCGATCGCGTCCAGCGCGTCAAAATCCGTGGTGTAGAAACGCGGTGCCAATACCGTGTCCTGCGCGGCGATCGCCATCGTGTCCGTAGAGGCCGACAGCCTGCCAGCTCCTCCAACGCGGTCTGCGGGGTCGATCCTCGTCTTCGCGTTCATCACAATCTCCCTGGATTGAAGCTGACTTCATAAAGTTCGGCCAGTTCGAAATGGCCGGCGAATTTTGTCCAGGCGCGGCGCAGCAGGCCCGCCCGTCTGACCGTCGCGGTCCGATCGAAAACGGCCTTTTCGCCAAAGGCTATCGATACGGCTTCGCCATGCACCTGCACGCGGTCGCCCGGATAGATCGGGATGTTGCCGTCAAGCTCGACATGAGCATGAAAATGCTCGGCGCTCTGTTCGATCTCTATGCGGCAACCCGTCTCGAAGGCGCGCGATGAAAGCAGTCCGATCATGCGGGCACATCCTCAAGCATTGCGGCAAAGGTCGCGGTATGGTCTGGGCCGAACCCCTGGATCTCGGCTTCATTTCCGGTCACTGGATCGGCAAGGGAGAGCGCGCCATTTTGCCAGCGCGTCAGTCTGAACGGAGCTTCTGGGCCGACATTGGTTAGCGCGCGTGCCTTTGCCAGACGGCGCAGCGTTGCGCGGGCAAAGCCGCCTTCCCCGTAGCCAATGACCATGACCGGAACGCCCGAATTCGCGTCGGTGATGACGACAGCGCCGTCCTCACGATCGGTGACGCGCAAATCGCGCTGCTCAGCAGGCACGATGCCCGCCGCCGCGCGCGACAGTTGCGGATTTCCTTCCTGTGGCATCAGTCCCATGCTGACAGCTCCGGTCATCGCCATGACGAAAAGCAGCAGCGCCGCTGCGGCAAGAAGCGCGCCCTTCGGAACCGTTGGGTCATGGTCTTGCGCGTGACTCATGCGGGCAGACCTTCAATCTGTCGGGCGGGAATCGTGCCGGCCGAGAACGGCTTCCGCGCGGCGGGTTGCACCCGCTGCACCGCTGCGAACAAGAGGCCAGAAACATGGACGGCATCGGGAATGGCACGCAGCGTCGGACGCGGACGCACGAGACGCAAAGACCGAACGTGCGGCCAGAGCATCAGATAGCCAAGTTTTGGCTTTCCTTTGAGCGAAAGCACGATGCTCCCCGTCTCGTGGGGCAATATCTTCAGGTCCGCCGTTTCGATTTCGGTTAGCGGGATGTTGATGCATTTGTTCAGCGCCACACCAATCCGCAGCACAATGCGCCTGTTGGTTAGCGTATAAACCGTGGTTCTCGACACACCCCACGCGAACAGTGTCAAAAAGACGATTACGATTGCGCCCAGCGCCAGCATCGCGGCTGCCGTCGACAGGTCTTCCCGCAGGAGGGCGACGACACCGATGACAGCAAAATAGGCGGCCGCCAGTCTTACATGCAATGCCGACGCGGCCAAGCGTCTCCAGTCGGGCGCGCCCTGCCAGATGACACGTTCGCCGTCCGGCAATTCACCTGGCAGGCCGCGTACGGGTTCATGATCATATTCACTCATATGATCGGCTCCTGGCGTTCGCGGTTGGCGTAGAGATAACCGCCGCCGAAATAGGCGACGACACGTTCTTCCTCGTAGAATGTAATGGAGTCGGCTGCGGCGGGTACTGGCGCGTCGGCGAACTGCGCGGCGTTGATCGCGTCGATATGAACGATGTTCTTCTTGCCCTTAACCTTCGACATCGCCATCGGCGCCAGCACTTTTTTGCCGCCCGTATCGATCTCCAGATAACGGATCTGGTGCTCGGCGCGATCGACCCACAGGTCGGTAACGGTTCCGGCCACTTCATTGTCGGCACCCGTCACGGTCATCCCGCGCGGATCCGCGTCCTTTTTGTGGACGGTGATCGTTGGAACCGTGCCGATCGGAACGATGCGGTTATGCCCTTCGGCGTCAAGGTCCGGATGCGGCGCACGGTCGGCCCAGGCAGCGGGTCCCAGACCATCTGTCAACGGATTTCCCGTCGGATAATAGGGTGCCCCCGGTGAAGCGAAGGTTCGGTTGCCCGCAACATCCACCCTTTCACGGCCCTTGGTCGGCGTGGTTACCGTCCCGCGCCCGAAAGGCATCAGAAATGTCTTGGGCGTCGCACTGTGCAGGGCGCCGGCAGGCGTATCGATACGGCCGGTGGTTTCATCCTCCAGCGGATATCCCTCGCGGCGGTCTTCACGCCTCAGGTAAAAAACAAGCGCAAGGAAGAACAGGGTGAAGGCAAGGAACACCATCTCCGTCACGTCGAACGTGCCTACGATTTTGAAATCATCCATTTCATATCCTCCTTGTGCATCCGGCCCTCAGGTCGGAAATTCTTTCAGTCCGAAATTTTTCATGGGTTCAGCCGCAGAGCTGCGGCTGATGCTCACAACCGGGCCAAGCACGACCAGCGTGGCCAGCAACAATATGATTTCCAGCGAATAGACCGCGCCATATCCGGTCGCGCGATAGGACAGGGCCGCGCCCATGGCATCCGTCAGGGCGACATGGGAGACCCCGTCGCGGATAAGCCCGCCGACAGCTACGCCCAGACCTGCGCAGCTTGCCTGGACCGCGCCCCAGGCGCCAAGCGCGATTCCCGCTGCACCATCCTTCGCGAGCGACATTGCCGCTATCATGGTGCCCACGCCGAATAACCCGGTGCCGAAGCCGATCACGACCGCACCGGTAAACAATAGAGGTGCCGAAGCGAGCGGTGCTGCGAAGAGCGTCATGAGAAAGGCGGCAATGCCGGCAACAGCGCCGATCCCGGCCAGGCGCAGTGGGTCTGAACCGCCGGTCAGGCTACGGGCGCAGAAGCCGAAAGCGACAAGCGCGCCGAACGCCCAGGCGCCGGTCAGGCTGGTTGTGGCCCCTACCGAGAGACCGAGAACTTCGCCGCCATAGGGCTCAAGAAGGGCATCCTGCATCGAGAAGGCCATGGCACCGAAGCCAATGGCGGCAAGCAATCTCCGGGTGCCGGGGCCGGACGTGAACGATGCCCAGCTTTCACTGAAGCCCGGTTGCCGCGTATCCGACGACGTAATCGCAACATTGCGGGCTTCCTGTTTCCACAGGGCAAAGACGTTCAGAATTACAGTGAGCGCGCCAGCACCCTGAACGACCTGCACAAGACGTGTGGCGGTGAAATCAAGCAGCAGGTTTCCGATCGTGAATGCTGCCAGCATCATGCCAAAGAGCAACATGACGTAAAGAAGCGCGACAACGGCAGGCCGCTTGTCATCGGGAGCGATGTCGGCGGCGAGCGCAAGTCCTGCAGTCTGGGTGACGTGCATTCCCGCGCCCGTCAGGAGAAACGCGAGACATCCAGCGGCAAGACCAACGGCAAATGTGTCAGGCCTGGTCAGGAGCACAAGCGCGAAGGGCATGATGGCGAGGCCGCCGAACTGCGCCATCGTCCCGAACCAGATATAGGGTACCCGGCGCCAACCGAGGACAGATCTGTGCGTGTCGCTGCGATGCCCGATCAGGGCGCGCAGCGGGGCGATCAGCAGAGGCAGGGCAATCATCAGCGCGACGACCCAGGCCGGCGTATCCAGTTCGACGATCATGACGCGGTTCAGCGTTCCATTGAGCAAAACCGCTGCCACACCGACACTGACCTGAAAAAGGGAGAGACGCAGAATCCGCGACAGGGGTAGCGTTTCACTGGCCGCATCCGCAAAGGGCAGGAACCGCACAGCGACGGCCTGCCAGAATTTGCCAGATGCGGGTGAATGGCTCATTTGCGGCTCATTCCCATGGCTTGCGATTTGTAGAAGCCGCTTGAAACCCTTTTTGTGAAATCGATGTCCCAGCCTGGCAAAGCAGCCGTGATTGCCTGTGTCAGCCGCGCTTCTGCGATGGGGTTGATCATCGGCGAGCGATCGCCGCGCGGGAACAGTTTGCCGATCTTGTGCATGGCGCGCAGAAGCGGCGTTCCCGGAGCGAAGGTGAACGCAATGTGGTTCGCTCGCTCCGACCAGCCTGCGAGCAGGGCAACAACATCCTGTGTGCAGTAGTGGATGAGGGAATCCATTGCGACGACATGGTCGAAAATACCCAGTGCGCGGTCATGCATATCGCCGACGCGCCAGTCGATTTCGAGGCCCTTCGGTGTGCGCTTGCGTGCCACCTCGATCAGCCCTTCCGACACGTCGACAGCAATGACATCCGCGCCGCGCTCCGCAGCCGCGATGGCAAGCGCACCGGTTCCGCAGCCGGCATCGAGAAGGCGCATGCCATGCATGTCGGCGGGCAATGACGACAGCAGCAGCCCGCGCATTTCATCACGGCCGGCCCGTACGGTCGCCCGAATGCCGCTGACGGGAACATCGGACGTCAGGTCTTCCCAGGCTTTTCGCGCCGTCTTGTCGAAATACTGCTCAAGCTGCGTGCGGCTCTGCCGGTAGGTCGGGGATGCGATGGCCTGTTCCATCATTCGAACCCCAGAAACTCAAAGATGTCCCGGTCCTTCATTGGCCTTGCTTCAACATGTTCGACGCCGTCCCAAAGCTTGCGGGCCAGTTGCATATATTCCTCGCGCGCCGCCTCGACTTCGGGGCTGTCCTCCATTTCGAAGAGGGTGCATTTCTTCAGGCGCGACCGGCGAATGGCGTCGAGATCGGCGAAATGGGCGAGGCGCTGCATGCCTGTCGCTTCGGCAAAGCGATCGATCTCATCGGTTGCGGCGGAGCGATTGGCGACGACGCCCGCCAGTCTTACATTGTAGTTCTTCGCCTTGGCGTTGATGGCGGCGACGATGCGGTTCATGGCGAAGATGCTGTCGAAGTCGTTGGCCGCGACAACGATCGCGCTGTCGGCGTGCTGCAGCGGCGCGGCAAAGCCGCCGCAGACCACATCGCCGAGGACGTCGAAAATCACGACGTCCGTATCCTCAAGAAGATGGTGCTGTTTCAATAGCTTGACCGTCTGCCCGACGACATAGCCGCCGCAACCGGTGCCCGCGGGCGGACCCCCCGCCTCCACGCACATGACGCCGTTATAGCCTTCAAACATAAAGTCTTCCGTGCGGAGCTCCTCACTGTGGAAGTCGACCTCCTCCAGCACGTCGATGACGGTTGGCATCATCTTCTTCGTAAGCGTGAACGTGGAATCGTGCTTCGGGTCGCAGCCGATCTGCAGCACGCGATGCCCGAGCTTCGAGAAGGCGGCGGACAGGTTCGAGGACGTGGTCGATTTGCCGATGCCGCCCTTCCCATAGACCGCGAAGACCTTCGCACCCTTGATCTGATCCTGCGGATCGAGAGCGACCTGGACGCTGCCGTCGCCGTCCGGCGGGGCGCTCGTCTCTTCCAAAAGTGTCATGTCTGCGCTCTCCTTACTCGGCGGGGACCAGGCCTTCGAGCCGGTCCTCAAGATCGTTGCAGGCGGCTTTCAGGGCCGCCAATGTGTCCGCATCCGGCGTCCAGAGCTGGCGCTCCGTCGCCTCGAGCAGCCGTTCAGCCACGCGTGCGGATGATTTCGGATTGAGTTTCGCCAGTCGCGCCCGCATCTCATCGTCGAGGACGAAGGTCTCGCTGATCTTCTGATAGACCCAGGGCGATACGGTGCCGGTCGTCGCCGACCAGCCCATCGTGTTCGTCACATGGCCCTCGATATGCCGGACACCCTCGAAGCCGTGCTTCAGCATGCCCTCATACCATTTCGGGTTGAGTGTGCGGGTGCGCGTTTCGAGGTCGATCTGTTCGCCGAGGGTGCGCACTTTCGTGGCACGCTGCGTCGCGTCGATGACATAGACCGGGGCGGCGGTGCCGCGGGCCTTTTCGACCGCCTTGCTCATGCCGCCAAGGCCGTCGACATAATGGTCGATATCGGTCACGCCCAGTTCGACGGATTCGAGATTCTGATAGGTGAGATCGACGCCCGCCAGCTCGCTTTTCATCAGGTCGCGGTGCTGTGCAGCCATGCCGTTCCGGCCATAGGCATAGCCCTTGTGCGTTTCGAACATGTCGGCGAGTTCGTCGCCGTCCGTCCACGCCCCGCCGTCGATCAGCTGGTTGACGTTGGCACCGTAGGCGCCCTCGGCATTGGAGAAGACCCGGAGACTCGCGGTTTCGAGGTCGCAGTCATGCTGCGCCTGATGCGCGAGACTGTGCTTGCGGACGAAATTCCGGTCCTCTGGCTCGTCAGCGATGGTGGCGAGCCAGGTGGCCTCGGCAATCATGCGGGTCTGCAGCGGCAGGAGATCCCGGAAGATGCCGGACAGCGTGATGACAACATCGATACGCGGGCGGCCAAGCTGGTCGAGCGGGATCAGCTCCGCGCCTGCCAGCCGTCCATAATCGTCGAAACGGGGCCGCGCGCCAAGCAGCGCGAGCGCCTGGGCGATCTGTGCGCCCTCGCTTTTCAGATTGTCCGTGCCCCAGAGCACCATCGCAATGCTTTCGGGCAGCTGTCCGCTGGCCTCGACATGACGGGCAAGAAGCTGTTCCGCCTGCGCCGCGCCCTGTTTGCAGGCGAAGCTGCTGGGCAGGCGGAAGGGGTCGAAACCGTGCAGGTTGCGGCCGGTCGGCAGCACCTCGGCATTGTGCAGCAGGTCACCGCCGGGCGCAGGCTGTACATAGGAACCGTTCAGCGCGCGCATCAGCGCGCCCATTTCGTCATTGGCGTCAAGCCGGGCCTCCAGCGTTTCGCGGTCGAGCGCGGGCGTGGCCTCCAGCATCGCCTTCACCAGCCCCTCGCGCTCGTCCGCCGCCAGGGGAGCGCCGAACACATGCAGGCCGTGCGGGATCAGTTCGCGCTCGATCTCGTAAAGCCGCGCAGGCAAGGTTCCGAGGTCGCCCGCGTCGA
Organism: uncultured Alphaproteobacteria bacterium; assembly: GCA_963710205.1. Taxonomy (GTDB): domain Bacteria; phylum Pseudomonadota; class Alphaproteobacteria; order Sphingomonadales; family Sphingomonadaceae; genus Pacificimonas. The sequence continues at coordinate 360,049 of CAVPZG010000006.1, read as the reverse complement.
TGTCGAGGTCGGCACATTGATCGGCGATCATGATGCCGAGTTCCGCCTGCTCGTCGGCATTGTCGCCGCTCATGCGGTAGCGTTCCACCAGCGCTTTCAGCTCGGCAAACCCCTTGCTCAGACCGGCCTCCGCCAGCGGCGGCGTCAGGTAGCTGACGAGCGTCGCGCCCGAACGCCGTTTTGCGATGATACCTTCGGAGGGATTGTTCGACGCATAGAGATAGAAATTCGGCAGGTCGCCGATCAGCCGTTCGGGCCAGCAGTCACCGCTCATCCCGGCCTGTTTGCCAGGCATGAATTCGAGCGCGCCATGCGTGCCGAAATGCAGGCAGGCGTCAGCGCCGAAATCCTGCCGGATATAGCGGTAGAAGGCGGAAAAGGCGTGCGTGGGGGTAAACCCGCCCTCGAACAGCAGCCGCATCGGATCGCCTTCATAGCCGAAGGCTGGCTGCACGCCGACGAAGACGTTGCCGAAATGCGCGCCGTAAACGTGAATGCTCTGGCCGTCGCTTTGCTGGCGGCCGGGTGCGGGGCCCCATTGCGCCTCGATTTCCTTCAGGTGCGGTTCGGCCCGCACATGGTCGTCGGCGGCGATCCGCGCCGCCACATTGGCATCGGCGCCGAATGTGTCCGCATTGCCCTTCAGAATGGTGTCGCGCAGATCGTCGACGGTGGCCGGGACCTCCACGGTATAGCCCTCGTCCCGCAGGCGCAGCAGCGTGGCATGCAGCGATTCGAAAACCGCGAGATGCGCCGCCGTCCCGGTGGCGCCGGCATTTGGCGGGAAATTGAACAGGACGATGGCGAGTTTCCGCTTCGCCTCGGCGGTCTGCCGCATTTCGATGAGTTCGGCGACCTTCGCGGTCAGGCTCGCCGCGCGTTCCGGGCAGCTTTGCATGGCGCGAACGCCCGACGCGGTGGCGAACCGGCAATTGCGGGCGCAGCCCGTGCACCCCTCCGCCGATCCGTCCGAACGGCCACCGAAGACACTGGGCGCAATCGCGCCGTCCAGTTCCGGAATGGCGAGCATCATGGTGCTTTCAATGGGCAGCAGGCCCTGCCGGCCCGCGCCCCATGCCTCAAGCGACTGAAACTCGATGGGATGGGCGGCGACATAAGGCACATCGAGCGCGGTCAGGGTTTCGACGGCGGCATCCACGTCGTTATAGGCCGGGCCGCCGACCAGGGAGAAGCCGGTCAGGTTGATGACGGCATCGACGCAGGCCTGTCCATCCCGAAGGAAATACCGGTCGATGGCCGGGCGCGAATCGAGGCCATTTGCAAAGGCCGGGATGACCTTCAGCCCGCGCGCTTCCAGCGTTTCGATCATGCCGTCATAATGGCCGGTGTCGCGGCCAAGGAGGTAGGAGCGCAGCATCAGCACACCGACGGTTCCGCATGGCTTGCGGACGCTGGGCAGATCGCCCGCATCCTCGCTCATGCGGCCCTTCATGTCGGGGTGATAGACGCCGACTTCGGGATATTCGCGCGGCGGCGTTGCCGCCATCTGGCCCCGCAGGCCCGCGCGGGCGCCCGTCGCGTAGCGGTCAATCAACGCGCGGACCATGTCGACGACGTTGTCGTCCGACCCGGCGAGCCAATATTGCATGGTCAGGAAATATTGCCGGACATCCTGCGCGGCCCCCGGCACAAACCGCAGGATCTTTGGCAGGCGGCGCAGCATCCGCATCTGGCCAGCGCCTGAACTGCCACCGGCCTTTTTCGAGCCGCGCAGTTTCTTCAGGAGTGCCAGCGGCCCCCTGGCAGGCTTGTCCATGCTGTAATTGCCAAGCCGGGTCAGTTTCACGATGTCGGCCGCCGACATCAGGCCGACCATGGCGTCGCAGTCGTCGCGCCTTGCCAGCAGCGCAGGATGGATGGCGCGAACATGATCCTCAAGGAACAGCATGGTCGCGATGATGATGTCGGCGCGGGCGATGTCGGCCTTCGCGCGGTCAAGGACGGCGGCATCGCGGTCCCAGTCCGACGCGGCATAGAGACCGATGCTGATATTGTCCTTCGCAAGACGCGCGTTGGCACGCTCGACCGCGCTGGCGAGGTGGTTGTCGAGCGTCGCGATGACGACGCGGACGGCGGGGGCTGCGTCAGCGGGCATAATGCGCCTTTGCCTCGTACAGGGTTTCGAGTTCGATCGTCGTCACGCCCTGGTCGGCGGCGAAGCTTTCCGTGTTCTTCCGCGCCTTGCCGCGCACGAAGAAGGGGATCTTCTTCAACTCGCGCTCGGCTTCGTCGCTCCAGACGGCAGCCCCGTCATTCGCGGGCGTAAGCGGCGGCGCGGCGGCGGGCGCATGGTGGCCGGGGCCAAGATGCGAAGGTCCGGCACCACCGCCAAATTCGAAATCGTCGCTGAACATGGTGAGCAAATGCTCTTCGAGGCCCATGACCAGGGGGTGTACCCAGTCGTCGAAGATCACGTTCGCGCCCTCGAACCCCATGTGCGGGGAGAAACGCGCCGGGAAATCCTGCACGTGGACGGGCGAGGAAATGACGGCGCAGGGCATGCCGAGCCGTTTGGCGATATGCCGTTCCATCTGCGTGCCGAGCACCAGTTCGGGCTGCGCGTCGGCAATGGCCTGCTCGACCGCCAGATGATCGTCGGTAATCAGCGGTTCGACGCCGTAGCGCCTTGCCGCGTCTCGAACGCCGCGGGCGTATTCGCGGTTGTAGCAGCCGAGGCCGACGACCCTGAATCCGAGTTCCTCATGCGCGATGCGCGCGGCGGCCACGGCGTGCGTACCGTCGCCAAAAATGAAGACGCGCTTTCCCGTCAGATAATTGGAATCGACCGACCGGCTCCACCAGGAAAGACGGGAAAGCCCGTCGGCCAGCATGGGTTCGGGGTCGACACCGGCGACGTTCGCAACCTCTTTAATGAAATCCCGCGTCGCGCCGACGCCAATGGGAACCGTGCGGACCGCCGGCTGGCCGAATTCGCGTTTCAGATAGTCCGCCGCCAGATCACCCGTTTCGGGATACATGACAATGTTGAAATCGGCCTCGCCAAGACGGGCGATGTCGGCCGCGTTCGCGCCGAGCGGTGCGGTAACGTTGACGTCCACGCCAAGCCTTGCCAGCAGGCCGGTGATCTCGATGATGTCGTCGCGGTGGCGAAAACCGAGCGCCGTCGGGCCAAGGAGGTTCGCGCGCGGGCGGCGTCCGGAAGGGTCCGACGCCGTGCGGCTCTTGTCCGACAAGGTGCGGACGATCTGGTAGAAGGTTTCCGCCGCGCCCCAGTGTTCCTTGCGCTGGTAGCTGGGCAGTTCAAGCGGGATGACGGGAATTGGCAGCCCCATTTTCTCGACGAGGCCCGCCGGATCATCCTGGATCAGCTCCGCCGTGCAGGACGCGCCGACCAGCAGGGCGTCGGGCCGGAAGCGTTCCACCACATCGAGCGCCGCATCCTGAAAAAGCTGCGATGTGTCCTTGCCAAGATCGCGCGCCTGGAACGTGGTGTAGGTGACGGGCGGACGTTTGGCGCGCCGCTCGATCATCGTGAACAGGAGATCGGCATAGGTATCGCCCTGCGGCGAGTGCAGGAGGTAGTGAATGCCCTCCATCGCCGTCGCGACACGCATCGCACCGACATGCGGCGGGCCTTCATATGTCCAGACGGCGAGCTGCATCCCTATACCCTCAGCACGTCACGGCGGCGGAGCGGGCGGGCGAAGAGTTCAGCCAGATCGCCGGCCTGATCGAAACCATGGATGGGGGAGAAGACAAGCTCGATGGCCCATTTCGTCGACAGCCCCTCGGCCTCCAGCGGATTGGCGAGACCGAGGCCGCAGACCGTCAGGTCCGGCTGTGCCGCGCGGACGCGGTCAAGCTGTTTCTCGACGTCCTGCCCCTCGCTGAGGAGGACATTGGCGGGCAGCGCCGCGAGTTCCTGCGCCAGATGCGCGCGGTGGAGATAAGGCGTTCCGACCTCCGTCAGGACCATGCCGAGTTCCGCCGCCAGAAAGCGCGCGAGCGGCACCTCAAGCTGGGAATCGGGCATGAAGAAGATCGACTTGCCGGACAGCTGTTCACGATAGTGGCCGAGCGCACGCCGCGCACGCTCCTGATAGGGCGCGATCACGCGGTCCACATGCGCCGGATCGATGCCGAATTCGGCAGCGGCGGCATGGAGCCAGTCGGTCGTGCCGTCAACGCCAAGGGGAAACAGCGCCTGGACGCGCTTCGCGCCGCGCTTGTCGAGCTCCTGCGCGGTGGCGCCAAGGAAGGGCTGTGCGAGGAGGTAGCGGGTATTGCCGCCGACACCGGGCAGGTTCGCGACGGCGCGCTCTGGCAGGCTGGCGACATTGTCGATGCCGATTTCCGCGAACAGACGGCGAAACTGGTCCTCGACGATGTCGGGCAGCGAACCGACGATGACCAGATTGGGTTCGGCATCGGCGGGGAGCACGGGCATGACGGGAACCAGCGAGGCGAGGCAGGCGTCCTCCCCTTCGGTGAAGGTCGTTTCGATGCCGCTGCCGGAATAATTGAGGATGCGGACATTCGGCGCGTGCTTGGCACCGAGGCGCTGCGCCGCCTTGGCAAGGTCGAGCTTGATCACCTCGGACGGGCAGCTGCCGACAAGAAACAGCGTCTTGATTTCCGGGCGGCGCGCCAGAAGCTGGTCGGCGATGCGGTCGAGTTCCTCATTCGCATCGGCAAGGCCGGCGAGGTCGCGTTCCTCCATGATGGCGGTGGCGAAGCGCGGCTCCGCGAAAATCATCACGCCCGCGGCGGACTGGATGAGGTGGGCGCAGGTGCGCGAGCCGACGACGAGGAAGAAGGCGTCCTGCATCTTGCGGTGCAGCCAGATGATGCCGGTCAGGCCGCAAAAGACTTCGCGCTGGCCGCGTTCCTTCAGAACCGGAGCGCAATCGGTGGTCGCCGCGAGCGTGACGGGCGCGTTCATGCGGGCACCCCTGCCCCGGCGTTCCCCTGAAGGCGCGCCATGCGGAGTTTCCAGAGGAACTGGCCGGCGTTGATCACATAGGCCGCATAGGCCGCGAGGGCGAGGTAGAGACGCTCCTGCGCCGTGCCGAGTTCGGAGAACAGCATGACCAGATAGGCCGTGTGCAGGGCGAGAACGACCATGCTGAACACGTCCTCCCAGAAGAAGGCGCGGGCGAACAGCCATTTGCCGAAAACCGCCTTTTCCCAGATCGAGCCGGTCACCATGATCGCGTACAGCGCGAGGGTCTTGCAGAGAACGGAGATTTCCGCCGCCAACTCGCCCGCGCCCGTGATGAGAAAGCGGGCGACGAGCACCAGGCTGACGGCGAAGATCAGGAACTGGACGGGGGCCAATATACCCTGAACGAGAGTCCAGACCGAGGCATCCCGCCGCTCACGCTGCGCGGGGGTGTAAAGCGGGCGCAAAGCCGGAGTCCCTGCCCCGGAAGGCGGTTTGGCGATTGCGGCTGCGAAACCGATGGATCCCCCGACAGACAGCTGGACCTCTCCCGTCCCAAATGAGTGCCGAGGTTAGGACTGCCGGGCGCGAAGTGTCAAGTATTTTGGACGTCCAATTAAATTGACAGGGTCGGATTGCAAAAGGCCGCGAATCGATGTAGCCCTTTTGCCGTGCACTCGGGGGGACGTGCGCAAATGGCCGACGTTATGCCACGCCGACCAGACTGGGGAGAGTCTGACAATGGCTTCTGTTTTCGGGATACCCGAACTGCGCTCGCGGATTCACGACTGGCGCGAAATACTCAGGAAATTCGATCCTGGCACGTATCAGGCCGGTGACAACTCCGGGGGGGTGGACGCGGACATACAGGAGCGGAACGCGCGCAACCTGTCGGTGGTCATCGAAAATCTGGTTATTCCAAAACTGATTGCCGACGTGGACAATCCCCGCAACCGTTACGGCGAGCAGGGACTGGCGGAGACGGTGGGAACGGCGCGGAGACGCCCCATCTCGGACGCGGATGTCGCTGAATTCACACGGCTGTCCTCTGAGGGCGAAGCCTGCGGCCTCCTCGATTTCGTCGACAACTGCCTTGCCACGGGCAGTTCGGTGGACGGCATTTTTGTCGACCTGCTTGCCCCCGCGGCAAGGCATCTTGGCATATTGTGGGAAGAAGACAGGCTCGACTTTGTCGACGTCACCATGGCGCTGTGGCGCATCCAGGAGGTGCTGCGCGAACTGACGCTTCGCATTCCGCCCGCACCCGTGCCCGGACAGGGGCAGCGGTCGGCGCTGTTTTCCACCATGCCCGGTGAGCAGCACAGCCTGGGGACACTGATGATCTCTGAGTGTTTCCAGCGCGAGGGCTGGGAAACCCAGGTTCTGATGGAGCCCACGGAGTCCGAACTGGTCGGGATCTTTGCCGATCGGCACTATGACCTGGTTGGATTGACCGTCACCAACGACTGCCCTAGGGCAGCGCTCTCCGGGCTTGTGAATACGATCAGGTCCGTTTCCAACAACCCGGGAATCCGTGTCATGATCGGCGGTCGCGTCATCGTAGAACAGCCTGAACTTGTCGATTTCTGCGGTGCAGACGGCACGGCCGCCGATGCGCGCAGTGCGGTCAAGATCGCTGACCGCCTGGTTCCGCTGGAGGCGTCGCTACGCGCGAAGCCGCTGTGATTCTGGACGGCGCGATGGACATGCGATCCCCGGAAGATGGCAGGATACCCTTTAGCGATCCTGACGCCATGTTCGACGGGTTTGGCAAGGCCGATTTCATCGAGCTCGCCTGCAGCGTCAGCGATTTCATGATCGCCATCGACGAGAACCAGATCGTCCGCGACGTCGCCCACAACAACAATGATCACAGCCTTGCCGCGCAGTGGATCGGCAAGAAATGGGTGGACACCGTCACCGTTGAAAGCAGGCCGAAGATCGAGCGTCTGCTTGACCGGCGGCAGGGTTCGAAGCCGGTATGGAAGCAGGTCAACCATCGCCATGACGGCATGGATGTTCCGGTCAAATACAGGGTGTTCCGTCCTGAGCACGGGTCGTCGGCCATCGCCGTCGGCCAGGATCTGCGCGCCATTTCCAAACTGCAGCAGCGACTTCTGAGAACGCAGCAGTCGCTTGAGCGCGACTATCTAAGCCTGCGGCAGACGGAGACGCGCTATCGCCTGCTGTTCGACAATATTCCCTACCCGGTCCTGATCGTCGATGCCGACAGCCTGCGCGTCCAGCAGGCCAACCGGGCGATGTACACGCTGATCGACGTCGCACCCGGACGCCTTGAAGGGGCATCGCTCTCCGCCCTGGTCGAGGAATCGTCGCGGGACAGGCTGGTCGCCCATATCGGCGCCGCGTCCGTCCGCGATGTGGCCGATCCTGTCGAAGTCCTTCTGGCCGGCGGCACCGACAATGTCCGCCTCAGCTTCTCGTCCTTCCGGCAGTCCGGCAAGCGGTTCTGGCTGATCAACCTGGATGACGGGCTGCACGAAATGCCGGGCAAACCATCGGACCGCTATGTTCTCGACGTCGTTGAGAAAATGCCCGACGCCTTCGTCCTGACGGACGAGAAGCATGATGTCATCGTCGCGAACCGCGCCTTTGCCGAGCTGGTGCAGGCCGGGTCAGTGGAGCAACTGGCGGGCGTTTCCCTGACGAGATTCATAGGACGGCCTGAAGTCGACCTCGGTCTTCTGAAGAAACAGCTTCGCGAGCATGAGAATGTCCGCAATTTCAGTTCCGTCGTCAAGGATCTGAACGGCGGCGAGGAGCCGGTTGAGATTTCCGCCATCATGGTGGAACGCGACCAGCCGCTTTTTGGCTATTCCGTCCGTGTGATCGGGCGGCGCGAACGCGACCTGACCGCAATGGAACGGGAATTGCCGCGTTCAGTCGATCAGCTGGCGGAACTGGTGGGCAGAAAACCCCTGAAGGAAATCGTGCGCGAAAGTACGGACCTGATCGAACGGATGTGCATCGAGGCGGCGCTGGAGCATACGTCGGACAATCGCGCATCGGCTGCCGAGATTCTCGGCCTTAGCCGACAGAGTCTCTATTCGAAACTGCACCGTCATGGCATCGGCAACCTGTCCGGCAACGACTGAGCCCAAAAGATGAAGTGTAGAAATTGGACAATTCGAGTGTCCAATTGAATTGACACTTCCCGCGACCAGGCATAGCGTCGCGACATGGCAGAGTCGGCAATTTCGGCATCCAAATCGCGTGCCCCCGCGGCGCGGGACGTTCTTGAATTGATGAAGCCGGTGACGTGGTTTCCGCCCATGTGGGCGTTTGTCTGCGGCGTGGTGTCGTCCGGCGTGTCGATCCTGGACAACTGGCTGTTTCTGGTCGCCGGAATGCTGCTGACCGGCCCGGCCGTCTGCGGCACGAGCCAGGTCATCAACGACTGGTGCGACCGTCATGTGGACGCCATCAATGAACCCGGCCGCCCCATCCCGTCCGGACGCGTCGCCGGACGCTGGCCCGTCCGCATTGCCGTCATCGGCGCGGCGCTGTCCCTGCTCGTTGGCGCTGCGCTTGGCACTATGGGTGTTCGCGGCGACCTGTGTCGCCCTGTTCCTCGGCTGGGCCTATAGCGCGCCGCCATTCCGGCTGAAGCGCGATGGCTGGCTGGGGCCGGCCGCCTGCGCGCTAAGCTATGAGGGCCTGTCCTGGTTTACCGGCGCGAGCGTGATGATCGGTGCCCTGCCCCCGCAGAATATCGTCGTCATCCTGCTGCTGTACAGCGTCGGCGCATGGGGGATCATGACCCTGAACGATTTCAAGGCCGTGGTCGGTGACCGCGCGACAGGCCTGCGTTCGCTGCCCGTCATCCTGGGCGAGCGCAACGCCGCATTGATGGCCTGCGCCGTGATGGCGCTGCCGCAGGTGGCGGTTGTCACGCTGCTGTTTTCAGAGGGCTACCGGTTCCCGGCGACGGTCGTTGCCCTGTTCCTGATCGTGCAGCTGGGCCTGATGACCCGCCTGTTGCGCGACCCGTGCAAATTCGCGCCCTGGTACAATGCCACCGGGGTTTCGCTTTATGTGTTCGGCATGCTCGCTGCCGCGCTCGGACTGGGAGGATATCTATGAACATCATCGACGGTCGATCCGCCGGGGACACAGGGCTGGGCTGGTTCGGCATCGTCCGGCTGGGCACAGTTCAGGCGGCAATCGGTGCCATGGTCATGCTGGCAACCTCCCTTCTCAACCGCGTCATGGTCGTGGAATATTCGCTGGCCGCGGCCATCCCGGCAGCGCTGGTCGGGTGGCACTATGCCGTGCAGCTGTCGCGGCCGCTTTGGGGGCACAGATCCGACCAGTCGAAGAGCCGCACCGTGTGGATCGTCGGCGGGCTGGGCGTCCTTGCGATCGGCACGCTGCTGGCCGTCGACGTGACGGTCACGCTGGCCGGCTCCGGCCTGCTGGGCATCGTTCTGGCCATCGCCGCCTTCACCCTGATCGGCTTTGGCGTGGGCATGTCCGGAACGACACTGCTCGCGCTGCTGGCGTCGCGCACGTCGCCCGAGCGCAAACCCGCAGCCGCGGCGATCTGCTGGACGATGATGGTTGCCGGTATCGTCATCGCCGCCGGTTTCGCGGGCGCGTTTCTGGACCCCTTCAGCGCCGCGCGCCTGGCGATCGTGTCAAGCCTGGTGATCCTGGCCGCATTCAGCATCGCGATGCTGGCGCTGCGCAATGTGGAGCGGAACACGGCGGAAATCACCTGCCCCGACAATGACGCCCCGAAGGCGGCATTCGCCGATACGCTGCGCGGCATCTGGCAGGAACGTCAGGCGCGTCATTTCACCTATTTCGTGTTCATTTCGATGCTCGCCTATTCGATGCAGGATCTGATCCTGGAGCCGTTCGCCGGTTTCCTGTTCGAAATGACGCCGGGTCAGTCAACCCAGCTTGCCAGCATCCAGCATGGCGGCGTTCTTCTTGGCATGATCTTCGCGGGTCTTGGCGGAAGCCTCTATGCCAAACGCTTCGGCCCCAATCCGAAACTATGGATCGTGGCGGGCTGCTTCGGCTCCGCGGCGATGCTGGCCGGGTTGTCGGTGGCCGCCATTTCCGGGACCGCCTGGCCAATCCGGGCCAATGTTTTCGGTCTGGGTTTCGCAAATGGCGTCTTCGCCGTAGCCGCCGTGGGCGCGATGCTCGGTCTGGCCAGCGAAGGCAAAGGCACCAGCGAAGGCGCGCGTATGGGCGTATGGGGGGCGGCGCAGGCGATCGCCTTTGGCCTTGGCGGGCTGACCGGCGCGGTCCTTGTCGACTGGCTGCGCGCCCTGACCGGCGAAACCGCCGGCGCCTTTCAGATCGTTTTCCTGGTCGAGGCCGCGTTCTTCGTCGCCGCGGCCATGGTTGCAACCGGCACCCGTCTTGTACGGGCGCCAGAACATGGAAAGGCGGTGACGTCATGAGCATGGGAACGAAAGCCGACTATGATGTCGTTGTCGTCGGCGGCGGACCGTCGGGAGCCACGGCCGCGCACGACCTGGCGCGGCAGGGCCACAGGGTCATGCTGCTGGACAGGGCCGGCCGGATAAAACCCTGTGGCGGCGCCGTGCCGCCGCGCCTGATGAAGGATTTCGACATTCCCGATTCCCTGCTGGTCGCCCGCGTCAAGTCGGCCCGCATCATCGCGCCGTCCAACCGCAAGGTGAACATGCCCGTGGGCGATGGCTATGTCGGAATGGTCGACCGCGAGGTTTTCGATGAATGGCTTCGTGTGCGCGCCAGGACGGCGGGTGCCGACTGGGTGAAAGGGCGGTGCGAATCCGTCGACGAGGGCGAAAACGGTATTGCCACCATATCCTTTCGGAGCGGCCGCGGCGGGGATGTCCGCCGCGTTTCCGCACGCTGCGTCATCGGTGCGGACGGTGCCCGATCCCAGGTCGCGAAGCAGTGCATTCCAAAAGGCGACCGGGTCAAATGCGTGTTCGCCTATCACGAGATCGTCAAGGTTCCCGAGAGGATCGAGGAGGATTATGACCCCACGCGCTGCGACGTCTACTACCAGGGCCATCTGTCGCCCGATTTCTATGCCTGGATCTTTCCGCACGGCGAGACCGCGAGCATCGGCCTTGGAAGCGCGGACAAGGGCTTTCCCCTGCGCGAGGCCACACGGCAGATGCGCGAGCAGACGGGCCTGACGCACTGGGAAACGGTACGCAAGGAAGGCGCCCCCATCCCGCTGAAACCCCTGAAACGCTGGGACAATGGTCGCAATATCCTGGTTACGGGCGATGCGGCCGGCGTTGTTGCGCCGTCATCGGGAGAAGGCATCTACTATGCGATGACGTGCGGGCGCATGAGCGCCGACGCGGCCGGTTTGTTCCTTTCGACCGGCAACGCGAACGCGCTGAAAGGGGCGCGCAAGGCGTTCATGAAGGCGCATGGTCGTGTGTTCTGGATCTTGGGCATCATGCAGTATTTCTGGTACCGGAACGACAAGCGCCGGGAACGCTTTGTGAAGATGTGTGCCGACCCGGATGTTCAGCGCTTGACCTGGGAAGCCTATATGAACAAGGAACTCGTCAAACGGGAGAAAAAGGCCCATTTGAAGGTGTTTTTCAAGGATCTTGGCCACTTGTTCGGATTGAAGCCTGTCAACGGATGAGCCGCGCTGCCATTCTGCCCATAATTATCGCCGCAGGCCTCGCCCTGATGACGGCTGTCATGGGCGGCACCATCACTGTTCTCGACACCTGGTATTACAGCCTGCGGCAACCGGACTGGGCGCCGCCGGGATATATGTTCGGCATCATATGGACGACAATTTTCGCGTTGATCGCCATTGCCGGCGTACTGGGCTGGGAAAAGGCGCCGACGCGGCGCGATTCCGAAATCATGCTCGGCATGTTCGCGCTGAACGGCTTTCTGAACCTGCTGTGGAGCTTTGTTTTCTTTCGCCTGCAGCGGCCCGACTTCGCGCTGATCGAGCTGGTTGCCCTGTGGCTGTCCATCGCGGTGCTGATCTGGTTTTGCGGGCGGTTTTCGAAATGGTCATCGGTGCTGCTGCTGCCCTATCTGATCTGGGTGACCATCGCGGGCGTGCTCAATTATCAGGTCGTGGTGCTGAACGGCCCCTTCGCCTGATCGGTCGCTGGTGGACCGGTTCTTCTCAAGCGGTCATGCGGTCGATGTCGTGCTCGCCGTGCTGGCGATCGAAGCCATCTGGCTGAAGCGCGGCGGACATGCATGGGCGGAGATATCGGGCATGCTTCTACCGGCAGTGCTTATGATGCTCGCGCTGCGGGCGGCACTGACGGCAATGTCCTGGCCCTTTATCGCCCTGCCGCTGGCCGCTGCCTTTCCCGTGCATCTTTACGATCTGCACCGGCGCAGGCGGTCAGCGCGCAGGGGAAGCCGAGGCTGAACGGGCCCTCCTCGGCTATTCCGGCAGCACTTCGGCCGGATCGGTGTCATCGGCGCCAACATCGTCGGGAATGACGGGTTCGTTGGGATTGTCCGCGGCACCGACCGCCATGCCGCCGCCCTGCTGGATTTCCGGCGCCCCTGAATCCATCTCGTCGGCCACCGTCCCGTCACTTGCGTCCTCCGCCAGCGCCATGTCATCCGCGCCCTCATCCTCGGCGACCACCGCCTCCGGGTTTCCGCCACAGGCGGCGATGGCGAGCGCGGCGACGGGAACGCAGCAGAACCTTGCGATTGATTTTACGGACATGAATAATCCTTTCGGTGAGAGCGACGTGAGCCGGTTACGAGTCCCGGTCAATAACCGGGCGCGTAACCATGTTCGATCGCCCATAGATACCAGTTGTCAACGACCGTGCCCGTGAGAAGGATCCCGATCCCGCCCGTGAAGGTGCAGAGAACCGCAAACCACCAGGCCCAGCGGTGAATGGATTCCATCGTGGCGTTGAAGCCCATGGTCCAGCGCCAGAACAGCGCGGCGCGCTCGGACGCCGTGCCGCGGTCGGTGATCTGTTCAAGCTCGCGCTCTCCGCCATAGCGGCCAACGGCGAGGATCGTCGCCCCGTGCATCGCGAACAGCAGCGCCGACCCGTAAAGGAAGACGATCGAGAGCGCGTGGAAGGGGTTGTAGAACAGGTTGCCGTAAAGGAGCGACAGATTGTTCGTCCATTCAAGGTGCGGGAAGATGCCGAAGGGCACGGCCTCAGACCACTGGCCCATGAAGAACGGGCGGATGAAGCCCAGCACCAGGTAAAGCCAGATGGCGCTGAGGAACGCCCAGGATACGTGCGTGCCCATGCCGAGCGCGCGGGCGCGCCGATAGGTGCGGACCCACCAGAGCAGGATGGAGAGCGTCAGGAAGAAGCCCGCCAGGATCCACCAGCCGCCCTCTGCCAGGGGAACGAAGGGCGAGAAGCCATATTCCTCCCCAGGGGGTGACAGGCCGAGCCAGAAGAACTGGCGCACGAACTCGATCGGGTCCCAGTTGACCGATGCCATCATGTTGAGGCCGATGATCTCGATCGCCAGGAAGCCGAAGAACAGCGAGGCGATGCCCAGCCAGCCGAGGTAGAGAGGGCCGATCTGCGCCTGGCCGAACTTGCCCATCCAGTAGCTGAAGCCGGTGCCGCGCGTGCGCTCGTTCGGTTCGCCCGGGCGTAGCGGCACGCCCATTTCAGGAGCGTGGACCAGCTGCACCTGCGTGAAGATGTTCTGATAGCGTGCCATTTCCTACCTCCTGTTCAAGACCAGATTGGCATGTTGCGCCACCATTCCCACCATTCGGGCCAGCCCTCTGCCCAAAGTGGTCCGGCGATGATGATGCAGACCGCGCTCCAGAACCCGGCGCTGAGCGCCAGGAACAGGCCAAGCCTGTGGATGCCGATCGTGCCGACGGAATAGCCGATGAAATCGCGGAAGAACGTGTCCTCATATTCGGGCGTCTTCACGGCCTCGCCCTTTTTCGGGTTCACCGCGGACAGAATGAGCGCGCCGTGCAGCGCGAGCGCGAACGTCGTCACGAAGAAGAACGACACGGCGATCATGTGCGCCGGATTGTAATGGAAGTTTACATATTTGTAGCCGGTGTTCGACACCCAGTCGAGGTGACTGAAAATTCCGTATGGGAACGCATGTCCCCAGGCGCCCATCAGGACGGGACGGAAAACGACGAGCGTCAGATAGGCGAGGATCGCCACGCCGAACGCGATCGGCACATGATAACCCATGCCGAGCTTGCGGCAGATTTCGACTTCCCGCAGCGCCCATGAAATGAAGGCGATGGACGCGCAAATGGTGATGATCTGCCAGAACCCGCCATCGTTCAGCGGTGCCAGCGACAGACCATAGCTGAGGTCGGGCGGGTTGATCGAGATCAGCCAGGGATTCCAGGTGTCCCCCTGAGAGGCGGCATAGAATATCAGAGCGGTCCCGAGGATCGCGGAGATTGCCGTGACGACTCCGAAGAAGCCGACATAAAATGGTCCGATCCAGAAATCGAACAGATCGCCACCGATCAGGGTGCCACCCCTTACGCGGTATTTTCGTTCAAAGCTTAGCAGCGACATCGCCAGATCCTCTCGACACTATCCCCCGCAGTCCGTTTTCAGGGACAGCGGATTTTCCCGTCAGCCCTCCCGTCGGGAGGCGCAGGGCTGTCGCCCCGCAACCTCCGCATGGGGCAGGGTCAGGCGAGGTGTTCGGGCTGCGCGACCGATGCCGTCGCAGCCGGCGCCGTTGGTCCCTCGATCCAGTTGAAGCGGTTCGTGCTCAACAGGATGAAGTGGATGAGAAGCGCCAGAACGAACAGGAAGATTGCAAGCGCAACCAAGGTCCTGCGCGGATCGAATATTAGCCAAAGTCTCCACATGATGTGTCTCCCTTACCCCATTAGCGGTGACAGCGTGGTCATCGCGAGATGAACGCCGTCGTTAAGTTGTGCGTACCCATTCACGCCGGGTAACCAGGGCCGCCACATCCACACGAGTACGTGCGCGATGATCGCGACGATGGTGAAAGCGATGAAGCTCGTCACAAATATCTTGTGGAACTCTTTCGCTTCTTCCGGGGTCAGATACGCCCCCGGCCCGAAACGGTCGTTATTTTCTGCCATTTTTCGGTCTCCAGTTTTGCCCCGTGCGAGCCGCCAGGGGCGCCTCCCTTGGGATGACCCGGAAAGCACCAATTGCCATCCGGATTGCGGATGCCGGGCCATTGCCGGCAAAATCTGCGGGCGCGCTCATCGGCTCGCCCCTTCCAGCAGCGCCGCCGCGAGGCGGTCGCCGGAAACATGCGTGTCACCTGCCAGCCGTGCGTGGCGCTCGGCGGCGTCGCGAATGCGCTTCGCGGCGGAAATGCGTACGAGGACGGGCTGGGTCTCGATGATCGCATCGAGCTTTTCCTTGGCGTCGAGATCCCACGCCAGCGGCCTCTCGGCGCGGGCCGGCGTGGCTTCGCCTGCGTCCATCTGAGTGGAAAGCGGCAGGATGTGGAAAAGCGCATCGAAGAGCGCGTTGCACACTTCCTGCACCAGATAGGTCGCGCCCGAATAGCCCATATAGGGCGTACCGGTGTGGCGCCGGATCGCCGCGCCGGGGAAGGATGCGGGAATGAAAATCCCGCGCGCTCCGGCCTCGGCCATGTACATGCGTTCATTATAGCTGCCGAAGACGACCATCGGCGGCGTCTCGAAAATGGCCTTCCGCACAGCCTGGTTGTCAGGCTTCACACCCGCACTGCGGCTGAAGGAAAAGGCGCAGGGCAGACCCATGTCATTTTCAAGGAAGTTGCGGATGCCGCGGGCGTAGGTCTCGTTGGCGACAATGCCGAAATTGGCGGTGCCGAAGAAATCCTGCGTGACCGAGCGCCACAGGTCCCACAGCGGCTTGATCGTCGTGTGCTTCTCGCGCTCGATGAAGGGTTCGGGATCGAGCCCGAGCATATCGCCAAGCTGGTGCAGGAACCTGGTGGTGGAATCGAGCCCGATCGGCGCCTGCAGATAGGGGCGCTCCAGAAGCTCGCAGAGGTTGCGCCCGAATTCGCGGTACATGCAGATATTGACGGAGGCGTCCGCCAGCCCGCGGATGTCGGCAAGGTGGCTGCCAAGCGGGAACACCATGTTGACTTCCGCCCCCAGTCCCTCGATCAGCCTGCGGATTTCGGCAAGGTCCGAGGGCATGTTGAACATGCCGTAGGACGGGCCAATGATGTTGACTTTGGGCTTCTCGCCCTCCTTCAGCGGGCGCGGCGCGGGCATTTTCTTCGGCCCGAACTCGGTCCACAGCCAGGAGAGCGCGCGGTCTTCCGACTGCCATTGATCCTCGTCGATCGTGCGCGGCAGGAAGCGTTTGATGTTGGTGCCCTCAGGCGTCACGCCGCCGCCGATCATCTCGGCGATGGAGCCTGTCACGACGACGGCTGGCAGATCCGGATCCAGCGACTTCCAGGCGCGCTTCATCGCGCCCTCCGTGCCCGTTTTGCCGAGCTCTTCCTCGCCAAGTCCAGTGACGACGATCGGCAATTCATGCGGCGGCAGGCCGTCGGTATAGTGGAGCACGGACGTCACGGGCAGGTTTTCACAGCCCACCGGCCCGTCGATGATGACCTGCAGGCCCTTGATCGCGGTAAAGGCGTAGACCGCGCCCCAATATCCGCCTGCGCGGTCATGATCGAGGATGAGGGTCATGAGCCGACCGCCTCCGCCGCCTTCGCCGCCATGGCGTTCTGTGCGGCATATTTCTTCTTGAAGTTCGGCCGGTCGGTGGGCGTGTCTTCCCAGATGCCGGTCGCATGCCCCTCTCCGACACCAGCGAAGAAGCTCTTCATGCGCTCAAAGCGCGCGCGGTTCCCCATGGCGGCGTTCGTGACCTGCGCGAGGCTGCCCGCACCCGCCGGCCCCATCAGCGGCCGCGCCGAGATCAGGTTGGTGAAATAAAGCGCAGGAATGGCCTTCGCCTTGGCATGCTGCACGACGGGGGTCGTGCCGATGGCAAGGTCGGGTCCGAATTCCTCGACCGCGGCAATGTCCTCTTCCAGGCTGGCGCGGTAGTTCACGCGCACGCCCCTCGCCTCCAGCCATTCCCGGTCGGGATCGGACCAGCGCGTCTGCGGGCAGGCCGTACCGACATAAGGGACGTCGGCGCCGCTCTCTATGAGGAGGCGGGCAACGAGGAGTTCCGATCCCTCGTAACCGGAAACCGTGATGCGCCCCTTGATGGGAGCGCCGGCAAGCGCGCCGTCGATGGCGGGCAGAATGGCATTCTGCGCGGCGGCGATCCGGTCCGCGCCCGCACCCACCGCGTCGCCAATGGCGGCGAGCCAGGCGGCGGTGCCGTCGCGGCCAACGGGTGCGGAGCCGACGACTTTCCGGCCGGCAGCTTCGAATTCGCGCACGCTGGCGGTGTAAAAGGGGTGGATGGCGGCGATGACGGCACCATCGAGCGCCGTATAGAGTTCGCGCCATTCGCGGGTGGGAACGACCGGGCCCGCCGCCAGCCCCAGCGGTTCAAGCATATGACCGATGCCCATCGGGTCGGCCGGGAACATTTCGCCCAGGAGCGTGACGGACGGAATGTCCGACCGTTCCCTTGGCGACGCGACCGGACCCTGCTCGGCCTCCTCGCGCGCATATTTCAGCATCGCCCCCGCCAGCACATCCTTCGCCTCGGCATGTGTGGGAATGCCGAAGCCCGGCACGTCGATGCCGATAATCCTGACGCCGTTGATGGCATCGGGAAGCAGCCGCAGCGGCACGCCGCTGGCCGTCGGCACGCAGAGATTCGTCACGACGATGGTGTCGTAAAGTTCGGGATCGGCCATCTGTTCGACAGCCTCCTTGATGTCCTCGAACAGCTTTCCGGTGACCAGCGTTTCGGAACTGAACGGGACGTAACCGACGCTGCGCCGCGCACCGTAGAAATGCGACGTGAAGGTGAGGCCGTAAACGCAGCAGGCCGAGCCTGACAGGATCGTCGCCGTGCGCCGCATCCGCAGGCCCACACGCAGCGATCCGAACGCCGGACACATGCTTTGCGGCTGGTCGTGCGGACCAACCGGATAATCCTGCTCGTAGCGATCCAGGATCTCGCTCTTGCCCGCCTTCTTCGCGGCATCACGCATGGTTTCCGCTCCGCCGTGACAGCCACTGCCCTCCGCTGCCGGAGCGAGATCGATCCGGTCGGGAGCGCGGGTGTCGGAGGGAGCGAGATCAGTCACGCATCAGACCTCGTCGTAAATCACTTCGAGGGACGGCTTCTCCTCATATGTGCCGCCGCGCATGTCCGCCTGGGTCGCGGGAACAAGCTGGACATTGCCGCCGGTCTCGTCCGGGGAAAACAGCCCGAGGAGGCCATCCTGTTCCAGTGGCTTCGGTTGCCGCGGCGGCGCTTCGGCGACATTCTTCGCCAGTTCTTCGAACAGGCTGCCCCATTCACTCTCGGACGTGCCGATAATCTGGTAATTCGCCGACTTGCGGCGGATATCCTCATTAGCCGGGATGGCCGTCAGCACGGGAATGTCGACCGCCTCGGCAAAGGCCTGCGCCTCGCCCGTGCCATCATCCTTGTTGATGATCATGCCCGCGACGCCGACATTGCCGCCCATGCGGCGGAAATATTCCACCGCCTTGCAGACGTTGTTCGCGACATAGAGCGATTGCAGGTCGTTCGAGCCGACGACGATCACCTTCTGGCACATGTCGCGGGCGATCGGCAGACCGAACCCGCCGCAGACGACGTCGCCCAGGAAGTCGAGCAGGACGTAGTCGAAGCCCCACTCGTGGAAGCCAAGCTTCTCAAGAAGTTCAAAACCATGAATGATGCCGCGTCCGCCGCACCCGCGCCCGACTTCGGGGCCGCCAAGTTCCATGGCAAAGACGCCGTCGCGCTGAAAACACACATCC
Organism: uncultured Alphaproteobacteria bacterium; assembly: GCA_963710205.1. Lineage (GTDB taxonomy): Bacteria > Pseudomonadota > Alphaproteobacteria > Sphingomonadales > Sphingomonadaceae > Pacificimonas. The sequence continues at coordinate 341,273 of CAVPZG010000006.1, read as the reverse complement.
TCGACGGTGACTTCCTCGCCGGACAGCTTCTTCTTCGAGGAGGTTTCGATGATGGTCGGGCAGCTTTTGCCGCCGAACAGCAGCGAGGTGGTGTCGGACTTCGGATCGCAGCCGATGAGGAGAACGCGTTTTCCCTGCTGCGCCATCATGTAGCTGAGATTGGAGAGCGCGAAGCTCTTGCCGGATCCGCCCTTGCCATAGATCGCGATGACCTGGGTTTCCGATTTCACTTCGCCGGTGTGAACCGGGTCGGGCTCATGCGCGGCTTCCTCGCGCAGGGTTTCGATATCGAGCAGGGTCATGCGGCTTCTCTCCAGTCGAGGACCATCTTGAGGCAATCCGGATCGCTGAATGCCGCCGGATAGGCATGTTCGGCACGCCGGGCGGGTTCGACATTCGACACCAGCCCCGCGAGACTGAGCGCGCCCGTTTCGATGAGGGCATCGACGGACGCCAGATCCTCCGGTTGCCATTCGGCGGCGATGCGAAGCCGCGCCTCGCGCTGGAAGGCGGGCGGAAAGGCGAACGTGATCGGCTGGTCATAGAAGCCCGCAAGGACGAGTTCGCCGCCCTTTGCCAGCCGCATGATGAAGGTCTCGATCGACTTCACGTCGCCGCTGACGTCGTAGATGCTTTTATAGTCATGGCGGTCATCGTCGCGGGGGTCGATGACCCGATATCCGCTGGCGCCGGATTGACGGGCGGGATTTGTTTCCCACACCACGGGAGCCGGTGCGCCCGATGCGATGCTGAGCCGGGCGATCAGGCGGCCGAGGACGCCGTGTCCAATGATGAGTTCAGGGGCATTGCCCTGCGCGATCGCATGTAGGCCCGTCGCAGCCAGTGCATAGAGAATGCCGTCGCTGCCAAGCGCCTCTGAAACCCGCAACGCCCGGGCCGAAGGGAGGATGACGGTCGCGGCGGAACCGCCAAACAGGCCGCGCGCATCGCGGTAGCAGTTCGCGCCCGGCACGAAGACCCACTCGCCGATCCGGTCCTGCGCGTCGCGCCCCGCATCGACGATGCGACCGACCAATTCGTAACCGGGCACAAGCGGATAGCCCATTCCCGGGAACTGCGGCATCTTGCCGGACCAGAAGAGTTTTTCAGTGCCCGTGCTGATCCCGCTCCAGCGCACATCGACCCTGACATCCGCCGCGTCCATGGCGTTGAGAGCGGTGTCCCGAATCGCCAGACGCCCCGGTGCATCCAGAATGATGGCCTGTGTGTCCAACGGTCCCCTCTCCTGCCTCACTCTTTGGAGGCTTCTCCGGGAGTAACGTTAACCGGACACAAAGGAATGTCAAGATAACTGGACAGTCATTTTTGTCAGGCTGTCGCGACGAGGGCTTTTGCGACCATCGGCAGGGGTGTCGGGATTTCCTTCACGCTGGTGAATCCCGCCATTTCCAGCATCTGCCGATTGGTTCTGGCGGACCGGGGACGTCCCGACCCCATGAGCCAGAGATAGAGGCCGAAATAGGCGTCTCCCATGCGCTCCGCACCGCGCGTTTCCGCCATCGGCTCAACGATAAGGAGACGGCCCCGCGGCGGCAGCAACTCGCGGATATTTCGCAGCAGGAAGGCAGCGTCTTCATCGTCATGATCGTGCAGGATGCGGACAAGCGTCATGAGGTCATAGCCTGTGGGAAGCCGGTCCCTGAGGAAGCTGCCGCCGTGCACATGAACCCTGTTCCCCGCCTCTGACGCGGCGAGCCGCTCCTTTGCGAAAGAAACCACGTCAGGCAGATCGAAAAGACCAAGTTCGAGGCCGGGAGCCGCCTGTCCGACCGCCTCCACAAAGGCGCCCGAGCCGCCGCCGATGTCCAGCATCCTGCGATGGGCGGCAAAGGGATATGCGCCGATGATCTGCTCCCACACCATGGGCTGGGTCGCGCGCATGAGGTCCGAATAGGGCATGGCGCTGCGGGCCTGTCCGTCCTGCTGCGACGCGTAGGTCCAGAATGCGGATAATCGCGTATTCCCCGGCCGCCCGCCGGAAAACACCGCCAGCGGGTCCGCGAGGTCCTGGTAGACCAGCGCATGATGGCGGATCATCGCCAGTGCGCCCTCGTTCGGCGACAGCGCCGCGCCCACCTTGCCCAGAAGCCACAATCCCCGCTGCGGCGACTCGGCAAGTTCGAGCGCCCTGCCGGCGCGGAGGATACGGTCGGTCGCGTCGATGTCGAAGCCGAGAAAACCGGCAATGGCGGACGTGGTCCGCGGCCCCTCCCCCAGAAAGCCAAGGAGGGAGGTCTGGACGAAGATATGCGTGATCTGCGTATAGACGAAGCCGGCGATCAGATCGAACTGTCCGGCCGCCTTGCGCCTGGCGATCGCGCGGAACCCCGGTGTCCGCGCCGCCCAGCGCTGGAATGACGGGCTTCCCAGAATGCGGTTGCGGCGCTGCGCCCAGCGGGTTCGCCAGGTCAGTCGCGCCATGTGTTCATTATCATTCGTGGACATAAATATATGTCCAATCAATTGGACATCTGCTACGCTTCCGTCAATTGAAACCGCTGGGGATGAACGAGGGGCGTGCCGGAAGCATCGACGATCATCATCGGATCCGGCATTGGCGGCCTTGTCAGCGCGGCCCTGCTGTCGGCACGCGGCATCCCCGTCACGGTCATCGAAAAGGAGAGCGGGCCAGGCGGCAAGATCCGCCAGCTGGACGTCGATGGCAAGCGCATCGATGCGGGTCCGACCGTCTTTACCATGCGGCCCGTCATCGATGCGATCTTCACGGCGGCGGGCGCGTCGACCGATGATCATCTGACGCTGGAAAAGGCGGACATACTGGCGCGTCACGCGTGGGACCGGGACGGATATCTGGACCTGTTTGCGGACGCCGAGCGGAGTGCCGATTCCATCGGCAGCTTTGCCGGGGCGAAAGCGGCGAGCGGTTTTCGCAGCTTTTCCGCCGAAGCGAAGCGCATCTTCGATATTCTGGATGCCCCTTTTCTGCGGAACAGCAAGACCTATCCGCCGGGGCTGATGTGGCGCATCGGCCTTTCGCGCGTGGGCGACCTGCTGGCGATCAGGCCCTATGAAAGCCTCTGGAAGGTGCTTGGCGAACATTTCGACGATATCCGGCTGCGGCAGCTTTTCGGTCGCTACACGACCTATTGCGGGTCATCGCCGTTCAGGACGCCCGCCACGTTGATGCTGATCGCGCATGTGGAATCCGAGGGGGTCTGGAAAATCGCGGGCGGCATGAGTGCGCTCGCGGGCGCGCTGGAAGCCGTCGCGCGGCGAAATGGTGCGCGTTTCCGCTATGGCACGGCAGTCGCCGAAATCGAGACCGGTCGCGGCCGGGCCTGCGGTGTCAGGCTGGAGGGCGGTGAACGGCTGGCGGCCACTGCCGTCATCAGCAACGCCGACCCCGCCGCTCTGGGCGATGGCCTGTTCGGCGATGCGGGCAGGCGCGCGCTTCGGCCCGTTCCCCGGTCGCGGCGGTCGCTGTCCGCCATGGTGTGGGCGGCGCATAGCAAAGCCAGCGGCTTTCCGCTCGATCACCACAACATCTTCTTTTCCCGCGACTGCGCAGCCGAGTTCGGCGACCTGAGATCGGGCCGCGTTCCCCGGTTCCCGACCGCTTATGTCTGCGCGCTGGACAGGAATGAAGGGCCGGAACCGCCGCCGCACCAGCGCCAGCGGCTGCAGATCATCGTCAATGCGCCGGCGGATGGCGACGCCCATGTCTATTCCGAAGAGGAGAAGGAAACATGCACCTCGAACATGCTGGAACGGCTGAACGCCTGCGGGCTGCGACTGGAGACGCCGCTGCCGCACGAGCTGGTCACGCCAACCGATTTCTCGAAACGCTTCCCGGCGACCGGCGGGGCGCTTTATGGTCGAGCCTCGCACGGGTGGGCGGCCTCCTTCCTCCGGCCCGGCTGCCGGACACGGATCCCTGGTCTCTACTTGACCGGCGGGGGGACACATCCTGGCGCGGGCGTGCCGATGGCCGCCTTGTCGGGGCAACTGGCCAGCGAGGCCGTGCTGTCAGACCATATTTCGACGCGGTGGTACCACCGCAGGGGTATCGCTGGTGGTATGTCGATGCCCTCAGCGACGACGGGCGCTACGGGCTGACCATTATCGGATTCATCGGCAGTGTCTTCTCGCCCTATTACAAAAAGTCCGGGCGCGACATTCCGCTCGACCACAGCTGCCTCAACGTCGCGCTTTACGGACGGACGGGCGCGCGCTGGGTGATGACCGAACGCGGCGCGCCGGACACGCGGCAGCAGCGCGACAGCCTGCAAATCGGACCCAGCGCCATGCGCTGGGACAAGGACCGCCTGATCATCGACATCGAGGAGCGGGACACGCGCCTCGGCATACCCTGGCGGCGGCGCGTCGCGGGGCAGGTCGTTCTTCATCCCGAAATGGCGAACGACAAGGCGTTCAACCTGGACCCGGCGGGCCGGCACTGCTGGCATGCCATCGCCCCCTGCGCGCGGGTCGAGGTCAGGATGGCAAAGCCCGATCTCAGCTGGCAGGGCGGCGGATATCTGGACGGAAATTACGGCGACGAACCGCTGGAAGCCGGTTTCCGGAGCTGGCACTGGTCACGGGCCCATGTGGACGGTGAAGTCGCTGTCATCTACGAGGGCGACCGCCGCGATGGCAGCCATTTTGCAAGCGCGCTTCGGTTCGACCGCGCGGGTGTGCCGCATGAGGAGGAATTGCCGCTCGTCGCGCCGCTGCCGCCCACTTTATGGGGCATGTCGCGGCAGACCCGGGCCGACCGGGGCCATGCGTCGGTCATCCGGACCTGGGAGGACTCGCCCTTTTATGCGCGGTCCGCGCTGTCGATGCGGATGTTCGGCAAACCGGTCACGGCCGTGCAGGAAAGCATTTCCCTCGACAGGCTGGTCAATCCCGTCGTGCAGTTCATGCTGCCCTATAAGATGCCGAGAGAATGACCGGGACGGGCGCACCCGTCACTCCCGGCCCTCAGCGTCTTCCGCATCGGGGCCCCCGTCATGGTCCGTCCCGTCCTCGGCATCGCGCTTCGCCGCCTTCTCCCGGTCTCGCGCAATCTCGCGGTTGACCGACCAGAGCTGCCAGAAACCGAAACCAAGCGCGATGGCGCCGCTGACGACGATTTCGATCCAGCCAAGATTGTCGAAGGGTGCGGTTTCCATATTTGTCCTCCGTCCTATCCCCTGCCCCCGCCTTTGGTCGTGGCGGCGAAGCTGACGAGCAGGTCCGCGACCAGTTCCGGCCTTTCCTCATGCGCGAGATGGCCGACGCCGGACAAAATCTCCACCCGGGCATCCGGAATGAGGGCGGCGGCATCCTCGACCGCGGTGCGCGGAATGGCGCGGTCGCGCTCGCCGTGAAGAAACAGGGTGGGCGACCGAAGCGAGGGAAGCTCTGTTTGCAGGCTTTCCAGCTGCCAGTTCGCCATCATGCGAAGCGCCCCGTCGCAATGGCCATGACAACCGAGGAGCGCCCGGTAGTGCCGCAGGCCGATGCGGTCGATGCGCGAGCCCGTCGAACGTGACAGAAAGCGTTCCGTCTCGCCCGGAAACATCGCGATCCGGGCAAAAATTCGCGCCGTCAGCGGATTGGTGAACAGCATTTTCGCAAGCTGCGGGAACAGCTTTGCCGCCAGGCCCGGGAACGGCAGCAAGGCCGGGTTGAGGCCTATCAATGGCGTCCTGACACCCCGCTCCAGCAAAAGTTTCACGCCAATCGCCGCGCCGGCGGAATGGCCGACGACGACATCCGGCGTGACATCGAGCGCGCCGAGCAGCGCCTCGACGGACCGGGTCATTCCCGCCAGGCCGACGGGACGGGAAGACGTCGACCGGGTGAACCCATGACCCGGCAGGTCCATTGCGACCACGTGCCAGTCCTTCGCGAGAAGCGGCATCAGGTCACGCCAGCTATGCGTGGCCGCCCCGGTTCCGTGAATCAGCAGGCAGACCGGCGCGCTGCCGTCCCCCATGCGCTGCACATGCCAGTGATAGCCGTCCGCATCGACGAACATGCTCGCTTCGCGGTTCGGCCAGTCCCTGCCCTCGTGCTCCCAGTCAGGAAAACGCCTGCTCATAGCGACGCGCCTTCTACGGCCTCGACGAGGGCACGGCTTCGTGCGTGCGGCAGGGGGACATATCTGCCGTGCAGCGCCTGCGCGAGCGCGGCGGCCTCCTCACGCGGGCGCGGGGAGATATCGATCACGATGGCGTGATGCCCCATCCGGGCGATCGAGCCGGCAAGGTCGCTGCTCTGCGCCATCGCGGCCTGCCTGTCCGCAAGGCCGTCCAGGGTCATGTTCGCCTTGCCATCGGTCAGGATGGCGATGGACGGCGTCTGCCCGCGCTTCTCTGCCGCGTCCGCAAGCAGGCCCGCTTCCCGGAGACCCGCCGCCAGCGGCGTACCGCCGCCGCCAACGAGGGCCCCGAGCGCGCGTCTGGCGCGCGTGAGAGAACGTGTGGGCGGTAGCAGGACCTCCGCCTTCATCTGGCGAAAGGCAATGAGGGCGACCTGCGACCGCTTCACATGCGCCTTCGCCAGCATCAGTTCGACAGCGCCCTTCGCCTCGGCAAGCCGGGTCAGCGCCGATGATCCGGAGGCATCGACCACAAAAATCGTGAGGCTGACGCGCCGCTGCTCGAAATGACGCACCTGCAGGTCGGACTTGCGGATGTGCAGGACATCGGCGCGCTCGTCCTCCGCTGCCTCTCGCCTGATCCGCTGCCAGGGCGCTGCGGCGCGCAGGGTGTCGGTAAGCGCGAGCCTGCGGCCATTGCCAGGTATGCCGGGACGCGACCCGCGCGGGCGTCCGCGCCGTGCCGCGCGTTCCTTCCGCCCCGACCGCCCGGACTTGCCGCCGCCAGGTTGAATCCTTCCCTGTTCAATTCCGTCCGCAATATCCTGCGGGATGGCGGCAGCGGCAGCGGCCACCAGGATGTCATCGAGTGGCACGCTCTCGGCCTCCTGCTCCTGATCCCCCTTTTCACCATCGCCGCCGGGCGGCTCCGGCGTTTCCTGCGAAGGCGGCGGTTCCCCTTCCACGTCCGGAACCCGTGTCGCACGCGAACAGAGGACAAGCCGAATGGCAGCCTCCAGATCCTCGGTATCCGTCCCTTCGGATCCGCGAAGCGCGGCATGTGCGGAGGCGCATCGCTGCGCGAACAACAGCGGCCGCATCGATGCGATGCCAAGCGCCCACGCCGTGCTGGCGAGCGCCTTGCGCTGTCGTTCGTCAATGGCGGGCATTTCCCCGGCCATTCCTGTCACCGCCGGCCAGTCGAAGGACAGCGAGCGCGCATCCTTCAGGTCGGCGTGGAGGGCGGCACGCTCCATCAGCAGGGCGGGGGGCGCTTCGTCGGGCTCGATCCCGTCGTCGAGAAGAATGACGGAAATTTCGTTGCGGTCCATCGCCAGCGCGATCTGCGCGGCCACCTCCTCATCGAGGCGTTCGGCCATCGGGACGATGAGGATGCCGCCCTGCGCCCGCGCCAGAAGGCCCTTTTTCAGAACGGCGCGGCCCTCTGCCAGTGTTCTGGCGAGGTCAAGGCCGCCGAGAAGCTGCTCCAGCCCGACATTGATCGGCAGTTTCACAACCGGTCCGTGCGCGGCGAGCGCGGCGGAGAGGCGCGTCACCAGCACATCACGGACGGGGCCGAAGCCGCGCAGGACCAGCCCGCCGAACCGGGCGGGCGCGGCGGCAAAAATACGGGCGGCCAGAAAGGCATCGGCGATCGCCGGGTCGGCCGCTGACGGCAGCGTCAACCGAAAAGCTCTTCGATTGCCCGTTCGATCCGCACCGTGGATCCCGTTTCGTCGAGAACGTCGCGGCGCAGGCGATGCCGCAGCGCAAGAGGGGCAATCGTCTTCAGATGCTCGCGCGTTACCGTGCTCTCCCCATCAAGGGCAGCAAGCGCCCGCGCGCCGCGCATCATGGTCAGCTCTCCGCGCAGGCCATCGGCACCGACAGCCTTACTGAGCGCGGCCGTGTCCTTCAGGATCCGCGCAGGCGTCTTTACCTGCGGCAGGGCTGCCCTGGCCCGGTCGATTTGCTGCAGGACCTTTGCGTCCTCACGCTTCCATTTGGCGGCGAACTTTTCGGGGTCGCGCTCCTGCGCGTCGCAGCGGCGCATGATTTCCACGCGCTCGTCGATGTCGTCCGGCGTACGGACTTCGACGGACAGCCCGAAGCGGTCGAGCAATTGCGGACGCAGCTCGCCCTCCTCTGGATTGCCGCTGCCGATCAGCACGAAGCGCGCATCATGTCTGACACTGAGGCCGTCCCGTTCCACGAGATTCTCGCCCGACGCCGCGACATCGAGCAACAGGTCGACGACATGGTCCTCCAGAAGGTTGATCTCGTCGATATAGAGAAACCCCCGGTGCGCCTTCGCAAGAAGGCCGGGTTCGAAATGCTTCTCACCCTTTGACAGCGCCTTCTCAAGATCGAGCGCACCCAGCACGCGATCCTCCGTCGATCCCAAGGGAAGGTCCACAAAAGGCACGGGGATTTTCCGCACGCGCTTGCTGGTGCAGGGATCGGGGCAGGCAGCGGGATGTTCGGGTTCGCAATTGTAGCGGCAATTTTCGACCGCCCTGATCGGCGGCAGCGTGGCGGCGAGCGCGCGGGCGGCGGTGGATTTGCCGGTCCCGCGGTCACCGAAGATCATGACGCCGCCAATGCGTCCGTCGACCGCGGCGATGAGGAGCGCGCGTTTCATCTCCTGCTGGCCAACCACGGCGCTGAAAGGAAAGAATGACATGGACGGCGGCCTAGCACAGTAAGCGCGATAATCATAAGAAATGTGACGGTCGGCGCACCCGGCGATATCGCCGGGCGGGAACACCATGTGGTGCCGCGCCGGTTTGCGGTGACGGGGCAAGCAGGGATCGGGCGGAACCGGAATGCAGAGAATATTGCTGCTTGGTGCGACGGGAACGATCGGTCGGGCCGTGACGGCCGTTCTTGTGAAGCGAGGCCATGAGGTGATCTGTCCCGTCCGCCGCGTGCCGGATGACGGGGATGTCGCCGACGCCCTGGCGGGTGCGGAGGTCCGCAGGGCGGATCCGGCGGATGCCGCGTCGCTGCAGCGGGACGGCTTTCGCGGCGAGACGTTCGACGCCGTGATTTCGTGCATCGCATCCCGTACCGGCGATGCGGAGGAGGCGCGGCGGATCGATCAAGGCGCCAATCTCAACGCGCTCAACCTCGCTGCCCGGCACGGCGTTTCACACTTCGTGCTTCTGTCCGCCATCTGCGTGCAGAAGCCGCTTCTGGCGTTTCAGCACGCGAAGCTGGCCTTTGAAAAGGCGCTGATGGAGTCCGGCATGACCTATTCCATCGTGCGGCCAACCGCCTTTTTCAAATCGCTGTCCGGACAGATCGAACGGGTCAGGAGCGGCAAGCCGTTTCTGGTTTTCGGTGACGGGCTGCTGACCGCGTGCAAACCGATCAGCGACGGCGATCTGGCAGCTTTCATCGCCGATTGTCTGGTCGATCCCGGAAAGCGCAATGCGGTCCTGCCCATCGGCGGCCCCGGTCCCGCGATCACGCCGCGCCAGCAGGGCGAAATGCTTTTCGCGCTTGCCGGTAAGGTGCCGCGGTTTCGGCGGGTTCCGGTGCGCGTTCTGGACGCGGTCATCCTCGTCCTCGATGTCCTTGGCCGGGTATCGAGGCGGGCATCGGCGAAGGCCGGCTATGCGCGCATCGGGCGCTATTATGCGACGGAGTCCATGCTCGTGCTGAATTCGGAAACGGGCGAATATGACGAGGACGCCACACCCGAGACGGGATCAGAAACGCTGCATGACCATTACCGGCAGTGGATGGAGCGCAGTGCGCGATAGATGGCGAAGCTGATGCCGGTCAATCGCGCCGGAGGGCGAGATGAAAAGCCCCGACCATGGCCGCGTCATCGCCGAGGCGCGGGCGGACAATGATGTCGTCAAGCGCATCGGACGCGCCCTTGAACGCGACATATCCGCCGAGCTTCTCCGATGTCTTCCGACGCAAGAGACGAAGGAGCCCCGCCGTCTTGCTGACACCGCCGCCAATCACGATGCGATCGGGCATGTGGGTCAGGATGACCGTCACCATCAGATAGGACAGATATTCGGCCTGCAGGTCCAGCGCCTCTGTCGTTGCGGCCAGCGCGCTAAGATCCTGTCCCCAGCGCGCCTTTATGGCGGGACCGGAGGCGAGCCCCTCCAGGCAGTTGCCGTGAAAAGGACAATTGCCCGGAAATGGGTCGGCCATTCTGTCATGCGGGGGGTAGATGTGCCCCATCTCATAATGTCCGAACCCGTTTCGCGAGCTGCCGTCATGCAGGACGCCGACGCCAATGCCCGTGCCCACCGTCACATAGGCCAGCGTCCGGCAATTCCGGCCTGCCCCCTGCATCCACTCTCCAAGCGCAGCACCGTTCACGTCGCTGTCGATGACGAGCGGCGCATCGAGGGCGGCAAGCGCGGCCGGATAGCTGGCGCCGGTCCAGCCTGGCTTTGGCGTGGCGCCGACGACACCATAGTCCGCAGCGTCGGGATCGATGCCAACGGGGCCGAACGCCGCGACGCCCACCGCCTTCAGCCATTCGCCCGAAGGCACGGCCTGCTGGAAAAAATTTCGGATTTCCGAGAAGGTTTCCCGGGGGCCCGCGGTGGCGACGACGTGCCGGTGCAGGAACCTGCCGGACGCATCGGCGACCGCGCAAACGCATTTCGTCCCGCCACTTTCAATCACGCCGTAAAGTGCCGCCATTTCAGAACCCGCTTTCAAATTGCCGCGAAGGGCCGTGTGCCAGCGATATGGCTGCGATCGCCATCCAGCGACAGCGATATGACGGGAGCGGGCGTGCCGCCAAAGCTGGAGGCCGCGAGGCCGGGCGACGAAGAGAGGCTGCGCCCCGCGAGACCCCAATGATCGACGAAACTGTAAACCTTGAGATCCGCTGTCACGTACCAGCTGTAGGTTTGCAACGGTTCCGCCGCCGGGTTCGCCAGCACGAGACCGCTGGAATTGAGGGGGCGGTAGGGGCCGGTCAGGCTGGCGGCGACCATGCCGTAAAGTCCGGTCGGCGCCCCGGGGATGGACGGCGCGAACACACTGCCCTGCGTGGACCAGAAGAGATAATAGCGGCCGTCATGCGCGACGACATGCGCCCGCTCAAGCTCGTTGTTGACGCCGTCGGCGTGAACGAGCGGCGGCAGCAATTCCCATTGGCCAGCCGGCGATTTCCGCGCCAGACCGACAGCACCATTATAGTCGGAGCGGGAGGACGCCAGCGATGCGGTGAAGACCAGATATTCGCCGCCGTCCGCCGGGTCGCGGAAGTAGGCGGGATCGCGGAATGCCTTGATCTTCCCAGGCTCCCCCTCCGCATCGTCCACATGCCTGTAATGCCTGCCGTCGCTTGCCACGGATTCCGCCGGTGATGTCCAGTTCAGGATCCGGCCATCCGCCTGCAGCGCACCGGTCGTTTCGACAAGCCTTTGCTGATAGCCGCCTGGCGCGGTCCTGACCCCGGCCGCCGTGTAATAGAGGGTGACGCGGCCATCCCTGATCACGGCGGACCCAGCCCACTCCCGCTCATAGAAACTCGGGAAATCCGGCAGGGCATCGCCCAGATCGCGAACATGGTCGCCGCGTTTCGAAAACAGACGGATCTTCGCATCGAAATGGCGGCGCGCGGGATCACCGCGCTCCGGAGCGGAGAGCGCCATCCACAATTCGCCGTCCGCGATGCTGGCGACATGGCCGTCCGGGGACTGGACGGGCCACATGTCCCAGAGCACGGTTCCCGGCATCAACGGCGCTGCCTCGGCGCTCGTGACGAGCGGGATTGCCGGGTATTCCGTCGCAACGGGAAGCATCGCCAGATGATCGGACGTCCAGACTGATGTCACGGCAACTTGCCTGCTTTCACACATGAGGCCGCCAGCATGCGCAGCATTGCCGGCGGCCTCCCTTCACGGGACCGGACAAATCAGAAGCTCACGCGTACGGATGCCGAAACGGTACGTCCGTTGATCGAGCGGGCGCGGACAATGTTGTTGCCGGGGATGCTTCCCTCCTCCGCCTCCGTAAAGCCGCTGACGTTGAAGAGATTGTTCGCATTGAGCGCAACCTCCAGATTGTCCATCGGCCTGACATTCAGGAACGCATTCACCTGCGCGAAGCCGGGGAGGACAAGCTGATTGGAGTCCTGCGCGTAGCTGTCCGTCGTTCCGACGATGTTCGCGCCTACGCCGAACATCTCCGCGTCATATTTCGCGGTGGCCTGATAGATGAAGTCCGCCTGGCGCCGGGGGGTGTTGCCTTCATTGCCGGGCGAGATGGAGTCGCGCCTGATTTCAGCGTCGGTGTAGGTTCCCGAAGCCGACAGGCTGAAGCCATTGCCAAAGGCGTAGGAGCCTTCGACCTCAAGACCCAGCGCCTTGTATTCGCGGTTGAACACGCGCTGCGTGGTTGCCTCGAAATTCTGTTCCTCGGTCGTGGCGTAGAAACCGGTCGCATAAAGGGCGAGCCCGCCGCTCCTGTATTTCGCGCCAAGTTCCGTCTGCTTCACGAAATCGACCGCGATCGAGCTGTCCGTAAGGCTGCCATCGACCGGGCTGACATTGCTGGCATTGAACAGCAGGCGATCGGCGTTGGCGCGGCCGCCGCGGCTGTAACGCGCAAAAACGGACAGGTCGGGCTGGATGCGGTAATTCACGCCGAGCGAGTAGGACAGATAGTCATAATCATAATCGACGGGCGCCGAAGCTGTCAGTGGCAGCACCCCGGTCTGCGCCTCCGCCCGGTCGATATTGCCATCATTGTTGAAGTCGAAGGACGTGACCCCGACGCGCCCGCCGCCAAGATCAGCGCCCGTCACCGTGCCTTCGGCACTGCCGAAATCATAGCGCAGGCTGCCGTCAAAGTTGAAATCGCCGAATTCCACACCCACCGAGGCGAACGGCGCATTGGTGTTGTAATCGAGATCGTAGCTGCGGCGGCAGCAGTTGCCGAAAAAGGACGCGCCAAAGCCGACGGTGCCGTTCTGGGTCAGCAGATTCCTGCCATCGGCGTCATCGTTTCCGGCAATGCCATCGTCGCCGCGAACATCGAGCAGTGCCGCCCGGCCATCGCCGCGCACTTCAAGAAGATGCGACGTCCACAGCCAGTCCGTGTCGATCGTCTGCCGTGAATTGTAGAAGCCCGCCGTGAAGGTGGCCGTGGCCTCGCCAAAATCGAAGTCATTGGAAATGCGGATGTCGTTCGTGACATTGTCGAGGCTGTTCAGTTGAACGTTGAACAGGACGATGTTCGCGACAAGGCCATTTCCGTTCAGACCTGACGGATCGCCAATGACCTGACCGGCATTTGGACCCGTGGCGTAGAGAAGCTGGGCATCGCCGCCGCCGATCGATTCCGCAGCCGACTGCGCATCGACGACGCCGCCCGGAAAGGGCGAGATGAATTCGCCGCCGATGTCACTGAAGCGGAAGCGCTCCGTAACCGTCCAGCCGCCGCCAAGCTCAATCTCGGCCTCAAGGCCGACACTTTTGACCAGCGGACGCATGCCGTCGCGAATGTCGAACTGTTCGGGCGAATTGCCGCCATCGAGGGATGTGGCGGTGGTGAAATAGCGGGAGTGCAGCGAGTTTTCGTTGATGTCGAAGTTCGCGACGTTCGCGTAATTCGGATCGCCGTCCGACCCGGTCACGCGAACGGGGTTGGGCAGGTAAGCGACGGAACGGTCGTCGAGATATTTGCCGTAGAGACGCACATAGCCGCCGTCGAACTCCTTCGTGATGTTCGCCTTCAGCTGACCGCCCTTGTAGCCGTCATAACCGACCGCGCGCGGCCCCTCGCCCCCCCGGTAGAAGCCGCCAACATGGAAATAGAGGTCGTCGGACAGCCCCGCGCCATAGTCGAAATCGACGCGATATTCGTCATAGTCGAGGCCCACGGTCGCGCCAACATTGCCGCCCTCGCGGACGCCTGTTTTCGAAATGAAGTTGACCACGCCGCCCGGCGAATTGGAGGCAAAGGTGGACGCGGAGCCGCCGCGAACGCTCTCGACCCGCTCGATATTGTAATCGGTGCGCAGGAAGATATCGGCGTTACCGAACGTGATGTCGCCAAATTCGACGATGGGCAGGCCGTCTTCCTGCAGTTGCAGGAATTTCGCGCCGCCTGACGCGACGGGCAGTCCGCGGACGGAGATATTGGCATTGCCCTCCCCGCCTGAGGATTCAGAGCGGATACCGGGCAACTGGCGCAGCAGCTCCGCCGAAGAGCGCGGCGCAAGGTCGAGCGTGTCGCCAGCGTCGATGCTGCTGACGGTGATCGAGCTATCCAGCACATTCTGGCCGCGCGCGACGGCGGTCACGACGATGGTGGCCTCATCAAGCGCGGCATCGGTGTCGGGATCGGCGACCTGATCCTGCGCCATGGCACATGTCGCGACGAAACAGCAGGCGGCGGCGCCGCACGAGAGTACGGATTTGAACGTCATGATAATCCTCCCCGGATTGTTGTTACCGCAGGGCATATGTTCGCCTGCAATCGTTTGCAAGTAATATTTGCAAACGATTGCATTCCGCGTTCCGGTCCCGCATAAGGTACGCGCCAAATGACAGGTCGCAACGACCGCGTGGGCAGGACGACCGGGCTTCAGGCTCACTCCGGGGAGGACAGATATGACCAGCATGAAGCCGCGCCTTTCCCTTGCGCGCATCATTGAAATGAACGTCGGCTTCTTTGGCCTGCAATTCAGTTTCGGCCTGCAGCAGGCCAATATGGGCCCGATCTACGGTTTCCTGGGTGCCGACGAGGCGACGATGCCGCTGCTCTGGCTGGCGGGGCCAATGACCGGACTGATCATCCAGCCGCTGATCGGCGCCATGAGCGATCGCACCAGCACCAGACTGGGCCGGCGAACGCCCTATTTCCTGATCGGTGCGATCATCTGCTCGCTGAGCCTGTTCGCCATGCCCTATTCGCCCACCCTGTGGGTGGCCGCGTCGATCCTGTGGATTCTCGACGCCGGCAACAACATCACGATGGAACCCTACCGCGCCTATGTCGCCGATCGGCTGCGGCCCGAACAGCAATCGGCGGGCTTTCTGACGCAAAGCGCGTTCACGGGCCTGGCGCAGACACTCAGCTATCTCGCCCCCTCGCTGCTGACGGCGATCATCGACCGGAATGTGCTGGATGCGAACGGCATTCCCGTCGTCGTGCGCATCGCGTTCATTATCGGTGCGGTGCTGTCGATCTCGACCATCCTGTGGTCGGTGGTTCGCGTGCCCGAACTGCCCCTGTCGGAAGAGGAGAGCGAGCGCATGAAGCGGACGCCGCTGACCGTGAAGGGCACGCTCGCCGATCTGGCGCTCGCGATCCGGGAAATGCCGCTTGCCATGCGCCAGCTCGCCCTTGCCATGCTTTGCCAATGGTATGCGATGTTCGTCTACTGGCAGTTCATCGCCTTCGCCCTGTCGCGGTCCCTTTACGGCACGTCGGATACGAGTTCGCAGGGATTCAGGGACGCCGCCCTGACCGCCCAGCAGATCGGCGCGGCCTATAATGCCATCGCGTTTGTTTCCGCCATCCTCCTGATCCCCGTCGTGCGCAAGCTGGGGGCGAGGTCCGCCCATGCCATATGCCTGACATGTTCCGGCATCGCCATGCTGCTGATCCCCGGCATGGGTAGCATAACCGGCCTCCTGTTCTGCATGATCGGCATCGGCCTTGGCTGGGCCGGCATGATGGGCAATACCTATATCATGCTGGCAGGGGCGATCCCGCCCGAACGCTACGGCGTCTACATGGGCATCTTCAACATGTTCATTGTCATTCCCATGCTGATCGAGACGCTGACCATGCCATTGATCTATCAGCCGCTCCTTGGCGGTGACCCGCGCAACGCCCTGATGCTGGCGGGCGGGCTGATGCTGATCGGCGCAGTGGCGACCATGTTCGTCGCGGCGGGCAGGCCGGCGGACAATGCGGCGAAGGCGGCAAGGCCAGGCTAGGCCAAGCTAGGCCGATCCGCGCACGATGAGCTCGGGCGGCAGAACCACCGTCTCCGTTTTCTCGCCGCCAAGCCTGCGAAAGAGGATATCGACCAGGCAGGATGCCCCCTTGCGCAAATCCTGCCGGATCGTCGTCAGCGGCGGGGCCGTGTGGCTGGCCAGAGAGATGTCATCATAACCGATGATGGCGACGTCGGACGGAATCGACAGGCCGCGATCCGTAAGCACGCGGATCGCGTTCATCGCGATGACATCGGAAGCGGCGACAATCCCGTCCGGCGCTGTCCTTGAGTCGATAAGCCGGGAGATATCATCATAGGCCGCGTCCGACACCAGATGTACGGGAAGCGAGTCATATCGTTCGATCGTCTGCGCGGCTTCGGATGCATGCAGAAACCCCTCATGCCGCTGCCGGATTTCAGGCGCTGAAGGATCACCCAGAAACAGGAGCTTCCTGCGGCCGGTCGCAATCAGATGTTCGGTCGCGAGCTGGCCGCCGCGCACATTGTCGGTGCCCACTGAAGAATAGGACTGTCCCGGCAGCAGCGCGCCCCACACCACCAGCGGCGCAAACGCCTCCCCCGCGCGGTTGAGCACGTCCGCCTGATCGGATTGTCCGATCACGATCACGCCGTCGACACGTCCGGAGCGCGTCAGCCTGTCCAGCCAGGCGTCGTCCCGGGGCACCACCTTTGACAGCAGCAGATCATAGCCCCGCTCGCTGAGTTCATCGCCCAGATAGCCGAGCAGCGTCATGAAGAACGGATCGGAGAGATGCTGCGTCGTTTCATGCCCCAGCGGCAGAACCACGCCGATTGTCTGCGTCCGTCCAAGGCGCAGGCTTTGCGCGGCGCGATTGGGCCGATAGCCGAGTTCCTTTGCGAGCGCCTCTATCCTGGCCCTGGTTTTGGCATTGACCACGCTGCTGCCCGCGAGCGCCCGCGAGACCGTCGATATGGAAACACCGGCGGCCGCGGCGATGCGGTCCAGGCCCTGGACATTTTTCACACTCAGATCTCCGCGCGCTTCAACTTTGCCAGCCTTGCCGCTGCCAACCATGCAGGCTTATGCACCGGACGGCCGCAAATGAGAATGCCAGTGTCGGGGATGTGGGTGTTCGTTGCCATGCGGACGGGCCCGTTTCCGTCCTCAAGCGAAGAACGGGCGCGACGCCAAGCTCAAAGAGAGATCGTCTTTAAACGGCCTTGCCCGTTTCGGGCACGCGGAGCATGGCAAGGGCAGCCAGCGCCATGACGACGGCGGCGAATGCCATCGTCCAGATGGGCTCCGCCGGGAACAGCGCCTTCAGCACCGTTCCCATGACCGTCGCCACGATCAGCTGCGGCAGCACGATGAAGACGTTGAACAGACCCATGTAGATACCAAGCTTTTTCTGCGGGAGGCTGGAGGCAAGGATCGCATAGGGCATGGCAAGGATCGACGCCCAGGCGATGCCGATGCCGATTTCTGCCGCGATCAGCCAGTCGGGATCACGAATGAAGAGAAAGGCCGCAAAGCCGGCCGCGCCCGCCAGCAGGCAGAGGATATGCGTCCTGACCTTGCCAATGCGCGCCGCCAGGCGCGGCAGGACCAGGAGCGCGGCGATGGCGGCGATGCCGTTATAGACCGCGAAGAGAATGCCGACCCAATTGCCCGCCTCGTTATAGGCCGCGCTCGCCGTGTCCGTCGTGCCATAGGCATATTGCGCGACGACGGGTGTCGTATAGATCCACATGATGAAGAGCGCTGACCAGCTGAAAAACTGCGCCAGCGCCAGCCGCTTCATGATGTCAGGCATTCCGGAAAAGTCGCCGACGATATGGCCGAGAAGGTTGTTGGACCGGCCCTGCCGTGCCATCGAAATGGCAACCATGCTGGCGATCCCATAGGCGGCGAGCAGTCCCCCGAGCAGGTAGATTTCCTTTTCCAGCGTCAGCAGCGGCACGGCGGCTGCGATTGCGGCGCCGCCGATAATCCACAGGAGCGCGCCTGTCGGCGATTTTGCGGCCAGCGCCCGAATGGGCTGATCCGCACCATCCTCCGCCTCCGTTTCGAAGGCCGCCATCTCTTCCGGGCTATATTCCCTTGTCGTCAGCACGGTCCACACCACCGCGAGAAACAACGCCGCCCCGCCGAACCAGAAGCTGTAGCGGACCGTGTCCGGCACGCCGCCCGCCGACGCGACGTTGGAAACGCCGGCGGCATCGAGCAGCCAGGGAAAGACGGACCCCACGACCGCGCCCGCGCCAATGAAGGCGGTCTGGATGGAATAGCCCGCCGTGTGCTGGTCCTTTCGCAGCATATCGCCCACAAATGCGCGGAAAGGCTCCATCGACACATTGAGCGAGGCATCGAGAATCCACAGCATCATCGCCGCGAACCAAAGCGCGGGACTGCCCGGCATGACGAACAGCGCCAGCGCCGCCAGAATGGCGCCGCCCAGGAAATAAGGACGGCGGCGGCCAAGACGGCTCCACGTCCGGTCGGAATAATGACCGATGATGGGCTGCACCAGAAGGCCGGTCAGCGGTGCCGCGACCCACAAGGCGGGAAGGTTGTCGAGCGATTCCCCAAGACTCTGGAAAATCCGGCTCATGTTCGCATTCTGCAGCGCGAAACCGATCTGGATGCCGAAAAAACCGAAGGAAATATTGATGAGGCCGCCGAGCCCCTGAAGCGGCTTATGCCGCCTTGCCGTCATGTCCATTTACAGCGGCCCTCCCCAGGCCATGCCGGAAAGTGCCCGCCATCACGCCGCCGCGCAATCGCAGGGTTTCATGTATTCGTATGCTGCCCGCAGCTGCTGCGGACCACGAGCCGCGCCGGGAGCAACTGCCGCTCAACCGGCTTTTCCTCTATGCGTGACAGCAGGCTGTCGACCAGCACCTCCCCCGCCAGTCGCGCGTCCTGCTGCACGGTGGTAAGGGGCGGCGCGGCCTGGGCCGCGGCGGGAATGTCGTCATAGCCGGTGATGGCGACATCCTCTGGGACGGCGATGCCCGCGGCCTTCAGCGCGCGTATGACGCCAATGGCGATCAGGTCGCTGGCAGCGACGACCGCATCGAAGTCAACGCCGCGTTCCAGCAGCGTGCGGGCCGCGTCCTCGCCCGACCTTTCCAGCGAGATGGCATCGACCTGAAGCGCGGAATCGATGTGGAGGTCCGCCGCCTTCAGGGCATCGACATAGCCATCGTGCCGCGCGCGAAATTCCGGATAGCGATCGCTGGCATCGCCAATGAAAGCGAGACGTCTGCGGCCATGCGCGATCATGTGCTCGGCGGCGAAGCGCCCGCCCGCGCGGTTGTCCGTGCCGATGGTCGCGCCGAAATCATGCGACTTGGAGGGCGCGCCCCAGCGCACGAAATGCGTACCCTGCCGCTGCAACTGTTCCAGCCGCGGACGGTAGAGCGCATAGTCGCCATAGCCGAGGAGGATGATCCCATCCGCCTTGCGGCTGTCCTCGTAATCGGTGTGCCAGTCCCCCGACAGCTGCTGGAAGGAGATGAGAAGGTCGAAACCCTTTTGCGCGGCGCGGCGCGTGATCGACCCCAGCATGGACAGGAAGAAGGGGTTGATGAGGGTATCGCCCTCGGTTGGATCCTCGAAGAACAGGAGCGCCAGCGTGTTCGCGCGCTGCAGGCGCAGGCTGGAGGCATGCTTGTCGACGGTATAATTGAGGTCACGCGCGATGTCCTCGATACGTTTGCGCGTGGCGGCGCTGACGGAACTCGACCCGCGCAGCGCCCGCGATACGGTCGGCTGCGAAACGCCCGCAGCCTGCGCGATATCGAAGGACGTCACACGTCCCGGTGCGGTTCTTGGCAACTCCCTGTCCTCCCGAACCCCGTCTGTCGCCGGGTTTGGGAATGTCTTAGCGCCGGGGGAGGAAACAGGCAAAACAACAGCGGGCGGCGCTGTGGCGGGCATGGCGCGGATCGGCTGCGTCAGACCGCGCGCACATACGTATGCCTAATATGCAGACCGGAATCAGCGCGTATGACAACGGCATGACAAAGGACCGGATCGGCGTGGGAGCGCCCTCGCAAACCGGCCTGCCATGGGGAGACATATCGTGACCACAATCAGTGCATCCGCGCGTGAGCGCCTTTTCCGCAGCGCCAGCCGTGCGGCGCTCGCATCGACGCTGTTCATCTCAGTGCCCGCGCTGGCGCAGGCCCAGCCCGTCGAGGATGACGAGGCCGTCAATTCCGACGTGATCGTGGTCACCGGTTTCCGTGCCTCGCTGGAAAGCGCCATCAGCGAAAAGAAGAATGCCGACGTCATCGTCGAGTCCGTCAGCGCCGAGGATATCGGCAAGCTGCCCGACGACAGCATCGCGGAGTCAATCGCGCGCCTGCCCGGCCTGACCGCCCAGCGCCTGTCCGGACGCGCCAATGTGGTTTCCATTCGCGGCTTCGGTCCCGATCTGTCGACGACCCTCCTCAACGGTCGCCAGCAGACGACGACCAGTGACAGCCGCAACATCGAATATGACCAGTATCCATCGGAAGTCGTCAATCAGGTTCTGGTTTATAAATCGCCCAGCGCCGAAATCATCGGCCAGGGCCTGGCGGGCACGGTCGACATCCGCACGATCCGTCCGCTGGAAAAGAACGAGCGGATTTTGTCCATCGGCGCGAAGGCAAGCTATAACGACCTCGGCAAGCTCAATTCCGGCTCCGACGAGTTCGGCTACCGCGTCAACGCGACCTATGTCGACCAGTTCGCCGACGACACGGTCGGCGTTTCGCTTGCCGGTTCCTATCTGGACGAGGCCTATCAGATCCAGGAATTCAACGCCTGGGGCTATGCCGGTTTCAACGACGCGGGTCTGATCGGCGGTTCGAAGTCCTTCGTGACCTCAACCGAGCTGAAGCGCCTGGGTCTGATCGGTACGCTGCAATGGGAGCCAACGCCGGGCCTGACCCTGACGGGTGACGGCTTCTATTCCGATTTCGAGGACAACCAGATCAAGCGCGGCATCGAACTCCCGCTTGGCTTTGGCGGCGGTTTCGGGACGCAGCTTGATGAGGGCAGCGCGGTCGTCGAGAATGGCACGGTGACGTCCGGCACGTTCAACGGTGTCGAGGGCGTCATCCGCAACGATGCGTTCGAGCGGTCGGCCGATATCTATTCCTTCGGCTTCAACGCCGACTGGCAGGGCGACGATGGCTGGAACGCCATGTTCGATTTCAGCTTTTCAAAAACGGATCGCGAGGAAATCAGCATCGAAAGCTATGCCGGCACGGGCTATGGCAACGCGCAGAATGAGGGAAATGGCGGCGCGAACTATGATCCGGCGGTTGACGGCGCCGTCGATACGATCGGCTTTGTGACCGGCAGCCGCGGCACGCGCTTCAGCCCCGGCCTCGACTATAGCGATCCCTCCGTCATCTTCCTGACCGACTCGCTCGGCTGGGGCGGCGACACCGAACAGGCGGGCTATTTCAACAACCGCATCGTCGAGGACGAACTGAAACAGTACCGCGTGGAAATCGAGCGCGAGTTCGAGAACAGCTTCATCAGCGCGTTCAAATTCGGTGTCGATTACACCGACCGCGACAAGTCGCTGACGCCCGATGAAGCGTTTCTGATCCTTGCCAGCGGCAACCAGCAGGACAGAATTCCTGACGAGTTCCTGCTGCGCCCGACCAATCTCGATTATCTCGGCCTTGGTCCTGTCGTCAGTTACGATCCGCTGTCCCTGATCGACGCCGGTGTCTACACACTGCGCGCGAACGATGTGACGGACGTGTTCGCGAAATCCTATGCGATCGCTGAAGACATCATGTCCATCTATGCACAGGCCGACCTGGAAGCCGAGCTCGGCTCTGCGGTACTGACCGGCAATATCGGCGTGCAGGCACAGTGGACCGACCAGCGGTCAAGCGGCTTCGCCTTCGCGCCCGATGGACGACAGGACGTCAGCTTTGGCGCGGAATATTGGGATGTCCTCCCGCAGCTGAACCTCTCGCTGAGAACGGCGGGCGATTTCGTCGTCCGTTTCGCCGCAGCGCGCGAATTGCAGCGCGCGCGCCTGGACGACATGCGCTCCTCGTTCGAATATGGCATCGACACGTCCGGTTCGGAGCCGATCATTCGCGGCAGCAGCGGCAATCCGTTCCTGCGGCCCTACCGGGCAAATGCCGTCGATCTGAACTTCGAGAAATATTTCGGCACATCAGGCTATCTGGCGCTGCAGTTCTATTACAAGGATCTGAAAAGCTACGTTTTCCAGAACGGCGAAATCCCGTTCAATTACGATGTGTTTCCCGATCCCGTGGGTGAACCAGTACCCTCGCTCGGCACGCTCAGCGTCCCCTTCAATGTCGACTCGGGCGAAATCTATGGCGCGGAACTCGCCGGAACGCTGCCTTTCGGTGACTTCGTCGGCGCGCTGGATGGATTTGGCCTGACTGGCGGCGTCGCCTATACGAAATCCAATATCGACCTTCCGGGCGGCGGCGATTTCCAGATTCCCGGCTATTCGAAATGGGTCGCCAACGGCACGCTTTATTTCGAGAAGTACGGGTTCAACGTACGCGGCAGCGTGCGTCACCGCACGTCGTTCCTGGGAGAGCTGACCGGCTTCGGCGGCAATCGCCAGCTGCGCCTTGCCCAGGGTGAAACCATCGTCGACGCGCAGATCGGCTATGACTTTCAGGATGGCAGTGCTCTCGAAGGCCTGTCGCTGTACCTGCAGGGCCAGAATCTGACCGACGAGCCGTTCCGTACCCAGGTTCCCGGCGAGCCCCTGCAGATCATCGACAACCAGCAGTTCGGTCGCCGCTATCTCGCAGGTGCCAGCTTCAAGTTCTAGCGGTCAGGGGTCATGGCGCACTGTCGCCATGACCCCGCTCCAAAGGACAAAGCCATGACCGAAGCGTCCATCCGCAACATCGTCATCGTCGGCGGCGGCACCGCCGGCTGGATGGCGGCGGCGGCGCTGTCGCGCTTTCTGGGTCAGGACCACAAGATCACCCTGATCGAGTCCGATGACATCGGGACGGTCGGCGTCGGCGAAGCCACCATACCGCAACTGAAACGCTTCAACGACGGCCTCGGTCTCGACGAGGCGGAGTTCGTGCGCGCAACCGGCGGCACGTTCAAGCTCGGCATCCGCTTCGACGGCTGGACCGGCCCCGAAAGCAGCTACATTCACGCCTTTGGCAGGATCGGACGCCAGATCGGCCTTATTCCCTTCCACCATCACTGGCTCCGCTGGCGAGCCGCAAATGGTGCGAACGACCTGTGGCACTACAGCGTTTGTGCCCGCGCGGCTGCGGAAGGACGCTTCGCCCCGCCGCGACCGCCGGAGCCGGGCAAGGCGGCCAGCGGCATGGCCTATGCCTGGCATTTCGATGCCGGTCTCTACGCTGCCTATCTGCGCCGCTTCGCGGAGGTGAATGGCGTCGCGCGCATCGAGGGAAAAGTGACGTCCGCCGCACAGCATCCTGACGACGGCAGCGTCACTTCGGTCACGCTTGGCGATGACCGACATATCGAAGGCGACTTCTTCATCGACTGTTCCGGTTTTCGCGGCCTGCTGATCGAGGGGGCGCTGGCCGCGGGCTATGAGGACTGGTCGGACCACCTGCCCTGCGACCGCGCGCTGGCGGTGCCGTCCGCGCGCATGGCCACGCTGCCCCCCTTCACGCGGGCAGAGGCGCATGCCGCAGGCTGGCAGTGGCGCATTCCGCTGCAGCACCGCACCGGCAATGGCGTCGTCTATTCCAGCGCGCATCTGTCCGATGACAGGGCCGCGGAGATCTTGCTCTCGCGGCTCGGTACACCCGCCCTCGCCGAACCACGCGCGCTCAGGTTCCAGACCGGAAAGCGCCGCGCCATGTGGTCACGCAATGTCGTTGCGCTGGGCCTCAGCGCCGGCTTCATGGAACCGCTGGAATCAACAAGCATTCACCTGATCCAAAGCGGCATTGCCCGCCTGCTGTCGCTGTTTCCCGCCAGCCGGAACTGTGCGGCGGAGGCGGCGGAATTCAACCGCCAGAGCGATGCCGAGTGGCTTGGCATCCGCGATTTCCTGGTCCTGCACTACCATGCCAATGACCGCGGCGAACCGTTCTGGCAGGAGCGCCGCGCCGCGCCCATTCCAGACAGCCTTGCGGCCCGGATCGACCTGTTCCGCAGCTCCGGGCGTCTGTTCCGCGACGGTGAGGAACTGTTCACACCCGAAGGCTGGGTGCAGCTGCTGATCGGACAGGGGATCATTCCCGAACGCTGGCATCCGCTGGCCGGCACCATGTCCGCAGGGCAGCTCGACGAACTGATGACCCTCGCCGCGCGGCAGGTCGATGCCGAAATCTCCCGCCTCCCCACCCATGATGAGTTTATCGCCGCGCACTGCCGCAGCGATATGCCGGAAAGCGCCGCCGCATGATGAAACCTCTTCTCCTCGCCGCCAGCCTGCTGGTCGCTGCCCCGCTCGCCGCGCAGAACGCGCCCGCCGCCGCCGACCTCGCCGATGTGCGGGCGCGCGCGCCTGCGGAAGAAATTGTCTATTTCGTCCTGCCGGACCGTTTCGAAAATGGGGACACGACCAATGACCGGGGCGGCATCGACGGCGACGCGCTGACACATGGTTTCGATCCCGCGCACAAGGGTTTCTACCATGGCGGCGATCTGGCGGGCCTGACGGCGAGGCTCGATTATCTGGAGCAGCTGGGCATGACGGCCATCTGGTTCGCTCCCATTTTCAAGAACAAGCCCGTACAGGGCGGACCGGGCGAGGAAAGCGCGGGTTACCACGGGTACTGGGTCACGGATTTCACCCGGGTCGACCCGCATTTCGGCACGAATGACGAATTCCGCGCCTTTGTCGACGCCGCCCATGCCCGCGGGATGAAGGTCTATATGGACATCATCACCAACCATACGGCGGACGTCATCAAATATCGCGAGGGCTATGACTATCGCAGCATCGCCGATTATCCCTGGTCGACCAAGGGCGGTCCTGACGGCGCGCGCATCAACGAGGGTTTCGCCGGCGACACGGTGCAAACCGAAGAGAATTTCGCGCTGCTGACCAGCCCGGACTTCGCCAACATGCCCTATGTCGAGGACGACGAAAAGACCGTCAAGACGCCCGGCTGGCTGAATGATCCCATCTATTATCATAATCGCGGGGACACGACCTTTTCGGGGGAAAACAGCCTCTACGGCGACTTTGTCGGCCTTGACGACCTGTTCACTGAACATCCCCGCGTGCTTCGCGGCATGATCGACATCTACGGCGACTGGATCGACCGCTTCGGCATTGACGGTTTCCGCATCGATACCGCGCGCCACGTGAATCCGGAATTCTGGCAGACATTCGTACCGGCCATGCGGGAACGGGCCGCCGCGAAGGGCATTCCGAATTTCCACATTTTTGGCGAGGTTGCGCGCGAATCCGCAGACAATGGATATCTGGCGCAATATACGCGGCGTGACGGCTTTCCCGCCGTCCTGGATTTCGCGTTTCAGGCGGCGGTCCGCGACACACTGGGCAAGGGCGCGGGTACGGACACCTTCTTTTCCATGTTTGCCGGTGACGTTCTCTACGAGGGCGGCGAGGCCGCAGCGCTGGCCATGCCAACCTTTGTCGGCAATCACGACATGGGCCGCCTGTCGACCCTGATCCGCGAGGACATGCCGGACATCACGCAGGAGGAACTGCTTGCCCGCGTCCGCCTCGCGCATGTCATGCTGCTGACCCTGCGCGGCTCTCCGGTCATCTATTCCGGCGACGAGCAGGGCTTTGTCGGCGATGGCAACGATCAGGCCGCGCGCGAGGACATGTTCGCAAGCATGACCGACAGTTACAACGACAATGACCTGATCGGCACGGATGCGACCACGGCGGACGAGAATTTCGACACGGCGCATGTGCTGTTCCGGACCATCCGCGATTTTTCCGCCCTTCGGCGCGCGCACCCCGCGCTGTCGCACGGTCGTCAGCTGGTGCGTGATTATGGCGAGACGCCCGGCCTTCTTGGCGCGGCGCGTTTCGACCCGGAAACAGGCCGTGAATATCTGCTGTTCTACAACACGAGCAGCGACCCCATCGCCGTGAATGCGATTGCCGGACCGGGCGTGGACAAGCTGGAAACGCTGGCGGGCCAATGCGCGCCCGAGGTCAGTGCACCGGGTTCCGTCCGCGTGACGCTGCCCGCATTCGGCTTTGCCATCTGCGCCGCGCAATGAACGAGCTGTCCCCCGAGCCGCTGACGCCCGCGCGTTCCGCCGACTGGTGGCGCGGCGCCGTCATCTATCAGATCTATCCGCGCAGTTTTGCCGATTCCAACGATGACGGCATCGGCGATCTGCCGGGCATCACGGCGAAGCTGGAACATGTCGCCAGCCTGGGCGTCGACGCCATCTGGGTGTCGCCCGTCTATACCTCGCCCATGCGCGACTTCGGTTATGACATCAGCGATTTCTGCGACATAGACCCGATTTTCGGAACGCTCGCCGACTTTGACGCGCTCGTCGCGCGCGCCCATGATCTGGGTCTGAAAATCATGATCGATCAGGTCTGGTCGCACACCTCTGACCAGCACCCCTGGTTCGCCGAAAGCCGTTCGGACCGCACGGGGCCGCGCGCCGACTGGTATGTCTGGGAGGATCCGAAACCGGACGGTTCCCCGCCGTCCAACTGGCAATCCGTTTTCGGCGGTCCCGCATGGACCTGGGACGCGCGCCGCGGACAATATTACCTGCACAATTTCCTGAAGGAACAGCCCGACCTCAACCACCATAATCCGGACGTGCAGGATGCCATTCTGGACGTCGCGCGGTTCTGGTTCGACCGCGGTGTCGACGGCTTTCGTATCGACGCGCTGAATTACGCGATGCACGACCCCGAACTGACCGACAATCCGCCGATGCCAGATTGCGGCAAGGTCCGCACGCGGCCCTATGACTTTCAGCTGAAGCGGTTCAATCAGGGTCATGCCGACCTGCCGAGGTTCATCGAACGCGTTCAGGCACTGGCGGATGACTATGACGTCTTCACCCTGGCCGAGGTCGGCGGCGACGAAGCCGACGTGCAGAAAAAGCTGTTCACGGCAGGCGCCGCCCGGCTTGACAGCGCCTATGGTTTTGAATTTCTCTATGCCGAAAAGCTGACGCCTGCCGTCGTCTGCAAGGCGCTTGCCGAATGGACCGGCGCGGAGGGAGAGGGCTGGCCAAGCTGGGCGTTTGAAAATCACGATGCGCCGCGCGCCGTCTCGCGCTGGGCAGCCGCTGCCGACCGCATTCCCTTCGCCCGGATGAAGACGATGCTGCTCATGTGCCTGCGCGGCAATGCCATCCTGTTCCAGGGCGAGGAACTCGGCCTGACGCAGGTCGATATCCCCTTCGAGAAGCTGCAGGACCCCGAAGCCATCGCGAACTGGCCGCGCACGCTTTCGCGCGACGGCGTCCGCACGCCGATGCCGTGGCGCGCGCAGCATAACGGCCTCGGCTTTTCCAGCGTCGAACCCTGGCTGCCGACCGGTCCCGACCATGCCGCCATGGCCGTCGACAGTCAGGCGGATGACAGCGAGTCCCTCCTCAACTGGACGCGCCAGATGATCGCCTTGCGAAGGCGTGAAGCCGCGTTGCACCACGGCGATCTGTCGAATTGCGAAGGCGGCGCGCAGTTGCTGAGTTTCGAACGCAGCGTCGATGGCGATCGCCTGCTTTGCGTCTTTAACCTGTCCCCTCAATCCGCCATCTTTGCCGCGCCGGACGAGGCGCAGCCCGTTGCAAGCTGCAATGATGTTTCGGACGGCGAACTCGGCCCCTACGCCGCCATGATCCTTCGCCTGTCCGGAGACCGCGCATGACCCGCCTGATCGCCTTCGTCCTCATCGCGCTGACCGGCATCGCCGCCCATGCCGCGGAAATCGCGCAGGTCGCGTCGCCGGACGGGAAGATCGTGGTCAGCATCGACCGCGAGCCCGACGGGCGCATATCCTATGCAGTGGCAAGGGACGCCGCACCGCTGATCGCGCCGTCCCGGCTTGGCTTTCTGTTCACCGACCAGCGTCCCCTGCAACGCGCCTTCACGCTGACAGGCAGTGAAACGGCAAGCGCCGACGAGACATGGGAGCAGCCCTGGGGGGAGCGCCGGTACGTCCGCGATCATCACAACGAGTTGCTGCTGAATTTCCGCGAAGAGGGCGCCACGACGCGCGGGCTGGCTGTGCGCTTCCGCGTTTTCGATAATGGCGTCGGCTTTCGCTACGAACTGCCGGACGGCACGTGGAACATCGCCGAGGAACTGACCGAGTTCACCATCGGGCAGGATGCGACCGCCTGGTGGATCCCGGCGGGGGACTGGAACCGCTATGAATATCTTTACAGCGAGACCCCGCTGACCGAGGTTTCGACCGCGCACACGCCGATGACGCTGAAACTTGCGGACGGCACCCATCTGGCCTTTCACGAGGCGGCGCTGGTGGACTATTCCGGCATGTGGCTGCGCCGCATGGACGGCCGCCGCCTGCGCGCGCAGCTGGCGCCGGGAACGGGCGCGGCGAAGGTCGAACGAAATGGCGCGTTCACAACCCCCTGGCGGACCATCCGCATCGCCAGCAGCGCGTCAGGCCTCTATGACAATGACATCGACCTGAACCTAAACGAACCCAACCGGCTGGGCGATGTGTCATGGGTCGAGCCCTATAAGTATCTCGGCATCTGGTGGTCGCTGCATCTGGACACCGAGACATGGCCCATCGGACCCGAACATGGCGCCACGACTGAAAACGCCAGACGCTATATCGACTTCGCCGCGGAGCATGGCTTTCGCGGTGTGCTGATCGAAGGCTGGAATACCGGCTGGGAAAAGGACTGGTTTGGCAATGGCGCGGTCTTCGATTTCACCGCCGCCTATCCTGATTTCGATATCGAAGCCGTTACCCGCTATGGTCTTCAAAAGGGCGTTCATCTGGTCGGCCATCATGAGACCGGCGGCAGCTTCACCAGATATGAAGCGCAGATGGAGGACGCCATGGCGCTGTATGAGCGGCTTGGCGTCGACAGCATCAAGACGGGCTATGTCGCCGACGCAGGTGGTATCCAGCTGACGGACGAAGCCGGAAACCCCGCCTTTGGCTGGCATGACGGTCAGGCCGCCGCGCGCCACCATCTGAAAGTCGTCGAAACCGCGGCCCGCCACGAAATCGCCATCAATCCGCACGAACCCATCAAGGACACCGGCCTGCGCCGCACATATCCGAACTGGGTAAGCCGCGAGGGCGCGCGCGGCATGGAATATCAGGCGTGGGGAGAGCCGCCGAACGTGCCAAGCCATGTGCCGAACCTGGTCTTCACGCGCATGCTGTCGGGCCCGATGGACTATACGCCCGGCGTTCTCAGCCTGAAGGGGCGCGGCGGACGCGACATCCCATCCACCATCGCGCGCCAGCTTGCCCTCTATGTGGTTCTCTATTCGCCCATCCAGATGGCGGCGGACCTGCCGGAAAATTATCAGAAATATCCGGACGCCTTCGCCTTTATCAAACAGGTGCCGACCGACTGGTCGGAAACCCGCACGCTGATGGGAGAGGTCGGCGACTATGTCGTGACGGCGCGCAAGGACCGCGCTTCCGACGACTGGTATCTGGGCGGTGTGACGAACGAGGAAGCGCGGACAGTCGATATACAACTCGATTTTCTAGACGCGGGAAAGGATTATGATGTCACGATCTGGCGCGACGGCGAGGGTGCCGATTACCGGACGGCGGCGCGCCACAGCCTGTCCATCGACAGTGCGCGCATGAGCGCCGACGACAAGCTGAGCGTCACCATGGCGCCCGGCGGGGGTTTCGCGATCCGGCTGACGCCCGCATCATAGGCCCATGACACCGATCCGCATCGTCATTCTGGGCGGCGGCAGCGCGGGCTGGATGACCGCCTGCCTGATGGCGGAGCGCTGGCTGGGCGCAAACGCGCCGCGCCCCTTTGAGATCATGGTCGTCGAATCGCAGCAGATCGGCATCATCGGCGTTGGCGAAGGGTCGACGCCGCAGTTGAAGGCGTTTTTCGAGCAGCTCGGCATCGCGGAAAGCGACTGGATGCCGGCCTGTGACGCGACCTACAAGCTGGGCATCCGGTTTACGGGGTGGTCGGAACAGCCGGGTCATGAAAGCTATTTTCATCCCTTCCCCGGCCCCCTCGACCTTCATACCCAGCCCGTCTTCGAGCGCGCCTGCGCGCTCAGGCGTCAGGGCGTCGATGTACCCGCGCATCCCGATCCCTATTTTCTGGCGACCAGGCTGGCCGGGGAAGGGCGTGGCCCGCACCCGCCCGAAAATTTCCCTTTCGAACCGAGCTATGGCTATCATTTCGACGCGCACAAGCTGGGGGCATTTCTGCGCGAACACGCGGTTTCGCGCGGCGTCCGTCATGTGGAAGCGCGCGTGAACCACGTCGACATCACGGAAGCTGGCGATGTCGACGCGCTTGTCTGTGATGATGGCAGACGGATCGGCGGTGACTTCTTCATCGACAGCTCTGGCTTTCGGGCCGTTATCGCCAACGCCCTCGGAATGCATTTCCAGTCCTTCGATCGCAATCTGTTCAACGATTCCGCAGTGACGCTGCCGACCGCGGTTCCTGCCGGACCCATGATCCCTGCGACGGAAGCGACCGCCCTGTCGAACGGATGGGCCTGGTCCATCCCGCTGACCAGCCGGACAGGCAATGGTTATGTCTATTCCTCGCGCCACATCGATGCCGACGCGGCGGAGGCCGAACTGCGCGCGCATCTTGGCCTGACGGAGAGGGAAGGAGAGGCCGTACATCTGAAGATGAAGGTCGGCAGGAGGACGGACAGCTGGCACGGCAACTGCCTTTCGGTCGGACTGTCGCAAGGTTTCCTGGAACCCCTTGAAGCGACTGCGCTTCACATCGTCATCGCAACGGCGAATCTCTTCATGGCGGCCTATGAAGAGGGCGGCTTCTCCCCGGGACACCGGGACCGCTTCAACCGGAATGTCGCCGAAAGATATGAAAATATCCGCGACTATATCGTTGCGCACTACCGCCTGAATCGCCGCAGCGACACGGCCTACTGGCGCGGCAATGCCGCCAACGACTATCTATCCGACAAGCTGAAAGCGATCATGACCGCCTGGTTCACCTGCAGGGACATGGCCGCCACCATAGACGAACTGAACATCGGCAGCGCCTATTCGAGCATGAGCTGGCACTGCCTGCTCGCAGGCTATGGCCAGTTTCCCGCAGGCAACAGGCTGGTGCGTGAGAAAGGAATGGGCGTGTCACCCCTTCCCGATGTGGATGATTTTCTGCGGCGGGCGTCGCTGAACTTTGCCGCCATCGCGCCCTAGAACCAGAAGCGGATCCCGACCACATAATTGGTGACAGTTGGATCCTCGCCATCGGCACGGGCGAAATCGGCACTGGTCCCAACCTTCCATTCCTGCTCCACACCAACATAGGGTGCAAATTCGCGCGCAAATTCATAGCGCAGACGAAGGCCCAGCTCCACGGCATCCAGACCGGCGCCAATGCCGAGTTCGGGGACGTCCTGCGCGCTCAGTCCGACTTCGGCGCGCGGCTGCAGGATCAGCCGCTGGGTGATGCGCTGATCGAGTTCGACCTCCAGGCGCGCGGTCAGATCACCCTTGTCGGAGAGAAACGCGGCAAGATCATATTCGTAATTATAGGGGGCGAGGCCCTGCACGCCGAAGACGGCATAGGTGCGGTCCCTGGGTGCGAAATCCTGCCGGACCCCTGCCTGAATGTCGGTGAAGGGCCCAATGGCGTGGCTGAGAAGTGCCTGCACCTCGGCAGCCTCACTCTCCTCACCAAAACTGCCCTCACCTTCCGACTTGAACCAGAATTTATCGATGTCGCCGCCATAATAGCCCTGCACATCCCATAGATAGCCGTCCCTGCCCGCGCGCAGGCGATATTCGGCGCGGTCACCCTGAAACCAGGACGTCGTCATGCCACCATTTTCACGCGCAAGCGCCTCACGGGAAGCGCGCATGGCCTCCGTACCCCAGATCGCATCGGCAGCACGCGGCGGGCCTGATCCGGCAGCGGCGGGCGGCGGGGCGTTCGGAATAGCGGCGGGTGCTGGCGAGTGGCCCATGGCCGAGTGGTCCATCTGACCATGATCCATCTGACCATGATCCATCTGGCCGTGGTCCATCTGACCATGATCCATCTGACCGTGATCCATCTGGCCGTGATCCATCTGGCCGTGGTCCACCGGCGGCACGGGTTCGGCCATATCATGCTTCATGGCACCGTGATCCATGGTCCGGTGCGCGGCATGTGGGTCGGCCGCTGGTGTTTCGTCCTTCGAGACGTCTGCCGATATGGCGGGCATCTGGTGGCCGCCATGCTGGGCGAGCGCAGGCCCTGAAGCTGCCAGTAGCAGGGCCGCGGCGGTCAGGCGCCTCACGCTGCCGCTCCCGGCGTGTTCACGGTGACAATCTGGAACATGCCGGAATGCATGTGATAGAGGAGATGACAGTGAAACGCCCAGTCACCGACCTCGTCCGCGGTCAGGTCAAAGGTGGCACTGCCCCCCGGCTGCACGATCACCGTGTGCTTCAGCGGCTGATGCAGGGCATCGGCTCCATTTACCAGTTCAAAGAAATGCCCGTGCAGATGGATCGGGTGCGCCATCATCGTGTCGTTGACCAGCTTTACACGCACCCGCTCGTTATAGGCAAAGCGGATTGGGTCGTCGCTGACGGCCGTGAACTTCTGACCGTCGAAAGACCACATGTAGCGCTCCATATTGCCGGTCAGGTGAATTTCCATCTGCCGCGACGGTGCGCGATCATCCTTGTTCGGCGCGAGCGCGGCAAGGTCCCTGTAGTTCAGGACCCGGTGCGGAACCCCGTCGAGGCCGATGCCGGGATCCCCCATGCGGTCAACAGGGGCCATCGACACCATGTCTATGCCGGGGCCAACCTTGACGCTGGCGGGCAGCAGCGAGGTATCGCGCATCGACATGCCGTCCATCGACATGGACTCCCCCGTCGCGGGCATGGCATGTCCCATCGCCGCATGATCCATGTCCCCGTGATCCATGTCGCCATGATCCATGTCGCCGCCGCCATGATTCATTCCCATGTCGGCCATGGTGAGGAGCGGCGGGTCGCGAAGGGCGGGAACCTCGGCACGCGCACCCGGTCGGCTGGCAAGGGTCGCCACGGCCATGCCCGACCGGTCCATGGATTCGGCAACAATGGTGTGCGCGTCGCCGGCCGGTTCAACGACGATATCGTAGGTTTCCGCCGCGCCAATCTGGAACTCTTCCACTTCGACAGGGCGGACATTCTGGCCGTCGGCGCCCACAACCCAGAATCTGGCGCCGGGAATGCGGACGTTGAAGAAGCTCATGGCGCTGCCATTGATGACGCGCAGCCTGACGCGCTGGCCGGGGTTGAACAGATATTCGAGACCCTCGGAAGGGCCGTGACCGTTGGCAAGATAGGTGTAGGTCGCGCCGCCCACGTCCATGATATCCGTCGGCATCATGCGCATCTGCGCCCACATGCGGCGCTCCTGTCCCGTCAGGGGATAATCATCCGTCCATGTGCGCTGCTGATAATTGAAGTAGCCCTCGCCCTGCTTCAGCTTTTTCATGATCATGTGCGGATGCATGGGCGTGAACTCGCTCAGAACCAGCACATAGTCGCGGTCGGCCTGAACCGGGCCCGGTCCCGCGGGGTCGACGATTATCGGCCCATAATGTCCCGCCTGCTCCTGCAGGTTCGAATGGCTGTGCCACCAGTAGGTTCCTGACTGACGCAGCGCGGGCAGATCGTAAGTGAAGGTTTCGCCCGGACCGATGCCGGGAAAACTGACGCCCGGGACGCCGTCATACTGGAACGGCACCAGCAGCCCGTGCCAGTGAATGGAACTGTCCTCGTCCAGCAGGTTCGTGACGTTGAGTTTGACGGCCTCGCCCTCCTTCAGGCGCACGAGCGGGCCGGGAACGCTGCCATTGACGGCTACGCCCATGCCGCGCCGTCCCTCTACGATGCGGTGGCCGCGCGCGATCGTCAGGTCAATGCTGGCTCCGGACACTTCGTCGAAGCCGCTGCGCAGCATGTCGCCGCCGACATGCCCGCCCCGTGCCCAGGCTGGCATCGCGATGCCCATTGCCGCAGCGCCGACGATGCTTCCCAGAACGGTGCGGCGGGACGGCCGGATGATTTCGCTTCCCATGACAAAGGCCTTTCTCGAAGCCACGCTTGAATATACCCCGGGGGGGTTATATAACAAGCGAATTCAGAAGCAACAACGAGGTTCCGATGCGCGCGCCAGAAAGTCGCAAAAAAGCCAAGATGAACCGCTTCAACCGGATTGCCGGACAGGTGCATGGCCTGTCGCGCATGGTCGACGAGGACCGTTATTGCATCGACATATTGACCCAGATCCAGGCCGTACGCGCCGCCCTTTCGCGCGCGGAAAATGAAGTGTTGAAGGATCATGCCGCCTGCTGCGTTTCAGAAGCGATCGCCTCCGGAGACGCGGACGAACAACGTGAAAAGTTCAACGAACTGATCGAGCTGTTCGAAAAAGCGAAACGCTGATGCGAGGGTCTGCGCTGGCGGCCGTGGTCGTGGCGACCCTTGGATTGTCTTTCGGCGCGGCCTCACATGAAGGG
This sequence comes from uncultured Alphaproteobacteria bacterium, assembly GCA_963710205.1. Lineage (GTDB taxonomy): Bacteria > Pseudomonadota > Alphaproteobacteria > Sphingomonadales > Sphingomonadaceae > Pacificimonas. The sequence goes on along the minus strand of CAVPZG010000006.1, from coordinate 306,622 downwards.
CACCGCAATAACGACGTCCCTGCCGCGACCGAGGCTGCGAAAGGCGCCGAGGGAGCCTCGTCTGTGGATGCCGGCGCCACCGATGGACCTGTTGCCACGTCAGCGGATATGGTCGTCGCAGCCGCGCCCGCAGACTTCGATGCGGCCGATTATCTGGGCCGCCTGCACCCGGCGGTGGTCCATTTCCCAATCGCCCTGCTGCTAGCGGCGGCGCTGGCGGAACTGCTTCTGATCTTGAGGCCTGCAAGCGGGCTGGGCGTTGTGGTTCGGTTCCTGACCTGGACCGGCGCCGCCGGCGCAGTGACCGCAACGGCACTTGGTTGGTTCGCGGGCGGTTTCCGTCTCACTGACCGCCATGAAACGCTCGCCTATCATCGCTGGAACGGCAGTGCCGTCGCCGCCCTGTCGTTGCTCGCGGCCATGGTGGCGAGCCGTGCCGAGCGGCGCACGTTTCTCCGCATTCCGCTAGCCGCGCTGTCGGCAGCGATTGTCTGGCAGGGCTGGCTCGGCGGCGAACTTACCCACGGCGAGGGACATCTCGCCCCTATCAAGGAAATGACTGATGCGTCCCACTAAGAACTTTTTCGCGGCAGGCATCATGCTCGGTGCCGCAGCCTGTTCCGTCGCGGCAAGCGCGGCGGAATATGTCATGATGCGTGACCCCAATTGCGGATGCTGCACAAAATGGGCGGATCATGTTCGCGAGGCGCTGGGCGTCGACGTGAACGTCGAGAATCACGACGACATGGCGGCGGTCAAGATTGAGCGCGGCGTCGCGCCAGATCTCGCCTCCTGCCACACGATGATCGTCGATGGATATGTGATCGAGGGCCATGTCCCCGCCGAGCAAATTGCACGGCTGTTGAACGAGCGTCCAGAGGGGGTTGCCGGTCTGGCTGTTGCCGGGATGCCCATCGGATCGCCCGGCATGGAGATGGGCGGCCGCATCCAGCCCTATGATGTCATTGCCTTTGGGCCCGGCGGTCGCCGCGTCTTTGCTTCCTACCCCCGCTGAACCGCAGATACCATTATGAAGACGTTTATCCTGGCCGGAACACCGGCCGTATTTTCCGCCAGCCCGGTTTTCGCCCACGAACGCGCCGCCTCAGTCGCGCCAGAATACGCGAAGCGGAAGAGGGCAGGATGAACCCCCGCGCTGTGAATCGTGGGAACCATCATGCCGCCGCGGACCCGAAATCGTTGAAACTGTAAAAGGGGAAGTTGGCATGTCCTACGCGCGCTTCGCAGCGATGATCGCCGCGTCCACGGTCATCATGTACGGCCTGATGTATCTCAATACCTACCAGCTGGGTCATGTCTTTTTCAGTCAGACGCGCATGTGGATGGCGCTTTACATGGGTGCGACGATGGCCATCATCATGCTCGCCTTCATGCTTGGCATGTACAAAAAGACGAAGGTCAACATCGGAATCTTCGTCGGTGCCGCGCTGGTCTTTACCGGGTCGCTATATCTCGTGCGCAGCCAGGAAACGGTCGCGGACACGGCGTGGATGAAGGCGATGATCCCGCATCACAGTATCGCCATACTGACCAGCGAGCGGGCCAATATTTCCGATCCCCGCGTGCGCCAGATGGCGAACGAGATCATCAGGGCGCAGCGCCGGGAGATCAAGGAAATGAAGTGGTTGATTGCCGACATCGCAGAGAATGGCAAAGCCGTGAGCGATACCGCCGCCGAAGCGAGGCCCATTCCGGATTTTGAAGGCGCGCTGAATGCGGATGTTGAATAAGGAGTGCCCGTTATGACCACCAAAACCGCAACCGTGTACCGGATGGTCATGGAGGAGCATGTCTGCCCCTATGGTCTGAAGGCCGTTGACTTGCTTGAGCGCGAGGGCTTCGACGTCGAGGATCATCATCTGAAGACGCGGGAAGAGACCGACGCCTTCAAGGAAAAACACGGTGTCGAGACGACCCCGCAAACCTTCATCGATGGCAAGCGGATTGGCGGTTATGACGACCTCCGCGCCTATTTCAACAAGTCCGTCAAATCGGAAGATGAAACCAGCTACCAGCCCGTCATTGCCATCTTCGCCGTCGCTGCGGCGATGGCGCTGGCGACCAGCTGGGCAGCGTATGGCGCGCTGCTGACGGTGCGCGCTGGTGAATGGTTCATCGCCTTTTCCATGTGTCTTCTCGCTGTGCAGAAACTGCAGGACGTGCGCAGCTTCTCGACCATGTTCCTGAATTATGACCTGCTCGCCCGGCGCTGGGTGCGATACGGATTCATCTACCCCTTCGCCGAGGCGTTCGCGGGCATATTGATGATATCGGGCGCGCTCACGTTCCTGTCGGCACCCGTCGCTCTGTTCATCGGCACCATAGGCGCCGTCAGCGTGGTCAAGGCCGTCTATATCGACAAGCGCGAGATCAAATGCGCCTGTGTCGGCGGCAACAGCAATGTCCCGCTGGGCTTCGTATCGCTGACGGAAAACCTGATGATGATCGCCATGGCCGTCTGGATGCTTGCAAAATAGACCGGCAGCCGGGCAGGTCTGCGTCCTTCTTCGCGGGGGCGGTAACTGGAGGGCTGCAAGCTAGGGACGCGCGACTTTCAGCCGCAACTTTCACAGGAGCGATGTCAGGTAGCGCAGCGGCGCAAAGCCAGCTACTGCAGATTACATGTCATTTTATAGAATCCTGGCTGCCCTTGTCCTGCTTACAGGCCTGTCTTCCTGCGGCGAAGATCAGGGCGGCGGGCGCGAAGACCGGGCGGCGACCGTCGTCGGCGGCTATGTCACGGAAGCACGCTTTTCCGACAGTATCGAAGCGGTCGGCACAGCCTATGCGCAGGAACAGACCGTGATGACCGCCCCGGTTACCGAGCGGATTGAGCGGATCAATTTCACGGACGGCGAAACCGTGCGCCGCGGCGATGTCATCGCACAGCTTTCGCGAAGTGAGGAAAGCGCCGACCTGGCCGCCATCGAGGCGCGGGTTCGCGAAAGCCAGCAGCAGTTGGACCGGTTGCAGGATTTGCAGAACCGCGGCTTTGCGACCCGCTCCAGCGTCGATTCCCAGATTGCCCTGCGCGATTCCGCCCGCGCCGATGCCAATGCCGTGCGTTCCCAGATCGCCGACCGGGTCATTCGCGCGCCGTTCGACGGAGTCGTCGGTCTCAGGACCATTTCGGCAGGCGCAGTCATCAACGCCGGCTCCCCCATCGCGACGATCAGCGACATTTCGACCATCAACCTCGATTTCACTGTCCCCGAAGCCTTTTTGGGCGCGCTGACCAAGGGTCAGCCGATAGAAGCGAAATCGGCCGCCTATCCGGACGAGCTATTTCGCGGCAATATCGACGGCATCGAACCGCTGATCGATCCCCTGTCACGCAGTGTCACCGTGCGCGCGCGCCTGCCCAACCCCGACCGCAGATTGAGGCCGGGCATGTTGCTGACGGTGGAGATCGTTTCCGATGCCCGCCAGCGCCTTGCCGTACCGGAAACGGCACTGGTTTCGCAGGGCGATCAGAATTTCGTCTTCAAGCTGGAAAAGAGCGATGGCGAAAATCCGATCGCCCGCCGCACTGCCGTCGAAACCCGCGCGCGCCGGGACGGCATGGTCGAAATCCTGCGCGGTGTCGAAAAGGGCGATGCCATCGTTATCGACGGCATCGTGAAGGTCCGTGACGACGCACCCGTCGCGCCCATCTTCAGAGAGCGGGCGAACGGCGAACCGGCCGCCGGCACACAGGGAAGCGCCGCGCCATGATGCTGTCGGATGTCTCCGTAAAGCGTCCGGTGTTCGCGGCCGTCCTAAGCGTTCTTCTGGTGATCGCGGGCATTGTCGGGTTCATGCAGCTGCCCGTTCGGGAATATCCGGCAATCGATCCGCCCATTGTGTCCGTCGACGTGCGCTATCCCGGCGCCGCGGCGGCCGTTGTCGAATCCCAGATCACCCAGCTGATCGAGGACAGGATTGCCGGGATCGAGGGCATTGACACGATCCGGTCATCCTCAAGCGACGGGCAATCGTCCGTTTCCATAGAGTTTTCGCCGTCGCGAGATGTCGACAGCGCCGCGAATGACGTGCGCGACCGCGTGTCCGGCGCACTCGATAATCTGCCCGAGGAGGCGGACCCGCCCGAAGTCAACAAGGTCGATGCCGATGCGCGTCCCATCATGTGGCTCAATCTTACAGGTGAAGGGCGCGACCCGCTCTGGCTTGCAGACTATGTCGACCGCGTTCTGGTTGACCGTTTTTCCAGCATCGACGGTGTTGCCCGCGTGCGCGGGGGCGGTTCGCAGAGACCGGCCATCCGCGTCTGGCTGGATCGCCAGTCCCTCGCCGCCTATCGTCTGACACCGGCCGACATCGAAGCCGCCCTGCGGCGCGAGAATGTCGAACTGCCCGCGGGCCGCGTTGAATCCGATGACCTGAATCTGACGGTACGCGTGTCCCGCGCCTATCGCGATGTCGACGATTTTCGGGGTCTGGTCCTGAGGCGCGGCGAGGACGGTTCCCAGTTGAGGCTGGGCGATGTCGCGCGCGTCGAGCTTGGGCCGGAAGACGTGTACGACTATTTCCGCTCGAACGGTGTGCCGGGCGTCGGTATCGGCATCGTCAGGCAATCGGGCGCGAACACGCTTGCGGTTGCGAATGATGTCAAGGAACGCGCAGCCGAGGTGACCAAGCTGCTGCCGGCAGGCGTTGAACTTGCCGTGAGCTATGACAGCAGCGTCTTCATCGCGAAGGCCATCGAGAATGTGTGGGAAACGCTCGCCATCGCCGCCCTGCTGGTGGTCGCCGTCATCTATCTGTTCCTGGGGTCCGTGCGTGCGACGATCATTCCCGCCGTCACGGTTCCCATTTCGCTTATCGGCAGCTTTTTCGTGCTCTGGCTGCTCGGCCTGTCGATCAATCTGCTGACGCTTCTGGCGCTGGTCATGGCCATCGGCCTTGTGGTCGACGATGCCATCGTTGTTCTCGAAAATATCTACAGCCGGATCGAGGCGGGCGAAAGCAGGCTGGTTTCGGCCTATGAGGGCGCGCGCCAGGTGGGCTTCGCCGTCATCGCCACCACCCTGGTGGTGATCGCGGTCTTCATTCCCGTCATGTTCCTGCCGGGAAATACCGGGCTTCTGTTCCGGGAACTGGCGATCACCATGATCGTATCGGTATCCATATCCACATTCGTCGCGCTGACGCTGATTCCGGTCATGTGCTCGAAAATCCTGAAGAAGGGCGGCGGCGCGACCAGGCTGACACGGTTCGTCGATGATCGTTTCGATACCATGTCCTCACGCTATGTGAGCATTTTGTCGCGCCTCGTGAAACGCCCGCTGATCGTCGGCGGCGGCGCTCTTGTCGCGGTCTTCGTCATCGGCGGCCTTTCGCTTTCGACACTGGAAAGCGAACTCGCTCCTCCCGAGGACACAGGCTTCATGTTCGGCAGCATCAACATCGCGGAAGGCGCGGGCTGGGAACGGCTGGTGTCCACGATGGAGGAGGCGCAGGACATTCTGATGCCGATGGTCGATGAAGAGGAAACCGACAGCGCCATCCCCGGTCGCCGCGTCCTGTTGCGCGCGCCCGCGAGCTTTGGCCCGTCCGGCGATTTTTCCGGTGGCCGCATCATCATGTTCCTGAAGGACTGGGACAAGCGCGACATGACCACGGCGGAGGCGCAGGACCAGATCAATGCCGCCTTCGCCCCCTATCCAAAGGCACGCGTCTTCGTGAGCGGCGGCTCGACCATCGGAGGGCGCGGCGGCGAGCCCATCGAATTCGTCATCGCGGGCGACACCTATGAGGAACTTGCCCGCGCCCGCGACGCGCTGTTCGTTGCCGCGGACCAGTTCCCTGGAATCGCCACTCTGGAGGCGGATTATGAGGAAACCCGGCCGCAGCTTGTTGTCGATGTGGACACGGTCCGGGCTGCGGACCTTGGCGTTTCGGTGCAGGATATTGGACGCACGCTGGAAACCATGATGGGATCACGCCGCGTCGGCACCTATATCGACAAGGGCGAGGAATATGATGTCGTGCTGCAGGCCGAACCCGAGGACAGGGTGACAGCCGAGGACCTGACCGGCGTCTATGTCCGCTCGCGCGAAGGCGGCGTCGTCCCGCTTTCGGCACTGGTCAACACGACCACCCGCGCCGAAGCGGGATCGCTGAACCGGTTCAACAAATTACGCGCGATCAAACTGTCGGGCACGCTCGCCCCCGGCGCCTCACTGGGCGACGCGCTGACATTTCTGGAGGAAGAAGCCGCCTCGCTGCCGGAGGTCGCGGCAATCGGCTATGAGGGCGAATCCCGCGCGCTGAGGCAAACCGGTGGCTCCATCTGGCTGGTGCTCGGCTTCACCATCTTCCTCGTCTATCTCGTGCTGGCCGCGCAATTTGAAAGTTTCATCAGTCCCTTCGTGATCGTGCTGGGTGTGCCCCTGGCCGTCGGCGGCGGCGTGCTGGGACTGACGGTCATGGGCGGAACGCTGAATCTCTACAGCCAGATCGGTCTCGTCATGCTTGTCGGACTCGCGGCCAAGAACGGTATCCTGATCGTCGAATTCGCCAACCAGCTGCGTGACCAGGGCATGGAATTTGTCGACGCCATCTTGAAGGCGTCCAAGCGGCGTCTGCGGCCCGTACTGATGACGTCGATCGCCACCGTGGCAGGCGCAATGCCGCTGATGCTGGCAACCGGCGCAGGCGCAGGCGCGCGCGGTGCCATTGGAACGGTCATCGTTTGGGGCGTGGGCATATCGACGCTGCTGACACTGGTCGTCATTCCGGCCTTTTATTACCTGCTATGCCGCAAGACCGGCTCGCCCCTGGACGTGACGCGGCGACTGGAAGATCAGATCGAGGCGTCAGGCGCTGCGCCCGCCGAGTGATCCGACGTTTTTATAGGGGGCGCTTCTGCTAAGCGCGGAGCCTGGTGCCTAGCCCGTTTCGCCCAGACGATTGGCAGCGGCGCCGAGCCAGTTCGAAGCATCAGATGCCGTGCCAATCTGAGGGTGCGCGGCCGACGCGTGATCCATGGCACCGGCGATCGGCCGAAGTGCCTCGCCTGCCGCAGACAGCTGATGGACATGCAGATGCACCGAGACCTGTTCGGCAAACTGGCCCGCGCTGTAGAGGAGGTCGCTTTGCTCGCTGATCCCGTCAGGCGAGAATTCCGCCGACAGCCTGTCGACAAAGGCATCGACCCCGATGGCATCCGCAGATGGCCAGGCGTCCTGGAACGCAGCGCGCCGTTCGGGGCTGAGCGAGAGGTTTCCGATCTGCCCACCGACAAAGGCGCCCGCCTCGGATTGCAAAGTGGCGAGGCCACTTTCCCGCCCCGGCTGCGCCGCAGAAGCCGCGCTGACATTGCCAATTGCTTCGATAGACATGGCGTACCTCTATTCCTTAACTGATTTCGCCCGACTATGCCTCAGCCCGTGCGGTCATACCATGCGGGACTTCCCTGATATCCGGGGGGCTACGAGCTGATATTTGGCCTCACCACGATGATGGGAAAAGGCGAGCCTGAAAACTGTCGTCGTAAAGCGCCATGAGACCCTGCGCGGCGGATGGCAGGGGCACGACCAGCGTTTTCAGCAAAGCACCGCCCGCGCGACCGTCACGGCTTCCGCTTGTTCATTTTCAGGAAGTCTTCCGTGTCCGATTTCAGCTCAGTCTTGATCCGCTTCGCATCACCGGGACTGTCCGCGCTCTCGCTCATCGCCTTGGTCTTGCGCCCCAGCTTTTCGGCGAAAGCGATGAACGCGGCGGCGAGTTTCGGATCGGCACCACCCAGCTGTTCGCGTGACATGGGCGGTCCGGCGCGGTTGCTTTTCCTGTCGGTCATCATAGTGCTCCTGCAAATTAACTGCGGTCCCGAAATCCCTGCGACGTCAGATCAAGCGCACGAAGGTCCTTCCCGAACTGCGTACGCCACAGATTTGCGACGCCATCGGACAACCCTTTCAGGGCGGCAGGGCCTTCGCGCTGCACGGCACTTTGCCAGCCAGCGTGCATGACGACGAAATGGCGCATCAGTTCCTCGTCCATTTCCCGCCGCGTCTGCTCGGACTGAAATTTCGGATCGGTCGTCAATATCTGGGCGGTCTGCATGCGCGCGGATTCGAGCGCACCCGCGGGCGGCTCCATCTCGCCATTGGCAATGAGCCAGGCAAGAACATTATAGGCCGCCATCGTCCCGGCGAGGTCACGGAACGGGACGCCATATTGTCTGGAAATGTCGCGGTAGATTTTTACCGGATCGTGCCGCGAAAATTCCTGCTTCACTGAAGCGCCTACCGACGCATCATATTTGCTCACACGGTCGAGGAAGTCCTTCTCGACGGCACGGGATGTCGCCTTGTCGGGTGAATATGCCAAGGAGGCGATCGGTGCGGGTGCAGTTCTGTTACCGCCGAGCAAGGAGGCAAGACCGCCAGCGGGGCGCTGCGATCCGGCAAGGCGCGGAGCGGCCGATTCTATGGCCTTGCTACCATAAACCGCCTTCATCTTCTGCTTGTGCATGATCCCGGCCATGGTGACGTTGTAGCCCATGGAAGAGAAATCCTGCGCGGACGCAGGAACAGCAACAATCAGAGAACTGACAATAACAGTCATGAGATGCTTTTGGGTCATGCGGAACACTCCTTGCTACTAAAATGAAAGAAGGTGGCGGGCATGCGCCCACCACCAACTTTCTTGCCAAAGGCTCGTAGCTTACTGCTTGCGAGCACTTGCCGACATCGCTTCGCCAACCGTCTTGATGGCTGTCGTCAGCGCCTCGAACATCAGCTTGAATTCCTGGCTGACCGCCTGGAACTGCGTGGCTTTCTTGGGATCGTCCCAGTCAAGCGCATCGGCCTTCTGAGAAAACTCGTCGGCCAGCTTGTTGAGCTTGTTGCCGAGTGCCTCGGCCAGCTTCTCGAGCCAGCTGCCACCGCCGCCGCCAACACCGCCGCCTGCCGCACCAGCAGCACCGGCACGTCCACCGGCGGAACCAGCCTCACGCTCTCCGCTCTGGCCAAATTCCTGTGCGGCCTGCTGTACCAGCTGACTGATATAGTCCTGCGCCTGGTTGTTGAGGGCAGCGGTTTCAAACGGCGAGAAGCCGAGCAGTTCGCCCATGCCGCCAATAGCTTCCTGGACATTCTGCTGAGCGCCGTTCACGTCGCCGCACGCACTGCAGAAGGCTGCCTGACCCATATCGATAACAGACTGTGGCAGCCCGAGGCTCTGGCCGAGCTGCTGGATCAACTGCTGGCCAACGGCCGACATGACAGCGCGCATGGCCATCTGAATGCCGAGGCTCATTCCGCCTGTAGCGACAGCGAGTGCGGCCTGTGAGATCAGGTTGATCGGATTGAAATTGAAACCACCGGACATTTTGCTTCTCCCTAAAGTGACGCCCCGCTGGCGCCGTTGATCCCGAATGTTTCGTCCGGGGTCTGGGGAAAGATTTCTCCGTCTCCCGCGAACAAGGAGACAGTCCCACAAAGCCTGACAGCAATATATGCGGGAATCCCCTGAATTGTGGCTGAATACCTACGGGTCATCCCGTAATTTCCGGCGACTTGCCGCAATTTTCATGGCCTCCCGACGCTCAAGCGCCTGACGCCCCCGTAACGACCAGGCATTCCGCGATTGCGCCCAGACGATGGCGCGTTTGCCGAAAGCATCCCGGAAGCCAACCGCCTCAAACCCTAGCCTTGCGAGTACGAAATCAATGGCCCGATTTTCCGGGTGGCCCAGGCTGCAGAGTGCAGGCTCGCGCCGATCGCCAAACGCATGATCGACCAGCGCCGCACCGCCTTCAAAAGCCAGGCCGGTGCCCCAATATTCAGGATAGAGACGCCCACCCAGTTCCAGATGCCCGCTGGCTTCGTCACGCACGAGCGAGAACGAACCCGCGAAACTGCTGGTCGATTTCAGCGCTGCGTGAAGAGGTCCCACCTCGCCCGCTCGGTAAAGTCCGTCCGCCCAGCGCAGATAAACGTCGGCAACCAGCCTGTTGCCAGGTACGCCGTCGATCAGCAGCGCCGTCACGCGTGGATCCTTGTGCAGGTGAATTATGTCTTCCGCGTCGTCCGCCGTGAACGGACGCAATATCAGTCGCCTTGTCTCGATCCGGAACGTCATGCGTTCCGAACTACCAGCGAACCACGCTCAGCAGACCCGCCATGGCGATCATCTGGCTGCGATGCGGCAGGTCGAGCTTGCCGCGCAGGTTGCGGAGGTGCGTTTCCAGCGTGCGATCGGAGATACAGAGGCGGTCGGCGATCTGTTTGTCGGCCAGGCCCTCGCCCAGAACGCGCAGCACCGCCTTTTCGGTTTTCGTCAGCGTTTCGAGCGCATCCGCGCGATCCTGATTGAGCAGTGTGGGCGCCGCCGCGATGACAGCCGCGATCGGAAACCCCGCCGCACCGGGCGGTATATCGGCTTCGGGTTCGATCTGCAGCGCTGCCATCACCATCTCGCATTGCCCGGGGTCAGTCTGGCGGCAGGGTCACTGTCCGTATCGATTTCGATCTCATCGATGCGGTGACCACGGGCCAGCAGGCGTTCGCGCAGCCGCTCAACCTGCGCCTGCAGACGCGGCATGTGTACCGCGTTCGCCGTCAGATGCAGGCCGAGTGCGCCCCCTTCGCCGCGTGTGACCTTCACGCCCTCCAGCGGCGAGAACAGATTGTTGAATTTCATCATCAGCGTCTCGTCACCTTCGGCCGATATGAAGAGATCGTCGATAATCGCGCCGAGTTTCTCGGGAGTGACGATTTCGGTCGGCACCGCGGCGATTTCGGTGGCGGCATCCAGGATGGCGGACGCGCCGCTATCGGTTGCGGCATGGGGAGCGGAAACGGAAGAGCCGGACAGCAGACCGCCCTCCTTTTCCTGCTTCTGTTCTTCCCGCGACTGAGCCTTTGGCGGTGACGGCTTCGCGGGCTGGGCCGAGCGTTCCTTCTGCTTTTCGGATGGATTTTCATGGCGGCGCATGGCCGCTGCAAAGCGGTCGGCGGCATCCCTGTCATCGCCGCTGTCACGTGAGCGCGGTACGGAAGGTATCTGGCGTGGCGGCGGCGGGGCGTCAGTGGATGGTACGCTCATGTCCGGCCTCCCATATATGCGGCGAGCTCGTCGGCAATCCTGCGGTCGCTACGCAGTTCCCGGCGGCGGCGTTCGTCCGCGCGCACTGTATCGGCCAGGGCAATGACGGCATCCGCCCGCGCGCGCACCTGCTGCCAGTGTCTCTGGGCGGCGGCCAGATCGTTCCTCGCGTCTTCGCAGACCGCCTCATATTCGGCCCGGCGTTTTTCAAGATCGGTGCAGCGCCGCTCCAGAAGCTGGGTGCGGGCGGCAACCGTGTCGGTGAAACGTCCGCGTTCGGCTGTGTCCGCTTCCTGTTCCCAGCGCGCCAGCGTCTCCTTGTGATCGCGCGCGAGGTTCAGCTGCACATCGCAAAGACGAATGGCCTGTTCCGCTTCGGCCACGGCTTTGCGGCAGCGGCGCACATCCTCCTGCGCGCGCTGCTCCCGCATCCTGTGCAGATCCGGCAGGCGGTGAAGGGCGGCCCGGTTCGCTGTCACTGTCCAAGCCCAATCAAATTCCGGCGCATATCCGCTGCGGACACCCGTTCCCCGAGCGCCTGTTTCAGGAAGGCATCGATATCGCCGCGCCGGGCAATGGCACGATCGGCCAGTGGATCGCTCCCCTCGCTATATTCCCCGACCTGCACCAAAAACTCGATTTCGGCATATTTGGCGATCAGCGTACGCATCTCCTGCGCGGCATCCGCCTGACTGCGGTCCATCAGGCGCGGCGCGACACGGCTTATGGAATCGAGAATATCGATGGCGGGATAATGCCCCGCCTGCGCCAGCTTGCGCGACAGGGTGATATGGCCGTCAAGAATGGAGCGGACCTCTTCGCCGACGGGATCGTCGCCCTCCTCGTCCTCGACAAGAACAGTGTAGAAGGCCGTCATCCAGCCCTTCGCATCATTGCCCGCGCGTTCGAAGAGGCGGGGAAGTTCCGCGAAAACCGACGGTGGAAACCCGCGCCTTACCGGTGGCTCCCCGACACTCAGGCCGATTTCGCGCAAGGCACGGGCAAAGCGCGTGACACTATCCATCATCAGGCAGACATTGCGTCCCTCCGCACGAAAACCCTCGGCAATCGCGGTCGCGGCATGGGCGGCGCGAACGCGCTCCATGGCGGGCCGGTCGGAGGTGGCAACGATGACGACGGCGCGTGACAGACCCTCCTCGCCCAGGGTATCCTCGACAAATTCGCGCACTTCGCGGCCACGCTCGCCAATCAGGGCGACAACGGTAATCTCGGCGTCCATCCCCCGCGCCAGCATTCCAAGAAGACTCGACTTGCCGACACCTGCCATGGCGAACACACCGAGGCGCTGGCCGCGACCGACGGGGATGAGGCCGTCAATGGCGCGAATGCCGGTTTCGAACGGCAGGTTCACCGGCATGCGCTTCAGCGCGTCCGGCGTTTTTGCGTATACGGGCTTGCGCGGCAGGTTGGCGGGAAGTGCGCCCTTGCCATCGAGAGGCACGCCCTGTGCGTCGATCACGCGGCCCAGCAGCGCCTCGCCATAGGGAATGCCATTCTGGCCCCGCCGCCGCACGACATCGAAATCCTCGCCCAGGCCATGCAGGGGCTCAAGCGGGGTCAAGATGGCCGTGTCGGCATCCAACCCAACAACTTCCGCGGTCAATTTGTGACCAGTGACGGGATCGACGGCATCACAAAGTTCGCCGATGCGCGCCCCCAGACCGCTGACGCGAATGACCGTACCCGCCGCGCGCACGATGCGTCCCGTGCGCGCCAGCGTATCGATGCGCGGCAGGGCGCTGACAATATCGGGAAGCGCGTCAGGCGGCATCGGCGGCAGCCTCCTCGGCTCTTTCCGAAAACGCCGTCTCCAGCGCCACAAGCTGCGCTTCCAGACCGGCATCCACGCGGCCATGCGGGCCGATGACCAGGCAGTCACGGGGTGCCAGCGCAGCATCGGCGACGATTGTCAGCTGTCCGGCGCGGTCCGCCAGGCGGCGTTGAACAGCCTCCGCAGCGTCGGGATGAACGTGAACCTCAAGCGGCTTGTCGCTTTCGAGGCTATCGACCGCGCGCCGCGCAAGAGCGGCGACAAGGCGGTCCTCGGCAAAGCCGGGAGCAATCTGGCGGACAATGGCGACGGCCAGCTTTTCCGCCTGCTGCCGCGCCTCGCGCGCCAGGTCCGCGGCGCGCGCTTCCAGCTTTGCAAACTGTTCGGCGTAGCGGGCCTTCGCTGCGGCTTCCGCCTCCGCTTCCAGCTGCAGCATTTTCTGCTCCAGCGCTTCGCGGTCCCGGACCTGCCGCTCGGCAGCCTGCGCTTCCATGCGGTCAAGCATTGCCGCGCAGTTCTCGGCAATGGGAATATCCTGCGCCCGTATCACCGGATCGTCCGTGAATAGCGATGCGGACTTGCCCTTTGCGACGAGATATAAGGTCATGCCGCCTGGTCCTGCGACTGCGCCAGCAGCGCCCTGACAAGCGTTCGCGCCGCATGTCCCTCATCCGCACAAGACAGCGCAGCGGACAGTATTTCCGTGCCATCGTCGGAAAGACTGTCATCGCACGGCAGTTCCAGCAGCCGGTCGAGTTTTTCCTCTCCATGGTCCGCAGCCAGAAGCCGCAATGCATCGCCGTCCAGCCGGGCAGCCGCGCGGTTCGCGATAACGGCCAGTTCCGCATCGGCGGACAGCTCGTCTCCTCGCGCTGCGACATCCGTGATCCACACCGGCAGACCCGTAAGGACCGTGAGCCCGGTCTGATGCCCCCCGCGCCCGATCAGGCGGTGTCCCGTCGTTGTGCCGCGCCAGCGGGCGTAGCTGTCTGAACGTTTGTAAAGCTCCGCGCGCGTCATTCCGCCGAGTCCGCCTGCGGAAGGAAGCGGCGCTTGAACGCTGGCCATGCGCCCGCCAGACCCAGCCCCCCGATGATCAGCGCAAGAACGCCGAGGCCAGCGGCAAGGCGCGTGTCGCCGCTGCGATCGGGCCGCGAATAGGGTTTCGCCGGGAACATGGCGATAGTGACATTGTCAGGCGTAAGCCCCTCGACGCCATTGACGACCAGCGCCTTGATCTGCGCCGTCTCGCCGCTCATGTCGACGCCCGCGCGGTGCTTGATGAAAACCGAAGCGGATGACGGCTTGGGCGTGTCCGAAAGCGGATCATGCTGGGGGATCGCAAGGTGCACCCGCGCGATGACGACGCCGTCGAGCGCCGTCAGTGTCCGCGACAGTTCCTGGCTCAGTCCGTACATCAGCCGCGCCCGCTCCGACAGCGGCGAACTGACGAAGCCCTCCTTTTCGAACACGTCGCCCAGCGAGTCGAAATCGTCCCGGGGATACCCCTGCGCATTGAGCGCGGCGATGGCATCCGCGAAATCGTCACTGTCGACCGAAATGGCGAACCGGCCTTCCCCCAGTTCGGACTTGGATCCGCTGATGTTCGACTGATCCAGAACGACCAGCATCTCGTTCGCATGTTCTTCCGAAAGGTCGGAATAAAGCTCGCCCCTGCCGCACGCCGCGAGCAGCAGGAGCATGACGCCGAGACACCATCTGGTTTTCATATTTTCAGTCCTAGCTTTGCTGCCGGAACAGCTGTGACAGGCCGTCCGACGTGCGGTTCGCGACATTCGACGTCAGCTGGCAGTGAAACATGAACTGCTGCGACCGGACCGTCAGGTCGATCATTTGCGAAGGTGACAGATCCTCGCCTGAAGCGGCCAGCCGGTTCGCATCGACGGCGAGGCTTTTGGCCTGTCCATCGACCTTGCCCAGCGTTTCCATGACGGATTCCATGGCAGGCGAAATCATGTCCTTGCCGCTGGTCGCTGCGGCCCGCTCCAGCGATGCGGCAAAATTGCCGATATCGGTCAGAGAGGCCGCAGCGGGCATGGCTGTGGGGGCTGCCATGCCTGAGGCGGAAAGATTCGTAAGCGATAGCGCCGCAGCGCCGACTTCCATCGACATTGCAGATACTCCCTAGTTTTTGCGCGCCATTGTGGAGAGCGCTTCACCGACGCTGTTCGTGGACGTCGAACTGGACTGGGCCATGAAGCTCATCCTGAGCGATGCCGCCGTCAACATGGTGATCTGGGACGGATTGTCCTCACCTTCCTGCAGGTTATCCGCCTGCGTCTCGATCTTGGCGGCCTGGTTGTCGAGCGCGCCGCCCCAGGCGCGGGCAAGCGCCTCATACCAAGACGTCGCATTGGGCGTGCTTCCGCTGCCGCGTCCGATGCCGGGAGACGCTGCGATCATGGCGAGCATGTTGGATTCATTGACATTCATTGAACTAACTCCTTCTCTTCCGTGACAATTTCAGAATCTTACCGTGCGTTGCAGACCGTTCCGCTCCAGCACCATGGCCTCGGTGCTGACCGAAACCAGCTGGTCGCCCGTCGGCAGCGAAGCACCCGGGAAGTAGCGCGAGCCATCGTCGGTAACGATGTAACCGCGCGGTCCACCGACGACATTGGCGACACGCTTGCCGGGATCATGCGGAAGCATAGAGCCTTCGCTGTCGATCAGCTTTTTGGGCGTCAGGATCAGTTGCTCGACCGCCGCGACATCGTCCATGACCGCGCGGCGGAGCTTTGGCAGAGCCGCGCGCGGCGCCTCGAAATCCATTGCCTCGACCTTGCCGCTGCCGCGATACACCGCCTTTGCGGTGACACCATTGATGCGGAGGACATTTTCGACTTCACGAGCGACGGATTCGCCGCTCTTCACCTGTGCGAGGGCGGGCGCGCCCGTTGCCTCGATAACATCGCCGACACGGCTAAGCTGCGCGTCGCTGGCGACAAAACCATCGACCACCAGCTCCCCTTCGATATTTTCGCGCACCTGCAAGGCGGAAAAGCCATTTGTTTCCAGCGCCGTCGCCAGTCGCTGGTGGTGGTTGACCTTGCCAAGCGTAATCCCGTCGGCCGTCGCCATCGCCGTGCCGCCGAGCAGGACCGCGAAACCCATGCAAAGAAGCGCGGAACGCTTCGCAATGTCGCGGTATCCAACGCGCACCCAGCCCGGCAGCCCGGCCCACGGATCGGAAATTTCTGCGGCGTCATCGGCGGGGGTCTGCAGTGCGAGCGCCTGCGACAGCCGCTCGCATCCCGCCCAGTGCACATCGCCCGCTTCGCCCACGGCGACGATATTGTCCCCAATCCCGATGGGCGTGAGCGCCGGAAGCAGAAAACTGCGCGGCGCTTCCAGCAGCGCGCCATGCAGCATGATCGCGCCGGAAATCAGCTCGGCGCGCACACCGCCGTCCGATTTTGCCAATGACAGGCGAATGCCCTTCGCCGACGGATCGCGGATGACGACATCGTTTCTCAGGTCATGGCCAACGAAGATCCGGTCCGTATTGGCCAATGTCCGCTCGGCACCCTGCAGCGGGCCTGCGGTGACGCGAAGTTGCATGGTCATGATTGCGGCTCTCCTTGAGGGTTGATCCTGAGGTCTTCCAGCGGCTGGTCATACGCTTCCGCGGTCACCTGGGTGGCTGCGGACGCGATCCGCGGGGCAATCAGGAACAGCCGTTCGATGCGGCGGCTGTTCTTGCTGTCCATACGGAAAAGACGCCCGATGACGGGAATGTCGCCCAGCAGCGGGATCTTGATTGTGCGCTCCGTGTCGATCTGCTGCGTCATGCCGCCCAGAAGAAGGCTCTGTCCCTCCTGGATGAGCGCCTGTGTGTTGACGGCGGAGCGCCGCACGGTGGGAAGTCCGTCGACGGAACGGGTGAACTGGATCGTGCCGTCCTCGATGGTGACAAGGACGCGGATGCGCGTGGACTCCTCCTCCGCGAACACGTGCGGCGTTACCCGCAACGTGGTTCCGGCGGTGATATTGAACAGGTCGACTTCCCGTTCGCCGGCAACCTCTACGTAAAAGGTTTCGGTCTGATCGAAAATTGCCTCATTGTTCGAAAGCGTCAGGATCTGCGGGCGCGTGATGATCTTGGCCGCACCATTTTCCGCCAGTGCGGTGATCCGGGACAGGAAATCGACATCGCCGATGGAGATGATGGATGACACGCTGAGGCCACGCGACAGCGGCGTGATGTCGTCGACATCCGTTCCGGGCTGCAGACGCAGATCGCTGACCGAGCCATTGCCGAAGCCGACGGAAATGTCGTTGCCGTCCGACACCCGCCAGTCGATGCCAAGATCGCGCGCCTTTTCGACGTCAATGTCGATGATGGTTGCCTCGATCTCGACCATCTGCGGCTCCATGTCGAGCGCAGCGATGAGTTCATCATAAAGCTTCAGCCGGTCGGGCGTGTCGCGGACGATGACGGCGTTCAGGCGCTTGTCGGCCTGAATGCGGACCGCATCCTCGATCGGATTGCGCGCGGCGACATAGGATGCATCGGGGACATACTGCCCGTTCGGCGTATAGGCCGCGCCCGTGAAGCCGTTCGCATATCCGCCGGCAGGGTCCGGATAACCGAGCCGGTCCGATCCGTTCGGGCTATAGCCGCGCAGGCCAGGCACGGTCGGGGGCAGATAGCGCTCCCGGTACACACCGTCGCCCGTGCCGGACAGACGGCTTCCCACGGACGGCATTACCATGGACCGCAGGATACTTGCGATACCGGGAATGACGGTTTCGCGGTCGCCCACGCGCATGGTCACGTCGTGCGCCCAGCCATAGCGCAAGGGAAAGACGCGGAAGGCAAGCGGAACGGGCTCGTTCGTCGGCAAGGGGATGCCGACCGGACCCTCCCGCTGCACCTGCGTACCGATGGCGTCGGCCAGTTCGGAAATCTGATCGAGGAAGCGCGGTGTCCCGCTGGCCACCAGCAGCCCGCCGCGGGTCGTGCGCAGCCGGTTCAGGCTGTCGGGCAGGCCAAGTTCGCGCGCGGCCGCACGGACAGCGCCCGCATTGGCCCCCGCCGGGAAACTGCGCGTGGAGATATCGCGCGAAGAATAGACGTGCAGCACGGCACCGTCATAATAAAGCGCGAGATTATAGGCGGATGCGATGTCACTGGCGATCTCGGCGACCTTGCCGTCGAAAACGCCGTTTACCGATCCCGTTACGCCCGGAGAGATCGCGACCGGAACACCAATTCGTCCATAGAGGCTGGAGAGAAAGGCGCCAACCGGCTGCTCGCGCGCGGAGAGCTGGACGTCACGGTTGCCCGCCGGAACGTCCGCCGCAAGCGCGGGCATGGTCACAAAACATGATGCGATGACGAGACTCAAGAAAACCTGTTTTTTCATGCAGCTGCCTTTTCCAATATGGGTGTTTGTGCGTGCTCGCGCGGGATCTCGGGCATGGCCACCTCTTCGCAGACGTCGATGACGACGTGTGGAACCAGTTCCGGTGTGGACAGGACGGGGACGTCAAACAGATCGGGCGCGATCAGCTGGCGCAGTTGCGGCCGCAGGTCGGGCGCGACGACAATCGCCCTCGCCTCATTGTCGTTCGCACCGTCGACGAGGGCTTCAAGGATCGCCTTCGCCTCACGCGGATCGAGCGGAATGGCCTTGCCGGACTGCGCCTGCTGCACCAGCTCGCGCAGCCGCGCCTCCAGCTGCGACGACAGGGTCAGGGCACGGATGCGTCCCGTCGGGGCATGGATATTGCGAATATGCCGCCCCAGCGCGCGCCGGCCATGTTCGGCAAGCATTGCCGGCTCGGCTTCACGCTGCGCGTTCTCCGCAAGTCCCTCAAGCAGCGCCCGCATGTCGCGGATCGGCACTTCCTCGGCGATCAGGCGGCGGAGGACATCGGCGATCTTGGCAAGCGGCATCGCCCGCAGCAGTTCCTTGACGATCTCGGGATATGCCGAGTTTGCGCGGGTCATGATCTCGCTGGCTTCCTGTATGCCCAGGAACAGCGGCAGGTTGCGCCGCAGCAGGCTGTGAATTTCAGCCACGAGCGCCTCCGCGTCGCCGCTGTCCATGCCATCGCCGCCACTGCCAATCGGCGCCTCGTAAACCAGCAAGCGCCAGTCCTCGGCCCCTGTCGCCGTGTAGTGAATGCGGACACCGGGCAAAACGATACCCAGGTTTAGCTGAATCTCGTTCATCAGATCGTCGAGCGACGCGCTCAGCGCTTCACGCTGCGCGCCATTCAGATAGGCCGGCCGCACTTCGAGCAGCAACGGGATGACCTGCCGCACTTCGGGCGCAGCCACACTAACGAGGTCGGGGGTCTTCTTTTCCGAACGCTTCAGCGCCGTGTTCGCGGGGCCAAGGAAGCGGTCCAGATGCACGCGAAGTTCCGGCGTCAAGATGACTCCGATCAGACCCAGGCCGACGGCGAAAAACGCGAACACGGCGGCGGGAAATCCGGGGACGATGGCAAGCAGGGCACATACCGCGGCGGCAACGAGAAGAACGCGCGGTTTCGCGACAAACTGCTTTCTGACAGCCTCGCCCAGATGCTTGTCATTTTCCTCATCCGTGGCGCGCGTGACGATCAGCGCAGCGGCGATGGAGCAGAACAGCGCGGGTATGGAGGCGACCAGACCGTCACCAATTGTCAGCACGGAATATTTCGTCATGGCCGCGCCAAGGGCCATGCCGTTCACCATGACACCGATGCAAAGGCCGCCGATCAGGTTGACGATGGTGATGACAATGCCCGCAATGGCGTCACCCTTGATGAACTTCATTGCGCCGTCGAGACTGCCGTGCAGCTTTGATTCCAGCTCCAGGTTCCGGCGGCGCCTCTTGGCTTCATCCTTCGAAATGAGATTGGCGCGCAGATCGCTGTCGATGGACAGTTGCTTGCCCGGCATCGCGTCCAGGCTGAAGCGGGCCGCGACTTCGGCCACACGCTCACCGCCCTTGGCAATGACGATGAACTGCACGACCGTGATGATCAGGAAGACGACGAGGCCGACGACCAGGCTACCGCCCGCAACATACATTCCGAAGGTATCGATGATCTGTCCGGCATCCCCTTCGAGCAGGATCATCTTCGTGGTCGCCACCGACAGCGTGACCCTGAACACGGTTGTTATGGGCAAAAGGCTGGGAAACACCGAAAAATCCAGCGGTCCGGCAATGTAGATCGCCATCAGCAGCATGAGCAGCCCGGACAGCAGGCTGATCGCCACCATGACGTCGATGAAGAAGGGCGGCATGGGCAGGATGATGAGCGCAACGCTCATGATGACGCAGCCGACCAGGAACAGGTCGCTGTAGCGCGTGATCCCCCCCTGCGCACTGCGCGCGCCAGCCGCTTCGGAGCGGAAGAAACCTTCCATGCTCATCGCGCGGCCCCCGGTCCATAGGCGGCCACACGCAGTTCCGCGTACCGCGCCATCACCTTTTTCACATAGTCCTGCGTCTCGCGGTAAGGCGGGATCTTGCGGCCATATTTTTTCACCGCCCCCTCGCCTGCGTTATAGGCGGCAATGACAAGCGGCAGATCGTTACCGAACATGCCATGCAGCTTGCGCAGATAGGTTGAGCCCAGGGCAATGCTGGTCGCGGGATCGTGAAGATCGGCAACCGAACCACGGTGCCCAAGTGTGCGCGCCGTTGCTGGCATGACCTGCATGAGGCCCCGGGCACCCTTGTGCGAGACGGCGCCGGGACGAGCGCGGGATTCGACGTGCATCATCGCCTCGATCAGCAGCGGGTCGATATTCAGGTCCGTACCGGCGCGATCGACCAGATCCGCATAATCCGACCGGACAACAGTCCCGGCAACGGGGCGGAGGGATGACACCGTCTGAACGGGCTGGGAAACCGGCGACGCGTACAGGCCGGGCCGTACCAGCGGCGACAGAAGGCGGAGCCAAACCATAAGCCGAAGGCACAAGCGCCGCAGTAGTGGCTGCGGAGCAACCAGAAACCGCGAGCGAAAATTTCGAAGACGCATCGGAAGCCGCAGTAAACCTGCCCGCAGCCACTGACGTGCATTCCGCCGCTGAAGCATCCACACCACTAACACAGATTAATAACATCCACGCAACGAACAAACTACGCATGGCAACCCCCGTTATGTTGCGTATCCGACACGATCACGAATACGGACGCGTAATATTCCCAAAAAGCTTCTTTGATTTTTCCGCTTGCCTATCCCTCAATCCTGTTCACATTAGAGTAAGGATTTGTTAACCTTTCAAGACGCTGGGTGCGAAATGTTCTTTTCTTGCGGTGAGTTGAGTTGGCATGGCTGACAAGAACGATGGTGGCGACAAGACCGAAAAGCCCACAAACAAGCGGATTCGGGACGCCCGGAAGAAGGGTGATGTGCCCAAGTCAAAAGAGGTCTCATCCACCGTTCAATTGATCGGCTGGATGGTGATCGGAGGCGTAACGATCGGGTTTATTACGTTCCGAATCGGCGCTCTTTTCGATCAAATGTTCGAATCGCTTGCCGACCCTGGCCTGATCTCGATGGCTGATCTGGGCATGGAATCCTTCTGGGCATTACTTGCGATTACTGCCGCAATTGTCCTGCCTGTCATGTTTCTCGGGATACTGATCGAGTTCCTGCAGATCGGCCCCATCGTCACGACAGAGAAGATGAAGCCCGACATGAGCCGCCTCAATCCCGTAGAGGGGCTCAAGCGGATGTTCTCCATGGACAATCTGGTTGAAGTGGCAAAGGCGCTCATAAAGACCATCCTGCTGCTCGCGATTGGCGGCCTGATCACCTATGCGATGCTGACGCAGATCATCGACCTGACCCGTGCGGGCCCGGGTGCCATGGCGCAGGCGAACTGGGATTTCATTCTGCAGCTGTTCGGCTGGACTGCCGGGCTCTTCATTCTCGTTTCCGCGGCGGATGCCGCCTATCAGCGCGCCAGTTTCACGAAGAAAATGCGCATGAGCCTGCGGGACATAAAGCAGGAGTTCAAGGACACCGAAGGCGATCCGATGATCAAGTCGCAGCGGCGGCAGCTGGCGCAGGAATGGGCCAGTCAGAACGCGGCGGGCGCGGCGCGCAGCGCGACCGCACTTGTCGTCAATCCCACCCATATCGCCGTTGCGCTGCTTTTCGACCCGGAGGAGTCGCCAGTGCCCACCGTCACGGCCAAAGGCGAGGATCTGATCGCCCTGGCAATGCGTGAGGCCGCCGAGGAAGCGGGTGTTCCCATCCTGCGCCAGGTCGACCTTGCCCGCGCGCTCAATGCCCGTGTGGAGCTTGAGGATATCATTCCACCCGATCTGTTCGATGCCGTCGCCCAGGTCATCGTCTGGGCACAGCAGGTCAGGAATGGCGACGATCCTGAGAAGCCCGATATCAACGTACCGAAGGCGGATCCCGATCTGCCACAGCTGGCGGGGGAAGATCACCCTCTTCCCAGCGGGCCAGAAGACTGATGCCCCCCGCCGTAACGCCCAGCATCATCAGTTCACCGCGGAAGCGCACGACCGTGACGCGTTCGCGCGTTCCGAGCGCCAGTGACCGCACGAATTCGATGTTGGCGTCGGCATTATCGCCCCCGAGCGCGCCTCTCGTCTGGTACCGCTTCAGAAGACGCAACAGCACATATGCAAGCGCGACGACGAACGCGGTCGCCAGCATGGTGAAGAAAAAACTGGATAGGAGTTCGCTTGTCATGGTCACCGGTCCTTCTAGCCCGCCCCGCATAGCGAACGGCCCGCCGCATGGCACCCGCTTTTGGTCGTCACATGGCTGTTACCAACCGGATGCAGAAGGCAGGAAATGAATGAGGGGGTGCTATAAAATGAAAAAATTGACGTCATGACGCCGGATAAGCCGGAGAGCATCGATGTTGTCGCGGCGATCTGCGCGGCAATCTCCACTCTTGAAACCAGCGGCGATGTTCCCCTTCAGCTCGAGGCTGAACCTGCGCCGCCAGAAGCGTTCGATATCCCGCTAGCGACCGCATCCGGACATGCCGCGCTTTCCATCAGAAGACTGGACGGCAAGGACCTCGTCCCAACGCAGGACGGTCTGGAGCTTGTGGACAGGCTTCAGCGCGCCGAACAGGTCATCACGGCCCTCGAAACCCTGCTCGGCCTCGAATTCGCACCAGCCGCGCATGACATGACGGACATGGCCGCAATGCTGCGCGTGGCGGCACGGGGTCCTGCGGGAGACGTGCAGCATGTTCTTGCTCTCGGCCTTGACGGGAAGCTGCTGAAAGCGTTGCCCCGGAAAGAGAATATTCCGCCTGTCCTGGCGCAAAACCTGCCCGTTCACGTTGACATCAACATTCATTTACCGCCCGCCGCAAGCGACGTGAATCCGGGTGATATCGTCCTCCTTGGCGGTTCCGGTCCGTCGACCGCCACAGTTGCCGCGCCGGAGCCGTTCGGCACATTCGGTGCGGAGCTGCAAATCGGCGGCTGCACCATTGCGCGTGCGGCCGACGCCTCGGCAACGGGCCCGCAATACCGGGCCACCGGCGTCCGCCTGCCTCTGCATGCCCTTCAGTCGGCGAAGCAGGGCGCACCGCTGACGCTTCCGGCGGACATGCCGGGGCAGTTCACGATACCGGATGGCATGCGGCATGCCGCACAGCTTGTCGCCATTGGCGACGCCATCGGCATCCGCATCAACACCTCAAACGCGAAGGCCGCCTGACATGGACCTTTCCAGCTTCACCCCGGCGTCCGCGCTCGTCACGGTCATCCTGCTCGCACTCGCGCCATTCGTCGCCGTCATGGTAACCTCGTTCACGAAGATCGTGGTCGTTCTCAGCCTCCTTAGAAACGCTCTCGGCCTGCAGCAGGTACCGCCAAATATCGTCCTCAACGGCCTCGCGCTCATCCTCACCATGTATGTCATGTACCCCGTCGGTCAGGAGATGTCGGCGGCCTATGAACAAGGGCCGTCCGACTATGTGCAGCAGGAGCAGATGCTGAGCGATTCCTTTGGATCGACGGAGGCGATGTTCGGCACCATCGACCGGGTGAAGGAGCCGCTGCGCGGGTTCCTCGTCAAGCACTCGCCCGAGCGGGAGCGCGCCTTTTTCCTGCGAACCGCCAAGCGCGTGCTGCCCCCCGCCGATGCCGCCGAACTGAAGACCGACGACTTCATCGTGATCGTTCCCGCCTTCACGGTCGCCGAACTGGCGCGCGCGTTCCAGATCGGCTTTCTGATTTTCCTGCCCTTCCTCGTCATCGACATGGTGATCGCCAACATCCTTCTGGCGCTCGGCATGATGATGCTCTCGCCGACCGTCATATCGCTGCCGTTCAAGCTGCTCCTTTTCGTCCTCATCGACGGCTGGGTTAAGCTCGCCCACGGCCTCGTGCTGAGTTACGTCTGATGGAAAACCAGGCACTGGAACTGACCTCGCAGGCGCTCTGGCTCGTACTGCTGCTGTCGGCGCCGCCGGTCATCGCCGCGTCCGTCGTCGGGCTTATCGTGGCGCTCATTCAGGCCGCGACGCAGGTGCAGGAGCAGACACTGCAGTTCATGCTCAAGTTCTTCTCGATCGCGGTTGCGCTGTTCCTGACCGCGGGTATTCTCGGGGCCACCCTCTACGAATTCGCCGATCGCATATTCGTCGAATTTCCGGCCCTGTCGGCGCGGTAGCCAAGGTGGAGCAGCTCCTCCCCTACACCGACAATATCATCGCCCTCGCCGTCTCCATCGTGCGGGTCGGCGGGGCGTTCCTCATTGTCCCCGCCTTTTCGCCGGAAACCATTCCGCCACTCGTCAGGAACAGCATCTTCGTCGCGCTCGGCCTTGTCGCGGCCGTTCTCGATCCCGGCCTCGCGACTCTGGCACCGTCCACCGGCATGTGGGCGGCACTATTCGTGAAGGAGGCCATGGTCGGCGTCGCGATCGGCCTCTTCTTTTCCGCCATTCTCTGGGCATTCGAGGCGGCCGGACAGATTATCGATACAAAGGTCGGTCTCGGCATGGCGTCAGTGGTCGATCCGCTTTCGGGCCATCAGAGCAGCGTGACCGGGCAGTTCCTCGCCCGCCTGGCCAATTTCCTTTTCATGGCGGCCGGCGGTTTCATGCTCCTCGTCGGCACGCTTATCGAAAGCTACGCGATCTGGCCCATCGGCCAGCTGATCCCTGATTTCAACATGATGACCGTAACCCTGTTCGAAGGGGAATTGCAGCGCCTGATGACCATGGCCCTGCTGATTGCGGCGCCCGTTCTCACGGTGCTGCTGGCTGTCGACATGTCGCTCGGTCTGGTCAACCGCTATGCCCAGCAGCTGAACGTCTTCTCACTTTCCATGGCGCTGAAGGGCATGATGTCGACGCTGATCCTCGTCCTCATGCTCGGCACACTTGTCGAAGTCCTGCTGCAGGATATTGCCAGCCGTCCGGGCATGGCCAGGGCCGTTCTTGAAGCCATGACCGGATCTACGGGAATTCCCTGATATCGGGAGCCGGGCCTGACGGCGTAGGATAGCCTGTAAAGCTGGGCGCTGGAAGGCAATGCGATGCAGACGAACGAGAGTCAGGCCGCGCGGGACGCAAAGCTGGCCACGGCCTTCTTCGAAACTTTCCTGACCGGCTACATCCACGAAGCCATCGATCTGGCGGATTCCTCCACGCGGAGCGGACTGCTCGAATTTCTCGACAATACGCCCGGTCTAAGGGAGGCTGTTTTTGGCCACGGGGCCGCGACGGAACCGCGGGGTTCAAATTACATTGTCCAGGCCGGCGATACGCTTGGCAAGATCGCAGCCGCTGCGGGCACGGACGTGCAGACCATCGCGCAGCTGAACAACATCCAGAATCCCGATCTCATCTTTGCCGGGCAACAGCTGGTTCTGCCACCTGCCGCGGATGGCGGTTTCCAGCCCTACCGCGTCCAGCCGGGCGACACGCTGTCGGGCATTGCGCAGCGGTTCGGCAGCGATTGGCAGAGCCTTGCCCGCGTCAATAATCTCGCCGATCCCGACATGCTGTCGATCGGCCAGACCCTGCAGGTGCCGTCGGGAAGCCCGACCACATCAACCCTTCCCACCACGCCGACGACACCGCCCCCGTCCGGCGGGGGCAGTGCGGGCGGCGTTTCGGATAACGGCCTGCAATTCATCTATGACCATGAAGCGCTGGCGGGCGTCAGCGAGCGGCTGCACTGGCCGGGCGGCGCGAGCGGCGTAACGCTTGGTCCGGGCTATGACATGAAGGGGCGCAGCGCAGCCTCAATCGAGGCCGACATGATCGGAATCGGCATTGATCCGCGAACAGCGTCGCGTATCGCAGGCGGTGCTGGCCTTTCCGGTCAGGCCGCCGCGAATTTTGCCCGCAACAATGCGGGTCTGGTGAATCTTTCCCCTTCGCAGGCGCAGGATCTGCTCGGCCAGACGGTAGAACCATATGCCCGGGCGGTCCGCAACGCCGTCGATGTTCCGCTGACGCAGAACCAGTTCGATGCCCTCACGTCCTTCGCTTACAATATCGGCATTGGCGGTTTCGAGGGATCGAGTGCGCTCCGTAGGCTGAACGCAGGAGACTATGCGGGCGCGGCGGAAGCGATGAAGCTGTGGAACAAGTCCGGCGGCGATGTCGTGCAGGGACTCGTCAACCGCCGCAGAGACGAGGTCAATCTCTTCAACACAGCAGGTCCCGCACTTGCCAGCCAGCCGGAACCAGCGGCGTTCGTCACCCCCGCAGGCCCCGCTTCGCGCACGCCCGATGGATATGCCGCCTACATCGAACAGTTCGGCGACGCGCAGGCGCAGACGGATTTCGATGCCGGGCGGCGTGTTGTCGTCGCGCTGAGGACGGAAACCAGTACGACGGCAAACGGCGGCGTCGGCGTCTATGATGATCATATCGCCATCGTCTGGAAGGATGCGGGCGGCAATGTGCAAATTCGCGAATTCGCGGGCAACACCGAACCGTCCGCACAATACCGCTTTGACGGCCCGAAGGCGGATCGCGGTTCGCACACCGACCTGAACGGCGATGGCCGCATGGACCTTGGCCGGATGGTGGAGGGCACGACCCGTTTCCGGCAGGAGGCCGGCACCTTCCTGGGCAACAGCTACTTCCGCGCTACCCAGACCCAGCGCGTGGAACGTGACACCAATCAGGACGGACTGTTTACCAGTGCCGACCCCGGCCGCATCGACAGCAGGGGCGCGGGAAGATCAATGCTGATCCACCAGGGCGGGTCCGGCAACACCTGGTCAGCGGGCTGCCAGACAATGGCGTCGCACGATTTCAACCAGTTCCTGTCGACACTCGCGGGTCAGACTGAATTCAGCTATGTGCTGGTGAATGCGAACTAGCCTTTCCCGCATCGCCCTGTTTCTGCTGATCCCGGCATGCGGAGAAGCCGCAGCACCGGAAACGAGCGAACCGGTGGTGGTGGCAACCACGACGGTACCGACGCCCGAAATCGCCTCCAGTCCCGAACCGATGGACAATGAAGGGGAAGTTGGCGTTACGTTCGCAGATCTGGCCGGGCAATGGCGCGTAACGGGCGTCGCAGTCATGGAAGGACCCGTTCAGGCCGTCAGCACCAACGATCCTGCCTTCATGGACCTTATGATCGAGGCGGGCCCGGACATGCTGGTCTGGCTTGGCAAGGCTCCGAACGGGCTGCAGGAGACTTGCCGCACGCCGGTGACCGCACCGCAGGGCGGCAAGTCCGCCGACATTTACCGCGGCCGTTATGACCGGCCCCTTGCGGACCTGGGCATTGAGGCGGACCGTGTGACACCGACCGCCGTCGAATGTATCGAGGGCAGCTGGGGCCCCGTCGCCGCAGGCGGCTCCATCCTGTTTCCCGCCGGACCGGATGTGATGGCCATGAGCTGGTACGACGGCGCTGTCCTGCGCCTGGAACGCACGCAATAAAATTACCGCGTATCAGGGAACTCCCCTAGGAACTTACGGGATTTCCCGCATGTTACGGCAGCGAAATTCGTGGCTTTATACTCTCTGTGACAGGGCCGGTCGGCGGCATGTGTCGGACCTATAACAGGAGGGTATGATGACGACAGTTTCCAATAATCCGCTTCAGATGCTGCAGCTGGCATCGGCGTTTATCGGCGCGGCCGCCCAACTGGGCGCAATGGCCCGGTTCGGCACCATGCAGTTCACGCCGTTCCGCCTGCCGGAAAACAGGATCATGGCGGGCGGATGCTGCCTGCCTTTGCCCGGATGCGGTGGCTGCTGGACGCCGCCCGCGCCCGCAGCCCAGCCCTGGACGGCAACCATGCCCCAGAACGGCAAGGCGACGGTTGATCTGGGCGACGGCTACACAATGGAACTGAATGAGCACAGCTCTGAGATCGTCATCCGCGACGGCGACGGCAACGTCACGCGTATCTGGGGCGATCCACATGTCGATGTGAATGGCCAGCGCTCCGGCGATTTCTACGACACGACGACGTTCGAGCTGGAAAATGGCACGAAAATCACCATCAACACCGAGCCATGGAAGGGCAATGCCAACGCGTATGTCGCCAGCCAGGTCGTCGTCACGAAGGGCGATCAGGGCATGGTCATCGACGGCATCAGCCAGAACCAGAAGGGCGATCTGTCGATCACCATGGGCCAGAATGGCCGGGCGCTCGATTTCCAGCATGACGATGGCTACAACGTCTTCGAACAGGATCTGGGCGGCGGAAACTACGGCTGGGTGAGCGAATTCACCGGCGAACGCATGACGCGGGCAGATTGGGACCTTACGAAACATGCCAACCGCGAAAAGCGTGAAGCCCTCGAATTCAGCCGCGACATGGGACAGTCGATCATGGGCTGGCTGATGTTCGGAAATCTGGGCGGAATGCTCGCTTATGCGGGCACGGAAACCGCCGAGCGGGAAGTGCGCGATTTCGTTCATAGCTTTCTGCCGCAGGACGCCTGAACCGAAATACCGGGCTTGAGAATGAAGACCAGTCCGCCTGATTGGGCGGGCTGGTTTTCGCGTTCAGGTCTGTTCGCCCCCGGTTGCCAGATCGCCGCCAAGTGCCTGCCACAACAGGATGCGCGCGCGCATGGCCCGCCCCCGGGCTGCCGCCGCCCGCTCTCCTGATCTATCGGCGGCGCGGCGGGCCTCCAATACGGTCAGGAAGTTTTCGAGACCGGCCCGGAAACGCACATCCGACAGCCGCGCGGACCTTTGAGCGCGCTCGGCCTCCTCGCTGATGGCGGCGAGTTCACGATCCGCCGCCGTCACGAGCGCGTACGCCGCCTCGCTGTCGCCAAGAGCGGTGAACACCGCCGCCCGGTACGTTTCAAAGGCGGCGCGCGTATCGGCCTCGGCCACATCGATATCGGCCGCGATGCGACCGAAGTCGAGTATTGGTCCGAGCAGGCCTGCGCCAACACTGCCGACAATGGCGTCGTCATCGAACAGATCGCCGAGTCCGAACGCAAGCAGGCCAATGCTGGCCGACAGGTTCAGACGCGGGAAGCGCCGCGCCGCCGTTGCCGCCAGATCCGCGTCGGCAGCGCGCAGCCGCGCCCCTGCCGCAAGAACGTCGGGTCTTCCCGTGAGCAAAGTCGATGGCAGGGCTGCCGGTGCGGCGGGCATGAGGGTCTCGGCGGGTGCCGGCTCGGCCAGCGCCCGCATGACATCTTCCGCAGGCCTGGCCGTCAGAGTCACGAGCCGTCCGATCAGACGCGCGCGTTCCGAGGCAAGCGCCGCAATGCCGCTCCGGCTTGCCGCTGCCGCCGTCTCGGCACGCAGACGATCAAATCCCGGCGCAATGCCCGCCCGTTCCCGCGAGCCGGCGAGCCTGCCCAGATCTTCCGCCGCGCCCAGGTCCGCGCGCAATGCTGCCTCGCGCGCCGACAATGTGCGCCAGTCCGTTACCGAACCGGCGATTTCCGCGATCAAAGCCAGCTTTACCGCCGCCGCATCGGCGTCCGCCGCGCCCGCCCGAAACGCGGCGGCCTGCTCCTGCGCCCGCAGCGCCCCAAAGATGTCGGCATCCCAGCCGGCGACCAGATTGGCGCCATAGCTGGTTCTTGTGGTGTCGATCTCAATACCTGGCGGCAGGTTGCCGCCGAACTGCTCCGCACTTGTGCGCGCCCGCTCGACCGTCCCGTTCGCGTCAAGGCGCGGCAGCCGCTCCGCCCCTGCCCGGTCGCTCGCGGCACGCGCCGCCTCCACGCGCGCACGGGCGATAGCAAGGTCTGGCGCATCGGCGAGCGCAGCTCCGGACAATATCCGGAATGCGGGATCTGTTGCAGGCAACAGCGACGCCAGCGTCGCTTCTGCCCTCTCGTCGGGCGCAAACCGGAACGCGGGCGGCAGGACGACGTCCGCCGCTGTCGGCATTTCGGACGGCCCGGCCATGCAGGCCGACAGGCTGATCCCGGCCATAAGGACGAAGGCGTGCGGAAGACGCGTCACCGCCCATCTCCGTCTTCAGCTTCGGCGGTCTCTGGCTGCGGGCGGGCGGGAATGAAGGCATCGACCTGCTGTCCGACCCGAAACAGGCCATCTTCCCGCATGGGAAGCTTGTAGATCAACTGCAGCACGCGCACATCCACGCGCTCCGTCGAGCTGTTGGTCAGCGAGGTCTTCGGCACAATCAGCGGCTCTGCGCGCACAAAGCTCGCCTTCACCTGCCGGTCCGCCGCACCGCGCGGACTGACAATCGCCTCCGCGCCGATGTTCACCCGCCCGGCGTCGTCCTCGTCAATGTCGATCCTGACATGCAGCGGGCGGGTTTCGCCGATACGGATATAGGGTGCAGCGGCGCTTCCCTGGGGTCCGCCCGCCTGCACATATTCACCGGCACGCACATCCACCCGCAGCACTTCACCGCTGATCGGCGCGCGCACGTTGAGGCGGCCAAGCTCGACCTCCGCCGACTGGCGCGCCGCCCTGGCCGAATCGCGCTCCGCCACGGCAAGCGCAAGCTGCGCCCTGGCCGTGGAGGCCGCGCCCTCCGCAGTGATGACCTCCGCACGCGATACCGCCGCCCTGTCATCGATGGCGGCATAAAGCTCCAGCTGCCGCGCCGCCGTGCGTTCCGCAGTGCGCGCCTGCGCTATGGCCGCCTCGGCGCGCGCGATGGCCGCCTCGGCTTCCGCCAATGCTGCCCGCGCCGCGCGCTGATCGACGGTGAACAGCAGATCGCCGCGCGTCACGAAATCGCCAGCCTCCACGGCGACGTCCATTACCAGTCCAGACAGGGACGTCCCGATATCGACAATTTCGCTGGAGGGTTCGACAATGCCGGCCCCGGCGACACGCGGCGCATTCGCCAGAGCGCCCGTCGCGCGCGGCGGCGTTTCATCCGGTGACTCCACGGCCCGGTCCGGCTGACCCCTGACAATCAGAATGACCGCCACGATCAAACCGGCTAGTGCCAGCACAGGCAGGATCTGGCGGGAAAAACTCAGGCCTTTGGGAATAAGCGCCATGGGCTATCCTTCGCTATTTGGCATCTCTGTGCCGTCATGGGTGATGCGGCCGTCCTCAAGCACGAGGATGCGGTCGGCCAGATCGAAGATGCGGTTGTCATGCGTGACGATGATGACGCTGCGGTCCTCAGCCACCGCGACTTCGCGCAGCAGGTCCATCACGCGCCGCCCGGATTTCGCATCCAGCGCCGCCGTCGGTTCGTCGCAAACAACAAGTTTCGGTTCGTGCACCAGCGCGCGGGCGATGGCGACCCGCTGCTGCTGCCCGCCCGAAAGCTGGCTCGGCAGCTTTCTCGCCTGGTCGGCGATGTTGAGTTTTTCCAGCATGTCCGCGGCCCGGTCGGTCGCCTCGCCCCGCGCCATGCCCTGCGCGATCAGCGGGACCGCCGCATTTGAGGCCGCGTCAATCGTCGGAATGAGGTTATACTGCTGAAAGATGAAGCCGATGGTGTTGAGCCGGAAATCAACCAGCGCATTGTCCTTCAGGTCGTAAATGTCCGTCCCGAAAACCGACACGCTGCCCTCCGTCGGGTACAGAATCCCCGCCACGATAGAGATCAGAGTCGTTTTGCCGGACCCGGATTCACCCACAAGATAGGTCAGTTCGCCCGCGCGGATGTCGAGGTCGATGCCGTGCAGCACACGAATGGTCTGCCCGCCCGCCTCGAAATCGCGCGAGATTCCGGAAATCCCAATGGCCGCAGCGCTCATCGGAACACCGCCGCGGGTTCCGTTTTCATCACGCCTCTCAGCGCGACCCAGCCCGTTGCAAAAATGATGACTGCGACCGCGACCAGCGTCAGCAGCGGAATCTGCCACGGCGTGTAGAAGCCCTTGAAATCCGCACTGTTCGCGGAACCAGCCGCAATGAAAATGGTCGCCATCAGAACGCCAAGTCCATAGCCAATCACACCGACGAGCGCAGCCTGCGCCGCCACCATCTGCCTGATCCGGCCATTTCTGACGCCGATGGCCTTCAACGCGCCGAACTGCTTGATGTTGTCGCGAATGAACAGGCTGAAGGTCAGGCCGACAATGGCAATGCCAACGATGAAGCCGAGCGCGACCGTAATCCCGAAATTGATCGGAATACCGGTATTCTCGATAATGAAATCGACGCCGTCCTGCGCGAACTGGTCACGCGTGCGGGCGCGCAGACCCGTTTTTTCCGTGATCCGCGCAGCCAGCTCCGCAGGCGTAACGCCGTCCGCGGCCCGGGCCAGCACAAAGCTGAGCCGGTTGCGCGAGCCGGGCACATAGCCGAGCGCATTCGAGTAGCGCGTGTACAGCACGACCTGACTGGTAAAGGTCGGATCGACGTCGACGATGCCGCGGATGACGGCGCGGCGGTCATTCAGCTCAAGGCGGATGCCCAGCGGATCCACCTCAGGCGGGAAAAGTCGCCCCGCGCCAATCTCATCCACGAACACGCTATCGGGTTCGGACAGGGCTTCGCGCCTGCCTGCGACAAGCGTGCGCGGCAGGCCGATCAGGGTCGTATCGTCCACGCCGACGACCGTGACGCCCTCCAGGTCCCCTTCGGGCGTGCGGATGGTGGCGCCCGACCTGAGATGAGGCACGGCCCAGGCCACACCCGGCACAGACCGCACCCGTTCCAGCGCGGTCGAGGGCATGGGAAGCGCCACATCGGGCGTGCGGCTGACCGGGTCCATCACCCAGACATCGGCTGTGGAAACATTGTATACCGCCGTCGCGCCGCGCTCGATCAGATTGACAAAGATGGTCAGCTGCTGCGTGATCAGCAGCGTCGAAAACGCGATGCCAAACACCAGACCGTAGAATTTCTGCTTGTCGCCGGTCAGCATACGGATGGCGATCCAGATCATCGGTCAGGCATTCCCCATTTTCTTGCGTTTCGGTTCCGGCTCGTCCATTTAGTGAACGATAGCGTTCAAATGAACGGAGCCGTACAGTTTGTCAACACGAAAGCCCTCGCGGCCCGGACGCCGGATCGATCTGAAGAAGCGCGATGCCATCGTTTCGGCGGCGCGCGATGCGTTTTTCAGGCATGGCTATGCCGCCACATCCGTGGAGGCCGTGGCGGAAGCGGCAGGCGTGTCCAAGGTGACGATCTACAAGCATTTTGGCGACAAGTCGGCCCTGTTCACTGCCGCTGTCGAACAGGAATGCGCCAAGATTCGCGACCGCCTGCTGTTTGACGACGAGGGAGGGCCGCTGGACGAGCGGCTGCGGGCCTTTGGCCGCGCCATGATCGCCTTTCTGGGCCGCCCGGAAATGGGTCAGTTCGAGACGCGAATCGCAGCGGAAACCGAACGCGAACCGCAACTGGGCATCAGCTTCCTGGAGGCGGGACCACGCCGCATGCACCGCGCACTCTCGGACATGCTTGCGCGCGCCGGAAAACGCGGTGAAATCCATGTCGATGACCCCGACATGGCAGCCGAACATCTGGCGGCAATGTTCAAGGGCCTGGCCGATCTGGAGCGGCGCTTCGCTGGTATCGTTGATACGGAAAAGGCGGAAAGGCGCATTGATTCCGCCGTCGACCTGTTCCTGAGAGGCTATGGCGGGAAGAAGGCCTAAGCGGCCCGTCACCTAGAACGCTCCCGGATGGCCTGAACGCAGCCTTGACCTGACGTCAGTGCGGACGCTCAGAGAATCTACGTCCTTGATATTCCTGTATTACGCGCTCT
The DNA here is from genome assembly GCA_963710205.1 of uncultured Alphaproteobacteria bacterium. Taxonomy (GTDB): domain Bacteria; phylum Pseudomonadota; class Alphaproteobacteria; order Sphingomonadales; family Sphingomonadaceae; genus Pacificimonas. The sequence goes on along the minus strand of CAVPZG010000006.1, from coordinate 272,662 downwards.
GCTGGCACCGGCCACAGCTGTGTTACAATTATGTTGCAATTTTTGTCATAAAACTGTAACCTCCGGGCACGGAGGAGACAGACCATGAAAATGATGTGCGCGCTCGCGCTTTCGACATTCGCGCTGACCGGGGTCACCGCGCAGGAAATCGGTTATGACAAGGATGCCCTCGGCTATACGGCCATGATCGAAGGCGACTGGCAAACTGCCGAGCGTCAGCTGGCGGCAAGTTCGGACAGCCTTTCCGACGATCCCGCGCATCTGCTCAATCTCGCACAGGTCTATGCGTCAACCGGTCGAAATGCCGAAGCCGATGCGATCTACGCGCGCGTCCTTGCCGGAGAGGACATGGTCCTGGTCCTGTCGGACGATCGCAAGGTCAGCGCACATAATATTGCCAGCAGCAGACTGGCCAGGGTGGAGCAGGCCTCGCGCTAGGCCGAGCTATTGCCGAAGGGCACGCACCCCTTCGGCAACACTTATGACCCCTGCCAGGACCATTTTTCGCGCTGACGAAGCGAAATTGGGCAGGGTCGAAAAGACATGGCGGGCGATAATTTCCTGATCGACACCGGCGGCAATCAATTCGCGTGTCTCGGCGTCCAGATTCAGCATTTCGAACATCGCGATATGTCCGTCATGACCACGATTCTGGCAGGCCGCACATCCCTCGGCGACGTGGATGATACTTCCCTGTTCCAGACCGAGCGGTGCCGCTTCCGCACTGGTGGCGGGATGTGACTGGACACAGGCGGGGCAAAGTTTGGCCACAAGGCGCTGCGCGACGACCAGACGCAGTGCCCGCGCCGCCAGCGACATGTCTCCAACCAGCGTTTTCAGGGTTTCGAGCGCGGTGATGCTATCCGCCGCGGGTAATCCAGCAAGGATCAGCGTGGATGACCGGGCCGCCTCAACTGCCACCTCCGCCGTGCGCGCGTCCTCCAGCGAAGAGATGATCGCAACGTCGGGCCGATGCTCCAGCATGGCCTGAAGCGCAGCAGCCGCACCGAGGCCGGACGTTCCGTCGATCTCGATCTGGCCGATTCCGTCTATCAGCCGCTCGGCCGACTCTTCCGCGCACAGGATATCGCGTGCGCCGTCATTGATGTGCTCGATCGCAGCGTAAAGCGTCGTCGTCAGGCCTGAGCCCGCCTGCCCGGCGAACAGGATCATTCCCTGCCGTTCGGCCAGCGCAGAAGAGAGGAGGTCCAGTTGCAGCGCGGACAGGCCCAGTCTGTTCAGCGGCAGTGCGCTTCTGTCCATGTCCTCCAGCCGCAGCGCCACGCGTTCTCCGCCGCGCGCGGGCAACACTGAAACCGATACACGCACCTGCCTGCACTCTGCGACCAGTTGCAGATATCCGGATCGCGGCCTGCCCTGCTCCTTTGCGCCTATCCTCGCGGCATCCTTGATGTGGTCGATCAGGATGCTGGCTTGCTCCGGTTCCAGGCGAAGCTGCTCCACCAGATTGTCATTCAGACGCATTTTTACCGACAGCGCGCCCCCGCCCTGGTTCAGGTAGATATCTTCCGCGCCTGCCCCGATCGCACTGGCGACCATATGCTGCAACAGCTCCGCGGGCGACGTAATGGCCGGATCTGGAAACTGATCGCCGTGCAATCGCCGCATTGCCCTGTCCCGAAAATTGCCTTTGGATCCGAACGGAACCCGATTGGAGGCTAGGCGAGGACTGTGACGGTTTCGGGAAAGATTTGGGACATTGCTGTCATATGCACCTCTCAGGGGTGAAAATGTGAGGGCCCATGCCTAAGGTAAGGTGATGACCCGGCGCACGGCAGCAAAATGGATCGGCCACAGGCAATTACTCCTCCTGGCTGGTCTCGCCATCCTGGTGATCGCCCTGTCTATACTTTGGCCCGCGGAAGACGCGGAACCGCCCGCGACGCAGACCGCAAACACGGGTGACATTGCGGTCAGGGCAACGTCCCCTCGCCCTGTCCCGCAAAACCCACCTCAGCCCGCGCGCGCACAACGCCCCGACGGACTGACGCTGACCGGAATCTCGGTGGGGAGCCATGGCAGCGGTGCCATATTGATCGCCGATAGCGATGGCAGGCAGCGCCGCATCAAGGTTGGCGGTACCGTCTCCAAAGGCTGGATACTCGCGGAAGTCGCACCGTTTCATGCGATTCTTTCCAGCGGCGACGGTCAACAGGCGCGCCTGGACTGGCGAAGCACCGGGCTGGAAAATACCATCAGGCCCGACCCTCCAAGTGCGGCCGAAGCTGATGCGGATGCCGGTTTCAACGGTTTGATCCTGTCCCTTCAGAAGGACGCAGGTGGCTACCGCCTGACCAGCGTGCCGCCCGTTTTAAAGGGGCTTGGGCTGCAGGCTGGCGATGTGCTGACCGGCTTTGACGGCGATGCCTTCGACAACCCAGAACGTATTCAGGATCTTGCGCGCAGGATCACCCTGAACATGGGCGGCAGGGTCACATACGAGCGCGGCGGAAACACGCGGGAAGCGATCATACCGCGCGGATAAGTCATTAATTTGAAATATGAATGTCATCGTTCTGACATCATCGAAATTCGTCATTTCCTGTCACATTACCATCATCGAATCACCCTATCGGGGCCGCCAAGTTGATCTGGCGGTGGTCGCCGGATCGGTCCGAAACAAACGAAACCGGTTCTTCAAAGGGGTTTTCCAACATGTCCTACACACGCGCTTTCCTGCTTCTGGGTTCCGCCCTCGCACTTGCCAGCTGCGGAGCGGACGACGTCGCGTCCCCGGGTGACGGCATCATCGTCGTTCCCGCGCCGACGCCCACGCCCACACCGACGCCTACGCCCACACCGACGCCGACCCCGACGCCAACCCCAGGCGACGGTCCTGCCGAAAATTGCCCGACCGGAACGACACGCACGGCGGAAATTCTCGATTACGGCACGGCTGCAACGACGGACGATGCCCGTGTCTGTCAGATTCGCGGCGTCATTTCATCCGACCTCCGCCTCCAGGCACTTCCCGGCGTTGTCTATTCCCTCTCTGGCCGCGTACAGGTCGGCACGGATGTCGGCCCGACCGACGCCCCCGTAGCCGGTTCGCAGCAGGCTACGCTCAGCATTGACCCCGGCGTCGTCATCTTCGGTTCGTCCGGCGCCGATTTCCTGCTCGTCAATCGCGGTTCGCAGCTGCGCGTCGATGGCACGGCAAGCGCGCCCGTCATCATGACCAGCCGCCAGAATATGGAAGGCACGGCAACTGCCGACTCCATTGGCCAGTGGGGCGGTGTCGTCATTCTGGGCCGCGCGCCCTTTTCTGACTGTACCGCCGGCACGGGCGGCACAGCTGATTGCACTGGCGCGGTGGAAGGCACGTCGAACGCGTTCTTCGGCGGCGACCTGCCCGGCGACAGCTCCGGCGCGATCAGCTATCTTTCCGTCCGTTACGCCGGCTTCGAGGTTTCGACCGGTAACGAGCTGAACGGCATCACGCTTGCCGGCGTCGGCAGCGGCACCACTTTCGACCATGTGCAGGTCCACAACAACTCCGACGACGGCATCGAATGGTTCGGCGGCACGGTCAATGGTCGCTATCTGGTGCTGACCGGAAATGACGATGACTCGATCGACACCGATTCCGGTTACACCGGCGTCAACCAGTTCGTCATCGTGGCACAGCGCGCGTCCGGCGGCGACCGCGCCTGGGAAGCGGATTCCGATGGCAACGAGAACCGTCTGCCGCGTCAGGACACCGTGCTTGCCAACTTCACCTTCCTGACCAACAGCGGCACTGACATCACCCTGCGCGGCGGCGGCGACTATGCGCTCGTCAACGGCGTGGTGGTATCGCCCGCAGGTTCATGCATCGACATTGACGGGGCCCAGACCGCTGCGGCCGCGAACGACATGAATGACGAGAATGGTCCGCCGGTCTTCCAGTCGGTCGTCCTCGACTGCGCGGCAGCGGCGGACGGTGACGACGATGGCATCGATGATCTTGCGCTCTTCACGGGTGGCGGCATGAACAACAATGCTGACTTCACCAGCTCGCTGGGCGGAACATCGGGTCTCGTCAACGGCGCGAACGAGACGGCAGTCACGGCCTTCGACGCCTCGACGCTGAACAGCTTCCTGATGGCAACGACCTATATCGGCGCGGTCAGGGACGAGACCGACCTGTGGTTCGACGGCTGGGCCTGCGGTCTTGGCAGCAGCCAGGCCTGCGAAGCACGTCCGCGGACAATCGTACCCACCACGGGCGGATAAGTCGCCGCCACCAGTGCCACGGATGGGCGGCGGCTACCAACAGGCAGCCGCCGCCCCTTCTCATAAAACAGGATCAAGGACACCCGCCGTCATGACGCTCACTTCTTCCCGGCTAAAGCTGCTGCTGCTCACCAGCGCGCTTGCCGCACCATTTGGCGGTACGGCCTTCGCGCAGACTGCTCCCGCGACAACCACCGCGCCCATTCCCGGCGTCCAGCAGGACAGTGAGGCGGAGGTCGTGGACAGCGCGACACCCGGCGCGGATGATGACATTCAGGACAGCGGCACGGTCGACATTTCCGGTCCGGGCGCAGCGGGAGGCGACGATGATGTGATCGTCATCAAGGGACGCTACATCCCGGAGCCCGTCCGCGCTTCTTCCGAAGTGCTCAATGTCCTCTCCAGTGAAGACATCGCCCGCTCCGGCGAAGGGGATATCGCATCGGCCCTGCAGCGGGTGACGGGCCTCAGCCTCGTCGGCGGCCGGTTTGTCTACGTGCGCGGTCTTGGCGACCGCTATTCGCTCGCGCTCCTCAACGGCTCGCCGCTTCCCAGCCCGGAACCGCTGCGCCGCGTCGTCCCGCTCGACATCTTTCCGACCAGCGTCATCGCCTCCTCGGTCGTGCAGAAAAGCTATTCCGTCGCCTATCCCGGCGAATTCGGCGGCGGCGTCATCAATCTCACCACGCTCGCCATTCCGGAGGAAACCTTTCTCTCCGTCGGCGGCGGCCTAGGCGCGAACAGCCAGACGACGTTCGAGCTGGGCTATACCTATTTCGGTTCGGACACGGATTTTTTAGGCTTCGACGACGGCTCGCGTGACATTCCGGACGTTCTGGCCCGCGCCCTTGACGTGGAGGGCGGCGTCACACGCGGACCGAATTTCGGTCAGGACGAACTGGAAGGCATCACCGCCAGCCTCAACAATGCCTCCACCACGGTCGTGCAGCGCAACCGTGATATCCCCGTCAACGGGTCCCTTGAACTGACGGCGGGAACGGCCATCGATGTGGGCGAGGACCGCCTGGGCATCATCGCCAATATCGGCTGGGACAACAGCTGGAGCACGCGCGGCGGAATCCAGCAATTCTCGACCGGCCTTTCCGGCGACAACGAACTGGTCCCGACCAGCGATTTTCGCTTCCTTGGGACGCAGAACCGCATCGTCGTCAATGGTCTTCTCGGCTTCGGTTATGAATTTGGCGATCACAAGATCCGCTGGACGAATCTCTATATCCGCGACTCGCTGAAGGAAGCGCGTCTCGATCGCGGCCTGTCCTCAACCGTCGGCGACAATGAGCTATTGCGCCAGCGCACCAGCTGGTTTGAGCGGCAGCTCATCGATACGCAGGTCGTCGCGGAGTTCGATTTCGGCGATTTCAGCGCCGATTTTCGCGGTGCCTATGCCAACACACAGCGGGAATCCCCCTATGAGCGCGAATTCAGTTATGAATTCAGCCCGGAACTGGGCGATTTCGCCAATGACCTGCGCTCCAACGGCCAGTTCGCCACCGTCGCCTTTTCCGAACTCAATGAGGATCTTTACTCAGGTTCCGTCGATCTCGCCTATGACATCCCGTTCGAACGCGACCTGACGGTCAGCGCAGGCTACGCCTGGTCGGACACATCGCGCGACAGCTTTCGCCGCTCGTTCGTTTACCGCGCCGACCAGCCCCTGCCACTGTCGATCACGCAGTCGCGCCCCGATTATCTCACGTCCGATTTCGTTGTCCGTAATTTCGACGTGATCCTGCGAGAACAGGCGTCCGGCGGTGAGGTCATCAATTACAATGCCGGTCTCGAAATCCATGGCCTTTACGGTCAGGTCGAGATTGAACCCGCCGATTTCCTGCGCGCGACGCTGGGCGTCCGCTGGGAAACGGCGACGCAGACCATCGACACGTTCGATATTTTCGGCGGCGCGGGCGCGGGCGGCGACGCCAGCCTCGTGAACTCGCGGCTGGAAAATGACTATTTCCTGCCCGCAGGAACGCTGACGTGGAATTTTGCAGACGATATGCAGTTCCGCCTGGCCGGTTCGAAGACAATCGCCCGGCCGCAATTCCGCGAACTGGCACCGCAGCAGTTCCTGGACATCGAATCGAACCGCACCTTTATCGGCAACCAGTTCCTGCGGGATTCCACACTCATCAACGGCGAGGCGCGGGTGGAATATTACCCAGGTCGGGGTGAAACCATCAGCCTCGCCGGTTTCTACAAGAAGCTGGACAATCCCATCGAAGCCGTCGCCTTCGTGCAGGGCGAGGCATTTTTCACCACCTTCGCCAACGCACCGTCAGCGGAGCTCTATGGCGGCGAAATCGAAGTCCTGAAGAAATTCCCGCTGGCGGGCATGTTCGGCGATGCGGATTTTCTTGAAAGCCGTGACCTGGTCGTCAGCGCCAATTACACCTACACCAGTTCGTCCATTCAGGTTGGCGATGAACAGGTCGTCAACAATGAGGGTCGCCTCGTGGCCGCCAACACATTGTTCACGGACGGCGAGCCGCTGACCGGCCAGTCCGACCATCTGGTCAATCTGCAGATTGGCTTCGAGGACGCAGATAAGCTTTCCCAGCAGACCATTCTTCTCAGTTATGCGTCCGAACGCGTGACGAGCCGCTTCGTCAGCGCGACCTCGGACGGCAGCATCGCCGCCATTCCGTTTCAGGAGAAACCCGGAGTCCAGCTCGACGTTGTTCTGCGTCAGGGCCTGACCCTGGGCGGCGTCGATGCAGAAGTGAAATTCGAAGCCCGCAACCTTCTCGACACGGACTATGAGGAATTCCAGGAATTTGAAGGCTCGCGACTGGAGCGCAACTTCTACGATCGCGGTCAGAGTTACTCGCTTAGCCTCGGCGTTACCTTTTAGCCGGAAGCAGCGTTCAGCGGCGCGGAAATGCTTCGAAAGGGCAGGCAGTCCATCTCGACATGAGGAGACGGCCGGGGCGCGGAACCGTGCCCCGGTCCGTTGCGGTCATGTCCAGCCTTTTCGGCGAAGGCCTGACCTGACCGGCATCTCCCGGAATGCCGGGCCCCATATGCGCGATCTGGCGCATGGACCTGCGCCAGATGTCCCGATGGTCGAATGCCATCGATGACGGCTGCAAGGCCGATGGCGATGCAGCCGACATGTTGCGCGATGTAACCGCCTCCCCCGCACGCACGAAAGGCACCATGAAGCAACGTCAACGGAGCCTTTTTCACATGCGCATTTCCCATATCCTTCCCGCGGTCATCGCTGCCGTCGCCATCGTCGCGCCCGCCCATGCCGCCGATTTTCAGCCATTCACGCAAACTGCTTTTGAGAAGGCGCAGGAGAGCGGCAAACCGATCCTGATCGACGTTCATGCCGACTGGTGCCCGACCTGCGCGCGTCAGGCGCCGATCATCAAGGCCCTCGGCGCAAATCCGGCGAACAAGGATCTCATCGTCTTCACCATGGATTATGACCGTCAGAAGGACGCCCAGCGTCCGCTCCGTATCACCAAGCAGTCCACCCTGATCGCTTTCAAGGGCGACAGGGAAGTGGCCCGCTCCATTGGCGAAACCGACCCGGACAGGATCAACGCGATGGTCGCGGCGACCATAGGCTAATTGTTCCCCCAGCAGGCCGGAGGTTTTCCCCTTTTCCTCCGGCCTGCCCCTTTCAACGATACGGAGCCCGCCCGTGGACCTCCTGACCCTGGGTGCCGCCCTTTTCGCGGGCATCCTCACATTCCTGAATCCCTGTGTTCTTCCCGTGTTGCCCATCGTGTTCGGCAGCGCTGCCAGCGCGCACAGGTTCGGCCCCTTGGCGCTTGCTGCGGGCCTCGCGACATCCTTCACTGCGGTTGGCCTGTTCATCGCAACGATCGGGTTCAACCTCGGCCTCGATGCGGAGCTGTTCCGCACTATTTCCGGCGGCCTTCTTATCGCCTTCGGTGCCGTTCTGGCGGTGCCGAGCGCGCAGACGGTCTTTCAGACCGCCATGGGTCCGATCGCCGGCTGGGCGGGTGAGCGCTCGACCAGCTACAGCGGAAAAGGGCTCGGCGGCCAGTTTGGCCTAGGCGCTCTGCTCGGGGCGGTCTGGAGTCCGTGCGTCGGCCCGACGCTTGGCGCGGCCACGCTGCTTGCCAGTCAGGGCGAACAGCTTGGCGCTGTCGCCCTCACCATGGCGATCTTCGGCATTGGCGCGTCCATGCCGCTGCTGCTCATCGGCACGGCCGGTCAGAAAACGCTGGCAAAAATGCGCGGCCGATTGGCCGCGACCGGCGCCAAGGGCCGCATCCTTCTCGGTGCGGCAATGATTCTGGCGGGAATGCTGGTCGTCACGGGCACCGACAAGATGCTGGAAGTCGCCGCTGTGCAAATCATGCCGGAGTGGCTGCTCACGCTGACGACTGCGCTTTAGCGACGGACCCTAGGCCGCTGCCCCGTTCAGATGGGGCGGCGGCGAAAACCGGCGGCCGGGAAGCATGACGAAGCTCGGATCGAATTCGCCATAATCGCAGGTCAGTTCCTCGCCCGCCGCGACGTCGCGAATGGTCCAGCCCCGGTCGGGCTGAGTGAAATTGGTATTGGGCTCGTCAGAATGGTTCATGAACCGGCCATTGTCGAATTCGACCACGGTGTAGCCCGGCCGCGTCATGTGCGGATAGCCATAGCGTTCCATCATGGTCGACAGCGCGGGCGGCATCGTCCTGATGTCGGCCGTCGGCACGATATGGTCGAACCGCTCATCGAGCAGCCAGATGTCCGTGCCGGCGGGAATGAATTCGGTGGCAAAGATGCCGACGCCCTCGATTTCGCTGGGGCCGACATAGGTGGGAACGATCAGCATCGCTCTTGATCCTGACGCGCGAAATGCGGGGCGCCAACGCATCGCCGCAACTCGTCGGCAACCCGCGGAATCTGCAATCACGCCCGTGCGATTTCAAGCGGTGATATGGGGGCCTGCCGCAAAAATGAAAAGGGCGATCCCTCTCCCGAGGAACCGCCCTTTCCAATCACATGATCGTGCAAGCGCCTGTCGGCGCTGCCGACTTACTTGAGCTCGACGGTACCGCCAGCGGCTTCGATCTTGCCCTTGATCTCTTCGGCTTCCGCCTTGTTGACGCCTTCCTTGACGGCCTTTGGCGCACCTTCGACCAGAGCCTTGGCTTCACCCAGACCCAGACCGGTGATCGCACGGACCTCCTTGATGACCTGGATCTTCTTGCCGCCGTCGCCGGTCAGGATGACATCGAATTCATCCTTTTCCTCTGCGGCTGCGGCATCACCACCGCCACCAGCTGCCGGTGCGGCTGCCACGGCTGCGGCTGCGGAAACGCCCCACTTCTCTTCGAGCATTTTCGAAAGATCGGCGGCTTCGAGGACGGTCAGCTCGGAAAGCTGCTCAACGATTTTTTCAAGATCTGCCATGTTACTAATTCCTTATGTTTGTTCGCCTCATACCGAGGCATTGACTTCGGTTTGAAACGAAAACTCAGGCGTCTTCTTTCGCGGCATAGGCGCCAAAGACACGGGCCAGCTGGCCAGCGGGTGCAGCGGCGATCTGGGCGATCTTCGTGGCGGGTGCCACCAGAAGGCCAAGGATCTTCGCACGCAGCTCGTCGAGCGAAGGAAGCGAAGCAAGCTGCTTCACATCGTCGGCCGACAAGAGCACGTCACCCATGGCACCACCGATGATTTCGAGCTTGTCATTGCCCTTTGCGAAATCATTGGCGGCCTTGGCCGCGGCAACGGGGTCAGCCGATGTCGCCAGCGCCGTGGGTCCGACCAGCATGTCTGCGATGGGGGCGTATTGCGTGCCCTCCAGCGCGATTTTGGCGAGCCTGTTTTTCGCGACCTTATAATCGGCGCCAACTGCCCGCATATTCCCGCGAAGCTCCGTGACATTCGCCACGGTCAGGCCATGGTTGCGGGTAACCACAACAACGGCAGCTTCCTTGAAAGTTGCGTTCAGCTGTTCAACCGACGCTTTTTTCTCAGCGCGATCCATGCTCAACTCCTTACAATGCCGCACGCTCGGAAGCGCACGGCGGCTCAAGTTCGGACAGGCCAGGGCCCATCCATACGAAGTCCGTGAAGAAGTGAGGGTCGGAACGCCGCGATCGCGGCACACCCGTAAATCTCTCTTCGTCTATTGCGGGCGGGTTTTAAGCACTTCGGAAAGTGCGCCTGCAGTCTCGGACGGTCATCGTCCGGCAGGGCCGGGCGATTGATGTGGGCGCACTAACCATGCACCCGAATTTGTCAAGGGCGGAGACCCGCCCCTTGTCGCAGGAAGCCACACCGTCATCCCGGCGTCAGCCGGAACAACGGTGTGAAATTCCGGACTAGACGGCGACAGTATCCGCGACGTCCACTTTCACGCCCGGCCCCATGGAGGAGCTGATGGCGATCTTCCTGACATATTTGCCTTTCGCGCCCGTTGGCTTGGCCTTGACGACCGCGCCGACCAGCGTTTCGAAATTTTCTTTCAGGTCGGCTTCGCTGAAGCTGGCCTTGCCGATACCGGCATGGACGATGCCCGCCTTTTCGACGCGGTACTGCACCTGGCCGCCCTTGGCGTCCTCGACAGCCTTGGCGACGTCCATCGTGACCGTGCCCAGCTTCGGGTTCGGCATCAGGCCCTTCGGACCCAGGACCTTGCCCAGACGGCCGACGACACCCATCATGTCGGGTGTCGCGATGACGCGGTCATAATCGAGATTACCGGCCTGCATGTCTTCCATCAGGTCTTCGCCGCCAACGCGGTCCGCGCCTGCCGCTTCGGCCTTCTCGACATTGTCACCCTTGGCAAAGACGGCGACCTTCATGGTCTTGCCGGTTCCCTTTGGCAGCGAAACCATGCCGCGCACCTGCTGGTCCGCGTGGCGGGGATCGACACCCAGGTTCATGGAAACCTCGATGGTTTCATCGAACTTGGCAGTGGCCAGTTCCTTGACCAGCTTGATGGCTTCATCGACGCCGTACAGCTTTTCAGCCTCGACCTTGGCTTCCTGTGCCTTACGCTTCTTTGACTGTTTTGCCATGACCTTAGCCCTCCACCACTTCGATGCCCATCGAACGGGCGGACCCGGCGATGATCTTCTCTGCCTGATCGAGATCGTTGGCCGACAGATCGGCCATCTTCGCCTCGGCGATTTCACGCAGCTGCGACCGCTTGATCGACCCGGCGCTTTCCGTGCCCGGGTTGTTCGACCCGGACTTCAGGTTCAGGGCCTTCTTGATGTAGTAGGAGGCTGGCGGCGTCTTCGTGGTAAAACTGAACGACCGGTCGGCATAAACCGTGATGATCGTCGGAATCGGGGAGCCCTTTTCCATATCCTGCGTCGCCGCGTTGAACGCCTTGGTGAATTCCATGATGTTCACGCCGCGCTGACCCAGTGCGGGCCCAAGCGGGGGCGAAGGATTGGCAGCTGCCGCGGGCACCTGCAATTTGATGTAGCCAGAAATCTTCTTGGCCATGATTGTCGTCCTTTCTCAGACTTAGCGGTCAGACAGCCGGCAAAAAACCAGCCTCCCGCAGCTCAGCTCTCTCCCGGCAGAAGAGAACAACGAAGACCGGGCAGCGCGCTGCCCGGTCATGGTCGAAGAGGGGCCTCCCCCTCTCCAGGTTTCGCCGGGCGGTAAACCGCCAGGCTCAACCATCCTCTCCCCGGCGGGGAAAGGATGTTCGAATCATTTCATGCGCTCAACCTGATCGAAATTCAGTTCGACCGGGGTTGCGCGGCCAAAGATAGAGACGGAAACCTTTACACGGCCCTTCTCGAAATCGATTTCCTCCACCATGCCGCTGAAGCTGGCGAACGGCCCGTCGAGCACCTTGACCTCGTCGCCGATCTCGAAGTCGACCTTGATCTGCTGCTTCGGTGCGTTGGCCTGCTCTTCCTTGGTGGACATGATGCGGTCCGCCTCGGCCTGGCTGATCGGCGAGGGCTTGCCATTCGCGCCCAGGAAGCCCGTGACTTTCGGCGTGTTGTTGATCAGGTGAAAGCTGTCGTCGGACATGTGCAGCTTTGCCAGCACATAACCGGGAAAAAAGCGGCGTTCGGTCTGCACCTTCTTGCCGCGCTTGATCTCCGTGACTTCCTCGGTCGGCACTTCGATAGCCTCGATCAGCTCGCTAAGGCCGGTCCGCGCCGCCTCGGCGAGGATCGCGTCCTTCACCTTGTTCTCAAAGCCCGAATAGGCCTGAACGATATACCAGCGCGCAGCCATCTTTATTCCCTAACCAATTTCAAGCACGAGCTGGACAAGGCGGCCCAGCACCTGATCGACACCCAGAAAGAAGATCGCCAGAATCGTCGTCATGATCAGAACCATGATGGTCGTGATCACGGTTTCCTTGCGCGTCGGCCAGGTAACCTTCGACATTTCCTGCCGGACTTCGCGAACGAACTGACCGGGATTGACCTTTGCCACTTGGCAATTCCTAACCATCTTCCAGACACAAGAAACCGCCCGCCGCCGCTCCATCGTTTTGAGCAGCGCAGGCGATGTGCCTTTACCTAATGTCCCGATGTCCAGTTTGCCAGTGCAAGTCTGGCAGGGGCGGAGGGACTCGAACCCACGGCCCTCGGTTTTGGAGACCGATGCTCTACCAACTGAGCTACACCCCTAGACCCGGGACGGCGGCGTATAGGCGGGCACGCGCGGAGTCGCAAGGGTTGCCATGTCGTGACGATGCCGGGAACTTGGCCCCACGTCGACGGGAAGGATTCAGGCCATGTCATCGCATTCCGACGAAACCACCACCAACCTCGCTCTGTCCTGCCTGTGCGGAAACGTGACCGGAGCGCTGAAAAACGCCGGTCCGGCAACGGGCGACCATGTGATCTGTCACTGCTCTGATTGCCGCAGATACGCGCATCTTCTCGATCAGGACGCGCGCATTCTCGATGCGAATGGCGGTAGCGCGCTTTTTGCAGCCCGCTGCGCCAGCTTGCAGCTCTGGACGGGCCGCGATAGCCTCCGCTGTGTTCACCTCACGGATAAACCCACACTCCGCTGGTACGCGGCCTGTTGCCGGACACCGATGTTCAACACCTACGCGAACGGACGCATTCCCTATCTGACCGCAATCGTCGCAAATCTTGACAGCGAGCGCCGCGAGCAAGTCCTCGGTCCGCCCATAGGCCTGCTGTCAATCGATCAGGCGAAAAGCGGCTTTGGCACAGACCCAAAGCTGTTTGTGCTGCGCTTCATTTTCGGCGTTCTCATCAGAATGGCGAAGGACATCGTCAGCGGCGACCGTCGCCGCAGCCCGCTGTTCGACAGCCGATCGCTGGCGCCAATCTCCAAACCGCAACGACTGGACCCATCGGTCACCAAAATCGCATAAAAAAGGGCGGGCCCGTTGCCGGACCCGCCCCCTTGGATTGAGCCTCCGCTGCTGGCGGTTAGGCGGCCTTCTTGGCCTTCTCGCTCTTGGCGCTCTCGCCCTCGATCGCCTTGGGGCGCTGTTCGCCGCCAATGTGGATCTTGCGGGGCTTCTTGTGCTCGGGGATCTCGCGGACCAGCCCGATATTCAGGAGGCCGTTCTCGAACGTGGCTTCCGTCACCTTGATGACGTCGGCCAGCTGGAAGCGGCGCTCGAAGGCGCGCTTGGCGATGCCGCGGTGCAGAAATTCGCGGCCTTCGGTGTCCTCGGCCGTCCGGCCCGTCACGATCAGGACATTTTCCTGTACCGTCAGGTCCAGCTCGTCCTCGGAGAAACCAGCCGCAGCCATCTGGATGCGATAGGCATTCTCGTCCAGCTTCTCGATATTATAGGGGGGATAGGCACCACCCTCGTCGCGGCCGGCGAAGTCCACCAGGCGGCTGAGGTTCTCGAAACCGATCGAGGAACGGAGGAGGGGGGTCAGATCGAATGTACGCATGTTCATCATCCTTTTATCTAGCGATGTTGAGTTGTTCGGGACCGCCATCATGGCCGGTCCCTGCCAGCGGAATTCAGGTGCGCCCCGTATCGGCCACGCGCCCTCTTTCCGCCTACATCGTAGTTGGTTATTAACCAGTCCGGGTTCAAGGGGGTTTCGGATGAATTTTGCACCGATATGGCGGGAGAGCGCATGGGCGCCGAGGATAAAGGACTGACGCCAAAGCTGGTCGACAGCCTCTATACGGAGGCGATGGTGCTGGCTGACGAGGCGCGTTCCTATTTCGACCAGGATGGCAAGGCTGACCGCGAAGCGCTTGGTCCCATCGAGCGCGTGCAGTTTTCCTGCGAATCCCTGCGTGTGACGACCCGCCTGATGCACACCGTCTCCTGGCTCCTCAACCGCAAGGCCGTGGCCGCGGGCGAACTTACGACGGAAGAGGGCAACCATCCCGACCGCCGCCTTGGCAGCGCGGGAGAGGCCGCCGCCGACGAGGCCATCATGGAACGCCTGCCCGACCGCGCCCGCGCGATCATCGACGGCAGCCGTGACCTCTATGACCGGGTGAAACGCCTCGATGCCCAGCTGGTGGTCGAGGAAATCCCGCTAAGCCCGGCACGGCAGCTGCTGGGACGTCTGGAACGCGCGCTCTAGGCCGGAACGTCACCCTGCCGAAGGGCCGGGTCCATCTTCAGGAACGGCGGTAGGGGCGAATTCAGGAGGTGAATTCCGGCCTTGGCCACAATGACGAGACAGATTTTGCCTCCGAACACACTTCCTACCTCCCTCCTCGCCTGCTACCCCCATCGCCATGTACCCCGATAGCCTCAACACCCAGGGCTTTTTCGCTGACAAGAACCGCGCCTTCTGGATCTTGCAGGGCGGCGGCTGGTTCGCCTATTTTCTGCTGCGCTCGCTTGGCGGTCTTGCCAATTCGATGGGCGTCAACTTCATCCTGCCGACGCTGATCGTCACCGCGACCGGATTTTCCATCACGCTTCTGATGAGTGCGGCCTACCGCAAGATCATCCAGATGAAGGCCGTCTATGTCTGGACATTGACCGCCGCCGTCCTCGCCGTGGCGGCCGGCATGTTCTCCGTGCTCGAGGTCTGGGCGCACGCGCGGTTCTACAATGCCAGCTACGAGCCGCAGGGAATCCAGTTTTTTGGCGCCATCCTTCTCGACCTCAGCGTCCTCGGCGCCTGGTCGGGGCTATATTACGGCATCAATTTCTACCTCATGCTTTCCACGCAGCGCGAACGGATGCTGGAGGTGACGGCGCAGGCCTCTCAGGCCAGCCTCGCCATGCTGCGCTACCAGGTAAACCCGCATTTCCTGTTCAATACACTGAACAGCATTTCGACGCTGGTTCTGCTGAAGGAAAACGAGCGCGCCAATGCCATGCTGTCGCGCCTGTCGAGCTTCCTGCGCTACTCGCTTGCCGAGGAGCCGGGTTCCACCGTGACGCTGGCGCAGGAAATGGAATCCCTTCGGCTTTATTTCGACATCGAGCGCATGCGCTTCGAGGAGCGGCTGCGGACCGAATTCGACATCGAGGACGCGGCCATGCAGGCCTGTGTCCCTTCCCTGATCCTGCAGCCGCTTGCCGAAAACGCCATCAAATATGCCGTCACTCCGCAGGAAGAGGGTGCTGAGGTCGCCGTGCGCGCCTCCATCTCCGGCGACCGGTTGCGCGTCGAGATCGCCGATACCGGCCCCGGCCTGCAGGCGGAACGGCCCGCCTATATGGCGGGCGAAGGCGTCGGCCTGAAGAACATCAAAGGACGGCTGTTACAGACTTATGGCGACGAAGCGACCTTTACGCTCGCTGAACGCCCCGATGGCGGCGTGGTGGCACGGCTCGAAATCCCGTATCAGACGGAAGTACCGAAACTGAAGGAGGCTGCAGAATGACCATTCGCACCATCCTCGTCGATGACGAGCCACTCGCTATCAAGGGCCTGCAGATGCGCCTGGAGCCGCATGAGGATATCGACGTCATCACGACATGCGCCAACGGACGTGAAGCCATTCGCGCCATAAAGACGCACAAGCCCGACCTCGTTTTCCTGGATATCCAGATGCCGGGTTTCGACGGCTTTTCCGTCATTGGCGCGCTGCAGGATGTCGATCCGCCGCTGTTCGTCATGGTCACAGCCTTCAACGAATATGCACTGAAGGCGTTTGAATCGCATGCGGTCGACTATCTGATGAAACCGGTCGAGGAAGACCGCCTGGCCGACACCATTGCCCGCGTCCGCCAGCGCCTGACGGAGCGCAATGCGGAAGCGGAGCGCAGGCAGCTGCATGAGCTTCTGACCGAGGTTGCGCCAGAGGCTGCCGAAAAGCTCGACGACACGGCACCCGTCATGGATGCGGGGCGCTATGAGAAGATGATCAACATAAAGGATCGCGGGCAGATTTTCCGGGTCGATGTCGGCAATATCGAGCGGATCGATGCCGCCGGCGACTATATGTGCATTTACACCGAGGACAATACGCTCATCCTGCGCGAGACGATGAAGGACCTCGAAAAGCGCCTCGACCCCCGCATGTTCCAGCGCGTCCACCGCTCCACCATCGTCAATCTCGATCAGGTGAAGGAAGTCAAACCGCACACCAACGGCGAAAGCTTCCTGACCCTTGGTTCGGGTACGCAGGTGAAGGTCAGCCGCAGTTACAGGGAAGTCATCGCGCGCTTTCTATAGCCCGTCCTGCGCGGCAGTTCAGTCAAGCAGTGCGCGTGCCCGCGTCGCGATACGCTGGCCCAGCTCCTGAAAGGCCGCTGTCAGCCCCGCGCCTTCACGCCATGCCAGCCCGATACTGCGATAGGCCGACCAGCCCCTGATGTCCGGTACGATTGTGCCGCTGCGCCCGCCAGCGTCGGATCGCAGATAAAGTTCCGGCAGAATGCTCAGTCCCAGGCCTGAGGCTGTCATCTGTTGCAGACTGTCCAGACTGGTTCCCTCATAATCACGGATCAGCCGCATGCCATGTTCTGCACACAGCGCTTCGGCCTGCCGGTGATAATGGTGCCTCCGGTCCAGCGATAGCAGCGGCTGTCCCGCCAGCTGCGCCACCTCAGCGCCGCCGGCCAGCGCATGATCTGTCGGCACCGCAAGCCGCAGCGGTTCGCGGAATAGCGGCTCCAGCACCACCCCGGGCGCCTCCAGCGGCAACGGCCCCAGCAGCAGGTCCAGCTTCCCCCTTGTCAGCGCCTGCAACTGCTCATCAGGTATGCCCTCCTGCACGAACAGCTTCAGGTCGGGCGCGTCCCGGTGCAGGCCCGCCACCACCGCGGGCAGCAGATAGGGCCCAAGCGTCGGCGTCACGCCAAAGCGCAGCGTTCCGGCCAGACGACCCTCCGCGCGGGCGGCGAAATCGCGGATATCGCCGACGGCAACGACAATGGTCCGTGCCCGTTCGGCAATGTCCCGTCCCGCCGGTGTCAGCACGGCGCCGCGCCCGCGCCGCTCAACAAGGGCAACCCCAAGCCGCCCTTCCAGCGCCTTGATCTGCTGGCTCAGGGTCGGCTGCGACACGCCCGCCTGGCTAGCCGCCCGGCCGAAATGCCCCGCGTCCGCAAGGGCAACAAGATAGTCGAGCTGGCGCAGGCTGGGCATATCCTATCCATAGTCAAAGACTATCAAAATGACACCATGTTATCGATTGGACTAATCGGCCATGCCGCCCCATTTTATCCTTCCGGCATCGAATGCCCCGTTTTCTTGGAGGAGACACGCATATGAAAGCACGTATCAAAGCCCTCACCGAACGCCGCAGCGCCATCAGCCGCCAGATAAAGGCCGAGCGCAGCCGCCCGTCTGGCGCATGGAGCGACAGGCTCGTCCGCCTGAAACGTCTGCGCCTTGCGCTCAAGGACGAACTGCAGCGCCTGCGCGGACATGGCGGGAGCGGAATTACGACCTGACTCCTCGCCACTTCCCCTGTAACTGGGCGGCACGGTCCTACTCCCCCTTAATTCCCGCCGTGCCGCCCGATTTTTTTGTTTTCCCGTTTTTCCAATCTGAAAGCCATCACTCATGCCGACCCGTTTCACGCCGATGATGCGTGATTTCCTCAAACAGGAATCGAGCGGCGGGCTGCTGCTCTTCGCCGCTGCCGCGCTTGCCATCATATTGGCGAACAGCGGACTCTCCGCCCTTTATTTCGCGCTGTGGGACGTTCCCGTGCAGGTGCGCGTTGGGGCGCTGAATATCGACAAACCGCTCCTCCTCTGGGTCAATGACGGCCTGATGGCGCTGTTCTTCTTCCTGGTCGGGTTGGAGGTGAAGCGAGAGGTTCTCGTCGGCGAGCTTTCCAGCATGGACAAGGCGGGCCTGCCCATCGTCGCTGCCATTGGCGGCATGGCGATCCCCGCGCTCACCTTCCTCGCGATCAATCAGGCCAGCCCTGAGAATAGCGCGGGCTGGGCCATTCCCGCCGCCACCGATATTGCCTTCGCACTCGGCATCCTTGCGCTTCTCGGCAGCCGCGTACCCGCCGCGCTAAAGGTGCTGCTGCTCGCCATTGCCATTATCGACGATATCGGCGCCATCGCCATCATCGCGCTTTTCTATACCGACCAGCTCAGCGTCCTGTCGCTCGGCCTGGCGGGTGCGGGCCTCGTCATCCTCGCGATCCTGAACCGGCGCGGGGTCACGGCCATCACGCCCTATGCGCTGATTGGTGTCATCATCTGGGTCTGCGTCCTCAAATCGGGCGTCCACGCCACGCTGGCGGGTGTTGCCGTCGCGCTCGCCATTCCGCTCACCGACAGGGCCGGGCGTTCACCGCTGAAAGCTCTGGAGCACAGCCTGCATCCGTGGATCGCCTTCGCTGTCCTCCCGATCTTCGCCTTCGCCAATGCGGGTGTCTCGCTCACCGGTATCGGTCTTGGCGATCTGATTGCCCCGCTTCCGCTCGGCATCGCGGCTGGCCTCTTCATCGGCAAGCAGGT
The DNA here is from genome assembly GCA_963710205.1 of uncultured Alphaproteobacteria bacterium. Classification (GTDB taxonomy): domain Bacteria; phylum Pseudomonadota; class Alphaproteobacteria; order Sphingomonadales; family Sphingomonadaceae; genus Pacificimonas. Next base: position 253,596 of record CAVPZG010000006.1, on the reverse strand, counting down.
CGGCGTGTTCGGCTTCGCCTGGCTGGCGGTCAAAACAGGACTGACAAAGCTCCCCGACGCTCTCTCCTGGCCGCAGATTCATGGCCTGTCCTGCATCACCGGTGTCGGTTTCACCATGAGCCTCTTCATCGGCACACTTGCCTTCGACAGCGCCGTGCAGATCGACAGTGTGAAACTGGGCGTCCTGTCAGGATCGCTCCTGTCCGGCCTGACGGGCGTCCTCGTGCTGATGCTGTCGGCCGCACCACAGCGGGAGGTTTCCAGCGAGTTGGCCTAGGCGACGTCAAGCGGTCGCATGCGGATCGCGATATCAGGCAAGGATCTGCGTGGCAGCGCTGCGAACAGCCCCCTTGCCGCACCGCGGCCTGCGGCTTAGCGAGCGCAACATGACGAACTCTGACCGACGCGCCGCCGCCCTCACGTCCAAAGCCTGGCCCTATGAGGAGGCGCGCCGCGTCCTGAAACGCTATCCTGAAGGCAAGAAGGACGCGGAGGGCAAGCCCGTGCCCATCGTCTTCGAGACCGGCTACGGCCCCTCCGGCCTGCCGCACATCGGCACATTCAACGAAGTCCTCAGGACGACAATGGTGCGCCGCGCGCTCCATGAAATGGCGGATGTCGAAACGCGCCTGATCGCCTTTTCGGACGATCTCGACGGCCTCAGGAAAGTGCCTGACAATGTGCCCGATGGAGAGGCTCTGCTCGGCCCCTATCTCGGCAAGCCCCTTACCCAGGTTCCCGACCCGTTCGGCACGCATGACAGTTTCGCGGCGCACAACAACGCCCGTCTGCGCGCGTTTCTGGACCAATATGGCTTCGACTATGAATTCCTGTCCTCGACGGAAGAATATCGATCGGGACGTTTCGACAATGCTCTGAGAACGGTCCTTGGCCGCTATGACCAGATCATGGATATCATGCTGCCGACACTGCGTGAGGAGCGCCGCGCGACCTATTCGCCGGTCATGCCGATCAGCCCATCGACAGGCGCTGTCCTGCAGGTTCCCGTCGAGGTGGTGGATTGGGAAGCGGGCATGATCCGCTTCATTGATGAGGATGGCAAGACCATCGAACAGTCCGCACTCGGCGGACAGGCGAAGCTGCAATGGAAGGCCGACTGGGCCATGCGCTGGGTCGCGCTCGGCGTCGATTACGAAATGTACGGTAAGGACCTGACCGATTCCGGCGTCCAGTCGGGCCGCATCGCCAAGGTACTGGGCGGCCGCAAGCCCGAAGGCATGATTTATGAGATGTTCCTCGACGCGAATGGCGAGAAGATTTCGAAATCAAAGGGCAACGGCCTCTCCATCGAGGATTGGCTGATCTACGGCCCGGAGGAATTGCTCGCCTTTTACATTTTCCGCGAACCAAAACGCGCCAAGCAGCTGCATACCGGACTGATCCCGAAGGTCATCGACGACTATTACGCCGCCCGCACGCTGTACGCGGAGCAGGATTGGGACAAGCGCCTCGGCAATGCCGTCCATCATGTGCACATGGCAAAGCCGGGCGGGAACGTGCCCACGGGCGACCTGCCCGTACCGTTCTTCCTGCTTCTAAACCTCGTCGGCGTCATGGGGGAGGAAGCGGAGCGAGAGACCGTCTGGGCATATCTGAAAAACTACGCACCCGACGCGACGCCCGAATCGGAACCTGAGCTCGACGCCCTCATCACCCACGCCGTTGCCTATGTGAAGGACGTGGTCGCGCCGACCCTTCAAAAGCGCGCGCCCACCGACAAGGAAAGGGCCGCGCTACTCGAACTGGATGAAAAACTGGCCGCTCTCCCGAAGAACGTTCAGGCTGAGGACATCCAGAATGAGGTCTATGCGGTGGGCAAGGCGCATGAATTCGAGCCGCTTCGGGACTGGTTTTCCGCGCTTTACGAAACGCTTCTCGGGAGCAGCCAGGGTCCGCGCATGGGCAGCTTCATCAGCCTTTACGGCATCGGGAATTCGCGGAAGCTGATTCAGGAAGCCCTTGCCAGATGAAACACGCCCTTCTCCTTGCCGCCGCCCTCACGCTCCTGCCCGCACCGGCTTTGGCAGCGAAGGCTGACGAACTGCTGCGTGCCGGCCAGTTCGCTGCCGCGGCCGACGCCGCGCGCGCGAACGAGAATGCGGACAATCTAGCGCTGGCGGCCTACGCCACCCTGATCGTGGCGGCCTATGAAGTCGATACCAAGGAGAAGGCGCTGGCATTGATCGCCGAGGCCGAGCGCGACGCCAATATGGCGCTGATCCTTCAGCCGAACCATGTTGGCGCCACTTTGCAAAAGGCGGTCGCCATCGGCTACCGCGCGCAGCTGACCAAAAGCCCCGGCGAGGCGAAGACCGCGCGCAGACTGATGGAAAAGGCGGCAAAGGCGGAGCCGAACAATCCGCTGGCGCATACCTCGCTTGGCGGCTGGCATTCAGGTGCGATCGGCCAGCTGGGCGGCTTCATCGCGGGCACGGTTCTGGGCGCGAAGGAAAAGACAGCCATCGCGGAATTCGACAAGGCCATCGCGCTTGACGGACGCAATCCGGTCTGGCGCACCTTCTACGCGATGGGCCTGATCGACATGGGCGAGGAGGACGACACGGAAAAGCTGCGCGCGCTCCTGACCCCCGCCGCCAACGGCAAGGCAAAGGATGGCTTCGAACGCCTGATCCGCGGCCGCGCGAAAATGCTGCTCGCGGCGCTCGGCGATGATGACAAGCTGGAGGCCGCCGCGAAATCCTCCCGGCCTTTCGCCCGTTTCAGTCAGTAGCGCACGGCAATCGCCAGCGCCGGTCCATCACCCGCCGCGGCATCGCCAGCGACCTTCAGCCGATAGCTCCCCCGCCCCTCCAGCAGCGCGCGACCGACCGGAACACGCATCGTCACTTCCGGGCCCACCTCCAGCAGTGAGCTGGACCTGTCCGCATCCTGCGCACCGCCCCAGGCGCCTCCGCCGACGCTAAGTCGTCTGTTCATTCGATATCCCGCGAAGCCCTGCCCGCCGACAAAAAGATCGGTGCTTTTCAGGCCAACAATGCCCGCGTCCGCATAGAAGGAAAGATCAAAATCGCTGTCCGTCCCGGTCGCTGCGCCGCCCGACAGTCTGAGCTGAAAGGCATTTCGGCCGGCCCCCTGCAGTGCTGCCCGCCGCTCCACCGCAACCTCTGGCCCACTGCGCCCCAGCGGACGCCAGCCAAGCCCGGCAACAGCCTCGGTAACCTGAGGCTGGGCGCCCTGACGCGGTGCATGAACGAGGCGAAGCTGCACTTCGGCAGGCTGCCGCGCCAACGGATTGAGTACATAACCGAGCCGCCCGCCAAACTGATCCCCGCCAAGTGTTGGCACAGTCGGTGATGCCGACGCCGAGGCCCCGCTCCGGACCAGGGCATAGGCGTCAGCATTCCACCGTTTGCCAAGGCTGCGTAGCTGTTCACGCCACTGCGCCGCCCGCGCGTCCGTCTCGCCGCTTGCCAAAGCCCGCCGAAAATATTCCGCCGCCCGCTGCCGGTCGCCCTCCTCCAGGGCGGCATAGCCACGCTCGGCGAGTGTGCCTGCGCTCGGAACCGGTTGAGACGACGCCGCCAAAAGCGTCTCGCCATTGTCAGACGGACCTTCGCCGGCTGAAACCGGATCACCAGCCGCCGCCGGTTCGGTCATCGTCAATGTCTGTTCGAACCCTGAATCCTGGCGGCGCGGAGAGGTTGTGACTGCACGATTACGGACGACATTCCGGACTGCCGCGATCAATGGCTCTCTCTTAAACGCTGAGCCCGCATCGTCCCCGGGCGGATCATCACTCCGGGCTGGCAGGTCACGCAAATCTAAGGGTCGCTCGTCTGGCGGTTGCGGGACCAGCCTGCTCTCCATCCCCGCAAGCATCCGGCGATGATCGTCATGCGCGACGTCAGCCCGCCAGACTGCCCAGGCCAGTATCAGCAATCCCATCAGCCCAAGACTTGCCAGCGGACCCATAGCTATTCGGCAGGCATCCGCTCGGGGAAACGGTGGCTGGTCTTCTGCCAGCGCAGGTCACCGCGCCCCAGACGCAGCTTCACATAGCCAGCCAGCGCCCGCCGCGCGGACAGAATGCCGATCACATTGCCGACGATATTGCGGGGAATCGACAGGAGCCCCTGCGCCAATCCATATGCGCGCCAGGTGAACCAGAATCGCATGAGCAGACGCCAGCCCAGCAGGATCGCCGTGAAGACGAGCAGCTTAGCCAGAAAAGAGTCCGGCTGAACGAGCGCGGGCATGACCGACAGTTCCGGCAACAGCCAGAGGGCAGCGATCGCAATCGCCACAAACAGCGCGGCCACATAGCCGATCAGAATCAGGAAGGCATTTGCCAACGCCTTTCGATCCCGCAGCAGCATGTATTTTTCGGCAAGACCGCCCTTCCATCCAAAACTGTCCCAGCCCTGGAATGCGATGCCGAGCAGCCAGCGCGTCTTCTGCCTGAGCGCCGCTTCCATAGTGTCCGGAAAATGTTCCCTTGTGCTGACGAACCGCCGGTCGGAATCGCCGGGCAGGCGTACGAATGCGCCCCGCCCGCCCGCGGACATTTGCAGTCCTAGCTCATAATCCTCGGTCAGCGCGCCGGGGGTGAATGGGATTCCGCCGCGCTCATTCGCCAGGTCGCCCAGACGTTTCCGCTCGAACGCGCAGGCAACACCGGCGGATGGCAGGGCCGCGCCGAGCCGTTCCCGCACGACCAGATTCTTGCCGTGATGTTCCGCGAATTCATCCAGATAATGCCCGCTGATCCAGGGCGAGTCGCGGTCAACCAGCGGATAGACGGGCAGCTGCACCATCGTCTTTCTGGGAATCAGATAGTCGAACAGCTTCAGTTCCGCCGAATGCACGATGTCTTCGGCATCGTGCAGGATGATCGCCTTGTATTGTCGCTGTCTTCGCGCTTCCTCGGCGATCATTGCGAGCCAGAGTGTATTCAGGCAGGCGGCCTTGGTCGTCGGTCCAGGTTCATCGCCGACGACCATGCGAACGCGCCCGCCGCCGGGGCCGTCCAGCACTTCGCTGACGGCATGGACGGTCATTTCGTCATTCGGATAGACCCCGACAAAGACGTCATAATCCGCATAGTCGAGCCGCGCCAGCAAACCGCGCAGCATCGCGCCAATGACCTGCGCCTCGTCCCACGCCGGGACGAAGATTGCCATCCGCCCCTGATCGGCGGACGCGGGGATGCGGGCAGCGGTCCACCGCTCGTGATGACGATAAACGGTCAGCCGCCGCTTCAGCCGATCCGCCCAGTAAACCGCATCGACAAACAGCTCATCCAGCCCCGAAATCGCGATCCCGAGCGCGGCGAACAGCAGCAGTTCCCGCGTCAGCAGCCAGAATGCCGCCGCAACCTCAAGAATGAATGGCATTTCCCCCATATTGGGTCATTATTCGAACATGTACGTTTCGGCAACGACATAGATACGCACCATCTTCACATCCGCGCCCGCTTGCCGCATGTAGCCGGCCATGCAGCAATATCTCGATCTGATGCGCCTCGTTCTGGAACAGGGCAGTGTGCGCGGCGACCGCACGGGGACGGGTACGCGCAGTGTCTTCGGTCACCAGATGCGCTTCGATCTCGGCAATGGCTTTCCCCTTCTCACCACCAAGAAGCTGCACCTGAAAAGCATTGTGCACGAATTGTTGTGGTTCATCGCCGGTGACACCAACATCCGCTATCTGAAGGAAAACGGCGTTTCCATCTGGGATGAATGGGCCGATGAGAACGGCGAACTCGGCCCCGTTTACGGCAAGCAGTGGCGCGCCTGGGAAACGGTGGATGGGAGCGTCGTCGATCAGCTGAAGAATGTCGTCGAGCAGATCGAAACCAATCCCGACAGCCGCCGCCTGATCGTCAGTGCCTGGAACCCCGGAGAGGTCGACGACATGGCGCTGCCGCCCTGCCACTGCCTGTTCCAGTTCTATGTCGCGGATGGCAGGCTCAGCTGCCAGCTTTACCAGCGCAGTGCAGATATTTTCCTCGGCGTTCCCTTCAACATCGCCAGCTACGCGCTTCTGACCATGATGATTGCCAAGGTGACGGGCCTCAAGCCCGGTGACTTCGTCCACACGCTTGGCGATGCGCATCTCTATTCGAATCATGAGGAGCAGGCGCGGCTGCAGCTGACCCGCACACCGGGGCACCTTCCAACGATGCACATTGCCGACCGCGCCAGCCTGTTTGATTTCCGCTATGAGGATTTTCGGCTCGAGGGCTACGAGCCCGCACCGACGATCAAGGCGCCCATTGCGGTATGACGAGACCCGACATTGTCATCGTCGCGGCGCTGGCCGATAATGGCGTTATCGGCAGGGACGGCGCGATGCCGTGGCATATTTCCGAGGATCTGAAGCACTTCAAGCGCCTGACCGTGGGCAAGCCGTGCATCATGGGCCGCAAGACATTCGAGTCCATGGGCGGCGCGCTTCCGGCGCGTCACAACATCGTGATGACGCGGCAGAAGGACTGGACCGGGGAGCGGGCACATGTCGTTCCAAATCTCGCCGAGGCGATTGCCGAGGCAGGACTTAATCCAAAGGCGCGCGCGGACGAGATCATGATCATTGGCGGCGCGGAAATCTATGCGCTCGCTCTGCCCTCTGCGACGCGGCTGGAACTAACGGAGATCCATGCCGAGCCAACGGGCGATACGGTCTTTCCGAATTTCGACCGGTCGCGCTGGCGGGAAACAAGGCGCGAGCGCCATGATGGCCCGGACGGTCAGCCCGACTACAGCTTCGTCACGCTGGAACGCGCCTGATGGCTGCGCGAAAAAAACCAGCACCCAGGCGGAAATCGCCTTCCCCGGCGCGCAAGGTCAATCGCCGCGCGGTCATCAGCATCTTCGTTGTGATACTTGCCGCCGTCCTGTTCTTCTGGCTCGCGCCCGAACTTACCGAGCGGTCCATGAACCGCATCGAGGGCAGCGGGCTTTGGCGGGTGTCCGATCAGGCGCAGGCGCTGCATGACGACCTCATCGTCGCCGACCTGCATGCCGACACGCTGCTGTGGAAACGCGATCCCAACAAGCGCACCACGCGCGGCCATGTCGATCTTCAGCGGCTGAAAGACGGCAATGTCGCTTTGCAGGTCTTCGGCTCGGTCACGAAGACGCCGCGAAACCAGAATTACGAGTCCAACAGCGCGGACAGCGACAATATCACCCCACTCGTCGTCGCGCAGATGCAGCCGCCGCGCACCTGGGGTTCGCTGCTGCAACGCTCGCTCTATCATGCTGAGGAACTGGCGGACGCGGCGCGGCGGGATCCCGACGGTTTCCAACTGATCCGTACGCGCGCGGATCTGGAAGGACTGCTGGCTGAACGCCGCATCAAGGGGCCGCGCCATGTGGGTGCCATGCTGGCCGTTGAGGGGCTGCACAATATCGAGGGGGAAATCGCCAATCTCGACCGGCTGCACGACGCCGGTTACCGCATGGCGGGACTAACGCATTTCTTCGATAACGAGCTTGCGGGATCGATGCACGGTGAGGCGAAGGGCGGGCTCACGCCGCTGGGACGACAGGCCGTGCGGCGTATGGAGGCAACCGGAATGCTGGTCGATGTCGCGCATCTGTCCCACGCCGCGCTCGCCGAGTTGATCGACATGGCCGAAAAGCCGCTCATCTCCTCCCATGGCGGCGTTCGGGCGGTCTGCGACGTCAACCGCAACCTCACCGACCACGAAATCCGCGGCATCGCGGCAACGGGCGGTGTGGTCGGCATCGGTTTCTGGGACGGCGCGGTCTGCAGCCCCACCCCGGCGGCGACCGCGCGCGCCATGCGGCACGTCCGCGACCTTGTCGGGATTGAGCATGTCGCGCTGGGCAGCGATTTCGATGGCGCGGTCACCACCGGTTTCGACGCGGGCGGCATGGCGGCGATGACGCAGGCCCTGATGGATCAGGGTTTCAAGGAGGAAGAGATCCGCGCGGCCATGGGCGGCAATGTCATCCGGCTGTTGCAGCAGACCCTGCCGCAATGATCCGCGTCACGGGCGATGCGCCCTTCCCCGCAACGCTTCGCGGCGGTGTCGCCGCGCTCGGCAATTTCGACGGCTATCATGCCGGACATCAGGCTGTCGTCGGCGAGGCAAGGGCACGCGCGAAGGCGAAGGGCGGCCCCGCGCTCGTCATCACCTTCGACCCGCACCCCGTGCGCCTGTTCAGGCCTGACGCACCGCCGATGGCGCTGACGACCATCACGCAGCGGCTGGACCTGTTCGAAGCGGACGGCATTGACGGCACGGTCGTCCTGACCTTCGACCGCAACCTCGCGGCGCTCAGCCCGGAGGCTTTCGTTTGCGACATCCTCGCTGCGCGGCTCGGCCTGAAGGGCGTTGTAACCGGCGAGGATTTCACCTTTGGCGCGCGCGCCGCCGGTAGCGCCGCGGACCTGAAATCGCTCGGGCTTGCCTATGGTATCGACGCCGCCACCGTCGCGCCCGTCAATGGCGCGGAAAATCGCCGCATCAGTTCCACCCGCATCCGCGACGCGCTGGTCGCCGGAAACCCGAAAGAGGCGGCAAGAATGCTCAGCCGCCCCTTTACCATCAGGGGCGAGGTACAGCATGGCGCGAAACTGGGCCGAACGCTTGGAACCCCGACGGCGAACATGGTCCTCGGCGATTATCTGCGCCCGAAATACGGCGTCTATGCCGTGCGCGGCCACCTGCCCGGCGGAGAAACCGTAAACGGCGTCGCCAATCTCGGTATTCGGCCCATGATCGAGCCACGTTTGGAACTTCTGGAAAGCTGGTTCCTCGACTGGTCCGGCGATCTCTACGGGAAGACGATCGACGTCGAACTGATCGCCTATCTACGAGAGGAACGAAAACTCGATGGGCTGGACGCGCTAAAGGCGCAAATGCAGCGCGACGCGGCGGACGCGCGCGAGGTTCTTTCCAAATAGTCGTTCCAACCGCGCGCCCACCCCGCTAGACGCGCCCGTCTATGACCGAAAAGCCAGACGCCCCCGATTACCGCGACACCGTGTTTCTGCCCAAGACCGACTTCCCCATGAAAGCGGGTCTGGCGCAAAAGGAACCCGGCATACTGGACCGCTGGGCGCAGACCAAGCTTTACGAACGGCTGCGCGAGCAGCGCAAGGGCCGGGAGACCTTCATCCTGCATGATGGCCCGCCCTATGCGAATGGCGACATCCATATCGGCCATGCGCTCAACAAGATCCTGAAGGACATCACCGTCCGCATGGCGACCCTGCGCGGGTTCGACGCGCCCTACACGCCCGGCTGGGACTGCCACGGCCTGCCCATCGAATGGAAGATCGAGGAGCAGTACCGCAAGAAAAAACGCGACAAGAACGACGTGGACCCCATCGAATTCCGCCAGCAATGCCGCGACTTCGCCGCCAAATGGGTGAAGGTGCAGTCCGACCAGTTCCAGCGCCTCGGCATCATGGGCACCTGGGACAAACCCTATCTGACCATGGATTATGGCGCCGAAGCCATCATCGTCGAGGAGTTCCTGAAGGTCGCTGCCTCCGGCAGGCTTTACCAGGGCGCGAAGCCCGTCATGTGGTCCCCCGTCGAGCAGACCGCGCTTGCCGAAGCGGAGGTCGAATATCAGGACGTGACCTCCACGCAGATCGACGTGGCGTTCGAGATCATCGAAGCGCCGAATGCGCCGGATCTGGTCGGTGCGCACGCGGTGATCTGGACGACGACGCCGTGGACGATCCCGGTAAACCGGGCTTTGGCCTATAGTGAAGACATTGAATATGTTCTTACGGATACTGGGAACGGATTTCGCTATCTCGTAGCTGAGCAACTCGCTCATGGCTTAGCTTGGCGAGAAGCAGGTTCCAAAGGTGATCAGACACCTGCTGGTTCGGAAGGCACGGTCGTTTGGCGTGGCACAGGCTCTGACCTTGCCGGAGCCATCGCCCGCCACCCGCTGCACGACCTCCACCCCTTCTTCGCCGAACCCCGCCCGCTTCTCCCCGGCGATTTCGTCACCACAGAGTCGGGCACGGGCCTCGTCCACATGGCGCCCGACCATGGCGAGGACGATTTCCGGCTGTGCGCCAAATATGGCATCGACCCGATCTTCACCGTGGACGAGGGCGGCATTTACAAGGCGGACTGGCCTGTCGTTGGCGGTAACCATGTCTACAAGGTCAACGCTCCCGACGGCCCCGTCTGCACGGCGCTGCGCGAGGCGGGCGGGCTGCTGTCGGCCACGGCGGATTACAAGCACAGCTATCCGCATAGCTGGCGCTCAAAGGCGAAGCTGATCTACCGCTGCACGCCGCAATGGTTCGTGCGGATGGACGGCGAGCGACAGCCTCCGCGACATCGCGCTTGCCGAAATCGACAAGACCCGCTTCGTTCCCGAACGCGGACACAAGCGCCTGAAATCGATGGTTGAGGGCCGTCCCGACTGGGTGCTGTCGCGCCAGCGCGCGTGGGGCGTGCCGCTGACGCTTTACGTGCATAAGGAAAGCGGTGACTTCCTGACCGACGACGCCGTCAATCAGCGGATCATCGCCGCTGTCCGCGAGGGCGGCGCGGACGCCTGGTTCGCCGCTGACCATCAGGCGCTGCTCGGCGATCAGTATGACGCTGCGGACTATGCGCCCGTGCAGGACATTCTCGATGTCTGGTTCGACTAGCGGTACGACGCATGCCTTCGTGCTGGAGTCGGGCGAATGGCCGGAACTGTCTTCTCCCGCCGACCTCTATCTGGAGGGCTCCGACCAGCATCGCGGCTGGTTCCAGTCGTCGCTGCTCGAATCCTGCGCCACGCGCGGCCGTGCGCCGTACAGGGCGCTGCTGACACATGGCATGACGCTCGACAAGGACGGGCGGAAACAGTCGAAATCGCTCGGCAATACCACCGATCCCAAATCCATCATCGACGTACAGGGCGCGGACATTCTCCGCCTGTGGGTCTCCGCGGTGGACTATACCGAGGATCACCGCATCGGCGATGAGATCATCAAGGGCATTGCCGACCGCTACCGGAAACTGCGCAACACCTTCCGCTACCTCCTCGGCGCGCTCGGTGATTTCGAGTGGGGCGGAGAAAATCGCGCCCGGCGACATGCCGGAACTGGAACGCTGGGTGTTGCACAGGCTCGCTGCGCTCGACGCCGATCTCCGCGCCCGTTCCGAGGCGTTCGATTATACCGGCTACATGGTCGCCCTCGAAAGCTTCTGTGGCAGCGATCTGTCGAGTTTCTATTTCGACGTCCGCAAGGATTCGCTCTATTGCGACGCGCCGGACGATCCAAAGCGGCGCGCCTGCCGCACCGTTCTCGATATCCTCTTTCACGCTCTCGTGCGCTACGCCGCGCCCGTCCTCGCCTTCACGGCAGAGGAAGTCTGGCAGTCGCGTTTTCCGTCCGATGACGGCAGCGTCCATCTTTCGGACTGGCCCGAAGTTGATGCCGCATGGATCGACGAAGATCTTGGCAAAAAATGGGAGAAACTGCGCACCCTGCGCGCCGTCGTGACCGAGGCCATCGAGCCGCTAAGGCGCGAAAAGACCATCCGGTCTTCGAACGAAGCCGATGTCGCATTGGTGCTGTCGGACATCATGGACATGGAGAAGGTCGAAAGCGTGGATTTCGCCGAACTCGCCATTGTCAGCCGCGTCGATGCCCGCACCGACGCCGTCGGGGGAGCGGCGCAGGCGGAGACGTATCCCGATGCATGGGTAAGGGTGGACAGGACGGAACTCGAAAAATGCGCCCGCTGCTGGCGGCATACGCCGGACGTGGACACGGGACCGCAGCTTTGCCGCCGCTGTCAGGACGTCGTCGGCAAATGAGCGCGCGTCATGCCTATATTATCGCCGCTATCGTCTTCATTGCCGATCAGCTGTCCAAATGGTGGATCATCTCCGGCCTGAAGCTGGAAAGTCTTGGCTCCGTCCCCTTGCTGCCCTTCTTGAACCTCACCTGGGTGGAGAATTGCGGCGTCGCCATGGGCATGTTCCAGGCCGAGGCCGATATGGGTCGCTGGCTGCTGGTCGCCCTGACCGCCGCCATTGCCGGGGCGATTATCTGGTGGATCAATTCCGAACGGGATTCCACCGACCTTGCCGCCATGGGCCTGATACTGGGCGGCGCGGTCGGCAATATCGTCGACCGGGTGCGACTGGGCTATGTCGCCGATTTCGTGCATTTCTACGTCGGCGAATGGAGCTTCTACGTTTTCAATGTCGCGGACGCCGCGATTACGATAGGGGTGGGTTTGCTTTTATTGCGTGCGTTTTTCGGCAACGACGCGCACGTCAAGGAGGAAGATCATGCGTAACCTGTTCATTCTTAGCGGAGCCGCGCTGCTGCTCAGCGCCTGCGGCAATGGCGGCGGCGTCTTTGGCGCGGACCGCGGCGCGCCCGACGAAATGGCGATCAGCCGCAATGCGCCGCTGGTCGTTCCGCCCGACTTCGCCCTGCAACCGCCGCGCCCCGGCGCGCCGCGTGCCATCGAATCGGACACGCAGACCCAGGCGATGGAAGCCCTTTTCGGTCCCGGCGTGCGTCCGCCGGAGGCCAGCAAGGCGGAGCAGTTCATGCTCAATGACGCCGGCATCAGGCGCAGTGACCCCAGTGCGCGCAGCACTGTCGGCGATCCTGAAACCATCATGGTAGACAAGGGTGCGCAGGTGAAGGACATCGTCGCAGCGCCAGTGGCGACACAGGATGCGGGCATCGCCGCTGCCAGCGTAGGCGGCTGACAGCAGTTTCAGCCCTTCGCGATATTTCCGCAGCGGCGGAATGACGAAAGAAGGCTGTTAGCGCCTCAGTCGCCAGCGCCCGTCGGGCGCTTTTCCTTGGGAACCAGCGACGTTCGGCCCATGGTGATATCGCCGCGAATTTTTTCATGTTCGAGACTCGCGACCGGATAGGCGCAGTAATCCGCAGCATAATAGGCACTGGGCCGATGGTTGCCGCTATCCCCTATTCCGCCGAAGGGTGCCGAAGAGCTCGCGCCGTTGGTGGGCCGGTTCCAGTTGACGATACCCGCCCGCGCGCTGCGGCGGAACTGCGCGTAGAGATCGGGATCATCGGAAATCAGACCCGCTGAAAGGCCAAAGCGGGTGTTGTTCGCCTCGGCAATGGCTTCCTCGAAATTGTCGACGCGGATCATCTGCAGGATGGGTCCGAACATTTCCTCGTCGGGCCGGTCCTTCGCAGCTGTCACGTCAAGGATCGCAGGCGTCAGAAACGGTTTGTCGGCATCGGGCCGCTCCAGCTTCCGAATTGCCTTCGCGCCCGACATGATCAGGCTCAGATACTGTTCCTGCAGCAGGTCCGCCGCCTTGTTCGAGACGACGGGCCCCATGAAGGGCTGCGGATCGTCAAAGGGCGCACCGACGACAAGGTCCGCCGTCAGTTCATTCAGGAAGTGCATGATCTCGTCATGCACCTTGTCGCGCACGATCAGGCGGCGCGCGCAGGTGCAGCGCTGCCCTGCGGACAGGAATGCCGACTGGACGATCAGCGCCGCCGCAGCCTCCAGGTCGTCCTCTTTCACATCCCAGCAGATCAGTGGATTGTTGCCGCCCATTTCTAGAGCGAGGATTTTGGACGGCCGATCGGCATATTGCCGCGCCAGGGCGTGGCCGGTCCGCTGACTGCCGGTGAACAGCAGCCCGTCCAGCCCCATATGCCCCGCCAGTGCGATGCCGGTGTCACCGGCGCCCTGCACGATCTGCAGACAGCCGTCGGGCAGACCCGCCGCCATCCAGCATTCCTTCATGATCTCCGCGACGCCGGGTGACAGCTCGCTTGGCTTGAACACCATCGCGTTGCCTGCCAGCAGCCCGGGCACGATATGTCCGTTCGGCAGATGCGCGGGGAAATTATAGGGGCCAAGGACGCCGAGCACGCCGTGCGGGCGGTGGCGTAACGCCTGCTGAAAGAATTCGCCCTCCTTTTCCGTATTGCCTGTGCGTTCCTGATAGGCCGTCATCGAAATATCGACCTTCGACATGACAGCCGCGACTTCGGTCTTGGTTTCCCAATGGGGTTTTCCCGTCTCGCGGCTGATCATGCGCGCCAGATCATCCCCGCGGTCGCGAATCTGGTTCTGATAGCGCTGCAGCACGCCGCGCCGGTCGGCAAGCGGCCGCGCTTCCCAGGCGGGCTGCGCCTCTCGGGCGGTCGCGACGGCACGGTCGACGGCGTCGGCGTCCGCGATCTCACCGCGCCACACCTCCTCGCCGGTGCAGGGATCATTGGAAATCAGTTCAGGGCGCGACATAGGAAATGCTGTCTCCGGTCTTGATCTTCATGCTTGCGGCTTCCTCGGTGGGCAGGATCAAGCCCTCTTCAGTCGCCATCGCGCTGGTAGACCAGCAACGGAAATCAGCGAGCTGCCCGGCAGCGGCAAGTCCGCGCCGTTCCGCCTCGGTATGTTCGGTAACCTGTGAAACAGGAAGGGTTTGCATTGCCTTAATGGTCCTCAGATTCTCGATATCCGCGATCATCGTCGGCCCGCCGTCGAAAATATCGATGTAGCCATCATAGGAGAAGCCTTCCTTCTCCAGCATCCGCATCGCGGGAACGCCGGACATATGCGGCTGGCCAATCGCGTCCTGCGCGTCCTGCGGCAGCAGCGCGGTATAGACAGCCAGTTTCGGCATCAGGTCCGCGATGAACTGGTTCCCGTGCAGGGAATTGAACTGGTCCGCCTCCTGAAAATCCATATCGAAGAATTTCCGGCCAAGCCCGTCCCAGAATGGGGACGATCCGTCCTCGTCAATGCGTCCGCGCAATTCCGCCAGCACGCGCGACGCCATGCGTTTCCGGTGGCCGCCCATGAACAGGTAACGGCTGCGCGCCAGCAGGCCGCCAAAGCCGCCGCTGCGAAGATCGGGGTGAAGGAACAGCCCGCCCACTTCACTCGCGCCGTTGAAATCATTGACAAGATAGAGAACATCCAGCCGGATCGTCCGGTCCAGTTCCTGGCTGCGCTGGCTCAGACGCGCGATCTTGTAGCTGTAAAATGGCCAGCGTACGCCCAGCTGCGAAAAGATTAGCGCGCTCCCCCCAATGCGCCCCGTCCCCGCTTCCTCAAGCAGCAGCATGTAAAGCTCGTCATGCGGCGCGTCCTCTTCGCGCGCGAAACTCTCATCCGACCAGCGCAGCCGCTCGGCCAGGCTGCCCCGGTCGGGCGGCAAATTGGTGAAGCCCGTTCCCGTCAGCTTGGCCAGTTCAAAGACCGCCTCCAGGTCTTTCAGCCCCGCCGGTCGCACGAACCAAAACTCATTTGCCGAGGGCCAGCGCGAGCTTATCGGGATATTGGCTACCCACAAACAGGGTATCGCCGGACGTGAGCTTCACCCTCACTGCGCGATTTCCTCTCGCGTTCAGCATCTTGCCTTTCGCACCATAGCGGATGCCCCAGCCGCCAAAATCCCGTAACGGACGATAACAGATGGCTTCAACTGTCGAAATTTCCGAAGATGGAAGGACCGTTGCAGGAAACGGCCGAAAACGTACTGTAAGCGTGCCATCTGAGGCGACATGGGTTTCAAGCCGAAAAATTGCCCAGATGACGGCGAGTACAGCCAGCGGCAGCGTTGCCAACGCAAGGCTGTTCGGCGCCGAAGGTGATGACATCAGAAAGCTGACAACTGCCGCCACGATGACAAATGCAGCGACGAGTGCGAAGATGCGTGGTGACAGGTACTGGATCTCGGTGAACCTCATATCGCCAGCCTGCCCTCAGCCAGCCGCATCAGCGTCAGTGCCGCCAGCTGCGCGCGCTCGGTAAGCGAACTGACGATCAGAAACTCGCGGTCGGAATGGATCGCACCACCCCGCACGCCCATCGTGTCGACGACGGCAAGGCCGGCCGCCGCAAGATTATTGCCATCGCAAACGCCGCCGGTGTTCTGCCAGCTGATGTCGATGTCAAGATCCGCCCCGCAGGCCTTCACCAGATTGAACAGGCCAAGCTGCTTGTCATCCAGCGGTTTTGGCGGGCGCGCGAAACTGCCGGTTACGTCGATACCCACATCGTGCCGCGCCATTATGTCAGCGAAAATCTCCGCCTGCCGCGCCTCTGCCCATTTTTGATCGTCAGGGGTCAAGGGCCGGACGTTCCAGCGCAGCACGGCGCTTTCAGGGACGACATTATTGGGGCCGCCGCCGTCCAGCCGCGCCGGATTGACGGACAGCGTGTCCCGCTCCCGCTTCATCGCGTCGAGCCGCACGGCAAGATCGGCGGCCGCCACGAGCGCATTGCGACCATCTTCGGGGTTGCGACCCGCATGCGCCGCCCGCCCGCTGATGGCGGCGGCGAAATTCCCGCTGCCCTTGCGTCCACCCGCCAGCACGCCTTCAGGCGTCGCGGCAGGTTCGAAGGTCAGTCCCGTCTGACAGCGCTCGGCGACCTCGGCCAGCAGGGGCGCACTCCCCAGCGACGACACCTCCTCATCGGCATTCAGCACCACTTCCCAGCCGAGCTGGCCGCCCAGGTCGCTCTCCTCCAGCGCCGTCAGCGCGGCCAGCATGACGGCGATTCCCCCCTTCATGTCGGCAACGCCGGGGCCGTTCAGAATACCGTCTTCCCGCCATGTAAGGTCCTGGAAATGATGATCCTTGGGAAAGACCGTATCCATATGCCCGGTCAACATGACCCTGTTGTTGCCGCGCCCGGGTTTCGAAATGTGCAGATTGCGGCCATGTGCGAGCGGCTGCCGCGTGCCGTGTTCATCCATGGTTTCCGCAGGCGCGGGGTCGCGCAATGTCGTTTCCCCTCCCAGCGGTGCGAAGGCGTCGGTCAGCATGTCCGCCATCTCGGTCAGCCCCTCAAGATTCCGGCTGCCGGTATTCAGCGCACACCAGCTTTCGACCTGCGCCAGCATGGCGGAGCCACGCGGCGTGATGGTGGCAAGGGCGCGCTGTTCAGATTCAGAGAGCTTTGACATGAACGGGCGGTGTAGCGTCCGAAAGGCGCGCCGTCGAGTTACGCAGTCAGACCAGAATGACAGGCATTTCCGCGCGGTCCGCCAGAAAGGCAACCAGGCCGCAGGTTTCCGTATGTTCCGGCAGGTCCGCAGCGGTGAGGCCAGCCAGATGAAGGCCCGTCTCGCAAGCGGAAATCGGAATGTCCAGCTCTGCGCATTGCGCCAGCAGATCGGCAATGGACG
Source organism: uncultured Alphaproteobacteria bacterium (assembly GCA_963710205.1). Taxonomy (GTDB): domain Bacteria; phylum Pseudomonadota; class Alphaproteobacteria; order Sphingomonadales; family Sphingomonadaceae; genus Pacificimonas. The sequence continues at coordinate 236,458 of CAVPZG010000006.1, read as the reverse complement.
GCGATCCGATCCTGACGTGCGCGGCATCCTCAGGCCAGTCGCGCCGCGCCAGTGCCGCGACCGCCGCCCCCTGAAAAAACAGGCGCACCTGCCGCCCCAGCGCCGCCGATGCGCAGGCGGTCCCCAGGCCGCCGTGCAGGCGCGCATGGCTGTCCTCGACGAAGATCAGGTTCATGGCTTGCCGCAGACCGGACATTCAGGATCCTTCCGCAGACGCACCGTCCGCATCCTCAGTGACAGCGCGTCATAGAACAGGATTCTCCCCATCAGCCCTTCACCAAAGGGAACGAGCGTTCGAATGACCTCCAGGGCCTGCATGGCGCCGACAATGCCCGCGACCGCACCTAATATGCCAGCGTCCGCACAGCTTCGTCCTGGCTGGTCCGCCGCGCTGCCCGCGAAGCAGTGCCAGCAGGGCTGATCCGGCAACCAGCCGGCAAAGGTGGACAGTTGACCCTCATATGGCCCCAGCGCTGCGCTTACGAGCGACGTCTGCTGCTGAAACGCCGTGCGCGCGACCACATCCCTCGTGGCGAAACTGTCAGAACCGTCGGCAATGACGTCATGCTTTTCAAGAAGGCTGTCCGCATTGTCCGCCGTCAGCCGCGTACTCACTGCCGTCACCCGGACTTCGGGATTGAGCGCCTTCAGCGCCGCCTTCGCCGATCCCGCCTTTGCGACACCGACATCCGCCGTGCCGTGCAGCACCTGTCGCTGGAGATTTGACAGGTCGACACGGTCGTCATCAATGACGGTAATCCTCCCGACCCCTGCCGCCGCCAGATATTGCAGGCATGAACTCCCGAGGCCGCCCGCACCGACAACGGCAACCCGTGCCGCCAGCAGTTTCCGCTGCCCGCTGCCGCCAATTTCCTTCAGCACGATATGCCGGGCATAGCGGGCAAGCTGCTGGTCGGTAAGATCGGTCAAAGTCGCCGCCCCGCAAGGCGAGGGGACGAATAGCCTGAGCTACACACCCGTCGACCCAAAGCCGCCCGCGCCGCGCTGCGTGTTGTCCAGTTCCGCCACTTCAGCGAAATCCGCGCGCGTCACGGCGGCGGGAACCAGTTGCGCAATGCGGTCCCCCCGCCGGATGGGGAAGGTTTCACTGCCCAGATTGGCAAGGATCACCTTCACTTCGCCGCGATAGTCGCTGTCGATCGTGCCGGGGCTGTTCAGACAGGTTATGCCATGTTTGAGCGCAAGGCCGGAGCGGGGACGCACCTGCACTTCATAGCCTTCGGGTATGGCGATGGCGAAGCCCGTTGCCACCGCGTGTCGCGCGCCGGGGGCCAAGTCCAGTTCCTCAGCCGCCGTCACATCCATGCCGGCCGCGCCGCCGGAAGCGTAGGCCGGAACGGGCAGGTCCGCGCCGTGATCGAGGCGTTTCAGCTGGATCGTGATGCTCACTGACAAGTCTCCACAATTTTCTGAACGAGGCGCTTCGCCACTTCATCCTTCGGCAGGTTCGGCCAGTCCTCGACGCCGCTCTCGGTCACCAGATGCACTCTATTGGCGCTGCCACCCATGACGTCGCCCGAAACATCGTTCGCGACGATCCAGTCACAGTCCTTTCGCGCGCGTTTCGCGACAGCGTGGTCGATCACGGATTCGGTTTCGGCGGCAAAACCGATCAGCAACGAGGGGCGCTGCGCATGTTTCGCCAGGCCCGCCAGAATGTCGGGGTTTTCGGTGAGTGCCAATTCCGGCGCCGTGCCGTCCTTCTTGATCTTCTGGCTGGCCGCCTCGGCCCGGTAATCGGCGACAGCCGCCACCATGACGGCGATGTCGGCAGGCAGCGCGCCCTCGACCGCCGCCTGCATCTGAAGCGCGGTATTCACATCCACGCGGGTCACGTCGCGCGGCGCGGGCAGGTTCACTGGTCCGGCGACCAGCGTCACATCCGCGCCCGCCGCCGCCAACGCGCCCGCGATGGCGAACCCCTGCCGCCCACTCGACCGGTTGGCGATGTAGCGAACGGGGTCGATCGGCTCATGCGTCGGCCCGGCGGTGACAATGGCGCGCTTGCCGGCCAGCGGGCGTTCGCCGCCCGCCAGCGGCAGCGCGCCTTCATTCTTCGACAATTCTTCCCGAATCCTGAAGGCGATGTCGGGCGGTTCGGGCAGCCGTCCCTCGCCCCATTCGCCGCAGGCCATGCCGCCTGTGTCGGGCGGCATCACCAGCGCCCCATCGCCGCGCAGTGTCTCGATATTCCGCTGCGTCGCGGCATGGTTCCACATGCGGACGTTCATCGCGGGGACGAAAAGCACCCGTTTGTCTGTCGCCAGCAGCAGGGTCGTCGCCAGATCGTCAGCGATTCCCGCCGCCGCCTTCGCCATGATATTGGCAGTTGCCGGACAGACGACGATCAGGTCGGCATCGCGCGACAGCTGGATATGACCGATTTCCTGTTCCTCGGTCGCATCCAGCATGTCGCCGAACACGCGGTCCTTGGTCATCACGCCGAGCGACAGCGGCGTGATGAAGCTCTTGGCGCTTTCCGTCATCACAGCGCGCACCTTCGCGCCTTCCCGGTTCAGCAGCCGAACGAGTTCAAGCGCCTTGTAGGCGGCGATACCGCCCGACACGATGAGGAGAATGCGTTTGCCGTTCATCATCCGCGATGTAGCGCAGCGGGATAGGACGGGCTAGACCTCAGCCGATGCCCAGCTTCTCCGCCACATCCTTGCGCGCCGCCATGACGAAGGCCGCGAGGTCGCGCACCTTCGACATGAGCGGCGTCCAGACCCGCGGCCTCGACCTCGGCGGGATTGCCGGGCGACTGTACGAGCCGAAAACGGTCAGAACGGACATACCGCTCGTCTACTTCCACGGCGGCGGGTTCCTGTTCGGCGATCTCGATTCGCATGATCGCCTCTGCTGCCGCCTCTCCGCGCTCATGGGCGTCAGGATCGTCAGCGCCGACTACCGCCTGGCCCCCGCGCACCCGCCGCCCGCGCAGCTGGAGGATGCCACGACCGCCTGCCGCTGGGTGCTCGACGGTGGCATCGGGAAGTGCGGGCAGATCATGGTCGGCGGCGATTCGGCGGGCGGCTATCTGGCCGGACGCTGCGCGCTCGAGCTCGGCCGTGACTCAGTGACGGCTCAGCTTCTCCTTTATCCCCTATTGCAGCTCTCGCCCGATCTGTGGCGCGATCGCCTGTTCGGCGCAAATCGCTGGGCCGGACGCATGGCGGTCAGCTGGATGGCGAAACACGGACTCGACCGCGAATATCCACCGCTCGGACTCTTCGACATTGCCGCCATGCCGCCGACCGTGATTTCGACCGGGGACTGGTTCGACCCCGTCTCGCCCGATGCCGGCCCCTTCGTTCAGGCGCTACGGGCTGCGGATGTGCCCGTAAAGGCGCTGCGCGACACGGGCCTTGTGCACGGTGAACTCTGCATTCCCGACCGTTCCCGACGTGCGGAACGTGTGCTGCGCGAAATCGCGGCAGCGGCCGATGGCCTCGGCCTGCTCGACTAAAAGAAATTCGCCGCCGACAGGGCGAGCGCCGCGCCCACACCCGTCCCGAACAGCGCCCAGCCAATCCGGCTTGGGGCCCGTGCCTCGGGGATTGGTGGCAGGGGCGGCTCCGGCGGTGCGCCGCCTTCCTTGGGGATCAGCGTCATCACCCGGCGCAGGAAGTCGGGAAATTCCGCCAGTGTCCGCGCATTGCGGATCAGGCCGTTCGCAATCACCGCCTCCGGCCCGAACTCGTCACGGCTCCATTCGTCGATCAGTGGGCCGGCGATCACCGACATGTTGACATCCTCGTCCAGGGCGTAGGCGACGCCTTCCACCATCACCATTGTCTTTTGCAATAGCAGGAGGTGCGGCTGCGTCACCATGTCGAACTGGCGCGTGATGGCGAACAGCCCGTCCAGCATGTTGCCGATGGAGATGTCCTTCACGGGAAGCCCGCGAATCGGTTCCCCCACAGAGCGCAGCGCCGTGGTGAATTCCCCAAGATTGTGGTGCGGCGGCACGTAACCCGCATCGAAGTGGATTTCGGCGACGCGCTTGTAGTCACCGGTGATCAGCCCGCCGAGAATCTCCGCCAGCCACAGGCGTGCCTGCCGGTCGATGCGGCCCATGATCCCAAAGTCGATGGCGGCGATGCGGCCGTCCGGCAACGCGAACAGATTACCCTGGTGCAGGTCGGCATGAAAAAACCCGGCGATGATCGCTTGCCGCAGGAAGCCGCGCACGAGAATGCTTGCCAGCTCCCTGCGATCGAGGCCAGCAGCGTCGATTGCCGCGATGTTCGTCATCTTGATGCCGTCGATCCATTCGATCGTCATGGCCCGGCGGCTGGTCCGGCTCCAGTCCACCTCCGGCACGACAAAGCCTGGCTCGGCCGCCAGCTGATCCTTCAGTTCGGACGCGGAGGCCGCTTCCATCCTCAGGTTCAGCTCGCGCTCCACCCAGCGGCGGAAATAGGCGATGGTCGCACGCGGACGCAGCCTGGCGAATTCGCCGCCCATGCGTTCGATACGGATCGCGGCCCATTCATAGGTGGAGATCGCGCGCTCGAAATCATCCTCGATATGCGGACGCAGCACCTTGATGGCCACGGTTTTCCCGTCGGTTGTCACCGCCTTGTGCACCTGCGCGATGCTTGCCGACCCGACCGGCGTTTCCTCGATGCTGGAGAACATCGTATCGACCGGCGCGCCAAAGGCTTCCTGAATCGAGGCCTTGAATATCTCGAAGGAGAAGGGCGCCAGATTGTCCTGCAGCCGCGACAGCTCGTTCGCCGCGTCCACGCCGATCAGGTCAGGACGCGTTGCCAGCGCCTGACCCAGCTTGATCGCCGCGGGGCCCATGTCCTGAAAGGCCCTGACATAGTCCGGCGATTTCGGCGCACCCGTTCCCACGCGCGCCAGCCGCGCCAGCCGCTTCAGCGCGGGCGGCGTATGAGGATTGGTTTCAAATACACGCAGCACACCATATTTCGCCAGGGTCCGGCCCCAGCCCATCACGCGCAGCAGATGCCGAAGGTCGCTGGTCACGCTTTCCAGCCGCAATGCATGGCGCTGACGCCGCCCATGACCGGATAGGTCTCCACACGGGAAAATCCCGCTGCGCCGATCATGTCCGCAAATTCCTGCATGGGCGGAAAGCGGCGTATGGATTCGACCAGATACTGATAGGGTTCCGCATCGCCCGCGACCATGCCGCCGATCTTCGGCCATGCCTTCATGGTGATCCGGTCGTAAGCTGCGCCAAAGACCGGCCATTCGGCACGGCTGAACTCCAGGCACCAGAAGCGCCCGCCGAATTTCAGCACACGGTAGGCCTCCGCCAGCGCAGCCGGGATGTCGGTAACGTTCCGGATGCCATAGGCGATGGTGTAGGCATCAAAGCTGCCGTCCTCGAAGCTCAGCCGTTCCGCATTTTCCTCGGCCCAGTGAAGGTCCGTCAGACCGCGCTTTTCCGCTCGGCCCCTGCCCACCTCCAGCATGTGCGGGTTGATGTCGGCGACGGTGATGTTCGCACCCGATTTGGCCATGCGAAAGGCGATGTCGCCCGTCCCCCCCGCCATATCGAGAATCCGCTCCTTCGTACGCGGGCGGACCCGCGCGACGAACCTGTCCTTGACGAGGCGGTGCGTTCCCGCCGACATCAGGTCGTTCATGACATCATATTTGCGGGCGACCCGCTCGAAGACGCTGCCGACGCGGGCGGTTTTCTCTTCGGGTGCGACCTCCTGGAAGCCATAGGAAACTGTTTCGGTCATGGAAGCGGCGCTTAGCCTCACCTACCGCGCGCCGCAAACGCGCCTTATGTCGCGTGATTGTCAGGGCGCGCGGTCCCGCGCAGGCCGCGAGCAGAAGCAAAGGAACCCAATCATACCGGAACTTCCCGAAGTCGAGACCACAATGCGCGGCGTCGCGCCCCTGCTGGTCGGCGAGCGTCTGACGAACATAGAGGTCCGCCGCCCGGATCTGCGCTGGCCGATCCCGGTTGATTTTCGCCAGCGCCTGCAGGGCGCGGTCGTCACCCGCGTCGGACGGCGCGCCAAATATGGACTCATCGAAACCGACCGGGGCGATTCGGTCATCCTCCACCTCGGCATGTCGGGCAGACTGCGCCTCAATCCCCCTGAGGACGAAAAGCACGACCATGTCCTTCTCGAAACCGCGAGGGGGCGCGTCGCCCTCAACGACCCGCGCCGGTTCGGCTCGCTGCACATCATCGAAACCGATCATATCGAGGCGCACCCCTTGATCGCGGCCTGCGGACCCGAACCGCTCGGCCCCGGTTTCGATTCGGCTCATCTCCGCCGGGTCACGAAGGACAGCCAGTCGCCGGTAAAGGCGCTGCTGCTGGACGGAAAACGCGTCGCCGGCCTTGGCAATATCTATGTTTGCGAGGCGCTTTACGAGGCGGGCATTCGCCCGACACGCAAGGGGACACGGCTGGGAAGGGCGGAAATCGAACGGCTGACGGAAACGATTCGCGGCGTCCTCACCCGTGCCATCGCTGCTGGCGGTTCATCCTTGCGCGACTATGCCCAGCCCTCCGGCGAGCTCGGCTATTTCCAGCATGATTTCCGCGTTTACGGGCGGGAGGGGGAGGCCTGTCATGGCTGCGGCGGCGCGATCAGGCGCATTGTCCAGTCCGGGCGCTCCTCATTCTACTGTCCGACCTGCCAGAAATAGCCGCGCAAACCTTGACGTTTCCAGCGTCCCCGCCTATGTCCCGCGCCTTGCCGGCGTGACGGGTTGACCCGCCGCCCCCTTTGACATGTACATCTGAAGAACGAGACCAAAGCCAATGGCCAATTCACCCCAGGCGCGCAAGCGCATCCGCCGCAATGCCGCCCGCACCGAAGTTCTGGGTGCCCGCCGCAGCGCCGTTCGCACCTTTGTGAAGAAGGTCGAATCCGCAATCGAATCCGGCGATGCCAAGGCCGCCAAGGAAGCGCTGAAGGTCGCGCAGCCGCAGATGCAGCGCGGCGTCGCAAAGGGCGTCATGCACAAGAATACGGCAGCGCGGAAAATCTCCCGCCTCAGCGCGCGAATCAACGCACTCGACTAGCCGCTCCCCTCTTACGGACTTCAAAAAGGGGCGTACTGGGAAAACCCGGTACGCCCCTTTTTCATTCAGCGCATTGAACTTTCAAAGACAATCCAGCGCAGCCTCAAAACCGCCCGCCGACACCGCATCGCAGCGAATCGCGGGGCGTCCGTGTCAACGACTTTATTTCCAAAATATGACGCATCTCAGACTTGATTGAATCGTCCCTGCGAGCGTACAAGATGGACATCGCCGAGGGGCGGATCGGGGTCTTAATCCCCAATTGACATAATGGTTTTCACTACAGGCCGCAAAATTTTTGCATTTTCGGCTGACAGGTAAGTTGTGCGTTAATGGAACGCGATCGGCAACTCTGCTGTTCGTTGGGGAATAGTTGTAACTGACGGTGTCGTTACTTCGGCGTCCTGGCTTTCAGGCTGTTCGGATGCTGATCTGCAATGACGAATAGTGCGTGCGCCTCTGTCGTGCAGCCATAGGGAAAGATGAGGGACAATGGCTGATATGGGGGAGATGGCATCAGATAAGCGCGCTGCCATCCGTCCCATCACGCCAGTTTCCGCACGGTCGGAGGCAGGACCGTCAGATTCGGCACAATCCGGTTCCGGCACGCCCTGGGATGCCGCGGCGCGCTGGGCCGAGGTTCGCGCCGCCCTTCGCGCCGAGCTGCCGCAGCGGACCTGGGACAGCTGGTTTGGCCGCATGGGGTTCGCCGGCATCGACGGCGACTGCGCGGTTCTGTCGCTTCCCTCCGCATTCACCGCAGACTGGGTGCGCGCGCAGTTCGCCGAACGGCTGCGCATGCTCTGGTCGCGGGGCGACAGCCCGATCACGCATGTACGGATCGTGACCGGCGCACCGATCATCGAAACCGGTATCATGCCTGATTCGCCGCTACCTGTGCCAGCGCCTGCGCCCGTGCACGACGAAGTGCTGAACGCGCGATACACATTCGACAATTTTGTCATCGGCAAGGCCAACGAGCTCGCTTATGGCGCGGCGCAGACCGTTGCGGAGGGCGGCGATGTCGGTTTCAATCCGCTCTTCCTGCACGGCGTCACGGGCGTCGGCAAAACCCATCTGATGCACGCGATCGGCTGGGAAGTGCGCCGCCGCGAGCCGAGTGCGAAGATCGTCTACATGTCGGCGGAAAAGTTCATGTACGAGTTTGTCTCGGCCATGCGCGCCAAGGACACCATGACCTTCAAGGCACGCCTGCGCGACGCCGACCTGTTCATGATCGACGACATCCAGTTCGTCGGCGGCAAGGATTCGACGCAGGAAGAGCTGTTTCACACCATGAACGAGGTCATCAACGCGGGCCGCCGCCTGGTGATCAGCGCAGATCGCAGCCCGCAGGACCTGGAGGGGATTGAGGCCCGGGTGCGATCGCGCCTTTGCTGGGGCCTCGTTGCCGACATCAACCCCGCCGATTACGAGCTTCGCCTCAACATCCTGACCGAAAAATTGTCAGCGCGCAAACCGGCCGAACAGGCTTTGGTCGGCCCGGACGTCATCGACTTCATCGCCCGCAAGATCACTGCCAATGTGCGCGAGCTTGAGGGTGCGCTCAACCGCGTAATCGCGTTCAGCGTTACCCGCCGCGTGCCCGCCCAAATCGACGGCGTTCGCGCACTGCTCGCGTCTCAACTGCAGGCGAATACGCGCCGCATAACGGTCGACCGCATCCAGCGCCTGACGGCGGATTTCTACAATATAAAGCTGGCCGACATGATGTCCGCCCGCCGGGCGCGTGACATCGCCCGCCCGCGCCAGATCGCCATGTATCTGTCGAAACAGATGACTCCGCGCAGCTTTCCGGACATCGGCCGCCGCTTCGGTGGGCGCGATCACACGACGGTCATGCATGCGGTAAAGCGCGTCGAACAGCTGCGCGCGGGCGACGGTGAACTCAGCGCGGATATCGACCGGCTGGTCAGGCTGATCGACAGCTGATCTGGGCAAGCGGCAGAGAAATCCGTGCCGCAAGCCCAGCCAGAAACCTACACCGCCCGAACTTCTTCCACCTCTGGCACGTAATAACGCAGCAGATTTTCGATGCCGTTCTTCAGCGTCGCGGTCGACGACGGACACCCCGCGCACGCCCCCTGCATCCGCAGGAACACGACCCCGTCCTCATAACCGTGAAAGACAATATCGCCGCCGTCACCGGCAACAGCGGGCCGCACACGGTCGTCGAGCAGTTCGATAATCTGCGCGCGGATATCGGCGGTATCGGGATCTTCGGCGATGTCCGGCGCAGCAGCCGCGGCGGGCGCGTCGTTCAACAGCGGCGCACCGCTGGCAAAATGGTCCGCGATGATGCCAAGCACCTGCGGCTTCAGGCTGGTCCAGTCGCCGCCCGCCGGATCGCGTGTAACGCTGACAAAGTCCGCGCCGAAGAATACGCCTGTGACGTCGCCCAGTGCGAACAGCGCGCTTGCAAGCGGAGAGGCTTCCGCCGCCTCCGGCGAATCGAAATCATGCGTTCCCTCCGGGCTGACGGAACGGCCTGGCTGGAACATCAGGGTTGCCGGGTTGGGCGTGGTCTGCGTCTGGATGTACATGCTGAACTGGCTCCGCTGTCTGACGTCTCATGTGGCGACGCTCCGGGCGGGGATCAAGACGCTGCCGCCACGGGCCGCGAGGTCTTAGATGGCGGGGTCCCTGCTTGTCAGGCTATCGATGGCATCGTCGCCCAGCGATCCTGGCACGATGATGACCACGACCGGAAGTCCGCCAGCCCGCTCCCCGCTGAAATAGGACACGAGCGTCCCCGGCGCCCCCTTCGATGCCGCACCCAGTACCAGCGCCGAGATGTGCGGGTTGTCCGCCAGGACACGCGCAACTTCCTCAGGGGCTTTTCCCGTGCGGATCAGCAGCGATGGCCGTATTCCCGAAACGGCGATCACTTCCTCGGCCGCCCGCGACAGCGCCGCTTCCGCCGCCTCCTGCGCTTCTTCGGCGATCATGTCCTGCACGCTGCCCCATTGCAGGAATTCGGGCGGCGCAATGACGTGCAGCAACGTGATGGCCCCGCCGATGTCCCGCGCCCGCCGCGCAGCATAGCGCAGCGCCCGGGCGGCCTCCTCACTGCCATCCACCACCAGCAGATATCCAGGCGCACGCCTGCGCGGCGGCTGCGGGGCGATCTCGCCCTCATTCATGAGGTCATGCCGGTCCGCATGCGCGAAAGGGCACCGACCGCAGTCCGCAGGAAATAGGCCTGCCGGGTCAGATCCTCGTCATCCACAAAATAGGGGTCTTCGCCCGCCACGACATCAAGAGCCTCGATCGCCTCCACCATCGCCGATCCCAGCTGCCGGTCGCGCAGCAGCGCGTCGAAGTCGGCCTGCACACCGCGAAGCAACATGGTCGCGGCATAGGCCTGCCCGCGTATCCGGGCATGACGCACCGCCGGATCTTCATCCAAGGGCGATTCCGCACGCACCAGCAGGTCGAGCGCGCGCGTGCTTTCCGCCAGCCGGCCGCCAATCGCACTGACCAGCAGGCGTCCTGTGGCGCCTCGGTTCAATTTGTCGAGCTCGCCGTCCGCCATCCGGTCATTCAAAGCAATCAGGCCTTCCGCGCCCGCACGATAGCGGCTGCCCGCACTCGCGCCGAAGAAGGGGAAGCTGCCGCGCATGGTCCGGCGTGTGGGATCGATGGCGAATTCTTCCGCCGCATCGACAAGCTCATCCTCACCGGGCCGGGCCGTCGCCATCGCCTCCGTCGCCGCCGAGACGATGTCCTGCACGCCGATCTGCAATGCCGGCATCGTGCTGTTGAACGCCGTCGGCTTGAAAATCGTATCGTTGGGAGACCAGCCGCCCCGGTCCAGTTCGTTCAGCATCAGCGTTGCCGCCGTCGCCGCCGTCACGCTGCCGCCGGGCGGCAATGCCTCCACGGGGGGACGCAAGGTCAGATCGGTTTCCGTATCCGCCAGCGCCCAGCCGAGCGGACCATAATAGAGAATGCCGAAACCCAGCATGACGATCAGCGCCAGCGCCCAGCGCGGCAGCCCTGCCAGTCTGCCGGGCAGGCGCGACCGCTGCGTCGCAGCCTGGCGTTCAAGTTCGGCAACATGCCATTTGCGGCGCAGATTCTGGAAAAAGGACATGCCTGCAGGATTAACAAGTGCCGGCGGCGAAAGCTATCCCACTGCCGCTAGCCGTTCGCGCCGCCCTGCAGCATCGGCCCCAGCGGGCGTCCCGCAAATATATGCACATGCAGGTGCGGCACCATCTGGTGCGCGTCACGGCCCGCATTGGCCAGCAGGCGGTAACCGCCATCTTCAAGTCCCGCCTCGCGCGCAACTTTGCCCACAGCGCGCACAAAGCCCGCAATTTCCTCCGCGCTGGCGTGACCCGAAAAGTCCGCCCAGCTGCGATAGCGACCCTTCGGGATCACCAGGATGTGGGTCGGGGCCTGGGCGTTGATATCGGGAAAGGCATAGGCCCATTCATCATCGTAAATCTTCTTCGACGGAATTTCGCCGCGCAGGATCTTTGCGAAAATATTGTCGTCGTCATAGGGACCCGTCGCCTCGACAGCCTGCATGGTCCTACTCGCCAAAGGCTTCGCGCAGGCCGTCCCGCGCCATGTCTATGCCGGCCTTTGCCATCTCCGCGCCAAGATCACCCATTTCTTCCTCGATCTGGTCACGCTCGTCGCCGGTCGCCGTCTCCAGGCGTTCTGCCAGCACTTCCATGCGCGCGCCAAGCGCTTCCAGGCGCGCTTCGGGGTCGTTGGCGGAGGGCAGTGCACCCGTCCCGCTATCAACAGAGGCGCTCTCATCTTCCCGTTGCGCCGCAATCGGCTGCTCGGCAGTCCGCTCCGCGACGGTTTCGGTTCTCTCGGCAGCGTTGTCGCCGCCCAAGGACATGTCGATGTCCGGGATCAGCTGCGTTCCCAGACCAAGCGCGGCGACGGCGCCCACGATCAGCCCGGTCCGTTTCCAGTTGATCCCGCCCTCGTCAACGTCATGCATCGACCTTGCCCCCTTCGTCCTTGTTGCCGCTCTCGGCGTCGGCATTCTTTTTCCGTCTCGGCGGCTTGCGCTTCGGCTTTGGCGGCGCTGCCGTGATCTCAAAGGCGGGCTTGCCGTCCTTCATATGCACGACGACTTCGCCGCCATGCATCAGTCGTCCGAACAGCAGCTCCTCGGCCAGCGGCTGCTTGATTTCGGTCTGGATCAGGCGCCCCATGGGCCGCGCACCGAACAGACGGTCATAGCCCTTCTCGACCAGCCACGCCTTCGCATCGTCAGCCAGGCTGATATGCACCTCGCGGTCCGCCAGCTGCAGCTCCAGCTCCAGAACGAACTTTTCGGCGACCATACCGACCACTTCGGTCGGCAGATAACCGAATGGCACGACCGCATCCAGCCGGTTGCGGAATTCGGGAGAGAACATCTTCTTGATGGCCTCCTCGTCCTCGCCCTCGCGGGTCAGCGCGCCGAAACCTATGGTTTCCCGCGCCATGTCCGCAGCGCCCGCATTGGTCGTCATGATCAGGATGACGTTGCGGAAATCGACCGTCTTGCCGTGATGATCGGTCAGCTTGCCCGCATCCATCACCTGCAACAGAATGTTGAACAGATCGGGATGCGCCTTCTCGATCTCATCGAGCAGCAGCACGCAATGCGGGTTCTGGTCGATGGCATCGGTCAGCTGGCCGCCTTGGTCATAACCGACATAGCCCGGAGGCGCGCCGATCAGGCGGCTGACGCTGTGCCGCTCCATATATTCCGACATGTCAAAGCGCTTCAGCGGAATGCCCATGATGGACGCCAGCTGCTTCGCGACTTCGGTCTTGCCGACACCCGTCGGACCACTGAACAGATAGCTGCCAATGGGCTTTTCCGGCTCGCGCAGACCGGCGCGGCTCAGCTTGATGGCCGATGACAGCGTCGCGATGGCCTTGTCCTGTCCGAACACGACCCGCTTCAGATCCTGTTCCAGGGTCGCCAGCTGCAGCTTGTCGTCCGACGACACCGATTTTGGCGGAATGCGCGCCATGGTCGAGATGACATGCTCGACTTCCTTGATGCCCATGGTCTTCTTGCGCTTCGATTTCGCCAGCAGGTTCTGCGATGCCCCCACCTCGTCGATGACATCGATGGCCTTGTCGGGCAGCTTGCGGTCATTGATATAGCGCGCGCTCAGTTCGACTGCGCTCTTGATGGCACCATTGGTGTATTTCACCGAATGATGTTCTTCAAAATATGGCTTCAGCCCGTGCATGATCTTGATCGCGTCCTCGACTGTCGGTTCGTTGACGTCGATCTTCTGAAAACGCCGCAGAAGCGCGCGGTCTTTCTCGAAATGGTTGCGAAACTCCTTGTAGGTCGTGGAACCGACACAGCGGATGGAACCGGACGACAGCGCGGGTTTCAGCAGGTTCGACGCATCCATCGCGCCGCCGGATGTCGCACCCGCGCCGATCACCGTATGGATTTCGTCGATGAACAGGATCGCCTCGGGCTTGCCCTCCAGCTCGGTGACCACACCCTTCAGACGCTCTTCGAAATCACCGCGATAGCGCGTGCCCGCAAGAAGGGCGCCCATGTCGAGCGAATAGATGATGGCATCCTTCAGCACGTCGGGAACATCGCCCTCGGTAATGCGCCGCGCCAGCCCCTCGGCGATGGCGGTCTTGCCGACGCCGGGATCGCCGACATAAAGCGGGTTGTTCTTCGACCGGCGGCAGAGGATCTGTATCGTGCGGTCCACCTCGGCCTGCCGGCCGATCAGCGGGTCGATCCTGCCATCCTCGGCTTTCTGGTTCAGGTTTACGGTAAACTGGTCGAGCGGCAATTCCTTCTTGTTCTTTGGTTTCGCATCGCCAGCCTCGGTATCTTCCGTACCCTTGGGCGTCTTCGGCACGCCGCCGCTCTTCGCCACACCGTGGCTCAGATAGGACACGGCATCCAGACGCGTCATGTCCTGCTGCTGCAGGAAATAGACGGCATGGGATTCGCGTTCGGAAAACAGCGCCACCAGTACATTCGCGCCCGTCACTTCATCGCGTCCCGATGACTGCACGTGCAGGATCGCCCGCTGTACGACGCGCTGGAAACCGGCGGTCGGGTTGGGATCGACGGCCTCCGATGTCTTCAGCGGCGTCAGTTCATTGTCCAGATATTCGGTCAGCTGTCCGCCCAGCGTCTCCGCATCCACACCGCAGGCCCGGATAACCGCCCCCGCATGATCATCGCTGATCAGCGCATAAAGGAGATGCTCGAGCGTCGCATATTCATGGCTGCGCTGCGCTGCCTGGGCCAGCGCATTGTGGAGTGTGGTTTCGAGTTCACGTGAAAACGCCGGCATATAAGGTTCCTTTTCCCAGGAACCGGCCGTCCATAAGGAACCGGCCCCGCTTGACGACTAGATTTGCACGATCTGCCGTCAGGTCAAGTGTTGAAAACCGTTACGGCCCTGTCGCGGCCCCCGGATATCACGGCTCAGGCCCCGTCTTCCTCCAGCGCATATTCGCCCAGCTTGCGGTACAGCGTGGAGCGGCCAATGCCCAGACGGCGCGCCACTTCGCTCATGCGTCCGCGATAGTGGCGAAGCGCAAGGCGGATATGGTCCGCCTCCAGTTCCGCCAGCGACCGGATATGTCCGTCGCCCGCAACAGCCTCATGCGCCGTCGGCGAACGTGCTTCCTCGGCGGGTGATGCGGCCATGCCAGCCGATGAACACGGCTGCGGTTGCGGCGCCTTCATCTCGGCGCGCGGCGCGGCAGGAATGACGAATGTCCCGTTCTGACGCGCAATTTCCGGGAAATCCTTCAGTCCCAATATGCCGCCTTCGCACAGGACTCCGGCCCGGAAAATCGCGTTCTGCAGCTGCCGCACATTGCCGGGCCAGTCATAGGCGCTCAAGAGGGCGATCGCATGATCGTCCACCTCGGCGCAGACGATGTCGCCCTCCTCGTGCAGCTGCCGCGCGAAATGCCGCGCCAGCGCAGGCACATCCTCACGGCGGTCGCGCAGTGGCGGAATGGTGATCGGTACGACACCCAGGCGGTAATAGAGGTCCTCGCGGAAACGCCCGGCCGCGACTTCGTCCTTCAGATCGCGATTGGTCGCGGCGATGATCCGCACATCGACGGTTCGGTGACCCTTGCCGCCGACAGGCTCGATCTGTCCGGTCTGCAGCGCGCGCAGCAGCTTGACCTGCGCGTCCAGCGGCAATTCGCCAACCTCGTCCAGAAACAGAGTGCCGCCATCCGCTTCCTCGAACCGGCCCATATGTTTCGCGACCGCGCCTGTGAACGCGCCCTTTTCATGGCCGAACAGCACCGACTCGACCAAATTGGCCGGAATCGCACCGCAATTGACGATCACGAGCGGTTTATCTTTTCGGGGGCTGGCGGCATGGACCGCGCCCGCCACCACTTCCTTGCCCGTTCCGCTCTCGCCCTCGATCAGGACGGGCACATTGCGTTTCGCCGCCTTGGCGGCGACCCTCAGCGCCGCGCGGAATTCGGGCGCGTCACCAATCACATCCTCAAAGGCGCCATGATCGCTGGCATGTGACAGCGGTAGTTTTTCCGTGATCTGACGCAGCTCACCACCGCCTGCACCCGACATCGCCGCCGACAGGGCGGATGCGATCTTGTCCGGATTTGCAGGCTTGATGATGAAATCCGACGCGCCCGCCCGCATGGCATCGACGGCGATCTTCACTGTCGAATGCGCCGTCAGCATGATGACCGGCAGATTGGGCCGTCTCGGGCCGCAGCGCCTCCAGCATTTCCAGGCCGCTCATGTCCGGCATGCTGTGATCCAGGATCACGGCGCCGATATCGCCATTGGCGCGGGTCAGCGTTTCCAGTCCGGACCGACCGCATTCCGCCTCGATGGTTTCATAGCCCGCGCGCTCCGCGATCATGCGAAGTACGGTGCGCTGCGCGGGCTCGTCGTCGACGATGAGAACTTGTGACGGCATGGAAGAATGGCCCCTCTTCATCGGGGAGCCTTGCGCTGCCTCTGGTTAAGGGGAGGCTAAAATGTCACAGCTTTGACTTCACAGCCGCGTCGGGTGCGGTCATAAGGCGCATGAACAGGACAAAAAGGGACCAAAGAGAATGTCTGCCGAAAAGCCCTACACCGCCAAGGCGATGAAGGATCATGCCAATACCTATTTCGGGTTCAAGGCGCTGATGAAATGGTCCATCGCCGTCATCGTGCTCGTCCTCCTCGGACTAGCAGTCTTCGCACTTTGAGGGGCACCAGCAGCTGATGAAGATCGCCGTCCTGAACGAAGCCGGGGCGGGTGAGCCTCGTGTTGCCGCAACGCCGGAAACCATAGGCAAATATATTGGTCTGGGCGCATCGGTCGCGGTCGAATCCAGTGCGGGCGAGCGTGCAGGTATCAGTGATGGCGCTTACACGGATGCCGGCGCGAACATCGCCGCCACCCGGGCGGAAGCCGTCAAGGATGCGGACGTCATTCTCGCCGTGCGCGGCCCGGACGCCGTCTCGCTGGCGGGTGCGGCCGATGGCGCGCTGATCTGCGGCATCCTCAATCCGGTTCAGAACCGCTCGCTTCTGGACGATTACGCCAAGGCCGGCTTCACGGCCATGGCCATGGAATTCATGCCGCGCATCACGCGTGCGCAGTCGATGGATGTCCTGTCCTCGCAGTCCAATCTGGCCGGCTACAAGGCCGTCCTCGACGCCGCCAATGAATATGGCCGCGCCTTTCCGATGATGATGACGGCGGCGGGCACGGTCAGCGCCGCGAAGGTCTTCGTGATGGGGGTGGGCGTCGCGGGCCTGCAGGCCATCGCCACCGCCCGCCGTCTTGGCGGACAGGTCAGTGCGACAGACGTCCGCGCCGCCACAAAGGAACAGATCGAATCCCTGGGCGCAAAAGCCATTTTCGTGAAGGACGTCGCCGGCATCGAGGGCGAAGGCACGGGCGGCTACGCATCCGAGATGTCAGAGGAATATCAGGCCGCGCAGGCGAAGTTGGTCAGCGAGCACATCGCCAAGCAGGATATCGTCATCACCACCGCGCTCATCCCCGGCCGCCCGGCCCCGCGCCTGGTTTCGGACGCGCAACTCCAGACGATGAAGCCCGGTTCGGTTGTCGTCGATCTTGCCGCCGAACAGGGCGGCAACGTCGAAGGCACGGTCCTTGGCGAAATCGTCGAAAGGCACGGCGTGAAGATCGTCGGCCACCGCAACGTCCCCGGACGCCTCGCCGAGGTCGCCAGCCAGCTCTACGCCCGCAACCTGTGGAACTTCCTCAGCGCCTTCTGGGACAAGGAAGCAGAGGCGCTGGTCTGGCCGGAAGACGACGAAATCGCAAAAGGGGTTCGCGTCACGCATGGCGGAACGGTGGGCAATGCGCGGCTTTAATCCCTTCCGCGCCGATGAGGCATCAGGAGCTTAACATGGACTTCATTTCGATCCTGTCGATCTTCGTCATGGCCTGTTTCGTGGGCTATTACGTCGTCTGGTCGGTCACGCCTGCCCTCCACACGCCCTTGATGGCTGTCACCAATGCGATTTCCTCCGTCATCATCGTCGGCGCGCTGATCGCCGCCGCGGCAGCCGCCGTCCCCGCCGCCAAATGGCTCGGGCTGATCGCGGTCGCGTTGGCCAGCGTCAATATCTTCGGCGGTTTTGCCGTCACCGCGCGCATGCTCGCCATGTACAAGAAGAAAGAGAAGAAACCGCCCGTGCAGAAGGTCGAGGCCTAGTCCATGGAACACGCGACCACACCGGCCTGGGCGCTTCTCGCCTATCTCGTTTCCGGCGTTCTCTTCATCCTGGCACTGCGCGGCCTCTCCTCGCCAGAGACCAGCCGGGCAGGCAACCGCTATGGCATGGCGGGAATGCTGATCGCTGTCGTCACGACGCTGGTCATGCACGAGGTTGCGGGTCTTATCGAAATCCTGATCGCCATCGCCATTGGCGGCGGCATCGGCCTCGTGACGGCGCGCAAGATCGCCATGACCGACATGCCGCAGCTGGTGGCCGCGTTCCACTCCCTCGTCGGCATGGCGGCTGTGCTGGTCGCCCTCGCAGCCTGGCTGAACCCCGGCGCGTTCGGCATTGCCGATGCCGCAGGCCAGATTTTCGCGGTCAGCCGCGTCGAGCTTGCGCTCGGCGCAGCCATTGGCGCCATCACCTTTTCCGGTTCCGTCATCGCCTTTGCGAAGCTGAACGGCAACATGTCCGGCGCGCCGATCATCCTGCCCGCCCGCCACGTCATCAATTTCGGCATATTGGGCGGCATCGTAGTTCTGATCGCGCTTTATGTCCTGTCAGGCGCAGGCGGTCCGGGTGAAGGCTGGCTGATCCCGGTCATTGTTGCCCTCGCCTTCCTGATCGGATTCCTTCTGATCATCCCCATCGGCGGGGCGGACATGCCGGTCGTCGTCTCCATGTTGAACAGCTATTCCGGCTGGGCGGCGGCGGCGATGGGCTTCACGCTCGGCAACAGCGCCATGATCATCACGGGCGCACTCGTGGGCTCGTCCGGCGCGATCCTCAGCTACATCATGTGCAAGGCGATGAACCGCAGCTTCATCAGCGTCATTTCCGGCGGCTTCGGGCAGGATGCGTCCGCCGCCTCCAGCGGCCCCGTCATCGACCGCCCGTACAAGACGGGCAGCGCCGACGACGCGGCGTTTCTCCTCAAGAACGCGGAGAAGGTCATCATCGTCCCCGGCTACGGCATGGCCGTCGCGCAGGCGCAGCATGTGCTGCGCGAAATGGGCGACCTGCTTGAGGCGCAGGGCGTCGACGTGCGCTACGCCATTCACCCCGTCGCGGGCCGCATGCCCGGCCACATGAACGTCCTCCTGGCGGAGGCCAATGTGGACTATGAAAAGGTATTCGAGCTGGAGGACATCAACAGCGATTTCGGCCAGGCCGATGTCGCCTTCGTCATCGGCGCGAACGACGTCACCAATCCGGCGGCCAAGACCGACAAGACCTCACCCATTTACGGCATGCCCATTCTCGACGTCGAAAAGGCCGCGACCACCCTCTTCATCAAACGCTCCATGGGCGGCGCGGGCTATGCGGGCGTCGAAAACGAACTTTTCTTCCGCGACAACACCATGATGCTGCTGTCCGATGCGAAAAAGATGGTCGAGGAAATCGTCAAGACGCTCTGATTGAACCCGAACCGTTTGTACGCGTTGACGGGGAAAATCAGGAGAACAGACATGCGGAAACTTGGATTTACGATCAGCGCGGCCAGTGCCGCTATTGCCCTTTCGGCCTGCCAGCCAGCCGATGTCCCCGTTATCGACAACCAGCCCGTCTCCGCAGAAATGCCGCCGGAATCGGTTGCCTATGCCCAGTTGCAGGGCGCGGACGGTACAAGTCATGGGCGCGCGGTATTCACGACGGAGGGCGGCGGTGTCGAGGCGATCGTCAGCCTGACAAATCTGCCTTCCGGAACGCATGCTGTGCATGTGCACGAGACTGGAAACTGTACTCCGCCCGAATATACGAGCGCGGGCGGCCACTGGAATCCGACAGATCAGCCGCATCCAATGCACAAGGGCGATCTCGGCAACGTGACTGCGGCGGCGGACGGTACTGCCACCCTGACCGCCACGATCGATGGCGTGTCCCTTTCCGGCGCGACACTCCCCATGCTGGACGCTGACGGCGCAGCCCTCATCGTCCACGCCATGGCCGACGACATGGTCAGCCAGCCATCGGGCGCAGCGGGCGCGCGCATCGCCTGCGCGGTCATCACCGCCGGATGACCGGGCGCGGCAAGCCAACCAGCTTTGGCGTCGATCAGCAGGTGTTCGAGGAGATCGCGCGCGGTCTGGGAGAGCGTGCGGGCAAGGATCCCAATCATCCCGCCGCCATCCGCGCGCGTATCGAGGCGCTTGAGACCGTGCTTGAAAAGGCGATCAAACTGCCTTTCCGCCTGCCTGTCATTGGCGACAGGATTGGCGTCGACGCGCTCCTCGGCTTCTTGCCGGTCCTTGGCGACGTGATCGGCGGCATCATGTCCAGTTACCTGATCTGGGAAGCGCGCAATCTCGGCATGTCGAAATGGCAGATGACGCGCATGGGCTGGAACACGGTCTTCGACACGGCCATCGGTTTCGTGCCCTTTCTTGGCGACGCCGCCGACGTCCTGTTTCGTTCGAACACA
This sequence comes from uncultured Alphaproteobacteria bacterium, assembly GCA_963710205.1. Lineage (GTDB taxonomy): Bacteria > Pseudomonadota > Alphaproteobacteria > Sphingomonadales > Sphingomonadaceae > Pacificimonas. The sequence continues at coordinate 216,265 of CAVPZG010000006.1, read as the reverse complement.
AAGAACCTGCGTATCGTCAAGAAGCATCTCGACAAGCATCATCCCGAAACGGCGGTGATCGAGGGCGACGTTCTTTAAAAATCGTCATTCCCGCAAGCGCGGGAAGCCAGCTCCCGCCTGATGGTCGGATTCCGAGCTGAAACGGAATATCCGCCCTCGCAGCGGACGGCGTCATTGTGAAGCGCCTGCATCCCCATCTGCCACCGCCGCCTTTACCGCTTCCCTGTCATGGCCAAAGCCGACCGCTTCCACCATCTCCATGGCATCCGCGAATCCCGCGCCGCAATAGACCGGTGTCCCCGATGCCTCGATCTCCGCCAGGAAAGCGCCATTCGGTCCCTCGCGGCACGTTCCGGAAACGTCGCGGATGAACACACCGGCCACGTTGCCGGGGAAGTCGCGCACCACCTGCGCGTAAACCTCGACGTCCTTCTGCCCGTTGTCGCCAATCAGCAGAAAGCGGAAATCGGGATAGAAGGCCAGAATCGTCTCGATGGCGGCAATCTTGTGCGTACCATGCGCGTCCGACACGAACTTCACCGTATCGATGCCATAATCCTTCAGAAACATCGGCCCATGTGGAATATCATTCAGGTCCATGAATTCCGTAATGAAACCATAAAGATTCCAAGGACTCGAAGACACGTAAAAGACGGGCCTGCGCGGCGCCTTGTGATCGACGACCAGCATTCGGTAAAGCCGCGACGCGCCGGGGACGACCAGCCGGTCTTCCGGCCGATGCACAAGAACCCGCCGCCAGTTCTTCAGGAAATTCGTCGCGCCGGTTTCCACCACGGTATCGTCGATATCGGAAATGATACCCAGTTTTCGCGTCGTGCCAGGGGCAAGGACGGGCGCCGTGATCCGTGTCCGTGCCGTCTCACGGTCCGGTGCGGCCAGGGTCACTTCCTCCCAGCGCGTCTCTTGCGGCAGCGCGTGTCCGGCAAGCGGCAGCTGAAAATGAAAATAGCCCTCGGCATCCGATACCGCCTCATGCCGCCCGCCATAGCCATCCAGCGTGATCCGCACTCCCGGCACTTCGTCGCTTTCATAGATGGCGAGCATGGCCCGCAACCGCGACCATGTCGAACCGTCCGGCCTCAGCGACTTGCGATATTCGACGACGCGTCCCGACAGCCTGACCTCGGTTTCATTGCGATAGCCCGCGTAGACCAGCAGACGCAGCTTCTTTCCGTCCAGTCGCCCGCCGCCATAGCGCAGCCTGTCAAACGACCGTTCCACACCATGCACCGCGCGATGCAGCAGGCGCATGAAGGCATTTTCGGGCATGTCCATAGCGCGCGCTTCTTGTCGTGCCTTCGCACCTGCGGCAAGGTGCGCGCAAAAGAGGGAAAGTTCACATGAAGATATTCGCCGCTGCCGTCGCCGTAACCGCCGCCTGTACCGCGCTCACCCTGCCCGCGCACGCCGCGCATCACGAAACCATAACGCAGGCCGACGCCGCCCGGATCGTTGACAGTTCGGGTCGCTCCGATGCCGACACGGCGCTGGACGACAGCCGTATGCCCGCCAGGACGCTGGCCTTCATGGGCATTGCGCGCGGTGACCGTGTGCTCGATATGCTCGCAGGCGGCGGCTACTATACCGAACTTCTTGCCCGCGCCGTGGGACCGGAGGGGTTCGTCATAGCGCAGAACCCGGCCGCCTTCGCATCGCGTGACGCCATCAGGGAGGCGCTTGCCGTCCGCGACTATGGCAGCCGTCTGAAAAACGTCGCCGCGATGAATGTCGACTTCATGAACATGGGACTGGCGCCGAACAGCATCGACAATGTGCTGTTCCATCTTGCCTATCACGACCTCTATTTCGAAAGCACGGAATTCGGTCTGCCCCGCACCGATCCGCAGGTCGTTCTCGCCAGGCTGCACAAGGCCCTGAAACCGGGCGCGACCATCACGGTCATCGACCATGTCGGCGACGGGGCCGACGCGCGCGCCGATGTCGAGGCGGCGCACCGCATCAGTCCCTTCATCGTAAAGCGTGACTTCGAACAGGCGGGCTTCAAGCTGGTCGCGGAGGAGACGTTTTTCGACAGCCCGGACGACGACCATGCCAAATCCGTTTTCGATCCAGCCCTGCGCGGCAGGACGGACCGCTTCGCCATGCGGTTCGCCAAGGCCGGCGATCCAAATAGCGGCGCGGAAGTCACGATGACCGAGGACGTGCCCGAATTTGGCGCCGGCGACTGCAACGCGGATCCCATCATGACCATGGTAGGGGCAAGCCTGGACGGCGACATGCGGGTCGCCGCCCTGCGGGAATCCGGCGCCAGGACCCTGCGCGTCTATGAAACCGGTCAGCCCGTTACCATGGACTACCGGACCGATCGCCTGAACATTGAAACCGATCCCGAAACCGGCAGGATCCTGCGCGTCAGCTGCGGCTGAGCGCCCGCATCAGATTGCGCCATAGGCCTCACTCATATCTCAGCGCGTCGATCGGCGACAGCTTCGCCGCGCGCGCTGCCGGGTAAAGGCCGAAGATCAGGCCGACACTCGCCGAAACGCCGATGGCGAGCGCCACGGTGCCCACGCCGATGCTGATCGGCCAGTCCTCCAGCACATTCCGCAGCGCCAGCGCGCCGCCGCCGCCGATGACCAGGCCAATCAGCCCGCCCGCGATGCACAGCACCACCGCCTCCACCAGGAACTGCATGCGAATGTCGCGGCTGCGCGCGCCGACCGCCATCCTCAGCCCGATTTCACGCGTGCGCTCCGTCACCGACACCAGCATGATGTTCATGATGCCGATGCCGCCGACCACCAGGGAAATGCTCGCAATCCCGGCCAGCCCGATGCTGAATGCCCCCAGGATGGATTCGGCCGACTGCAATTGCTCTTCCATCGAAAAGGCGGAAAAGCCCTGCAGCTCATCGTCACCGACACGGTAGCGGGCGCGCAGCACATTCTCCACATCCTCCTTCGCGCGCGTCATGTCCGTCCCCTCCTGGAACGCGACGAAGATGACCTGCACGCTGTCCGGCGGTCCCGATGTCTGCAATCCGCCGGATATGCGCCGCCGCGCCGTCGTCAGCGGGACGACGACGATATCGTCCTGGTCGTTCCCCAGTCCGCCGCCCTTCTCGCCCAGCAGGCCGATTACCGTCAGCGGCGTGCCGTTCGCCCGGAACGTCAGGCCGACTGGATCGACATCGCCGAACAGTTCCTCGCGGACCGTGTCGCCGATCAGGGCAACCTTTGCCCCTGACCGGGATTCCGCCTCGGTGTAATTACGCCCGGTGACGATTTCCCAGTTGTTGACCGCGACGAAATCGCGGTCGGCCCCGGCCAGCTGCGTCGTGCGGTTTTCGTTCCCCGCCACGGCCTTCACCGATTTCGTGAGACGAGGACTTGCCGCCAGCACGGCGGGTATTTCACGCTGGATCGCGTCCGCATCCCTCTCGGTCAGCACCCCGTCACGCGACGGCGGCCCGCCGCGGCGCGCGTTCGCCTGCGGCAGGACAATGATCAGGTTGCTGCCCAGACTGTTGACCTGCGCCACCACAAGGCCCTGCAGGCCGTTCCCCAGCGCCACCATCAATATGACCGCGCCGACACCGATTATGATGCCAAGCGTCGTCAGGATCGACCGCATCAGGTTCGTGCGAAGCGCGGTCAGCGCGATGAGAATATTGTCTAGCGTGTTCACCGCCGGTTCCTCACCTTCTCATCGCCGATGACGCGGCCATCGCGAAAATCGATGCGCCGTTCGGCATATTCGGCGATTTCGTCCTCATGCGTAACCAGGATGATTGAAATCCCCTCCGCCGAAAGCCCCTGCAATATCTTCATGACCTCGACCGAAGTTCTGGAATCCAGCGCACCCGTCGGTTCGTCCGCCAGCAGCAGGGACGGCGCCGTTACCAGCGCCCGCGCGATGGCAACGCGCTGCTGCTGGCCGCCTGACAGCTGGTTCGGCATGTTTGCCAGCCGGTCGCCAAGCCCCACGCGGCGCAGCTGCTCCTCCGCCCTCGCCTTTCGCTCGCCAGCGGGAACGCCCGCATAGATCAGCGGCAAGGCCACATTCTGTGTCGCGCTCGTCCGTTTCAGCAGGTTGAACTGCTGAAAGACGAAACCGATCTTGCGATTTCTGACCGCCGCCAGCCGGTCGCCGGACAGGCCCGCCACATCCTCGCCCTCGATCTCGATGCGGCCCGATGTTGGCACGTCCAGGCACCCGATCATGTTCATGAAGGTCGATTTGCCCGATCCCGACGCGCCCATGATGGCCGTGAACTGCCCCGCGGGGATGTCGATACTCACACCGTCCAGCGCCCGCACCTCGTCGCTGCCCGTCTGGTAGATCTTGGTCAGCGCGTCTGTTCGAACGATCATGCTATTCAGAGATGCTGGCCGCACGCGTGATGACCTTGTCGCCTGCCTTCAGCCCGCCGCCGGTCACTTCGGCAAAATCGCTCCCGCTCAGTCCGACCTTCACGGGCACGCGCACGGGCAGACCCTCAGGTCCGGTCCGGTAAACCGCGTCTCCCTCGGGCGTTTCCGGTGCGTCTTCGCCCTCGGGCGGCAGGGGCTTGTAGCGCAGCGCCGCGGCGGGAACGCGCAGCACATTCCGCACTTCCCCCGTGACGATTTCCACATTGGCCGTCATGCCGGGGAGCAGCTTGCCGTCCTCATTCCCCACTGTCAGCAGAACGAGGTAGGTGACGATATTCTGCTCCTCGGTCGGCGATTTCCGCACTTCCTCGACCTCGCCCGAAAAAATGTCGTCCGGATAGGCATCGACGCTGAAGCGCACGGGCTGCCCGACCTCGATGACCCCGATATCCGCCTCGTCGACATTCGCCTCGACCCGCATGCGCGACAGGTCTTCCGCGATTTCGAACAGCGTCGCCGTCTGAAATGAGGACACGACCGTCTGGCCCGGATCGATGTTACGCTGGATGACCGTGCCGTCGATCGGGGCGCGGATGACCGTGCGGCTCAGGTCCAGCTGCGCCGAGGACAAGGACCCCTGCGCCTGCCGCATCTGCGCCACTGCCGTCGCCATGCTCGCCTCCGCCGCCGAAAGGTCGGCCCGCGCCTGGTCGCGCGCCGCCGCGACCTGGTCGAGCGCCGCCTGCGTCACGAATCCGCGCCCTTCCAGCGCCGTCCGCCGCTCATACTCCGCATTTTGCAGCTGCACCTGGGCCCGTGCGCGCCGTGCCGACGCCGCCGCCTGCTCCCGCTGCGCCGCTGCCAGCGCGACCTGCCCCTCGGCCTGCGCCATCTGCGCGCGGAGCCGGGTCGCGTCGATGCGCGCCAGCACTTGCCCCGCGCTCACCTCGTCATTGAAATCGACAAGCACATCCGCGACCTGTCCGGACACTTCCGCACCGACTTCGACCGTCCGCCGCGCGCGCACCTTGCCGGAGGCGGCAATTGTCCGCGAAACATCGCCGCGCGTGACCTCGCCGGTCTCCACATCGGGCGCGGATTGCCCTCCCGGGCCAAAGAACAGGAACAGCGCGGCGATCAATCCCAGCCCGATCAGCCCAGACCACCAGGGATGGCGCTTCACCCAGCCCGTCAATTTCGCCATGCACATGCTCCCTTGCGCCCGCTCTTAGCAGCCGCAAGGAAGGTCGTCAGACCCTATTTACGTGCGGCCTTCCGGCGCAAACCGAGGCCAAATGCAGCGAGGCCAAACAGCAGCGCCGCACCCGGCGCAGGCACATCGATGGAAAATTCCCGAACCAGCGCCGCACCGCTGATGCGGGGAATCCCGTCGCCGAATTCAAAGCCGATGCTGTCGAGACCCTGGTCGGAAACGAAGGGGATCGCCGCCGATGAACGGAAAATTTCCGATTCCGGCACACCGCAGTCCGTCGGCCCCGCTTCAGGGCGGATCAGCGCGGCAAAGGGAGCTTCGCCCGTAAGGGAGTCGGGGTCGGGATCCACACCTTCGAAGTCAACGGCGATGTCATCGGAAAGAAGCCGTATGGCGAGCGCGCAGCCATCGCCGAAGTCGTCGATTGCCACCGCTCCGGTCAGAGCGGAAAAGGCGAAAAACGCGTCTTCCGCAGCGGTCCCGGTCGTTTCGAACACAAGTCCACCCGCGTCGAAGAAACCATTGATTTCCGCCGCTGTCGCTAGCCGATACCCCTCGAACATACCGCCCAGGGACAGTTCGATGATGAGTTCGTCATAGCTGAGCGCGTAGGAAAGACCGGTATCGAGAAGGACAAGACCCTGATCGGTGTCCAGCGTGCCCGTTCCCGCACCCAGGGCCGTGTCGACTTCCATCAGGGCCGCCTGTGCGGGCGCGGCGGTCGAAAGCGTGATGGGAACGAGGGCGGTAAGAGCCGCAAGCGCGGCTGGCCTGTAGAGGCGCATGGCATGGTCCTTTCACGGATGAAATTTCATACGCACGCAACGAACACGCAGTGGCCAAAGCCGGTTCAGGACAGGTCAGCAAAACCCATGCCATAGACAGGTGTCAAAAAAATTCATGCGCTTATCGTTATGCATTCAAAACGATAAGCGCATGACTGTAAAATCCTCCGACACTAGAATATTGGATTACAACACATATTTGGACAGATCCTGGTCCTCCACAATGTCCTTCAACTGGTCGTCCACATAGGCGGCGTCTATATCCACGGTGGTGCCGCCCTTTTCACTGGCGTCGAAACTGATTTCCTCGACCAGTTTTTCCAGGACGGTCTGCAACCGCCGTGCGCCGATATTCTCGACGCTGGCGTTTACATCGGCTGACAATCTGGCGATGCGGTCGATCGCATCCGGCGTGAAATTCAGCGTCACACCCTCCGTCTGCATCAATGCGCGATACTGTATGATCAGGCTGGCTTCGGTATCGTTCAGAATGTGGCGGAAATCTTCTTCCGTCAGCCCCTTCAGCTCGACCCGGATGGGCAGGCGGCCCTGCAGTTCCGGCAGCAGGTCGGACGGCTTCGCCACATGGAAAGCGCCCGAAGCGATGAACAGGATATGGTCGGTTTTCACCGGCCCGTGCTTCGTGGAAACCGTCGTGCCCTCTATCAGCGGCAGCAGGTCGCGCTGCACGCCCTCCCGGCTGACCGAACCGCCGCGCACATCGGACACGGCTATCTTGTCGATCTCGTCCAGAAACACGATGCCGTTCTGCTCGGCCGCTTCGATGGCTTCGCGCGCGATTTCCTCATCATCCAGCCGCTTGTCCGATTCCTCGGCCAGCAGCACGTCATAGGCCTGCGCGACGGTCAGCTTCCGCTTCTTTTGCTGCTTGCCCATTTTCCCGAACATGCCGCCGATATCGATCATGCCGACCTGACCGCCCATGCCTGGCATTTCAAAGGGCATGGAGGGACTGGCCTGAACGTCGATCTCGATCTTGCGCTCGCTCAGTTCACCTGCGACCAGCTTCTCCCGCATCTTCAGCCGTGTGCTCGACGCTGCGTCCTTCCCCGCAAGGGCTTCGATCAGCCGTTCCTCGGCATCACGTTCCGCATCCGCCTTCACTGCGGCGCGCTTCTGCTCGCGCACCAGCCGGATCGCCTCCTCGACCAGATCGCGGACGATCTGCTCGACGTCGCGGCCGACATAGCCGACCTCGGTGAATTTCGTCGCCTCGATCTTGATGAAGGGCGCTTCCGCCAGTTTCGCCAAGCGCCGGGAAATCTCGGTCTTGCCGCAGCCCGTGGGCCCGATCATCAGGATGTTCTTCGGACTGACTTCCTGCCGCAGCGCCTCCGGCAGCTGCTGCCGCCGCCAGCGATTTCTCAGCGCCACGGCCACGGCGCGCTTGGCATCCTTTTGGCCGATGATGTAGCGGTCGAGTTCGGCCACGACGGCGCGCGGGGTCAGCCCTGCGATGCTGCGCGGCGCGCCCTCTTCGACGGTCGTGAAATTCATGTCAGCCATTATTTTGTGTCCAGCTTTTCGATGGTCAGATTATCGTTCGTGTAAATGCAGATTTCCGCCGCGACGGCCATGGCGCGTCTCGCCACCTCCTCGGCTTCCAGTTCGGTCGCTTCCATCAATGCCCGCGCCGCGGCCAGCGCGTAATTTCCGCCCGATCCGATGGCGGTGACATCATGCGTTGGCTCCAGCACATCGCCCGTCCCCGTCAGAACCAGTGTCACCTCCTTGTCGGCAACGATCATCATTGCCTCCAGCTTCCTCAGATAGCGGTCGGTGCGCCAGTCCTTGGCCAGTTCGACGGCGGCGCGTTTCAGCTGCCCGGGAAAACGCTCCAGCTTGGTTTCCAGACGCTCCAGCAGAGTGAAGGCATCCGCCGTCGCGCCCGCAAAACCGCCAATCACACTGCCATCGCCCAGCGCGCGCACCTTGACGGCGTTGCCTTTCATCACGGTGTTGCCCAGCGATACCTGTCCATCACCGGCGATGACGACCTTGCCCCCGCGCCGCACCGCGCAGATGGTCGTGCCGTAAATCGTGTCCGGCTTGTGGGTCGTCAGCGTCATGTCGTTTCCTGGGCTTGGGGATGGGGAAGCCACGATATAGGGGACGGTAAAGTCGCTTCAACGTGGAGACCAAAATGCGCCCAGCCCTGCTTCTGACCATCACCCTGACGATCGCCGCTTGCGGGGAAACCGCCAAGCTCGACGTCGTTGAGGGCATGGGCACGAATCCGGAACTGCCGCAGCCGAACGAAACGCTGTTCCCGACGGTCAACATCGCCGAGCCTTCACCCTGGCTTCCCGGCGAGATGCCGACCGCCGCGCCCGGGTTCGCGGTCACTGAATATGCCGGCGGTCTCGACAGCCCGCGCTGGATGTACCGGCTGCCGAACGGCGACGTGCTGGTTGCCGAAACGCGCAAACCGCCCGAGGAAGCCTCAGGCGTCGTGGCGTGGATCGAGAAAAAGGTCATGTCGAGCGCGGGCGCAGGCGGACTGCCGCCCAATCGCATCACGCTGCTGCGGGACACGGACCGTGACGGCAGTGTCGATGAAACGCACGAATTTCTGACAGACGGGCTTGCCTCGCCCTTCGGCATGGCGCTCGTTGGCGACACCTTCTACGTCGCCAATTTCGCCGACCTCCGCTCCTATCGCTACCTTGACGGCATGACGTCGATTACCGGGCCCGGCACGAAGGTCGCGGATCTGCCCGTCATTGGCGAGAAAGCGGGCCACTGGACCCGTAACCTTCTCGCCAGCCCCGACGGCAAGCGGCTCTATATCGCGGTCGGCAGCGTTTCCAATGTCGGAGAAGCGGGCATGGCGGTCGAGGCGGGGCGCGCCGCCATCCACGAATATGATACCGCCACCGGCGCGATGCGCGTCTTCGCGACCGGCCTCAGGAATCCCGTGGGTATGGACTGGAACCCGGCCACGGGCGAACTCTGGACGGCGGTCAATGAACGCGACATGCTCGGCTCCGACCTGGTGCCGGACTACATGACCAGCGTGAAGGACGGTGGCTTCTACGGCTGGCCCTACAGCTATTTTGGTCAGGTCGAGGACACGCGGCCCGAACCCAAACGCCCGGACCTCGTCGCGCGGGCGATCAAACCCGATTATGCGCTCGGCCCGCACACCGCCAGTCTCGGCCTTGCCTTCACGCCAGCGGGCGGCGGCGCCGTTATTGGCCAGCACGGATCATGGAACCGCAAGCCGCGCTCAGGGTACAAGGTCGTCTACATCCCCTTTCGTGACGGAAAGCCGGTGGGCAAGCCGCAGGACCTTCTTACCGGTTTTCTCGTCGGCGACACCGCGAAGGGGCGCCCCGTCGGCGTCACCTTTGACCGCACGGGCGCGCTTCTCGTCGCCGACGACGTCGGCGGCAAGATCTGGCGGGTCGCACCATCCTGATTTCGGGGCTTCCTGTCCCGGAATACAATTTGTCGCAGGAACGGCCTCTCCACCCGTCTGTTCTTTCCGGTGAACGGACCAGAAAGGACCCCCGATCATGAAGAATTTTTTCGCAGTCAGCACCTTGGCCCTCGCCCTTGCCGCGTGCGGCAACGCAGAACCCGCCGCAGATGTGGACGGTGACGTCGCTGTCGTAGAGGACACGGCCATGACCGATGATGTCGTCATGGATGATACCATGGCGCCTGCCGCTGAAATGGTCTCCGTGACCATCAATGGCATCAAGCCGGGGCCCGGTCAGGTTCTCGTGGCGCTGCAGACCGAGAGCGAATTTGCACAGGCCGCCGGCACTTACACGAAGATGATGCCCGCAACGATGGCCGCCGAAACGGTTACGTTCGAAGGCGTGCCAGCGGGTCGCTATGCGGCAGCGGTCGTGCATGACACGAACGAGAATGGCGAAATCGACATGGGCGAAACCGGCCCGACCGAAGGTTGGGGCCTTAGCGGCGCCGCCCAGGCCGGCGCACCGGAATTCGGACCCGCGAGCTTTGAAGTAGGCGAATTGGGTGGAAACGCGGACGTCACGCTGACCTACCCGGAATAATTCGTGAACTTCTCCTATGGGGGTCGTCCGTTCGCGGGCGGCCCTTTTCCTTTTGCAACGGAATTTCGGCAGCTCCGGCCATGGTTGGCGGCGCGATCGTTTCTTCAGCTTTTGACCGGATGCCTGTCAAACTGCCTCGCACCGTCACAGATGTCGTACCAGCCGGGCTTTTCCGCGACGAACTCGTGAAAGCGGTTTCGGATAGGCACATCGTCGTCGAAACAATTCGCAGGGATCGGAAAACTGTCGCTGTCGCCGGTCATTTCACCCAGCGCTGTCCCACAGCGACCACAGAAATTCCGTGTGTAGCTATATCCCGCCTCAGGCTCATAGCTTCTGATGTCCGCCGCGCCGCTCGTTAATCTGAAAGCTTCCCGCTTTGCGAACAGGAATGTACTCGCGCCGACCTTGCGGCAGCGTGTGCAGTGACAGGTGGCCATCATGGTCGGCGCTTCGGCAAGTTCAAAGGTGATGGCTCCGCAGCAGCAGCTTCCCCGCATGCAAACTCTCCCAGGAAAATAAGAACAATTGCAGAACAAATGTCGACATGCAAGCTCTGGATTAAACGCGGCGTTTAATTCGCATCACGCCTGCGCTAAGGCCCCGTCATGACCCGCACCGCAGAAATCGTCCGCCAGACGAAGGAAACCGATATCCGCCTGACCATCGATCTTGATGGGACGGGTCAATATGACGTTTCCACCGGCATTGGTTTTTTCGACCATATGCTCGAACAGCTGTCCCGCCATTCGCTCATCGACATGAAACTCGTGACGAAGGGGGATCTTCATATCGACCAGCATCACACGGTCGAGGACACGGGACTTGCCATCGGAGAGGCCGTTCGCGCCGCGCTTGGCGACAAGGCGGGTATCCGCCGTTACGGCAGCGCCTATGCGCCGATGGACGAGACCCTGACCCGCTGCGCGCTGGACATTTCCGGACGTCCCTTCACCGTCTACAAGGTGAAGATTCCGCAGCTCCGTCTCGGCGAAATGGATACCGAACTCTTTCCGCATTTCTTCGAAAGCTTCGCGCAGACAGCGGGCATCACGCTGCACGTGGAAAATCTCTACGGCGAAAATTCACATCATATTATCGAATCGACATACAAGGCGGTCGCGCGCGCTTTGCGGATGGGTGTGGAAATCGATCCGCGCAGCGCCGGGGCAATTCCCAGCACGAAGGGTGTGCTGGTCTAAAAGGCAGGGGCAGGACATATGGCGCAGCGCATCGCCGTCATTGACTATGGCGCAGGTAATCTCAGGTCCGTCGCAAAGGCGATGGAAGTTGCAGCGAAGGACGCGGGGCGCGGCGGTCAGGTGGTCGTCACGGACTCCGCCGACGCCGTAAAGGGTGCCGACCGTATCGTCCTTCCCGGCGTGGGCGCGTTCGGCCAGTGCGCCACGGCACTGCGGGACGTTCCTGGCATGATCGATATGCTGAACGAGCGCGTCATCGAACGCGGCGTTCCGTTTCTCGGCATCTGCGTCGGGATGCAGCTGATGGCACGGCGCGGCAAGGAACATGGCGCGCATCGTGGACTGGGCTGGATCGACGGCGATGTCGTCAGGCTGGATCCGCATGATCCGAACCTGAAAATCCCGCATATGGGCTGGAGCCCGGTCAGCATGAAACTGGCGGGCATCCGCCACGCGATGCTGGGCGAGCTCGAGGACAATGGCGAAGCCTATTTCGTCCATAGCTATCATTTCGAACCGAAAAATCACGCCGATCTGCTCGCGACGTGCGATTATGGCGGCCCGCTGACAGCGGTGATTGGCCGCGACAATATGCTCGGCACCCAGTTCCACCCAGAGAAGAGCCAGCATTACGGCCTCGCGTTTCTGCGAGCGTTTCTGGATTGGACACCGTAAAGGTTTCTTCTAGGAAGCCTGTGCCGTACCGCACTGGCTTTTTCGGAGAAAATTGATCCCCTTCACGATTTACCCCGCCATCGACGTCAAGGACGGCGAAGTTGTTCGCCTGTCGGAAGGCGACATGGCGCGCGCAACGGTCTATTCCGATGACCCCGCCGAACAGGCCCGCGCCTTCGCAAAGGACGGTGCGGAATGGCTGCATGTCGTTGATCTCAACGGCGCCGCAGAGGGCAGATCGAAAAACGCCGCCATTATAGAGCGCATCGTCAAGGCCTTTCCGGGCCGCGTCCAGCTGGGCGGCGGCATCCGCACGCGCGGCGCCATACGCAACTGGACCGACCTCGGCGTGAAGCGCATCGTCCTTGGCACCGCCGCGCTGAAAGACCCCGATCTCGTCAAGAAGGCCGCCGAGGACCTGCCAGGCCGCATCGTCGTTGCCGTCGATGCGCGCGGCGGCTTCGTGACCACCGAAGGTTGGGCGGAAACCTCCGAAATCCCTGTCATCGACCTCGCCCGCCGTTTCGAGGATGCGGGCGTGACAAGCCTGCTCTTCACCGATGTCGGCCGGGACGGCATGCTGTCGGGCGTCAATATCGAAGCCACCCAGGCCCTCGCCGAAGCCACAACCCTTCCCGTCATCGCATCTGGCGGCGTCGCCGGCCCCGAGGACATCCGCGCCCTCAAGAAAATCTCGTCCAAGTCAGGGCAGCATGGCGGCATCACCGGCGTCATCGTTGGACGGGCGCTTTATGATGGCCGAATGACGCTGAAACAGGCGCTTTCCATTGCCGCGTAAACCCTTGCCTGTCCGCACCCATCCTCCTGCCATTCACCGAAACATGATCATGGGTGGCAGCTCAGGGGGTGCGGGAAGCTACGGACGTCGCTAGGGACCGCTTCCATGGCCGCTGTCCGCATCATTCCCTGCCTCGATGTCGCCGAGGGGCGCGTTGTGAAGGGCGTGAATTTCGTTTCCCTGCGCGATGCGGGCGATCCCGTCGAGGCGGCGCGCGCCTATGATGCGGCGGGCGCGGACGAGATTTGTTTTCTCGACATCGCGGCCACCCATGAAAATCGCGGCACGCTGCTCGACATCGTCCGCCGCACCGCCGACGAATGTTTCGTGCCCCTGACTGTGGGCGGAGGTGTGCGCGAGGTTGCCGATGCGCGTGCGCTTTTGCTCGCCGGCGCCGACAAGGTCGCCGTCAATTCCGCCGCCGTCAGAGACCCCGATGTCATCTCGCGCCTCGCCCAGGCCTTTGGCTCGCAGTGCATCGTCTGCGCCGTCGATGCGAAGCGCGTGTCCGATACGCGCTCAGAAATCTTCACGCATGGCGGCCGCCGCGAAACCGGCATTGACGCCGTGGAATTCGCAAGGCTTGCCGTCGAGAAGGGCGCGGGCGAAATCCTCCTGACCAGCATGGACCGCGACGGGACGAAGGATGGCTATGACCTTGCCCTTACCCGCGCCATCGCGGACGCCGTTCCGGTCCCTGTCATCGCCTCGGGCGGCGTCGGCAATGTCCGCCACCTCGTCGAGGGCGTGACCGAAGGCCATGCCAGCGCCGTCCTTGCCGCCAGCATTTTCCACTTCGGGGAAGTCAGTATCGGCGAGGCCCGCGCCGCCATGCGCGCGGCTGGGATCAGCGTCCGCAATACAGGATTGGAGGCGGCGGCATGACGGACACGCTCGCCCGTCTCGCCGCGATCGTCGAACAGCGCCGCACCGCCAGTCCCGATAAAAGCCATACCGCCCGGCTGATGGCGCAGGGCCGGGCAAAGATCGCCGAAAAGGTCGGCGAGGAGGCCGTCGAAACCGTCATCGCCGCCGTGCAGGATGACCGGGTCGCTCTTGTTTCCGAAAGCGCCGACCTGCTCTTCCATCTCGCGATCCTGTGGGCCGACGCAGGCATCACCCCTGCGGACATCGACACCGAGCTCGCCCGCCGGGAGGGACAGTCCGGCCTTGCCGAGAAGGCCAGCCGCCGCTCCTGATCAGGCGCGGCCGATGGACGAGTAGGTAAAGCCCGCGTCCCGCATCTCCTGCGGCGGATAGACATTTCTCAGATCGACGAACACCGGTCGTTTCATCATGCCCTTCACGCGCGCAAGATCGAGCGCGCGATATTCGTTCCACTCGGTGATCAGGACCGCCGCGTCCGCTCCGGCCAGCGCTTCATAGGCCGTCGCCGCCATTTCCACACCCGGCAGCAGCGGCGCCGCCGCCGTCATGGCCGCAGGGTCATGCGCGACCACCTTTGCGCCCGCCTCGATCAGCATCGGCAGGATGTCGAGCGAGGGCGACTCGCGCATGTCGTCGGTATTTGGCTTGAAGGCGAGGCCCAGCGACGCAACGGTCTTGCCCTCCACGGATCCGCCGCAGGCCTCGATCACACGCTGCGCCATCGCGCGCTTGCGTTCGTTGTTCACATCGACCGTCGCCTGCACGATCTTCAGCGGCACCCCCGCTTCCTCGGACGTTCTCAGGAGCGCCAGAGTGTCCTTTGGAAAACAGGATCCGCCATAGCCCGGTCCAGGGTGCAGGAATTTCGGGCCGATGCGCCCGTCAAGGCCGATGCCTCTCGCCACCTCCTGCACATCCGCGCCGACCTTCTCGCAAAGATCGCTGATTTCGTTGATGAAGCTGATTTTCACCGCCAGGAAGGCGTTGGCGGCATATTTGATGATTTCAGCGGTCTCGCGCTCGGCGAACATGATCCTTACCGAACGCAGCGATAGCGGGCGGTATATGGCGCGCAGCACCCGCTCGGCATGCTCGTCATCGACGCCGCAGACGACGCGGTCAGGATGCATGAAGTCCTCTATGGCGGAGCCTTCGCGCAGGAATTCGGGGTTGCTGGCCACGCTTATTTGTTTGTCCGGTGCGGCCGCGCTTGCGATCGCCTGCACTTCCCGCCCCGTGCCCACAGGCACGGTCGACTTGTTCACGATCAGGCAAGGGCTGGGCACCGCCTTTGCCACTTCTTCGGCTGCGGCGTAAACGAAGCTCAGATCGGCATGGCCATCGCCGCGGCGCGACGGGGTTCCGACGGCAATGAACACCGCGTCGGCGTTTCGGACACCATCGGCAAGATCGGTCGTGAAGCGCAGCCGGCCCGCCGCGACATTGCGGGCCACCAGATCGTCCAGACCCGGTTCGTAGATCGGAATTTCGCCGTTTTCCAATCGCTCGACAATGGCCGGATTCCTGTCGACGCAGACGACATCATGGCCGAATTCGGAAAAACAGGCTCCGGACACAAGGCCGACATAGCCTGTCCCGATCATGGTAAGTCGCATGGGTTATCCTGAAACGATGTCTGTGAACATGTGAACCGCCCTGCGGTTAGCCTGCGCCGCTTCAGGCTACAATGCCGAGTTTTCGCCGCATCGAAGCGCGGCTTCAATCGGCGCAAGTCATGCCGTTAACGTAACATTTTAAGTATTCTGGTCGCGAATTCCCAAAATAGGACAGGTTTTCCGGTCATTTCGGCCTTGACTCTTACCATGATTCGCATTCTTTTAATGGTTCCTTAACCTTTGGTGGATGGCGCGGGAACTACAGGGTGCTATCCATCCTACGTAATTTGGGGGATTATTATGCGCATCAGTAATTTAGTCATGCTTTCCGCAATCGCGGCAGGATCGATGGTCGCGGGTTCCGCCCAGGCCAATGGTGCAAAGACCATTTCGGGCTCCTCGGGCGATTTAAGCTGGACGGCATCCAGCCGGATTATCGGCCAGACGTCGACGGCGACACCCGAAGGCGGCGGCGATCCAATCTATTTCGCAACCGATGCTGCCTATCGCGGTGTGGTTGGCCTGCTCATGGACTACGGTCCTGAAATCGGCCGTTTCGTCTGCACGGGCTCGCTCCTGAATGACCGCCGCACGATCGTCACGGCAGGCACACTGTGTCTCGGACGGTGCCGGCACGGCGAACCCGATCAAGACGACCGCGTTCTTCTACGACGGTGATCCGACGACGAACGTCTATTTCGATGACAACCCCGCGATCAAGACGATCGACGTCACGAAATACACGGTCAATTCGAACTATACGGGTGAAGTCATTGACCAGAACGATATCGCGCTGCTGACGCTGCCGTTCATCGTTCCCGAAAGCTACGGCAACGATTACGACATCCTCACCGCAGGTGACCTGACCGGTGTCGATTTCAACGTTGCCGGCTACGGTGCCCGTTCCGACACGGGCGGTGCCGTTGGTCGCAACCTGGGTACAGGCCGCCTTCGTCAGGGCGACAACCGTTACGATTACGCCTGGGGCGACGAAGACTTCGGCGGTTTCTTTACCGATCGCGACGCAAGCGGTGAAAATTTCTTTGGCACGGCTGAAGTTGAATTTTCCTATGTTTCCGATTTCGACAATGGCCTTGCTGCCAACGATCAGGGCTGCCTTATCCCCACGCTGGGTCTCGGTCTCGCGCCTAGCGCGAAGTTCTGCGATCTTGGTCGTGGCGCGACCGAAGTCGGCATTTCCGGTGGCGACTCTGGTGGTCCGGCGTTCGTCGATGGCATGATCGCGTCGATCAACTCCTATGGTCTCACCTTCGGTGCGACCTTCGGTGACTTCGGCGGCGGTCTCAACTCCGGTTGGGGTGAATATTCGGGCTACGTCCCAACCTTCATCCATGAGGATTTCATCCGCAGCAACCTGCAGGTCCCCGCACCGGCAGCGCTCGGTCTGATGCTCGGTGGTCTCGGCATGATGGGCGCCATGCGCGTTCGTCGCCGCAAGTCTGCCTAAGTCCTACGCTCCCGCAAGGGACAAGAATAACGCCGTCGGTCCCCGGACCGGCGGCGTTTTTTGTTCATGGCGAAAATTCGCGAACAATCGGCACAAGGTGAGGAATTAGAAATCTTTGGCGGCGATATAGTCCGCCATGAGCACTCCCGAATCTACCGTTTCTCCTGAGACAGCGTCCTGCATACCAAGGCGGACCGACAGAATCGGAGAGATGAATCGCTGGCGGGGTGAAGCTCTTCACCATTTTTCCGCGACTGAGCACGCCATCCATGCGGCCCTCGCGGAAAGGTCTGTAGCCATTCCCTCCCAAACCTGTCAGCGTATTGATCGGCTTCTCACTGTGCTTGCGGAAGACGGCAGAAAGGATTCTGTAAAACTTCTAAAGGCTTTTCAAAAGTGGCAGCCCTTTCGCAATGCGCTCGCTCACGGCGTGGGAAAGGTTGCAAAGCGGGGGAAAAACGGCTGGATATTCTATCTGCGCTGCGAACCCGCAGGGGACATTGACCCTCCCGGGGCCATCGTGGTCGATGATCAATCCGAGCAAGGCGAACTTGCGAAGATAAAGGCAATTAGTACGCAACTGACGGCAGCGCTAGGCGCTACCCCGCCTTCGCCTTCCGCCGCCATTCCGTCAGCAGGAACTCCGTGTATCCGTTCGGCTGCGATGCCCCCTTCAGCACCAGAGCTTCCGCAGCGCGGTAGGCCGGTCCCGTAAATTTCGGTCCCATGGGCACATAGCTGGCATCGCCCGCATTCTGCCGGTCCACGACCTCCGCCATCCGCTTCATCGCCGCGCGCACCTGCTTTTCCGTGACGACGCCGTGCATGATCCAGTTGGATATATGCTGGGACGAGATCCTCAGCGTCGCCCGGTCCTCCATCAGGCCAACATCGTGGATATCGGGCACCTTTGAGCAGCCGACGCCCGCATCGACCCAGCGCACCACATAGCCCAGAATGCCCTGGCAGTTGTTGTCCAGCTCTTCGGCAATCTCGGCCTCGGACCAGTTATGACCTGCGGCCAGCGGCGGCGTCAGCAGATCGTCCAGCCGGTCCGTGACCGGCGATGCCGCCAGTTCGTCCTGCCGTGCCATCACGTCCAGTTCGTGATAATGCAGTGCGTGCAGCGTCGCCGCCGTCGGTGATGGCACCCACGCGCATGTCGCCCCGGCCTTCAGGTGCCCGATCTTCTGTTCCATCATGTCGGCCATCATGTCGGGTGCGGCCCACATGCCCTTTCCGATCTGCGCCCTCCCCTTCAGCCCGCAGGCAAGGCCAATGCCCACATTGCGCGCTTCATAGGCATCAATCCAGGGATCCTGCTTGATCGCCGCCTTGCGCTTCATGGCGCCGCCCTGCATCACGGTGTGAATCTCGTCGCCCGTCCGGTCGAGGAAACCTGTATTGATGAAGACCAGCCGCTTGCGCGCCGCGTGAATGCAGGCGGCCAGGTTGGCGGATGTCCGCCGTTCCTCGTCCATGACACCGATTTTCAGGGTGTTCGCCGCCATGCCCAGCAGCTTCTCGACCTGATCGAACAGATCGCAGGCAAAGGCGACCTCCTCAGGCCCGTGCAGCTTCGGCTTCACGATATAGACACTACCCTCGCGGCTGTTCACCTTGTCATGCAGCGCGCAAAGTGCCGTCACGACAGCATCGACCAGCGTTTCGGGAACCTCGTTTCCGTTCGCATCCCGCACGATGTCCGTCATCAGGTGATGCCCGACATTTCTGACCAGCAGCATGGATCGCCCCGGCAGCGAGAAGGTCTGGCCATCCGCCCCCACATAGTCACGGTCCCCCGCCAGCGCGCGCGTAAACGTCTCGCCGCCCTTTTCGACCGACTCTTGCAAGGAGCCGTCCATCAGCCCCAGCCAGTTGCCATAGGCCAGCACCTTGTCCTCGGCATCCACGGCAGCGACAGAATCTTCGCAGTCGATGATGGTGGAAATGGCGGATTCAACCAGCAGGTCTGCAACCCCGGCCTTGTCGGTACGGCCGATGTCGCTGTTGCGGTCGATCTGGATTTCAACATGCAGACCATTATTCTTGAGGAGGATCGCCGTGGGCGCGTCCGCTTCGCCGCGATAGCCGGCAAACTGTGCCGGGTCGGCCAGCATGGGTGCCAGCTGTCCGCCGACAATCTTGTAACCGGAAATCCTGTCATGCGTTGACGACGCCAGCTTGAAATGCCGGTTCAGGAAATCCTTTGCATAGGCGATGACCTGCGCGCCGCGTGCGGGATCATAGGCACCCTTTGGCGGTGGGGAGCCCAGAGCATCGGTACCGTAGAGGGCGTCGTAAAGGCTGCCCCAGCGCGCATTGGCGGCATTCAGGGCATAGCGCGCGTTCGTGACCGGCACGACCAGTTGCGGCCCGGCGATGGTCGAAAGTTCGGGATCGACCTTGTCCGTTTCGATCTTGAACGGTTTCGGTGCCTTCACCAGATAGCCGATCCGTTCCAGCTCGGCTCTCTGCGCCGCTATGTCGAGCGGCTGGCCCATCCGCTTGCCATACCATTCGTCCAGCAGCTTTTGCAGCGTATCGCGCTTCTTCAGCAGCTTCGCGTTTACTGGCGACAGGCCATTTATGATCCGCGAAAACCCGGCCCAGAAGGCATCCGGAGCGATATCCGTTCCCGGCAGCGCGCGGCTTTCGATGAAATCGCACAGCAGTGGGTCGATCGTCAGGTCGGCACGGGTCTCGGTCATGTATTTGCTCCAGAAAAAATGGTTTCATATCGGCGGCGGCAAGGGGCCAATGGCCGCGTTCGCGTCTCACTCGGGTCGCGGACGGCGCGGGACGCCCATCGGCGGACTGGCGGAAAGGGATCTGGTTCAGTCACTCGAAAACTCGAACGCATTCGGCCCGCGCTGCGTTTCATCGATGATGATCCGGCGGTGCGCGGGCGGTACGGCCCGTTGCCGGCACCCCACGCGCGTGCAATCGCGGCACCCCATGCCAATCGGCATTGCCGCGCCGTCCAGGTCCAGTCCGCCCGCATAGGTCAGGCCGTGCGCGTGCCTGGTCTCACAGCCAAGTGCAACCGCATATTCCGGCGCGCTCTGGCCAAAGGGCTGGCGATAGGCCGTCACGGTCCGGGCAATGGTAAGGAACCGGGCGCCGTCCTCCAGCTCGACCAGCTGGGTCAGCAGCTGTCCATGCCGCTCGAACGCGCGGTGCAAATTCCAAAGCGGGCACGTGCCGCCCATTCTGGCAAATGAAGAACTTCCCGCCGAAAAGCGTTTGGAGATATTCCCCGCCCGGTCCACCCTGATCAGGAAGAACGGCACACCGCGCGCGCCGGGCCGCTGCAGGGTTGTCAGCCGGTGCGCCACCTGCTCGAACCCCGCACCGAAGCGCGCTTCCAGCAGCGAAATGTCATAGCCTGTTCCCTCGGCCGCCTCATAAAAGCGCCTGTACGGCATCATCAGCGCCGCCGCGGAATAGTTTGTCAGATTCTGCACAAGCAGCCGCTCGGCAGGCCGCGATGGCATGTCGGCACGCGCGGCGATCGCCTCGATCTCCGTTTTCAACTCGAAAGACGCCAGCTGATAGGCCGCGTGAAAGCTGCGGCTGGCATTGTCCAGCACTTCCGACAGCTGCACCTGCCGATTGTGAATGTCGAACCGCCTCAAGAGCTGAGGCATCACATCGGCGGGCAAAATCCGCACCGTGAAGCCATGTTTCACGCGCAGCCGGTCCGACACGCTGCCCAGGAAATGCGCCCCCGCCAGGCGCAGCTCATCGGCCAGCGCCTCGCAGGCTTCCTCCAGCTCGGGAAAATGGTTGCGCGCGCCCTCGATGAAGTCCCGCACGGCCTCCAGTGGCGGGCGCCCCTTGCCCGGCGTCGGCGCATCGCCATCATCGGCATCCTTCGCGCGGTGCAGCCGGATCAGCGCCTGCGCAATGCCAGGCTGCGCGGCCACGAATTCCTGCAGCTCCGCCTTTCCGACGTCGAGGCCGGCCAGCAAGGGCGACGCCAGCGCCGCGGCGACCTCCCGCTCCACCTGCTCCTCGCCCTCGGCAATCAGTTCGCGCAGGTCGGCGTTATAGGTCTCCGACAGCTTCAGCAGAAACGGCGCCGTCAGCGGCCGCTGGTTGCGCTCGATCAGGTTCAGATAGCTCGTCGATACGCCCAGCTCCTCCGCCATGCGCGTCTGCGTCAACCCCAGCCGTCCGCGCAGCCGGCGCATCCGCGGACCCGCAAAGACCTTGCGATCCGGAAGGTTGGGGGTGTCAGCCATTGTGTAAATTATTTACAGTTTTACATGTCGTCATCGACAATATCGCACCAATTAACTCGATTTTCACAACATCTATTTGACGATCCGTACAAAGCTGGGGCACAAGCGTCAATGTTAGTTTTCCGGCATGGCTGACGAATCGCTTCGCACCTGCAATGTGAAAATCCTGTAAACGAATTAACCATCGGAGCCTCCCCATGACCTACACGAACCAGATCGCGGAAGCGAACACGCTGATCGGCAAGAACGGCGCACCTTGGGCCGATATCGAGGCGGAGGCCGTCGCCCGCATGCGCCTGCAGAACCGGTTTCTGACCGGCCTCGACATCGCCACGTACACGGCGAAAATCATGCGCGCCGACATGGACGCCTATGACGCCGATCCCGCCAACTACACTCAGTCGCTGGGCGCGTGGCACGGTTTCATCGGCCAGCAGCAGATGATCTCGATCAAGAAGCATTTCGGCACGACCAAGGGGAAATATCTCTACCTCAGCGGCTGGATGGTCGCCGCGCTGCGCAGCGAATTCGGCCCGCTCCCGGATCAGTCAATGCACGAAAAGACGACCGTGCCCATGCTGATCGAGGAACTCTACACGTTTTTGAAGCAGGCCGATGCCCGCGAACTCGGGCTCATGTTCCGCGACCTCGACGCGGCCAAGGCGTCGGGTGACGAGGTGAAGGCGCGCGACCTGCAGAACCAGATCGACAACTTCCAGACGCACGTCGTCCCCATCATTGCCGACATCGACGCCGGTTTCGGCAATGCCGAGGCAACCTATCTTCTCGCCAAGAAGATGATCGAGGCCGGCGCCTGCGCCATCCAGATCGAAAACCAGGTTTCGGATGAAAAGCAGTGCGGCCATCAGGACGGCAAGGTCACCGTCCCGCATGAGGATTTCCTCGCCAAGATCCGCGCCGTCAGGTACGCCTTCCTCGAACTCGGCGTCGACGACGGCATCATCGTCGCGCGGACCGACTCCCTGGGCGCGGGCCTCACGAAGCAGATCGCCTATACACGGGAAAAGGGCGACCTGGCCGACCAGTATAACAGCTTCCTCGACGTCGAAGAGGTCGATGCGAACGCCGTCGGTCACGGCGACGTCCTCATTGCCCGCGACGGCAAGCTCGTGAAGCCGAAGCGCCTGCCGTCCAATCTCTACCAGTTCCGCGCGGGCACGGGCGAGGACCGCTGCGTCCTCGACTCCATCACCTCGCTCCAGAACGGTGCCGACCTTCTCTGGATCGAGACCGAAAAGCCGCATATCGGCCAGATCGGCGGCATGGTGAACCGCATCCGCGAGGTCATTCCGAACGCGAAGCTCGTCTATAACAACTCGCCCAGCTTCAACTGGACACTGAACTTCCGCCAGCAGGTGTTCGACGCCTGGACCGAAGCGGGCAAGGACGTTTCCGCCTATGACCGCGACAGGCTGATGAGCGTCGATTACGATGGCAGCGATCTTGCCGCCGAGGCCGACGAGCGCATCCGTACCTTCCAGAAGGATGCGGCGCGCGAAGCGGGCATCTTCCACCATCTCATCACGCTGCCGACCTACCACACGGCAGCGCTGTCGACGGACAACCTCTCGAAGCGTTATTTCGGCGAGGAGGCCATGCTCGGCTACGTCCTCAATGTCCAGCGCGAGGAAATCCGCCAGGGCATCGCCTGTGTGAAGCACCAGAACATGTCCGGCAGCGACATCGGCGACGACCACAAGGAATATTTCGCCGGAGAGGCCGCGCTGAAGGCGGGCGGCAAGGACAACACCATGAACCAGTTCGCCGCGTAACGGCTGAAAGACCTCCTGGGGAGGAGGAAATGCCCGTCCCGGTTCACGCCGGGGCGGGCATTTTTTTGCTGGCAAGTCGCTTGGGACATATCTGACACCGAGCACGGAAGCCGGACCCTGCGGTTTTGAGGCGGGCGGGACGAATGCTATTACGGAGCCGGTGGGGGCCAGAATCCGTTAAGCTCCCGGTCATGGCAATCGCGGTTGCCAAATCACGGGGGTGGGAGAAGGTTTCGTGAGGTATCGTCTGGGGATCGTCCTGGCCGTGATGACGGCCATCGCGATGTCGCGTCCGGCGAATGCGCAGACGTCTCGCGAACCTGCCACGGTGCTGCAGCAGCCGATCATGGTTCAACGGACAAGCGATGTTGAGACAATCCCGCTCGTTCCTCATATGGGCAAATTCGCCATTCGCGCGGCCATGAATGGGACCGAGCGCAGCTTCATCTTCGACACCGGCTCGCCCACCATGATCTCGCGGGAACTGGCCGAGGAACTGGATCTCACCGTCATCGGATCGAACACGGGCCGGGATGCCAACGGGCGGGACGTGAGAACCGACATCGCGGTCGTCCGGCAGTTGACCATCGGCGGACTGACCTTCGCCGACGTTCCCGTGCTGATCGCGGATTTGCGAGACGCCGATCCCGATGGCTGCGTGTTCGACGGCGGCGTCATCGGTTCAGAGATATTCCCGGGCAATGTCTGGCATATCGACGGCGCGCAAAACCAATTGAAGATCGCGGCAAAACTGGAAGACATTCCCGGTTTGCGCTCGAAACCCGCTTCGGTCACAACGGAACTGCACATTGGCGGATATCCCTATCCTCCGGTGTTCCCTTACGCTTTTGGTTCATTCAGGGATCGCGCACTCTTCGACACAGGCAATTCAGACACGATCATCCTTTACGATCGTGTCTTTCGCGTTGATCAGGTCCAGCGGTCAATCGTCTCGGGCAGCCTGCGCAGGGGCCGCGGCTCACTGGGCGTATCGGCGGGCGGTGCCGGCGACGAAACCGACCTTCTCAGATTCGATCTGCAGGGGCTGACGCTTGGCGCTGAACTTCCCCGGCTTCCCGGCACCATCCGCGATGCGCCCCCCTCCCTGATCGGCTTGGGAATCCTCGACCGGTATAGCGTTACGCTGGATTATCCCGGAAAGCGGATGCTGCTGCATGAACGCGCTGGCGTGTCAGCCCCCCGGGAACATCCCGGTTATGCGATCGGCATGACCGGGGACACGGCAACTGTCGTGCAACTCTTCGACGGGTCAGCGGCAAAGCGGGCCGGTCTGCGCCTCGGCGACACAGTCTTGGCAATCGATGGCCGTTCCCTTTTGGGCCAGCCGGATTCATGTGTGATCGCGCGGTGGCTGGTGGAAGATCGCCCGACCAGTCAGGCGCGCACGCTTTCGGTCATGAGGAATGGCCAGGCGCTGGAGCTGACAGTCACTGATCAGTGACAGCGGAAGGTCCGATTGACATGGGCAGCCGCCTTCAGGCCGAATTTCCCGACGTGAAACCTCCGCAATCGGAAGGAAGGCCGCGCTGCCCCGGCGCGCCCATACCGTTCAAACCCGGGCCACAGCTCCGCCCGCATCCGCGCTCCGGTACATCGCCTCGATCAGGACGATATCCCGGTATCCCATCTCGCCCGGCGTCAGATGTTCGCGCCCTTCCCGCACGGCATCCACAAAGCCATCCACCTGCGCCGGGAACTGCGTCACCGGACGGCCCGCGCCGACCTTTCCGGGGGCATCGCCGCCGCTGATCACCAGGCTGTTATCGTAATAGGTCGTCGCCGGCTGCATTTCCGCCGACGCATTCGCGCCGATATAATGCTGCCTGCTGATATAGGGGCTATAGCTGTACGAACTCGACCCGCTGACGCTCGTGCCGCCCGCTGTCACCAGCCGCCAGTCGAGGCCGCCCTCGACCTCCTGAAAGCGCGGATCTTGTCCTTGGAAAGGCATGGACGGCCGACACCGACACCGGCGCATCATCGCCCAGCATCATCAACGCGGTGTTCAGGCCATAAATACCGATATCGAACATCGACCCGCCGCCTGCCAGCGCCTTGTCCAGCCGCCATTTGTGCGGCGGATAGTCGGGATTTGAATTATAGCCATGCTCGCAGCGGATATGCCTCAGCGTCCCCAATGCGCCGCCATCGATCCGCCGCTTCGCCTCCAGGTTGGTCGGCTCGAAATGCACGCGATAGGCCACGCCCAGGCGCCGGTCATTGCGCCGCGCCGCCGCGATCATCGCCTCGCATTCCGCCGCGCTGGTGGCCATTGGCTTCTCGCACAGCACATGCTTCCCGGCATCGAGCGCGCGAATGGCATATTCGGCATGCAATCCCGTTGGCAGTGCGATGTAAACGCAGTCAATTTCCGCGTCGTCCGCCATGCGGTCGTAATCGGCATAGGAATAAAACCGGTCGACGCCGTAACGCGCGCCCACATCCCGCGCCTTTTCCGCATTTCCTGACACGAAGGCGGTCATGCGCGACCTCGACGCCATCAGGAATCCCGGAATGACCTGCCCGATGGCAAAGGTGCCAAGGCCGACAACTGCCCAGCGCATCCGCTGTTCAAATGGTTCGGGCAGCGGCGGGTCGCCAATCAGCGGCTGTCCCACCGCTTCCTGCGTGCGTCCACGCGAAGCGCTCAGGACCAGCGGCGCGGCCGCGCCCATCGCCAGCAGGTGCCGGCGGCTGAACTGAAGGCTGGATGGCATGTCTGTTTCCCCCGGATCGGTGCGTCCAGACCGTCCTACGACACCGACCCCCTTTTGGGTAGCGCCGCGCATTTCGCTTGCAAAATAGGAAATTTCCTGTCTCTTGTTCCTGTCGTTCGTATTCACGCGAAAGGCAGTTCCGATGAAGACCACCGCTTCCCACGCAGCACGACGATGGACCACGCTCAGGCAGGTGCGCTTCATCGAGCGGCTTGCCGCCACCCGGAACGTGGCCTCGGCGGCGCGGGCGGCGGGGATGAGCCGGGAAAGCGCCTATCGTCTGCGCCGCCGTCCGGCGGGCGCTGCGTTCGCAATTGCATGGGACCGGGCGCTCTCGGGCGGCCCCATGCTTTCCGGCGAACAGGCGCGAATGGTACGGCACCAAATGCTGCGCGATGCGGAAATCCTGATGGTTCTGCGTCCCGCCGGTCACCGGCCTTTCGCTCAGGGCAGTTGTGACCCCGGACTGTGACCCGTGCGCGGCGGCGAATGACCGAATCCGTGTGAACCTGTGACCCTGTGGGTTGGGGGGGCTGGCGCTGGATAGGGTTTCATGTGTAACTATCCCGAAAATGTCCCCCTCCCTCTTCGTTGGAGTATCAATGACCCGTCTGATCCCCGCTCTCCTCGCCGCCACGATGCTGGCCGCCTGCACTGCCACGGCATCCGGTCCAGGCACTGACGTCGTCGCATCTGGTGCCGGTCCGCAGGCGGTTGTCGCCACCGATGACTCCGGGGCCGCCGCGCCCGAACTTGGCAGCTTCGGCTTTGATCAGACAGGAATGGACAGGAGTGTCCGTCCCGGCGAAGACTTTTACGAATATGCCAATGGGACCTGGGCCGCGACCACGGAAATTCCAGCCGACAAGTCCAATTACGGCATGTTCACTCGTCTTGACGAAATTTCCAAGGCGCGCACCCGCGAGATACTCGATGAGGCCAAGGCCGATCCGAATTCAAAAATCGGCCGCGCCTATGCCAGCTTCCTGAACGAAGCTGCGGTTGAGGAGGCTGGTCTCGAACCTCTCGAACCGTGGCTTGCTGAAATTCGCGGCATCGACAGTCACGCAGACTATGCCATGACCGTGGGCAAGGCCGACCGCTACGGCGTCGGCGGACCGGTCGGCGTCTATGTCAATCAGGACGAAAAAGACCCCAGCATCTACGCGCTGAACATGGTGCAGTCCGGCCTTGGCCTGCCCGACCGCGACTACTACCTGTCGGAAGACGCGAAATTCGCCGACATTCGTGCGAAATATGCCGCCCACATGGCAAGGATGATGGAACTGGCGGGCCAGGACAACGCCGCCGCCCGCGCCGCCGCCATCCTCGATCTGGAAACGAAGATCGCAGGCGTTCACTGGACCCGCACGGAAAGCCGCGACGCCGACAAGACCTATAACAAGCGCACCCTGGCGGCGCTGGAAACCGCCACACCCGGTTTTTCCATCTCCGACTATTTCAGGGGGTCCGGCATCGATGTGGACAGCGTCATCGTCGCGCAGCCAAGCGCGGTCGAGGGGATCGCCCGGATTGTCGGCGCGGCCCCGCTCGATGTGCTGAAGGACCAGCTGATCGTGAAGACGCTCGGCAGCTATGCCGACGAACTCCCCGCCGCGTTCGCGGACGAGAATTTCGCCTTCTATGGCACGGTCCTCAGCGGCACGCCCGAAAACCAGCCCCGCTGGAAACGCGGCGTCGATTTCGTCACTGGCATATTGGGCGAGGCCGTCGGGAAGGATTATGTCGAACGCTATTTCCCGCCGGAAACCAAGGCCCAGGCCGACGCGCTCGTGAAGAATGTGATCGCCGCCATGGACCGCCGCCTTGCCGGCCTCGAATGGATGGCGCCTGAAACCAAGGTCAAGGCGCGCGCGAAGCTCGCCGCCTTCACGCCAAAGATCGGCTATCCCGACACATGGCGTGACTATAGCGCGCTCGATATCCGTGCCGACGACCTTCTCGGCAATGCCATGCGCGCCAGTGAGTTCGAGCATCAGCGGAACCTCGACAAGCTCGGCGGTCCCATCGACCGCGGCGAGTGGTTCATGACGCCGATGACCATCAATGCCTATGCCAACCCTGTGATGAACGAGATCGTTTTTCCCGCCGCCATCCTGCAGCCACCCTTTTTCGATCCAAATGCCGATCCGGCCATCAACTATGGCGGCATCGGTGCAGTGATCGGGCATGAGATCAGCCATCATTTCGACGATCAGGGCCGCAAATATGACGTGAACGGCGCGCTCAGTGAATGGTGGACTGCGGAGGATGTCACTCGTTTCGATGCGCTCACCAAACAGCTTGTCGACCAGTATGACGCCTATGAGATCTTTCCCGGCGTGAACATTCAGGGCGGCCTGACGCTTGGCGAGAATATCGCCGACCTTGCGGGCCTGACCGTAGCCTATGAGGCCTATCGTATGTCCCTGGGCGGTCAGGAGGCCCCTGTCCTCGACGGCATGACCGGCGACCAGCGTTTCTACCTCGGCTGGGCACAGGTGTGGCGCCGCAACTACCGCGAGGAGAATCTCCGCCAGCGCCTCGTCACCGACCCGCACAGCCCGTCGATCCAGCGGGTCTGGGTGGTCCGCAATCTCGATCCCTGGTACACCGCCTACACGCCGGACGCGGATGCCAGGCTCTTCCTGAAACCGGAGGAGCGCGTGAAGATCTGGTAAGGCCCTACAGCCGCCGCGCGCAGTTCAGCTCGGTCACGGACGACAGATAGCCGTCCCTGACCGGCTCGACCTTCGCGTAGTCCGTTGAAAGATAGCGCGCGCTATTGTCGCAAAGCACGGTCGCCACCCGGTAATCCGGACCATACCGATCGATCAGCTGCAATGCCGCCAGCACATTCGCGCCAGAGGAGATGCCGACGCCCAGGCCCAGCTTCCTCGACAGCATCTGTGCCATGATGATCGCATCGCCGTCCGGGACGGCAATGATGTCAGCCAGCTCATCCAGCCTGACGATGGCGGGAATGAACTCGTCGCTGACACCCTGAATGCGGTGCCTTCCGACCTTGTATCCGGTCGACAGGGTCGGGCTTTCGGCCGGTTCGACGGGATGACATCTGGTGGCGAAGCCCATTTCGGACACATGGCGCGCCGCACCCATGATCGTCCCGCCTGTGCCGACACCCGCGACGATGGCATCGGGCGCGCCGCCCATCTGCCGCACGAGTTCCGGCATGGTCGTTTCAGCATGGGCGCGCCAGTTGTCGTCATTCTCGAACTGCCGCGCCAGAAACGCGTCATTCTTCGCCGCAAAGGCTTCGGCCTGTGCAATCGACCCCAGGAAACCGCCATCCTCATGACTGACAAGGCGCAGCTCCGCGCCAAAACTTGCCAGCAGCGCCCGCCGTTCCGCGCTCATCCAGTCCGGCATGAAGATCGTCACCGGATGCCCCCGCGCCGCACCCATCGCGGCAAGCGCGATGCCGGCATTCCCGCTCGTCGCCTCGACGACCCGCTGTCCCGGACGCAGCGCGCCGCTTGCCGCGGCCGCCGTCAGGATGCGGTGCGCCATGCGGTCCTTGATACTCCCCGTCGGGTTCAGAAATTCCGCCTTGCCGTAGACCGTGCAGGCCTGCCCCCTGAACATCATGTCCAGTGCCAGCAGCGGGGTATCCCCGACCAGCGCGCCGCAGGCGCATGGCCTGGGTACGGCGCCGATGGTCCTCGGCATTTCTATGCGTTCCCGGTTCAGCATGTCGATCTACCCCTCCAGCTTCGCACCGGATTCTAGACTGGCCAGACGCAAAATTCCTTATCAATCCCACCCCGTTTTGATTGCGTATTAGAAGATTATTCTTCAAAATCATCCGATGATAAAAAATATTGATAGTACAGACCGAAAAATTCTCGGCGTGCTGCAGACCGATGCGACCCAGTCGCTGGAGAAGATCGCCGACACCCTGTCGCTATCGGTGAACAATATCTGGCGGCGGGTGAAGCGGCTGGAGAAGGACGGCGTCATCCAGCGCCGCGTTGCTCTCGTGGATCCAGCGGCGGTAGGCCTCAATGTCACCGTGTTCGTCGCAGTGAAGACCGGCGACCACAGCGCCGACTGGCTGGACCGGTTTGCCGGCGCGGCCTCCAAAATTCCGGAAGTGGTCGAACTCTACCGTATGGCCGGCGACGTCGATTACCTCATCAAGCTGCTCGTCCGCGACGTGGGCGACTATGACCGCGTATACCGGAAACTGATCGACGCGGCGCCAATGCGCGACGTTTCCGCAAGCTTTGCCATGGAAGCGATCAAGGTCGAGACCGCTGTGCCCTTATGATGGCGTCATTCGGCATTTTCGTCGTGCGTTGCCGCCCAGACAAAGCTGCCCGCGGTAAAGCCATGGATGATGGTCGATGCGAAAATGGTGAAGGCTATGGCCGCCCAGAGGCTGTCCACCTCCGCAAAGTCGGCATGAGTGACCGCATAGGCCAGATAATAAATGGAACCGAGGCCACGCACGCCGTAAAAGGCGACGACGCCGCGCTGTTTCATGTTCAGGTCGCTACCCCATAGGGACAGCATCCCCGCCGCAGGGCGGATGACGAAGATCAGCGTCAGGCCAATCGCCGCGATCTGCCAGGTCAGATAGGGCCATAATATGGGCAGCGCACCGCCCAGCATCACGAGCAGGATGGCCGTCACGGCATGTTCCAGCGACTCCGAGAAATCATGCAGCTTGCGGTGAAACTCATGCTCGGATTCAGACCGGCGCAGAACCAGTCCCATGACAAAGGCGGCAATGAAGCCGTAGCCCTCGGCCAGTTCGCATATGCCATAGGTGAACAACACGCCCGCAAAGGCAACGACGCCGGAGCCGGATTCCGACAGCGCATTGCCGCGCGGCAGGTCGAACATGACCTTGCCCAGCAGCCAGCCCGCACCGGCGCCCATCACCGTCCCCACGACGATCTTGTAAACGATGTAGGTGCCCGTCCATTCCGCCAGCGAGAACTGATCAGCGGCCAGCAGGATTGCCAGATAGACGAACGGAAATGCCAGTCCGTCATTCAGTCCCGCCTCGCTGGTCAGGGCAAATCGCACCGGATGCTCGCCGCCCTCAAGCGGCGGTCCGACCTGCACGTCGGCGGCGAGGACGGGGTCCGTCGGTGCCAGCACGGCGGCCAGCAGGATCGCGGCGGCAAGACCAAAGCCCGCCAGCAGGCCCAGCCACGTGACTGCGATCAGACACAAGGGCATCCCCACCAAGAGCAGACCGGTTGCAGGCCGCCAAACGCGGAAATCCGCCAACCTGTCGATACGGAGTCCCGTGCCGAACAGGGCAACGATGACCGCGAATTCGCTGGTAATTTCCCACAAGACCGGTCGCTCGACCGGACTGAATGCCTCTGGCATTCCGGGCAGAAAGCCGAACACCAGAAAACCGCCCAGGATGAGCAAGCCGGACGCCGCCGGTTCACGTCCCGAAATAAAGCGCGGCAACCAGTAGGCCGCGATGATCACGAGCCCGCAACCGGCCAGCAGCACGTGATACGGCCCGATGCCGAAAAAACTGTCGTCCATCATGCCGCGCCACTCACATTATCAGTTGCCCCAGGCGCTTAACGCCTCAACTTGGCAAAAGGCCATTTCGAAAAAAAAGGGGAGACCATGCGGCCTCCCCCATTTCTATCGCAGAGGCGTTCAACCTCAGTCGTCGTCACCGGAAATGAAGTCGGGCAGACCGGCGTCATCGCCGCCCTTGTCCTGATCGTCATTATCGCGACCACGACCACGACCACGGCCACCGCCGCGATTGCCGCCCCGGTCGTTGCCGCGACCCCGGCCACCACGATCACCGCCACGGTCATTGCCACCGTCGCGGTCACCGCGTCCGCGAGCACCGCGATCACTGCGCGGCTTCTCCTCGCGCGGGGGACGGGTGTCCTCCAGCTCTTCGCCGGTTTCCTGATCGACGACGCGCATGGACAGGCGCACCTTGCCGCGGTCGTCGATTGCCAGAACCTTGACCTTCACTTCCTGGCCTTCTTCCAGAACATCGCTGACCTGTTCGACCCGCTCATTCTTGATTTCGGAGACGTGGACGAGACCGTCCTTGCCGCCCATGAAATTCACGAACGCGCCGAACGCAACCAGATTGACCACCTTGCCGGTGTAGATCGCACCGACCTCGGGCTCTTCGATAATTCCCTTGATCCAGTTGACGGCGGCTTCGATTTCACTGGCGACGCTGGAGGAAACCTTGACGATGCCCTCGTCGTCGATGTCGACCTTCGCACCGGTTTCGGCGACGATCTCACGGATGACCTTGCCGCCTGTACCGATGATGTCGCGGATCTTGTCCTTCGGCACGGTGATCGTTTCGATGCGCGGGGCATGTTCAGACATGGTTTCGCGCGTGCCGCCGAGCGCATCGTTCATGCGCTCAAGGATGTGCGCACGGCCGCCCTTGGCCTGCTCCAGTGCCGTGTGCATGATCTCTTCGGTGATGCCGGCGACCTTGATGTCCATCTGCAGGGACGTGATGCCCTCCGATGTACCGGCAACCTTGAAGTCCATGTCGCCAAGGTGATCCTCGTCGCCCAGAATGTCGGAAAGCACGGCAAATTCGCCGCTCTCTTCCAGGATCAGGCCCATGGCGATGCCCGATACGGGGCGCTTCAACGGCACACCGGCGTCCATCATCGCAAGCGACCCGCCGCAGACCGACGCCATCGAGGACGAGCCGTTCGACTCGGTGATGTCGCTGATCACGCGGATCGTATAGGGAAATTCTTCCTTGGACGGCATGACGGGATGCAGCGCGCGCCAGGCGAGCTTGCCATGTCCGACTTCGCGCCGACCCGTACCACCGAAGCGGCCGACCTCGCCGACCGAATAGGGCGGGAAGTTGTAATGCAGCAGGAAATGTTCCTTCGACATGCCGTAGATGGCGTCGATCATCTGCTCGGAATCGGCAGTGCCCAGCGTGGTCGTGACAATGGCCTGTGTTTCGCCGCGCGTGAACAGGGCGGAGCCATGCGTACGCGGCAGGACGGCCACTTCGGCTTCGATCGGCCGAACCTCATCCAGCTTGCGGCCATCGATGCGGGTCTTGTCCTTGATGATGCCGCCGCGAACGATTTCGGCTTCCAGCTTCTTGAAGCTTTTGGCGGCCTTCATCTTCCGGGTTGCGTCGAGATCATCGCCAAGCTTGGCCATGCCCTCTTCCTTCGCCGCAGCAAGCGCATCCTGACGGTCCTGCTTGGCGGTCATCTTGTAGGCAGCGGCAATCTTCTTGCCGACAGCCTTCTCCAGCGTTGCCTTGTCAGCCTCGGCCTGTTCATCGGCGGGTTCAAGCTCCCAGGGATCCTTCGCAGCCTTCTCGGCGAGTTCGATAATCGCCTCAATGACGCCCTTGCCATGCTGGTGCGCGAACATGACGGCGCCGAGCATGACGTCCTCGGGAAGCTCCTTGGCTTCCGACTCCACCATCAGGACGGCGTCCATCGTGCCTGCGGCGACCAGGTCCAGTTGGCTATCCTCGATGTCGCGTGACGGATTGAGGACATATTCGCCGTTCACATAACCGACGCGGCCACAGGCGATCGGTCCCATGAACGGCAGGCCGGAAATGGTCAGCGCGGCGGACGCAGCCACCATTGCCAGCACGTCAGGTTCGTTTTCGCCATCATAGCTCATGACCTGACAGATCACGTTGATCTCGTTCAGGAAGCCTTCGGGAAAAAGCGGGCGGATAGGACGGTCGATCAGGCGGCTGGTCAGCGTCTCATGGTCCGTCGGGCGGCCTTCACGCTTGAAAAAACCACCCGGTATGCGGCCGGCTGCCGAGAATTTTTCCTGATAGTGGACGGTCAGCGGGAAGAAATCCTGCCCCTGCTTCACCGACTTGGCCGCCGTGACGGCGCAAAGGACGACGGTCTCGCCGAGCGTCGCGAGGACCGCGCCGTCAGCCTGGCGAGCGATCCGCCCGGTTTCCAGGGTCAGCTTTTTGCCGCCCCACGTCGTTTCTACGATATGTTTGTTGAACATGGTTTTTCTGTCTTTCCAAATGCCGGAAACGAAACAGAAATGCCCGCCCGGCAACATACTGCCGAGGACGCGACCATCGCGGCGTCGGCGTGAATTTGCGTGATGAATGTGAAAAGGGCCGCCCTCACGCAGGAGGCGGCCCTTCAAAGGCAGCGCGCTTAGCGGCGCAGGCCCAGTTTCGAGCGGATCGCTTCGTAGCGCTCCGAATCCTTCGCGTTCAGATAGTCGAGCAGTTTGCGGCGTTTGTTCACCAGCATCAGCAGCCCGCGGCGCGAATGGTTGTCCTTGTGATGGTCCTTGAAATGTTCCGTAAGGTTGGAAATGCGCTCCGAAAGGATCGCAACCTGCACTTCAGGGGAACCGGTATCGCCCTCTTCACGGGCATGTTCTTTGATAAGCTCTTGCTTACGCTCGGGTGTAATCGACATCGGTGCTCCTTTGTCTAAAGATTGAAGCCCCGCTCCACACGAACCATGCCGTTGTCCAGCATGACGAGCGCGACGGGCATATCTGCCATCATCGCGATCATGAGTCCGTCCGGTTCGGGACGTCCGGAAAGCGTCTGCCCATGTTTCAGGATAGCCGTCTCTTCGGGGGTGACGGGCAAAGCCGGGATGTCGTCCAGCCCCACCGTCATGGGCAGCACCGCGCTGCCCAAGCCGCGCTCCATAGCGCCTTCCATAAGATTGTCCAGTGCGATCGCATTTTCAAGGGTAAACGGTCCGCAGGCCGTGCGGCGCAGCATGCTGACATGGCCAACGGTGCCGAGCGCAAGCGCGATATCGCGCGCCAGCGAACGGATATATGTACCCTTGGAGACGGTGGCCGAAAGGGTGATCGACTCCAATCGCTCGTCATCCTCGCAAGTACGGGCAATGCCGCTCGCGGATTTTTCTGTCAGGCTGGGGCCGCGCATTTGCGCGCGTGACGAAATTTTCAGGTCGTGAACTGTAATTTCACGCTCCGGCATCTTCAGCAGTTCACCTGCGCGCGCCCGTTTGTATGCGCGCTCGCCGTCCACCTTCAACGCGGAATAGACAGGCGGGCGCTGCTGGAGGGGGCCGGTAAACCGCGCCAGGATTCGCGCGATGTTTTCGCAGGTCGGACGATGATCGCTTTCCGCCACCACCTGGCCCTCCAGATCGTCCGTTGCCGTGGCTGCGCCGAAGGCAATTGTGAAATCGTAACTCTTGTCACCGTTCAGCATCCGCCCGGTCAGCTTCGTCGCCTCCCCCAGCGCAATCGGAAGCACACCGGTCGCAAGTGGGTCGAGCGTACCCCCATGGCCGACCTTGGGTTTGCGAATCCCACCTTCCCGCATCAACCGCTTCACTCGCGCCACCCCGCCTGCCGAAGTGATGCCGACAGGCTTGTCCAGGATGATCCAGCCGTGCAGGCCGGTCATCGGGCCAGCCGCTGCAGGAAATGGCGGCGACAGAGCGCGACATATTGGTCGTTGCCGCCGATCTCGACCTGGTCGCCCGCACGAATGGCATTGCCCGCTTCATCGACACGCAGGTTCATGGTCGCCTTGCGCCCGCACTCACAGACGGCCTTCAGCTCGACGAGAGCGTCTGCGAGCGCCAGAAGCGTGGCCGAACCCGAAAACAGTTCGCCCTGGAAGTCGGTGCGCAGTCCATAGCAAAGGACGGGGATGTCGTCTTCGTCCGCCAGGCGCGCGCATTGCCAGACCTGCGCTTTTGAAAGAAACTGCGCCTCGTCGATCAGCACGCAGGCAAGATGACCTGCCCGATGTTCGTCGAGCACTGCGGAATATATGTCGGTGCCGCTCTCGAACCGGTGCGCGTCGGCGCGCAGGCCGATACGCGACGCGACCGCGCCGGATCCTGCGCGGTCGTCAATGCCCGCCGTCCAAAGCATCGTTTCCATACCGCGCTCACGATAATTGAACGCCGCCTGTAGGAGGGTGGAGGATTTTCCGGCGTTCATGGACGCATAGTAAAAATAGAGTTTCGCCATGGCCGGGGTTCTAGCGGCCCTGCCACTCGCTGGCGAGCAGGCCGAAGACAGCCGTATCGCGAATATATCCCGTCCAGGTTATCCGGTTCTGCCGCAACGTCCCTTCATGGACAGCACCCAGCTTTGCAACGGCACGCAGGGAGCGGGCATTGCGGGTGTCGACGCGAAATTCGATTTTCCGGAAACCGCAGGCGAAGGCGTGGTCGATCATCAGGCGCTTGGCGGTTGCATTATATTTCGTGCCGCGCACGGACGGCACGAAATAGGTTCCGCCGATCTCGACAACGCCGTTTGCGGGATCGGGATTGATATAACTGGTCATCCCGACCAGCCGCCCGGCTTGAAAGGCGGCATAGCGGACCCAGCCTTGCATCTGATGAAAAGACTCCATGCGCTCGACAGCAGTGTCAAAATGTTCGTCCAGCATGGAGAAAGGATAAATGGCCCAGATATCCCTATCTTCCGCGCACGCACGCCTCAGGTCTGGAAGGTGGGAATCTTTCAGAAGGTCGAGCCCGACATCGCCATCGGCGAGAGCGGTCGCAAGCTTCATTCGTCCCCGTCGCGCTTCAGATCCGCCGCCACACGCTCTGAACGCAGCAGCGCATCGATTTTTGCGGCCTCCGTATAGCTTTCGTCCAGGCGGAATTTCAGTTCGGGGGTGTATTTCGTCGAAAGCGCACGGGCGACGTGGCCGCGCAGGAACCGCACGTTCTTTCTAAGGGCGGCAAGCATCACGTCATCATCCCCGCCCAGCGCCTTCACATAGACGGCGGCGTGGCGAAGATCCGGCGAAACGCGCACTTCACTGACCGATATGATCAGCTTCGCGAGGTTGGGATCATTCACTTCACCGCGCTGGAGTAGCGAGGCAAGGACATGCCGTATCTGCTCGCCAATCTTGAGCAGGCGTACGGATTTCGTTTCGTCGGTCTGGGTGTGTTTCATAGAAGGCCTTTCCCCTCTCCGCTGGAGAGGGGAATATGACTACAGAGTCCGTTCGCGTTCTTCGATCTCGAACGTTTCCAGCATGTCGCCGGGCTTGATGTCCTTGAAGCTGTCGAAGACCACACCGCATTCGAGGCCGGTTCTGACCTCCGCAACGTCATCCTTGAAGCGGCGAAGACTGGCGACCTTGCCGTTGTAGATGATGACGTCGTCGCGGGTTACGCGCGTCCGGATGTCCTTCTTGATGACGCCCTCGGTGACCAGCAGACCAGCTGCCTTGCCGGTCTTGCCTGCGGAGAAGACCTCCTTGACCTCCGCGCGGCCGACCACATTCTCAATGCGTTCGGGGCCGAGCTGTCCGGCCATGGCGAGCTTCGTCTCATCGATCAGGTCATAGATCACGTCGTAATAACGCAGCTCCGCACCTTCCTTCTTGGCAACGTCACGCGCCTTCGCGTTCGGACGGACGTTGAAGCCGTAGAGCGGCGCATTGGACGCGGCGGCAAGGGCAACATCGGATTCGGTGATGGCACCGACGCCGGAATGCAGGATCTTCACCTTGATATCGTCATTGGAAAGGGCATTCAGCGAGGACTTGATCGCCTCGACACTGCCCTGCACATCGCCCTTGATGACAACCGGATATATCTCGGCCGTGTCGGCGTGGGCGGCGAACAATTCGTCGACATTGGTGGGGGCGGTAACCAGGCGCTTCTTCTTGATGGCGCTGGCACGGTAATCGGCGACTTCGCGCGCGCGCGCCTCGTCCGCGACAACCGTCAGCATGTCGCCCGCCATCGGGGCACCGCTCAGGCCGAGCACCTCGACGGGTTTCGATGGACCGGCTTCCTTGATCTGCTTGCCATGCTCGTCGATCAGCGCGCGGACACGGCCCTGTTCGGCACCGACAACGAAGATGTCACCGACCCTCAGCGTACCGCGATTGACAAGAACGGTGGCAACGGGGCCGCGGCCCTTGTCCAGCTTGGCTTCGATGACCGTCGCCTCTGCATCGCGGTCCGGATTGGCCTGCAATTCCATCAGCTCGGCCTGGTCGTTGATCTTCTGGATCAACATGTCCAGTCCGGTTTTCTTCAGTGCCGAAACCTCGACATCCTGCACATCGCCGGACATTTCCTCGACAATGACTTCATGCTCCAGAAGGCGTGTGCGGATGGTTGTCGGATCGGCGCCTTCCTTGTCCATCTTGTTGATCGCGACAATCATGGGGACGTCGGCGGCCTTGGTATGCTTGATGGCCTCGATGGTTTGCGGCATCAGTCCGTCATCGGCGGCGACGACAAGCACCACGATATCGGTGACGTCCGCGCCGCGCATCCGCATTTCCGTGAAGGCCTCATGACCCGGCGTATCGAGGAATGTGATGGGGCCGGAATTCTTCGGCGTGATCTGATAGGCACCGATATGCTGCGTAATGCCGCCAGCCTCGCCGGCGGTGACATCCGTCCCGCGCAGGGCATCCAGCAGCGACGTCTTGCCGTGATCGACATGGCCCATGATCGTCACGACAGGCGGACGCGGTTTCAGGTCCTTCGGATCGTCATCGTCCTGGCCTACCAGGCCACTTTCAATGTCGCTTTCGCTGACGCGTTTCACGTTGTGGCCGAATTCCTCGACCAGCAGCTCCGCCGTATCCTGGTCGATGGTCTGGTTGATCGTGACCATTGATCCCATGTTGAACAGCGATTTCACCAGGTCCGCACCCTTTTCGGACATGCGGTTGGCAAGTTCCTGGACGGTGATTGCCTCGGGGACAATCACGTCGCGAACCTGTTTCTTTGTCTTGGTCGCGTCAAAAGCGTGCTGGTTATGCTGCTTCTCACGCTGGCGGCGCATGCGCGCCATCGACATGGGACGGCCATCCTCGGACCGCATGGCATTCGTAACCGTCAGGCGGCCGGAGCGGCGCTTGTCCCGAAGCGCGGGGCGCTGCGGCTTTTCATCCTTCTTGTCCTTGCGCGGCGTATCCTTGCGGCCTGCCTCCTCGAACGCTGGTTCGGCGCTCGCATTGGCAGCGGATTCCGCAGCCGCACGCTCGGCCTCGGCGCGTTTCGCCTCTTCGGCGGCAGCGGAAGCCTCCTCTTCCTCGCGGCGCTTGTTCTCCTCGGCGCGGCGCTTCTCTTCCTCAAGAGCGCCGGATTTCTTCTCGTCCTCGCGGCGGCGCGCGTCCTCGGCCATTTTCAGGCGCTCTTCCTCGGCCTCGCGCAGCAGCTTCTCCTGCATTTCCTTGCGCGACAGCGTCTGCTCGGCCTCGGACATGCGCGGCTTCGTTACGGCGCGCGGCGCGGGCGCCTTGGGCGCGGGCCTTGGTGCGGGCGCAGGTTCGGGCGCCTTCGCCTCGACTTCGGGCGCGGCATTCTCTTCGCCTGGCTTCTTGGGAACGAAGCGGCGCTTGCGCTCAACGACGACCGTATTCTTGCGGCCATGGCTGAACTGCTGCTGCACCTGACCAGCATCGACGGTCTTCTTGAGGCCGAGCGGCTTGCGCGTCAGGGTTTTCTTCTCTTCGCTCATATTATCTTTCAATACCTTCCGTCACGCCCGCTGAGGACGCGCCATTCCCACCAACAAGACCTGAAAAGGCCTGCCACCGACGGGCGGCGGCCTCTATTCGCGTAGCTGCCCCGGCGTCCGTCACCGCGACATGTACCACATTTCCCTGGCCAAGCGCCATGGATAGCGCCGCCCGGTCCACAGGCAGCATCAGCGATTTGGCCCCACGACCGCCAGATTGCAAGGCGGCTTGCAGGGCACGGTCCAGTTTCGCCGTGCCGTCGGCTGCCGCATCGCTGGCGTGGAGCAGCAGTCTGGCCGCCCCCGATTTCGCCGCGGACAGGACTTTTTCAAAGCCAAAGCACAAATGACCCGCCTTCTTCTCAAGGCCAATCCGGTTCAGCGCGGCGCTTTCCAGACCGTCCCTGATGATATCGGCAAGGTCGTCCGGGACCGACTTCGCATCGCCCTTGAAGGCGCGCGCCAGCGCTCCGCGCAGCTGCCCCTTCGCCTGCGCCGCTTTCAGCGCATCGGAAGCGACACCGATCCATGCCCCGCGTCCCGGCGCCTTCGCACCGAGGTCGGGCATGACCTCGCCGTCCGGCGACAGGGCGAGCCGGATCAGCTCGTCCCTCGTCCCGCTCCTACGCGTTAATATGCACGTCCGCTCAGGCTCATGTTTCGGTTGTCGCATCGGCGACCTCCTCGACAGCTTCGGGCTCATCGTCGAACCAGTGCGCGCGGGCGGCCATGATGATGCGGTTGCCCTCGTCATCGCCCAGATCATAGTCTTTCAGGACGCCGTCGCGCTTCGACACCAGTTCGTCGGTCGCCAGATCGCCAAGGTCGTCGAGCGTTTTGATGCCCGCCTCACCCAGCGTGACAAGCATCTTTTCCGACAAGCCATCGATCTCGGCGAGCGCATCCTCGACGCCCATCGCCTTGCGCTTTTCGCGTGCCGCCGCTTCGCGCTTTTCGAGCGCTTCCTTGGCGCGGCTCTGCAGCTCTTCTGCCAGATCCTCATCGAAGCCCTCGATGGCGGCGATTTCCTCCGGTTCGACATAGGCGACTTCCTCCATCTCGGAGAAGCCCTCGGCAACGATCAGCTGCGCCAGCGTTTCATCGACGTCCAGTTCCTCCATGAACATGGTGGAGCGGGTCGTGAATTCCGTCTGGCGGCGCTCCGACTCCTCGTCCTCGGTCAGGATGTCGATCTGGTGGCCGGAAATCTGGCTGGCAAGCCGCACATTCTGACCACGGCGACCGATGGCGAGTGACAGCTGCTCGTCGGGAACGACCACCTCGATACGGTTCTCGTCCTCGTCGATGACAACCTTTGCCACCTCGGCCGGCTGCAGCGCGTTCACAACGAAGGTCGCGGTGTCTTCGGACCACGGAATGATGTCGATCTTCTCGCCCTGCAGTTCCTGCACGACGGCCTGCACACGGCTGCCCTTCATGCCGACGCAGGCACCGACCGGGTCGATACTGCCGTCATAGGAAATGACGCCGATCTTGGCGCGACTGCCGGGATCGCGGGCAACCGCCTTGATCTCGATGATCCCGTCATAGATTTCGGGCACTTCCTGCGCGAACAGCTTTTTCAGGAATTCGCCATGCGCGCGGCTGAGGAAGATCTGCGGTCCGCGCAGTTCACGGCGCACTTCCTTGATGTAGGTGCGAACCCGGTCGCCGACGCGCAGCAATTCGCGCGGGATCTGCTCGTCGCGGCGAATGACGCCCTCCGCGCGGCCCAGATCGACGACCACATGACCGAATTCGACACGCTTGACGATACCGGTGATGATCTCGGTGGCACGGTCCTTGAACTCTTCATACTGCCGGTCGCGCTCGGCGTCGCGGACCTTCTGCACGATGGTCTGCTTCGCGGCCTGCGCCGCGATGCGGCCGAATTCGATGGGCGGCAGCGGGTCCACGACGAAATCGCCGATGGACGCACCCGGTTCACGTTCCTGCGCCTTTTCGACGGACATTTCGGTGAAGTTGTTTTCCGGCGCCTCGACCACCTCGACCACCCGCCACAGGCGGACTTCGCCAGTGTCCGGGTCCATCTTCGCGCGGATGTCATTTTCCTGACCATATTTGGCGCGCGCGCCCTTCTGAATGGCCTCCTCCATCGCCTCGATGACGATGCTGCGCTCGATCGACTTCTCGCGGGCGACCGCATCGGCGATGGCAAGAAGTTCGGCGCGGTTGGCGGTAACGGCGGTGGACATGGCGTCTATTCCCTCAGTTGAGCGGTTTGGGCTGCGTGGCAGCGATCAGGTCATTGGTCAGCACCAGCTTGGCGCTGTGAATATTGTCGAGCGGAAAAGCCATCTCGCTGTCCGACCCGTCTTCCAGTTTCAGCTTCACGGCATTGCCTTCAAGACCGAGCAGGCGGCCCTTGAACGTCTTGCGCCCCTCTATGCCGTCCACAAGATTGAGTTTCGTCTTGTGCCCGGCCCAGAGCGCGAAATCCTTTGGCCGCGTCAGCGGGCGGTCGATGCCGGGTGAGGAAACTTCCAGAACATATTCC
Source organism: uncultured Alphaproteobacteria bacterium (assembly GCA_963710205.1). Taxonomy (GTDB): domain Bacteria; phylum Pseudomonadota; class Alphaproteobacteria; order Sphingomonadales; family Sphingomonadaceae; genus Pacificimonas. Next base: position 174,452 of record CAVPZG010000006.1, on the reverse strand, counting down.
TCCTCGATGGGATCGACCTCGTCGAACAGGTTGGAGATATCCCGCGACAGGGCGGCGCACTGATCGACAAGCAGCTGTCCGGTGGCGGGGTCCTCCGCCATGACCTGCAGCGTCTTGCCCATTTCGCCCGTGGTCATCTTGACGCGCACCAGCTCCCAGCCGCGTGTCGTGACGAGCGGCTCGATCAGCTTCGATATTTCGGCCATGTCGGCCAAGGGCGAGTCTCCGAATCGGTCGGCATAGCTTTCCGTGGCCGGTTCCGCGGGGTGGCGGTACCAGCTTCCAGAGGCTAACCATGTGGAAGATGCGTGTTATATAGACCTGCACATCGATACCCGCAAGAGATATGGAGATTACGAATATGTTGAGCCGCCTGATGACGCCCCTGATCGCGGGCGCGAGCCTGATTGCGCTTTCTGCCTGTGGCAGCATGAGCGGAACGAACGCGCAGGATAATGCGCCAAGCGCCGAGTCCACCGACATGACGGCTGATGGCAAGCCGTTCGCTGTGGAGGAAATGGCCAGCTTCAACGAACCCTGGGCAATGACGTTTCTGCCCGACGGATCGATGCTGATCACGGAAAAGGCTGGCAAGCTCGTTCACCGCAAAGCCGATGGCACCATTGCGAGCGTAAGCGGAACCCCGGACGTCGATTATGGCGGACAGGGCGGGATGGGCGATGTCATCATCCATCCCGATTTCGCGAATAACGGCTATGTCTATCTGTCCTTCGTGGAGGCAGGGGACAACGATACGCGCGGTGCCGCCGTCATGCGCGCCAAACTGGACATGTCAGGTTCCGCGCCCGCGCTGACGGAGGGGGAGGTCATCTGGCGGCAGGAACCAAAGGTCGAAGGCCGCGGGCATTATGGTCACCGCATGGCATTCGGGCCTGACGGCATGCTTTATATTTCCTCCGGCGAGCGGCAGAAGTTCGAGCCGGCGCAGGACATGAACATGAACCTGGGCAAGATCATACGCCTTACAGATGGCGGCATGGTTCCATCTGACAATCCGTTTTACGATCAGGGCCGTATCAAGTCGCAGATCTGGTCCTATGGTCACCGCAATCCGCTCGGCATCGCTTTTGACGCGAGCGGGCAGCTTTGGGAGCACGAAATGGGTCCCAAGGGCGGCGATGAGCTGAACCTGATCGTGAAGGGCGACAATTACGGCTATCCCCGCGTTTCGAACGGCGATCATTATGATGGCCGCGACATTCCGGATCACAGCGAAGGCGACGGCTATAATCCGCCCGAAGAGGACTGGACGCCGGTCATCTCCCCCGCTGGCTTCGTGATTTACTCAGGCGACCGGTTCCCCGCCTGGAAGAACACGGGCCTGATCGGCGGCCTGTCGTCGATGGCGATTATCAATGTGTCGCTCGACGGAGAGAACGCGAAGGAAATCGCCCGCTATGACATGGGCCAGCGCATCCGCGAACTCGAACAGGGTCCGGACGGCAATGTCTATGTTCTGGAGGATGGCGAAGGCGGACGCCTTCTGAAGCTGACGCCAGCGGGCTGAGGACCATGAAAAAGCCGGGCGAGAGGAACAGGTAATCACCCTCTGGCCCGGCTTTTTCTGACTCAGTCGGTCGTTTCAATAAAGGAACGATCAGACACGGATTAAACACACGGATGCTTGAAACGGTTCCTGGCGAACTGGAAAATTTCTCTGACGAGACAGGCGGGCACCGGTTTCCTCAAATCATCCGTTCGGTTGACCGCGCCGCCAGGCTCGAATCATTCCTTTCCCAATCAGGATGGCCTCACGCGCTAGCGAGTCACACGGACATCAGGGCCGGTCGAAAAAGTCGACGCGCCCGCTGTCGAGATCGTAATAGGCACCAACGACCTTGAGTTGCCCCGCACGCTGCGGCTCTTGCATCAGCGGATCGGTCTGGTTCCTGAGCTGACCAACCACGCGGCGTACATTTTCACGGACACTGTTATCAACGAGATCGCCATCCTGGCCCTGCGCCTTCAAGACGGCAGGTATGATTGGCTCCACCATCTTGCCGATTGACCCGGGAAATGTGGCATTGTCCGTCACGACTTTTGCGGCCGCGCTGACGGCACCGCAACGTTCGTGGCCCATGACAACCACGAGCGGTACACCAAGTTCGGCGACGGCATATTCGATAGAGCCGAGTGCGACGGTATCAACGGTATTGCCCGCATTACGGATAATGAAAAGTTCGCCGAGGCCGCGTCCAAAAAGAAGTTCCGGCGGTACACGGCTGTCCGAACAGGTCACATAGGCGGCAAACGGGGCCTGGCCGCGCGCGAGCTCCAGGCGGCGCTGCGCATCTGAAAGTGTAGCGGCGCGCTCGCCGGCCAGGAATCTTCTGTTGCCATCCTCCAATAGAGCAAGCGCTTCATCTGGCGAAAGATTGGATGGCGCAGGGGCAGCCATGGCTGCGTCCTCATGATGGTCGGCAGCAGCATTTTGGGAAAGCAGGGCAGCAGCACCTACCGCCGTCGTTGCAGTTAGAAAATGACGTCTCGTGGGCATCGTAGTTTCTCCGAATGTGGTCCAGTTCCGTTGCCACAAATTCACCGAAATCAACAGTGCGAACCCTTTACAGCGGCTGGATTTCGTTAAACGGCGTTTCCTTGGGCGGTCGCAGATCGCCGGGCAGGCCAAGGACGCGTTCAGCGATGATATTCCTCAGGATTTCGTCCGTACCGCCCGCGATGCGAAGGCCGGCGGAGCCGAAATAGCTACCCTGCAGCTTCGCCAGTTCGCTCCCTTCGGGCGCGGCCATGAAGCCCGCGCTTTCACTGAGGTCGAGCGCGAAGCGTGAAATTTCCTGCATCTGCTTTGCGACGACGACCTTCGAAATCGACTGTTCCGGTCCCGGCGTCTTTCCCTGCGACAGCGCCGACAGCGCCCGCTGCTGCGTCAGCTTCACACCCTGATCGTTGATATAGGCCTGCGCGATCTGATCGCGAACGTCGGCCTGTTCCGAGGCGGGGCCGAGCGCGGTTTCAATTTCCTTCGCGACCGCCATCAGGGTGGACCAGTCGGGTGAATAACGCGGCTTGCCGCCCACCGCGAGCCGTTCGTTCATCAGCGTCGTCAGCGCAACCTTCCAGCCCTCGCCCTCCTCGCCCAGACGCCACGCATCCGGCACGCGGACATCGTCGAAAAAGACCTCGTTGAAGTCCGATCCGCCCGACATCTGTTTCAGCGGCCGGCACTCGACGCCCGGATCGTGCATATCGACGATGAACATCGTCAGGCCCTTATGCTTGGGCGCGGCGGGGTCCGTGCGCGTGACGATGATGCCATAATCGCAAAGATGCGCGTTGGTCGTCCAGACCTTCTGGCCGTTGATGACCCACTCATCGCCGTCCCTCTCCGCCTTCGTGCGGATACCGGCCAGGTCGCTGCCCGCGGCGGGTTCTGAAAAGAGCTGGCACCAGATTTCCTCACCCGACAATGCCTTTGGCACGAAACGGTCGATGACGTCCTGATTGCCATGCGTGAAGACGGTCGGAATGCACATGCCAAGGCCAATGGCGTAAAGCCCGTTCGGCGCGGGGGACTTGCCCTCCTCCTGACTGAAGATGATCGATTCCAGCGGTCCCTTGCCCTGCCCGCCGAATTTCTTCGGCCAGGTGATGCCGGCATAGCCGCCCTCATATTTCTTGCGCTGCCATGATTTTTGCCGCGCGACGAATTCCTCTTTCGAGGCTGGCGCGGGAAGGCCTTCATATTCAGCCGTGTTCTCCGCGATCCACGCGCGCACTTCCTTGCGGATTTCGGCTTCCGCCGGACTGTCGTTGAAATCCATGATTCTCTCCTGAACCTTATGCCGCTTCGGCGTTGCGTCGTTCAAGCGACCGCACAAGTCGATCGGACCAGAAGCCGCGGCTACCAAGTGCCGCACTCAGGGCGCGGCTGCGTCGATAATAGAACTGGCAGTTCGATTCCCAGGTGAACCCGATGCCGCCATGCATCTGCACATTCTCCTCCGCCGTGAAGGCGAGGGCATCCAGACTGGCCGCGCGCGCAGCCGATGCCGCCTGCCGCAGCTCCGGCGCGTCCGTCTGGAACGCCCAGGCCCCGTGCATCGCGTGCGCGCGGGCGAGCTGCTGCTTGATATACATGTCGGCGGCCTTGTGCTTCACGCCCTGATAGCGCCCGATCCGCTGGCCGAAGGCGACGCGGTCCTTCGCGTAATCGACTGCCATCGCCATGGCCGCGTCCTGCGTGCCAATCGCCTCGAAGGCCGAAAGTACGGCCGCCTTGTCGAGAAAGTCGGCATAGGTCGCGGCATTGCCCATGGGCTCGGCGCGGGCGTCCTTCAGGGTGATGCGCCCATGTGGGCGCACCAGATCGAGCGTATCGACGGCCTCGACCTGCACGGCGTCCTGATCAAAATCGACGAGATAAAGCGCCGGGCCATCGTCCCCCGCGCCGGTGACCACCGCGACCTGCGCCAGCGTAGCGTCCGCGACCGGGGCCTTCGTGCCGCTCAGCCCCGACTTTGTCATGCGCGTATCGGGCATGGACGTCGGCACCTGCGTCCCGCCCTCGCCCCAGCCGATGCAGCCGATGAGCGATCCGTCGGCAATCTTCGGCAGATATCTGGCCTGCTGCTCCTCCGTGCCCGCTGCCAGCAACGCCTCGGTAAACAGCATCGTCGACATCAGCGGAACCGGCGCAAGGCTGCGGCCGACCTCTTCCGCGATCAGGCAGGCTTCTTCCGCGCCCAGCCCGACACCTCCATGCGCCTCCGGCACGCGCAGCGCCGTCAGGCCCAGATCGACGACACCCTGCCACATGGCGGCATCGTACCCGTCGTCCGAATTCATGATTTTGCGCGCGGAATCCGGTCCGGCCTCGGCGTCGAAAAAACGCCGTGCCTGCGCCTGAAATTCACGCGCGTCATCGGAAAAATCGAAATTCATAAGGCCTCCAGAGTTCAGAGCCTTATGGCGTGCGGGGGCCTATGGCGGCGACCCTTAGTTTGAAGGGGTAACGCCAGAAACAAAGGCTTCCTACCGGGCTTCCCCGGTATGGAGGCAGGATTTACAAGGGTACGCGCTCGCTAATTGGCCGCGGCGTCCCGCTTGGCGACCAGTACGGCCAGTTTCTTCTCCGCACGCACCCGCTCGGCATCCGTGTCCGCCCCGCGCACCTCCGCTTCGGCGGCCGAAATATCGGCGGACAGCTCCGACACGTCGATGTCGCCGACCGGCTGCGCATGTTCGGCGAGGATCGTAAGCCCCTTGTCCGTCACCTCGGCGAAGCCGCCCTCGATAAAGATCCGCTCCGCGCCGGACGTGGCGCTTTCATAAACCTCGATCGCACCGGGGCGAATGGTCGACATCAGCGGCGCATGACCCTCCAGCACGGCAAAGTCACCTTCCGCACCGGGCACCACCACCTGATGCACCTGACCGGAACGCAGTTGCCGCTCGGGGCTGACGAGTTCGAATTGTAACATGTCGGTCCTCTTCCTCCCCTCCCCTTAAGAGGAGGGGATATAACTAAGCCGCTTCCGCCGCCATTTTCTGCGCCTTTTCACGGGCCTCGGAAATGCCGCCGACCATGTAGAAGGCGTTTTCGGGCAGGTCGTCATGCTTGCCCTCGACGACTTCCTTGAAGCTCTGGATGGTGTCTTCCAGATCGACGAACTTGCCGGGGATGGACGTGAAGACCTCAGCCACGTGGAAGGGCTGCGACAGGAATTTCTGCAGCTTGCGGGCGCGGGCGACGGTCAGCTTGTCCTCTTCCGACAGCTCATCCATGCCCAGAATGGCGATGATGTCCTGCAGCGACTTGTATTTCTGCAGGATTTCCTGGACCGCGCGGGCAGTGTCATAATGGTCCTGGCCCACGGTGCGCGGCTCAAGCACGCGGCTGGTTGAATCGAGCGGATCGACGGCCGGATAGATGCCCAGCTCCGAAATCGCACGGTTCAGCACGGTCGTCGCGTCAAGGTGGGCGAAGGACGTGGCAGGCGCGGGGTCGGTCAAGTCATCGGCGGGCACGTAAATGGCCTGCACCGAGGTGATCGATCCCTTGTTGGTGGAGGTGATGCGCTCCTGAAGATTGCCCATGTCGGTCGCCAGCGTCGGCTGGTAGCCCACGGCGGACGGAATGCGGCCGAGGAGCGCCGACACTTCCGAGCCCGCCTGCGTGAAGCGGAAGATGTTGTCGACGAAGAACAGCACGTCCTGATTTTCGATGTCGCGGAAATATTCGGCGATGGTCAGGCCGGAGAGCGCGACGCGCGCGCGCGCGCCCGGAGGCTCGTTCATCTGGCCATAGACGAGGGCCACCTTGGAGCCCTCCGAAATCGCCTCGCCCGCGTCGTTCTTGGCGATGACGCCCGCGTCGAGGAATTCGTGGTAAAGGTCGTTGCCCTCACGCGTCCGCTCGCCGACACCGGCGAACACGGACGTACCGCCATGCCCCTTTGCGATGTTGTTGATGAGTTCCTGGATCAGCACGGTCTTGCCGACGCCGGCGCCGCCAAACAGGCCGATCTTGCCGCCCTTCGCATATGGCGCGAGCAGGTCGATGACCTTGATGCCAGTCACGAGGATCGAGCTTTCCGTCGACTGGTCGACGAACAGCGGCGCCTCGGCATGGATCGGCATGGTCTGCGTCGCCTCGATCGGACCGCGCTCGTCGATCGGCTCACCGATGACGTTCATGATGCGGCCGAGCGTCTGCGGCCCGACGGGCATGCGGATCTGGGAGCCGGTGTCGGTCACTTCCTGCCCGCGCACCAGACCTTCTGTCGCGTCCATGGCGATGGTCCGAACCATCGATTCGCCCAGATGCTGCGCGACTTCGAGGACGAGGCGCTTGTCGCCATTCTTCGTCTCCAGCGCCGACAGAATGGCGGGCAGGTCCGTGTCGAACTGCACGTCGACGACAGCGCCGATGACCTGCGCGATGCGGCCGATGTTATTCGTGGTGGGGGTGGTTGCCATGGTCTTTTTCCTCAGCCTCTACAGCGCTTCAGCGCCGGAAATGATTTCGACGAGTTCGGTCGTGATGACGGCCTGACGCGTGCGGTTATACTGGATGGTCAGGTCGTTGATCAGGTCGCCCGCATTGCGTGTCGCATTGTCCATCGCGGTCATGGACGCGCCCTGCTCCGATGCCCCGTTTTCCAGAAGTCCCTTGAAGATCTGCACGGCGACGTTGCGCGGCAGCAGGTCATCCAGGATCGCTTCTTCCGACGGTTCATATTCCACCGCGCCTGTCGCTGTGTCACCGTCCGCATGACCATCGACCGGAACCGGGATGATCTGCTGTTCGGTCGGCACCTGCGCGAGGGCGGACTTGAACTCCGAATAGTAGAGATGCGCGACATCGAACTCGCCCGCCTGGAACCGCGCCGTGATGTCGGCGGCGATGTTGGCGGCATAGTCGAAATCGGGATCCTTGATGTCGCTGAAATCCTGGAAATGCACGATCATTTCGGGATAGGCGCGCTTGATGACCGCGCGGCCCTTCTTGCCGAGCAGGTAGAATTTCACCGTTTTGCCCTGCGCGAGCAGGCGGTCGGCGGTCTCCCGCGCCTTCTTGACGATATTGGCGTTGAACGCGCCCGCCAGACCGCGGTCCGAGGTCGCCACGACCATCAGATGCGTGTCCGCCTTGCCCGTGCCGACGAGAAGCGGCGAGGCCTCCGGCCCCGACACGCGGCCGCCGAGGGACGCCATGACGGCCTCCATCTTCTCGGCATAGGGGCGGGCCTGCTCGACACGCTCCTGCGCGCGGCGCAGCTTCGCCGCGGCGACCATTTTCTTCGCCTTCGTGATCTTCTGGGTCGACTTGACCGAGGTGATCCGGTTTTTCAGGTCCTTGAGGCTGGCCATGTGGCGCTAGTCTCTCTTCCTTCTTTCGTCATCCCGGCGACAGGCCGGACTCCATCTCTTGAAATCGCGTCTTGGCCGGATCATCGAAAATGAGCCCCGGCCTTCGACGGAGTGACGGTTGGTGTTTATGCAAATGTCCGCGCGAATTCCTTGCAGAGGTCGTGCAGCTTCTGTGTCACATCGTCCTCCAGCTTGCCGGTCGTGCGGATCGAGTCGAGCACATCCTTGTGGTTCGCCCGCACGTCCGTCAGCAGCGCGCTTTCGAAGCGTGTCACGTCCGACGCCGGAATGCCGTCCAGATAGCCGTTCACGCCGGAGAAGATCGACACGACCTGCTCCTCAACGGGCATGGGGCTGTACTGCGCCTGCTTCAGAAGCTCGGTCAGCCGCTCACCGCGCGCCAGCAGTTTCTGCGTGGAGGGGTCGAGGTCGGAGCCGAACTGCGCGAAGGCCGCCATTTCGCGGTACTGGGCGAGGTCGAGCTTGATCGAACCGGCGACCTTTTTCATGGCCTTCGTCTGGGCGGCGCCGCCGACGCGGGACACCGAAAGACCGACGTTAATCGCGGGGCGGATACCCTGATAGAAGAGGTCGGTTTCAAGGAAGATCTGGCCGTCGGTGATCGAAATCACGTTGGTCGGGATATAGGCCGACACGTCGCCCGCCTGCGTTTCGATGATCGGCAGTGCCGTCATGGAGCCGCCGCCATTGGCGTCGTTCATCTTCGCCGAGCGTTCCAGAAGGCGTGAGTGCAGGTAGAAAACGTCGCCCGGATAGGCTTCGCGGCCCGGCGGACGGCGCAGCAGCAGTGACATCTGGCGATAGGCGACGGCCTGCTTCGACAGATCGTCATAAACGATCAGCGAGTGCATGCCGTTGTCGCGGAAATACTCCGCCATCGCGCAACCGGTATAGGGCGCGAGATATTGCAGCGGCGCAGGCTCGGACGCCGTTGCGGCAACCACGATCGAATATTCCATCGCGCCATTTTCCTCGAGCGCGCGGACGATCTGCGCGACCGTCGACCGCTTCTGGCCGATGGCGACATAGACGCAGTAAAGCTTCTTCGATTCGTCGTCCGAGGCGTTGACGCCCTTCTGGTTGATGAAGGCGTCGATGGCGACGGCGGACTTGCCGGTCTGACGGTCACCAATGATCAGCTCGCGCTGACCGCGGCCCACGGGGACGAGCGCGTCAACGGCCTTCAGGCCAGTCTGCATCGGCTCATGCACGGAGGTGCGCGGAATGATGCCCGGCGCCTTCACCTCGACAAGGCTGCGCGTCACATCGGTCAGCGGCCCCTTGCCGTCGATGGGATTGCCAAGGCCGTCGACCACGCGGCCGAGAAGACCCTTGCCAACGGGAACGTCGACGATCTCGCCGGTCCGCTTGACGGTGTCGCCTTCCTTGATGCCCGAGTCGGACCCGAAGATCACGCAGCCGACATTGTCGGCCTCAAGGTTCAGGGCCATGCCCTTAACGCCGCCGGGGAATTCGACCATTTCGCCGGCCTGGACCTGGTCGAGGCCATAGACGCGGGCGATGCCGTCACCGACGGAGAGCACTTCCCCGACCTCGGAAACCTGCGCCTCCGTGCCGAAATCGGCGATCTGCTGCTTGATGACGTCGGAAATTTCAGACGGGCGAATGTCCATGTTCTTAAGCGCCTTTCATGGCCCGACCGATATTGTCGAGCTTGGTCTTCAAGGATGAGTTGATGAGCCGGCTGCCGACCTGAACGATCAGACCGCCGAGAATGGAGGGGTCGACGCGCGTGTTGAGCGCGACATCACGGTGGAAATTGGCACGCAGGACGGTTTTCACGGCGCCCTTCTGATCTTCCGTCAGCTCGTGCGCGCTGGTCACGTCCGCAGTGATTTCGCCGCGCGCGTTCGCCGCCAATTGCTGGTAATTGCGGATGATGAGCGGCAGCGCCGACAGGCGGCGGTTCTTTGACAGCACACCCAGGAACTTTACCGTCAGCGGGTCGAGCTTCATCCTTTGCGCGACGGCCATCATGCCCCTGCCCGCCGCTTCGCGGCCCAAGAGAGGTGAAGAGATCATGGTCTTGAGGTCAGTCGATTCGGCCAGGGCTTCCTTCAGCTTGGCGAGGCTGCCCTCGACCGCAGCTTCCGCCTTTTCCGTTCGCGCAAGGTCGAACAGAGCGGACGCGTAGCGCCCGCCAAGTCCGTGAACCATCGTTCCGCCTGTGTCAGTGCCTGCCGTCTGCACGCTGTTCCGTTTCCGCCGCTTGGGGATGAATATCGATTGCCGCCGCCGCCATATCAAAAGGCGGCCCGGAGGCGACTCCGGACCGGCGCTGCGCCCGCTAACATGGGGGACGATATGTTGCAAGGCGGGCGCGACGCGGGCGCTGGCTTTTATTCGAAGCGAAAGGGGCGCTGCGCCAGAATTTCGTCGTCGCGGCATTCAGGGTCGGTTCGGGCCAGCGCTGTCGTCACGCGCCCGCAGCATGGCGACGACATCGTCCCGGCAACTGGCCAGCGCGAGCGTCAGCCACCTGCCCACGCCGGGATGATCGTCCGCCCCCGCCCCATCCAGGATCACGCGGTCCATCCGCGCGGCGATATCGGTTGCCGGGTAGAGATATTCATTCGTTACCCAGCGATTCGTCGCAAGCCACGCCGTGGGAAGGCCGTCCGTGTCGAATGCCAGTGCCGCGACGTGCACGACCTTCGCCGCATCCCTATCATCGGGTGCGGCGATGGCTTCGCCGTCAAACACATCCAGCGGCAGGAAGATGTGGAAATGTCCATGCTCGCCATCGGCGCGGCTTTCGGGCGGATGCGCATGATAGAACCAGCGCGCCGCACTGTTCGGATCGATCGCATCGCCATCGGGATAATGCGACCATTGCCGGAACTCCGCTGGATCGGCGGGCAGCACGCGCTCGATCAGCATCCGCCCTTCCGCCGCCATGGCCGCGCTCAGATCGATCAGGGCCGCGCGGGCCAGGGAACGGGGTTCGGCCTTATTTGGCAGCGCAGCAGCCGGCGCGCGTGGCCGCACAGCAGCCGGATTTCGCGGCACAGCAACCCGTTTTCTCGTAGGCTGAACAATTGCCTGTGGCCGCGCAGCAGGCGCCCCCGCAGGCCGTGAGTGCCGGGACAGCGAGGGCAAGCCCGCCGGAAATTTTCAGAAACTGGGTGAGGGAATGACTGGCCATGATCGATACTCCCGGATTGACGTTACCGGAAACTACGAACGCTTCGCGGGTCAGGTTACAGCCGGTTCCCTATTTTCCGCCCCAGATCTCCTCCAGTCGCTCATCCCGGCCGCAGCCATTGCGGTAGAATTTGTAGCGTACGGGATTTTTCTTATAATAATCCTGATGATAGCCCTCCGCCCGGTAGAATGTGGGCGCAGCGATGATCTTGGTGGCGACCGGCTGCCCCAGCTGCTTTTCGACGGCGGCGCGGGTTGCGTCGGCGGCTTTCCGCTGCTCGCCATTTTTAGGGAAGATCGCGCTTCGGTAGCTGTCACCCTTGTCGCAGAACTGGCCGATGGGATCGAGCGGATCGATATTGCGCCAGAACACCTGCAAAAGGTCGTTGTAGCTTAGTCTTGCAGGGTCGTAGGTGACCCGAACGGCCTCGTAATGCCCGGTATTGCCGCCAGTGACCTGTTTATAGGTCGGATTTTCGGTGGTGCCGCCCGCATAGCCGGAAACCGCCTCGATCACGCCGTCGATCTTTTCGAAATCGGCCTCACCGCACCAGAAGCAGCCCATTGCGAAATAGGCGTCCTCGGTGGCTACCGCAGGCGCGGTGTTCTGCGCCTCTGCGGAACAGGCGGCCAGAATGGTGCCGGCGGCCAGCGCCAGCGGGAATATCGGATTGAGGCGCATCAGGCGTCCTTCTTCGGTTTCGGCGTGAACTTCAGGGCGATGCCATTGATACAGTGGCGCTCGCCGGTTGGTTTGGGACCATCGTTGAATATATGGCCAAGGTGGCTGCCACAACGGGCGCAGTGCACTTCGGTTCGCACCATGAAGAGGGACGTGTCGCGCATCGTGCCGACAGCGCCTTCGATCGGTGCCCAAAAGCTGGGCCAGCCCGTGCCGGAGTTGAACTTCGTCAATGACGTGTAGACTGGGTTGCCGCAGCCGGCGCAGCTGAAGATGCCGCGGCGTTTCTCCGCGTTCAGGGGCGAGGAGCCGGGGCGTTCCGTTCCCGCCTCCCGCAGGACGTAATATTCCGCGCCCGACAGGCGTTTCTTCCACTCGGCCTCGCTATGCGTGACCTTGAAATTTCCTTCCGCCAGGTCGCCCGCACGGACCATGGTCGCCATCAGGGCGAACGCGCCCGCTCCTGCGCCCACTCCCAGGAACTGTCGTTTCGTCAACATATTCACCTCCATGCCGCTAGATACGGCAGCGTTGCCTGTCTGGTTACGCTACCGGTCCTTAAACGAAGCTGTACGGGTCGATATCGACCGTTAGCCGGACATGATTCGGGATCGGCACTTTCGCCAGCCATTCACCCAGCACCGCATCCAGATCGACACGCCGGGCGGCGTGGGCAAGCAGCCTGTGACGAAATCGCCCACGCAGCAGCGAGAGCGGCGCCGGCGCGGGGCCAAGCACCATGAAATCCTCAAGATCGCGCGGCGCGGCGCGGCCGAGCGCGCGCGCGGTGGCCGCGACTTCCTGCTCGTCCGGCCCGTTGACGATCAGCGCGGCGAGGCGGCCGAATGGCGGCATTGCGGCATCGCGTCGCGCCTCGATCTCCGCAGCGTAAAATCCCTCCGCGTCAGCGCGAATCAGCGCATCGATGACGGGCGCGTCAGGCTGGTGCGTCTGGACGAAGACGCGGCCCGGCTTCGCCCCGCGCCCGGCGCGGCCCGCGACCTGCACGATCTGCTGGAAGCTGCGTTCGCCCGCGCGCAGGTCGCCGCCCTTCAGCGCCAGGTCGGCGTCGACAACACCGACCAGCGTCAGGTCGGGAAAATGATAACCCTTCGTCACCAGTTGCGTCCCGATCAGGATATCGATTTCCCGGTTTTCCACCGCATCGACCAGCGCCCGGGCCTTTGCCGGGGAGCCTATGGTGTCCGACGTCGCCAGCATCAGCCGCGCATCCGGAAAGCGTTCCGCCGCTTCCTCGGCGATGCGCTCGACGCCGGGACCGCAGGGAACGAGCGTATCCGCCTCGCCGCATTCAGGGCAGAGTTCCGGCGTCGGTTCGGTCAGGCCGCAATGGTGGCACATCAGGCGGCGCGTCAGTTTGTGTTCGACCAGCCAGGCCGTGCAGTTCGGACATTCGATCCGCGTGCCGCAATGCCTGCAAAGCGTCAGCGGCGCATAGCCGCGTCGATTGAGGAACAGCAGCGTCTGTTCGCCCCGGTCCAGCGTTTCCGCGATGGCATCCACCAGCGGCTGGGCCAGCCAGTATCCCGATGGCGGCTGGTGCTGGCGCAGGTCGATGGCGGCCATGTCGGGCATCGCCGCGCCGCCATAGCGCGACGGCAGAACCAGCTCGCTGTAGCTGCCCTTTTCCACCTGGACCTGCGTTTCGATGGGCGGCGTCGCCGTGGCCAGGATGGCGGGGATTTTCTCCAGCTTGGCGCGCATGACGGCAACGTCGCGCGCGTGATAGAGAACACCGTCTTCCTGCTTGAAACTCTGGTCATGCGCTTCGTCGACCACAATGAGACGCAGGTTCGGATAGGGCAGGAACAGCGCCGAGCGGGCACCCACGGTCAAGCGGGCCTCGCCCTTCGCGATGGCGCGCCAGGCCGCGCGGCGTTCCGACATCTTCATGTCGCTGTGCCAAGCCACCGGACGCACACCGAAGCGCGCCTCGATACGCCGTACCAGCGGCTCGGTCAGGGCGATTTCGGGTAGCAGGATCACGGCCTGTCCCCCCGCGGCGAGCGCAGCCGCGACCGCCTCCAGATAGGTTTCCGTCTTGCCCGACCCCGTGACGCCATGCAGCAGGAAGGGCGCAAATTCACGTGCCTCCACCGCCCCGATCATGCGGTCCGCTGCCGCCTGCTGTTCGGCGGAGAGTGTCGCGGGCGCATGGTTCATGTCGGGAACCGGCGGCGGCTGATCGGCGGCCAGAACCACAGGCTCGATCGCGCCCGCATTTACAAGGCCGCGAATGACCCCGTCCGAGACCTCCGCCCAGCGCGCCAGTTCCCGCACCGCGCCCTGCCGTCCCGCCAGCCTTTCCAACGCCTGCTCCCGCTGCGCCGTCATGCGCGGCGGGACATCGCCCGTCAGCCGGTATTCCGTCATCGTGCGCGCGCCGTCGAGCGCCGAGGGGATCGACATCGCCATCCGCAGGACCGAGGACGGCGAAGCATAATAATAGCGCGCCGCCCATTCGATCAGGCGCCGCACGCGCTCAGGGATCGGCGGCGCGTCGAAGACGCCGTTTATTTTCCGCAGTTTCGAGGCATCGACTTCCTTCGTCGGCAGCCGCTCCGCTTCCCACACGACGCCCGTAATTTCGCGCGGACCGAGCGGCACGCGCACGATCGTGCCGGGCTCCGCCCGCACGCCCTCGCGCGGGGCATAGTCAAGCGCGCCGAGGGCGGCGTTCAGGGTGAGGACGCGAATGCGGGACATGCTATGGGGCATATAGGCCCGCATCCGCCGCGCATCCATTGCGGAGGGAGCCGAATTGCTGCATTCGTCGTTGGGGAGACAGGAAAGACAGGGAGAAGACGCGATGACCGTGCCTATGATGAACCGCCGCGGCCTGCTCGGGGCTGGCGGCGCCGCGGTGATGCTGAGTGCCTGCACCAGCGGGCTCGGCGGCGGACTGGGCGGACTGGGCGTTCCCAATCTTGCCGGCATATTGAAGGACCTGCTCGGTCTGTCGTCCGAGCGCGCCTTTGCCCGCCTGCTGCAACCCGACGGCTTCCTGAACGATCAACTGGCGCGACTGGAACTGCCGGGCCAGTTACGGGGATCGAACGGCATCCTGTCGGCCCTGCTGCAGACGCCCGCCGTTCAGAGCCAGCTTTTGAAACAGGTCAACAGCGCGGCCGGTTTCGCGGCCAGGGCTGCGGAACCTGTGGTCGATGACGCCATCTCCCGCCTTACATTCGCCGATGCGAACGCCGTCCTTCGCGGGGGTCCGCAGGCGGCGACGGCCGTTCTTCAAAACCGTATCGGCCAGAGCCTTGGCGAGCGTCTCGTCCCCATCGCGCTCGAAGGTCTTGGCGTCGGCAACAGCGAGATCGTCACACGCGTCCTTAGGAGCGTCAGCGGCTTCGACATCAACGCGCTGGCGTCAGATGTCGGCCAGGGTGCGTCCCGTTCCATTTTCAGGGCGATCGGCCGGGAAGAAGCGGCGATCCGCGCGAATCCACAATCAACGAACAATCCGGCCCTCATCAGCGCGCTGACGCTATTGGGTTAGCCGGGGCGAGCGGCTAAGGCCGACCTCAATCCGTCAGATCAGGAGTGCCCTTGCGCCATGAAATTCTTTGTCGATACCGCCGAAATTTCCGAAATTGCCGAAATGGCCGACCTTGGCCTCTGTGACGGCGTCACCACCAATCCGAGCCTGATCCACAAGTCGGGCCGGGATTTCCTTGAAGTCATCAGGGAAATCGCCGGCATGGTGGAGGGCCCGGTCAGCGCCGAAGTCGTAGCCGAGGATCACGCGACCCAAATGCGCGAGGCGGAAAAGCTTTTGACGCTGGGCGACAATATCGCCGTCAAGGCACCGCTGACCCTGGATGGGCTGAAGACCTGCAAGGCCCTCAGTGCGAACGGCACGCCCGTCAATGTGACGCTGTGTTTCTCCGCCAATCAGGCGCTGCTGGCAGCAAAGGCAGGCGCGGCCTTCATTTCGCCCTTCGTCGGGCGCCACGACGATATCGGCTATGACGGCATGAACCTAATTAACGATATCCGCATCATCTATGACAATTACGCTTTCGACACGGAGATCCTGGTGGCGAGTGTGCGCCACCCCATACATATTCTCGAATCCGCAAAAATCGGCGCGGATGTCGTCACTGCGCCCGCAAAGGTGCTGAAGGCGCTCGCCAGCCATCCGCTCACCGACAAGGGGCTGGCGGCATTCACAGCGGACTGGGCAAAGACCGGGCAAAAGATCGTTTGAACAACGGGACGCCGTCATTTCGGCCCCTGCCGGAATGACAATGGTGCGGTCGGCGCCCCCCTCCCGTTTAACCCCGCCGCAACCTCCTTTAACCGGCCGCTAAGCCTGTTCGCTGGCGGCGGGTTAAGAGCGTCGCGCCTAAAACCGTTCCCATGAACATCGTCCAATTCGACCCCGCCGCCCGCCGCGCGCTGTCACAGCGCGCCTCGGAGCTCTCCGACGCCAATATGGCGCTGGCCCATTATGCGGCGGGCGCGGACAGCGCGATGGACGCCGTCAGCCGCGCCGCGCTTGACCTGATGACGGCGGAATCGCTGCCCGACATCATTCGCACCGTCACGCAAAGCTGGCCGCGCGACCTGGGCGTCGACATGGCCGCTCTTGCCCTTGCCGCGCATGACGAAGGATTCCGCGCCGGACCGACCGGCATGCAGCGGCTGCCCGCACGCCGCGTCAAGGCCTGGGCGGGTGGCGGCGCCAATGACGGCGCCGCCGCACAGATTCGCAGTGTCGAGGGCGGCGTGCCACTGTTCGGTGACGCGGGCGAGGACATCCGCACGCTCGCTATCGTGCCCCTTGTCCTGCCCATCCCGCTTGGCCACGGTGTCCTCGCGCTTGGCAGCCGTGAGCAGAGCGCACCGCCGGCCATGGGCGGCACACAGCTTCTGGACTTTCTTGGCGGCGCCGTTTCGCGCATGATCGCCGCGTGCATGATGAGACGCCCCTAGATACGCCCGGCGACCAGCGGACCCGCAGGCTGGCAGAGGACTGGTGCGCTGCGCTGGCACAGGTCGAGCGCAGCTCGCCGCATACGCTGCGCGCCTATCGCGCCACCATCAGCCGCTTCCTCAGCTTTCTGGACACGCATCTCGATGCCCCCGTCACGCCCACCGCCCTCACCGGCCTGACGCTCACCGATTTCCGCGCCTATCTGGCCCATCGCCGCGCGCACGCCCTTTCGAACCGCAGCGCCGCGCGCGAAGTTGCCGCGCTGCGCTCCTTCTTCAGATGGATCAGGCGCGCGCGCGGCATTCACTGCCCCGCAATTGACGGCCTCGCCACGCCTAAGACGCAGCGCAGCGTCCCGCGCCCCGTCGCCCCGGCCGAGGCGCGCGCGCTGGCCGAAGTCGCCGACGACGCCGACTGGACGGAGAAACGCGATGCCGCCGTGCTGCTGCTCCTTTACGGCGCGGGTCTTCGCATTGCCGAGGCGCTGTCGCTGACGCCCGCCGCCCTTACCGGAGAGACGCTGCGTGTCACCGGAAAACGCGAAAAGGTCAGGCAGGTCCCGCTGCTCCCGCAGGTCCGCTCCGCAATCGACATATATGTGGAGGCGTGCCCGCACAGCCTGACCCCAGGCGCACCGCTGTTCCGGGGCGCACGCGGCGGGCCACTGTCAGCAGGAATCGTGCGCAAGTCGATGCAGCGCGCCCGCGCCGCCCTCGGCCTGCCGGAATCGGCAACCCCCCATGCCCTCAGGCACAGCTTCGCTACGCATCTGCTGGCAAGAGGCGCGGACCTGCGCGCCATCCAGGAATTACTGGGACATTCCAGCCTGTCGTCGACGCAGATCTATACGGACGTCGATGCAGCACATTTGCTGGATGTGTACCGGAACGCGCATCCACGGGCGTAGAAACGCAAAGGTGACATTCTGATCCAGATCCTGTTCAGGGCTCACTCGATCACCTCGTCCTTGTAGACCCCCCACAAATCGATTGCGGGCAGAAATCCCGCCCGCCCGTCGACCTGGAACCGGCACCAGCCCTGTTCGCACAGCTGCACCCGGCCAAGCACGCCCGGCTCCGCGCGCCAGACGGCGGGGGCGCTCACATCCGGGCGGGCGCGGATGGTGGTGATCTTGCCCAGAACCATGCCGTAGCGCGCGCCGGACAGCAGCGCCTTGTCCATCCAGCCCTCCTCGCCATCAGGGTCGCGCACCTTGCGGTAGATACCCCATTCGTCGATCACCTCCAGCGGCAGGCCCTTTCGCACATACATCCAGCGCACCGGATAATCGCGGCCCGGCCCCGTCCGCATGCGGGCTTCGTTCGCGCCCAGCGTCACGAAGCGAGGGATTGGCAGGCCCGAACGCCCCCGCTCCGCCTCCGCGCTCTGCGCGAGGGCGGCTGGTGCGGCGGGAAGAGCGAGGAGAAGGGCGAAGATCGTCAGGAAAATGCGTGTCATGACGCCATATTGAATCGAGTGGCGGTTCCGGCGCAAGAGCCTATCGCGTCATCCACATGCTTGACCGGTTTTCCCGCGCGGCCTAGCGCTGACGACCATGCCGCTCTCACGCCCCAAGGTCTTCGTCACCCGCCGCCTGCCCGACCAGAACGAGGCGCGCATGCGCGACCTTTTCGACGTCACGCTGCGAGAGGACGACAGGCCGCTGAACGCCGACGAGATGGCGGCGGGCATGCAGGATTGCGACGTCTTCGTACCGACCGTGACGGACCAGATCGATGCCGCGCTGATCGCCCGCGCAGGGCCTGCGCTGAAACTGATCGCCAATTTCGGCGTCGGCGTCGATCATATCGATCTGAAGGCGGCGCATCAGGCGGGCATTGCCGTCACCAACACGCCCGGAGTCCTGACCGATGACACGGCGGACATGACCATGGCGCTGCTCCTCAGCGTGGTCAGGCGCATGCGCCCGGGCGTGCGCGCCATTCGGGAGGGGCATTGGGAGGGCTGGGCGCCCACGTCCCTGCGCGGCACCCGTATTGGCGGAAAGGCGCTCGGTATTGTCGGCATGGGGCGCATTGGCAGGGCGGTCGCCGCCCGCGCGCAGGCCTTTGGCATGAAGGTGCATTATCACAACCGCCACCGCCTGCCGGACAGTGTCGAAAGCGCGCTGGGCGCGACCTGGTGGGACGATCTGGACACCATGCTCCCCGAAGTCGACGTGCTCTCGCTGCACTGCCCGCTCACGGCTGAGACGGACCGGCTGATGGATGCGCGGCGGCTTGGCCTGCTTGGCCCGCACGCCTATGTCATCAACACCGCTCGCGGCGAAATCATCGACGAGGACGCGCTGGTTGCCGCGCTCGCGGCGGAAAAGCTTGCAGGCGCGGGCCTCGACGTCTTCGCTGACGAGCCCAATATCCCGCCCGCGCTCATGGATCTCGACAACGTCACCCTGCTTCCGCACATGGGCAGTGCGACTTTCGAGGGCCGCCGCGCCATGGGGGAGAAGGTCATCACCAATATCCAGGTCTGGAAAGACGGCCACCGGCCACCGGATCAGGTGCTGGAGGGCTTGATCTAGCGCCGCTTGGCCTTCAGTCTCCGGTCAGGATCCGGTCCACCAGCTGCTTCACCGTGGGTACGAACCCGTTCGAGTAGAACGGATCCGTCGAGAAATGATGCGCCGAATGTCCCGCGAACATCAGATTGTCGTCGGGGTCGCCGCCATGGGCGATGTCCTGCAATGTCTTCTGGATACAGAAACTGCGCGGATCGGCGAGGCGGCCCGTCGAGTGCTTCTCATTATGTTCGGCCCATGACGAGAATTTGCATTGCGACAGGCAGCCCATGCAGTCGGCCTGGTCCTTGCGAAGGGTTTTCGCCATCGCCTCGGTTTCGAACACCAGCGTGTCGTCGGGCGTCTTCATGGCGACTTCGTAACCCTGCGCGACCCAGCCGCGCGCGTGCAGCAGGTCATCCTTCGTCACCCAGAAGGTCTTGTTGCCCTTGAAGCCGACGTCCAGCTTGTGCGTGCGGTGGTCGCACTGGACCGTGGCGAACGCGATCTGCCGTTCCGACCGGTCCTTCATCTCCATCAGGAACGGTGTCTTCACCGCGCTCGAATAGAATCCTGTCGGACTGAACGGATGCAGCAGGATGTCGCCTTCCTTCAGATGCGGCAGGCGTTCCTTCCAGATGGCGGGAATGGGCGATTCCTGTGTCAGCAGCGGGCGCGACCCGAACTGGAACGCGATCGTTCCCAGCTCCGGATTGTCGATCCAGTCCTCCCATTCGCGCAGATACCACACACCGCCCGCCATGATGATCGGTACATCGTCGGATATGCCGCCCGCGCGCATGACATCGCGCACTTCCTTGACGCGCGGATATGGCGCCTGCGGGACCTTGGGGTCTTCGGCGTTGCTCAGCCCATTATGTCCGCCCGCCAGCCACGGATCCTCATAGACGACTGCGCCCAGCCATTCGGCATGTTTGGAATAGGACCGCTTCCACAGCGCGCGAAAGGCGCGCCCGGACGAAATGATCGGATAGTAATATTTACCGAATTTTGCGCTGATCTCGGCCAGCTTGTAGGGCATGCCCGCACCGCAGGTGACACCGTCGACCATTGCGCCCGCCTCGGATTCGAAAATCCCTTCCAGAATGCGCTGGGCGCCGCCCATTTCCCAAAGGACATTGACGTTGATCGCCGCGTCTGGCCCGGCCAGTTCGCGCGCCCGCTTCACCTGCTCGACACCGCCGTCGATGCCATATTTCACCAGCTCCTCGTGCCGTTCGTCACGCGTGCGACCATGATAGATTTGCGGAATGATATCGCCATTCTCATCATAGCTGTCGGCATTGACCGCACTCACGGTTCCGATGCCGCCCGCGGCGGCCCACGCGCCCGACGACATGCCGTTGGTCGCGCTGACGCCCTTGCCGCCCTCGACCAGAGGCAGCACCTCATGCGCGCCCATGCGGATCGAATTAATGGCCTTCATAATTTTCCCATTTGCCCTGTTTCCGCCACATATAGGGATGGGGGCAGAGAATATCGACCTTTATTGGCAGCCGTGACAGGATGTCAGAACAGCAATTCGGCCAGCCTTTTCTTCTGTGTTCGCGCATCCCCGAAACGCGACGCATTCCAGATCGCGCGCCGCCGGTGCAGGCCCGCGTCGCAATCATAGGTAAAGCCGAACCCGCCATGGAACTGGATCGCCCGGTCGGCGGCATAGCCATAGGCCTTTTCCGCCGACGCCTTTGCCATGCGGACGGCGACCTCGCCCCTGCCCTGATCGCCGAAACTGTGCGCGGCGGCATAAAGGTGCGAGCGCGCCTTTTCATAGTTCACAAAGGCGTCCACCAGCGGATGTTTCAGCGCCTGATAGCTGCCAATCAGTTTCCCGAACTGCCTGCGCGTCCGCAAATAGTCGGCGGTATAGTCGATCACGCGAAACGCCCCGCCGCACATCTCCGCCGCGTACAGAAGCGCGCCTGCCAGATCGACATGGGCAAGCGCCGCCTCCGCCAGATCGCGAGGCATCACGTTCGCGCCCGCCACTTCGTGCGTTTTCAGTTGGAGCTCATAGGCACGCCGCGTGTCGTCGATGATGCCTTCGCGTCGCAGCGCATCGCCCGGCAGGGTCTCGGTTTCCAGGATCACGAGACGCGATTTCTTGCCCTGCCCGACCTGAATGACGATGATGTCCGCACTTGCCGCATGTTCGATCAGCGCCAGACGGCCTGACAGCATCATCCCGCCATCCTCCGCCTGTCCCAGCGCCGTCATGCCATCTCCATTGTCCGGGTCGGCAAGCGCGATGGTCCCGACAATCTCGCCCGTCGCAAGCTTCGGCAGCCACGCCGTCCGCTGATCGTCGCTGCCGCCTTTCAGGACCGCCTGCGCCGCCAGCGTCGAGACCATGAACGGGGTCGCCATCATCGCGCGGCCCATCTGCTCCATCACGGGCGCGGCTTCGGCAAGCGTCAGCCCGGCACCGCCATATTGCTCCGGCAGGGCGATGCCCAGCCACCCAAGTTCGCAGATGTCCCGCCAGACCGCCGGATCATAGCCGCGTTCATCCTCCAGCAGCGCCCGCATCCGATCCGACGGCGCGCGGTTCCGGCAGAAATTCGCCGCGACATCCATCAGTTCCGCCTGCTCTTCACTGACGCCCATCTGGCCCAGGCTGTCCTGAATATCGGTCATCAGCGCGTCTTCGGCAGGCCGAGCACGTGCTCACCGATGATATTGCGCTGGATCTGGCTCGTCCCGCCGCCAATGGTGGCGCTGAACGCGTTCAGGTAACTGCGCGCCCACCAGCCGCCATCCTCGGCATTTGGTTCGTCGCGATAATAGGCCGCCTTCGGTCCCAGCAGCGTCAGCGCGAATTCCGACACTTCCCGGAACAGCTCGCTGAATTCCAGCTTGGCGATTGTCGGCAGCGCCATCGGATGGTCGGTTGTGAGGGCGGGCAGGCGCTTGCGGTCGTTCGACAGGCTCATGGCATGCATGTCCATCACATAGTCCATCAGCCTGTCCCGCAGCACCGGGTCGTCCATTGCCGCGACGCCGCCGCGCCTGGCCGCGCGGGCGATATCGAGGATGCCCATCATGTCGGGCGACACGCTGACATATCCCCCCGCCTGACCGCCGCGCGCGCCGCGTTCATATTCCAGTGTCCGCATGGCGACTTTCCAGCCATTGCCTTCACCGCCGATCAGTGTGGAAGCGGGGATGCGCGCGTCATCGAAGAAGGTCTGCGTAAAGCCATATTCACCCGTCAGCTTCTTCAGCTTCTGCGTACGAACGCCCTCAACCTTCATGGGGGCCAGAAAGAAGCTCAGTCCGGCATATTTGCTTTCCGCATCGGGATTGGTGCGCGCCAGCAGGATCATGTAATCGGCGTAATTGCCCTGCGTCGTCCAGATCTTGGAACCGTTCAGCACATAATCGTCGCCGTCGCGCACCGCCTTCAGCTGCGCGTTTCCCAGGTCGGAACCGTTGTCGGGTTCGGAAAAACCCTGGCACCAGATGTGCTCCGCGCTCAGAATCTTCTTGAGATAGGCCTGCTTCTGCTCCTCCGTGCCCGTGTCCAGGATCAGCGGCCCCGCCCAGTTCAACCCGATGGCGTTGGGCAGAATGGGCGACCTGTGTTTGCGCATCGCTTTCGTGGCGACCTTCTGAAAGGCATCGTCCAGCCCGCCGCCGCCATAGTCGCGCGGCCAGGCCGCGCCAAGATAGCCTGCCTCGTAGACCTTCCGCTGCCATGCGCGCAGGAAATCAAATTGCCGGTCCTCGCCCACTTCCATGAAGGTGAGCGGCAGCAGAAAGCCCGGATCATCGGGCACATTCTCCGCGAACCAGGCATCGGCGTCGGCGGCAAAATCGGCGAGTTGTTTCTGATCGACAGTCATGCCGACCGTCATTCAGGCACGTCACTTCGCACGGCAACTCTTCCTAGTGCGGGGCTGGCACTTTTGCGGGCCATGCGACATGAGGGCCGAACGACCAGATCAGGAGACATGACCATGACCGCCACGCTCGACATGCACGAAGGCGTCGCCCTCATCACCATGGACGATGGCAAGGCCAATGCGCTGTCGAACGACATGCTGGCCGCGCTTGAGGCCGCGTTCGAGGAGGCTGAGGCCGACGCCAGCGCCATCGTCCTCGCCGGCCGCGAAGGAAAGTTCTGCGCAGGTTTCGACCTCAAGATCATGCAGGGCGCGTCACCTGAAGACCGCCTTGCGCTGGTGACCCGCGGCGGAAAGCTCGGCATGCGCATGTTCGCCTGCCCGAAACCGCTGGTCGCCGCGGCATCCGGCCACGGCCTCGCCATGGGCGGTCTGATACTGCTGTGCTGCGACACCCGCGTCGGACCGCACGGCGATTATAAATTTGGTTTGAACGAGACCGCCATCGGCATGACCATGCCGACATTCGGACTTGAGCTGGCGCGGTTCCGCCTCGGCAATCCGGCCTTGACCGACGCCGTGACGCAGGCGCGCATCTATGACCCGAAGGGCGCGAAGAAGGTCGGGTTTCTCGATCTTCTCGTCGACGGCGATGCCGTCATCGGGACGGCCCTCGAAATCGCCAGCATGCTCGGGAAACTGCCTGCCGGCGCCTACGCCGCGAACAAGAAGAACGTCCGCGCCGCGGCGATGGCGGCGATGGGAGGCTAGGTCGCACGTTCCGCGCTGACCTGTCGCATTTGAATGGGGCGCCGCCGGGCGTAGGTGCGGTGCGGGAGATGGGAAACACGAAGCGGAGCGCACTCCGATGTTCGATAATGCCGATGCCCTGATCCTTGCGCGCATTCAGTTCGCCTTCACGGTCAGTTTTCATTTCATATTTCCGGCCTTTTCGATCGGTCTTGCCAGCTTCCTCGCTGTCCTTGAGGGGCTGTGGCTGAAAACGGGCAAGTCCGTCTATCTCGACCTTTTCAGATACTGGCTGAAGGTCTTCGCCGTCGCCTTCGCAATGGGTGTCGTGTCAGGCATCGTCATGTCCTATCAGTTCGGTACCAACTGGTCAGTGTTCAGCGACAGGACCGGCCCCATTCTCGGTCCGCTCATGGCCTATGAAGTGCTGACCGCGTTCTTTCTGGAGGCGGGCTTTCTCGGCGTCATGCTGTTCGGAATGAAGCGCGTCGGTAGAAAGCTGCATTTCGCCGCCACCTGCATGGTCGCGCTCGGCACCTTCATCAGCGCGTTCTGGATTTTGAGTGTCAACAGCTGGATGCACACACCCGTCGGCTATGAAATCAACGATGTCGGCCAGTATGTCCCCGCCGCGCCGTGGATTGAAATCATCTTCAATCCCAGCTTCCCCTACCGACTCGTTCACACGCTCATCGCCGCCTATCTCACGACCGCGCTGGCGGTCGGCGCGGTCGGCGCTTGGCATCTCCTCAGGGACAAAACCAACATTCACGCGCGGAAGATGTTTTCCATGGCCATGTGGATGGCCGCGCTCGTCGCGCCGGTGCAGATTTTCGCGGGCGACATGCACGGTCTCAACACGCTGGAGTATCAGCCGCAAAAGGTCATGGCGATGGAGGGGCACTACCAGTCTCACCCCGATGGCGCACCGCTCATCCTGTTTGGCATTCCCGATTCCGAAAACAAGCGCGTCGACTATGCCGTCGAAATCCCCAAGGCATCATCGCTGATCCTGAAACACGATCTCAATGCGCCGATGGCGGGTCTCGACACGATTCCCGACGAAGAGGAACCGCCGGTTGGCATCGTGTTCTGGTCTTTCCGCATCATGGTCGGAATCGGTTTCGCCATGCTCGGCCTCGGTGCGCTCAGCCTGATCGCCCGCTGGCGCGGCAGATTATACGACTGGCCGCTGCTGCACCGGCTTGCCATCCTGATGGGGCCGTCGGGGTTCATCGCCGTCCTGGCGGGCTGGATCACGACGGAGGTCGGCCGCCAGCCCTATACCGTCTGGGGCGAATTGCTGACTGCCGACAGCGCGTCGCCGCTGGCCGCGCCCGCTGTCGGCGCATCGCTCATGGCCTTTGTCATCGTCTATTTCTTCGTGTTCGGCATCGGCGTCTGGTACATCTTCCGCCTCGTCGGAAAAACGCCGCATGTGCACGAGGATGAACCCGCCCGCGCGCCCATCCGCTCGGCCGGCATCACGCCCGGCCCTGCGGAGGGCAAGGGCGGCGACGGGCGAATGGACACGCGCCCCGATGGCGGTCTGGAAGTGGAGCCTGCGGAATGAACTGGCTTGAAACCAATGTGCCATTGACGCAGGTCTGGGCCTTCATCATCGCGTTCGCTGTCTTCGCCTATGTCGTCATGGACGGCTTCGACCTGGGCATCGGCATTCTTTTTCCGGTGTTCGACGTCGGCAACGAACGGGATCAGGCCATGAACGCCATCGCGCCCGTTTGGGACGGGAACGAGACATGGCTGGTGCTGGGAGGGGGCGGCCTCTTCGCGGCCTTTCCACTCGCCTATGCGGTCATTCTCCCGGCGCTCTATCCGCCGATTATCGCCATGCTGCTGGGGCTCGTGTTCCGCGGCGTCGCGTTCGAGTTTCGCTGGCGCGATCCCCGCCACCGCGGCTTTTGGGACTTTGCCTTTACCGCCGGGTCGATCGTGGCCGCGCTGGCGCAGGGCATCATATTGGGTGCGTTGCTGCAGGGCATAACGGTCGAGGACCGCGCCTATGCCGGCGGCTGGCTCGACTGGCTGACGCCGTTCAGTATTCTTTGCGGCGTCAGTGTTCTCGCGGGCTATGCGCTTCTTGGCGCGACCTTCCTGATCTACAAGGTCGAAGGGCGCGCCAACGACCATGCGAGGCGGCTGGCGTGGAAGGCGTTCATAGCGACCGGCATCGCCATCGCCGCCGTCAGCATTGGCACGCTCACCCTGTCCGGACGCTATTTTGAAAAATGGTTCGACATGCCCGGTGTGCTGTTCACGGCGCAGGTCCCCCTCCTCGTGGGCATCCTCGGCTTCGCCTTCATCCGTGCGATGCGGAAGGGACGTGAACTTGCGCCCTTCCTGATCTGCCTCGGCCTGTTTCTCGTGACGTTCACAGGCCTTGGCATCAGCATGTGGCCGGATATCATTCCCGGTGCGGTCACCATCGTCGATGCCGCCGCGCCCGCCAAAAGCCAGGTTTTCATGCTGGTCGGCGCAGGCCTGATGATGCCCGTCATCATCGCCTATACCGCCTATGCCTACTGGGTTTTTCGCGGAAAGGTCGGCGAAGATGGCTATCATGACTAGGCGGCCGGTCGCAGCGGGCGATGAAAGGGATCGTCCCCTGTGGCGGCGTCTTCTCTGGATGGCGGGTATCTGGGCGGGCAGTGTTGCGGTGCTGGGCGTTATATCGCTAGTCATCCGGGCCTGGCTTCTCTGATTTCAAAGGACACAGCATGAGGATGATGCTCGCCGCCGCACTTGCCCTCGCCGCGCCTGCCGCCGCACAGGACATGGCTGCCTTTCATGCGGGACCCGCAATTCCTGAATTTGGCCCGATTGCCAGCGTCGAACAAAGCGACCCCATCGCCGCGACGGCCAGCTTCGCCGTCGCCTTCGACGTCGCGGCCCAGGCCGAAGCGGGCACACGCAACCGGGGCATCGAAAGCGCAGCCCGGCTGATGAACATGCTGGTGGAGGCTGGCGTGCCGCAGGACAATGTCCGCCTTGCCATTGTCGTTCATGGCGGCGCATCGAAGGATCTTGTGTCGGGCGCGGACAATGCCAGCGCGCCGCTGATCGCCGCCCTCCTGGAAAGGGGGGTCAGCATCCAGCTCTGCGGTCAAAGCGCGGCCGCCCATGGCATTGCCAAACGGGATCTCCTGCCCGGTGTAGACATGGCGCTGTCCGCCATGACGGCCCATGCGCAGCTGCAACAGCAGGGCTATACCCTGAATCCGTTCTGATCAGCCGCCCGCCCAGGGCCGCTGGCAATACCATTTCGTGACGACATATTTCGTGCCGGCCCGCACCTTCATACCGTGATGCAGCGTCGATACGTTGACGCGGCCATCGGGCTTCAGGTTGTTCCAGGCCAAAAGCGCGCCAGCCTCCGGCTGAAAGGACTTCTTGATCACCTTGAAGCGTGTCGCTCCGCCCGCTTCGGGTTCATTCAGATAGATCATCGCCGTCCAGGTCCGCTGGCCGGGCCCCTGACGCGTCGTCGCAAGATCGGCGCCATTCGGTTCGAAATAATCGGTATGCGCCTTGAATTCCTGTCCAACGGCGTAGCGCTGCCCCTGCATGGGCTCGCCAAACCTGATCGATATTCCCAGAAGCGCCGACAGCCGCGCATCGATCTGCGCCACCAGCGTATCGTTCGCGTCGAAATGGCATGTCTCACTGGTCCGGAAATTCGCGTCAGCGGTGCCCACATCGGCAATCGTCGATGGCGCGCGGTTCGCATCAATACGCTGGATCAGCCCCGCGCATTCGTCCGCCGACAGGAAACCGCGCAGCCGGAACAGGTCCAGCTTTGGCGTCGGCACGCGCTGCATCCCCGGATATGTCATCAGGCGGGAGGCCACACTGCCGACAGAGGATGTCACGAAGGTCATCGAGAGATGATACCACCCTGCGGGGGCGATCAGCAACGCTTGCGACCGCAGCTTTCCATGCTCAGATTTTGAAGCTAGTGCGACATTCTCTGCATAACCGGGAAAAATTTGATGATGGACGGCTGCTTTATTGCAAAATTGCAACATTACCTGCCGCTGACCGACAAGGAAAAGGCGTGTTTACGCGCAATCGAGGAAAATCCGGTCACCTACCCGGCCGGACATGTGCTGTTCACCGAAAATGAGACACCGGCGGAGGCGCTCTACGTGGTGCAGGCAGGCCGTTTGCATTCCTCGACCCTGCTTGCCGACGGCGGCAGGGCTCTTCTAAAGCTTTTCTTTCCCGGCGACATGATCGGCAATACCAGCATTCCCTTCACCACGGCCTCGAACACCGTGCAGACGGTGACGGAAGTCCGTGTGTGCCTCGTTCCAAAGGCACGGTTGTCCGTGATTTTCGAGGAACAGCCGCGCATCGCCGCCCTGCTGTACACGATTTCCATGCTGGAACAGGTCGCGCTCAGCGACCGCCTGCGCTCGATCGGACGAACCGACGGAAAGGCCCGCATTGCCGCGCTGATCATGGAAGTGATCAGCCGCATGCGCATCACCGACAGTGAACTCGAAAACACGTTCGATCTGAACATGACACAGGCCGAGATCGGCGATGCCACCGGCATGACCCATGTTCATGTGAACCGCCTGCTGCGGGAACTTGGCGAGGATGGCCTGATTGACCGAAAGGGCAGCGAAGTGACGATATTGGACGAGGACCGCTTATTGCAGATCTCGTCCTTCTCGAATCGCTACAAAAGCATCGCAGCGGACTGGCTGCCCGCTTCCCGCTAGCGGGATCAGGCCGCCGCTTCGCGCCCTGCGATCAGGCGCAGCCCATCATTCTTGTGCGTGATGGCACTGGTGGCGGGCTTGCCGAACAGATAGCCCTGCAGCTGCGAACAGCCAAGCTTGACCATCGATTCCCGCTCGTCTTCGGTTTCAATGCCCTCCGCCGTCGTGACCATGCCAAGGCCGCTTGCGAGTGACACAATCGCCTCGATGACGGCAACGCCCTCGTCCCAGCCGTCCACAGCGGCACGGACGAACGACCGGTCGATCTTGATCTTGGAAAATTCGGCGCGGTGCAGATAGCCGAGCGATGAATAGCCCGTCCCGAAATCGTCGAGGGCAAGCGAGACGCCGATCGAACGGAGGCGTCCCAGCATGGCATTGGTCTTGTTGCCGTGCCGCAGGAACACGCTTTCCGTCACTTCCAGCTCCAGCCGGTTTGCCGCCAGGCCGCTCGCACTGAGGGCGGACAGCACGGTTGAGGCGAGGCCGTCCGATTCCACCTGAAGCGCACTCAGATTGACGGCAAGTTTCACATGTTCCGGCCAGGACATCGCCGTTTCGCACGCCGTGCGCAGCACCCAGCTGCCGATGCGGTGAATCAGACCGGCGTCCTCGGCGATGGGGATGAACATGTCGGGTGGAATGGCGCCGCGCTCGGGATGATCCCAGCGCAGCAGTGCCTCATAGGCTTCCACATCATGTGTCAGGGCATTGACGATGGGTTGGTAAAGAACGCTCAGCTGCCCGCGCGCCAGCGCCTCGTTCAGATCGCGCTCAAGGCGGCGGCGATCATCGGCGGCCTCGCGCATGGAAATTTCATAGAAGACATGGCGTCCCCGGCCCGCATCCTTGGCGGAATAGAGCGCCAGATCGGCCGACCGTGTCAATCCGTCGATGGACTTGCCGTCGATACCGCCAAGGGCGATGCCAATGGTCGCGCCTACGGTCGCGCGGCCTTCATCCAGGTCGAAGGGACGGCAGATGTCCGCGATCATGCGCTCGGCCAGTTTGGCGAGTTCGGCATGGTCGGCGGTCGATCGGATGACGACGGCGAACTCATCGCCGCCCAGACGGCAGACCCGGTCCCTGGTGCCCACCTGACGCTGAACCCGTTCGGCAACGCCGCAAAGGAGAAGGTCACCCGCGGCATGGCCGAGCGTATCGTTGACTTCCTTGAAACGGTCGAGGTCGATCAGGAACAGCGCGCAGTCGCCCTCGCCCGCCGCCTGCTTGTCGAGGGCGGTACGCAAGAGGGTCCGGAAGGACGGGCGGTTGGCAAGGCCGGTCAGCGCATCATGCTCGGCGGCATAGGTAAGCTGGTTGTTGGCACTCGAAACTTCACGGTGTGAACGGCGAACCGCCAGGAAGGCATAGCCCAGCACCGAGACGATCAGGACCACGGCGCAGGCCGCGATCACGCCGCCGACAGTCATCAGTTGAATCCGCGCTTCGGAATCCTGCAGCTGGCGGTCATTCCTCAGCTGGTCGGCTTCCAGCTTGGTAATTCTCAGCTCCTGATTGGCCGCATCGAATTTCGCGGCGAGCAGGGCGGCGTTGGTGGAGCTGGCCGCCTCCATCGCCTCCTGTTCCAGCCTGCCGAACGCGGTCAGATGGCGATAGGCCATTTCATGATCGCCGAGGGCTTCATAAATATGGCGCGCCGCGTCGTGGAAATCGCGGAAAATCCAGTCGGTCGTGTCCAGGTTCGTCCCCGCGAAGGTCCGCTCGATCAGACGGCGCGCCGTGCGAAAATCCTTCCTGGCCGCAGCGATCTGCGCCTTCACGCCCCACAAAAAGGGTTTCCAGACATTCGCTTCGCCGCTGGCGAGTTTCAGCCCTGCGTTCGCGGTCGTCTCGGCTTCGGCCAGCTTGCCCTGCATGAACTGCGCCGACGCCACATTGGTGAGAATGCGCGCTTCCAGCGTCGGGCTGTCGAGCGCCCGCGCTTCTGACAGCGACTCTCCATAGGCCGCCTCCGCAGCAGCGTAATTGCCCATTTCCTTATAGGCATTGCCGCGGTTGTTGTTGCTGGAAATGGTCAGCGCCGGATCGTCGGGATAAACCTCGTTCGACTGGCTGTAATAGTTGAGAACACGGCCATAATCGCGCGCGCGCCAGTATATCATCCCCAGATTTTGCAGCGCGATGGCCTGACCCCGCGTTTCGCCAAGATCGCGAAAGATGTTGTGCGCCTTGTGCAAATCGGCGAGCGCCTGGTTGACATCGCCGCCATTGCTTTCGACCGATGCGCGCGCCTTCAGGATGTCGCCATGCAGCTTGCTGCCGGGATCATGCGCCTCGATACGGGCAAGCGCTTCGGCGATTTTCGGTTCGGCTTCCGGCGCGCGCTGCAACCGGCTGAGGGCTTCGCTCTGCAGCCAGAGCGATGTGATCACAGCGGTTTCGCGGGCGTCGGCCTCATGGATGGAATCCGCCTCGATTTCCGCGAGTTCCGCGTATTGGAGGGCGGTTTCCGGCTGTGCCATCATGGACTGGCCCGCCGCGGCGACAGCGGAATCATAGCCGCCGGCGCCGACCTTCGCGGCGTCCGCGGTCTGGGCGAAAACAGCCGTGCATGGCAAGATGGTCGTCAGGACCATTGCTATGGCAAACCGTTTCAGCATCCGCGTTTGATTTCCCCAGTCCTGTCCGGACCCAGTTCCGAACTGGCTTCGACTTAACGTTCAAACCTTAACTTAGTTTTGCATGGCGATACGTATTTTTTTTATTAGAAAACAAACAGAAGGACGCGCGGATCAGGTTATCCCGTTCCGCGCGTCCCTTTGTTTGCCGTCGATTTCGTTTCGGGATCAGAAACCGATCTTGAAACGGGCCCCCGCGCTGACGGCGTCGCGTCCGGCAATGCCGTCCAGATTGCTGTCGCCGCGTCCATAGAGGCTGAACGAACCGCCCTTCATCACCGGTGCGACATAGCGGAACTCCGCGTTCAGCGGCCGTGCCTCGCCAGCGACGGAGAAGCGTGACGTGACCACACCGATCTCGCCGGTCGACCGGTCGATGATGCCGCCCTGGTTCAGCTCCAGCGAACCCGCTTCGATGTGAAGCGGCTGCGAAACCGTCAGGCGCATCAGATCGCTGCCGCCAAAGACACCGTTCTTCGTGACCGACGCCGCAAAGGCCGTCGACACGATCCCGCTTTTGGACACGCTCAGCAAACGCTCCGCATTGCCGCCCGTGGTGCGGGAGGCCGTGGCACTCGCCGCCAGCTGGAAGCCGCCGGGCAGGTCGGCGTCGAGGCCGAGCGTCAGCGCGTCGGTCGCGGACCCGCCAGCGAAGTCGTCAGCGTCCTGCGACTGCACACCAAGGACCGCCGAGCCTTCATTGAGGCGCGTGTAGTTTAGGTTCACGCCGACCTTGTCCGATGGGGTAAGGTGAAGGCCAAAGGTCAGGCCCATCGCCTCGTAATCATCAAGGCCAATATAGGATCGGCGGGTCGCCTCATCGACACCGTTCTGTTTGGCATGCTCGACCTTTGCCGAAGTGATGCCGCCCGAAAAGGCGATGAACGGATCGATTTCATGCAGCGCGCCCATGAACGGACCGCCAGACGCGAAACCGAGTACAGGATTGACGCCGGAACGTCCTTCCGCATGGTCGCGGGTCAGTCCGAAGCCGTCCTGGTTCGAAAGTGACATCACACCGACACCATGACCCATCTTGAACTGGGTCTTGCCGAAATTCAGGCCGATCTCGTTATGCGCCGGACCAAGCTGGCCATCGGACGCGAAACGCATCATGGACGTGCCCTTGACGGTGACATCGAGACCGCCCGACTTGAAATTCAGGCTGCGGACATCGGTAAAGTCACCCTTGTCCTTCTTGTCCTTCTTGTCCTTCTTTCCTTTTTTGTCGTCTTCCTCTTCGCTGTTCCAGTAATTCCAGAAATCATCCGTCAGGAAGTCCTGAAAAAATTCGCCATAGCCCTTCTTCTTCTTGCCGTAGAGCTTGTTGGAGAGCGGGATCAGGAAGTCGCGATAGGTGTTTCCGACATGCTCAAATGCATGAATATGCGCGTCTTCCGCAGGCGACCAGACCGGAAGCGTGTCTTCGATCTTCGCCTTTTTAAGCGATTCGAACTCAAGACCTTTTTTCCCGAGCTTGATGGTCGTCAGCTTGCTGTAATCCAGCGGAGACTGCGACGCCTCCACGTTTAGCAAGCCATGGCCGTAAACTTCGTCGACGCCCTTGTCGCCAAGGTCGGTTGCCGATTCAAGGATGATCTGCGCCGTCTCTTCGGGGAAGGCGGCCAGCCAGGACCAGCGATCGTGCATCAACGTGATGGCGCCCGACACAAGCGGTGCCGCCAGTGACGTGCCGGACTGGCGAACAAGCCCGCCCTGCCCGTCGGACACCAGGATCTGTTCGCCCGGCGCAACCAGGAAGTGATCCATCAGACGGTTGCCACTTGCGCATTTCCCATTCGTCAGCAGGCACGCTTCGCCCGGACGATTGGAAAAATTCGAAATCTTGCCAAGCGGATCGACTGAACCGACGATCAGGAACGTCGCCTGCTGGCCCAGATCCCAGTCGATATCGTTTTCCTGCGCGATTCCGGAATTACCGGCGGCCTTGACGAACACGGCGTTCTGGACGCCGCCCTTCGCGGCAAAGCCGAAGATTGAAAAATCGTAGCGATTCTCGATCGTGTTGCGACTGTCCGCAAAGACGTCGCCAATGACGTTGTTCCAGGTCTGTCCAAGAACCTGGCCCTTTTCGCCCAGCGACAGGTTGATGACGCTCGCACCGCGGCGCGACAGCTGGCCGATACCGGTCGTGATGTCCGCCCAGTCGGCAGTGCCGGTCTTGTCATATGGATTATAGGCAACGACGCGCGCTCTGGGCGCGATGCCCATCAGGCCCTTGCCGTCGTGCGGGCTGGTGATCAGGCTGGCAACGCCCGCACCATGATAGCCGGCGAGGCCGCCGAGGCCAGCAGAGTAGAGCAGCCGCTCGATAATGCCTTCCTGGCCGGTGATCTCGCTGTCGATGATACCGATCGTGCTGCGATCGCCGGTCGACTGGACCTGCGTGATGCCAGGCGTCCAGTTGGCCGTCCCCATCCAGTGATCGACGCGGTCGCGGCCGCTCTCGTTCATCAGCGCATCATAAAGGTCGATGATGAATTTCTCACGGCGCGCCTTGCCGGCGTCGTTGAATTTCCACTGCTCGGTCAGGCTGAAGCCGTTCTTCTCCAGTACGACGGCCACGATATCGCTGTCGAAATCGACGCCCCGCTTCTCCAGCTGCGGTGCCCAGAAAGCCCGGGTATCGTCGAGAAGCGAATTGAGGCCAGTGCGCACCTGCTTGCCGTTGAAGCCATTCTCCCAATCGGTACGAAGCGCGCGCCACTTGACGCCGAACTGTTCCCAGAACGGTGCGATGTCACCATAGAATGGCTCGATATTGCCATATTGCGTGCTGTTATAGCCCCAGAACGGCTCGATATCGCCGTAGAACGGATTGATGTCGCCGTAGAAGGGCTCGATATTGCCGTAGAACGGATTGATGTCGCCATAGAAGGGCTCGATATTGCCGTAGAACGGATCGATATCGCCGTAGAACGGGTCAATATCGCCGTAGAACGGATCGATGTCGCCATAGAACGGATCTATGTCGCCATATTGCGGCGTGACCGGGGCTGCACCCAGTCCCAGTCCCAGACCCAGATCTATTGCCGCAGAGGAGGTGGCCCCACCCGCTGCGACTGTTAATGCGATGGCCGAAACGGTGGCCTTGAATATATTTCCCGACATTGTTCATCCCTTCTTGGATGTTCGTACAAGTCGGCCCCTGTGGGAATGGTATCTCCCCGAAACGAGTTAACGGCAATTTACGAAATTTGGTTAACGCCGCGAAACCATCGCGCCCCGCCATCCGTTCTTAGGACCGAAGGGGTTTCGAGATGTCGGGAAGTGTCACCAAAAGCTGTCTGGTCAGCAAACTTGCGCATTTCGTGGAGCTGTCGCCTGCGGATGGCAAATTGCTCGTCGCTTTCGAAAGCGAGCAGCGGGAATATGCGAAACGCGCGGTCGTTCGCAAAGAGAATGACTTTATCGAAAATCTGTTCGTCGTCAAAAGCGGCTGGTTCTATGGCTACACGATGCTGGCCAGCGGCAAGCGGCAGGTGCATCGCCTTTATTTTCCAGGCGATCTGATTGGCACGCATGAGGTGGTCTGCGAGCACGCGACCTACGATATCGCGGCGGCGTCGGCGGGTATTCTATGCCCCTTTCGCAAGGAAGGGCTGCAGGAGGTGTTCCTGAAATCGCCGCGGCTGACCGCTCTTCTCTACTCGATGGAGGCGCTGGAGCAGGTTGCGCAGGACGACCGGTTGCGCAGCATCGCGCGCATGGACGCGGAGGGGCGTCTCGCCCACCTGTTCCTGCAGATGTTCGGACGGCTGCGTATCGGTGACAACCCCATCGGCAGCAGCCTGAAAATCGAAATGAGCCAGGAACTGCTTGGCGACATGATCGGCCTGACCGGCATTCATGTGAACCGGACGCTCAAGCAGATGGGCGATGCCGGGCTTATTCGCATGGATGGCAACATGCTCACCCTGCTCGACGAAGAGAAGTTGAAAACGCTCAGCAGCTTCAATGACCGCCATTACCGCATCGACACGAGCTGGTTCCCTCCCGTCTGAACCTGGCGCCTTATCGGACCAGCATGACGTTCATGCGCGCGCCGGCGATGGGTTTTGCCTCGTCGTCCTGCCAGGCCTCCACACGAACATTGGCGATGCGGCGCCCCATGCGCACGATCACGGCACGGGCCTTTGTATCGAGTGGCTGCCCCGCGCGCAGATAATCGACCGTGACGTCGATGGGTTTGACGGCGGGAACGGTGTCTTCCTCACGAAGCGCATGCAAAAGCTGCGCGATGCTGGCAATCTCCATCAGGCCGGCGACCGTCCCGCCATGCAGGCGCGGTGGCTGCGGACTGCCGATCAGGTCCTTTGCATAGGGCATGGTCAGGACGACGTTTTCACCCGTCGTCCGAAACCGCAGGCCCAGCATCTCCGCATAGGGCAGCCCGACGATCGCGCCCTCGCCCGATTTCAGGGTCTGTGCCAGCCCTGCGAAACTCATGACGTCGCGCCTGCGGTAATCATGAAGCAGCCTGACATCAGCGCGACCGCATCGTCGCGGTTGCCGTCATGGGCATAGCCGCGCACGAAGGCGATGCTGCGCGTCAGCTTGTGCACTTTCGAATAGCCAAAGACCGTCTCTCCCGGTTTCGCGGGACGCAGATAGTCGAGGCGCAGATCGACGGTGGCGATCCCGGTGGGCCGCTTCCGCGCCGCCTGAACGGAAAACCCGCCAACGGAATCCATCAGCGTGAACACCGCGCCAGAGGCGATCACGCCCTTTTCCCCATCGTCTCCAGGATAGGCCACCAGCGCCTCGGACCAGGGCAGCGCAAGCTCCGCCCAGTCGCGGCCAACGCCGGAATAATGAATGCCGAGCGCGCGCATGTGCGGGATGTGTTTCATGAACTGGTCGATGACCGGTTTCATCACCATGTCCTTCACGCCGCCAGCCTTTGCGCCGTTTCGCGGATCAAGGCGATCATGTTCGGAATGCCCTGCGTGCGGTTGCTGCTAAGCTGGGCCGACAGATTGAAGGGCGCGAGTTCACCGGCAATATCGAGGGCGAGCACGTCTTCGGCACTGCGGTCCTGCACCAGCGTCAGGATCAGCGCGACGATCCCCTTTGTGATCGATGCATCGCTGTCCGCCAGGAAATGCAGACCCTCCGCTTCCGCCTTGACGGGATAGACCCAGACGCTGGCACTGCAGCCACGCACTTTTGTCGCGTCGGTCTTCAGCGCGTCCGGCATGGGTTCGAGGTCGCGGCCAAGGTCGATCAGCAAACGGTAGCGGTCGTCAGGCTCCAGGATGTCCCAGTCTTCGGCCAGACGGGTGAATTTGGAAGAATTGGTCATGTCAGGCGATGTGCGGTTTGGACAGGCGAACGTCAACCACGCGCGGCCTCTGGCATTACGCGCGGACAGCCCTTAGATTGAAGGTCACGAATCCATAATTTGAACGATCAGGAGACCAGATTATCCGACCGCCTCTTACGACCCGGCGAGGTCCGACCCCGCCGCCTTTCCAGGGACCACGCTACAACGAGTTCATTCAGGAACCGAAGGTCCGGGTCATCGACGATGACGGCGAAAATCTGGGCGTGCTCTATACGAAGGAAGCGATTTCACAGGCGAAGGAAGCCGGACTCGACCTGGTCGTCGTCAGCCCGAATGCCGATCCGCCCGTCGCGAAATTCCTGGACGTCGGCAAGTTCAAGTTCGAGGCGCAGAAAAAGGCCAATGCTGCCAAAAAGAAGCAGAAGCGTCAGGAAATCAAAGAGATAAAGATGCGCCCGAACATCGACGACCATGATTATATGGTCAAGATGAAGAAGGTGTACGAGTTCATCGAGGACGGCGACAAGGTGAAAATCACCCTGCGTTTCCGCGGCCGTGAAATGGCGCATCAGGAACTCGGGATGGAGCTTCTGAAGCGCGTTCAGGACGACACAACCGAAACCGCGAAGGTCGAAGCCTATCCCCGCCTGGAAGGCCGCCAGATGCTGATGGTCATTTCGCCAAAGGCCAAAGGTCAGGCCTGATCCGCAGGCATGGACTGGTTACAAAAAAGGGCTGGCCGAACGCGGATCGGCCAGCCCTTTTTCTTTCACTCCGCTAGGGAGTGCCCCCTTATTTTTTGCGGCTGCGCATGACACCAAGTCCGGCAAGGCCAAGACCAAGCAGACCGAGCGCGGCAGGCGCCGGTACCGGTACCAGCTGGCCGCGGATTTCACCGCCGCCGTTCGTGTCGCTGTGGACGTTGATATAATAGGATTCCGCGTTCAGCCCGGCGACAAACTCGGCGAAGCTGTCCGTTGCTCCTGAAAGCGCAATGGCATCGGCATAGGCGTAATTGCTGACAGTCAGCGTGAAGCCATCGGCAGTCGCGGCATAACCTGTCGCGAACGGAAACGGAATCACGATCGGCCCGTTCGCCCCGCGCGGTGCGTCATGGAAGTGAATGGGGCCAACCGGGGCTGCGACCAGGCCGTCGCTCAGCTGCTCCAGCGTCAGTCCAATCACGGTCAGGGAAAAGTCGAGCGTTTCCGTCTCTGTGTCGACACTAAGCGTCGCGGTTCCCGCGGCGTCGGTGGTCACTGATGGCACTTCCTGCAGGCCATCCAGGGAAGATGTGTAGTTCAGGATTTCCGCACTGGCGGGAATTGCCGTCATGGCGAGCGCTGCGCCAACCGCGGTCATTGTTTTCGTAAGCATGATTTACTCCTCGGAACTCATGGTTCCCCCACCTGCGCGTTAACCAAGCAACTAATGTGCCAGCATAATGATTCCATGGCCTTGCCGATATTCAAGGCCCGCGCAAAAACCAAAGTGTAAAGAACGCCGACAGCCCGGCTGTCGCCATCAGCCTGGCGACAGCCGGGTTTCCTGTGCGCCCTTCAGCCGTTCAGGGACGGTCGGGATCTCGATGTAGCCGCCTGTCGCCCACAGCTTTTGCAGGTCGTCATAATGCGGGCTACCGAAAAATCCGCTTTGTCCGGAAGATGTGACGAACCTGGTGCGCTCCAGATCGCCAAGATCGACGATCATTCGCATGGATGCCGCGCCGCCATTGCCGCCGAATTTTCCCGCTCCCAGTGCCTTTGGATGCGCGACATTGGGCGCATCGGGACCGGCGGCCCGTTTCGGACTGCGGCTCAGCCAGTCACCGATGAGCGGAACCGCGCCGAGGCCGAGATGCGGATGGTCTTCGGAAAACGCGTCCGACCAGCGCCAGTTTTCAGCCGGACCATAAGCGGCTTTCAAAGTGGCGGCCGTCGCGGTCAGTGACGACGATAGCTGGCGCGCACAGCTTTCGCGGGCTCTTGTACCCCGATCATCGCAAAGCACGCCTTCGGGATCGGTGAGCGCAGGCAACAGCCGGTTCGGATCGGCGCGGGTCAGGCGTTTGTCCGCATTCTCGAACTCGTCGGCGAACAGATCTTTCGTCAGTTCCCACAGCCATGTCTCATAGATCAGCGGCGCTGGCCCGTCGGTCCAGCTGCCGTTCCAGCCCTTCAAAAGCGCAAGCGCCGCACGGCTGTCCGCATTCTCTGGCCTCGCCGTCAGCAATACGGGCAGCAGCCGCACCGCAGCGGGCGAGCCCAGGTCCATCTGGATCGCCGCCATCGATGCCATGTCGTGATCGCGGCGCGCCGTCACCAGGTCACGAATGCGCCGCTGGCGGGAATCGGGCGCGAAGCTGTCGCCGAGATAATAGGGATATTCGTCCGGCATGATGCGCGCGTTGGCCGTGACGACATAGCCCGATGCCGGATTCCTGACCTGCGGCTGATGCTGGGGAGGAATATAGCCCGTCCAGCGCACGGCGGGGTTGCGCCCGTCCGCCGCGCTGCGTCCGCCGGTCGGATGATCCCGCGGCCGGACGGGAATATATCCGGGCGAAATATAGCCGATCTGTCCGGCCGTATCGGCATAGACGACAT
Organism: uncultured Alphaproteobacteria bacterium; assembly: GCA_963710205.1. Lineage (GTDB taxonomy): Bacteria > Pseudomonadota > Alphaproteobacteria > Sphingomonadales > Sphingomonadaceae > Pacificimonas. The sequence goes on along the minus strand of CAVPZG010000006.1, from coordinate 135,326 downwards.
TCTGGATGGGGCCGCTGATGTCGTCGATACCATCCGTTGCGGCATCCGCATCCTGCGCGCTGTTCAGTTTCAGAAGCGCGGCCAGCGACAGGTCGGGCTCGCGCTCAGCCGTCCACATGGACACGATCACGCGCTTGTCCTCATCGAAATTCAGGTCCTTCGACATCAGGGCGGCGGGCACGACCGGCCCATGCGCCGTGCGCCGCATCGTGATGCATTCCTCATCGCCGAAACGGACGGTGAAACACTCCTCGCGCGTTTCGAAGGGCGCGCTGCCTTCGGGTGTCAGGTAGTTTTCCGCATTCGCAGGATCGACCGTTTCGATGACCAGATCCCAGACGTCGTTCGGATTGTTGGTCAGCCCCCAGGCGATGCCGCCCGTGCGTCCCATCTTGAAGGTCGGCGTCCCTGGCATCGTCAGGCCAACCAGCGGTCCCGCCTTCAGCTCAAGATGCGCCAGATACCAGATGGACGGCATGGTGAGCGCCAGATGCGGGTCATTGGCGAGCAGCGCGGAACCTGTCCTGGTCATGGACGGCCCAAGCACCCAGTTGTTGGAGCCGCCCCGCTCCGTCTCGATGAGGGGGCGGGCTTCGACGTCATCCGCAGGTGTCTGCCGCGCCTCAAGCCCTGTCGCCGCCGCCACGTCCGCCCAGTCGAGCGCGATATCCCCGTCGGCGGGATAGGCGGGCGCCGCATAGGCCGCCGCGAACTCCGCGCCCCGTTCCGCCGTCAGCACCATCCGCTGCGCTTCGGTGAAGGCATTGTTCGACAGGGTCAGCCACAGGTTCTTGAAGACGAACAGGCTGTCTGTCGGTTGCCACGCTTCCGGTTCCGCCAGAATCAGGCGATATTCGGCGGGCAGGACGAAATGTTCCGAAGCCAGATAGGCATTCACGCCGTCCGAATAGGCCATGATGACGGCTTTCGCTTCGGGTGGCATGGCCGCCCAGCTCCGCCTGACATTGTCGGGAAAGCCAAGCGCACGCGCCCGCTTGTCCCCGTCGAGCGCGGGTGCGCCCAGCAGCTCCGCGATCCGCCCCTGTGTCGCGCGCCTTTGCAGGTCCATCTGCCACAGCCGGTCGCGCGCATGGGCATAGCCAAGACCGCGATAGACATCGAGGTCGCTATCTCCAAAAATATGCGGCACGCCATTTTCGTCCCGCAGGATACGGACGTCACCGGCCAGGGCGGGAACGACGTCGCGCGCCGCATAGTCGGGCTCGGCAGCGATCGCGCGCAGATACTGCACCAGCACGAACAGCAGCAGGACCGCGACGATCGACGCGGCCAGACCCAGTATCGTGCCGAAAACCTTGCCCATGCCCCTAATCCCCGTCTTGGCCTGCCTTCGGCGGAGCGATAGGAGCAGGCATGAGCGAAAACCACCCCGGAAAGGGACAGGGGCCTCTGGCCGGTGTCCGCGTCATCGACCTGACGAGCGTGATGATGGGCCCCTATGCGACGCAGATATTCGCCGACCTCGGCGCGGACGTGATCAAGGTTGAGGGGCCGGCCGGCGACACCACCCGGCACCTCCCTCCGGGTCCGGAGGAGGATCGCGGCGCGATGTTCATGAACCTCAATCGCGGCAAACGCAGTCTCTCGCTTGACCTCAAGAACACAGACGCACGCGATGCGCTGCTCAGGCTGTGCCGGACGGCGGACATCTTCATCCATTCCATGCGGGGCGGCGCGATCCGGCGGCTCGGTCTCGACTATGCCGCGCTCCGGGCCGTCAACCCGCGCATCATATACACCAATATGTGGGGCTATGGCCGGGGTGGCCGCTACGCCGAACAGCCCGCCTATGACGATATCGTCCAGGCGCGTTCGGGTATTGTGGATCTACAAGGGCGGCAGTCGGGCGGGCCGCCGCAGTATCTCGCCAACATCGTCGCTGACAAGGTCTCCGGCCTGACCGGTGCCTATGCCGTCATGGCGGCGCTATTCGCGCGCGAGAAGACCGGCAGCGGCCAGGAGGTCGAGATACCCATGTTCGAAACGCTGACCAGCTTTGTCTGCGTCGAGCATCTGATGGGCGCGATGTTCGATCCGCCGCTCGGTCCGACGGGTTATGGCCGCGTGCTGTCGCCGGAGCGCCGCCCCTATGCAACCAGCGACGGCCACATCGCGGTCATGATCTATACGGACCGGCAATGGCGCAATTTCTTCACGGCCATCGGCAATCCGGGCTGGTCGGAAAAGCCCATCTTCCGCAGTCTTCGAACGCGCACCGAGCATATCGGCGAAGTTCTCGGCCATCTGGCGGAGACACTGAAAGGACGGACGACGGCGGCGTGGCTTGACATCTTCGAGGAGGCGCAGCTGCCCGCCGGGCCGGTCAACAGCCTCGACGACCTTTTGGACGATCCGCACATGCGCGATGTCGGTTACTGGCAGGAGCGCGACACGCCGGATGGCCGGGTGAGGATGTCGGGGCTGCCGACCCGCTTTTCGGAAACACCCGGCGCGGTGGGCGACCCCGGTCCAAGGCTGGGTGCGCATGGTGCGGACGTGCTGGCAGAGGCGGGATTGTCGGCAGATGAAATTGCCGCCCTGCGCGGCAGCGGCGCGCTGACCCTGCCATGAATGGCATTGTCGCGCGCTGCCATGAGAGCGTAAGGGACCAGGTCATGAAATCAGTTTTTGCCATCGGCCTGACGGGCCTTCTGTTCGCATGCACGTCCGCACCCGTCTCCATCCCCGCCAGCGACGCGGCAAGTATCCAGCCTGCCGGGGACAGCTACAGCGCTCTTGTTTCTGCCGCGCATCCTGCGGCCGCCGAAGCGGGCGCGGAAATGCTGCGTGCCGGCGGCAGCGCCGCCGACGCAGCCCTTGCCACCCTCGTGGCGCTGACCGTGGTGGAGCCGCAATCTTCCGGCATCGGCGGCGGCGGATTCCTGATCTATCATGACGCGGAAACGGGCAAGACGTTCGCGCTCGACGGGCGCGAGGTTGCCCCGCGCGCTGCGACGCCCGGCATGTTCCTGGATGCGGATGGCAATCCGAAACCCTACCGGGCCAGCCAGGTTGGCGGGATGTCCGTTGGCGTTCCGGGCAACATCCGCCTGATGGAGGAAGCGCACAAGCGCTTTGGTAAACTGCCCTGGAGCCGGGTGTTCGAACCCGCCATACGTCTGGCGCGGGACGGCTGGGAAATGACGCCCCGGCTCTACGAAATGCTGGACGGACGCAAGGACCGCGCGGGCCTGACCGAATGGGGCCGCGCGACCTACTATACCGCGGGGGACACACCGAAGGCCGTCGGAACCCGCCTCACCAACCCGGCCCTTGCAAGCTTTCTGGAACGGCTCGCAACCGGCGGACCGAACGAATTCTATTACGGCCGGTCCGCACGGCGCATTGTCGATGCCGTCACCAACGCGCCGGTCAACCGGCAGGTGATGACGACCGCTGACCTGTCAAACTATGCCGCGAAATGGCGCGACCCGCTGTGCGGCACCTACCGCGGCTACAAGATCTGCGGCATGCCTCCACCCTCGTCCGGCGGCACGACCGTCATCGCCATGCTGAAACAGCTGGAACGCTTCGACCTCTCCGGCATGGGGCCGGAAAGTCCGGAGGCGTGGCATCTGATCGCCGAGTCCATGCGGCTCGCCTTCGCCGACCGCGAAAAATATCTCGGCGACCCCGATTTCGTGACTGTCCCTGCCGAAGGGCTGATTGCCCCGGCGTACACGGCGCAGCGCAGCCTCTTGATAAACACGGCAAAGGCGGCGACCGAAGTGACGGCGGGAACTCCCGTCGGCGCGCCGGACGTGGCGTCGGCAATCGGCCCCGCCGATGGTGGCACGTCGCATTTCGCGGTTGCGGACCGGGAAGGCGACGTGGTGTCGCTGACGTCCACCATCGAAAGCGTCTGGGGCAGCGGCCTGACCGTCAACGGCTATTTCTTGAACAATGAATTGACCGATTTCAACTTCAGTCCCGTCGTCGATGGCCTGCCCGCCGCCAATGCCGTCGCGCCCGGAAAACGACCGCGCAGCAGCATGTCGCCGACCATCGTCTATGCCCCCACCGGGGAAGTCGCCTTCGCCATCGGCGCGGCGGGCGGACCAACCATCATAGCGCAGACCGCCAAAGCGATCATCGGCGTCATCGACTGGAACATGACCATCGACGAAGCCATCGCCGCACCGCAGATCTACGCGGCGCTCGGTCCGACCGTGCTTGAGGAGGGGACGACCGTCGCCGCCTTCAAGGACCAGTTCGAGGCGGCCGGCCACAAGGTCGCCGCCAGTGGCCTCCCCCTGAAGGCCAACGGCGTCCAGCGCGCCGGACGCGGCTGGATCGGCGGGGCCGATCCGCGCAGCGAAGGCGATGTTGCCGGTATCAAGTGATTTTTGTGCCTGGGGAGTGCACCGATGACCGACGCGAATAGCTGGCCAAATCTGGTCACAATGTTCTTCGATCAGGCCGAACGGAAAGGCGACCGCCCGTTCCTGTGGGCCAAGACGGACGGAAGCTGGCAGGCCATCAGCTGGGCCGAGGCCGCGCGCCAGGTCGCGCAGATCGCCGAGGGCCTGCTGGCTGTCGGCGTGAAGCCCGGCGACCGGGTCGTGCTCGTTTCCGAAAATCGTCCGGAATGGTGTCTTGCCGACATCGGCATCATGGCCGCGGGCGCTGTGACCGTTCCGACCTACACCACCAATACCGAGCGCGATCATCTCCATATTCTTGAGGACAGTCACGCCGCCGCCGCCATCGTTTCCAACCAGAAGCTCGCAAAGGTTCTGCTGCCCGCGGCCTATCGCTCGGACGCCTGCAATCTGGTCATTGGCATTGAGCCCCTCAGGATTGGCCAGTCCTCCGGCGCGGAGGTCAGGTCATGGGACGATCTGTTCGCCGCGCAGCCCGGCGATGTCGCGGCCGTTCGCGCCCGCGCCGCCGATATCGGCCGCGCCGACCTGGCCTGCCTGATCTATACCAGCGGCACGGGCGGCGCGCCGCGCGGCGTCTGCCAGCATCACGGGGCGATCCTGTGCTGCGTCGCCGGTGCATTCGATATCCTCGAAAATGATTTCGACATGACGGAGGACGAGGCTTTCCTCAGTTTCCTGCCGCTCAGCCACGCCTATGAACATTCGGCAGGCCAGTATCTTCCCATCATGACAGGCGCACAGATCTATTACGCGCAGGGCCTCGACAAGCTTGCCGCCAATATCGAGGAGACGCGGCCGACCATCATGGTCGTCGTTCCGCGCCTGTTCGAAGTGCTGCGCCAGCGCATCACCAAGGGCATCGAAAAGCAGGGCGGTCTGGCCAACTGGCTGCTGGACCGCGCCATGAACCTCGGTCGCCGCCGCTATCAGGCGGACGGAGTGCCGCTGCTCGACAAACCCATGAACGCCGTCCTCGAGGCGACCATCCGCAAGAAGGTACGCGACAAATTTGGCGGCAGGCTGAAGGCGATGGTGGCAGGCGGCGCGCCGCTCAACCCGGAGGTCGGCCTGTTCTTCCACGCGCTCGGCATTACGCTTCTGCAGGGTTATGGCCAGACCGAGGCTGCCCCAATCGTCAGCTGCAATCGCCCCTCCCGCAAGATCAAGATGGACACGGTCGGCCCGCCACTGAAGGGTGTCGAGGTCAGCATTGCCGAGGATGGGGAAATTCTCGTCAGGGGCGAACTCGTGATGCACGGCTACTGGAACAACGAGGCCGAATCCGCGCGCGTTCTGAAGGATGGCTGGCTCTATACCGGCGATATCGGCCACATCGACGAAGACGGTCACATTGTCATCACCGACCGCAAGAAAGATCTGATCGTCAACGACAAGGGTGACAATGTCGCGCCGCAGCGCGTCGAGGGCATGCTGACCCTGCAGCCTGAAATCCTGCAGGCGATGGTGGCGGGCGACAAGCGGCCCTATCTGGTCGGCGTCGTCGTCCCCGACCCGGAATGGGCGATGCAATGGGCAAAGGACCATGGCCACCCCGCCGACATGGCGCAGCTGCGCGGGCTGCCCGATTTCCAGCGCGCCGTGATGAGCGCGGTCGATCGGATCAACCGCACGGTCAACAGCGTCGAAAAGGTCCGCCGCGTCATTCTGGCCGACGCACAGTTCACTGTCGAAAACGAGCAGATGACACCCAGCATGAAAATCCGTCGCCATGTCATCCGCGATCTTTATGGCGAGCGGCTGGATGCCCTTTACAGATAGGATCGAGGCCGAACTCCTCAGACTGGCCGACGTCCGCGCTACGGACCGGACCTTCTGCCCCTCGGAGGCGGCCCGCAATCTCTGGCCGGACAGCTGGCGCGGCCACATGCCGGATGTCCGGTCCGCAGCGGAAACGCTCGTTGCCGCGGGCCGCCTTGTCTGCAAACAGCGCGGTGAAATCGTCGATATCGCCGCCGCGAAAGGCCCAATCCGCCTCGCCGCGAAAGTCTGAGGGCGACCTGACATGCCGGCCGCCCTAAACACGCTGTCGTGCCGCGCCTTTCCCCTGCCCTCGCCGGTCCGTTCTGGATCATTTGCTCATCGCTCCTGTTCACCGTCGCCTGGGCCTTCATCAAGCTGGCGGGGCAGCAGGTGCATCCGTTCACCGTGGTGTTCTGGCGCTGCCTGATAGGCGCACTGCTGCTGATGCCCTTCATCCTCTCCGGACGGATCAGGATGCCGGTAAGCAAGATCAGCGGACATATCGGCAGGGCCACATCGGGCATAATCGCCATGTTCTGCACTTTCTTCGCGCTTGCCAATGCGCCGATTGCGACGGTGCAGGCGATCACCTTTTCCGCGCCGATCTTCGCGACTGTCGGCGCGGTGATATTCCTTGGCGAGAAAGTCAGGATGCGCCGCGTCATCGCGCTCGCCATTGGCTTCGGCGGCGTCATCTTCACGCTACAACCCTGGTCGCAGCCGCTGACGCCCGGGGTCGCCGTGGCGGTCGTGTCGGCGCTGGCGATGGCATTCACGACCATTGCGATAAAGAAGCTCGTGGGCTTCGACCGGCCCATGACCGTTGTGGCGTGGAGCTTTGTGCTGCCCATTCTTCCCAGCCTCGCCATTTCCAGCTTCGTCTGGACCTGGCCCCAGGGGGTCACATGGGTTTACCTGCTCGGCGTGGGCGTCTTCACATTGTCGGGACAGAGCGCGATGGTGCGCGCCTTCTCCCTCGCCGAAGCCAGCGCGATCATGCCCTATGACTTCGTGCGTTTCGGCTTCATCGTCGCCATCGGTGCCGGCATTTTCGGAGAGGCGTTGTCCCCGGCCGTGCTGATTGGCGGCGGCATCATTCTCGCCAGCGCCGTCTACCTCGCCTGGCGCGAGGCGCAGCTGGCGCGCTCGGTAAAGCCCGCTGCCGAGACAAAGAAGGTCAGGCCAGTTTGATTTCCGCCAGGCGCTGCATCAGGAATTCGTGACTGCCAATGGATTCGGGATAGCGGTTCGGACGATCCTCGCTGACACATTCCGGCAATGTGCGGATTTCGTAATCCGGGCGGAAATGCAGAAAGAACGGCATGGAATAGCGCGGGACACCGCGACGTTCCGGCGGCGGGTTGACGACGCGGTGGCTGGTGGACGGCAGGACGTCATTGGTCAGACGGCTCAGCATGTCGCCAATATTGACGACCAGTTGCCCGGGTTCGGGATCGACGGCGATCCAGTCGCCCGACTTGTCCTTCAGCTGCAGCCCCGCCTCCTCCGCACCGAGGAGGAGGGTGATCGTGTTGATATCCTCATGCGCCGCCGCGCGGACGCCGGGCGCATCGGCGGGGATGGGCGGATAGTGGATCAGGCGAAGGACGCTGTTACCATCCCGCACCGTGTCCGCAAACATGTCCTCCGGCAGCTTCAGATAGCGCGCGATCGCCTTCAGGATATGCAGCCCCGCCACGTCGAAGGCGGCGAACAGCTCCAGGAACGTCTCGCGGAACCCTTCCACCTCGATGGGCCAGACATTGGGCGGCATCACGTCGGCATACTCATGCCCCTCGGGCAATACCCGCCCGACGTGCCAGAATTCCTTCAGGTCGACCTGTGTTTCCCCCTTGGCCGTCTCGATCCCGAAGGGCGTATAACCGCGCGCGCCGCCCGTTCCCTTCAGATGATATTTCTGCTTTATCTCCAGCGGCAAAGCGAAATATTCCCGCATCTTCGCATCGGCGCGCGCGATCAGGTCCGCGGGAATGCCATGATCGGCGACAATGGCGAAGCCATAGGTTTCGAACGACGCGCCAAGCGTCCTGGCAAAAGCATCCGGATCGGTGGCGGCGCCGGTCAGGGAAACGGCGGTCAGGGAGGGCGTGGTCATCATGATCATTTAGCGGATAACCGCCTCTCACACCATGTCTTAGAGCAGCATCAGACCGACAATATCGCCCCCGCCAGGGCCGCGCTCATCAGATTTGCCAGCGAGCCCGCCAGCAGGGCGCGCAGGCCCAGTCTTGCGATCATGGGCCGCTGGGTCGGCGCCAGGCTGCCCGTCACGGCCATCTGGATGGCGATCGAGCTGATATTCGCGAAACCGCACAGGCTGAAGGTGACGATGGCGATGCTCTTGGGCGACAGGCCGGTGCCCGCGGCCTCCAGGCTGATGAAGGCGACAAATTCGTTGATGACGATCTTTTCGCCGAACAGACTGCCGGCGATGCCCGCCTCCTCCCAGGGGATGCCGATCAGATACATGACCGGAGCGAAGACATAACCGAGGATCTTCTGAAAGCTGAGGCCGTCAATGCCGATCAGGTCGCCGATCCCGCCGACGATGCCGTTCGCCAGCGCCACGAGCGCGACGAAGGCCAGCACCATCGCGCCGACGGCAACGGCAATCTTCAGACCGATCTGCGCGCCCTCCGCCGCCGCCATGATGACGTTGGCCGGCTTTTCCTCGTCCTGCAGGCTCTCAAGGCTGGCGGGCGGTTCGATGATCGCGCCGGGTTCATCGGGGACGATGATCTTCGCCATCAATATGCCGCCGGGCGCGGCCATGAAGCTGGCGGCGAGCAGATAGGGCAGATATTCCTGCCCCAGCAGCGCGGCATAGGCGGCGAGGATGGTGCCTGCGACACCCGCCATGCCGACCGACATGATGAGGAACAGCTGCGATTTCGTCAGCGCACGCAGATAGGGCTTGATGACAAGCGGCGATTCCGACTGGCCGACAAAGATATTGGCCGCCGCGCAGAGCGATTCCACCTTTGTGATGCCCGTCACAAGCTGCAGCGCGCCGCCAACCCATCGCACCAGCCGCTGCATGATGCGGAGGTGATAGAGAACGCTGACGAGCGAGGCGAAAAAGATGATGACCGTCAGCGCGGCAAGAACGAAGCTGTTCCCGCCGATTTCAGGACTGGCAAGGGGGCCGAACACGAAATTCGTACCCGCCTGTGCATAGCCGAGAAGATTGCTGACACCTGTGGACATGGCCTGGATGCCGGCCTTCCCCCAGGGGGTGTAGAGGACAAGGATCGCAAGACCGGTCTGAAGAAGAAAGGCCGGAACGACGGTCCTCAGCCGGATGGCGCGGCGGTTCTGCGAAAAAAGGACCGCGATCGCCAGGATCACGGCCATGCCTGCAATTGCAATCACCAGATCATCTTTCGGTCGTTACCGGTACGGGCGTGAAGTTTGTCTATAAGCTCGCCGATGTCATCGGAGACGACCAGCTGCGCGCGGCGGTCCCGGGACATGAACCCCTGATCGGCAACGGTGTCCAGAAACGCGATCATCTGGTCCCAATATCCGTCGATATTCAGCAATCCAAACGGCTTGGCATGATAGCCAAGCGCATTCCAGCTCCACGCCTCGAAGAGTTCGTCGAGCGTACCCACGCCGCCCGGCATGGCGATGAACGCGTCGCACAGGTCCGTCATCAGCGCCTTCCGCTCATGCATGTTGGCGACCGTATGAAGTTCCGTCAGCCCCTGATGCGCGACCTCCAGATCGACGAGCGCCGTGGGAATGACACCATGTGCCTCGCCGCCCGCCGCCAGCGCCGCATCGGCAACCATGCCCATCAGGCCCAGCTTGCCGCCGCCATAAACCACGCCCAGATTGCGCCTGGCCATTTCCCTGCCCAACGCCTGCGCGGCTTCGCCATAGACGGCGCGCGCACCGGGGCTGGAGCCGCAATAGACGGCGATGCGTTTCATTGTGGTGATCCCCGGGGCCCCGAATCCTGACGGCGTGTGGAGCTTTGATTACAGAAAAATGCCGCGAAGGCAAAAACTCAGATGGCAAGACGTTCCGCAAGGCCGGGCGCGGGACGCGCACCGATTTCCGAGATGACGTCGGCAGCGGCTTTCGCGCCAAGCTGCAAACAGTCGGCAAGGGGCAGATTTCGCGTCCGGCCCGCGAAGAACCCGGCGGCAAACAGGTCGCCCGCGCCGGTTGTATCGGCGACACGGCGGGCAGGGCTTGCGGGTACGGCGATGGTTTCACCTTCATAGAGGGCGACAGCACCCTTCTCGCTGCGGGTCACGATCACCAGCGGGGCGCGGTCCTGCATGGCGCGCATGGCACCATCGAAATCCGCAGCCTGCGTCAGGGCGAGCAATTCCGCCTCGTTGGCGAAAATCAGGTCAAGGTCACCGCCCGCGATCAGGGCATTGATATCCGCGCGGTTGCGTTCGACCATCTGGACGGCGGAGGTGGTGAACGCGATCTCGCGTCCCGCCTCACGCGCCACGGCCAGCGCACGGCGCATGGCGCGCCGCGGTACGGCCTGATCCCATAGATAGGCCTCAAGATAGAGCATCCGGGCGGCTGCGATCTCGCCCTCATCGGCGGGCGCGAGTTCAAGGGTTTCGGACGCGCCGCGAAAGGTGTTCATCGTTCGCTCGCCGTCGGGGGTCACGAAAATCAGGCAGCGGCCCGTTCCCGGTCCGCTGTCGTTCGGCGACTTCGGAAGCGCGACGCCCAGGGACATCAGATCGCCCGTGAAAACACGTCCCAGCCTGTCGTCCGCAACCTGGCCCGCAAAGGCCGCACGTCCCCCCAGCATGGCCAGCCCCGCCATGCTGTTCGCGCCCGACCCGCCGCTGACCGCCAGCGGTGCGGTCATTAGCGATTCCAGATAGCGCGCACCTTCCGCATCGACGACCTGCATCTCGCCCTTGGGCAGGCCCTCGCGCGCGATCAGCGCATCGTCGGCGGGCGACAGGATATCGACCATCGCATCGCCAAGGGCGAGAACATCATATCTGGTGTCGGTCATGAAATGGTCGTCATCCCGGCCTTGCGCCGGGATTTCCCTCCGCTCTCACCATCGTCGTGGCGGAAAACCACGGCTCAGGGCCCGAATGACCAACTTGGGTGACCATGAAGCGCGCCCCGTCTAGACGTCGAGATTGGCAACCGACAGCGCGTTTTCCTGAATGAATTCCCGCCGCGGTTCCACGACATCCCCCATCAGGCGCGTGAAGATGTCATCGGCGACGTCCGCCTGATCGACCGTCACCCGCAACAGCGAGCGGTTGTCGGGATCGAGTGTGGTCTCCCACAGCTGTTCCGCGTTCATTTCGCCCAGACCCTTGTAACGCTGGATGTTCAGTCCCTTGCGCCCCGCCGCGAAGACCGCATCCAACAGCTCTGTCGGGCGGCGCACGGTCACATCCTCGCCAATGCGGATCGGTTCGCCAAACGGGTTCTGACCCTTGAAGATCTGCGCGATCTTGCGCGCCTCCGCGGACATCAGCAGCTTGTCGTCAAGAATATAGGCATCCGTCACGCCGCGCAGCATGTTGAGCACGGTATAGCCGCCCCCGGTGCCGGATTCCGATGCCGGGGTCAGCTCCACGGTCCATTCGCCGCCTTCGCCCTGATCCGCGCTTTCCGCACTCAGCATCTCGCGCAGCGCCTGGGCGGTGTCCTCGTCGGCCGCCTTGCCGAGCGCCCCCGCGATGGCGGCGGCTTCGACCATATTGACGCTGTAACGGCCCGGCACATAGCCCAGCAACGTCCTCAGGCGACGGGCCTGATCGACGATCGCGCGCAGATCCTCTCCCGATCGCGCGCCGCCCGCCGTCTCGGCCACCATGCCGTCAAGGCCCGCATTTATGAGATATTCGTCAAGCGCGGCCTGGTCCTTCAGATAGACCTCGGACTTGCCCTTGGCGACCTTGTAGAGCGGCGGCTGGGCGATGTAGAGATAGCCTCCAGTCACCACTTCCGGCATCTGCCGGTAGAAAAATGTCAGCAGCAGCGTGCGGATATGCGCCCCATCGACATCGGCGTCGGTCATGATGACGATCTTGTGATAGCGCAGCTTCTCGATATCGAAATCCTCGCGGCCGATACCGGTGCCCAGCGCCTGGATGATCGTGCCGATCTCCTTCGACCCAAGCATCCGGTCAAAGCGCGCCCGCTCGACATTCAGGATCTTGCCGCGCAGGGGCAGGATGGCCTGATATTTCGAATCTCGGCCCTGCTTGGCGGACCCGCCGGCGGAATCGCCCTCGACAAGGAAAAGTTCGGACTTGGCCGGGTCTTTCTCCTGGCAGTCGTTGAGCTTGCCGGGAAGTGAAGAGACGCCAAGCACCGTTTTCCGGCTGGCTTCGCGCGCCTTTCGTGCCGCTTCGCGCGCCACGGCGGCGCCGACGAACTTGTCGACGATGACCTTGGCTTCATTCGGATGTTCCTCCAGCCATTCCGAAAGCTTTTCGCCGATCAGCCCTTCCACGGCGGAGCGGACTTCGGAGGACACCAGCTTATCCTTGGTCTGGCTGGAAAATTTCGGATCGGGAACCTTGACGGACACGATCGCCGTCAGCCCCTCGCGCATGTCTTCACCGGTTGGCGACACCTTCTCCTTCTTGAGCGCGCCGGATTTCTCGGCATAGTTGCCGAGCGTGCGCGTCAGTGCCGAGCGAAAGGCCGCCAGGTGCGTGCCACCGTCGCGCTGGGGAATGTTGTTGGTGAACGGCTGGACCTGTTCATGATAGCTGTCGTTCCACTGCAGCGCGACCTCGATACCCACCTCGTCGCGCTCGCCCATGATCAGGATGGGCTCGGGGATGATCGGCGCCTTGTTGCGGTCGAGATATTTCACGAACTCGGCAACCCCGCCCTCGTAGTAGAGTTCGACCTCTTCGCGTTCGGTATGCCGTTCATCGGCCAGCAGCAGGCGCACGCCGGAGTTGAGGAACGCCAGTTCGCGGTAGCGGTGCACCAGCTTCTCGAAATCATATTCGATCAGCTTGAAGGTGGATTCCGCCGCCATGAAGGTGACATGCGTCCCCTTCTTGCCCGCAGCATCGCCAACGATCTTCAGCGGCTCGACCGTGTCGCCATGCTCGAAGCGCATCCAGTGCTCCTTGCCGTTCCTGAAAATACGCAGTTCCAGCCAGTCGCTGAGCGCATTGACGACGGAAACGCCCACGCCGTGCAGGCCGCCCGAGACCTTGTAGCTGTTCTGGTCGAACTTTCCGCCCGCGTGCAGCTGGGTCATGATGACCTCGGCGGCGCTGACGCCCTCCTCGGCATGAATGTCGGTCGGGATGCCGCGGCCATTGTCGGTAATGGTGACGGAACCATCGGCATTCAGCGTCATGGTGACCAGGTCGCAATGACCGGCAAGGCTTTCGTCGATGGCGTTGTCCGACACCTCGAACACCATATGGTGCAGGCCGGACCCGTCCTCGGTATCGCCGATATACATGCCGGGCCGTTTGCGAACGGCATCCAGCCCCTTGAGAACCTTGATGGAATCCGCACCATATTCGGCGCTGCCCGCCGTTATCTCGTCAGCCAAAATCTGTCCTTCAACTACCCCGTCAGGAGGGGCGCACGATGGGCACCCCGTCAACCATCTCCATATAGGTCGCGCCCTCGGGAATTGCACGGAAAAGCGACGCGTCCGTGCCCGTCATCCAGACCTGCGCGCCAAGGTCGGTCAGAAGCCCGAACAGCGCCGCGCGCCGCGCCTCATCCAGATGCGCCGCGACTTCATCCAGCAGCAGGATCGGACGCCGCCCGGTTTCCGTCGCCACCAGCGCCGCATGTGCCAGCACGATGCCAAGCAGCAGCGCCTTCTGCTCGCCCGTGGAGGCGCGGTCAGCGGGCTGGTCCTTCTCCGCGTGAATGACGTTCAGATCATCGCGGTGCGGGCCGACGAGCGTGCGGCCCGCGCGAATGTCGCGCGGACGTGACGCCGCCAGCGCTTCGGTCAATGCGGCCGGATTATTCCACGGCTCGCCATCGATCCGGATCAGCGCGCGGGGGAACGGCCCCTGCTGCTCGGCAAGCGCCAGCGAGAGCGACGACACGCCCGCGAACCGTGCCCCCGACACCAGCGCGCCAAACTCGCCCATCTGGCGCTCCACCGCCCCCAGCCAGCCATCGCCCGTGCGGCCATCGGCGATCAGCCGGTTCCGTTCGCGCATTGCGGCCTCATAGCGCGTGGCCGCCTGCGCGTGCTCCGGATGCAGCGCCAGCGTCAGACGATCCAGAAAGCGGCGGCGGTCTCCGGCTCCGCCCATGAAGAGCCGGTCCATCGCAGGCGTCAGCCAGAGAACCGAAAGCCATTCAGAGAGCGTGTTCGCAGCGGCATTGGCGCCATTGATGCGAAGGATGCGGCGGGCGGAAGCGGGCTCGATGCCCGTGCCGATCTCGACAGGTTCGCCCGCTCCCGTATCCAGACGCGCGGCAATGGAAAAACCGCCATCTCCGCCAATGCGCGCCATGTTGGACAGCGCCGCCCGCCTGAGGCCGCGCCCCGGCGAGAGCAGTGACAGGGCCTCGAGCAGGTTCGTCTTTCCCGCGCCGTTCGGACCGCTGATGGCAATCAGGCCGCCGCCCACCTGCAAGTCCGCGCGCTGGTGAGAGCGGAAATCGGTCAGCATCAGGCTGGAAATGGAGCGGGGTTCGGCGGTCACGCCCCTCTATTCACGAAGCTGTCCGGTTTGAGAAGCGCCCTTCGCCGCGTTCATGCCCTATTCGCGTGGGCGGCGCCGATCCCGCCGGCGGCTGCCGATCATCGCCAGCCCCAGACCGAAGATCGCCAAAGCCGGCGGCGCGGGGATATCTATCGCAGAAATCAGGTTGGCCTCCAGATTGGCGCGCTCTTCCGCGCTCAGCGTATCGCTCAGCGCCAGCGTGAACGTGCTGAAGGCATTCGCGAAGCCGCCCCTGTTCGATGGTGTCTGCATGGTCGCCCCCACAAGGAACGTGTCGCCGGGGGTCAGCATGATGGGCAGGCCCGCACAGTCCGTCAGCAGCCCGATCGAGACGGATTGCGGTCCGGCAGCGGTTCCGGCTGAGGTATAGGTGTCGGTGCGCGCGATCACGCCCGCACTGCCGCAGTCTGCCGAAAACGTGCCATTGAAAATGTCCTCTGCCGTGACAAGACCGGCGGCGACGGAGGGATCGAACAGGAATATCGACGCCGTCACAAGCCCTTCGCCAGGACCGACGCCCATCAGCGGGCCGTCCGCGCCAGATGTATCGAAGTCCAGCATACCCGTAAGCGCGAACGCCGTCCCCGCCGCGCCCGAATAGAGGAAGGACTGATAGCCGACCTGGTTCGAGTTCATTCGGGTGTCGGAACTGCTCTCGGATCTGCCGCGCAGCCTTGGAAGGTCGAGGCCGGCAACGAAATCGACCTGCCCGGCGGACGCGCTGCCATCGGCAAGCTCAAGGAGCGCATCGGCGGTCGAGCTTGCCCCGCCGTCGAACACACTGTCGAAAATGCGCTGATCGGGGAAAATCGTACCGTCACAGGGATCGGTCGGCGCCGCCGTCACGCAGCTGCGTGCGGTCACAAAGGAAGAGCTGCCGTAAAAGAGCGGCGCGGCGGAGGCGGTGGACGCTGCCGAGGCGGCGGCCGCAACGGCGAGAAAAGTGACAAGTGCGCGCATGATATTCCCCTGCTGGTCATGGTTCTGAAACACATCGACGCAACAAGTGGGGCGCAAACACCCGCCCGGTGGTTTCCTCTTATACGCGCATCGGCATCAGTACATAAAGCGCGTTTGAATCGTCGCCCTCGCGAATAAGCGTCGGCGCGGCGGCATCGGCGAGGTGGACGTCAATCTGGTCGCCCTTCACTTCGTTCAGGATATCGAGCAGGTATTTCGAGTTGAAGCCTACGTCGAAACCGTCCGATGAGTAATCCGCAGGAACTTCCTCGGTCGCCGTGCCGGTTTCGGGGCTGGTAACGCTCAGGATGATCCTGTCCTTGTCGAGCGTCAGCTTGACAGCCTTGGTCCTGTCCGTGGCGATGGCGCTGACACGGTCAACGCCTTCCGCCAGAACCTTCGGATCGACCTTCAGCAGCTTGTCATTTCCTGTCGGGATGACGCGGCTATAGTCGGGGAACGTGCCGTCGATCAGCTTGGATGTCAGGACGGCTGTGCCGACACGGAAACGGATCTTCGATGCGCTCAGGCCGATTTCGACATCGCCCTCATTCTCGTCGAGCAGCTTCCTCAGTTCGTTGACGCATTTGCGCGGCACGATGACATCCGGCATCCCGTCCGTGCCGGCGGGCGCATCGAGCGTCACGCGCGCCAGGCGGTGGCCATCGGTGGCAACGGCGAACATCTTGCCCTCGGTCACATGCAGGAAGATGCCGTTCAGATAATAGCGCGTTTCCTCGGTGCTGATGGCGAATTTGGTCTTGTCGATCAGCTGGCTCAGCGTCTCGCCCGGCAGGCTGAACGTCGTCGGCAGTTCGCTTTCGGCGATCATGGGAAAGTCGTCGCGCGGCAGCGTCGACAGCTTGGACGAATAGCGTCCCGCCTTGATCTTCATATTGCCTTCGCTGACGTCCAGCGACACCTGGCTGCCGTCGGGCAGCTTGCGGGCAATGTCGAACAGCGTGTGCGCGGACACCGTTGTCGCCCCCGCCGTGTCGGTCTGCGCGGCGATGGAATCGACGACCTGCAGATCAAGATCGGTCGCAGTCAGTTTCAGTCCGCCATCTTCCGCCTCGATCAGGACGTTCGAAAGAATGGGGATGGTATTCCGCCGCTCGACGACCGACTGCACATGGCCCAGACATTTGAGCAAAGTCGCCCGTTCAACCGTCGCTTTCATGGAATTCCTGTCCTGCCCCGAAGATGGTGAATAGCGTGGGCATAGCGAATTTGGCCGACAGGGCAAAGGCAGAAGTTGATGCGAATAGGCCTAATTGACGGGTCGCAGCCACGTTCCTGCTTTGACCCGCGCGCGCACGTCCTCAGGGCTCGACGGCGGCCATTCCGGACCGTTTTCCTTCAGCCTGGCGAGGATGCGCTGACGGGCGGGTTCCAGTATCTTCGGGTCACCGGTCGTCGCGGGTGAGGGGTTGGCGACCAGATAGGCGGGGGTCACGCCGATGCCGGATGTTGCCCACATATCCGCGCCCTTTTCCATCAGCGCCTCGACCACATTGAACCGGTTCACGATGGCCGCCTCATGCGCGTAGGTGTTACCGCCGCCAGTATCGAGCTTCGGGTCCGCCCCCGCGGCGACCAGTTTCAGCGCGCGGTCCTCGGACGTTTCCAATATGGCCCGGTCGAGCGCCTCCATGCCGTTTGGCGCCGTGCCGTCGGGGTCTGCCTTCAGGGCGATCAGCCGATCGAGCCACCAGTCGTCCTTCATCTCGATGGCATAGGCGATCGGGGCGTATTTGCCCGCCCCGTTCACATCGGCCCCCGCCTCGACCAGCGCGTCGAACGCACCGCGATTCCGGTGTGCCATGGCAAGGATGAGAAGGTCGATCTCGCCCGACACCGCGGCCGCCGCTTCCGGATGGTCGGCAAGGACAGCCTTCAAGGCCGCGACGTCGCCATCGGCAATGGCCTGCGCGGCCCGACGCGGGGGGCCAACGGCGAAACCGTCGACATCCTGCTGCCGGTCATGCTGCTGAAACCCCTGCGTAAAGCCGTCCGACATGAGCCCCTCCGCCATGCCGCCGACGCTAACAGCACCGATCAGCAATGCCAATGCCGCGCCGCCTGCAAGATAGAGCATGGTCCGCGTCATCAGGTCCCCTTACTGATTGCCGGGCGTTATCCCCGCAATAACCCATGGCATCAGATGGCGATCTACCGGATTGAAGTGATTATACCAACTGGTGCTGGAGGGGCGATCCACATCGAGCGCAACCTGATTGCCATAGGCATTGGGCATGACGTTCGCCGCGAAATCGTCGAATGGATTTAGAATGTTGTTCTGCTGCAGTTCGTGCAGGATTTCCCCCGGCACATAATAGGCGGTGACCTCACCCGTAGCTCCCGACGGATTTACGGCGGTTGCCCTGGCTATGGTCGATTGATGAAGTCCGGCCGCATTGAAGGTGACGCCGGGAAGGCCCGACGCGACGGATGCGGCAGACGCAAGGCCGCCGCCCAGCGAATGGCCGGTGAACTGCACATCGGCGCCTGAAAGCGCGACCTTGCGGCCAATGTTGATCGCCTGTTCGTAATAGGCGCTGTTCAGACCCACGCCCTGCTGGGCATTCTGTGCCCAGTCCGCACCGGACTGCGTGCCCCGAAAGGCGACGACATAGTCCGTGTTTGACCCCGAACCGGCAACATAAACCCGCGCCTGGAAATCGCTGTTGGGCAGACTGAGATCGCTCTGGTCGAGACCGATGGCGGCAAGATCGTCGGCCGTGGCTTCCCGCCAGCCTGCGGGCGGCGCGGACGTGGTTTCATAGACATCGCCAGCAAGATGCGCGAGGTCGATATCGCGCTGCTCCGTGCCGATACCGGGCGGGTTGGCGGCCATTTCAGCAGGGCTCATGCCGACAGAACCTGCGAATTCGTTACCGGCAAGCGCCGCAGCGGCGGCATTTGCGCCGGATACCCGCGTATCGGTGTTGCTGCCTACGCCGCTATTCTGGATCTCCATCGCTGTCGCTCCCGCACCTCTCTCCACTCCGAACCATGCCGGATGAGAGGCGGGTAGTCTTTGCGGGAATTCCCGTAGGCGCTACGCCCCTGACTTCATCCCGGCGATAAAGCTGTTCGCCTCGGCGATGCTGGCGTCGAGCTCGGCGATCAGGTTGGAAACGTCGCCTTCGATGCGTGCCTGCTCGCCGCGCATCTGGTCGATGGCCTGCGCGTTGAGATTGTGCTTGAGGTAGAGCACCCGGTCGCGAAACGCGAGAAGGACGGGCTGCATCTTTTCCTCCGACTGGATCAGGCGCGCATCGAGCGCGGCATAACGCTGGCGTGTGTCCGCAAGCTGCGCGGCTGACTCCGCCCTCAGACCCGCATCCTGATATTTGCCGAGTTCCGATTCCCATTCCGCGAACAGGTCGGTGGCGACACGGCGCATGTCGCCGATGTCGCCGCGGGCAGCCGCGGCCTTGTCCTTGGCATTGTCATAGGCGCCCGAAAACTTGTCATAGGCGTCTTCAAGCCGCGCCGCGTCCGCGCTCGACGTCGTCCGATAGGCCGACAAGGCCGCCTTGAACGCCTCCTGCGCGCCCATCTGGCTGCCACGCGCATCCTCCACCCGGTCCACCAGCAGGTCGCGCTTCTCGATCCCCACCTGCTCCAGCGCCTTGTAATAGACGGTGGACTGACAGCCGGACAGCGCCAGCAGGGCAGCGGCGGATGCGAAAAGCAGGCGGGTCATAGGGCTACCTCATAATGGGCTTCGGTCTTGGTACGCACTTCGTCCGCGGTGACACCCGGCGCAAGTTCGATCAGGCGGAACGGGCTGTCATGATCGGCGCGCTGAAACACGCCCAGGTCGGAAACGATCATGTCGACGACATTGGTACCGGTCAGCGGCAGTGAACATCGCTTCAGGAATTTGCTCTCGCCGGCCTTGTTGGTGTGGTCCATCAGCACGATGATCTTCTTGACGCCCGCGACCAGATCCATCGCGCCGCCCATGCCCTTCACCATTTTCCCCGGGATCATCCAGTTGGCGATGTCGCCATTTTCCGCGACCTCCATCGCGCCGAGGATACTAAGGTCGATATGCCCGCCGCGGATCATCGCGAAACTGTCGGCGCTGCTGAAATAGCTGGTGCGATTCAGTTCCGTGATCGTCTGCTTGCCTGCATTGATCAGATCAGGATCGATCTCGGCTTCCGTTGGAAACGGTCCCATGCCCAGCATGCCGTTCTCAGACTGCAGCGTCACATCGACGCCGTCCGGGATGTAATTTGCCACCAGCGTCGGCATGCCGATGCCCAGGTTGCAGTAGAAACCATCCTTGAGTTCCCTGGCGGCGCGTTCCGCCATTTGGTCGCGTGTCCAACCCATCACACCGCCTCCCGCACTGTGCGCTGCTCGATGCGCTTTTCGTAATCCTGCCCGACGATCAGCCGCTGGACGAAAATCCCCGGCGTATCGATGCAGTCGGGATCGAGTTCGCCCGGCCCCACCAATTCCTCGACTTCGGCGATCGTCACCTTGCCCGCCGTCGCCATGACCGGATTGAAATTGCGCGCGGTCTTGCGATAGACGAGGTTACCCGCCGGGTCCGCCTTCCACGCCTTCACGAGCGCGATGTCGGCGGTGAGGCCGGTTTCCAGAATGTAGGTTTCGCCGCCGAACTCCTTGTGCTCCTTACCCTCCGCGACCAGCGTGCCGACGCCGGTTTTGGTGTAGAAGCCGGGAATACCAGCGCCGCCCGCGCGGCAGCGTTCGGCGAGCGTCCCTTGCGGGTTGAACTCCAGTTCCAGTTCGCCGCCCAGATATTGCCGCTCGAACTCCTTGTTCTCACCGACATAGGAGGAGATCATCTTCCTGATCTGCCGCGTTTGCAGGAGCAGACCCAGCCCGAAATCGTCGACGCCCGCATTGTTGGAAATGCAGGTCAGATCCTTCGCGCCGCTGTCGCGCAGCGCGGCGATCAGCTTTTCGGGAATGCCGCACAGGCCAAAGCCGCCAGCCATGACGGTAATGCCGTCCTTCGCCAGACCATCGAGAGCGGCTGCCGCATCGTCGTAGAGTTTGTTCGCCAAGCTAATCGCGCTCCCGTATAAGAAAAAAGGGCCGATCACCGAAATGATCGACCCCTTTCCTAACGCAGCTTTTCCGGAATTAGAACCGGATGCTGTAACCCGCGCCGAGGCGCAGCGTGTCAAAGCTGATCGTGTCGACCGTCAGGCGGAAGGCGGAGCTTTCGCCAACGCCGAATTCACCGCCAACGCCGACCAGATAATCGCCTTCGACATCGCTGCCGAAGCCTGTGCGGAAGCCGTTGACGAAATCGTCACGGTCGGTCCCGGCGAAGCCGAAGGTGTCGGCAAAATCGTCGGCCAGCTTGCTGCGGTCCACATTCACCCACTGATAGCCCGCACGGGCGAACAGCATGGAATTTTCGCCGAGCATCGTGCCGATATGCGCCGTTGCGCCATATTCGGAATCAATCGTTCCCGTACCGAGGTTGAAATTGCCCTCGACGCCAACGATCAGCGTTTCGCCCATTGGAACATGCACACCGGCATAGCCACCATAGGTGAAACCGTCGATGCTGACGTCATCGGTGCCGCCAAAGTCGGCAGCGTCGATTTCTTCAAGCTGGTGATAGCCAACAGCCGCACCGACATAGGGAATGGCTTCGCGGACCTGCTGTGCGCTGGCCGCGGCCGGAATGATGGCGGCGACGGCAGTGACAGCGAGAAACTTCTTAAGCATTATGAACTCCATTTATGATTTTGCTGGACGGCGTTCACCGTTCGAGCCCCTGCAATGGTTGATACGGCGGGGACGTTCCGAACCCCCGTTCGCAATTTTATTGCGCGTGACATTATTGCAACAGTTGCAGCATGGCGGGCAGGCTTTAGTCCCGTGGTCATGATCCTCACCGCTCCTCTGTACCTCGCCCGCCATGCCGAAACCGTCTTCAATGCGGGCGCGCGAATGCAGGGGCATATGGGCCACACACCGCTCACCCGCACCGGTGTGGCGCAGGCGGAGGCCATGGGCGCTGCGCTGCGGGCGGAGCTCGGCGCAAGGCCCGATATCGACCTCTGGGCGTCCAGGGCGGGCCGAACGCTGCAGACCGCCGCCATCATCGCCGAGCATCTGGAACGCGACTATTTCGACATCCGCCAGGACGAGCGCCTCCTCGAGATCGACGTCGGCCTGTGGGAGGGCCGCGCCTATGCCGATATCGTGGCGGAAAGCGGCACACCCATCGTCGACATGGAGCGGCGGCTGTTCTGCGTGAAGCCGCCCGAAGGGGAGTGGTATCCCGACATTCGCGCGCGACTGGACAATTGGCTGGCGGACCTCGACCCCGCGCGCCCGGCCCTCGTCATCTCGCACGGCATGACCGCCCGTGTCCTGCGCGGCGCGCTGGTCGGGGGTGAGCCTATCGAGGCGGGCTGTGTCCCCATCGCCGGCGACGCGCCGCAGGGCACCGTGTTCCGGATCGAGGGCGGCAGGGAACGGGCGATCCATATCGGCGGGGCCGCGGACGACAGGGACGAACCGAAAGGCTATTGATCCGCCTTCAAATCGCCACGTCGAACGCCTAGGTTGCTGCGATGCACACCGCCGCCATGTCCATCGCCGGGGCCAACAGCCCTGTTCCCGTCCCGCGCGACATTCCCGATCGCGAGGACGGACGGCTGGACATTACCGGGCTCACAAAGGCGCAGTTGCAATCGGCGCTTGCGGGTGCCGGTCTCGACGAAAGGCAGGCCAAACTGCGCGCGAAGCAGCTGTGGCAGTGGATGTATCTGCGCGGCGAAACGGATTTCGGGGCGATGACCGATATCGCCAAGGCACATCGCACGCTGCTGGCGGAGAAGTTCATCATTGGCCGTCCCGATGTGACCGAGGCGCTGGTCAGCGAGGACGGTACGCGCAAATGGCTGCTGAAAACCGACGACGGCCATGAATATGAAATGGTGTTCATACCGGATTCCGACCGGGGCACCCTGTGTGTGTCGAGCCAGGTCGGCTGCACCCTCAATTGCAAATTCTGTCATACGGGGACGATGAAGCTCGTCCGCAATCTGACGGCGGGGGAGGTCACCGGACAGATTTTGCTGGCACGCGACGCCCTGGGCGAATGGCCGCTGCCGGGTGAAGACCTGACGGGCGCGTCGCGGATGCTGACCAACATCGTCATGATGGGCATGGGCGAACCCCTTTATAATTTCGAGAATGTGAAGCAGGCGCTGAACGTCGTCATGGACGAAACCGGCATGGGGCTGTCCCGCCGCCGGATCACGCTGTCGACCTCGGGCGTGGTGCCGATGATGGAACGCTGCGGCGCGGAAATCGGCGTCAATCTGGCCGTTTCGCTGCATGCCGTCAGCAAGGCCGTGCGCGACGAGATCGTGCCCCTTAACCGCAAGTACGGCATCGAGGAGCTGCTCGCCGCCTGCGCCGCCTATCCGGGCGCGTCCAATGCGCGGCGCATCACGTTCGAATATGTGATGCTGAAGGACGTCAATGACAGTGATGAGGATGCGCGCACGCTGGTGCGCCTCCTCAAGATGCACGACTTGCCCGCGAAGGTGAATCTGATTCCCGTTCAATCCGTGGCCGGGCAGCGACTATGTCTGCTCGGCACCTGAGCGCATCAAGTCGTTTTCAAAAATCGTCTTCGACGCCGGGATCAGCGCGCCGGTGCGTACACCGCGCGGCAAGGACATCATGGCGGCCTGCGGACAGCTGAAGACGGCGAGCGAAAAGATGAGCCGTGCGGACCGCGACCGGCGGGACGCCGAAGCCGCCGCCTAGCTTTTCAGCAGTTCCAGTTTCACCCGCGCGGTTCCGGTCCGCATCATGCCGAGCTGCTTCGCTGCGGCCTTCGACAGGTCGATGACGCGCTTGCCATGAAACGGGCCGCGATCGTTGATCCGGACAATCACCGTTTCACCCGACCCCTCATGGGTCACGCGGACCTTGCTTCCCATGGGAAGTGTAGGATGAGCCGCCGTCAGGAGTTTCGGATCGAATATTTCGCCATTGGCTGTCTTCCGGCCCGCGAACCGGTCGCCATAATAGCTGGCATTGCCAATTTCGAGTTCCTCGGCGACAGCGGCCAGGGCGTCTTCAGCCGCGGCCATCGCGTCGGCTGCCGCTTCGGCGGCAATCTCGGGCGTTTCCGGCAGGTCGATAATCGCATCGGGCTCATAGCTGACCTGCTGCATCGGCGGCAGCACCAGTTCGACACCCGCGCGGCTTTCGCCAATGACGGCCGGATCAGCGGAGGGGCTGCCAACGGCCGCAACACCGGTTAAGCCCAGCGCCACGATCGCCAGACCCAGCGCGCTCCTCAGCACGGTGTTTTCCAGTTTGAGGGATATGAACGCCTGCAACCGGGCAGACCGACTGGGAAGCACATCCCCAATTTCGTCCTTGATACCCATGTCCAAATTACGTCCTTACCAGAAATTCGTCCCCGGATAGCGGGGGTCGCCCTTGAATGGTCCGGCAACATGGCTGGTAATCCAGCCGCCGTAGAAACCGCCCTCCTGGGGCATGACCAATTCTCCATCCAGATAGCACGCATCCATCATCCCCGGATAGACGGCGACATGATCCTTCAGCGCGGAAAAGGCACGTGTGGGCGCACGATAGCCCCAGGCCGCGCGTTCGGCGCGCCGATCGCCCGCGACGATGTCGTAATAATGCGCCTGGCCCTTCCATTCGCAAAGCGAACGTCCGGGCGCGGGCTCCAGAATGCCGGTTTCGAATGCCGATTCGGGCAGGTAGTAGGTTGGCGGATGACTGGTTTCCAGGACGCGGACGGCGCTGTTGGTATCCGCGATCTCCCGGCCTCCGAACAGGATACGGATATGGCGGCTGACCCGCTCGCAGACGGCCGGACGCGGATAGTCCCAGACGCTTTCCTGTCCTGCCCTGGTCGGATATGGCCTCGGATGCATCGTCTGTCTCCCGTCCCGGCGACATAAACGCAAAATTGGAGGATTTTCTATGTGGCTTCTTGTCAAACTGCTGAACCGGCTCGTGAAGCGCGGCGAGGTGGAACTGATCGAAGCCGACGGCACGCGTCGCATGTTCGGCACCCCCGATCCGGATTTTGGCAGGATGACGCTCAGGCTGAACGACGACGGCGCCGCGCGCGCCATCACCCGCAACATCCGGCTCGGCTTTGGCGAGGCCTGGATGGACGGGCGCATCAGCATAGAGGGCGGCGACCTTCGCGAATTTCTGTTTCTCATCAAGAAGAATGTCAGCTTTGGCAGCGGTCACACGCTTGAGGGGAAAAGCCCGCTCGCCGGCCTCAAGCGCGTCGCCACAAAGGTCGACCGGCTGAACTGGCGGCGGCGGTCCCGCCGCAATGTTGCGCATCATTATGACCTGTCGGATCAGCTTTACGCGCTCTTCCTTGACGAGGACTGGCAGTATAGCTGCGCCTATTACGCCCGGCCCGACATGACCCTGGACGAGGCGCAGCTGGCGAAAAAGCAGCACATCGCCGCGAAACTCGCACTGTCGGCGGGACAGAAGGTGCTCGACATCGGCTGCGGCTGGGGCGGCATGGCGCTCTATCTGGCTCAGACTTTCGACGTCGATGTGACGGGCATCACCCTGTCGGAAGAACAGCTGAAGGTCGCCCAGCGCCGCGCCGCGGAAGCCGGACTGCAGGACCGGGTCCGCTTCCGGCTGATCGACTATCGCGATCTGGAGGGGCGGTTCGACCGTATCGTCAGCGTCGGCATGTTCGAACATGTGGGCCCGCCGCATTACCGCACCTTCTTCCGGAAATGCCGGAGCCTGCTGGCCGCGGATGGCGTCATGCTGCTGCACACCATCGGGCGGATGGGCGGGCCGGGAACGACCGATGCCTTCACATCGAAATACATCTTCCCCGGCGGCTACATCCCCGCCCTCTCAGAGATCGTCAGCGCCAGCGAGCGCGAAAAGCTGGTGGTCGCGGACTGCGAAACCCTGCGGCTGCACTATGCCAAAACCCTGCATGCCTGGTACGACCGCGTGGCGCTAGCGAAGGATGACATCGTCAGGCTTTATGACGAACGCTTTTTCCGGATGTGGCAGCTTTATCTGGCCGGATCGGAAGTCGCGTTCCGCTTTGGCGGGATGGCGAACTACCAGCTGCAATATATCAGGGACCGCCACGCCCTGCCTTTGACCAGAGACTATCTGTTCGAGGACGAAAAGCGCCTGGTCGAGGGGGATGCCCGCTCAGTCTAGCAAATCCTCCTCCGCCGCCCATTCGCGTTCCAGCGCTCCGGCGTCGCGCGCCGCCATCAGCCGCTTCACAAGCCCGGCTTCATGACCCGCCCGCATGCAGGCCGCGAACTGTTTGCGAATCCTGTCGGCATCAGGCTCGTCCCGCGCATAGGGCCCGAAACGCCGCCGCTGCGCATAGGCGAGCAGCGACCTCTGCGCGTCCAGCGTCCCGCGGATTTCGTCGCGCAGGTCCTCGTCCACACCCGCCTGCCGCAGCGCGCCCTCGACCCGCATCGCGCCATATCCCCGCACCGACAGGCTGCGCGCCTTCGCTTCGCCGTAAATCCGGTCGTCGACATAGCCCAGCTCCACGAACCGGTCCGCGATGGCCTCCGGATCTGCGGGGCGCTCGCCGGTCCAGTCGCGCTCCCTCAACTTCCGGCCCATGTAGGTCAGCAGTTTCGCCCGCGTGGTCGCGTAGCGTTCCACATAGCGGATCGCGAGCGCGCGCAGCCCGTCCTGATCCAGCGTGCGCCGCGCCCGCGGCTTGCTGAAATCGCGCGGCGTCCGCGCTTTTCCGGGGGGCTTGCCAAAGCTCATGGCCGCAATGCTGCCACAAGCGCGCCGAACTTTGAACGCCCCGCAGTGCGACGCCCCTTTGGCTTCATGGAAGTTTTGTGTAACAGGCAGTCTGCTAAAGGGTATCACGCGTGAGGATTGTGAGTGACGAAACGGATGTTTCCGCAGCCAGCTCAGGCACTTGTCATGACAACGCCAGAATGAGCGACGCCCCCGTCCCCACCCCGACACGCAGCGGCGTGCCCCGCCGCCTGTCCGACTTCGGCACGCTGCGCGAGGCGCTCGACTATGCCGCCACCAGTGCCTGCGGCCTGAATTTCTTCGATGCGCGCGCCGCAAACCCCCGTGTGCAGACCTATGTCGACCTGAAATCGGCCAGCGAGGCAAATGCCCGGCGCCTCATTGCCATGGGCGCGAAACCCGGCGACCGTGTGGCGCTGATCGCCGAGACCAGCCCGGAATTCGTCGCTGCCTTTTTCGGCTGTGCGCTGGCAGGCGTTCTTCCCGTGCCGCTGCCACTTCCCACCAGCTTTGGCGGGCGAGAGGGCTATGTCGAACAGATCCGCAACCAGCTGTCGTCCAGCGATCCCATGCTGGCCATCGCCCCTGACGGCCTCACCGAATTCGTGGCCGAGGCCGCGAAGCCGCTGGGGGAAATAGACACGCTCGGCTGGACCGCTTTTGCCGCAAAGCCGTCGCCCGACGCGCCGCTGCACCAGGCCAGTCCCGACGACATCGCCTATCTGCAATATTCCAGCGGCTCGACCCGCTTCCCGCACGGGGTCGAGGTGACGCACCGCGCGCTCCTCGCCAACCTGAACGGCCATAGCGTCAGTGTCGGCCTGACGCCGGAAGACCGCGTGATTTCCTGGCTGCCCTTCTATCACGACATGGGCCTCGTCGGATGCCTCCTCAGCCCCATCGCGAATCAGGTCAGTGCCGACTATCTGGCCACCGAGGATTTCGCCCGCCGACCGCTCAGCTGGCTGACCCTGATCAGTCGCCACGCCGGCACGGCGCTCAGCTATTCGCCCACATTCGGCTATGACATCTGTGCCCGGCGCGTCTCCAGCCAGACCGATGTGGGCGCGAAGTTCGACCTTTCCCGCTGGCGCGTCGCCGGCAACGGCGCCGACATGATCCGCCCCGGCGTCATGCAGCATTTCGCGGAAACCTTCGCTCCCGCCGGTTTCGACAAATGCGCGTTCATGCCCAGCTACGGCCTTGCCGAGGCGACGCTGGCCGTCACCATGGCGAAACCCGGCACCGGCATCGAAATCGACGAGGTCGACGAACGCCTGCTTTCCGGCGGCGAAGTTACCGCGGGCGAAAAGCGGACGCGCAAGATCGTCAATTGCGGCATTGCCCTTCCCGATATGGAAATCGAGATTCGCGACGAGGATGACAATGTCCTCCCGGACCGCGCCATCGGCCGCGTTCTCACTCGCGGCCCCAGCATCATGACCGGCTATTTCCGCGACGCCGAGGCCACTGAGGCCTGCCTCAAGGACGGCTGGCTCGATACCGGCGACATGGGCTACCTCAAGGACGGGGCCATCTATATCGTCGGCCGCGCCAAGGACATGATCATCGTCAACGGCAAGAACCACTGGCCGCAGGACATAGAATGGGCGATCGAACAGCTGCCCGGCTTCAAATCCGGCGACATCGCCGCCTTTGCCGTCACCACTCCGGACGGTGAGGAAAGTCCGGCTGTTCTCGTCCAGTGCCGCACCAGCGATGAGGAAGAGCGCGCAGCCCTCGTCGATGCGATAAAGACCCGCATCAAGACCCTGACCGGCATGAACTGCGTCGTCGAACTCGTCCCGCCACGGACTTTGCCGCGCACAAGTAGCGGGAAGCTCAGCCGGTCGAAAGCCCGGGCGCTGTACCTGTCAGGCGAAATCCAGCCGCTGGCGGTCGCGGCATAGCCGGCAACATCAGGATTTCCGGATCGCCTCCAGAAAAGCGTCTCCGTATCTTTCCAGTTTCGCCGCCCCCACGCCGCTGACCCGGCCCATCGCGTCCAGGTCCGCAGGCCGCACCGCCGCCATTTCGCGCAGCGTGGCGTCGTGAAAAATGACATAGGCGGGCACGCCCTGCTCCTCGGCCAGGGCCTTGCGGGTTTCGCGCAGAATTTCGAACAGCGCATCGTCGGCCGCATTTGCCGGTGTCCCCGCCGGCTGCCCGCGCGCCCGATTGCGCGTCCGCCGGCGCGCCGGCGGCTGCGGCCCGATCTCGACAGTCCTTTCGCCTTTCAGGACCGCGCGCGCATTGGGACCGAACATGATCCCGCCATATTGCGGATCGACGCGCAGCGCGTCTTCGGCGACCAGTTGCTGCTGAATGGGCTTCCAGTCGCGCGCGCCCTTGTCGGGGGTCAGTGCGAACACGCCCAACTGGTCATGACCCAGTTGCACCGCCCGGTCGTTCGCCACGCCCGCCAGCACGTCGGCGACATGGCCCAGGCCGTATCGCTGGCCGGTGCGGTAAACGCCCGACAGCAGCTTGATCGCATCCTCCGTAACGTCGGTCAGCGCAGGCGGGTTCAGGCAGTTGTCGCAATTCCCGCACGGCTCCGGCTCGGGCTCGCCAAAATAAGTGAGGAGCGCGATGCGGCGGCAGCGGGTCGAGGCGGCGAAGGCCGACAGCGCCGCCAGTTTCCCCTCGTCCACACGGCGTTTTTCTTCGCTGACATTCTCGGCCAGTTGAGAGCGCGCCCGCGCGATATCCGCCGCGCCCCACCACATGATCGCCTCGGCGGGGGCACCGTCACGACCGGCGCGCCCCGTCTCCTGATAATAGGCCTCGATGGATTTCGGCAGCGCCATATGCGCCACGAAGCGGACGTCCGGCTTGTCGATGCCCATGCCAAAGGCGATGGTGGCGACGACGACCAGCCTGTCGCTTCGCACGAACGCCTCCTGATTTTCGCGCCGCTCCAGATGGTCCAGTCCCGCATGATAGGCGCGCGCCTCAATGCCATGCTTCCGAAGCTGCGCCGTCAGGGCGTCAACCTTCGCTCGCGTTGGCGCATAGACGATGCCGGACCGGTCCCGCCGCCCGTCCAGCCAGTCCAGCAGCTGATGTGTGCGGCTGGCACCATTGCGCACATGATAGGTGATGTTGGGCCGGTCGAATCCGGCCACGACGACCTTGTCCGCAGCAATGCCAAGCTGCTGCGCGATGTCGGCCTGCGTCAGCGAATCCGCCGTCGCCGTCAGGCCGATACGCGGCACCCCCGGAAACTGGTCGGCCAGCCCGCGCAGCTGCCGGTAATCCGGCCGGAAATCATGCCCCCACTCGCTGACACAATGCGCCTCGTCGATGGCGATCAGCGACAGGCGCGCCTCTCGCAGCCGCTCCTGAAACATCGGCACCGTCGCCCGCTCTGGCGCGACATACAGCAGGTCGAGCGAGCCATCGTCCAGCCCCGCAAACGCACGCGAACGCTCCTCGCCCGGCGTATCCGCGGTCAGCGCCGCGCAATTGACCCCGGCGGCACGCAGTGCCCGCACCTGATCGTGCATCAGCGCGACCAGCGGCGAGATCACCAGCCCCGTCCCCGCCCGCGCCATGGCCGGAATCTGATAGCAGAGCGACTTTCCCGCCCCCGTCGGCATGATCGCCAGTCGGTCCTCTCCGGCGGTGACGGCGTCGATGATCTCCCCCTGCAGAGGCCGGAAAGCCTCATAGCCAAAGGTCTGTTTCAAAATCGTCCGGGGATCGCGTAATGTCACGGGGGATCGCATAACGGACATAGCGAGCCCATGCTACAGGAGACCCGCCATCCGCTCGATCCTCTACCGCGCCATCCTCTACCCGGCCGCGGCCGCATTGTTCGCGGCAAGCGCCTGCACGGGCCTCGTTCCTGCGAAGACGGCAGGGGTCAGCGCGACCATCACCATCACTGCGGAACCGGTTGCCCTCAACCCCGCCGATCCCGCTCAGCAAACCGTCGGCAACCTTCGCTACATGGGCGGACTGGTGCTCAGGTCGGACGACGCGCGCTTCGGCGGACTTTCGGGGTTGCGGTGGCAGCCTGACCATGGACGGCTGCTGGCGGTGTCAGATCAGGGCAACTGGATGCAGATAGTACCTCTTGAACGCGACATGCGTCTCGCGGGCATTGGCGAGGTCAGGTTCGGTCCACTCAATGGCACCGACGGGAAGCCGCTGGCGGGAAAGGCGAACGCCGATGCGGAAGGCGTGACGCTGTTCGGCGATAATGAGATCCTCATCTCGTTTGAAAGGCAGCACCGCATATCGTCTTTCGCGCTCGACCGGACAGGTGCGCCAAGGGGAAACGAGAAGGCGGACAGCAACTGGCTGAACGATTTCCCGAAGATGCCTGAAAATGGCGGGCTTGAGGCCATCGCCTCCCGGTCGCAGAAAACAGCAGGGGACCCGGGGCGCGTGATCTTCATGTCCGAAGACCTGCGCGACGATAAGGGGCTTGTGGTCGCGCGTTCCTATCGGACGAATGACGATTTCGCACTGGCAGGCGCGCACGGCCTGTCCATTGCGGAGCCCTACAAGCCAACCGACGCCGATTTCGCAGATGACCTTTTGCTCATTCTGGCGCGCTCCTACTCGCCGCTTCAGGGCGTCGGCGCACGGCTGTTCTCTTCGCCTATCAGCGGCTGGGATCAGCCACCGGCGGTCCTGCACCTCATCGCCGAACTCCGTCCGCCGCTGACCGTGGACAATATGGAGGGCCTCGCCGTGCGGGTCGAAGGCGATCGCACTTTCCTCTACATCGTCAGCGACGACAATTTCAGCCCGTTGCAGCGCACTTTGCTGATGAAATTTGAACTGCTGGAGTGAGGGAAGGACAGGGCAGCGTCACGCTCTTCATGGTGGGTTTTTTCCGCCTTTCCCGCAGTTTGCCGATAGCGCTTTTAAAATAGGACGTCATCACCGACACTGCGGGCCGGGGTTCAGTCTCGCCGCGCTCTTTGACGACCAGATCCCGCTGATGTCTGCCGAAAATTCCCGCGCACCAGCTGATGCGCGGGAATTTCCGTACGTTCGGCGTTAAGAACCGGCGCCTAGACCAGCGCGTCACCGATCGAGCAGGCTGCGGGTCCAAGGACCACGACGAACAGCACCGGCAGGATGAACAGGATCAGCGGAATGGTCATGATGGCGGGCAGGCGCGCGGCCTTTTCCTCGGCGCGCATCATGCGCTCGTTACGGAATTCCGCCGACAGCACGCGCAGTGCCGAGGCGAGCGGCGTACCATAGCGTTCCGTCTGCACCAGCGTGGTGACAACACCGCGCAGCGCCTCCAGATCGACGCGCTCGGCCAGATTGTTATAGGCCTGGCGGCGGTCCGTCAGAAAGCCGAGCTCAATGGCGGTCAGGGCGAACTCGTCGGCAAGTTCGGGAAAGCCCTTCCCCAGTTCCTTCGACACACGGTTGAAAGCGGAGTCGACCGTCAAGCCGGCTTCGGCGCAGATGACAAGGAGGTCGAGCGCGTCAGGCAGACCCTTGCGGATCGCGTCCGTACGTTTCTTGACTAGGTTCGTCACAAACACGTCGGGCGCCTTGTACCCCGCGAACATCGACCCCAGGACCATCAGCGTGCAGGTCATCCGCGAATAATCGTCGCCGCCGCCCATGCCATAAAGATATGTGGCCGACACCGCCGCGAATATGAACGGCATGACAAGACGGGCGAAGAGCAGTTTTACGACCGCGTCCTTGTTGCGAATACCGGCCTGCGCGAGCTTGACGGCAGCAACCTTCGCCTGTTCATCCTGCAACACGCTCATTTTCTTGAGGATGTTGCGCATCTGGTCCGTGGTCTCGGCGCTTTTCGTGACCTTGGCACGGCGGCGCGACGCCGTGATGCCCGCCTTCAGTTGTTCCCGCCGCTCCTGAAGCGCTTTCACGCGGCCCCGCATCGGATCGCGCACGGTAGCGACCGACCAGACCACGGCGCACATGGCGAGCGCACCGATGGCAACCAGCACAGTCACCAGGTCGATGGCCGTCAGCCCCAGGAAAATCGTATCGTTTTGCAGGTCCATGACTATTTCCTAGATCTCGAAGCTGACCATCTTGGCCATGATGAATGCACCGATGGACATCCACATCAGACCACCGCCGCCCGCGATCATCAGGCGGGGTTCGGTAAAGAAGCCGGTCAGATAACCGGGATCCATTGAGTAGATCAGGCCGAAAACGATGAAGGGTAGCGAGCCGACGATATACGCAGACGCCTTCGATTCCGACGACATGGCCTTGATCTTCAGCTTCATCTGCTGGCGTTTCCGCAGCACGTCGGCAAGATTGTTGAGCGTTTCCGCAAGATTACCGCCCGTCTCACGCTGAATGGCGAGCGTTATGACGAAGAACTGGAATTCCGGCGTACCGATCCGGTCTGCGGTTTCCTGCAGTGCCTGATCCATCGTGCGTCCGATACGCACCTTGTCGGATACGCGGCGAAACTCCTCACCAACGGTCCCCGGAATTTCGGTACCGACAACGCTGATCGACTCGCCAACCGGTAGACCCGAACGAAGGCCGCGCGTCAGAAGCTCAATGGCATCGGGAAAGCGGTCGTTGAAACTTTTCAGGCGCCGTCCCATCATGAAGCCGACGACGACATGCGGTACAGCGACGCCGATCAGCAAACCGGCAAAGCCGGCCATCAGGGGCGGCAGGCCCAACATCCAGGCGCTGGCTCCAAACAGAAATATTCCGGAAAATGTTGCAACGGCATATTGTCCGACGCCCCAGCTTTTGCCGGTCTTCTGCAGACGGATCTTCAGCGCCTCCTTGTTTGGCAGGAAACCGCCCAGACTGGTGTCCAGCTTGGAATCGCGCGACGCCAGGATCTTCCGCATCTGCGCCTCGGCCTGAACGGCCTGCGACTGCGAATGCCGTTCCCGCACTTTCGTCAGGCGTTTCGCGGCCTTCGCCTTGCCGCCGTCACCCGAAAGCAGGATCACAAGCATGGCCAGGCTGAGGAAAATACCGCCGGCAACAGCGAAAATCATAATATCGCGGGTCATCATGATATGGTCTCCATCAGCACGCGGCCAAGGCCGAAATATTCGGCACGTTCATAGCAGGCGGGGCGCATGCCGCTGGACTTGAAGACACCCTGCAGTTTTCCGTCGTCGCTCTCGCCCGTATATTCATAGGTGAAAAGGTCCTGCATGGTGATGACGTCGCCCTCCATGCCCACGACCTCGGTGATGTGCGTGATACGGCGGCCGCCATCGCGCATGCGGCTGATCTGCACGACCAGGTTGAGCGCGTCGGCGATCTGCGTCCGGATCGCCTTTGTCGACAGGTTGAGGCCCGCCATGTTGATCATGTTTTCAAGACGGGTGATCGCCTCGCGGGGCCGGTTGGCGTGCAGCGTGCCGAGCGATCCGTCATGGCCGGTATTCATGGCCGCAAGCAGCTCAAACGCTTCCGGGCCGCGAACCTCACCAAGGATGATGCGGTCGGGACGCATACGAAGCGCGTTCTTGACGAGATCGCGCATGTTGACCTCACCCTTGCCCTCGAGGTTTGCGGGGCGTGTTTCCAAGCGTACGACATGCGGCTGCTGCAGTTGCAGCTCGGCGGCATCCTCGATGGTGACGACCCGTTCGCCGGGATCGATATTTTTGGAGATGGCATTGAGCATCGTCGTCTTGCCCGAGCCCGTACCACCTGAAATCAGGATGTTAAGCTTGATGCGCCCCGCAATATTCAGGAACTTCGCCATCTGTTCCGAAAACGAGCCAAATCCGAGCATTTTCTCCAGCGTCAGCCGGTCCTTGGCAAATTTACGGATGGAGATTGAAGCACCGTCGATGGCGAGCGGCGGAATGACGACGTTGACGCGGCTGCCGTCGAGAAGGCGGGCGTCGCAAATCGGACTGGTCTCATCGACCCGCCGACCGACCGCGCTGACGATGCGCTGTGCGATATTGAGAAGATGCGCGTCATCCCGAAATTCGACGCCCGACACGGTCAGCTTGCCCGCACGTTCGATATATATTGTCTTCGGGCCGTTCACCATGATCTCGCTGACGGCATCGTCGTTGAGCAAGGGCTCCAGCGGCCCAAGGCCAAGCATGTCGTTGAGGAGCAGCGTGACGAGATCACGCTGTTCACGGCTGTTCAGGCTCATTTTTTCCTGAACGAGAATCTCCGAGACAACATCGGAAACCTGCTCCGCCAGTTCGCCGCGTTCCATTTCAGCGATGACACTGGCGTCGATGCGTTCCATCAGCAGCGGCTGGATATGCTCCTTCGCGCTGACGACGGATTTCGCACTCGCCGAGGACGCGGCAGTCTTCTTCGCGGCGTTGGCATTGTCGAGCCCGCCAATGCGGTGCAGCAGTTCGTTGAGGAGGACTGTCACAGTGTCCCGCAACTGTGCATCCTCAATATGGAGGGCCTCGGCCGCGGCGAGGGTCTTGATCTGGTCTTCCAGCCGGGCGGCAAGTTCACCGCGGGGCGTCTTCTTCGCCCGGTCACGTGGAAACAGTTCGAGCAGTTTCGGTGACAGCTTTTCGTGCAGGTCCCAGACACAGTTTTCCGTGCTGCGCCCCTGTCGCGGCGCACCCGAAGCCGCACCATCCGTGACCAGTCCGCCGCTAGCTTGCGGCTGCCCCGCCTGACCGAATGTCTCGACCGCGCGCAGTCCTGCGCGTTTGCCAAATCCCCCTGGTGTCATGACCGGCCCCGTTTCCCGTTCTTACTTCTTGCCCGATGCCTTGGCCGCGCCCTTTTTGGGCATCAGCGAACGCATCTTGCCCATCAGTCCGGACTCGGCTGCCGCCTCTTCCTCGACTTCACCGCCCAAAATCACCTTGAGGACATCCTCCAGGCCAGAGGCGAGCTTGCCACTCGCAATGGCGGCGAGGGCCTTGCCCTGCTTTGCGGCAGTGACAGCCTGTTTCATGTCCGCGGGAATGACGACATCGATTTTGCGTTCGATACTTGCCTCGAAATCCTTGCGCGAGACTTCCGGCGGAGGAGACGTGGATACGCGGTTTGCCACAACCGAAATCTTGGCCTGAGGCGCATTTGAGCGCAGGAAACCAAGGAGACGGATCGCATCGCGTGTGGATGCTAGCGACTGCTCCGTCACCACGACGATATGATTGAGATCGCCCAGCAGGTGTGGATGCTGCACTGCAATCGAACGCGGCATGTCGATAACCAATGCCTCAAAGGCGCCCTTGAGTTCCTCTTCCAGTTGATGAAGTGCCGTGCCGTCCGCCATCAGCGGCTGATTGATGGGCGCTTCCGCCGAAAGAATAGCGAGCTTGTCGTTCACGCGTGTCATCGCCCGTTCGATGAACAGGCCGTCGATACGGCTGGGGTTTTCCAGAGCGTCGACAAGGCCGCGTCCCGGCTCCAGATCGAAGCTGAGCGCACCCGTGCCGAACTGGACGTCCAGGTCGAGAAGTGCGGTTGCGCGCTTGTCCTTGTCAGAGAACATCCAGGCAAGCGACGTTGCCAGCATGGATGCCCCCACACCGCCGCGCGTTCCGATGACGCCGATGGCCGTGTGCGGCTTCTCGTCACCGTCATCTGCGTCGCTGCGTGCGGGCGTCTGAAGAACGAGCTGGGCCTGGATGAAGGCCTCACGCAGGGCGTCTGCCGTGACCGGCTTCACCAGGTAATCCTGGATGCCGCTGGCGATCAGATCCCGATAAAGCGTGACGTCGTTGACCGTGCCTGCCGCCAGAACGATCGTTCCCGGCTCGCAGACTTCAGCCAGCGCATTGATATCGTTCAGAGGATCGGACGCTTCCGACAGATCGACGAACAGGACGATCGGCGACGCGGAGACGCTGAGCGTCTGCACGGCATTGTGCAGACCGCCCTTGTTGGTCTTGTCGGCTGGCCAGCCCAGCTCAGGCACAACTGCCTTTACGGTCGCTGCCAGCTCGTCATCGCAGACAAAGGCAGTGAACATTTCACGCGCGCCGGCGCCTGCAGGATTGAAGGGTGCATTCATGATCTTGTCCCTTAATTGACCGAGCCGACCGAGCTCGCGACGGAGCCGTTGGTCATTGTGGCGCGCTGTTTGGCGATGGCCTTGGCCGCACGTTCCGAGCCTTCGCCGCTAAAGTCTTTTCCAGACAGCAGATCATTCGGATCGGCGATCATGGCGGCAAGGTTGCTGCTGGTCGCACAGCCGTAATTCGACGTCTTGGAGACGGTCGGATCCGGATTCGGCGCGTTATCCACATCCGGACATTCAGGCACTGAAGCCGTCGCCCTGACGACCACAACCCGAACCGTGCCAGCTGTTATGGCAGGCGCGGTTGCCGGGCTTTCCGAGGCGAGCATCAGACCGCGTGTCCCAAGCACGCGTGAAATCGCTGCCTTCCGCAGTGGATTCTCCCCCGCGCCCGTCTGATCGACGCTGACCCGGTCGCCGTAGCGAACATCGATACTTTCGAACCACTGGTCGAGCTCGTTGAGTTCGGCCGCTGAAAGATCGCCGCGTGGGCCGAAAGCCATGTCATGCGTCAGATACTGCTGCGACACCACAGGTACATGCTCGGAACTCACCTCCGCAGAGGCACTGGCCGGCGTCTGGCAGGCCGTAAGTGTTCCGAGGACAGCGATACTGGCTGTGAAAGCAAGAAGCGTTTTCATATTCATCATACTGACCTTTCAGATCACTGCATCGAGAAACCGGGAGCGGCGGTGGGCGCACCGGCACTAACGGCATCGACAATGGGCTTGTCCGACGCGGCGACAGTCCGCCCGAGCAGCCAGCGTTCGGCATCATTCGGTGCGCGCAGGCCGTCGGTTGGCAGCGCCATGCGGCCATCGACCGGTTTCACGAGATAGGGTGTCGCGATGATCACCAGTTCCGTCTCGTTGCGGCGGAAAGTGTCCGACTTGAACAGCGCTCCGAGGATGGGGATATCGCCCAGGAACGGAATCTTGTCGGTCGATGTCTGGAACGAATTCCGCATCAGACCACCGATCATGAAGCTTTGGCCCGATGCCAGTTCGATCGAGGTTTCGGCTGAACGCGTGGTCAGTCCGGGTATCGAAATGTTGTTCAGACGAATGGCGCCGGCTTCGCTCAGTTCGGACACCTCGGGACGTAGCCGCATCGAAATGCGGTTGTCGCTATGGACTGTCGGCGAGAAGGCAATCGAAACGCCATACTGCTTGAACTGGACCGTCACACCGCCGTCACCGTCGCTGACCGCAATGGGAAATTCGCCGCCGGCGAGGAAACTGGCGGTTTCCCCCGAAAGCGCGGTGAGGTTGGGCTCAGCGAGCGTGCTGAGAAGCCCGTCATTCTCCAAGGCATCGAGAGCCGCGTTGAAATTGAAGCCGAATACGCTGCCGAC
Source organism: uncultured Alphaproteobacteria bacterium (assembly GCA_963710205.1). Taxonomy (GTDB): domain Bacteria; phylum Pseudomonadota; class Alphaproteobacteria; order Sphingomonadales; family Sphingomonadaceae; genus Pacificimonas. The sequence continues at coordinate 97,370 of CAVPZG010000006.1, read as the reverse complement.
CAGATTAGCAGCAGGGTTTCCACCGACCCCAAAAACCGGCGTATCGAATACGCCGTCAACGAATTGAGGACCTGAACTCACGTCGCGCCCGCGCGTCACGCCGAGAAGGAAATCGCTGCCGCTGTCCAGCGCCTGGAAGCTGATGCCAAGCTGTTTCAGCGTGTCACGGCTGACTTCGGCGAAGCGGACGCGCAGATTGACCTGCTGCGGCGTGGCGGCCTGGATCTTGTTGACGACCAGGCCAGGTGCGCCGAACGCCTTGATGAGCGCCTCGGCTTCGGCGATGTCTTCTGGCGAAAGCACGGTGCCCGTCAAAATCGTTATGCCGTTGAGGTTTGTGACCTCGATGGCCGCATTTGGCAGGGCAAGGCGCAGCATTTCGCGTGTCTCGTCGATATTGCGGGCGACACGCACGGTGGCGCTATACACGGTGTTTCCGCGCGCATCGGTTGCGTACAGGCTGGTTTCGCCCGCGCCATTACCGAACAGATAGACTTCCCGGTCGGACTTCACCTGAACATCGGCGATGCCCTGATCGACAACGAAGATATCGGTGATTGCGCGTGGCATGGTCAGCAGCTTGCCCTTGCCGTCCGACACCTCGACCACTGAATCCGTTTCGGTCAGGATGGTCTGCGCCGTCTGCGCGACCGCTGGCGACATCAGGGCCGCCGCTGGGAGTGTCAGCACGGCAACAGCGGTCATGCCACTTGTCAGCATGCTGCGAAATTTTGTCTTGTTCATGTTACTGGCCCCCTTGCGAACCGGCATTGCCGGCCGATTGGTCATTCTGTTCAGGTATATTGAGCCCCGGCGGTGTCAGGCCCCCGCCCTGACCGCCGTTCAGCGCGCCACCGAAGAGCGAAGAGAAGTCTGGCATGCCGACCTGAACATCGCCCTCTGCCGTGCGAACGGTCAGCGTCTGCGCCTTGGCGCGGCCCCGCGTCACGCGCACCTTTGGTACTGGCGTGCCGTCAGGCTTCACCTTGCGGGCGATGCGGGCGCGGCCCTCCTGGTCGAGCGCGAAGCGTGAGACTTCGCCGCCCGTGGTAAACGTGCTGCCGCTGTCGTCAGGCAGCATGGTTGCCGCGAGTTCCAGGGCGGCGTCTTCGACCGCGGTCTGTTCATCACCGACTTCGACGAGGCCGTCGGCGATCGCCTGATCAAGCTGAGCGCGGTTTTCCATGAGCGAGCGCAGAGACAGGCTGAGTTTGCCAAGCGTCTGGGCGACAGCGATTTTCTCGACCATTTTCGGCGGAACTTCAAACGTCACCGTGCTGGCCTTCTTCGCCTTGTCGGAGAGCGATTCGAGGCGCTGATCGACGGCGAGAACGCGGACGTTCCGGACAATCGTCTCCGCAACCTTGAAATTGGCGGCGCGCGTCTGCTGTTCGGTCGTACCGCCTTCGCCGATATTATGCGTCAGCAGCACATCGACACGGTCGCCCGGGAAGATGAAACCGGCAACACCGGAGATATTGTTGATCGGCACCGTGACGGCGCGCATCCCGGGCTGCAGGGCAGCGGCCAGGAAGCCGCGGTCGCCCGGACCGACAAGAGATGGCCTGCTGATCGGTTGTCCTGCGGGAATGACGCCGCGCGTAACCTTGCCCAGCAGCTGATCGGACTGCACGCCGACCCCTTCCAGGAAATAGGCATTCTGCACGAGGTCCGCTGGCCATGGCTGGTAGCTGAGATGTTCAGGGCGGATGATCGTGCCCAGTGGCAGCGTGCTCTGTGCCACGAGAACCTTGGGGCCCTGCGGCTCCGCCTTGACCGTCACGGCCTGCGCGACAGGTGCTGCCTGCCCAGACGCCAGAAGCGCGCGAATTCCCAAAGCCGCACCAAGCGCGACAACGAGCGCGCCCACCAGCAGCATGATCTTTTTAATATCCATAGCCCCTAAAGCCCCTAATCCGGCATTGACCCAGTCATGCCCTTATGCCGCGAACCGGTTAACAATCGGTTCGCCAAGAATGAGAAAGGCGGCGAGCGAGATGGCAACGCCATAGGGCGCGCGGATGCGCCCCTCCCGATTCCGCCACTTGTGTTCGGCCCAGACGACCAGCGTCAGGACGACGCCGAAGACCGACATTACGAACAGCATGTCGATGAGCGGCCGAAGCGGAAGCCACAGCGCAAGCGCCATGTGCATCTTGAGATCGCCGCCGCCCAGAAGGCCGCGCCACCAGAATATGCCGAAGAACAGCGTGACCCCGCCGGCAAGCAGAAGCTGCTCGCCCATTGTTGCCCAGAAGGGCACATCCTGCGCGGCCCAGTAGATGACGGCCAATCCCGCAATGGCGATGTTGAGCCAGTTCGGGATTCGCCGTGATTTCAGGTCGCTAACGATCGTATAGACGAGGAGACCCGCCAAAATGGCGAGTGCCCCCCAATATCCGGTCATGGCTGCGACATGCTGCATGGGACGGGGGGATAGACGACAAGCCTAAAGAAGCCGTAACCATGGCCGCAATGAACTTTCCCCGTACCAGCCTGCCGGAAGGCGGCGTCACCATCTGGCACGCCGCGCGCGATGGTGCGCGGCTGAGACAGATGTTCTGGCCGGGCGAAGGAAAGGAGGGCTGCGGCCCCATCCTGTTCGCAGGCGGAAAGCGCGACTTTATCGAGCGTCATGCGGAAAGCCTGAACCGCCTGACAGCGGCGGGACATGCCGTGACCGCGCTTGACTGGCGCGATCAGGGCCTCTCTGCGCGCGGTACGGTTCCCGACGAAGAGTTGTTCAACCATATGCGCGCAGACCTGTCAGAGATACTGGAAGGCGCTGCCTCTCGTGCAGGTGGGCCCATGAGCCTGGTCATGCACAGCATGGGCGGCTGCGTGGCTCTCGACCTGCTGTCGTCGTCCGCAAGCGCGCGCGCGCTGACACAGCGGGCCGTCCTGTTCGCCCCCCTGCTGGGTCTTGCGGGACTCCGGCTGCCGCCCGCCGTCGTGGGACGGGTCGCCGACTGGCAGGTCAGGCGCGGCAATGCGCGAAACTATCCACCCGGACAAATGCCCTATGGCCCCGGATACAGATCCGATATCCGTTTTGCCCGGCTTTCCAATGATCGCGAGCGGTTTGATGAAGGATTTCTGTGGATTGATGCGGAACCCGGACTGGCGTCCGGCGGCGCGACCTGGGGCTGGCTGGCAAGTGCGTACAAAAGCATGGCGAAGCTGGCGGAAGCTGAAACGCTGGAATCAATCGACCTGCCAATCATGATGCTGCTGGGAACGGATGAGCGAATTGTGAGCCCCGTAGCCATTCACGCAGCGGCGAAGCGGCTGCAGCACGGTTTTCTGAAACTGGTTCAGGGTGGGCGGCACGAATTGCAACAGGACAGCGACGCGGTTCAGGACCAGTATTGGCCCGACGTCATGGCATTTCTGGCACCCGCATGCCGCAGGTAGATGTTCTGATCGTCGGCGCCGGGATTGCGGGCGCCAGCCTGGCCGCCGCCCTGGCCCCTCACGCCCGTGTCCTCGTGCTTGAAGCCGAGGATCATCCCGGCATGCACAGTACGGGACGATCCGCTGCGTTTTTCGCGGAGACCTATGGCGGGCCGCGTGTGCAACCGCTCACATCCGCGTCCAGGGCGTTTTTCCAGTCGCCGCCGCCCGGTTTCACCGATGGCGCCTTGCTCCGCCCGCGCGGCGCCCTCCACGTCACGGATGGCGATGGGCGCGCGCTTGATGGCATGTTGCGTGAATTCGCGGATGCCCCCGTCACGGTCGATCCACTTTCCCCTGACGGAATCGCGGCGCGGTTCCCGCACATGCGGAAGACGTGGCGTCAGCATGGGCTGTGGGAGCCCGCATGCCGGGACATAGATGTGGCCGCCCTGCATGCCGGATACCTCCGCCTTGCCAGACAGGGCGGCGTCATCGTCGAGTCGCGGTCGGCGCTGCTGTCCGCGACCCGGCGGGACGGCCGCTGGGTCGCGAAAACCCTGAAGGGCTCGATCGGGGCCGACATCATCGTCAACAGCGCCGGGGCCTGGGCCGATGACGTCGCAGCGCGTTGCGGCGTTTCCGGTATTGGCATCAAACCCCTGCGGCGGACGATCATCGCCGCCGAGATCGATATTCCCGTCGATAACGACTGGCCCCTGGTGGTCGACGCTGCCGGGACATTTTATTTCAAGCCCGATGCAGGCCGGATGTGGATCAGCCCGCATGACGAGATACCTGATACGCCGCGCGACGTTCAGCCCGAAGAGCTGGATATCGCCGTGGCTGTCGACCGGTTCGAGCGCGCGACGACGGCACGGGTTCGGAGGATCGAACGCAGCTGGGCCGGACTGAGAAGCTTCGCGGCCGATCGACTGCCTGTTTATGGCTATGATCCCGCCATGCCCGGTTTCTTCTGGTGCTCGGGACAGGGTGGATTCGGCATACAGACAGCGCCCGCCGCAGCCGAATTGGCTGCAGCGGGCGTGCTCAGATCAGCATATTCAGGGCCGGTCGACCCGGAACCCTATGCGGCGGCGCGTTTCCGCTGACGCAGCGCGCCGAGACCGGCAAGGCCAAGGCCCATCAGACCGAGAATACCTGGTGCGGGCACGGGCGTTCCGCCACCACCGCTGAACACATCAAGATTGATGAACTTCAGCTTGAAAGCGTCGGTCGGGCTGGTTGATCGGCGAAACTGATCCGCCGAAACGACGACAACATTGCCGTAGCTGGAACCGAAATCGAAATAGCTCGTGTGGCTACCTCCATCGGTTGCCCCGGCCCAGTAGTCCGTATCAAAATCGAGAAAGCTGGAGAGCGTCGCAAAGTCACTCGTCGGGTCGATATATGTATCGAAACCGGTCGGAACATAGCCAAGGAAGATGTTCGTATCGCCATCGACGTCGCCGCCCATCGCGAATGTCGTGATGCCGACACTTTCAGGACGAACAAGCCTGTCGAACTGCAGAACGATATAGTCGCTTCTGCCTCCGTTATCGAGCGTATGGCCGGGGGACGAACCATCTTCACCGCGATTGGTTACGCCCAGACCGCCGCTATAGCTGCCCAGCCTTGCCGTCGCGTGCGTCCCGCTATCCCAGTCGGCGCCCTGATAGGCAAATGCGGTTGCGCGGACATTCACAGTGCGGCCGCTATCGTCCATCAGGGAATAGAGCTGGGCGTTGCCATAACCGGAACCAACGCTGGACGTTGCGTGACGAAGGTCAATGTGGACTGGCGCGGCGATCGCCTGTCCCGCAAATGCGAACGCTGCCCCCACAGCGGCCACACCCAATATGTTTTTCACAATCGTCATAATATCAGTCTCGCCCTGTTATCTGTCTTATCGGCTGTAATCCGAAGCAAGGGTCATACCATTTCGTTACCACACTGAATCAATTGAAAAATCAATTCCCGCGATTCCCAAAGTGTAAAATCCACCGACTCCGGAGTGCGATATGACTACGTCAAACCCACTAAGACAGGTTAACAGATAAGGCGAGAATTACAACCGATTAGAGATCCGGGCGGGCAGATCCGTTTCCCATGTTCATCTCTGATATCGCCCTGTTGGCAAGCGCGTCCGCCCGTTCATTGTCGGGGTCGCCGGCATGGCCCTTCACCCAGCGCCAGTCAATTTCGTGCCTGTTCGCCGCATCCAGCAGACCGCGCCACAGATCAGCGTTTTTCACCGGCTTCCTGGCCGCCGTCTTCCAGCCATTCCTGACCCAGCCATGCACCCACTTCGTGATACCGTCGCGCACATAGACGCTATCGGTGGTCAAAATGACCTTGCAGGGGCGTTTCAGGGCATTCAGGCCCTCAATGGCTGCGCGGATTTCCATGCGGTTATTGGTCGTTTGCGCTTCATAGCCATAAAGCTCACGCTCCTTGTGGCCGCTCTCTGTCTTCATTCGTAGGAGAACGCCCCAGCCGCCGGGGCCGGGATTGCCCTTGCAGGCACCATCGGTGGCGATTTCGACGGTCTGCATCAGCCCTGTGCCCGGTAATATTCCAGTCGCCGCGCAAAGGCCATTGGATCCTTCCGCGTGACCATCGCCCCGGCGGGTGTATTGATCCAGTCATAGGCGCGGGTCAGGAGGAAACGCAGCGCAGCGCCCCGGCAAAGCGGTCTGAAGCTGTCCCGTTCGTCCGCCGATAATCTCCGCTCCCGCTCGTACCCCGCGATGAGTGCGTTCGAAATGCCGTCGCCCAGATACCGGCCGTCATCGTCGAAGCACCAGGCGGCATGGGTGATGGCAAGGTCGTAGGCAAGCGATCCCGTGCAGGCGAAATAGAAATCGATCAGCCCCGACACCCGTTCGTTGAGTATCAGGACATTGTCCGGGAACAGATCGGCGTGAATGGTTCCTTCCGGCAAATGCGCCGGAACGTGTGAATCCTGCCAAGCAAGTTCGCTTGTCACAAGCTCGGGGAGCGACGGATCGATGTCACGCAACTGCCCGCGGCAAAGCCGCTCCAGATCGTGCCAGGCGGGCAGCGCCATCATATTTGGCCGCTTCTGGGGAAAATCGGCCGCCGCGATGTGCAGCCGGGCAAGCGACTGTCCCGCCTCCATCGCCAAGGCAGGGCTCGGGGTCGAAACGGAAACACCGGGGAGGAACTCGATCAGGCAGGCCGGCCTGCCCGCCAGCATCTGCAGCGCATTTCCCCTGCGGTCGGGTATCGGCGCGGGCACTGGCAGACCCTTCGCCGCCAGATGCGCTGTCAGTCCGAGAAAATAGGGTAGATCGGCCGCATCGACGCGCTTTTCGTAAAGTGTCAGGATGAAGCGGTCTTGCGTGGTCTCGACCAGATAGTTGGAATTTTCCACGCCCTCGGCGATGCCCTTGGCGCTGACCAGCGCGCCGACGTCATAGCCTGTCAGAAAGGCGCCGAGCGCCTCAGCGGAAACTTTCGTGTAAACCGCCATTACGCCGCATTCAGGGCGCGCGGCAGCTTGAACGTCACATTTTCCTCAACAGTCGTGATATTCTCTATTTCGACATCGCGCCCGTCCGACAGCCGCGCGATCAGTTCCTGCACCAGCACCTCAGGCGCCGACGCCCCGGCCGTAATGCCGATCGTCCTTGCGCCCGCGATCAGCCTTTCATCCAGTTCCGCAGCGCGCTGCACCAGCGCGGAGCGCGCGCCGCAGCGCTCCGCCACCTCGACCAGCCTGAGGCTGTTCGAACTGTTGGGCGCGCCGATGACCAGAACCACATCGCAGGCCGTCGCCATCGCCTTTACCGCCTCCTGCCGGTTGGACGTCGCATAGCAGATGTCCTCCCCGCGCGGTGCCTGAATGGCCGGATATTTCGCCCGCAGTGCCGCGACGATTTCCGCCGTATCGTCGACCGAGAGCGTCGTCTGCGTCAGAAAGGCGAGATTGTCCGGGTCCATTCCCTCCAACTTGGCTACATCGGCAACCGTTTCCACCAGCGTCATGCGCCCCTCCGGCACCTGTCCGAAGGTGCCGATGACTTCGGGGTGACCCTCATGGCCGATAAAAACGATGTGCACGTCCTTGCCGATCAGCCGCTCCGCCTGCCGGTGCACCTTTGACACCAGCGGGCAGGTGGCGTCGACATAGATCAGCTCCCGCCGCTCTGCCTCGGCCGGGACGGATTTCGGCACGCCATGCGCGGAAAAGATGACCGGCACGCCGTCCGGAACCTCGTCCAGTTCCTCGACGAACACCGCGCCCTGGGCGCGCAGGCTGTCCACGACATATTTGTTGTGCACGATTTCGTGCCGCACATAGACGGGCGCGCCGTATTTCTGGATGGCGACCTCGACAATCTGGATGGCCCGGTCGACGCCCGCGCAGAATCCGCGCGGATTGGCGATCAGTATCTTCAAGGGATCGGATGCGGTCAGGGGCGTATCGGTCATGTGGCCAGAGATAAGGAGTTTCTTGCCGCTCCGAAACCCGCTTCCTATAGGAAGGCCAGCTTTCCCGTCAGGACGAACATCTATGCGCCGCCTCTCTGCCTCCCTAGCCCTCGCATCCGCGATCGCGCTCAGCGCCTGCGGTGGCGGCAACCCGCTACAGGTGGCACGCAGCGCCTGCCCGGCTGTGGGCATCCTCGAATATACCGGCGACACGACATTGTTCAGCCCCGCGACGAGCCGGGACGCCAGCGCCATCGACGTGACGGCGACGATCACCAACCTGCGCGCGAACTGCTATGCCGAAAACGGCCGCATAATCAGCCAGGCGACCTATGACGTCATCGCGACGCGTACCAATGCCAATGCCGCGCGCACGGTAAACCTGCCTGTTTTCAGCGCCGTCATGCGCGCGGGCGACAAACTGATTTCCAAGGAAGTCGGCGGTATCGTCCTGAATTTCGAGGCAGGCAGCCTGCGCGCCCAGACCAGCGCATCCGCCCGCGCCGACATTTCCGAGGCCGCCGCCACGCTGCCCGACGAGATCAACAAGGAAATCGACAAGCGCCGCAAGCCCGGCGACCCCGACGCCGCCCTTGATCCTCTGAGCCGCCCCGCCGTTCGGGACGCGGTCAGGGACGCGACATTCGAGCTGCTGGTGGGCTTCAACCTCGACGAGCGGGCGCTGGCCTATAACGTGGCGAAGTAAGCGATCCCGTTTTCAAAGCCTTTTCGGGATCAATTGGACCCGGCCTGTCAGGCGGCGCTTGCCGCCACACCCTTGTCGCGCATCATCTCGGCCAGTTCGCCCGCCTCATACATTTCCATCATGATGTCGCTGCCGCCAACGAACTCGCCCTTCACATAAAGCTGCGGGATGGTGGGCCAGTTGGAATAGCTTTTCACGCCGGACCGGATTTCGGCATCCTGCAGCACGTCTGCGCTTTCGAACTCGACGCCCAGATGCTCCAGTATAGCGACCGCGCGGCTGGAGAAGCCGCATTGCGGGAATAGCGGCGTTCCCTTCATGAACAGGAATACATCCTTTGATTCGACGAGCGCCTTGATCTTGTCATGTGCGGCTTCGGTCATGTCTTTACTCCGGTACTTTTGTTGTCAGTTGCAGCGCGTGAAGCTCGCCGCCCATGCGGCCGCCGAGCGCGTCATAGACCATACGGGTGCGGTCAACGCGGGAGATGCCGCGAAAGGCTTCCGCCGTCACCGTGGCAGCCCAGTGATCACCATCGCCGGCCAGATCGGTCATCTCGACGGACGCACCGTCGATGCCCGCCTCGATGAGGCGTATGATTTCGTCACCAGCCATAGGCATCGCGCTACACCTGCTCCATGAACTGGCGGCGCGCTTCGACCATCTTGTCGTCCATGGCCTTCCGGACGTCCGCTTCGGTCACGTCGATTTCGTCATGCGCACTCAGGTCGCCATATACCTTGCGGAACACGTCCTCGTCGCCAACTTCCTCGAAATCGGATGCCACCACCTCGCGCGCGTACACGTCGCGCTCCTCGGGCGTCAGGCCCAGCTTTTCGGCGGCCCATTCGCCCAGCAGGCGGTTACGCCGCGCGGTCACCTTGAACTGCAGTTCCGCATCACGCGCGAACTTGTTCTCGAATGCCTTTTCGCGCTCTCTCATGTCTGTCATGGATAGTCCCTCTTTCGCCGGTTGCAGACTAGATAGTCATGGGCATGGCGCGCTGCAATCGAAAGCCTTGATCCGGGCTGTCATGCCCGCCTAGGACGGTGAGAACCGATCAGTGGGGGAACAAGCCATGGACTTGCAGGAGATCGGCGGCGCCATTTTCGGCAGCTCTGTCGCCAGCCGGTTCACCGGACGGGGCAAAGGGGGCGATGACATAAAGGGCCGCCATGCCGCACATGCGGGCGACCATCAGCCAGACTGCCAGAACTGCGGCACGCCCACCCCTGGCAACTATTGCCCCGAATGCGGCCAGCACGCGCATGTCAACCGCAGCGTCGGCCATGTTCTGCATGAACTTGTCCACGGCGTTCTGCATCTGGACGGCAAATTCTGGCGCACGCTTCCCATGCTCATATTCCGGCCCGGCCGCCTGACGCGCGACTATATCGATGGCAAACGCGCACGCTATGTCGCGCCCTTCGGAATTTTCCTGTTCACCATTTTCGCTGTCTATTTCACTTTCGCCTTCATCAATCCGGGCGACGCGTTTTCGGCCGAAGATATTCGGATCGATGGCGCGGTGGATGTCGATCCAGAGCGTGAAGGGACGCAACTGACGCTGGAAGATGCCCGCGCACAGCGCGACATTCTGGCTGGAAAAGCCGCCGAATTGCAGGCGCTCATAGAGAATACTGAAAACAATCCGGCGGCGATCGGTGGCATGATCGGCGGTCTGATGGCGCTGGAACAGACAAAGGCGCGATTCGACGCCGCCATCGCCGCGGCCGAAGCGCGGGCCGGGGAAACGGGTGAACCCCAAACCATCGATATCAGCCTGGGCGTCGACGGCGCGGTCGAGAATGTCGGCACGGAGATCGAGCACTCCATCGGCGAGGGAGAGTTCACTTTTGTCGACGGCGAGGACTGGGCATGGCTTAACGAACCGGTGAAGGCGATGTTCGAGGACCCCGACTACGCGCTCTACCGGATCAAGCAGTCCGCCTATAAATTCTCCTTCCTGCTGCTGCCGTTATCGCTCCCCTTCATCTGGCTTCTGTTCTTCTGGCGGCGGGACGTCCACATTTACGACCACACGGTTTTCGTCCTCTACAGCCTCAGTTTTTTCCTTCTTGCCGGGACGGTTCTGTGGGGCGCGGTCGGTCTGGGCTGGGTGGACTGGCTACTCGCCGCCATTTTGGGGTCGGTCGCACACCAGCTGCACATGTTTTTCCAGCTGCGCGGGACCTACCGCCTCGGCATCTTTGGCGCGCTTTTCCGAACGATGCTTCTCACCATATCCGGATTTATCGTCCTCATCCTTTACGGCCTCATCATCACCGGTCTCGGCGCGTTCATCTAGCGCAGGCCGCGCTAAGGCGATAAGAACCCCGCTTCGACCGGAATCCCCACTACGCCCATGCAACGGAGTTGCCCCTATGTCTCGTCGCCGCCAGATCTATGAGGGCAAGGCCAAGATTCTCTATGAGGGGCCAGAGCCCGGCACGATCATCCAGTATTTCAAGGACGATGCCACCGCCTTCAACAATCAGAAAAAGGGCACGATCAACGGCAAGGGTGTGCTCAACAACCGCATATCGGAACATATTTTCACGCTTCTTGGCGGCATCGGCATCCCAAACCATTTCATCCGCCGCCTTAACATGCGCGAACAGCTGGTCCGTCAGGTCGAGATTGTCCCCATCGAAGTCATCGTCAGGAATGTCGCGGCGGGCACATTGTCAAAACGCCTTGGTATAGAGGAGGGTACACCCCTTCCCCGCACCATTCTGGAATATTGCTACAAGGATGACGCGCTCGGCGATCCGATGATCACCGACGAGCATATCGCCTGTTTCGGCTGGGCCAGCCAAGAGGAAATGCACGAGATTTCCGATATGGCGATCCGCATCAACGATTTCATGTCGGGGCTGTTTGCGGCGATCGGCATCCGCCTCGTCGATTTCAAACTGGAATTCGGCAGGGTCTGGGAAAATGATTTCGCCCGCATCTTATTGGCGGACGAAATCAGTCCCGACGGCTGCCGCCTGTGGGATCTGAAAACCAACGAAAAAATGGACAAGGACCGCTTCCGCCGCGACCTTGGCGGCGAAGTCGAAGCCTATCAGGAAGTCGCCCGTCGCCTGGGCCTGATGCCCGAAGACGGCGCGGGCGCGGAAAAGGTCACGGATCTGGATGCGGCACGAAAGGCGCGGTCGAAGGATTGAGATCGCGACAGCGCGATTGTCCGTGCCCGCGGTGGCTATCCTCGAAGGGTCAAGCTGCTTAGGCTACAGCCTCGCGGTGATTGGGAGATCTTGACGTGAAGCAGCTCATCTATCGTTCGCAACCCTTCGGCTTCGACCGTTCGATGCTCGCTGGCATCCTGATCCAGGCACGCCGCAACAACAAACGCGACAACATTACCGGCGCGCTCGTCTGTCGCCACGACCTCTACATTCAGCTGATCGAAGGACCCGCGTCCGCAATCGACGCGCTCTATTCCCGCATCACCGCGGATGACCGGCACTGCGACGTCCGGCTGGCGCTATCCGACACCGTGGAAGATCGCATGTTTCCGGATTGGGAGATGCTCGACGACGAGATGCCCACCCTGACCTGGTCACCGGAAGAAATAGCAGCAGGCGCCGTTGAAAACGCCGCGCCTGACGCGCTGCGCGCGATATTCCGGAATCTGGCTGCCAACGCCGGAGCGCGATCAGCGGCCAACTAGAAAGGCGCGAGCGGCGTTCAGCCGGTCAGGCTGACCCCGTCAGCAGCTGAAGACAGGCATGCGGACGAAAGCGCGCCGGATGCCCGATGCTTTCGCCCGCAGCAGCGCCTAGAACGCCTTTCTGACTGTCAGGCCATAGGTCCGCGGCGTGTTCGTCTGGAACGCGAGTCTTGCCCGCCCGCCGCGCTCGCGGTCGAAGGACAGTAGCGCATTCTCGTCGAACACATTGTTGACATAGGCCTCGATATCCAGGCCGCCCGCCAGGCCGACGCCCGCGCGCAGATTGACGATCTCATAGGAGGGAAGGCGCAGGTCCAGCCGCGACGTCGCTTCCGCGCCCGTCGCGCCGCCGAAGGGCAGGCCGGAAACGAAGCTCTGGAAGCGTGGGGCCTGATCGCCCGGCTGCGTGTAACGGTTGCCAATATGCTGCAGCGATGCCGACACGAAGGCCGTCGAATCCGCGCCGATGTCCCAGTCATAACCCGCATTCACGGCGATCTGGAACTCCGGAACGGATGGAAGCCGGTTGCCATCGCGAATGCCGCCCAGAATGGCGCCGGTGGAATCGTTGACCGTGCTGTCGAAACGCGCCTCAAGGACGTTGCCGGAAATCGACACGTCGAGACCTTCCTGCAGGCCGACGCCAAATTCGAATTCCACGCCCAGCGTATGCGCTTCAGGAACGTTGAAGGAGATGCGCGATGAGCATGAACCCGCGTCGAGCGTGACCTGCAAATTGCTGATGTCGGTGTAGAAAACCGCCGCATTGGCGCGCAAGGGGCCCGTCTGCGCCTTCACCCCGACCTCGTAATTCCACAGAGTCTCGTCGTCGTAGGACTGGAATCCGCCGAAAACGTCAAAATCGGACGGATTGCACAACGCGGTATTCAACGGGTCGTTGACCCCGCCGAGCCGGAAGCCCTTCGACGCCTGTGCGTTCAGCGTCACGTCGTCTGAAACCTCGTAACTCGCAAGGAAGCGCGGCGAGAAGCCATCCGATTTCGTTTCGTCGGCGGCAAGTGGTCCGCCCGCCGCGAACAGGCCGCCGGTCAGGATCGTGCGCTCTTCCTTATAGTCATAATAGCGACCGCCCGCCGTCAGCGTCAGCCTGTCGAACAGCTCGATGCTCGCCTCGCCAAAGGCCGCGAACTGCTTGAGATTATAGGGAAGGTCGGAATTGAACGGCGAATCTGCAGGAAAGCCATTGGCGACCGCCGCCGAAGTCCCCGCACCGAGCGTCGCATCGGTGAACGCGTCATAGCCGGGTGTCGGCAGGCGCTGGGCATAGACCCGGTCGGTGTCGGAGTAGAAACCGCCGAACACCCACTGGAAGGGGCCATCGCTGGTGGAGGAAAGGCGCACTTCCTGTGTCCACTGCTCAACCTCCGTCGTATCGCGCAGGTTGGACGGCAAGAGGACGGCCGCGTCGGGAAAGCCGAGATCGACGGACACGGAACCCGAAAGGGCGCTGGCATCACGGCTGACGAGGATGGAGCGGTCGGTATAGCTGGTGACCGAGGTCAGTTCCGCCCCGCCAAATTCCACGGAAGCGACCAGATCGGCAATCAGGGTCTCGTCCTTGAAACGCTCGTCCAGAAGCAGGAACTGCTCGCGTTCATCGAACGTGACGGGCGCGCGGCCACCGGGCGCATCGGCATCGGTGAAGGGATTGGCGTAGAGATTGAAGACTTCCTGCCGGTTGAAGCCGTCGACATCGACCTCCTGATAGATCACGCGCGGCGTGATCGTGACGGTTTCCGAAGGCTGGAACGTGACGGCCAGCCGGCCGCCAAAACGTTCGCCGGAATTGATGTCCTCATCGACGCCGCCGCCTTCGCGCAGCGCATCGATAAAGCCGCCATATTGCGTGTAATAGCCGACCACACGCGCAGCGATCTTGCCGGGCACGAGCGGCACGTTGACCGCGCCCTTCGCGTGCCAGCCAAGGTCGTCGCCGTCGACCAGATTGACATTGCCCTCCGCCAGACCTTCGAAATCATCGACGTTCGGCTGGTTTGTGATGTAGCGGATCGTGCCGCCCACGGAGCCGGAGCCGAACAGCGTTCCCTGCGGTCCGCGCAGGGTTTCGACGCGGTTCAGGTCGAACAGGTCCAGGTCGGGCGTAAACAGCGAGAGCGAAATCACGCTTTCGTCGAGATAGATGCCGACCTGTTCCTTGACGCCCGGCTGGTCGCGGACGATCTGGCCCGCCGACACGCCGCGCACGGCGACCTGGCTTTGCCCAGGTCCGAGATTCTGTACGGTCAGGCCCGCGACATTGCGGCTGATATCTTCGAGGCTGGTCGCACCGGCACGCTGGATGTCCTGCTGCGTCTGCGCGTTGATGGAGAAGGGCACATCCTGAATATTCGCGTCACGCTTCGTCGCCGTCACAATGATGACATTGCTGTCGAGAGCGTCTTCTTCCTGCGCAATGGCAGGAGCGGCGCAAAGCGCGCCAAGCGATACAGTACTGGCGAGAATGGCGCGGCTGAAACTGCTATGGGTCATCGGAACGATCCTCCCTTTTTCTTGTTATGAAAAGAGAATCGCAGAACCAGCCGTCGTCTGTCACGCCAAAAACGCAGCGTCACCACCTAAACGGGTATCAGTGTGGTAAACCGGCTACAGTCTGTTTCGTACCGGGAACAAATAAAAAGGGCCGGACAACTTGCGCTGGCCGACCCTTTTCTCGATCTGAACGATCAGTAGTTATAGGCACGTTCGCCATGGTCGGTCAGGTCGAGGCCTTCGCGCTCACCGTCGACACTCGGGCGTCCGCCCGTGACGGCTTTCGCGATGAATGCCGCGATGGCCGCGCCAACCGCTGCCCAGCCAATGGCCACGACGACCGCGAACGCCTGGATGCCAAATTGTGCGCCCATGCCCGTCGAGCCGTCGCCAGGTCCGCCGAGGAAGGGCTGATAGACGATGGCCGTTCCCAGCGCGCCGACGATACCGGCGACGCCGTGGATGCCGAACACGTCGAGCGAGTCGTCATAGCCGAACTTCGGTTTCAGGACCGCGACCGCGAAATAGGCAATGACCGCCGCAATCGCGCCTAGCAGGATGGCACCGAACGGGCCGCTGTTCCCGGCCGCCGGCGTAACCGCGACCAGACCGGCGATGACGCCCGAACAGAAGCCCAGCGCCGAGCCCTTTTTGCCGCGCAGCCGCTCGGTCAGCATCCAGAACAGGCCGCCTGCCGCGGTTGCAACGAAGGTGTTGATCATGGCAAGCGCCGCAAATCCATCCGCCTCCAGCGCGGACCCGGCGTTGAAGCCGAACCAGCCAACCCACAGCAGGCCGGTGCCGATGAATGTCATGGTCAGCGAGTGCGGTGCCATCATTTCCGTCGGATAGCCCGTGCGCCTGCCGAAGATCATCGCTGCGACCAGGGCGCCAACGCCGGCGTTGATGTGCACGACCGTGCCGCCAGCGAAATCGAGCGCGCCGTCCTCGAACAGGAGACCGCCGCCAGCCCAGACCATGTGCGCGATGGGGAAATAGGTGATGGTCAGCCAGATCGCGGTGAACACCATGATCGCGCTGAATTTCACCCGCTCCACCAGACCGCCGACGATCAGCGCGGCGGTAATGGCCGCGAAGGTCATCTGGAAGCTGATGAAGACATATTCCGAAATAACCTCGTCCGTAAACGTCGCCGCCGTCGAATCCGGCGTTACGCCCGCCAGGAAGAATTTGCCCCAGCTGATGAATGCATTCCCCTCGGGTCCAAAGGCGAGGCCATATCCGTACATGACCCAGATCAGCATCGCCAGCGCCGCCGCGCCGCCAACCTGAGTCATGGTGCTCAGCATGTTCTTGGTCCGCGTCAGGCCACCATAGAACAGGGCGAGACCCGGCAGGATCATCAGAAGGACGAACATCGTCGCCGTCATCATCCAGGCATTGTTGCCGGGATTCGGCACGGCGGCCACGTCCTCGACCACTTCCACGGCGACGGCGACCGCATCCTGCGCCCATGCGGGCAGCGCAGCGAGCGCGGCAAATGCGCCTGCCCCTGCGAATTTTGTCATGGATTTCAACATTATTCTGTTCCCCCGTCTATCTTAAAGGGCCGTGTCGGCGGTTTCGCCGGTGCGGATGCGTAGCGCGTCCTCGACGCCCAGCGTGAAGATCTTGCCGTCACCGATGCTGCCGGTATTGGCGGTCTGCTGGATGGTCTCGACCACCCTCGCGGCCAGATCGGACGGAACAACGATCTCCAGCTTCAGCTTGGGCACCATGGTGACCTGATATTCCGCCCCGCGGTAAACCTCGGTATGACCTTTCTGGCGGCCATAGCCCTTGACTTCCGAAACGGTCATGCCCGCGATCCCGACGCCTTCCAGCGCCTCCCGGACCTCTTCGAGTTTGAACGGCTTGATAATCGCTATGATGAGCTTCACGCGGATTCCCCCTGCACGCTTGTTGATACGAACAGGATTGGAAGAGCACGTTCCGTGCCAGACTTCAAAAATCGCGCTGCACTGCAGCAAAAGGCAGCTGACAAATGTTAGCGATTGATTAACGCGAGGGCATCGGCGAGCGATTGCCTAATATTTGGGCAGGCGTTCGGTGGTGTCTTAACCGCGGCGGCGGCGCGCTCCAAGAACAGCGAGGCCAAGACCGAACAGCGCGAAGGCACCCGGCGCTGGAACCGCTGGTACGTCTTGCCGGACAAGCAGAATGTTATCGAGGATCGGCCCGACATTGTCGTTGCTGTCCGTCGTGAGACTGAAGGTGAAACTGCCAGCGCTCGTTACGGAAAAGTTAGCCGTTCGCGTTAAGAAGGAATTGTCTATCACGGTCCCGGCAAGCCCAACGATGCCGAACGCAACACCTGTATCCTGTATAAGATTGTAACTGTATCCCTCGATCGCGCCGTTGCGCTGGTTGCCGCTTATGTCGAAGCTGAACGTATAGTCGCCGAGCCCGAGGTCCAACGTGAAACTGACGACGCCGCTGTCGCCGGTCGATCCATCCATGTCGAGGCAGTTGCCGCTGGCACCGGCGCAAAAATACTGAACGTGTCATTCGCGATGACGTCCACGGTTCCGTCAGAAACGGTGAGCGGCGGGTCGAACGCGCTGAAATTGAGCGCGGGCGTGTAGTCGTCGAACGTCTCGCTGAAGACAATGACGGCCGACGCCGAGGCCGGTGCCGCGATAGCAGCAAACGTGGCGGCAAGCGAGACGGAGAGGAAGGCGGATTTTACCATTGGGACATCTCCTGCGACTGGTTTCATGTGTACGCCAACTTCTTGACGGCCATGAAAGATCAGTGCCGCGGACGCGGATGTCTTGTCCTGCAACCGCTTATCGTTACGAGCCAGTTTTCAATGCCGCCGGACTGTCAAATGTGCCGACAGGTCAGCCGCCAGCGGCGTCCGCTTCGGCGAGAAGCGCGCGCGCCGCACGCTCGTCCTCCGCCAGCACCATGACGCGCGACGGCATCATCGCCCCGCCAAAGGCCGAGGAGAGGTTATGATCGAGCAGCATCACGGGATAGCCCGCCGCATCCAGCCGCGCCCGTGCCAGATCGGCCTCGATGGGCGTATGAAAGCGGGCAATCTCGACCATGGGCATCAGAGGCTGTTTGCGCCCTTGCCGCCGTCAGGCCCGAAATAGCGGTCGGTCGGGCGAATTGGCAGGCCGTCGATGGAAAGGGTGCGTTCCGCCATGACCCTGACCCATTCCCTTCCATCCGCATTCGCATGTGCCTTCGTCAGCGTGTCGCGTGGCCGTTCGACATGCATGACCGGCACGCCCCACCCGCAACTGGTCTGCACGCTATCGACGGCAATGCGGAAGATCTGCCGCGTGCCCGGAAGCAACTCGAAATGCGCGGCGAGGTCCGCCCACTCTCCATCCTGCGGCAGCACCGCACGGCCCCGCCCGTAAATTCGCAATATGTTGGCCGGATTTTCGAAGGCGCAGAACATGATCGTGATGCGGCCATCGGCGGCCAGGTGCGCGTGCGTTTCGTTCCCTGACCCACCAAGATCCAGATACGCGACCTCGCTGTCTGAAAGGATGCGAAAGGTATCGAGGCCTTTCGGACTGAGATTGATCCGCGCGCCCTCGGCGGCGGTGGCCGTAAAGAACACGGACTGCGCCTCGATGAAGGCGACATGCCTTTCGGTCAGCGTGTCGGAAAAGTCGGCCATATTCGATCCCTTTATCCCCTAGGCCGCCGTACCCCCGACCGTCAGTCCTTCCGCAAGCAGCGTCGGCTGTCCAACGCCCGCAGGAACGCTCTGGCCGCCCTTGCCGCAGATGCCGATGCCTTCGTCGATGGCGAAGTCGTTGCCGATGGCCGTGACCTTGCCCATCACGTCGGGGCCGCTACCGATCAGGGTCGCGCCCTTGATGGGCGCGCCGATCCTGCCATTCTCGATCCTGTAAGCCTCGGTCAGCGAGAACACGAATTTACCCGATGTGATATCGACCTGACCACCGCCGAAACTTTTGGCATAAATGCCGTTTCCGGCCTTTTTAATAATGTCCTCCGGCTGCTCCTGGCCGCCCAGCATGAAGGTATTCGTCATGCGCGGCATGGGCGCATGGGCATAGCTTTCGCGCCGCCCGTTGCCGGTCGCGTCGACGCCCATCAGGCGTGCGTTGAGGCGGTCCTGCATATAGCCAGTCAGCTTGCCGTCCTCGATCAGGATATTTTCCTGCGTCGGCGTGCCTTCGTCATCGATGGTGAGGCTGCCGCGCCGGTTTTCCATGGCGCCATTGTCAACGACGGTAACGCCTTTCGCGGCGACCTGCTCGCCCATGCGGCCAGAGAATGTCGACTGCCCCTTGCGGTTGAAATCACCCTCCAGGCCATGTCCGACCGCCTCGTGCAGCAGCACGCCGCACCAGCCCGGCCCCATGACGACGTTCATTTCGCCCGCAGGCGCGTCAACGCTTTCGAGGTTCACCAGCGCCTGTGCCAGCGCCATGTCGATCGACCGCTCCCACGTCTCGTCGGCCATTAGCCGTTCGAGGTCATAGCGCCCGCCAAGCCCGTGGTAGCCGCGCTCCTGCCGTCCGTTCGATTCCGCGATGATCTCCACATTCAGCCTGACAAGGGGGCGGATGTCACGCGCCGTGAAGCCATCCGCGCGGACGATGTCGATGGCGGACCAACTGGCCATCATGGCGACGGAAACCTGTTTCACGCGCGGGTCGCGCGCGCGGGCGGCGGCGTCGATTTTCGCCAGCAGCGCCACCTTGTCGGCGAACGGCGTCGCGTCGAGAGGATTCACATCACCATAAAGCTTCTGATTTGTACGTTTCGGCGGCGCGGCCATGACGGCCTCGTGCCCCTTGGCGGCCAGACCTACCGTCTCGCCGGCCCGGCGAATGGCCGCTTCGGTCAGCACGTTGCTATGGGCAAAGGCGGTCTTCTCGCCCGCCAGCCCGCGCAGGCCGAAACCGCGCATATGGTCGTAGCCCGCGTTTTTCAGGCGGCCATCGTCAAAGGAAAAGCTCTCCGAAACAGCATTCTGCACATAAAGTTCGCCGTCGTCCGTCCCCGCCAGCACATCGCTGACAATGGAGGGCAGCCGGGCGGGGTCGAGGTCGGTGCCGCCATAAAGCAGCGCCTGCGGATCTGGACTGGTCATGCAGACCTATATGAGGCGGCAGGGCCGAATGTGCCAGCCTTGCCGTGTAACTCCGCCTGCCCTAGCGTCGAATTGTCCGGGAAGATCGGAGATTCGAACATGGCGACCGCCGCAGCAGACGAAATCACGCCTGACGTCACGGTCGCAGACAGGGGCCCTCTCCTGAAGCGCCACCGCATATCCACGCGCGTCTGGCACTGGTTCAATGTCGTCGCCGTGTTCATGCTGATCGGCAGCGGCCTCACCATTTTCAACGCGCACCCCCGGCTTTACTGGGGAGAATATGGCGCGAACTTCGATCCCGCATGGCTGGAAATCGACGATGAGCCCTCTGCAAATGGAGGCATCCGGGGATTTGCAAGGGTCGGCAGCCTCGACATTACGACGACGGGTATCCTCGGCGTTTTCGACAAGGACGGACAGGTGCGCACGCGCGCCTTTCCGCACTGGATCACGATCCCAGCCAATTACAGTTTGGCAGAGGGACGGCGCTATCATTTCCTTGGCGCGTGGATGCTCGGTCTGGCCGGACTGTTCTATGTCCTCACAAGTCTGCTCAACGGGCACATTCAGCGCGACCTAATCCCGGCACGGCGGGAATGGCGATGGTCCAACATCCGGCATGACATCGTTCAGCATCTGAAGTTCAGGTTCGATCACAGCCCGCTGGAAAAATACAACTTCCTGCAAAAGCTGAGTTATGGCGGCGTCATTCTTGTCATTCTGCCTGTTCTCGTCCTTACCGGCCTTACCATGTCACCAAATATGAACGCGGCCTGGCCGTGGCTGCTCGACATATTCGGTGGGCGGCAGTCGGCGCGCAGTTTCCATTTCATCGCCGCATTCCTGCTGATCGGCTTCATCCTCGTCCATCTGCTACTGGTTTTGCTCGCTGGCCCGCTAAACCAGATTCGATCGATGATCACAGGCAGGTTCCGCTATCCACGAGGGGAAGGCGCATGCTGATCGGCCGCCGCAAACTGATCACCGCGCTTGGCGCCGGGCTGCTGCTTCCGGGCTGCGAAACCATCGGTGAAACCAGTGTCGGCCAGAGTATGATGGACGGTGTCAACCGTCTGACCGACCGCGCACAGCGGCTTGTGACCAATCGCGGCGCACTGGCACGGGAATATACGCTGGCCGACCTTAGCCCACGCTTTCGCGCCAACGGCTCGCGGATGGTGGCCAGCGCCGATTATGCCGCGCATGAGGCTGCCGGGTTTGCGAACTGGCGCCTGACGGTGGGCGGAATGGCAGCGCGGCCGCAGGCATTCAGCATGGCGCAGCTTAGACAGATGCCCCCGCGCACGCAGATCACCCGGCATGACTGTGTCGAAGGATGGAGCGCCATCGGCCAGTGGACCGGCGTGCCGCTGAAGCTGATCCTCGATCAGGCGGGCGTCAGCACGAATGCCCGCTACATCCTGTTCCGCTGCGCCGACCGCATCGGCGGCACGCCCTATTATGAAACCATTGACATGATCGAGGCGCTGCATCCGCAAACCATCCTGGCCTATGGCATGAACGGCGACGACCTTCCCGTCGCCCACGGCGCGCCCTTGCGCCTGCGGTCTGAACGTCAACTGGGTTACAAACACGCCAAATATGTCGAAGGTGTAGAGGCCATCAGCAGCTTCGCGAACATCGCGGGCGGCAAGGGCGGTTTCTGGGAAGACCGGTCGAACTATGACTGGTGGGCGGGCATCTGAACCCTGCCGTCCCTGCGAGAAAGGCAGCGGCGGGCGCTCTGATCCCGACTACCCGCAACTCCCGCCGCCCAGGACGCAGAACTGCGCGCACCAACGGTGATTGAGCGCCACCGATCCCGACGCGCCCGCGATGGTCGGGCCAAGGTCGAAGTCGGGATCATAGGGAAGCAATGTGCAGGCGGCGAGCGTCGCCCGGTCCGCGCCCCTGCGCCTGACCAGCATCCGCTGGCTTGCACACATCAGGTCATCTGGGTTCTTGCCCAGTATCTGCCAGCAGGCGGTGGTGATTTCGGGCACGGGACGGTCATCGTCCATTTCCGGAAACAGGACCAGGGCTTCGGGATCGTCCGCGTCAATGCCGATGTTCTCGCGCGCGAAAAGCGCCGCGTAGCCCGCGCGCATCGCGGCTTCGTCATCACCCCACATTGTGCGCCCGGCGACGGCGATGCCAAAGCCTTCGTCCGACAGCCATTTCAACCCGTCGACGGCGGGACGAAAACTGCGCGGGCCGCGTTCCTTCTCATGCTTGGCCTCGTCATGATGGTCCAGACTGACGCGCAGCGTCAGGCGCGATGACTTCATGGCGTTCAGGGCCTCGCGGTGATGCCGCATTGGCGTCATCGCATTGGTGAGGACAAGAAGATCGACGTCCGCCGCCAGACAGTCGCGCATGATGTCGTCGATATCGGGATTCATGAACGGCTCGCCGCCCGTTATGCCGATTTCGGTCACCGCATGCCCGTCCGCCGCGATCTCGTCCAGCATGGCGCGCACGTCAGCCCGCTTCAGATAGACGAGCCGGTCATTGGTGGGTGAACTTTCGATATAGCAATGATCGCAAGCGAGATTGCACAGCGTCCCCGTGTTCAGCCACAATGTTTTGAGGCCCATGAAATCGACCGACGCGCGCGGTTCCCCCTTCGCGGTCGTCTTTGGATCGGTAAAGGGGACTGCGGCATCCATGAATATTGGTTCGTAACGGCAGGTCGCTGCGGTTACAATTCCAGACGGTCAGGCGCGTTCCACCGTCAGCACCGCGCCATCCACCGCGACGACCCGCACTTTCTCACCCAGCCCCGCATCGGGCCCCTCGGCAATCCACGGGCTGTCGTTCAGTTTCACGCGGCCCCTGCCGCCGCTGATCGGCTCGATCACGGTCAGCACGCGGCCGATGTGCCGGCTTTCGGGCGCGTTGACTTCCGTGTGGGACCGAACACCGGGGTTCTGCTGGAAATAGCGGCGCCCTACCAGGACGGCGATGAACGCAAAAATGGCGAAGCTGACCAGTTGCAGCGGCAGCGCGATGTCCCAGATCAGCGTCGTCAGGCCCGTCCCGAGCGCGGCAAGTCCGAGCCACAGCATGAATGTGCCGGGCAAAAGCGCCTCCAGCACGATCAGAACCACGCCGAGGCCAAGCCAGCCCCATGGCGTGAAGAAGATGCGTGCGAATTCGTCCATGACGGTCTCCCTGATGCCCTTGTCAGCCTAGCGGCTGTGCGCATTCACGCAAAGCAGGGGCGGATCATTCCGCCGCCTCGGCGACCTCCGGCTCGGTCCAGGCCAGTTTCGGCTTTCGTGCCGCTGCCGTCTCATCGAGGCGGCGCAGCGGCGCATAGAAGGGCGCTTCCTTGAACCGCTCCACCTCTCCCGCCTTCGCTGCACGCGCAAGGCCGCGCATCATGTCGATAAAGGCATCAAGACCCGCCTTCGATTCCGTCTCCGTCGGCTCGACCAGCATCGCGCCGTGCACGACCAGCGGGAAATACATGGTCATCGGATGGTAGCCCTCGTCGATCATCGCCTTTGCGATATCGAGCGTGGTGACTCCCGTGCCCTCCAGCCAGTCATCACTGAACAGCGCTTCGTGCATGCACGGACCGGACCCGGCAAAGGGCGCGGTCATGACATCCTCTAGCTGCCGCAGGATGTAGTTCGCGTTGAGAACAGCATCCTCCGCCACCTGGCGCAGGCCGTCCGCACCGTGCGATTTCATATAGCTGAGCGCGCGGACGAACATGCCCATCTGGCCGTGAAAGGCGACCATACGGCCGAAACTACCCTCATGCGCGCCCGCCGCGACCTGCTCTTCCTCGATAAGGTCGTATCCAGCCTCACCCTTTCTCACGAAGGGTAGCGGCGCATAAGGCGCGAGGGCGTCAGAGAATACCACCGGTCCCGATCCCGGCCCGCCGCCGCCATGCGGCGTGGAGAACGTCTTGTGCAGGTTGATGTGCATGGCATCGACGCCCAGGTCACCGGGGCGCACCTTGCCGACAATGGCATTGAAATTCGCGCCGTCGCAATAGACATATCCGCCCGCGGCGTGGACGGCGTCCGATATTTCCTTCAGTTCCGATTCGAACAGTCCGCAGGTGTTTGGATTGGTAATCATGACGCCCGCTACGTCCGGGCCGAGCTTCGCCTTCAGCGCGGCAAGGTCGACGCGGCCTTCTGGCGTCGCCGGGATAGAGTCGACATCATAACCGCAAAATGCCGCCGTCGCCGGATTGGTACCATGCGCGGATTCCGGCACCAAAACACGCTTTCTGGCATCGCCCTTCGCTTCATGCGCTGCCCGAATGGCAAGCATTCCGCACAATTCGCCGTGGGCGCCCGCCTTTGGACTCATGGCGACCTCGGGCATGCCGCATAGCGTTTTGAGCCAATGGGCGAGTTCGTCGATCAATTCGAGAGCACCCTGCACGGAACCGACGGGCTGCAGCGGATGGATATCGGCAAAGCCCGGAAGCCGCGCCATCTTCTCGTTTAGGCGCGGATTGTGCTTCATCGTGCAGCTACCGAGCGGGAACAGGCCCATGTCGATGGCATAATTCATGCGGCTAAGGCGGGTATAGTGGCGGACGACTTCCGGCTCCGCGAGGCCAGGCAGCCCGATCTCGCGGTTCCGCTCCAACCCGCCCAGACGTGTTTCCGCATCGGGAACGTCCGGCAGGTCGACACCGGTCGTTTCGGTCGTCCCGATCTCGAAAATCAGCGCCTCGTCCAGTAGCAGCGCGCGGTTGCCAGTGAAGGTCTCCGGTGCATCGGCAGAAATCATGCCGGCCCGCGTCTCACGTCCCGTATTCAGCATCAGAGTGCTCCCTCATAAGCCGCGACAAGCGCGTCGATATCGCCGTCTGTTGCCGTTTCCGTCACAGCCAGCGTCACGCAATTTTCAATATCGCCGTCATCGGCAAACAGCCGCCCGAGCGCGACGCCGCCAAGCACGCCGCCGTCGGCCAGCTTGCGCACGACAGGCCGCGCCTCACGGTCCAGACGCAGCGTGAACTCGTTGAAAAACGTTTCATTCAGCAGCGTCACGCCGTCCAGCCTTGCCAGGCGGTCCGCCACCTGGCAGGCGCGCGCATGATTATAGGCGGCAAGCTTCCGGATCCCTGCCTCGCCAAGCAGGCTCATATGGATGGTGAAGGCCAGCGCCATCAGTCCCGAATTTGTGCAGATGTTCGACGTCGCCTTTTCGCGGCGGATATGCTGCTCCCGCGTTGAGAGCGTCAGCACGAAGCCGCGTTTGCCCGCCGCATCGACCGTCTCGCCGCAAAGCCGGCCGGGCATCTGCCGAACATGCTTCTCGTTGCAGGCAAAAAGACCCAGATATGGCCCGCCGAAATTCAGGCCGCCGCCAATCGATTGCCCCTCTCCGACGACAATGTCCGCGCCCATCTCTCCGGGCGGCTTCAGCGCGCCAAGGGAAACGATCTCGGTCACGACGGCGATCAGCAACGCGCCATGTTCATGGCATTTCGCGGCAATTGCGGACAGGTCCGCGACATGACCGAACAGGTTGGGGTTCTGCACGACGACACAGCTGGTCTCGCGGTCAATGGCCGCCATCAGCGCCTCAAGGTCATCGCCCGGGGCGCCCGGTTTCAGCGAAGGCGTCTGAACCTCCACCACATCGTCCGTGAAGTGCGTCAGTGTCTTGGCAACCTCGGCATAATGCGGATGCACACCGCCGGAAATCAGCGCCCGCTTCCGCCGCGTCACGCGGCGCGCCATGAAGATCGCCTCCACGCACGCCGTCGAGCCGTCGTACATCGAGGCGTTGGCGACATCCATTCCGGTCAGTCGCGCGACCTGGGTCTGGAATTCGAACAGATACTGCAACGTGCCCTGCGCGATTTCCGGCTGATAGGGCGTGTAGCTGGTCAGAAATTCCCCGCGCTGGATCAGGTGATCGACGCTAGCGGGCACATGATGCTTATACGCGCCGCAGCCAAGGAAGAAGGGTGTGCCGGACGCTGTCAGATTCTTGCCGGCCATGCGACCAAGATCGCGTTCGACCACCATTTCGCTGGCATGCATGGGAAGGTCGTGCACCGGACCGTCCAGCCGCGCCTCTTTCGGCACATCTGCGAACAGCGCATCGATGTCAGCCGCGCCTATCGCGTTCAGCATGGCGCTGCGGTCTTCATTCGTCAGGGGTAGGTAACGCATGTCAGCCCTTTTTTACTGCCTTGAACCTCAGTCGCACATAATCGGCGACCCAATTGCCGTCTTCGTCACAGAGCGAGGGGCGGAGCAGCTCCACCGCTTCGGCGACGATCTCGTCTTGTGACGCCTTCGGCAGAAAGCCATGCCGAAAGGTCTGGAACCATGCCGCCATTCCGGACGCAAGCGGTGTTGG
Source organism: uncultured Alphaproteobacteria bacterium (assembly GCA_963710205.1). GTDB lineage: Bacteria > Pseudomonadota > Alphaproteobacteria > Sphingomonadales > Sphingomonadaceae > Pacificimonas. The sequence continues at coordinate 71,158 of CAVPZG010000006.1, read as the reverse complement.
ACGCGGAATCAGACCGCAGGTTTCAACGGTAAATCCCGCTGCCTCAAGCTGGCGTGTCGCCGCACTTGCGGTCGGATAGACCTGCGTATCCGGCGATTGCAGACCGCGCCGCGCCAGCACGGCTCTCAGCGCCGTTCGCATCGCGCCGATATTGCCAAATCCGCCGCATTCCAGCACGAACCGCCCACCGGTCTTCAATGCGCGGTACACGCCTGCGTAAACCGCAGCGTGATCCGGCATCCAGTGCAGAGCGGCGTTTGAGAACACCGCGTCAAATTCGCTGCGGAATGTCAACGCCTGCCCGTCCATGACTTCCGCGCTCAGACCTTTAGCCAGGGCGGCTTCGATCATTCCGGCATCATAATCGACGCCGTGCACATCGACCCCCGCGGCCGCAAGTTTTCCGGTCAGAACGCCGTCACCGCAGCCGAGGTCGAGTATCCGCTCGCCCTTTTTCGGCGCCAGCAGATCAAGAACCGCCTCGCCGAGCGCGGGCACAAAGGCCGCGTTCTCGGCATAGGCAGCCGTGTCCCACTGGTTGGTGGCATCGCCGCTCATCGCATCAAAGCTCCGCGACGAACGCCTTGTAAGCTTTCTCATCCATCAGCGCGTCCAGCTGGCTCTTGTCGCTCAGCGTCAGCTTCACGAACCACCCGTCTTCTTCGGGCGAGGAATTGACCAGCGCCGGATCATCCTCCAGCGCGCCGTTCGCTTCCATGACTTCGCCAGACACGGGCGCATAGACCTCGGACGCCGCCTTCACGGACTCGACGACCGCCGCCTCGCTGCCCTTTTCGATGACCTTGCCGACTTCGGGCAGTTCCACATAGACGACATCGCCCAGCTGGCCCTGCGCATAGTCGGTGATGCCGACAATGCCGGTGTCGCCCTCGACCTGGATCCACTCATGGTCTTCTGTGAAATACGTGCTCATCAATCCCTCTCCCTAATCAGCGTACATATTTGTGCGGCACGAACGGCATCGGCACGACCGTCGCCGACAGCCGCTTGCCGCGCACCTCTATTTCCAGCTTCGTCCCGTCGGCGGCATGGTCCGCGCCGACATAGGCCATGGCGATGGGGGCATCGACGCTGGGCGCAAAGCCGCCGGAAGTCAGCACGCCCGTTTTCACATCACCCGCGAACACCGGCGCGCCCTCACGCGCAGGCAGACGCCCTTCGATCATCAGACCGACGCGGCGAACCTTGGTGCCTTCCTTGATCTGCCGGTCGATGCGGTCGAAGCCGGCAAAGCCGCCCTCCATCTTGCGGCGCTTCGAAACGGCAAAGGTCAGACCTGCCTCTACCGGCGTCGACATAGGGCTGAGATCATGACCATAAAGCGGAAGGCCCGCCTCCAGACGCAGCGAATCGCGCGCGCCAAGGCCGATGGGCTTCACATCCTTGTCTTTCAGCAGCAGCCTCACAAATCCCGCCGCCTTCTTGACAGGGAGGGAAATCTCAAAGCCGTCCTCGCCGGTATAACCCGAGCGGCTGATCCACAGCTCGTTACCGCGCAACCGCACTTCCGATCCGCGCATGAAGGTGATTAGGCCGACTTCGGCGCCCAGCCGTTCCAGGACGTCCGCAGCTTTCGGTCCCTGCAGGGCGATCAGCGCCAGGTCCTCACGCTCGGTCAGCGAAATGCCCTGCGGAAGGTGACGGTTCATATATGCGATATCCGCACCCTTCACCGCGCCATTGACGACGATGTAGAAATGGTCGGCGCGCCGGGTCACCATCAGATCGTCGAGAATGCCGCCATTCTCGTCCAGCAGCATGGAGTAGCGCAAACGGCCCTCCTTCAGGCCGATAAAATCGCCGGGCATGATCGCCTCCAGCGCCTTCGCCACATTCTTGCCGCGCACCTCCAGCTGCCCCATGTGCGACACATCGAACAGGCCGGCATGGCTGCGCGTCCACAGATGCTCCGCCATAATGCCATCCGCATATTGGATTGGCATGGCATAGCCCGCGAAGGGGACCATTTTCGCACCCAGTTCGCGGTGAAGCGCGTCCAGAGGCAGGGTTTCGATTTCGGTATCGGTACTGGCCATCATCATCCCATTACAAAGCAGACGGAATGCGCAGCCCTGATTGGCGCGCAACCGTTCCCCCTCTGTCATGGGACCTGAGAGTTTCACGCGGGAATCCGCGCTTACCCCGTCGGTAGGACGCCACGCCGAAGCGGGGATTCCTTTTCCAGATCGCCGCTTGTTGCACCCAGCGCGGTCCATTGCGCCTGAGAGATTCCGGGGGAAGGCTTGCTCCTTCGGCGGCGCTGTCCCGTTGCCGGTCAGCGCCTCTCCCGCGCAGGGTGCCGGGGCGAACCCCGACGGCAGAAGCGGCTTTGCGAGAGCCGCCCACGCGAGTCAATCGGCTAAGTGCATTGCGAGACTCAACTATTGCCATTTTATGCCTGTCCGCCTAGAGGATCGCCAACCCCGCGACGCGGCCACCCTGGAGGGCAGCGTTCGAGCGGGGCTTTTTGTGTTTGGAGAATCAAGATGAGCGAAGCGATGACCATCGCGGCGCAGGTGCGCGAAAAGGCGGGCAAGGGAGCCTCCCGCGCGATCCGGCGTGAGGGGCGAGTCCCCGCAGTTATCTACGGCGACAAGAAGGAAGCGATCAGCGTCCATCTGGAAGAAAAGGCACTGCGCAAGATGCTGTCGACCGGCCACATGCTGAACAGCGTGGTCGAGGTTCAGGTCGAGGGCGGCGATACGCATCGCACGCTGCCGAAGGACGTCCAGTTCCACCCGGTGACCGAGCGGCCGCTGCATGTCGATTTCATGCGTCTTGCCAAGGGCCAGAAGATCGAGGTCGAAATTCCGATGACCTTTATCGACGAGGAAGAGTCGCCCGGCCTGAAGCGCGGCGGCGTTCTCAATGTCGTGCGTCACGAGATCGAGGTTGCCTGTATTCCGTCGAAGATTCCCGGCGAACTGGTGGCATCGCTTGCCGGTCTCGATATCGGCGACTCGATCCATATCAGCCAGATCGCGCTGCCCGAGGGCGTCGAGGTCGATTATGGCGATCATGACTTCACCGTTGCCACGGTTGTCGCACCGTCCGCGCTCAAATCGCAGGACGATGAAGATGCCGAGGACGAAGAGGACGTCGGCGCCGACGAGGTTCCCACCACCGAACAGGGTGATGAGGACGGTGAAAGCGACGAGGGCAAGGACGGCGAATAGGCCGGTTTGTTCTGAGGCAAGGAAATCCGCCATCCCGACCCGCGTCGGGGTGGCGTTTTCCTTTGGAGGAACAGGATCATGCTGATTTTCGCAGGTCTGGGCAATCCGGGGGCGCAATATGCGCTTCACCGGCACAATGTCGGCTTCATGGCTGTCGATTCGATCGCGGAGATGCACGGTTTCGGTCCCTGGACGAAAAGCTTCTCAGGACTCGTAAGTTCGGGCCGTCTGGGCGGCGAGAAAGTCATCCTTTTGAAACCGCAGACTTTTATGAACAGAAGCGGGCAATCCATCGGGGAAGCGATGCGCTTCTACAAGGCCGAACCCCGGGACGTGACGGTGTTCTACGACGAACTCGATCTTGCCGCCCTGAAGGTGAAGGTAAAACAGGGCGGCGGCGCGGCCGGTCATAACGGCATCCGGTCGACCATTCAGCATATCGGCGAGGATTTCCGCCGCGTCCGGATCGGCATCGACCATCCGGGGCACAAGGACCGGGTCACGGGCCATGTCCTCGGCAATTTCGCCAAGGCGGAAATGGATGACCTGGCGCACCTCCTCGGCGCGATCGCCGCCGAAGCGCACTGGCTGGCGGAAGGCAATGAGCCGCGCTTCCTGTCGGATGTCGCGCTGAGGATGCAGGATTAGGCCATATTGTCATTTCCGCGCGAGCGGGAAGCCGGTACGGCAAAAACTTCATGAGCGGAGGCGCGGATCCAGATTCCCGTCTTTGCAGGAACGACAAGACAGGACAGTCAAATGGGTTTCAAATGCGGTATCGTCGGACTGCCAAATGTGGGGAAGTCCACCCTGTTCAACGCGCTGACGGAAACGCAGGCGGCGCAGGCGGCGAACTTTCCCTTTTGCACGATCGAGCCGAATGTCGGTCAGGTCGGCGTCCCCGACCCGCGTCTCGACAAACTGGCCGAGATCGCGAAATCCGCGAAGATCATCCAGACGCAGCTGGCGTTCGTCGACATCGCCGGCCTTGTGAAGGGCGCGAGTTCGGGCGAGGGCCTTGGCAACCAGTTCCTCGCCAATATCCGCGAAGTCGATGCGATCGTGCATGTGCTGCGCTGTTTCGAGGACGATGACATCACGCATGTCGATGGCCGCGTCGATCCCGTGTCGGACGCCGATGTCGTTGAAACCGAACTGATGCTGGCCGATGTCGAATCGCTGGAGCGCCGCGTGCCGGCCGCCGAGAAAAAGGCCGCACAGGGCGACAAGGAAGCGAAAATCCAGGCGAGCGTTCTGGGCCAGGCGCTGAAACTTCTGCTTGCGGGCAAGCCCGCGCGCCTGGTCGAGCCGAAGGATGCCGAGGAAGCGCGCGTGTTCCGGCAGGCGCAGCTATTGACCGCCAAACCCGTCCTCTATGTCTGCAATGTCGGCGAGGACGAGGCCGCGACCGGAAATGCCCATAGCGCCGCGGTCGCTGCGAAGGCCGAGGCGGAAGGCGCGATCAGCGTGGTGATTTCAGCGGCCATCGAAGCGGAGATCAGCCAGATGGATGCCGCCGACCGCCCGGAATTCCTGTCCGACCTTGGCCTGACGGAAACCGGCCTGACGCGCATCATCCGTGCGGGCTACAGCCTTCTCGACCTCATCACCTTCTTCACCGTCGGTCCCAAGGAAGCCCGCGCCTGGACGACGCCGAAGGGCGCGACCGCGCCGAACGCGGCGGGTGAAATCCACAGCGACTTCGAAAAGGGCTTCATCCGCGCGGAAACCACCGCCTATGAGGATTTCGTCGCCTGCGGCGGCGAAGTCGGCGCGAAGGAAGCGGGAAAACTGCGGCTGGAGGGCAAGGAGTATCTGGTGAAGGACGGCGACGTCATGCATTTCCGCTTCAATGTCTGAGGGTGACGCGCGGCGGCCCGCCGCCTAGCACCATTCACATGAGATATCTGGAAGACATGGTCGTGGGCGAGACCGCCAGCTTTGGCAGCTATGCCGTCACGCGCGCGGAGGTGATCGAGTTCGCCGCCAAATACGACCCGCAGCCCTTTCACCTGGACGACGATGCCGCCGCGAAAACGCATTTCGGGCGGCTGTCCGCGTCGGGCTGGCACACCTGCGCGATGACCATGGCCATGATGGTCGAAAACATGAAAAGCGCGAACAATGCGGGGCTGGGATCGCCCGGCCTGGACGAGCTGCGCTGGCTGAAGCCCGTCTATCCGGGCGATACGCTGCGTGTGGAGACGGAGCTGACCGAGGTACGCCCCTCGCGCTCGCGGCCCGAAATGGGATCGATCCATTCGACCGCGACGGTGTTCAACCAGCATGATGAGCCAGTGATGACGATGAAGTCGATCGGCCTGATGGCGACGCGGCCGAAATAAGGGGCAGCTTTCCCGATGTCGTCATACCGGCGCAGGCCGGCATGACGGACAGGATCAGTCCGGAACCAATTCCGTCAGCCCGCCCATATAGGCATGCAGCACGTCCGGCACGGCAACCGATCCATCGCCGCGCTGGTAGTTTTCGAGGACGGCGACCAGCGTGCGTCCCACCGCCAGGCCGGAACCGTTCAGCGTGTGGACGAACTGCGTTTGCTTCTCTCCCGCAGCGCGCGTTCGCGCGTTCATGCGGCGCGCCTGAAAATCGCCCATGTTGGAGCAGCTGGAAATCTCGCGGTAGGCATTCTGGCCCGGCAGCCAGACCTCCAGATCATAGGTCTTGCGCGATCCGAAACCCATGTCGCCCGCGCACAGCAGCATCCGCCGGTAGTGAAGGCCAAGCCGTTCGAGGATCGTTTCGGCAGCACGCGTCTTTCGCTCCAGTTCCGCGTCCGACTGGTCCGCGGTAACGATCGACACCAGCTCCACCTTCTCGAACTGGTGCTGGCGGATCATGCCTTTGGTATCGCGTCCGGCCGATCCCGCTTCCGAGCGGAAACATTGGGTGAGCGCGGCATAGCGCAGCGGCAGCCCCTCCATGGGAAGGATCTGTTCGCGCACCAGATTGGCAAGCGGCACTTCCGACGTCGGGATCAGCCAGTAGCCATCGCCCGTGTGAAAACTGTCCTCCGCGAATTTCGGCAGCTGGCCCGTGCCGAACATGGCCTCGTCGCGCACGAGGAGCGGCGGCGCGATCTCGACATAGCCCGCCTCCCCGGTCTGCACGTCCAGCATCCACTGGCCGAGCGCCCGGTGAAGTCTTGCGACCTGACCGCGCAGGACTGCGAAACGCGCGCCCGACATCGCCGCCGCCGCCTCGAAATCAAGACCGAGCGCCGCGCCGATCTCGTCATGGTCCCTGGGTGTGAAATCGAACGAGGGTTTCTGTCCCCAGAGGGACCGCTCGACATTGTCATCCTCGCCAAGCCCCTCAGGCACGTCTTCGGCGGCAAGATTGGGTAACGACGCAAGGGCGTCGGTGAGTTCGGCCTTCAGCGCACGCTCCCGCTCCTCCAGTTCCGGCATGCGCGCCTTCAGCCCCGCGACCTCCGCCTTCAGACGTTCCGCTTCGTCCTTGTCACCCTGGCCCATCGCCCGGCCAATCAGTTTCGAGGCCTCGTTCCGGCGCGCAAGTGCGCCCTGCAATTCCGTCTGCACCGCACGCAGCTGCGCGTCGCTGGCGACGAGGGCGGGGGCGACCGGCTCCACACCGCGCCGTTTCAGCGCCAGATCGAAGGCCGAGGGGTCGTCGCGGATCAGTTTGATGTCATGCATGGGGCGCGTTCTGCCGCCGCGCGCGGTTTCGCGCAACTGTCCGCGCTTTCCAACGTTGGGGAGATGAACATCAATGCACAGGAGCCCAAATTGGACATTCCCCACAAGACCGAAATCTGCGTCGTCGACGGCGAAAAACTGCTGCTGCTCGTCAACGAGGGCGACGCGAAATATCCCGACCTGCAGGTGATCCGCAAGGAAAAGCAGGACAATCCGTCGGATGGCGAACAGTCCGCCAACAGGCGCGGCCGTCAGTCGGAATCGACGGGTCCGCGCACCTATGCCTATGACGATACCGACTTTCACCAGCTGGCCGAGGACCGCTTCGCCGCCGACGCCGCGGACATTCTCTACAAGCGCGCCCATGCCAACAAGTTCGAGCAGCTGGTCGTGATCGCGCCGCCGAACACGCTGGGTGAAATCCGCAAGCATTACCATGTGTCGGTAGAGCAGAAACTGATTGGCGAGATCGACAAGGAGGCAACGAACCTGCCGCCCGAAGACATCGCGAAGATGATTGCAGCCGCCTAGCCCCGCTTTCGGGGCCCCGTGCGGACGGACCGGCACGCCAGATGGCGGACCGGCGGGGGCGAAACAGGGGGAAGCGACGCCGCCGGCGAAACGGGTTGAAAACCGGCCCGCTGCGCGCTCCCCGCGTCGCGGAATGCGCGCGCCTCTGGCCCCCTTCCGCCCCCGCGCGCCAGCTGCCCCTTTCGGGCGGAGGAAGAACCCGCTAACGCCCCGCACATGACACAGGCCGCCATTGAAATCCGCGACGTCGAGAAAACCTATTCGGACGGCAAGCAAGCGCTGAAGGGCATCAGTTTCGACGTGCCGCGCGGGCAGATTTTCGGCCTGCTGGGCCCCAATGGCGCCGGAAAATCCACGCTGATCAACATCCTGGCGGGCCTTGTCAACAAGACGGGCGGTACCGCCACCATCTGGGGTTTCGACATCGACACGCAGACGCGCAATGCGAAGCGCGCGATCGGCATCGTCCCGCAGGAGGTCCTGTTCGACGCCTTTTTCACGCCGCTGGAGGCGCTGGAACTGCAGGCGGGCATGTACGGCATCGCGCCGAAGGACCGCCGCTCCATGGAAATCCTGCGCGCGCTGCGGCTTGAAGACAAGGCCAAGGCCTATTCGCGCACGTTGTCAGGCGGCATGAAACGGCGGCTGCTGATCGCCAAGGCCCTGGTCCACAATCCGCCCATCCTGATCCTGGACGAGCCGACCGCGGGCGTCGATATCGAGCTGCGGCAGCAGCTTTGGGATTATGTCCGCGAACTGCACGCGAACGGCACCACAGTCGTGCTGACAACGCATTATCTGGAAGAGGCCGAGGAGCTATGCGATCGCATCGCCATCATCAATCATGGTGAAGTCATCGCCAATGACAGGACATCAACGCTGCTTGCCAGCGCGCGCGAGAAGGTGCTGATCGCCATTGTCGGTGAAGACCTGACCGCCGTCCCGGAAGGGCTTCCCGTCCTGAAAGCGGAGCTGAAGGGCGCGCGCGAGCTGATCCTGACCTATGACCGCTCCGAAGTCGGCGCGGGGCAGTTGCTGGCGACCCTGTCGGAACGCGGACTGACCGTCGACGATGTGTCGACGCGCGAGGCGGACCTGGAAGACGTGTTTCTGAATCTGACGCAGCAAGGGGTGGTCGATGAGCAGTAAGCCGCAGGTCTATGACGCCATCATCATCGGATCGGGTGCGGCGGGCCTGACGGCCGCGCTCAACCTTGCCAAGCATATGAAGGTCGCCGTCCTGTCGAAGGGCGACCTGAATGCCGGATCGACCACCTGGGCACAGGGCGGCATCGCGGCCGTTCTGGAACCCGGCGACACGTTCGATTCGCATATCAGCGACACGATGATCGCGGGCGCGGGCCTCAACAACCGCGACACGGTGGAATTCGTCGTCGAGAATGCGCCCCGCGCCATCGAACGGCTTGCCGAGCTTGGCGTCCCCTTCAATCCCGACGAGGATGGCAACGAACGCTGGCACCTGACGCGCGAAGGCGGACATAGCGCGCGGCGGATCGTGCATGTCGATGACGCCACGGGCTGGTCGGTGCAGGAGGCGCTGGAAAAGGCGGCGCGGGCGGAAGCGAATCTGACGCTGCTGCCGGATATGGTCGCCATCGACCTTGTGACCGGCCGCCACAGTCCCGCCAACGGACACCCGGAAAATCATGTCTGGGGCGTCTACGCCTTTAACCGGCGCACGAAGAAGGTGGACACCATCGTCGGGAAGGCAACCATCCTTGCGTCCGGCGGCGCAGGCCGGACCTATCTGTTCTCCACCGCGCCGCGCGGCGCGACGGGTGACGGCATCGCCATGGCCTGGCGCGCGGGTGCGCGCATTTCCAACATGGAATTCATGCAGTTCCACCCGACCTGCCTGTACAATCTGGAGGTCAAGAATTTCCTGATCACCGAAGCCGTGCGCGGCGAGGGCGGGCTATTGAAACTGCCACCGGGAGTCGAGGGCGGCGGCGAGCGGTTCATGCCCCGGTTCGACCCCCGCGCCGAACTGGCGCCGCGCGACATCGTCGCCCGCGCGATCGATCATGAAATCAAGCGGCTTGGCCTCGATTATGTCCATCTGGACATCAGTCACGAGGGCGAAGCCTTCGTCGAGCATCATTTCCCCACCATTCGCGCCAAGCTGGCAGGCCTGGGCATCGATATGGCGAAGGAACCGATCCCGGTCGTTCCCGCACAGCATTACACCTGCGGCGGCGTCATGGTGGCGCGCGACGGGCGGACGGACCTGCCCGGCCTGTATGCGGCAGGTGAAGTCACCCAATCCGGCCTGCACGGCGCGAACCGGCTGGCGTCGAACAGCCTTCTGGAATGCCTGGTCTACGGCGAGGCCGCGGCGAACGATATCCGCGCCCGGTTCGCCGACATGCCCGCGCCGCCCGACATCGCCCCGTGGGACGAAAGCCGCGTCACCGATTCCGACGAGGAAGTCGTCGTGCAGCACAACTGGCGCGAAATCCGCCGGTTCATGTGGGATTATGTCGGCATCGTGCGCACCGACAAGCGCCTGGAGCGCGCCGCCCACCGCGTCGCCATGCTGAAGGCGGAGGTCGAGGACTATTACGGCAATTTCCGCGTCAGCCCGGACCTGATCGAGCTTCGTAACCTGGTCACGGTCGCCGATCTGATCGTTCGCTCGGCGCAGGCAAGGCCCGAAAGCCGCGGCCTGCATTTCAATGCCGACAATCCACACACCCTACCCGTTGCGTCGGACACAGTGCTGGTGCCCTAGCGGGTCAGTTCCTCCTCGACCCCGTCCAGCCGGTCCTTCCCGAAATACATTTCGCCGCCGACGAAGAAAGTCGGAATGCCAAATGCGCCGCGTTCCACCGCAGATTCGGTGTTATCGACCAGCTTCTGCTTGATTTCCGGGCCCTGCGTCCGGTCCATGATGGATTTCGCGTCAAAGCCTTCGGCAGTCAGGATATTCGCCAGTATATCCGTATCGGCGATATTCGCGCCCCTTTCCCAGACATGCGGCAGCAGCCTGTCGATGAACTCGATATCGCGTCCGTCCTCTCCCGCGACGAGCAGCGCGCGGAGCGCCGGGACGGTCATCATGGGAAAATGCGGGTTCATCCGGAAATCATTCAGGCCGTGTTTTTTCATCCAGCGCTGGATTTCCAGCATCATGTACGCGTTCTTGCCCTTCACATTCGCGAAGGCGACCATGGGCGGCTGGTTGCCGGTCAGCTTGTGCATGCCGCCAAGAAAGGCGGGCGTCACCTTCAGGACCGCGCCCGTTCTGGCGATCACGTCCTTCAGCGGATGCCACGCCAGATAGGCGTTGGGGCTCACGAAATCGAAAATCATTTCCACAGTCTTGGTCATCAGAGCATCTCCGTCAAAATGGTTCCGTCCACGGGCGCAGGTCCAGTTCATGTGTCCAGGCACTGCGGTCCTGCTTCCACAAGTGCACGTAATTTGCGGCAATGGCATCTGGCGACAGGATCTCGCCGCGTTCGAGACGCGCGTCCACGTCGGTGAAATTCTCGCGCGCGAATTTTCCGTCGATCATGCCGTCGACGACGATGTGGGCGACATGAACGCCTTGCGGCCCCAATTCCCTCGCCATGGATTGCGCCAGCGCGCGAAGGGCGTGTTTGGCGCCGGCAAAGGCGGCATAGCCCGGGCCGCCGCGCAGCGAAGCGGTCGCGCCGGTGAACAGGATGGTGCCGCGTCCGCGCGGAACCATGATCCGCGCCGCCTCCCGCCCGGCCAGGAAGCCGGCAAAGGCGGCCATTTCCCAGACCTTTCTGTAGACGCGCGCCGTCGTGTCCCGAATGGGAAAGGACACATTCGCGCCGATGTTGAACACGGCGACCTCAAGCGGACCGACCTCTGCGTCGATTTTGTCGAAGAGCGCGACCATCGCATCCTCGTCCCGGGCATCGACGCCAAAGGCATGCGCCCGGCCGCCCGTCGCCCCGATCTCATCGGCAAGCCTTTGCAGTTCCGGCAGGTTTCGCTCGCGCCGTGTGAGGCAGACGGCAAGCCCCTCCGCAGCGAAGGCGCGGGCGATGGAACTGCCGACGCCGATGCCCGCGCCGATCACGAGGCAGACACCCGGCTTGCGGCGCGCATTGGCTTGCGGCACTGTCTGCGAAAGGGGAATTTCCGATGCCGTCATTCGCACGATATGCCGCGCTTTCAGCCGCTGCGCTGCTAGTCATTATGGGCGGGCCCGCCCGGGCGGCGGGGACGATGGATGCCATTGCCGAGGACTATGTCCGCCTGATCCTGGAATATGGCACGCATGAGGACGGTTATGTCGACGCCTATTACGGTCCCGAGGCGGTGCGCCTGGCGGCGGAGGCCAGGCCCCGTTCGCTGTCCGCGCTGGCGCGCGAGGCGGAGCGGCTGCAACAGGCGACGCTCGGACTCGCCTGGCCCGCCGACCGGATGGAACAGAAGCGGCGGCGCTTCATGGCGGCGCAGCTGGGAGCGGTGGCCGCGCGCATCGCGATGCGCCGGGGAAAGACCTATGGTTTCGCCGAGGAAGCCGAGGCGCTGTTCGGCGTCACGCCCGACATTGCCGAACTGGACAGTTTCCAGCCAATACTCGACCGGATCGAGGCCATGGTGCCCGGCGAGCCGGAAACGGACGGACCACTATGGCAGCGCGTCGATGCGCTGAAGGCGCGCTATGTCATCCCCGCGTCCGCACTGACACCGGTCATGAACGCCGCCATCGCGAGCTGCAAAGCGGCGACGGAACGTCATATCGACCTGCCCGAAGGTGAGCGTTTCGATCTGGAATTCGTCAAGAACAAACCCTGGTCAGGCTATAACTGGTACAATGGCGACGCGCACAGCCTGATTCAGATCAACACCGACCTGCCGGTCAGCATCGACCGCGCTGTCGATCTTGGCTGCCACGAGGGCTATCCCGGCCATCACACGCTGAACGCGCTTCTGGAACAGCGGCTGGTTCGGGAGCGGAAATGGCCGGAATTCGCCGTTTATCCGTTATTTTCGCCGCAATCGCTCATTGCCGAGGGAACCGCCAATGCGGGCATCGATGTCGCCTTTCCCGGCCCTGCGCGCACGGCGTTCGAAGCGGAGGTGCTGTACCCGCTGGCGGACCTGGATCCGGCGACGGCAGAGAATCTGAATGCGCTGAACACGGCGCTGCGCGCGCTTTATCCGGCACAGTATAGCGTCGCTGACGCCTATCTTGCGGGGCGCATGACACGGGAAGAGGCGATCGCCGCCCTGCAGGCAACCCAGCTGTCGTCCCCCGCCCGCGCGGCGCAGCGTCTGGCCTTTATCGACACCTATCGCAGCTATATCGTGAATTACGACATCGGCCGCAACATGGTCGACCATTGGCTGGACCGCCAGGGCAGCGACACGGCCACAAGGTGGGCGGCGTTCGAGACGCTGATTTCCGAACCGACGCTGCCGTCCGATCTAGTTGACTAGCATCGAGACCCTGCGGTTCTGGAAGCTGGTCGGTGCGGGATCGACAACGCGCGTGCTGCCGTTACCGACCTGCTGAACCTCAAGCCCGCGCTGCGCGACGCCGTTGGTGCCGAAGCGGAAAATCCCGTCGATGCCGACAAAGCCATCCGGGTCGGCCAGACGCTGGACGGGGAAATTGCCGCCGACCTCCCAGTCCTTCGATGCGCCCTGCGCGAGCAGGACGGCATCATAGGCCAGGCTGGACAGGCGCGATGGCGCGCCGCCGAAACGCTGGCGATAGCGCGTCGCCATCTGATTGAAACGGGCATCGGGAACGCTGGCGAACCAGCTGCCCTCCAGACCCCGCGCACTGGCGATACGGGAATCCGCATTCCAGAGCTCCGTGCCAAGATAGCGGACCTTGCCCGGCCCTGCGCCATATTTGTCCAGGCTGACAAGAAATTCGGAAGCGATCGCGCCGCCGTCGGCGATGAGCAGGGACTGGAAGCTGACGGGTGCCAGGCGGGTTTCGACCTGCGCCACCGTGCCGTCCGCGCGCACTGTACCGCCCTGTGACGCGCGTGCGGCGCGCGCCTCGTAATCGGTCAGGCGGCGGACGGACGCCGGCAGTTTCGACCGCTCCCGCTCGTAGCTTTCCATCGCCGTCACGCGGCCACCGGCATTGCGGACAGATGTCAGAAACGCATCGCTGGCGCGGCGACCATAATCACCGGAGGGTGCCAGCGCCGCGAACCGCTCGATCCCGCGCGCGCGCGCGAAGCCCACGACGCGCGCAACGGCCTGATCGACCTGGTAGCCAAGGATATAGACGCCGCCGCCCGCGGCCGTGGCGTCATTCGAGAAGCTGAGTACGGGGATCTGCCGGGACGCGGCGTAGCCGCGAATCGCGCGGGCGTTCGCCGACATCAGCGGCCCCAGAAACAGCTTCGCACCGTCGGCGACCGCCAGTTCGGCGGCGCGTTCCGGACCGTTCGCGGCCGTATCATAGGCCTTTAGTTCAATATCGCCCCCGCCAAGGTCGAGCAGCGCCATATTGGCGGCATTGGCGAGCGATCGCCCGACACGCGCGTTCGCACCCGACAGCGGCAACAGCAGCGCCACCTTGTTCTTTACCGCGACCGGCGCGGGCGGCGGCGGCGGCAGGTCGGCCGTCTCCTCCACCGGCGCGGGCGGCAGCGCGGTCACGTCCTCCCCACCGACGCCCGCGGTCTGACAGGCGGACACGAGCAGCAGCGACGCGGCGAAAACAGCAGCGCCCATGCGCTTCAGGCTGGTCAGGGAACGGTACATGGCATAGCCCCTTGGCAATGGACGAAAAGATACTTCCTGCCGGTCTCTATATCGTGGCAACCCCTATCGGCAACCTGAACGACCTGTCGTTTCGCGCGGCTAACGTTCTGCAGCGGGCCGATGCCATCGCCGCAGAAGACAGCCGGGTCACCGGCAAGCTTCTGAAGCATATCGGCGCGGCGACGCCGATGATCCGCTACCATGAACATAATGCCGCCGAGGCGCGGCCCCGAATCATCGCCCGCGCGCAGTCGGAGGTCATCGCGCTTGTCACCGATGCGGGCACGCCGCTGATATCCGATCCCGGCTATAAGCTGGTTGCCGAGGCCCAGGCGGCAGGCGTCATGGTGACATCGATTCCGGGCCCCTGCGCCGCCATCATCGGTCTGACGCTGGCGGGACTGCCCACGGACCGTTTCCTGTTCGCGGGCTTTCTGCCACCGAAGGAAAAAGCGCGCCGCGACGCGCTTGCCGAGCTGGCGGGGACGAGAGCGACGCTGGTTTTCTATGAAAGCGGCCCACGCCTTGCGAAGATGCTGACGAGTGCAGCCGACATGCTGGGCGCACGCAAGGCCGCCGTAACGCGCGAACTCACGAAACTGCACGAGGAGGTGCGTCGCGGCACGCTGGCAGAACTCGCCGGACATTACGCGGAAGCGGGACCGCCAAAGGGTGAGATCGTGGTCGTCATCGCACCGCCCGAAGCCGCCGCGCCCGCGAGCGCCGAGGATCTGGACACGGCATTGAGGGCCGCACTTGAAACGCAGACGCTGAAAAGCGCCGTTCGCAGCGTAACCGACGCGCTCGGCCTGCACCGCGCCGATGTCTATGCCCGCGCGCTGGCGCTCAAGAGCGAATGAGCGACAGGCGGAAACGGGCCGAAAAGCGCGGCCAGCGCGGCGAAGTCCTGGCCGCCTGGTATCTGCGCCTGAAGGGCTATCGCATCCTGGCGCGGCGCGCGCGGGTGCGCGGCGGAGAGATCGACCTTGTCGCGCGGCGGGGGCGAACCCTTGTCTTCGTGGAGGTCAAGGCGCGCGCCGACGCGGTGAGCGGCGACGCCGCGCTTGCGCCGCAGCATCTGCGCCGGGTCAAGCAGGCGGCGGCTGAGCTGTGGCCGCGCCATGCGGACAGCGCCGATGGCTACCGCATCGATGCCATCGTCATCATGCCGCGGCGATGGCCGGTGCATCTGGTCGGGATCGGCTGATCCATCAGTCGGTCAGATAGAAATCCACGCTGGTCACTACCCGCACCTTCTGCTCTGGCAGTTCGCTGGCACCGCCAACCGCGCCGTCGCGCGGCTCGATGCTGAAATATCCCTGGCTCGCGGCCTTTATGCCGCCGACGCCCGCGCCCGAATCCCGCGCGAACTGTTCGGCGGCGGCGCGCGCATCCCGGGTCGCCTCGGCAATCATGTCGGGCTTGAGCGCGGTCAGGCGGGTGAAGCTGTAGACCATCGACGGGCCGCCCTCCTCTATCGCCACGCCGCTTTCAAGCAGGCGGCCCTGCGCGGCATAAGCGGCCTGCGCCTTGGCGATATCGCCGGTCGAAAGCCGCACACCCTGACGGATCTGCACGTTGGGCAGGCTGCCGTTCATCCACTGGTTCACCGAAAGACCGGCAGGCACGATGTCGGCATCGGCGAAACCCTGGGCCTTCAGGAATGCCCGCACGCTCGCCTCCATGGCGGCGGCACTGCGTTTCACCGTGTCAAAGTCATTGCCCTGCGCGGTGAACCGGATGGTCCAGGTGGCAAGGTCGGCGGTCACGTCGCGTTCGGCGAGTCCGCGCACCTTCACGCTGCGCTCCGCATGGTCGGCGCGCACAAGGCCGTTTCCCAGCAGATAGCCGCCAATGATCATGCCGATCGCCAGGATGATCGACGCGATGATCAGGTTAAGCTTGCCCATGTTCGCCGCTCCTCTCTTTTTCGTGCCTATGGCCGTTGGCGGCTGTCCCGCCTATGAACATGCGCAATGCCACGTTCCGACTATAAATTCATCCTGCCAATGCGCGTTCGCTATGCCGAGTGCGACGTGCAGGGCGTTGTCTTCAACTCGCGCTATCTTGAATATCTGGATGTCGGCATCACCGAATATTGGCGCCGGGTCGGTATTTTCGGGACCGGCGACGATCTGGAGTTTCATGTGGTGCGGAACCTGATCACATACCGGAAACCGCTGCTGCTGGACGAGGCGTTCGATATCTGCCTGCGCCTGACGAAGGTCGGCACGTCTTCGATGACAACCCATTGGGAAGTCCACGCGCGCGATACCGATGACCTGCGCGCGGACGGCGAGACCGTGAATGTCCATGTCGCCGAAGTGCGCGGTGCGCCGACGCCCGTACCCGCCTCCGTCATCGCCATGTTCGAAACCTATGAAGGCCGCAACCTGCGGCGGGAGAAGATCGACAAATGAAATATCTGCACACCATGGTCCGCGTGACCGATCTCGATGCCTCCGTGGCGTTCTATGAACTGCTCGGCCTGCGCGAGGTCCGCCGCAAGGATGTCCCCCAGGGCCGCTTCACACTCGTTTTCATGGCAGCGCCTGGCGACGAGGACGCCCAGGTCGAACTGACCCACAACTGGGATCCTGAGGACTATGAAGGCGGCCGTAATTTCGGCCATCTGGCCTATGCCGTCGACGATATCTACGAGAGTTGCCAGCGCCTGTCGGACGGCGGCGTCACCATCAATCGCCCGCCGCGCGACGGACATATGGCGTTTGTCCGTTCACCCGACGGCATTTCCATCGAACTTTTGCAGAAGGGGGACGCCCTGCCGCCCGCGGAACCCTGGGCGTCCATGGAGAACACAGGCAGCTGGTAAAGCGGATCGCGCGGGGAGCACGCGGGCTGGCACATGTGGCCCATCCGGCTTTTGCGCTGTTAACGCCGGCATCCCGGCATGTTAGGACAGGCCCATGTTGAAGATTGTGCAGATCCCCGTCCTGAATGACAATTATGTCTATCTGGCCCATGATCCTGAAAGCGGCGAGACCGCGGTTATCGACCCGGCCGTCTCGGAACCGGTATTGCAGGCGGCGGACGGGCGCGGGTGGAAGATCACGCAGATCCTCAACACGCACTGGCACCCCGACCATGTCGGCGGCAATCAGGCGATCAAGGACGCCACGGGCTGCCACGTGACGGGGCCGGAAGGCGAGAAGGGCAAGATCACGGCGATAGACCGCGCCGTGGCGGAAGGGGACGAGGTTCGCATCGGCAGCGCCATTGGCAGGGTCATCGACGTTCCTGGCCATACGGCGGGGCATAATGCCTATTATTTCGCCGCGGACGGCATCCTGTTTTGCGGCGACACCCTGTTCGCCATGGGCTGCGGCCGGCTGTTCGAGGGCACGCCCGCCGACATGTATGCAAGTCTCGCCAAGCTGGCCGCGCTGCCCGAGGATACGAAGGTTTACTGCGCGCACGAATATACCGAGGCCAATGGCCGCTTCGCGCTGACCGCCGAACCCGGAAACGAAGCCCTGGCGGCCCGGCAGGCCGACGTCGTCAGGCTGCGTGCGCGGGGCGAGCCGACCATACCGTCGACGATCGGCGCTGAACTGGCGACAAATCCCTTCCTTCGCGCGGAGAGCGCCGAGGAACTTGGCCGGCGAAGACGCGCGAAAGACAATTTCAAGGGCTAGCGGGGCATAGCCCCGGCATCCCATCATGTTGCGTGTCCGTATCGCCCCTGTTCGATAGTTAACCTTTTGGTAAGGTTTATGTGGCAACGGTTAACAAAGCCGATCCTTGGAAAGACGCTGAGATGAAGATTGCCCGCCCTGCCGTGGTCGCGGCGATCCTGTGCGCGTTCGCACAACCGGCGATTGCGGCCGATGCCGCAATGGCACCGGCCGTTTCGACCATGCTGGTTGGGCTGTTCTGGGGCATGATCATCGTTCCCGCGGTCTATGACATCGTTTTTTATGCCGTCATGCGCGAACGGTTCATGATCTGGCACGGCATCCGCGCGCTCGCGATCATCGTCTATGCCCTGGGAACGATAAATCCCGAACTGGTCATGATGTCCGACGCCAGTCCGGAACTGCTCTGGTGGTTCAACATGCTCGGCTTTGGCATGATGGTGGCGCTCGCCGGGCCGTTTCTGAGGGAATATCTGGAACCCGGCACGATATCGCCCCGCGTCCACCGGCTGCTGGGCTGGTCGATGCCCTATATCATGGCCATCACGCTGATCGGTACGGTCACAAACCTTCCGCAATGGCTCTTTGTCGCGAAGGAAATGGCCTATGTGCCGTTCATCTTCCTGATCGGCCATGCCCTGTTCACGGCGGCAAGACAGGGCAGCCGCGCGGCGCTGTTCCAGATCGTCGCCTGGGTGCCGCCCGGCATCATCTGCACCTACATCCTGTGGGGAAATCTGTTCAACCAGCCCTTGCTGCCGTTCAAGAACACGGCATTGCTGATCACCATCGCGTTCGAATTCGGCATTGTGGGCGTCGGCATCGCCAATCGCGTCATCGCGCTTCAGCGGCAGCGCGACGATGCCCTGGCCGAAGCGCGCGCCTCCGCGCGCCTGGCGCATACCGACCTGCTGACGGGCCTTCCCAACCGCCGGGCGATGCTGCGTCATTATACGGACAATGCCGACCCGCAGAATCCGGTGACCGCGCTCGCCCTTCTCGACCTTGACCGTTTCAAGCGGATCAACGACCGTCACGGGCATGACGTGGGCGATCTGGTGCTGGTCGCCGTGGGCGAAACGCTCGCCGGATATGAGGACGTCTTTGCTGCCCGCATGGGCGGGGAGGAATTTGCCATCCTCATCTATGCCGAGCATCCTGAAAAGACCGCAGAATCGCTGAGGCTGGCTGTCGCCGCGCGCGTCGCCAACGATGTCCCCGGCCTTAGTCTTGAGGCGACCGCAAGTCTGGGCCTGACCCGGGTTGTGAGGGGCGAGCCCCTGCATGAGGCGCTGAAGCGTGCGGACGAGCATCTCTACATCGCCAAGCGCAATGGCCGCGACCAGTCGCGCTGGCCCGAAATTCCCCGCGCCAGGTTGCAGAGCGCCGCCTGACCCCCTCGACTTTGCCCGCATGCCGTCTAGGGTGGGATGAAGAGTATGAGGGAGATCACATGATCCGTATCCTAAGCGCCGCCGTCATCGGCCTTTTCGCAGCGACATCCAGCCTGGCGCAGACCGCGCCAGCGCCCGCCGAGATGCCCGCCGCGAAGGATCAGGGGGACCGCTATTCCGGCTTTACGGGGAAAACCCGGTCGTCCGTCATTGCGCAGCACGGCATGGCCGCGACCAGCCAGCCGCTCGCCACGCAAATCGCGCTGGATGTGCTGAAAAAGGGGGGGACGGCGGCCGATGCCGCCATTGCCGCCAATGCCGCGCTGGGCCTGATGGAGCCGACCGGCAACGGCATCGGCGGCGACCTGTTCGCCATCGTCTGGTCGCCGGAAGACAGCCGCCTATACGGCGTCAACGCGTCGGGCCGCGCACCCATGGGCCAGACGCTGGAGCAGCTGCGCGCGGCCTCTGCGCCGGCAGGTGATCCCAACGACATCCCCGACTGGGGCTGGCGCAGCGTCACCATTCCGGGCGCCGTGTCGGGCTGGGGCATGTTGCACGAAAAATTCGGCAGGCTGCCGATGGCGGACATCCTCGCGCCGACCGTCGATTATGCGGAGAACGGGTTCCCCGTCAGCGAGTTGATCTCGTGGTACTGGAACCGCTCGATGGGCAGCTTCGCAAAACTGACCGCCGACGGAATTATCGAGGAGGGCGAGAACTGGCGGCAGCTGTTCATGCCGGATGGCAAGGCCCCGGCGGAAGGCGAAATCTTCAGAAATCCCGACCTCGCCCGGACCCTGCGCCGGATTGGCACCGAAGGACCGGAGGCCTTTTACACCGGTGCGCTGGCCGACCAGATGGGAGCCTATTTCGAGCGCATCGGCGCGCCGCACCGGGCGTCGGATTTCGCCAGCCACAAGGCGGAATGGGTCGAGCCCGTCAGCGTCAATTATCGCGGCTATGACGTCTGGGAACTGCCGCCAAACGGACAGGGCATCGCGGCGCTGCAGCTGCTCAACCTGATCGAAGGCTATGACCTGAAAGCCATGGGCCGCGATTCCGACGACTTCTGGCATGTGTTCGTGGAGGCGAAGAAGCTCGCGTTCGCCGACCGGGCGAAATATTACGCCGATCCCGCCTTTGTATCGACGCCCGTCGAATGGCTGTTATCGGACGCCTATGCCGACGAACGGCGCAAGCTGATCGGCGACCGTGCCGCGACCCGCGTCGACCCAGGTCTCCAGACCGCGGAAATCGATGAAGGCGACACCATCTATCTGACCGTGGCGGACAAGGACGGCATGATGGTGAGCCTGATCCAGTCCAACTATCGCGGCATGGGGTCGGGTCTCGTTCCCGACGACGGTGCGGGCAACACACTCGGCTTCATGTTTCAGGATCGGGGCGCGCAATTCGCGCTCGATCCCGAACATCCGAACGCCTATGCGCCCGGCAAGCGTCCGTTTCACACCATCATTCCCGCCTTCATGACCAAGGATGGCAAGCCCGTCCTCAGCTTTGGTCTGATGGGCGGCGCGATGCAGCCGCAGGGTCACGCGCAGATCGTCGTCAACATGGTCGATTTCGGCATGGACGTGCAGGCGGCCGGCGATGCCGCGCGTTTCCATCATGTGCAGGATGACGAGCCGACCGCCAATGGCCGCATGACCGATGGCGGCCTGATCGAGCTGGAATCCGGCGTCCCGCTGGACGTCGTGCGCGCGCTGGAGGCACGCGGCCACCGGGTCGAATATACCACAGGGCCGTTCGGTGGCTATCAGGCCATCTGGCGCGACCCGGACACCGGCGTCTACTGGGGCGCGAGCGAAATGCGCAAGGATGGGCAGGCAGCGGGCTATTGACGTCAGCCTGCGTTCACCTCTGGCGAACACAGGTTTATCGAGGGAGAATTGCCATGAAGAGAGCCATGATGCTGGGCGCATTGTTTGTCGGCGCCTGCGCGGCGACAGGGTCGGCGCAGCGCGCACCCGACCCGGACGCGCGTCCCTATCTGGAAGCCAGGGCGATTGGCGAGCCGCGCACCTGCCTTGCCCGCTCCGCCGATATCGAGGGCACCACGGGGCTGTCGCGGCAGTATATGCTGTTCCGGATGCGCGGCGGCGCGCTCTATCGCGCCGAATTTTCGAACAGCTGCCCGGCCGCCGCCCGCGACGAGGCATTCTCACGCACCAGCACGGTCGGCAGCTTTTGCGCGAATGAAATTCTCACCTTTTTCGATCCAGTGAGCGGTACGCCGCTCGGTTCCTGTACGATCACGTCCTTCACCGAGATAGAGAACCCGAAGAACGCTAGCCGCGCGGGCGAATAAGCCCTTCCTGCGCGGCTGACGCCACAAGCACGCCATCGCGGCTGTAAATCGACCCGCGATTCAGTCCGCGGGCGCCACTGGCACGCGGCGAGTCCTGCGCATAAAGCAGCCATTCATCTGCCCTGAACGGCGCGTGAAACCACAGGGCGTGATCGAGGCTGGCGACCTGCACCTTGCCGGAAAACCACTGCAGACCGTGCGGTCGCTGGCAGGTCGACAGCAGCGTCATGTCGCTGGCATAGGCGAGCAGATAGCGATGGACAGAGGCATCGTCCGGCACATCGCCCTGCACACGGAACCAGACATTCTGCGCCGGTTCGCGCGCTTCCTCTCCCGGCGGCGAGGGGTCGACACGGCGAAAATCAATGGCCCGTTCCCGCGTGAAGCGGTCACGGAACCCCTCGGGGACATTGTGCGCGAAACTTTCCCGCCATTCCTTTTCGGTAATGAGGTCTTCCGGGCCGGGCACGTCCGGCATGTCGAACTGATGCTCATAGCCCTCTTCCTCGACCTGGAAGCTGACGGCCATGTTGAAGATGGGACGGCCATTCTGGATCGCCACAACCCGGCGCGTGGAAAAACTGCGCCCGTCACGGTCGCGCTCCACCTGATAGATGACCGGTACGTCGATCGCACCCGGCCGCATGAAGTAGGCATGCAGGCTGTGCGGCGGTCGGTCGTCATCGACCGTGCGGCTGGCGGCGACCAGCGCCTGCGCGATCACCTGCCCGCCGAACAGACGAAATTCCGCGTCGGCGGTATTCTGTCCGCGAAAGAGATTTTCCTCGATGCGCTCCAGATCGAGCACATTGAGCAGCTCCGTCACCAATGCCGCGGGCGTCTCGGGTATGATTTTCGTCACGCGTGCATATCCTCCGGCGTCTCCATCAATTCGATCAGCACGCCGCCCATATCCTTTGGGTGAATGAAGATGACGGGGACACCATGCGCGCCCATGCGCGGTTCGCCAGTCCCGAGGACGGTTGCCCCCTTGGCGCGCATGTCGTCGCGCGCGGCGATGATGTCCTCGACCTCGAAACAGACATGATGCTGACCGCCTGCGGGAAATTTCTTCAGGAAACCATGTACGGGACTGTCATCGCCAAGCGGTTCGATGAGCTCGATCTGGCTGTTCGGCACATCGACGAAACAGACGCGGACACCCTGCGCGGGCAGGTCGAACGGGTCATGAATCTTGGTCGCGCCCAGCATGTCGCGGTAAAGCGCGATGCTGGCGTCGATGGAGGGCGTGGCGACGCCGACATGATTGAGGCGGCCGATCATTGGGCAAGCTCCTGATTGCTGCGGTGCAATATGGCCCCGCTTTAGGAAGCTCTTTTCAACCGCACAAGCGCAGTGTCGAGCGCGGAGAGAAAGCGCGACCGGTCTTCCTTGCGAAAGGGCGGCGGTCCGCCGATATTGGCGGTTTCCGCACCCGCGCGGAGGTCGGCCATGATCGCCCGCGTGGCGACAGCGCCGCCGATGCTCGCCTCCGTGAAAGGCCTGCCATTATTGCCGATGACAGTCGCCCCCGCCTTCAGGCAGCGGTCGGCGAGAAGAATATCCGAGGTGGTCACGACCGCCTGCGCATCGGCCTCTTCGGCAATCCAGTCATCGGCCGCATCGAAGCCATCGCTGACCACCTGCAACGACAGCAGCGGATGATCCGGCAAGCGCAGATACTGATTGGCCACAAGGGTCACGGGCACGTCGTGCCGCCACGCCACCTTGTAAATCTCGTCCTTTACGGGACAGGCGTCGGCATCGACCAATATGCGGACGGGCATGACGGGGAAATTACTGCGCGACGAACGCGGGATAGGGGTTCACCACCTCGCCCTGCCACCAGTTCTTGCCGGCTTCGAGGCGCTGAACGTCAAGCGCCACATGCGGCGCACGCGGTCCGACCACACCGCTATTGCCGACCATGCCGATGACCTGACCGCGCCTGACGCTGCCGCCCTCCTCGATTTCCTCCGAACGGCTGTCGAGATGGGCATAGATATACACCCAGCTTTCCGTCGGATCATATTGATAGACCTGCAGCCCCTCACGGTCGGTATCGCGAAACTTCACGATAACGCCATCATCCACGGCGCGCACTGGCGTCCCTGCCTCGGCCTCGAAGAAAAGCGTCTGCCGGGCGGCATCCTCGGGCGGCGGTGACAGGTTGGCGACGTCGTAGTTCGCAACCGGCAACACCAGTTGCCGCGCCATCAGATCGAGATTGTCGTCCGCTGGCGTAAAGACCATTTCATCGGCCATGTCCCCGCCGCTCTGGGGCGGCGCGGGCACGGCCTCGACCCGGGGAGGCGCGGGCGGCGGCGCAGCCTCACGGTCGGCCTTGTTATAGAGAAAGACCCATGCCGCGCTCGTCAGAAGCGCGGTTATGATGGCCGTTGCGAGAATCGTTCCCAAGATACGCATGTGTCATTCTAGGACAATTGCGCGCGAAATCACAAGCTAGTGCCGGAAGTGCCGCATGCCGGTAAAGACCATCGCCAGTCCCCGTTCGTCGGCGGCGGCAATCACATCCTCGTCGCGGATCGACCCGCCCGGCTGAATGATCGCGGTCGCGCCCGCATCCGCCGCCGCGATCAGGCCATCGGCGAACGGAAAGAACGCATCCGACGCCACCGCGCTGCCGACGGTCTTCGGCTCCGCCCAACCGGCGGCCTCGGCGGCGTCCTTCGCCTTCCAGGCAGCGATGCGGGCGGAATCGAGACGGCTCATCTGCCCGGCGCCGATACCCGCGGTCGCGCCGTCCTTCGCATAGACGATCGCGTTCGATTTCACATGTTTCGCCACCCGCCAGGCGAAACCCATATCGCGCATTTCCGTCAGCGTCGGCGCGCGTTTCGTGACGACATTGAAATCCTCGTCCATCTGACCATCGTCGTGCGTCTGGATCAGATAGCCCCCGTTGATGCTTTTCAGCGTCAGGGATTCCCGCGTCGGATCAGGCAGCCCGCCCGTCAGCAGCAGGCGCAGATTCTTCTTCGCGGCGAATACCGCCCTGGCGGCATCGTCCGCGCCCGGCGCGATCACCACCTCCGTAAAAATCTCCGTCATGGCCAGCGCCGCCGCTTCATCGAGAGGCCGGTTGGCCGCCACGATGCCGCCAAAGGCCGAAACCGGGTCGCAGGCGAGTGCCGCACGGTAGGCTTCGGCCAGCGACTCGCCGCCTGCCGCGCCGCAGGGATTGGCATGCTTGATGATGGCGATCGTCGGACCTTCGTTGCGAAACTCGGAAATCAGTTCCAGCGCGCCCTCGGCATCGTTCAGATTATTGTAGCTGAGCGCCTTGCCCTGCACCTGCTCGGCCTGCCCGACACCTGCGCCATGCGGTCCCATCGGCATGTAGAAGGCTGCCTTCTGGTGCGGGTTTTCGCCATAGCGCAGCGCCGTCTCGCCGCGTTTCATGGCCAGTGTCAGCACATCCGGGAACGCCTCGCCCTGATCGGCAAAGGCGAACCAGCTTGCGATCATGCTGTCATAGGTCGCCGTCGCCGCGAAGGCCTTGGCCGCCAGTTTGCGGCGGCGGTGCATCGTCGTGGCGCCGTTATTCGCTGACATTTCCGCAATGATGTCGTCATAGTCGCCGGGGTCGGTAACGATGGCGACGCTGGCATGATTCTTGGCTGCGGACCGGACCATCGATGGGCCGCCAATGTCGATATTCTCTATGATGTCGGGCCGGTCCGCGCCGCGGGCGACGGTCTCGGCAAACGGGTAGAGATTGACGACGACCAGATCGATCGCGTCGATCCCATGCGTCGCCATGGCCGCTTCATGCGCAGCATTGCCCCGCACCGCCAGCAGCCCGCCATGCACCTTCGGATGCAGCGTTTTCACGCGCCCGTCCATCATTTCGGGAAAGCCCGTCAGCTCACTGACATCCATGACGGTCAGCCCCGCCTCGCGCAGTGTCCCTGCCGTGCCGCCGGTCGACACAAGCTCCACGCCCTGCGCTGCCAGCGCCTTGCCGAAATCCGCCAGGCCGGTCTTGTCGGAAACCGAAAGGAGGGCGCGCCGTACCGGCACCAGATCCGTCATGTTCTATCTCACCTTGTTGAAGCGCCATCGTACCCGCGCGCCTTCGCCTGAAGTCGTTCCGGATATGACGAGCTGCCGCGTGCGCGATGCGCGCGCGTCTTCGCCGATCCAGAGGCTGTCGTCCAGCGACAGCGCACCGCCCGACAGCTTCATCTGCCAAATCTTGCCGGACTGCGTCTTCAAAAGCGCACCCTTGCCATCCGCTGTCGGTGTCACATTCATCCCGGGCGTCAGATGGAAGCGAATGGCAAAGTCGCGCGGTTTCGCGCCCTTGCGGCCCTTCGGCTCCAGCCTGTCCTCACCGCGCAGGTCCGTTCCGCCGGCCGAAAGGAAAATGTCGCGCGCATGGGTAAGGCCGAAACGCTTCAGATAGCCATCATGGCTGGTCGCCAGCCATAGGCCCTCCTCGCTTTCGCGCCGCTCGACCTCGACGGCGTCAACGCCCTGTCCCAGCGGTGCGCCGTCCTCGACATCGCTTTGATTGACGTCGTCCAGCGTCAGCGTCGAATGCGCGGCGGTCGTGCGCACGGCCGTCGCCATGCGCCTGTCGACACCGCGCCGCGTGCCCGTACCGCCTCCGACATTGGTGACGATTCGATCGTCCCCGTCACTATATTCAAGGGCGAGCGCGCCCGCATGCGCCCCGGCGTTCACATCCGCATCGGGGGGCGGCCCGGCATCGATCACCACGACCGTCTGTCCGCTTTCCAGCCGCTGCAGACCCGACGAGGCACCAGCGCCGACGCCGCGCGCCGCCATGCCGGGCCAGCCGAGCACATGGTCGATGCGCGAGGCGCGCAGCAGGTTGCCGCCGTGCAGGCTGGCCAAACGGCCATCGCCCAGACGCGCGGCGCGAATGCCCGCGCGCGCCATGGCGTCATGCTGCTGCTGCGCATCCGGCCAGGCCTCTCCGCGCGCTTCATAGGTCGCCCGGAGCATGTGCAGCCATTCCATCAGGACGATCAGATCGGCCGGACAGCGGCTTGCCGGCAGTCCATGCGGCATCACAAAGGCCTTGACGGCGCCGTCCAGCAGCTTTTCCGCTTTCGCCAGGCGCCGCTCGCCCCGTGCCAGCATCAGCCCGGCGACGACCAGCCCGGCCGCAGCGACGATGCGCGGCATGCCCTGCGGCGCGCGCGCCATCTGCCGCTCGGCATGGGTCGCCGCCGCCGCGAAATGACCGAGAACGGACGCCCGGTATTCGGCATCGCGGGTCGACAGGATATAGGGCGCGTAGATGGCCCAGAACATCAGCCGTGCGCCGATCCTGTCCGCGCGCCATGCCTCGCCGTCCGGCTCTTCGTGACGAGAGAGCCAGCCAGAAATGATCGGTCTGACAAAATCGCCGCCGCGTTCCTGCGGGAGGGCGACGGCCAGGTCGCGCAGCCAGACGAAGCCATGCACATGACTGCGGAACGCATCGGACGCGCGCGGCATGTCCCAGTCGGCACCGCGCAGGATCAGTGTCTCAGAGACATGCGTGATTTCCCCGCGCGTCAGCGCCCGCGCCGCATCGGGATCACCCGGCACAGGATCGGTTACGGTCGCCGTGAAGCGGACAGGGACACGGCGGCGAAACCCGAAACGCTCTACCCAGCTCACCCGCGCCGACTAACCACGGAGCGCAGCGATATTCGCCGCATATCTGTCGGGGCCGCCGCGGAAGGTCGCCGTCCCGGCCACCAGGACATCGGCCCCGGCGTCGCGCGCCAGCTTCGACGTTTCGACGTCGATGCCGCCATCGACCTCCAAGTCGATGGCCTTCCCGGTCTGGTCGATGCGTTCACGGATTGCCGCGATCTTCCTCAACTGCGAATCGATGAAGCTCTGGCCGCCAAAACCCGGATTGACGCTCATCACGAGAATGAGGTCGAGATCGTCAATGACATAGTCGAGGATGTCGACCGATGTCGCGGGATTCAGCACCACGCCCGCCTTCTTTCCGAGCGCGTTGATGGTCTGAATCGTCCGGTGCAGATGCGGGCCGGATTCGGGATGCACGCTCAGAATATCCGCGCCCGCCTCGGCAAAGGCCTCGAGATAATCATCGACGGGCGCGATCATCAGATGGACGTCGAACGGCTTTTTCGTGTGCGGCCGGAGGGACTTCACCACAGCGGGGCCAATGGTGATGTTCGGCACGAAATGCCCGTCCATCACATCGACATGGATATAGTCCGCGCCCGCCGCGTCGATGGCGCGCACCTCCTCCCCCAGTTTCGCGAAATCGGCGGAAAGAATGGACGGTGCGATGCGGACAGGATTCATGGGCTCCCCCTAACAGATGGACGCAGCCGAAACCAACCGGGAAGACGCTCAGTCGCGCGTTAAACGCGCCATGAAGAACCCATCCATGCCGCCGACCCCCGACAATTGTCCCGGCAGGGTGCGGACCCAGCCCTCCGCTGTCGGCGCCACGCCGCCGGGCAATGCGTCTGCGGGTATGGCGTCGATACGCCAGCCGGGGCTGCGCTCCAGAAAGGCCCGCAGCTGGTCCTCACCCTCCTGACGTTCCAAGGAGCAGACCGAATAGACCAGCCGCCCGCCCGGCCTTACCCAGTTTGCCGCATGGTTGAGCATCGCGGCCTGAACGGCCACGATCTCCTTCAGTGTTGTGGGTTTCCTGAGGTAAAGAACGTCGGGATGCCGGCGGAAGATGCCGGTGGCGGAACAGGGCGCGTCAAGCAGAACGGCGTCGAAGCTGTCTTCGGGCTCATATTTTCGCGCGTCGATTTCAAGGATGTTCGCCGACAGTCCGGTGCGTTCCATATTTTCGCGCAGCCGCTCCAGACGTGGACCGCTATTGTCGAGCGCGGTGACCTGCGCGCCAGTGGCGGCCAGTTGCATCGTCTTCCCGCCTGGCGCGGCGGCGACATCCAGGATGCGCTCGCCAGCCTTCGCCGCCAGCAGCCGCGCGGGCAGCGATGCCGCCAGATCCTGCACCCACCAGTCGCCCTCAGCAAAGCCGGGCAGCGCCTCGATGCGGCCGCCGGACGGAATTCGCAAATGTCCCGGCAGCAGGCTCATGGCGCCGTCGCTGAAACCCGCCAGCTGAACCTCCCCCTTGAAGGTGAGGTCCGTGGGCGGCGGCTCCGCCAGCGCGCGACCGGCAGCGTCGACGACGTCATCGCCCCAGTACATCTGCCAGCGCATGGCCCACGGATTGGGAGCCTGCGGATGTTCGGGGAGCGTCAGCCCCGCGCGAAGGATTGCGCCCAGCACGCCGTGGACCAGCCGGCGCGGCCCGCCCTCCACCAGCGGCAGGGCCGTGGAGATGGCGGCATGGTGCGGCGTGTCCATCAGAAGCGCCTGCACGAGGCCCATCCGGATCACCATGCGCGCGGGCGCTTCGGCGGGCAGCATGCGCTCGGTATTGTCGTCGATCAGCGCATCGAGGTCGGGAAGCCAGCGCAGCACAAGACTGGCGATATTGCGGGCCAGCGCGCGGTCCGGCCCGCCTTCGATCTTCCTCAATGCGCGCGGCAGGGCGGCATCGAGCGATTGTCCCCGCCAGAGCACGGCCTGCAACAGGGTCAGCGCGGCGCGGCGGGCGGGTGTTCCGGCGGGAATATCGGTCAGGTGTCAGCTTTCTGGTTGCCGGATCCGAGAAAGGTTCCGATCCGCTTCCAGTAGCCCACCGGGAACAGCCTTGTCATCCAGTCGATGAATTTCGCGTCCTTGCCGATCAGCACGCGGTGGTCGCCGCGCTCCATGCCCCTGATTATGGTCTCGGCGGCGTCTTCGGCGCTGGTGGGCGCATTGGCCAGAAACTCGTTCGGATCGTTCAGCGCCGTCTCGTCGATGCCGCGGATGAACTTCGCATTATGCGCCACGCGCGTCTTGATTCCGCCCGGATGCACACGCACCACATGGATGTGCGGGTCCGTTTCGCTCAACTCCAGATGCATGGCCTCCGAAAGGCCGCGCACGGCGAATTTCGAGGCATTATACGCGCTTTGCGTCGGATAGCCCATCATGCCGAACACGCTGGAAATATTGACGATCCAGCCCTGATTCGTGGCACGGACATGCGGCAGCGCCGCGCGGCAGCCGCGCACCACGGCATTGAAATTCACGTCCATGACCCTGTCGAAATCCTCTGCGGGCGTATGTTCGAAGGGCGCGATGACACTGAGACCGGCATTGTTGATAATGCCGTTCAATCCGCCAAATTCCGCTGCCGCCTCGTCGATCCAGCTTTCCAGAACGCCCGCGTCGGTCACATCGAACACGCGCGTGGAATGCGGATAATTTCCAAGCATTTTCGAGGTTTCGGCAAGGCCATCGGCATCCCGGTCAGCCAGCGCCACCTTCGCGCCGCGCTTCGCGAGCGCCAGCGCCAGCGCGCGGCCAATGCCGCTTCCTGCTCCTGTAACCGCGAACGTGCGTCCTTCGAGTGAAATCATGTCCGGCCTCCCCGTGCCATAATGCCCTCTTAACCTCGGGGCAGCTCTGGCGTTAGTCAGTCATTATGACAGAGAAACCCGAAACCCCGCTCGCCGACGCCCACCAGCCCCAGCCGGAACGCGAAGGCCCACCCGACGCCCCGAACGGCAAGAAGAAGGAAGTCGGCGGCCGGAAGGGCCCGGAACCCACCCGCTATGGCGACTGGGAGTCCAAGGGCATCGCGCATGACTTCTGAGGCTTAAACGCCTTCTTCGCGCAGGGGACGCGCCAGCAGTTCCGCCATCGCGTCCCGCGCCGCAAGCCGTCCCTCGATCAGCGCCAGCACTGTCTCCGATATCGGCATGTCGATGCCCAGGTGCCGCGCCGCCTGGACCAGCACGGGCGCGGTATGAACGCCCTCCGCCACCGTCAGCCTGTCCGCCATCAGTTCGGCCGCCGCCTGTCCTGCGCCGAGCGCCTTCCCAAAGCTCATGTTGCGCGACGCCTCCGACGAACAGGTCAGCACCAGATCCCCCAGACCTGACAGGCCGCCCAGCGTTTCCTCGCGCGCGCCTTTGGCGAGGCCAAAGCGCGTCATTTCCGCAAATCCCCGGCTTATGAGCGCTGCCCGCGCGTTCTGGCCAAGGTCGAGACCGGTCGCCACGCCGCAGGCGATCGCCAGCACATTCTTGACCGCGCCGCCAACCTCCGCGCCGATCACATCGTCGGTGAAATAGGGCCGGAACCCCGGCTGCGCGATGCGTTCGATCACGGGCCGCGCCGCCGCCTCGTCCGCGCAGGCGAACGTCACTGCCGTCGGCAGCCCGCGGGCAACTTCCGCGGCGAATGTCGGGCCGGACAGGACCATGACCGGCGCGTCCGGGCACGCAGCGCCGGCAACTTCGCTCATCAACCTGACTGATCCCGCCTCGATTCCCTTCGAACAGAGAATGATGGGCCGTTCGCCCGCAGCCACGGACGCGAGGGTCGTTCCCAGATGCTGGGCCGGAGTCACCATGAGGAGCGCCGCACAATCCTCCAGGTCGTCGAGATCGTTGCTGCAATGGATATCTTCGGACAGGGAAATGCCCGGCAGGAACAGGGCGTTTTCCCTGCGCGCGGCGATGCTTTCCACGACTTCGGTCTCGCGCGCCCACAACCGCACCGGCCCGCCCGCCGCCGCGACCTGCGCCAGAGCCGTACCCCACGCGCCCGCACCGATGATTCCCAGTTTCATCGCATCACCCCTTCAGTCCCGCCTTGCCCGCGTTCGGATCGAGCGGCCAGCGCGCCCGCGCCGGTGTGTCGAGCGGATCGCTGTCCCCAAGCCGAAACCGCTCCACACCCGCCCAGGCGATCATCGCGGCGTTATCCGTGCAAAGCGCCATGGGCGGCGCAACCAGTTTCAGCCCGTGTTCCCCCGCCAGCTCCTGCAGCGCCGCGCGGACCGACTGGTTCGCCGCCACGCCGCCCGCGACAACGAATGCGGTGGCCTCCGGCATCGACCGCAGTGCGATCCGGCTGCGGTCCACCAGACAATCGCACGCGGCCCGCTGAAAACTCGCGGCCAGATCGGCAGGGGCGGGCCCGGGATCGGCCTGCGCCGCCCTGAGCACGGCGCTTTTCAGACCGGCGAAAGAGAAATTCGGATCACCCGAACCGACAAGAGGCCGCGGCAAAGGCACGGCGGAGGCATCGCCATCCCGCGCCAGCCGTTCGAGCGCGGGGCCGCCCGGATAGCCGAGGCCCATGATCTTGGCGCTCTTGTCGAACGCCTCTCCGGCGGCATCGTCGATGGTCGTCGCCAGTCGGCGGTATTTCCCGACGCCCTCGACCGCCAGCAGCTGCGTATGGCCGCCCGACACCAGCAGCAGCAGATAGGGAAAGTCCAGCTCCGCGTCGGCCAGCCGCGGCGACAGCGCATGCCCCTCAAGATGATTGATCGCGATCAGCGGCTTTCCCGCTGCGTAAGCCAGTGCCTTGCCCGTCACCAGACCCACCATGACCCCGCCAATCAGGCCCGGTCCCGCCGTCGCCGCGATGGCGTCGACATCGGTCAGCTGCACGCCCGCCTCCCGCAGCACGGCCTCGATCAGCGGCGTCAGGCGTTCCGAATGCGCGCGGGCGGCGATTTCGGGGACAACCCCGCCATAGGGTGCGTGTTCGGCCTCCTGCCCGGCGACGCGCTCTGCGAGAATGACCCGGTCTCCGGATACCAGAGCCGCGGCGGTTTCATCGCAGCTGGATTCCAGCCCCAGGATAAGAGGAAATGTTGTTTCCATGACACTAGTCCGTTACGCCCACGCGCATGAATGCGAAAGTCTATCATATCGGCACGAGGGGGTCTCCGCTCGCCCTGGCGCAAGCGAAGATGGTGGCGGAAGCGCTGCCCTTTCCGAGCGAACTGGTCATCGTCAAAACCGCGGGCGACCGTGAACAGCGCAAGCCGCTGGCGGAACTCGGCGGCAAGGGCGTCTGGACCAAGGAACTGGAACGCGCCCTGCTGGACGGCGAGATCGACATGGCCGTGCACAGCATGAAAGACGTCGAAAGCGAGCGCCCAGCCGGCCTTTTCATCGCCGCCATGCTGCCGCGCGCGGATGTTCGCGACCGATTGATCGGCAGGGACAGTCTCTCGGAATTGCGGGCGGGGATGACGGTCGGCACGTCTTCGCCAAGGCGTGCGGCGCAGCTGCAGCGGCTGATCCCCGGGCTGAACATCGTGCCGTTTCGCGGCAATGTCGCACGCAGGCTGGAGCGGGTCACGGCGGGCGAGGCTGACGCCACGCTGCTCGCCGCCGCCGGTCTCGACCGGCTGGGCGCGGCGCATGGCACCCCGATCGAAACCAGCGTCATGCTGCCCGCGCCGGGTCAGGGCGCGGTCGGGATTGAAGTGCGCGCCGACAATGGAGAGCTGCGCGAAATCCTCGCCACCATGTCCCATGCCGCGACCTTCACTGCCGTCAGCGCCGAGCGCGCCATGGCCCGCGCCCTTGGCGGTTCCTGTCACAGCCCGGTGGCGGCACTGGCGCTGGAGGATGACGGCGGCTTCACGCTTTCGGGCGAAATCCTGTCGACCGACGGCCGCCTCATCCGGCAGGGCGTGCGCCATTTTCCGGCAGAGGACGCCGCGCGTGCAGGCGATTCCCTTGGGCGCGAATTGCTGGCGGATGCGCCGCCGGAACTTGCCCGACTGTTCGATGGCCTGATGTGAAAATTCTCGTCACCCGCCCGTCCGATCAGGCCGCGGATACCGCCGCCAGATTGAGCGGGCTTGGCCACGACTGCCTGGTTTCGCCGCTGCTTGAGATCGTGCCCGTTGCCTGGGAACTGCCCGATGTCCGGCCTGATCTCGTTCTTATTACCAGTGCGAACGCTTTCGCTGGCCGCATCCCGGCGGCTCTGCTGCCAGTCCCGGTTCTCGCCATGGGCGATGCCAGCGCCCGCGCGGCGACCGCCGCGGGATTCGCGCATGTCGAGGCCGCGAAGGCCAAGGGCGCAGCCGCGCTTTATACACTTGCCGCTGCGCGCAAACCCGGCCGCGTCCTGCATTTGTCGGGACGCGACCTGACCGTCGCCGATGTTCCCGAGGGGCTCGACCTGCAGCGTGTCACGACCTACCGCGCAGAACAGCGGCCGCTGGCGGCGGATGCCGAACGGGCGCTCCGCGAAGGCGGCATCGACATGACGCTGCTCTATTCCGCCCGCACGGCACTTCAATTCGCCGATGAGCTTCAACGCATCGGCGTTTCGCGCGGCGACCAGGATATCGCGCTGCTGGGAAATCTGCCCGGCGCGGACTTCGCGCAAGGCTGGCGAAGCCTGGTCCGCGCGGGCACCCCTGACGAAGAGGCGCTTTTCCGCGCTGCCAATTTGTTGCACGAAGGGCATAGTCGGGCTTAGGAGGGCAGCATGGACGATTTCAACGAAACCGGCACCACCGACACGCCCGCGCGGCGCGGCGGGGGAAGCGGCCTCATCGCCTGGATACTGGTCATTGCCCTTCTCAGCTTCTCGGCGGGCATGATCATGAACCCGTGGTTCGAGCGCAACGTGCGCACCCGCCTGCCCGGTATCGCGCAGGAGGCGGACCTGGGTGCCGTTTCCGCAAGGCTGGAGCAGCAGCAGAGCAGCATCACGCAGCTTGAAACGCGTGTTTCCGGCCTTGAGCAGCGCCCCGCCGCCCTGCCCGGCATCGGCGATCCGGCCCCGGCGGTCATTCCGGACAGCGACGAACCGCCCGCGCTTAACGATCCGGTTGCCCCCGCGCTCGCCGCCAATCTGGCAACCGACCGCGTGGCGCGCATCGAGTCCCGCGTCGATGCCATGGACCGGCAACAGGTCGCACTGTCGGGCAGGGTCGACAACCTGTCCGCCGAGGTTGCGGGCCTGACCGTGCGTGTCGAGGATTCGCGCGGCGAGGCGGCAGGCCGCATGGCGGAGGCGGAGCGTATGGCCGCGGGAGCCCGCTCCGTTCTGCTGCTGGGCCGCGCGCGCGCCGCGTTCGAGGCCGGTGAACCGCTGGGCGCCCTGTCGCCGCCGCTTCGCGCTGCGCTTGGACAGGAGAGCGACGAGGACCTCGACCGGCTGAATGCGGGCATGCGCGACCTTGTGCAGCCGCAAGCGCTGAAGCGCCGGTTCGAAAGACTTGCCCCCGCCCTGCTGGGCGCCGCCGAAGACAATAGCGGCGATGGCTGGTGGACGCGGTTTACGTCCGAACTTGCGGGCATATTCACCATCCGCCGCACCGGCGCCGAAGATAGCGCGGGCGAGAACGAGAAGCTGGTCACCGCAATCCGCGCCGCGCTGGAGGCGGGAGAGGTCGACAAGGCGGTGCAGCTTTATGCCCGTCTGCCCAAACAGGTCCGCGACCTGGGCGCACGCTGGTGGCTCGACGCCGCCAATTACGCCCGCACCGAGGCTGTACTGGAACGCCTGGAGGCGCGGGTCGTCAGCGATGCGCCGCCCGTCGGCGCGCCGGTACCCGCCGCGCCGACGCCGGCGACCCCGCTCTGATGCCGGAATATGAGGGCCGCGCTTGACCCGGCGCATCATCCTGATCGCCATTGTCGCGGCGCTGGCGCTCGCCATCGCGCTGGCGGCCAACGCGCCGGGGCGCGTCGATCTCAGCTGGTTTGGCTGGGACGTCGGCTTTCATCCCGTCTGGCTGCTGATCGCGCTGATCCTGCTGTGGGCCGTGATGCACATCGCCCGCCGTTTCTGGAGCTGGCTGCGCTGGAAATCGGGTCTGTTCGGTCCCGCACGCACCCTTCGCCGCCAGAAGGCCGCCCTGAGCAGCGCGAGCGCCGCCCTTGCCGCGCTGGTGTCCGGACAGCAGGACCGGGCCGCCGCGCTGGCGAAGGACGCGCTGAAAAGCGACCCGACCAACAACATGGCGCGGGCTGTCGCCGCGCTGACGGGCGATGAAACCCGCATCGCCCAGCTTGATGAGGACAAGGCGACAAAACCGCTCGCTGCCCTTGCCCGGCTGCGGCTGGCGCCATCCGTGGCCGTCGCCGATGCCGCCACGAAGGCGGCCCCGACCAGTGCCGCTGCCTGGGCCGCGCTGACGGAACAGCGTGCCCGGGCGGGGGATTTCGCCGGTGCGATCGCCGCCCTGTCGAGCTGGCGCGCGCTCGATGACGAAGCCGAGCGGCTTGGTCCATGGATTGAGGCCAGTCTGCTGACCGCCGCGGCCGATGCGGCCATGGACGACGAACCTGCCCGCGACGATCTGGAACGTGCGCTCAAGATACAGCCCCGCTTCGCGCCCGCCGCCATCCGTCTTGCCGAAATCGCCGAGGACAGCAGCGATGTCAGCAGCGCAGAGAAGGCCGCGATGTCCGTGTGGGCAATGCAGCCAACGCCGGAACTCGCCCGCGCCTATGCGGGGCTTTATCCACTGGAATCCGATACCGACCTCTTTGGCCGCATACAGAAGCTCGCGTCGCGCAACCCCGGTCATCCGCAAAGCCTGATGGCCGTGGCGGAGGCGGCCCTGCCCGCGGGCGAGCCCGCTCTGGCGCTGGAGACGCTCGGCCCGCTTTTGGAGAAGCCGCCCGTTCGTCAGCGCGCCGCATCGCTTGCGCTGGAATGCTATCGCCGCCTTGGCATGGACCCGCCGACGGGCGCAGCCTGGCTGGATGCCGCAGCGAGCGGTGCCCCCGGCCCGCGCTGGACCTGCGACAATTGCCGGACGCAGGCATCCGACTGGTCGCTGGAATGCGGCAATTGCGGACGCCTCGGGATCCTGCTTCCGCCGGAGGCTTAGGCGGTTTCCACCAGCAGCAGCGTGGTGTCCGTCACGGCTTCGATGAGCAGATCGGATTCCTCTTCCACGGCGACCCCGTCACGCGCTTCGGCATGGTGTCCGTTGACGCGGTAGCTGCCGGTATCGGCGACCATATAGATCTTTGCCGCCGCTGACGGGCGGTGGGACACGGTCTCGCCAGCCTTCAGACTTGCGGCAAGCAGTCGGCCATCCGCACGGATTGGCAATGCCCCCTGATCTGCGGGATAGCCACTTGCCAGCACGGTGAAGCCGCCATGGCCCGCATTCGGAAAGGCACGGGTATGCCAGTAGGGATCGCCGCCGCGTTCGCGCGGCTCGATCCAGATCTGGAAGATGCGCGTCTCCTGGGTTTCCTGGTTGAATTCGCTATGCTGAATGCCGCGTCCCGCCGACATCACCTGCACCTGACCGGCGGGAGTCCGGCCCGCGTTGCCAAGACTGTCCTTATGGCTGATCGCACCTGAACGCGCATAGGTGATGATCTCCATGTCGCTATGCCCGTGCGGCGGGAAACCCGCGCCGGGCGCGATGCTGTCGTCATTCCAGACCCTGAGCCTGCCCCAGCCCTGACGGTTCCGGTCATGGTAGCCCGCAAAGCTGAAATGGTGGTGCGCATCCAGCCAGCCATGGCTGGCATGGCCAAGCGATGCGAAGGGGCGAATATCGATCATGCGGCCAAAGTCGTGGCGGCGCCCGACTATTTCAAGATTGTCGCAGGCGGGCTAGGGCGGCTGTCATGGCCGCATCCTCCGCTATCGTCGCAACCATTGCACCAGCCATCGCGCTGCTGGGTCTGGGCGTGGGCGCGGCGGTCCTCTCGAAAATCTGCAGGCTCAGCCCGATTGTCGGTTATCTGGTCCTGGGCCTGGCGCTTGCCGCCTTTGGCTATCGGCAGGATTTCGAGGGGCCGGTCGTGGAGGCGCTGGCGGAGGCGGGCGTCATGTTCCTGCTGTTCAATCTCGGTCTGCATTTCAGCCTGTCGCGCATCCGCGAGGAGGCGGGCAATATTTTCGGCTTCGGCAGTTTGCAGATGCTGATCGCGGGCGGCGGCTTCGGCCTTGCCGCATGGCTGTTCGGCAGTACGCCCGCCGCCGCCATCATCATCGGCGCAGCACTTGGCCTCTCCTCGACCGCTGTCGTTATCGGCGTCATCCGCGAGCGCGGACAGGAGGATTGTCCCGTTGGGCGCGCCGCGCAGTCCATCCTGATTTTTCAGGACATCGCCGCCATTGCCCTTCTGATCGCGGCCAGCGCGCTTGCCAACGGTTCGGCAAATCTCGGGTCCGAGCTTGGCATGGCCGGCCTGAAGGCCATCGGTGCCTTTGGCGTCGCCGTCATCTTTGCACGCTATCTGACAGAGCCGCTTTTCCGCATCATTTCGCGCGCGGCCAGCGCGGAAGTCTTTACCGCCACGGCGTTATTCCTCGCGCTCGCGGCGGGCTGGGCGACGGGCATGATCGGCCTGTCGCTGACGCTGGGCGCGTTCCTGGGCGGTGTCGCCATTGCCGATTCGCGCTACCGCGTTCTTGTGCAGGCGGAAATCGAGGCGTTTCGCGGTCTGTTCCTGGGCTTTTTCTTCATGACGGTCGGCCTTTCCATCGACCCCGCCATTCTCGCCGCGCGCTGGCCAAGCGTCCTTGGTGCCGCCGCAGCGCTCATCATCGTCAAATGCGGACTGAATGTCATCGCAGGCCTTGCCAACCGCTGGTCCATACCGGGGTCCGTACAATTGGGCTTTCTGCTGGGCCAGGGCTCGGAATTCGCGCTCGTCGTCTTCTCGCTGCCCGCCGTTGCCGCGCTGATCGGCACTGAAGCCGTAGCGGTTCTGGTCGCCGCCATCGCGATCAGCCTGGCGACCACTCCGGTAATCTCAGATCTCGGACGCAAACTTGCGGGCAAATTGCGAACCGGCGCTCCGGATGAAAAACTTGCCGGCGACGACGCGCCGGTCATCATCGTCGGCATGGGCCCGAAGGGCCGCGCGCTTGCCGATGCACTGGCAGCGCGCGACATTGGCCATGTCGCCCTTGAATCCGATGCGCGCCTGTTCGAGGAGGCTGTGGCCGATGGCTATGACGTTCACTTCGCGACGCCTGCCGATCCGCGCAGCTGGGAACCGCTGTCGATGGGCATGCGCAAGGCCATCGTCGTAACGCGCCTGCATCTCGAAACCGCCCGCGCGCTCCAGCCTGTGATCGACGAATATCTGCCGGGGCTAAGCCGCTTCGCCGCCCTTGATGCGGGAGAGGACGAGGCTGCCTTCCGCGCCGCGGGGATGCGCCCCGTCCGCACGCATGGCGACGAAGGCGATGCGCGCCTGCTGACACAGGTTTTGCAGGAACTTGGCCTGGAGGACGAGCGTGCGGCGCCAGTCATGAAAGCCGCGTGACGTCCTTTCCCCAGTCCGCCGCGATTCCCCGCCATGACTGCCGGACACTTACGGTATCAGACTGACACCCAGGCGAAACCGCGTCGATTTCCGGTTATAGTCCAGCAGATTGTCGCCATAGCCAGTGAACAGCTGGCCGTGCAGACGCAGATTGACGTCATCCAGAAAGCCGAATTTGACCGGATAACTGAGGTCGGTCTGCAAGCTGCCCCGGCCCGTGCCGATGAAGCCAAGCGCATAGGTTTCCAGCTGCGCGCCGTCCCGGCGCGCCAGCGTCAGGCGCAGGCTGGAATTGCCGCGGAAACTGCCGATGTCGGGATTATCCTCCAGATCACCGAAATAGACCCAGGCGCGGGGCGCGGCGGTCAGGCGGTAGTCCGGACCGAGCGCAAGGCTGATCGATGGTTCGACATAAACCGTATTGAAACTGCGCGAATCCGTTTCATCCGGACCCATCGGATCGGGATTTCCCGTCAATTCCGGGTCGGGATCGCCCTTGCCGTTGGAATAATGCTTTATGCCCGCCTGGATATTGAAGTCCGAGCCCTGAATGGCGGCAATGTCGAGATCGCTGCGATAGCGATAGAACAGCTCTGGCTGGAAATCGATGGAGCGGAAGGGCGACGAATCGACCCCCAAATCCCAGAACATGGTCTGCGTGAAACCGAGATAGATTCCGCGCAGAAACGAGAAATCCGACGCCGCGTCGCCGTCAGGATCGACAAGCGCATATTTGAAGCTGAACTGTATCTTCGCGTTTAGCGGGCTGGTGCCGAGAAGCGCATAAGCAGGCCTGTAAGTCGAGAAGTTGAGGTTGCCGTCCGGCGATGCCTTGTCCAGGGCCTCGGGCTCGGCGCGGCTGTCGGGCGGGACGACCGCCAGCTGCACCGCGGCGGGCCGTTCCTTTTCGGAATCTTCGGCGGCCGATGCCGTGGCAACCGGCGCCGCAACGATCAGCGATGCCGTGACAGCCATATCGCCGCCGATATCGAGCTTCAGCGGCTTGCCCGCCTCCATCCCGTCGGGAACGGCAAATTGGTACCGCAGCTTCGCATAGCCGCCGGGCCGGAGTGCCATGGCATCCGACACCAAATTCAGACTGACCGGCGCACTAAGGTCGTCCTGCGTCAGCAGCGCCTCGATCGTGGCAGGCGGCGTCAGGGCGGTGCCCTCATCATTCAGAAAGATCAGGGTCGCGAGCACACCGCCGTCGCCGCTGCGTTCGGCAGCGGGCGTGACGACGATTTCAGCCGCGCTTGCGGCCGCGCCTGAAAGGAGCGCTATCAGCGCGAGCGAGGGAATCATATGGTTCGGCATCGTGCCGCCCATACAAGGGAAAAGGGCCGACCGCCACGGGACAATGGCGACCGGCCCTCCTCTTACCGCGCATGCAGATCCGGTCAGGGGTTAACCGTCTGCAGCGCTGGACGCGTCGCCGGGACGGCGACCGCGTGTTTCTTCAGCGGGCGCCCCGGTCCGTGCCGAGCCGCTCGGCGCGTCTTTCGGCGCGCATGGCCTGACGCTCCTCACGAGTGACAACACCATCGCCATTCGCGTCCGCCTTGTCGAAGCGCGCGAGCGCCGGGGCCGTCATTTCCGCAAGCGTGACACTGCCGTCATTGTCCGTATCGGCGCGCGCAAACATATCCATGCCCATGCCGCCGCCAGCCCTGGCCTCACCGCGTCCGGCGCGGGCACCGCGCTTGCCGCCGCGCGCCTCGCGCAGGGCTGCCATTTCGGCTTCGGAAAGCTGGCCGTTGCCGTCACTGTCCATTTTCTGGAAACGGGCGGCGACCATGTCCTTTTTCAGTGCCGCGCGTTTTGCCATGCGCGCTTCGGCCTGCGCCTCGAATTCGGCGGCGCTGAGGGCGCCGTCACCGTCCGTGTCGGCGGCAGCCATTCGTTCCGCGCGCATTTCCGCGCGCTTCGCCTGACGCTCGGCCCTCATGGCGGTGCGGGCGGCTTCGGCCTCGGCCTTGCTGACGCTGCCATTGCCGTCCGTGTCGGCCCTGGCGAAATAATCGGCAATGCGCGCTTCCACAGCGGCGCGGGTCATCGGTTCGCCGCGCTCGTGCCCGCCGCCATGATGGGCGGCGAAGGCGCCGCCTGCGGCGAGGCTGGCCATGCTGGCAGCGATGAGAAAATTCGTGGTCATAGTGTCTTCCTTTTCGGTCAGGACGGGCAGCAGGGGGGAGACTGCCCGTCCTGAACCTGATTACGACGCGCAGAATGCATATCCCTTGAACCACCGGTTCATTCTTGCGAAAGCCGCCGAAGATTCTCGTGAAGGCCAGAAAAACAATGTCCGATATCAAACGGGTCGTGCTCGCCTATTCCGGCGGCCTCGACACCAGCGTCATCCTGAAGTGGCTGCAAAGCGAATATTCCTGCGAGGTCGTGACGTTCACCGCCGACCTGGGGCAGGGCGAGGAACTGGCTCCGGTGCGCAAGAAGGCACTGGCGGCAGGCGTGAAGCCGGAACATGTCTTTATCGACGACCTGCGCGAGGAGTTCGCGCGCGACTATATCTTCCCCATGATGCGCGCCAATGCGCTTTACGAAGGGCTGTATCTTCTCGGCACGTCGATCGCGCGGCCGCTGATTTCCAAGCGGCAGATCGAGATCGCGGCAGAAGTGGGCGCGGATGCGGTCAGTCATGGCGCGACCGGCAAGGGCAATGACCAGGTGCGCTTCGAACTCGGTTATTACGCGCTCAACCCCGACATAAAGGTCATCGCGCCCTGGCGCGAATGGGACCTGACCAGCCGCACGCGGCTGATCGCCTTCGCCGAGGAAAACGGCATTGAGGTGGCGAAGGACAAACGCGGCGAAGCGCCCTTTTCCACAGACGCGAACATGCTGCACACATCGAGCGAGGGGAAGGTGCTGGAAGACCCGTGGGAGGAAGTGCCGGACTATGTCTATTCGCGCACCGTGAACCCCGAGGATGCGCCGGATCAGCCCGAATATATCACCATCGATTTCGAAGCGGGCGACGGCGTGGCCATCAACGGCGAGGCGATGTCCCCGGCCACCATCATCGAAACCCTGAACGAATATGGCCGCAGACATGGCATCGGACGCCTCGACCTGGTCGAGAACCGCTTCGTCGGCATGAAATCGCGCGGCATGTACGAAACGCCGGGCGGGACCATCTATCTGGAAGCGCATCGCGGCATCGAGCAGCTGACCCTCGATGGCGGCGCGGGGCACCTGAAGGACGAACTGATGCCGCGCTATGCCGAACTGATCTACAACGGCATGTGGTTCACGCCCGAGCGCGAGATGCTGCAGGCCGCCATCGATCACAGCCAGCAGGATGTGTCGGGACAGGTCCGCCTGAAACTCTACAAGGGGCATGTGCAGACCGTCGGGCGCCGCGCGGATGTGAAATTCAACCTCTATTCGCAGGACGTCGTGACATTCGAGGACGACAAGGGGATCTATAACCAGCGCGATGCTGAGGGGTTCATTCGCCTGAACGCGCTGCGCCTGCGCCTGTTGGGACAGCGCAAGCGTGGCGTCTGACTTCTGGCACGATATCGAGGATTTCTTCGAAAACTACGTCGCGGCGCTGAACGCGAATGACGAGGATGTGATCCTGTCCTTTCTGGCAACGCCGCACGGTATCCGCATGGAGAACGAAACGGTCTTTCTGGAAACGACCGAACAGCTGCGCACCGAGATGGACGCCATGCTCCTGACCTATGAACAGCAGGGCGTCGAAATCATGCACGCGCGCATGATGGAATGCACGGAATTGCCCGGTGATGCCGCGGCGGCGCGGCTTTCCTGGGATTTGCAGGATGCCGACGGAAATTCACGGCTGACGTTCGACACGCTCTACACGCTGGCGGCAGAGGACGGTGTCTGGGCGATCGTCGCCGTCGATGCGTCGGGCGAAATGGCGGCGCGAGAAGCGGCGGGGTGGATGCCGCAGCCGCTATAGCCCGACATGAAGAACCGCGCGCATGGCCTTGCCACGAAATTGCACAAATGGATCGCACTGGTCGTGGGCGTGCAGCTGTTTCTATGGACCGCCTCCGGCCTGTTCATGGCCGTGTTTCCCATCGAGCGGGTGCGCGGTGAACATCTGGTGAAGGCGGACCCCGCGCTGCCGGTCGACAGACCATTCACCATGCCAGATTTCGAGGGCGAACCCGTAACGGCGATTGCGCTCCGCATGACCGGCGGGCGGCCGGTGCTCATCGTTTCGCACCCCGCGCGGCGCGTCATGCATGACGCCTATACCGGCGCGGCGCTCCCTGCCCCGGACGAAGCGCAAATCGCGGCCCTGGCGCAGGCGGCCTATGCGGGCGAAGGCAGCGTCGAGAGCGTGACCCTGATCGAACGCGACCCGCCCCCTGAATGGCGCGGCGATCTGCCCGTCTGGCAGGTTCGCTTATCCGGTTCGGACGCCTTGCGTCTCTATCTGGACGTGGATACCGGCGAGATTCTCACCCGGCGGACGCGCCTGTGGCGGGTCTATGATTTCATGTGGATGCTGCACATCATGGACTATCAGGGCCGGGAGAATTTCAACAACCCGCTGCTGCAGGCCGCCGCCGGGCTTGGCCTGTCGGTCTCACTGTCGGGATTGCTGCTGGTGTTTTACCGAATATTATCCCCGAAATTCAGAAAAAGACGCGCCGCGTTAACCAAGGTTTAGCGCGCCGGGCCCATAATCCGCCCTGCAACGAAGACAGCAGGATCGGGCCAGACTCTTATGAACGCAACGGTTCTAGCCCGCGACGGCGCTGCGCCCGTTACCTCCGAAGCGGTGAAGCCGACGCGTCAATTCCTCAACTGGGCGCTGACCTGGCTCCTGCTGCCAAACCTTCCCTTCATGATCCTGTGGTTCATCGGTGGTCCGCCGCGAAAGGCGCCCATCCTGTTCTTCGTCGGCGCCGGCCTGATCCTGCGAAAGGCACCGCGCGCCGTCCAGCTGCCGGTATGGCTGATCATGTTTGTCTATATGTGTCTGGAATTCATATCGGCACTCTTCAATCTGAACATTGCCAGTCTTGCCTATGCCATCCAGTTCGCGGGCGAGCTTAGTCCCGCCACATCACCGCATTATGTGGGCGTCGCCATCGTCCTTTTGATGACGGTCGCCGCGTCGGTCTGGGCCACGGGACGCGATCAGGCATTCAGGGATGTCAGGTTCGTTCTTGCCGCACTGCTTCTTTCTGGCGGCTTCACCTATCTCGATTATGTCATGACCTATGAAGCGCGCGGCACCTACAAGCACAGTGCCCCCGGCGATGCGCCGCATGATTCGGGCCTGTCCCATCTGGATATCGACGCTGCGGTCGCGGCAAAGCACAATGTCGTGGTGGTGATGGTCGAATCGCTGGGCCTGCCTTGGGACGAGCGGCTGCGCGGCATGATCGATGCGCCCTGGCAGACGCCAGCCATCACGGCCCGCTATGATGTCTCAACCGGCTCGACGGCCTATTTCGGATCCACGACGGCAGGCGAGATGCGCGAGCTTTGCGCACGCTGGGGCGAGTATCACGACCTGGTGAACAAGGCGGATGACAGCTGCCTGCCCGCACGTCTGCGCCGCGCCGGCTATGATACGACAGCGGTGCACAGTTTTGACGGCAAGTTCTTCGAACGCAGCAACTGGTATCCGAATATCGGTTTCGACCGGTCCATCTTCGGCCCCGACCTATACAAACGCGGTGCGAAACAGTGCAGCGGTGTCTTCGCAGGAGTCTGCGATCGCGACGTGCCGAAGCTGCTCGCCGAGGAACTGCGCGGCAAGGACAAACCGCAACTGCTCTACTGGCTGACCGTCAATTCGCATCTGCCCGTGCCTGCGGATCGCGGTATGCGGACCGACGACTGCTCCTGGTATGACGCGGCGCTGAATGCGGAATATCCGATGATCTGCCGCCTGATGGCGATTTACGAAGGCGTTGCGGAAGAGCTCATTCCCGTGCTCAGCGATCCTGACCTGCCACCGACGGACATATTG
This sequence comes from uncultured Alphaproteobacteria bacterium, assembly GCA_963710205.1. Taxonomy (GTDB): domain Bacteria; phylum Pseudomonadota; class Alphaproteobacteria; order Sphingomonadales; family Sphingomonadaceae; genus Pacificimonas. The sequence continues at coordinate 26,530 of CAVPZG010000006.1, read as the reverse complement.
CTGGTCGGCGATCACATGCCGCCTTTCTATGACCGCGCGCATCGCAGCCAGTTCGACGGCACGCGCGTGCCCTGGGTGTTGCTCAGGCACAAGGGCTGACAGCCCGGTCTGAAGCGGCAGACGTTCACGCCGACCCCTTTAGTGCCGCCGGAAAACCACCCGGTCATACATAAGGAAATTGGCGATGAGGCCCGTCGCCGTGCCCACCACGAGGGCGGCCAGCGGAGGAGCGCCGAGCAGCAGCGCCGAACTATATCCGGCCACGTTCAGAATGAGGCCAAGGCCCGAACTGGCGACATAGGCGCCATATTCGGTCAGCAATCCGCCGGATCCACCTTCGCGGGAGGCCCTGAAGGCAAGATTGCGATTGATGAGCCAGCTGACCGTGACAGCGACCGCGAAGGCAGGGGCCTGCGCCGCGAGTGCGGGAAGCCCGGCCGCCATGCTACCCTTCAGCGCAGCCGCGCCCGCAAGGAAGGCGGTGCCGCCAGCAAGCAGGAAGCCGCCGATCTTTCGGCGATCCCCGCTCATTGCACGGGCAGCGCCGGGAGCGACAGATAGGCCAGGCGCTTATGTTCGACGCGCGCGCGCGTCAGGCTGTCGAGAATGAGACCGCAGGTCAGCGCGAGAAAACCGATGATTCCCGTCGATGCGGCCAGGACGGCGGTCGGGAGCCGCGGAACCAGCCCGGTCTGGAAAAATTCCATCGCGACGGGAATGCCGAGCGCAAGCGAAAGGCCAAAGGCGAGACAGGCGATATAGCCATAGAAAATGGCTGGGCGCACTTCCTTGAGGAGCATCAGGAATGTGCCCAATATGCGGCTGCCGTCACGGAACGTGCGAAGCTTCGATGCCGACCCCTCGGGGCGCACGCCATATGGGCAGGGAATTTCGGCAACGGGCAGCATCAGCTGGCTCGCATGAACGGACATTTCCGTTTCTATCTCGAAACCCCCGCTGATCGCGGGAAAGCTCTTGGCGAAGCGGCGGGTGAAAACCCGGTAGCCGGAAAAGATGTCTGTATAATCATGGCCGAACATGCCCTGATAAAGCGTATTGAACAGGCGATTCCCGAAGGCGTGACCGCGCCGCCCGGCATCTTCCGTGACGCCCGCCCGCGTTCCCACGACCATATCGCAATGCCTTGTCAGCAGCGCTTCCACCAGCTTCGGCGCCGCGGCGGCGTCGTAAGTACCATCACCGTCCGCCATGACATAAACGTCCGCGTCCACTTCGGCGAACATCCGGCGCACGACATGGCCCTTCCCCTGCCGCGCCTCCAGAAAGACCTTCGCCCCTTCGCGGCGCGCGCACGCAGCCGTCTCGTCGCTACTGTTGTTATCGAACACATAGATGTCGGCGCCCGGCAGCGACTGCCGGAAATCGCGAATGACGGAAGCAATGGTCTGCGCCTCGTTATAGCAGGGCAGAACCACGGCTATGTTGAGACCGTCCCAAACCGATATGGATGACATTGACCTTCGCTCCGCAGGGGACATTGAGCCTGCATATTGCCAACATCGCGTTAACCAAACGTAAGTGCGGCGCAGACGATATCCGGAGAGATGCAAAGCGCTGACACGATCGGGCCCGAAAACAGGCCGGCCGATAAAATGGGCATTGGTGCGGGTATCATAATCCTGGCCTGGCTGGGCATCTCCGCCATGCTGATCTTTGTCACACGTCACATGATTTCAACGCTGGCGCTGACCGATACGGACGATGCCATGCGACTGTTGCAGGTGCGCGACTGGCTGGCGGGACAGGATTTTGGCGATGTCCGGCAATATAGAATGATGCCGCACAATGGCGGCGCGGACATGCACTGGTCGCGTCTGGTGGATATGCCAATCGCTGCTGTCGTCCTGCTGTTGCAACCGCTGACCGGCGTGGCGGTCGCGGAGCGTGTGGCAGCGACACTGATTCCGCTCCTTACCTTGCTCGTCGCGGCTTTGCTGGCGGCCCGCTCCGGTGCGCGTCTGGGCGGCAGAAGCGCAGGCATGTTGGCCGGCCTCTTCACCCTCACCGCTTCCGCATTCCTGACTGCCGTCAGCCCGATGCGGATCGACCATCATGGCTGGCAGGTCGTTCTGCTGCTGGCGGCGCTGGCGGCGCTGCTGCCGCTTCATGAGGAGACGCGCCGCGGACTCTACCACGGAGTCGCTGCTGGCCTTTCGATCTGCCTGTCGATCGCCGTCGGCCTGGAGACGCTGCCCTTTCTGGCACTCCTTCTCGCTTCGGTCCTGCTCTGGTGGGCCGTCACAGGGCAGGGCCGCATGACGGTATTCGTCACCTTTGCCACAACCGCGCTCTTGCTTCCTGTCTTCGAGACATTTCTGGGTGTGCAGGGGCCGGGCGCGATCATGTGCGATATCCTGTCGCCTGCCTATGTCCTCCTGGGCGGCCTCGCCGCAGGCCTGGCGGCGCTGGTCACCGGATTTGGCGCGCGATGGGCGGTCTGGTTCAGACTTGCCGCGCTGGGTGGCGGCATGGCGGCGATCTACGCCCTGTTCGTGTCGCAATATCCGCAATGCGCGCTTGGGCCCGTCTCCACCATCGACCCGCGTCTGTCACCCTGGCTTTCGCAGGTAGGCGAGGCGCGCAGCTTCATCGCCGCTTTTCCGCATGAGCCCGCGATTGCCGTGCAGATGCTGGCCGTTCCCATCCTCGGGACCCTTGCGGCGGCCTGGCTGCTGTTTTTTCGCCCAGCGCCGTCCTTTCCGTCGCTGGCGCTGTTGATCCTGAACCTTCTGGCCGCGGTCATGGTCGCTGCCGTCCAGCTGCGCATCGGCATTATTGGCGCTCCGCTTGCCATGATCCCCATGGCGGCCGTTGCGGCCCAGCTTCTGCCGAAGGTGCGCGCGCAGCCCCGCCCGCTTGCGCGGACAGCGGCGACCGCCCTGTTGCTTATCGGTTGCAGCAGCATCGGCGCGTCCATGCTGGGAGGCGCGATCGCGCGTGCAGTTACGGTTCCGCCTGCCAATCCGGCACAGGGACAGGCATCGACAATATCCTGCCTTGAGGGCGAAACGTTGAGATCACTGGACCGGCTGGATCCCGCCATGATCGCCGCGCCCATCGACGTTGCGCCGCGCATTCTTCTCTGGACCCACCACAGCAGCAGTATCGGCCCCTACCACCGCAATGTGGATGCCATCCTGACCAGCACAGAGCTATGGACCTCCCCCCCGCCCGCCGGCCGCCAAGCGTTGCAGGCCATGAGCGCGGACTATCTCATCCATTGCCCCGGCATGCCGGAGATAAACGCCGCCCGCGCCAGGAAGGACGGCCTGGCAGCAGCACTGGAGGGCAAAAACCCGCCGCCCTGGCTGAAACCAGTCATGAAGACGGAGAGCTACACGCTTTACCGCATCATTTGATCGCGCGGCCTTCGCTGGGCCTCGTTTCCGCTTCCAGCTTGCTGGCCCGCCTGCGTCCGAACCTCATGCCGCTTTCCAGCCGTTCCCGAAGCGCGCCGTAATAGGCGGTCAAAAAGGCACGGTCGTCGCTGGCGGGCGCGCGGCCCATTTTCCGGCGGATCGTCGCAGCGACGGTCTCCTCCTCGGCCTCCTCACCGCGCCGCAGGACATATTCCAGCGTAAGGAGCTCCTTCTCGCCGTAGACGCCAAGTTCCGCATCGGTAAACTCATAGTCCTTCCGCACCTCGCGCGTGGACAGCGCGAAGCCAAGTTCGGACGCAGGCTGTTCGATCACCCATGTGCCCGCCAGGAAATCGCCAACGCGCAGGCGGTCCCTGTTGAGAAGCGGGAAGAACAGCATGATGCCGGTCCAGCCGAGCCCTGCAAGTCCCATGGCCGTCGACAGCGTGTCCTCGGCCATGGCGGCAGCGAGAAAGCCGATAGGTAGGAAAACCTCCATTTCGCGAAAGAGGTTGCGCGCGACAATGGCATCGGCCGTCAGGCGGCCGCCATTCCTTGCCGCGACACGGATGTTCGACCTGCGCTTGCCGGGTGTCGCGGCGCGCGGAGTCAGCTCGAAACCGGTGAAATAGAAGACGCGCAGGATGAACGTGCCGAGCAGCCACATGATGATGAGGAAATTGCCCATGGCCTCATCGAGCGTGGGCACTGCCCACGCAGCGATGGCGACGATGATGGTTGTGACGACGAACAGCAGGATGATGAAGACGATGTCGAGAATGAAGGCCGACGCGCGCGTGCCCGCCGAGGCCAGCCGGATGGTGAGCGGCACACCCTCCGGCGTGACGAGCGCGCGCTCCAGCTTCGTCTTGCGCTCCCAGGGCAGGACGGCGGCGTTCATGCGGGCGTCCTGACGGGGCGGTAGAAATATACCAGCCAGCCCAGCAGCATCGCCGCACCGACGCCGTAGCGGGCGTAGTCATTTTCAATGAGCTGGCGTCCGAACCCCTCGATACCTCCCGCGATGAACAGCATCAGGACGACGCCCACCATGGCGATGGCGGCGCGGCGGCCATGTTCGGCGGCACTCGCCATCCGGGTCAGCCTGCCTGGAAAGACGACACCGCGCGCACAATGCAAACCGGCAGCGCCCGCGATGATGATGGCGAAGATTTCCGTCGTGCCGTGAATGAACAGCCAGCCGCCCGCCGCGAAGCCCAACCCCTTGGCGACAAACACCGACATGAACGCGCCCATCATGGTCGCATTGGAGAGGATAAGGAGAATGGTCGGCAGGCCGAGCGCGAAGCCGAGTGCGAACGCCATGATGGCGATCCGCGCATTGTGCGTGAACAGGAAGGTGGCGAACACCTCCAGCCCGTCATTGTCGCTGTCGCCGCCGTACAGCGTCGCCTTCAGCGATGCCGCCGTCGCGGTCGGGTCGCGCCCGGCGGCAAGGCCGGGATCGACAAAGGCGTAGAACCAGCTGTCATCGGCGGATGCGAGCAGGTAGCCCGCGACCGACCCGATCAGGAACAGCAGGCCAACCAGAACCGTTTCGAGCCAGATCCCCTGCATTGCCCGGCTCCAGCCGCGCGCGAAGAAATCCTTCAGCCAGGTGCCCAGCGGCGAGCGCGCGCCGTAAAGGATGAGGTAGGCGCGCTGGCACAGATTTTCGAGATAGGCGATCAGATTGGCGTCGAGCGCCGTTTCCCGCGCGACGGACAGTGACGACAGTGCCGACCTGTAGAGGAGCGGCAGGGCAAGGAGCTGGTCGTTGTCTAGCGCGCTGGCGGATTTCTTCTCGATGGTCTCGACGATGGTTTCCAGCCGCCACCAGTCCGCCTCCCGCGCTGTCCGGAACCGGTCACTGCGAATGCCCTCGACACCGGTCGCCATCATCATGCTCATAACAGCCCCCGGCGCTTGATCGAGAGATAGGCATCGACCAGTTTTTCCGGCGTCTCGCCATGACGCCCCTCGACGATATGCGCGCCAAGGTGGCGCAGGCGGGCGATGACGAGCTGGCGTTCCCTGAGAAGAGCCGCGGCGGTCACGGCGCGGCTGACATCCTCCGTTGTTTCGGGGCGCGCTGCGGCGGCGGCCTCAAGTTCCTCGTCGCGTTGCAGGATGAAGATCACGAGGTGCCGGTCCATCAGGCGGACCGCCGCCTCGATCAGCAGTTCCGCACCCGTCGCATCGGTAAATTCGGTAAAAACGGCGATCAGCGAGCGGCGCTGCAGCCGCGCGCCGAGCTGGGTCAGACCCAGCGTGTAATTCGTCTCCGCATGACCATAGTCGATCTCGGCGGCGGCGGCCTGCAGTGCCGTGAACTGGCGTGTGCCGCTGGCGAAGGCGCTGGCGTTCCGCGGCACCTCGGCAAAGGCGTAGATGGCGGCGCGGTCACCCGATTTCAGCGCGACATAGGCGGCGGTCAGCGCGGCCGTGACGGCACGGTCGACGCGCGGTGTGCCGGCAATCGGCTCCACCATGGCGCGTCCCGAGTCGACCGCGAAAACGATCTGGTTGTTGCGTTCTGTCCGATATTCGCGTGCCACCAGATCCGCCCGGGTCGCGGAACGCTTCCAGTCGATGGCGCGGCGATCCATGCCCGGGCGATATTCGACAAGGCTTTGAAATTCCGTCCCCTCACCCTGATGCATGCGGGCCACCATGCCAATGGCCGCATCGCGCAACATGGTCTGGATAGGCGCGCTTTTGAGCGGCGTGATGTTCTGCGTGACGCCGACCCGTTCGGCGGCCTCCAGTTTCTTCTGCCGCCAGGCAAGACCGAGCGGTCCACGCCAGCGCGCCCAGGCCGGGCCGATCTCGGCAGGGCCGCGCCGCTCTGCGCGGACCGTCCACTCCGCTTCGCCGCTGGCCGAAATCTGTTCCGGCGCACCGTCCAGCGCCAGGCGCGGCCCGGTGCCGAGCGCGAATTCCATGACGCCCTGTCTTGCGCCGGAAAAACTGGCCGTGACCTTTGCGGCGAACGGCTCCCCGACCGGCACAAGGCGCGGGGCGACCAGCTTCATTTCCGGCCAGTCACGCAGCATCAGCGCATCGAGCAGTCCGGCCATCAGGACGGCGCCGCTCCAGATCAGCCCCGCCCACCACAGACCCGGACTGACGGCAGCCGTCATCAGGGCAACCGCAATGCCGAGCGCGGCCAGCAGAATGGCAAGGGGCGTGGGATAGATCATCGCAAGCCGGACTAGCGCGGCGCGTCCGTGCGTTCGATCAGGCCGTCCACCACATCGTCGACCAGCCGCCCGTCAATCTCCGCGCTGGGGCTGAGCATGACACGGTGGCGAAGCACGGGACGGGCAAGCGCCTTCACATCGTCGGGGACGACGTAATCGCGGCCCTCAAGGGCGGCGCGGGCACGGGCAGCGCCGGCCAGCAGCACCGCGGCACGGGGCGACGCGCCGGCCTCAAGATCGGGAGAGTTGCGCGTTTCGCGGATCAGGCGAACGACATAATCCGTAACCTCATCGACCAGCTGAATGCCGCTGACGATGGCGGACGCAGCGTTGAGCTGCTCGGCATCCGTGACCGCGGAAATCTGAAAGGCCGCAGGCTTCGGCATGCCGAAACTGCCGCCATGGCGCGCGACGATGCGGCGCTCCTCCTCCTCGGAGGGATAGCCCACATCGACCTTGAACAGGAAACGGTCGAGCTGCGCCTCCGGAAGCGGATAGACGCCCTGCTGCTCGATCGGATTCTGCGTGGCGATCACCTGAAAACGCGTACCAAGCTCATGCTGCTCACCGTCGATGGTGACGACACGTTCCTGCATCGCCTCAAGGAGAGCCGCCTGCGTCTTGGGCGGCGTGCGGTTGATTTCGTCGGCCAGCAGCAGCTCGTGAAAGATCGGGCCGCGTGTCAGTGTGAACTGGCTGGTCTGGAAGTTGAACAGGTTCGCGCCCACGATGTCGGACGGCATCAGGTCGGGCGTGAACTGGATGCGGCCGAAATCCAGGTCCAGCGCGGCGGCGAAACATTGCGCCAGCAGGGTCTTTGCCGTGCCGGGCGGCCCCTCAAGCAGCACATGGCCCGATGAAAACAGCGCGATCAGCAGTTTTTCGACGGCATCGTCCTGGCCGACGATGGCCTTGCCCACCTCGGTGCGAATACTGGCGGCGAGCGCCTGTACGTCATTCACGTTCATGCGAAAATCACTTTCTTCCAATGATGCAGCGCCTGTGCGGCGGTAAGGATTTCAGAGCGCGTCGAGGCGCCATAAAGCGCGGATGCCAGCGCGGTGAACCGTGGTGTTTCCTCGCCGCCGAACCGGTCAAGCTGCCGGTCGAGCACTTCGGGCGCGGCCGTTACGACAAGCCCGGCGCTGCGCGCGGCACTGCGCCGGATGACGTCGATATAGGAAGCCGCGCTCGCTTCCTCGCGCCGGGTCAGCCGCACCATGTCGGCGCTGTTGTCGAGGAGGGCCTGCTTGCCATATTGAACCGCGCGGGCTTCACGCAGCGCAGGGCCGAAGCGGACGGCAGCGGTGAGGCCGGCAAGAATCGCGGTCAGAAGCGCAGCGATCGTGACGCCGAGAAGCGGCGGAGTGAAGGCGCGCTTCAGGGCGCTTTCGCCAATCTCGAACCCATTGAGGGTCAGGTCGAAGGTCACCCTGCGGTCGGCATCCGATGTCGCGGAGTCGATGATTGCCAGCAGCCGCTCGGCATTTTCCAGTTTCGACAGCGCGAGATTGTTCATCATGTTGCCGTCGGGGACGATGGCGATGGTTTCATCGACAATCCAGGCGCCGGCAAAGCGGCCATCGCTGTCCGTCAGGAACGCCTCAAGCCCGCTGCCGGAAATCGTGCGGAAGCCGTCAAACCAGTTGTCGCTGTCCGGCAGGACAGGCTCGGCGGGCGCAATCCTGTAATCACCAAGCCCCGAAAGAAGGCTCTGGAGCGCCGCTGTTCGGACATCGCCGGTGCGCTCCGCCCAGGCCGGGTTTTCTGACGGGCCGCCCCTGTCGCCGCCAAGCGGACGGGTATAATATCTGGGCAGCACGATCATCACATAGCCGGTTTCGGCATAATGGCGCGCCCGCTCCGCCAGCAACTCCGGGTCGGTGAAGATCCGCGGCGTGAGGATATAGAGCCGCTCCGACGTCTCACCCTTGGCATTGCGCTCCATGGCGACATCGCCGTCCATGCGCTCGATCAGTTCAGCGGCGGCGCGGTAGCCGGTGGCGGAAACCGACATCGCATGCGCTTCGCTATCCTCCGCATTCTGTAATTCATCCGAAAATGTGAGAAGCAGCAGGAAAGCAAAAAAGGCCAGCACGCCCAGCGTGACGAACAGGACGACCGTCTTCGTGCGGAACGGATTTCCGCCCGCGGGTGGGACTGGCAGCTCGCTCATACCGCGCCCGCGAAGACGAAACGGTCATAGGCGGCGCGGACGTTTTGCCACTCGTCCACGTCCACATCGCGGCGGGCGAACAGACCGCGTTCCACCAGCCGCGCGATATCGCCGAAGACGCCGCGCGCATCGGCCGGCATCGCTTCATGCGCAGCAATCTCCCGCGATGTAAAAGCGGGCCGAACGAGATCAGGGCGCTGGGCCTGAATATCCTCGATGGAGCGATGAAGGAGGATGTGCGCCGCCTCCGCATAGCGTCCTTCCGCGGCCAGCGCGTCCGCCTCCGCCAGCAACGTGCGCGCGGCGGTTTCCTCTGGCCGCCAGTCGGGAAGCGCACGCCGCCCCTGATGCCGCCAGTCGAGAAGCCGGTCGGTGATATAGGGCCAGAGAAAATAGAGGAGGAGGCCGATAAGAACGGCGATCAGGATATAGGGGATGGCCGGGCCTATGAATTCGAAGAACGGCCAGATGGCCTTCAGCCATTCCGGTGTTTCGGCGCGTTCCGGCAGGGCAAAGTCCGGCAGGTCATACTGGATGCTGTCATCGGCGCGGATGTCGGCATGGACATCAGCAAGCGCGGCATCGCGCCCGGCGTCCGCCGCTCCTTCCCCGCCCGCATCCTGCAACTGAAATCCCCTGTCATTTACCGCCGGTTATACTGGCATGGCCTATGGACGAAAGCCGCTAATGAAATCCATACCGTCATGGTGAAGACGGCCGGCGAGGCCGACGGGCTGAGGTTCCGGAAAAACAGATTGTTCTGATTTGCCATCCCATCGATGCCGCCTTATGCGCCCCGAAACAGGGAAGAGGGGGATACGGACAGATGGCAGTCAGCTACGATGGCGCGACCGCGCGCACTCTGGACATCGGCAGTGTATTTTCGCGCGCATTCGGGATTATCGGACGCAATATCGGACCATATGCCATCATTGGCATCGTCCTGATGCTGGTCCCTGCAGCGGCCAGCAACTTCCTGACCTATAGCGCCGTGTCCTCGCAGGATTTCGGATCATTGGGTGCTGCGGCGTGGGCGGTCTATGCGCTGGCAGTGATTACCAGCCTGCTGTTCATCCCGGCTGCCCTCTCAATCGCCGCTCAGGACGATCGGGGCGGCGGCGTCGACCTGGGCAGCGTTTTCCGTACGGCGCTGATCACTTTCATACCGGCTTTTCTGCATGGCATCCTGTGGACGATTGGCGTCGGCATCGGCTTCGTTCTGATCATCATTCCCGGCATCATTCTCAGCTGCATGTGGGCGGTCAGCTATCCCGCGCTGGTGATCGACAGACATGGGATCTTCGGCAGCTTTGGACGCAGTCGACAACTGACGAAGGGTTCCCGCTGGACCATTTTCGCGATCTTGGTCATTCTGTTCATCCTCGCCATAATCATGTCCGGACTCGCAGCCTTAACGGGACCGGGCCTGGGGGTTTTCACTGGATTGCCTGAACTGCAGGATGCCGGGGCGCTGTTCTTCATTGCTTCGGCGCTCTCGAACACGATCATTTACATCATCGGTATAGCCATACTCGCGGCCATGTATCTGGAACTGCGCACCATCAAGGACGGTGCGGGCACGGAACATCTGGGCGAGGTCTTCGCCTAGACGCCGGCACCGACGGCTTTGGCGACGTTGCCGAAGCCGTCGGCCTTCAGATGGGCCGCGATGCCAGCGGCGATGCGCGCGGGAAGGCCCGGTCCCTCATAGATCATGGCCGTATAGAGCTGGATGAGGCTCGCACCCGCCCGTATGCGGGCATAGGCGTCATCGGCATTCGAGATCCCGCCCACGCCAATCAGCGGTCGCTTCGTTCCCAGCGCCTGGCGAAAGGCCGACAGGCGTTCGAGCGCGGGGACCGTCAGCGGTCTGCCGCTGAGACCGCCGATTTCGCGGGCGTGAGGCGATTTCAGGCTGTCCGGGCGGTCAATGGTTGTGTTGGACACGATCAGACCGTCCGCTTCGCTGGCCAGCAGCACTTCTGCAATGTCGGCAACGTCGGCGTCGGTCAGGTCGGGCGCAACCTTCAGGAACAGCGGAACCCTGCGCCCGTTTCGCGCGGCGCAGGCGCGGGTGAGAAGCTCGGCCAAGGCATCCTTCGACTGTAGCGCCCGCAGACCCGGTGTGTTGGGACTGGAAATATTGACCGTCAGATAGTCCGCGACGGGCGCGGCCTTTTCGACGCCGATAACATAATCGCCGATGCGGTCGGTGCTGTCCTTGTTCGCGCCGACATTGATGCCGATGCGGCCGGAACCGCCAATGCCGCCGCCTTCATAGGCGCGGCGACGCAGACGTTTCAGCGCCATGTCGATACCTCCATTGTTGAAACCCAGCCGGTTGATGACGGCACGGTCGGAAACGAGGCGGAAGATGCGGGGCCTCGGATTGCCCTCCTGCGGCAGCGGCGTCAGCGTGCCAACCTCGACAAACCCGAAGCCGAGCCTGAGCAGCGGGCCCGGCACTTCGGCATCCTTGTCGAAGCCCGCGGCCATGCCCAGCGGATTGGGAAATGTCAGCCCGGCAACCGTGCTGGTCAGCAGCGGATCGCGGGCGGCATGGCCGGGCATCAATCCCGTTTTCAGGAGCGCGATGGTGGCGCGGTGTGCGCGCTCCGGCTCGAGGCGGAAAATGAGCGGGCGTATCGCGGAAAAGGCGGATGGCATGATGCCTGAGCGCCTAGCCAAAAGATGGCGGAGCTTCTAGACCGTTAACAGAATTAACCATTTCCGGACTGCTGACTCCATGACCCGTATGATTGCCCTTCTCGCTGGCGCTGCCGCCCTTTCCGCATGCACGGTCGCGACCCCGGCCCCGAATGTGGAAGCGGCAAACCCGGTTTCCGCCAGTGACAGCGCCGCACGGGCCGATGCCCGGCTGGCGGCATTCTTTGCGCGCTACAATGATGCCGCGCTCGCACGCTCGCCGATCAACAAGGCGCAGCGAGGGATCGTCGATGCGGACTATGGCAGGTGGGACGATTTCTCGGACGCCGCGGACCAGGCGGCCTTCGCCGAGGACCAGAAATTCCTGGCGGAAATGCGCGCGACATTCGCGGATGCGGACCTGAGCGCGGAATCGCGCATGTCCTACCGCCTGTTCGAAGCCATGATGGCCCGCCGTGCCGCTGCCTATCCCTATCGCCTGAACGGCTATACGTTCGATCAGATGAATGGCTGGCACAGCGAACTGCCGGCCTTTCTGATCAATATCCACCAGGTCGAGAACCGGGCGCAGGCCGACGCCTATGTGTCCCGCCTGCAGGGCATCGGCCCCGCCATGGACGAACTGATCGCGCGCGCGGAACGCCAGGAGGCGATGGGGGTCATGCCGCCCGACTGGGTATTCCCGTATCTGAAAAGCGACATCGACAACCTGTTGACGGGCGCGCCCTTCACGGCAGGTCCGCCGACCGCGCTATATGCCGATCTGATGGAGAAGGTCGATGCGCTCGATATCGCTGAAGCCGACAAGGAAGCCCTGGTCGCGGCGGGACGCGCCGCGCTGGTGGATAGCGTCGGCCCCGCCTATCGCCGACTGGGCGCGATGGTCGAGCGGCAGGCGCCCAAGGCGCCGACCGTGGACGGCATCCACCGCCTTGCGGACGGGGCGGATTATTATGCCGAGCGGCTGAAATTCTACACGACCACTGACATGAATGCCGATCAGGTGCACCAGCTGGGCCTGGAGCAGGTCGCGCGCATCCACGGCGAGATGCAGGACATCATGGAACAGGTTGGCTTCACCGGAACGCGTGGCGAATTTTTCAAGAAACTGCGGACCGACCCCGCCATGTTTCATACCAGTCGCGAGGATTATCTGGCCGAAGCCGAAGCGAAGCTGGCCGAAATGGACAAGAAACTGCCGGAATATTTCGGCAGGCTGCCAAAGGCGGACTTTGTCATCAAGCCGGTCGAAGCGTTCCGGGAGAAATCCGCCGGCAAGGCGTTCTACAATTCACCGACACCCGATGGCTCGCGTCCGGGCATCTATTATGTGAACCTCTACAATCTGAACGACATGTCAAAGACGGAGCTGGAAGCGCTCGCCTATCACGAGGCGAAACCCGGGCACCATCTGCAGCGCGCCATGCAGGTTGAAATGACGGAACTGCCCGCCTTCCGCCGCTTTGGCGGCTTCACGGCTTACACCGAGGGCTGGGGGCTTTACAGCGAGGAACTGGGCAAGGACATGGGCTTCTACCAGGATCCCTATTCCGATTTTGGCCGCCTTGGCATGGAATTGTGGCGCGCGGCGCGGCTGGTCGTCGATACCGGCATCCACCACAAGAAGTGGAGCCGCGAGGAGGCGATCGCCTATCTGACGGAAAACACGCCCAATCCCGACGGCGATATCCGCAAGGCGATCGAGCGTTATACCGTCTATCCCGGTCAGGCGACCGCCTACATGATCGGCAAGCTGAAAATCATGGAACTGCGTCAGCGGGCGATGGATCGGCTGGGCGATCGGTTCGACTGGCGCGGTTTCCATGACGCGGTCCTGCTGTCGGGGCCTGTGCCGCTGGATGTGCTGGAACAGGATATCGACGCCTGGATCGCCAGGGTCGAAGCCGGGTAGCCGGTCCGGCGTCAGCCGCCGCGCCGGATGTACAGCATCGGATCGACGGGCGTTCCCTGGCGGCGCAGTTCGACATAGAGTTCCGCCTCCTTGCCGGTCCGCCCGACAGGCGTACCGCGCGCGACCGTGTCGCCGACATCGGCGGAAAGACTGTCGAGGCTGGAGAGCAGGCTGATCATGCCGCCTTCATGTTCGATGATGACCATCCGGCCATAGCCGCGAAACTCGCCCGCATAGGCAATCGTGCCTGGCGCAGGAGCGGTCACGACGGCCCGGGGGCGGGTGGCCACCCTGACCCCGCGCTCCAGAACGCCAACCGGATTGGGGAAACCGAAGCCCCGCGTGACGCGCCCCGCCGCCGGGGAGCGATAGCCAACGCGCGCCACTTCCGCGGCTGACGGGCGGTAGGACATGAGGCGGCGATCCGGACGTAAATCCTCGGTTTCCTCGACCGTGAGGCCCTGCAGTTCCAGCGCCTTGGCAGCGAGTTCGCGCGTTTTCGCCCGCGCCGCCTCCGCTTCCGCACCGATATCGGCGGCGGCGGCACGGCGCGCGGCCTCTTCGCGGTCGAGCGCGGCGATGCGGGTTTCCAGCGTCGCCTTTGCCGCGTCCAGCTGCGCCTGCCGCTTCGTCACGGTCTCCCGCAGCAGACGTGTCCTTTCCAGCGCCGCATTCAGTTCTTTCGTGCGCGCTTCCAGCTCCGGCCTGACGGCTGTCACCAGCGCATTGACACGCGCCGTATCGACGGCATCTTCGGGGGCAAGCAGGACCGCAGCCGCCGGACGGCGCGACATGCTTTGCAACGCCGCAAGCAGCCGCGCCACCTCGCCCTGCTTGGCGGCGAGGGCGGCGCGCTCTTTGCGTCGGCGGGCTTCAAGGACAGTCAGCCGGCGCTCCAGCCGCGTAGCGAGCCGTTCCGCCTGCTGTACGTCGGCCGCCAGCGCCGTACGCCTGGCGAGCGTCGCATCCGCCTCCGCCCCGGCGTCGGCGGCCTTTTGCGACAGGCTGCGCGCCTTCTCGTCCGCCTCCAGAGCAGCATCCTCGGCCCGGTCCGCATCCTGGGCAAGCGCGGGAGACACGAAGAGACTGGACAGAAGGAGCCAAAGTGCGGGTTTCATCACCGCCTTATCCTTCACGATGATAGGGATGACCAGCGAGGATTGTTTCGGCCCGGTATAATTGTTCCGCCAGCATCGCGCGGACCAGCAGATGCGGCCAGGTCGCCCTGCCGAATGACAGCAGCAAATCGGCGCCAGCGCGAAATTCGTCGTCATGACCGTCCGCCGCGCCGATGAAAAAGCGCGCCTCCCGCATTCCCGCACCGCGCCAGTCGTCGATCCTGCTGGCAAGCGCGGATGACGAAAGGGATTCGCCGCGTTCGTCAACGGCGACAATGACGCTGGGATTTAGCGGGTCAGGCAGCTTTCCGCCCGTTTCAGGCAGTTCGGTCAGAATGAGCGGCGGACGCATACGCTTTTGGTAGCGGGCAACCAGATCGGCTTCGGGACCGCGACCGATCTTGCCGCGCGCTACGATGTGCAGGCGCATCTACCCCCGCCTAAACGGCGTCGGGAAAGTCTTCCCCGTCCTCTTCATCCGCGTCCACGTCGTTCGCGTCCTCGTCGTCCAGCGCGCGCTCATCGGGACGCGCATCGGCAGGGACCGGGCTTTCGACGCCCCACATTTTTTCCAGATTGTAGAAGCTCCGCACTTCCGGGCGGAACAGATGGACCACGACATCGCCGGCGTCGACCAGGACCCAGTCGGCGGCGGGCAGCCCTTCGATCCGGACGGGGCGACCCAGCTGCTGCTTCACCCGCTCCGACAGCTTCTGCGCCATGGCCGCAACCTGCCGGGTCGACCGGCCGGATGCGATCACCATATGGTCGGCAATCTCGCTTTTCCCCGCAAGCGGGATGTCGATGAGGTCGACGGCCTTGTCGTCTTCCAGGCTGGAAAGCACAAGGTCGTGCAGCGCAGTCGAATCCGCGTCGGGGATGTTGATGGCAGGCGTTACTGATTCGGCGGGCAAGAGATATCAGTCCTTTTCAAGATAGGTGCGCGCCCAGTCGGGACGCGCCTTGCGAATGGCGGTGGCGGATCGGTTATCGAGCGGAATTCGCAGGAAGATAATCGCCGGGGCGCTCCATTCGGTCCAGTGGCGTGCGCGGTTCGCGGGCTTGCGAAAGCGTCTGAGCCAGCCCATTGCCGGAGAGCGACGGGCAGCGCCAATGTAGGCGGGGCGAGCCATCACCGCAATCGGCAGCGTGCGGGCAAAGCGCCGCCAGTCGCGCCAGCGGTGCAGTTCGGCCAGATTGTCCGCCCCCATCAGCCAGATGAACTCATGCTGCGGGTAACGGCGAAGGATGGCGCGCGCGGTATCGACGGAGTAGCGCGTGCCAAGGTCGCTTTCGAGAGTGGTTACCCGAATACGCGCGTTCCCGGCCGCCTTTCGCGCCGATCCCGTGCGCGCGGCGAGCGGTGCCATGTCGCTGGCGGATTTCAGCGGGTTTTGCGGGCTGACCAGCCACCAGACCTCGTCCAGCCCAAGCCGTTTCAGTGCCTGCAGGGAGATATGCCGGTGCCCGCCATGCGCGGGATTGAACGAGCCGCCGAGCAGGCCGATGCGGCTCAAGCGGCTTTCGCCCGCGACAGCGACGACCGAACATCGGCAGCGATTTCATAGCTGCGGACGCGCTTGTCGAAATCATGCAGCGATCCGGCGACGATGAGTTCGTCCGCGCCGGTCCGCGCAAGGAAGGCACTGGTCGCATCGGCAACCGTGTCCGGCGACCCGATGGCGCTGGCGGACAGCACACCGGCCAGGCGCGCCTTCGCTTCGGCGGGCAGCGTCCTGTCATAGCCCTCCACGGGCCTGGGAAGCTGACCCGGCATCCCCCGCCCCAGATTGACGAAGGCCTGCAACAGCGATGTCGCCAGATACTGCGCCTCCTCGTCCGTGTCCGCGGCGATGATGTTGAATCCCAGCATGACATAGGGCCTGTCCAGCTGCGCCGAAGGCTGGAAGCGGTCGCGGTAGATTTCGATCGCCTGCATCATGGCGGCGGGCGCGAAATGACTGGCGAAGGCGTAGGGCAGGCCGAAATGTGCCGCGACCTGCGCACCGTAAAGGCTCGATCCCAGCATCCAGACCGGAACATTCGCCCCCTCCCCCGGCGTTGCCGTGACCGGACCCGTGCCGGAGAAATAGCTCATGAGTTCCGCGACATCCTGCGGAAAGCGTTCGGCAGCCGCATGCAGATCGCGCTTCATCGCGCGCGCGACGACACCGTCCGACCCCGGCGCGCGGCCGAGACCGAGGTCTATGCGTCCCGGGAACAGCGCGTCGAGCGTGCCGAACTGCTCGGCAATGATGAGCGGCGCATGGTTCGGCAGCATGATGCCGCCCGCACCGACGCGAATGGTACTGGTCGCCGCCGCGACATGACCGATCACGACCGATGTCGCCGCGCTGGCAATGCCCTTCATGCCGTGATGTTCGGCCAGCCAGTAGCGGTTGTAGCCGAGGCGCTCGCCCGCCTGAGCCAGCCTTGCGCTGTTGGCGAGGGATTGCGGGACCGTTCCGCCTTCGACGACGGGCGAGAGATCAAGGATGCTGAATGGTATCATGGCCATGATATGGGCACAGGAGGCCGCCCGCGCAAACGCAGCTATCCCACAGGGTCGTCAATGGACAGCGGCGGGACGGAGAACCATTTCGGTCCGGCCTCTGTCATGTGGATGCAATCTTCCAGCCGAACGCCGAACTTTCCGGGCAGATAGATGCCGGGTTCGTTCGAGAAACACATGCCAGTTACCAACGCCATGCCAAGAAAACCGCGTCTTTTGATGTTCGGTATGCCGGTTTGCCTGAACGATCTTATACGAGCAGGAAACGACGCAGTATGATGGCGGAGAGGGTGGGATTCGAACCTGGGGTTTATCATATTGATTTATCGTCTTTTTTCAGTTCGACACTTTCTAAATACCTCGCTTAGTGCCACATAAATCGGTGAGCGTTCTTTAAAAGGTTGGTCGCAGTCCAGGTGCGGGCTTCGAAGATCTGGACCGTCGCCATGAACACGCACCTCAGAATGGATTTAGCGTATATCCCTGCTGCTGCAGAAGGGCATGCGCGGTAATCGCCGAAAGAGCCGTTTCCACCCCGGCAACGACATCGCCCTTCTCAACCCCATGAGCGGCAGCGGCTTGACCGCAGATATAAATCTCAACGTCATGTTCTAACAGCGTCGCCAACAAGGCGCTGTTGGCGCTTTCCTCCCCTTCCAGTCGCTCGGCATAGACGGCGGGTTTCAGAAGATCGATGACGGCGCCTCCGTGGACAACCAGTGCAATGTGAACGTCCTCTTTGGGAATTCCGGCTGCGGCCAGCATGTTCACTAACCGGGCGACACGCTCGATACCCTTGTTCACCTTACCAAGCTCAGCCTGCTCGGAGACGTCCATGGCAATTTTAAAAACCGTACCCTTTGGTATCTCCATATCAGCTTCGACCGACGCTATCTTGCCGTAGCGTTCTATGGCCGGCCCCGGATGGAAGTTCTCTTGCTGCGCGGCGACGGGCGTCGCAACGGCGAGGACAGTCAGAAAGGCAATCGTGGAAATGCGCATGCTCTCATTCCTTCTAGCTGATAAAACGGGGGGAAGATTGCTTAGGCTAAAGTCGGGGCCGGACTGGCTTCGCGATCGAGAGCGATACGGCCTGCACCGCGGCAAAAGATGAAGAAAAGCGCGCCGAGGATCGCTACATTCTTGAACAATGGCCCGACATGGCCCGGCGCAATATGAATGGTCACAGTGATCGGGATGAGTGTGGCGAAAAGCGACAGCGCGGCGAGGCGTGTTTTCCACCCCAATGCCAGTGCAGTTCCGGCGACGATGAACACGACGCCTGAAAGCCATAGCAGCAGCGAAGGATCGCCTGCTTTCAAGATCCAACTGTGCCAAGGCGAATCATGTATACGGGCCAGCATCAGATCATGCTCGCCAAAGTGGCCGAGACCGCCGATAATGAAAATCAGGCTAATGCTGACCCGGAGCACCGGGTCAGCATACCTCCGCAAGTTTTCGTTTGGCGTTAGCCAGTGTTCGATCCGCGTCAGCACGTCACTTCTCCTGCGATTCTTTGATATGTTCGGCCAAGTTCAGATGAGCCCGCGCGGTAACCAGAGGTCGCGCCGATTTTCATTGTCTGATCCGTCTCCGCGCTGAAGTTCGGCAAGACATGTGTAAGCATCGTTCTGCGACAGAAATACGCTGCCGGTAAGTTCATCTAGGAAGTGTGACCTGCGTAACTTGTCCATGACCGGTCCCTTCACCTCTGACAGGTGCAGGCGGCCGCCGGAACCGTCGAGCCGGTGGTTGATGGCTTCAAGGCTTTCCAGCGCCGAGGCGTCAATGGCATTGACCGCCGAACACATGAGGACGACTTCCGTAACGTCCGGATGATCGGCAATCTCTTCGAGCACGAACTCCTCCAGCCAGCGGGCATTCAGATAAGTCAATGCTTCGTCGATGCGGATACTGAGGACATGCGGCAACGTGAAGACCTGGTGCCGTTTGACGTTGCGGAAATGTTCAGTCTCCGGCATCCGGCCAACGATTGCGGCATGCGGACGCGAAGCGTTCCAAAGATACAGCATCAGACTGATCGCGACGCCCGTTATCACGCCTATCTCAACCCCCAGCAGCAGCGTCGCAAGAATGGTCGAGGCGCTGGCAGCAAAATCGCCTTTTGAATACGTCCAAAGACGCCTGGGTACGGCGAAATCGACGAGGCTGAGAACCGCCACGATGATGGTTGCGGCGAGAACGGCGATGGGCAGCGCTTCGATTAGAGGCGTCAGGAAAAGCGCCGCAAGTGCGATGCCGACAGCAGTGAATGCACCAGCTGCAGGTGTTTCTGCTCCGGCATCGAAATTGACTACCGAACGGGCGAAGCCACCAGTAACGGGATAGCCGCCGGAAAGCGCTGCGGCGATATTGGCGGCGCCGAGGCCGATTAGTTCCTGATCAGGGTTGATGCGCTGGCGCCGCTTCGCCGCAAGCGTCTGTGCCACCGATACCGACTCAACAAAACCGATAATAGAAATCAGCAGCGCCGAGACGGCCAGGCTGCTCCAAAGAGCTGGATCGAAGCCGGGTAGCCGGATGGCCGGCAGTCCACTCGGAATGATGCCAACCGTATTCACGCCTTGCGAGGAAAGATCAAAAAAAACCACCGCAACCGTCGACGCGACTACTGCTAGGACCGGACCGGACTTTGCGGTAATGCCCGCTAGCCGAGCCGGTGTTCCCAAGCGGCAAAGAAGCGGCTGGAGGCCGCTGCGCACCCAGAACAGAAAGAGCATCGACAATGAGCCGACAATTAGTGTCGGCAGATTGACGGAACCGATGCTCGCGGCGAGCGAGCTAAGCAGCCTTGGTAGCGTCTGACCCTCGGCAGAGATACCTAAAATATGTTTGAGCTGGCTTGTCGCGATTAGGATTCCACTGGCTGTAATGAAACCGGATACTACAGGATGAGAGAGGAGATTGGCCACGAACCCGAGACGGAAAAGCCCCATTAAGAACAGGAACATGCCTGACATCATTGCCAAGGCGAGCGCAGCGCCGATATACTCCGCGCTGCCAGGAGCAGCGATTGCACCCGCCGCAGCCGCCGTCATCAGCGAGACGACCGCTACAGGGCCTACAGCCAGCGTGCGACTTGTACCAAATAGCGTGTAGGCCATAAGTGGCAGCATTGACGCATAGAGACCGACCTGCGGCGGTAGGCCCGCGAGCAATGCATAGGCGAGGCTCTGCGGGATCAGCATGATCGTGACGATAATCGCGGCGATACCGTCATTTGTCAGGGTACCCGTCGAATAGGTACGTCCCCATTCCAGAATCGGCAAATAGCGAGTGAGCGGCCTCATGCGGGGGTCAGGTCGCCACAGCAGTACAAAGGGCGGGGGATGACTATCGGACCGGCGCGTGTGACACGAGGGATCGCTCTCCGAATGCCCGAAACAGTGCAAAACCCGCTGCCATCGCCGCTACGAACCAACCGGCATCGAGCGGCCTTAGCGCCAGATCCGCAAGTGCCGGACCAGGGCATAGACCGGCAATACCCCAGCCGACCCCAAATAAGAGCGAACCGGCAATCAGCCGACGATCGATGGGATTCGTATCAGGCAAATGGAACTGATCGGCAACCACTGGACCCGCGCGGCGACGGCGTATCATCCACGCCAGCGCCATCACAATGAGCGCCCCGCCCATGACAAAGGCGAGCGTCGGATCCCAAACCCCGAATATATCGAGAAACCCCCGTACACGAGTGGGGTCTGCCATGCCGGATACGGCAAGACCGGCTCCAAAAAGAGTGCCGGCGACAAGCGACAAGAATAGCGACCGCATCACCAGCCGAACCCCGCAGCATTCATCAGGGCAACCGTTGCTATACCCGCAGTCATAAAACTGACGGTCGCGATCAGCGACCGCGGCGACAGACGCGACACGCCGCAGACGCCGTGGCCGCTGGTGCAGCCGCTACCCAGGCGCGTGCCTATGCCGACGAACAAGCCACCGATCACCAGATAAAGGGGATTGTCGGGAAACGTCGTCGGGATGCCGCCGATGACGAGACTAGCCAACAGCGCGCCCAGTGGCAGACCCAGGATGAACAGCCCCGCAATTGCGCGCGGTGTGCCGCTTTCACTCAGACCGCTGGCGCGCGCGGCAAGGCCGCTGACACCAGCGATTCGCCCTAGCCCAAGAAGCATGATCGCGCCGGAAAGGCCGATCATCAGCCCCCCAAGAAGACCGAAGAGCGGCATGGCATTGGGAAACCCAGGCATAATTACAGCACATCCAATGGAATCTTGATGTAGCGTGTGCCGTTCTCATCTGGATCTGGCAGCCGCCCTCCCCTGATGTTCACTTGGATCGAAGGCAGGATCAGCGTCGGCATGGCAAGCGTTTCGTCCCGCGCGTTGCGCATTTTGACAAACTCTTCCTCAGTCACACCGTCGCGGACGTGGACATTGCATTCGCGCTGTAATCCGACCGTCGTTTCCCACGCATAATTATCGCGTCCGGGCGCTTTATAATCATGACAAAGAAAGAGCCTCGTGGACGTAGGGAGCGATAGGAGCCGCCGGATCGAACGGAACAGCTGCTGCGCGTCGCCGCCGGGAAAATCTGCTCGGGCCGTACCGAAGTCGGGCATGAAGATTGTGTCACCGACGAAGGCCGCATCACCCACCACATAGGTCAGGTCGGCGGGCGTATGTCCGGGCACGTGAAGGACGATCACAGGCAGATTGCCAATCGCGAAGTGGTCGCCATCGTCGAAGAGCCGATCAAATTCGCTGCCGTCCAATTCGTACTCGGTACCCGCGTTGAAGAGCTTTCCAAAAGTCTTCTGCACGGTCTCGATTTCCCGCCCAATTGCGATTTTTCCCCCAAGGCTGCGTTGCAAATAGGGTGCTGCGGAAAGATGATCGGCATGAGCGTGCGTTTCGAGAAGCCATTGAACGGCAAGGTCGTGCTCTTCGATGAAAGCGATAATCGCATCGGCCGATGCGAAGGACGTCCGGCCCGCAGCTGCATCGTAATCGAGAACCGAATCGATGACCGCACACGCTTTGGTTGCAGGATCCCAGATCACATAACTTGCCGTGGATGTCTTCTCATCGAAGAAACCCATGATACCCGGCCTCTGTTCGCGCTGTTGTGCCGCTTCCACAATCTGAGCCCGCGCTGCCTCGATCACCGGATCTTGATCCGTTTGGTTCGCCATTGCCGCCTGTCGCCTTTTCTATTACTTAAAGTATGTAAGTGATTGTCGAGCTGGCGTCAATCGGCTTTGTTATCCAAGCTGCCCCGGTGCGATCAAAATTTTTGAAGGAACCATCTTTTGGATACAGACATAACACCGATGCCGCTGCGGATCGGCGAAACTGCGCCCAACTTCTCGGCACGCACGACAAGAGGTGATATCCAGCTCGCGGATTTTGAGGGGTGGGTATTGCTGTTCTCGCACCCAGCGGATTTCACGCCGGTCTGCACCAGTGAATTCGTTGCGCTAGCGAAAGCTGATCGGGATTTTACGGCGCGCGGCTGTCAGCTTCTCGGTCTGTCCATCGACAGTCTGTTTTCGCATCTTGCCTGGGTCCGCGCCATTCGCGATGCAACGGGTACGGTCATCGAATTTCCGATTATCGAAGATCCGACACTTGCCATCGCCACCGCCTATGGGATGGTCGCGCCAAGGGCTCTCGATGCATCCGCCGTACGGGCGACGTTCTTTATCGACCCGGACAAGATTGTGCGGGCGGTGACCTATTATCCTGCGACCGTAGGCAGATCAGTGGATGAAATGTTACGGCTTCTCGACGCTTTGCAGCGAACCGATGCCGGCGATGTCGTCGCGCCCGAGGGTTGGCGGCCCGGCGATGCTTTGCTGCACCCGGCGGGGGAATCGTTCGAGGCGGCGCTTTCCGGTACCAGCGCCTCGGACTGGTTTTTTAGAGCACATGAAGGTGATAAGACCAAATGAGTGAACTCGATCTCAGTATCGACGCGGCGGCAGAGCGGCTACGAACGCTCGGACACAGCGCCAGACTGACCATCATGATGACATTGGCCGGACGCGAAATGGCCGTGGGTGAAATCGAAACCGTAACGGCAATCGCCCAACCGGCTTTATCGCAGCAGCTTGCCATCCTGCGAAAGGCTGAACTGGTGTTGACGCGGCGCGAGGGAAAGCAGGTGATCTACAGCCTTAATGGTCCCGCGATTGACCAGCTTTGCGTGAAAATGGGCAAGCTGGAAGGAACGGTGACACGGGCAGACCCACAGATCCGCGCTCGCTCTGCCAAGTTCGGCAGCGCGGCCCGTTTCGCGCAAGTGGACTGAGACACGTTCTACCGGCTGTCATGATGTGCGGTCCACGCCCCCATCGATCCCAGGAAGATATCCACTTTGGCGAAGCTGTTCGCCTTTAGAAAAGCGGCGGCAATCGTTGCTCGCGCGCCGGAAGCACACATGACCGTATACGCCTTTTTAGAATCGAGTTCATCTATCCGCCCTGCCAGTTCGCCGACATAAATGTGCCGTGACGGCTCAATGTGCTTCTCCTGCCGTTCCTCAAGGCTACGGACGTCCAGCAACGTCCAGTCTGCCGCTCTTTCATTCAGGCGATTGGCCACGGTTTCATGATCAACCGCCTCAAGGGTCGCGAATTCCCTGCCTGCCGCAGCGGCGCCGACAACGCCCGTAAAGACGCCGACGACGCGGTCAAAACCGATACGAGACAGGAACCTGGCCGCCCGTTCGCCCTGCGCCGGGTCGTCCGCCACCAGCGACAGTCGGTCATCTTCTGTCAGGAACCAACCTGCGAACGAAGACAGCATTGCCACCGGTAGCGCCAGCGACCCCGGCCAGTGGGCACCCATGAACGACGTGATGGAGCGAACGTCAATGATGCGGTCGAAAGCGCCCTTTTCGATCTCGGCCGCTGTTATTGGACGGGGCACTGGCAGCAGGTCTGCAGCGGAGGCGCCTTCCACGTTCAGCCGTTCCATGGTTTTGAAATAAGGCGGGTAATAATGGCTCTCCGCGAGCTTCGCATGGATGAACGCATCGCGGTCGTCAATTTGAAGGCGGGGGTTGTTGCGCCGCTCATGCCCGATCGTGGAAAATTCGCGGGTCGCCACGCCCGAACCGCAGACTGAACCTGCTCCATGTGCCGGATAGATGAGCGCCTGGTCGCCCAGCTTCGTCAGTTTCTTCAAACTGTCATATAGCAGCCCAGCAACCTCCTCGGCACGGTCGGGATAAAAGTCAGTGCGCCCTACGTCGCCAACAAACAGCGCGTCACCGGTGAACACGCCTATCGGCCCGTCATCGTAATTGCGGTCGGTCATCACATAGGCGACATGATCATAGGTATGCCCTGGCGTTTCCAGCACGGCAATCTTTAGATCTCCCATCGCGAAACAATCACCCTCCCTCACCGTTTCAGCATAAGTTACCGGGCGATCAGGGTTGGGGCCATGATGTACGGGAGCACCCGTCATGGCGGAGAGGATTGGCGAGCCGGAGATCAAATCTTCGTTGCGATGCGTTTCGAAAATGTGGGTGATCCGCATGCCGCGCTCGCGTGCGCAGCGTATGTAGACCTCGCAGTCCCGGCGCGGATCGATGACGGCCGCCTCGCTGCCGTCGCCAATTACATAAGAGAGATGTGACAGACCCTCGGACTTAATCTTTTCGATAAACATGGTGCGCCTTTCTTGGGTAACTCGATATGGACATCAGGAAGGGGCCGAACTCGCGACGTTACGGCGAGCACGGGTAATGGCCTGTCTTAGTTCGGCGCGTCCAACCGCGCCGCTTACGGGATACGCGCCGACCAACATCGCGGGCGTTCCCTGAAACAAAAGCTTCCGCGCTACCGCGTGCGACTGGATGAGAAGAGCATCAATGTCGGCTTCATGTACCGAAAGGTCTGACTGCAGCTGCGACCAATCAATACCGGCAGCCGACGCAGCGGCGTAGAGTGCAGGCTCGTCGAGCGTGCGCGGGGCAGACATAAGCGCGGCGTGGAATTCGGCATGGCGACCCTGAAACTGGCTTGCCACGGCCAGCCGCGCCGCGCGGGTCGATGCCGCGCCGAAGAGCGGCCAGTCTCTGTAGACGACGCGAATACGGCCGTCTGTCGCGATTTCTTTCTGCAGAACGGGGTCGAGGATGCGGCAATAAGGGCAGCGATAGTCTGAAAACAGCACGATGGTAACGTCAGCGTCTTCCGGTCCAGCTACTGGAGCGACCGGGTGCGACTGAACGGCCGCGAGTGAGGTTTCGACAGGCGCAGATGGCCCGCTCGCCGTAAAAGAAAACTGTAACACTCCGGCCAGACCGACGGCCAAGACGATCACCAGCGGCAAAAGAGCTGGGCTGACTCTCTTTGAGCGCCAGTCGTTATTCCAAACCATCCTCGTCGAAATCCCCTCTCTCTTTGCGGCAATCTACCGCCACCGAACCTTACCGATAGCCAATGCGGCCATTTCATTATATCAATTACATTAAGCAAAGCTATATTGAAATCATTGTCTCAGTTTTCGGGACGCCTTGGTATCGCTGTCTGAGCGCTAATCACGGCAGCGACAGTTTGTTGGCCCATCCGGTCGCCAAGGACCCCACGAGATGGTTATCAGTCCGGCTGTGTCGGAACTTGCACGGCTGAAGCTTTTGACGGCGTCCTTAAGACACGTTTGCCCGCCACAAGTAGGCGCGGCTCGGTTGAACGGTGGATGCGATCGCGAAGCTGCTTCACTGACGTGCTCCGTTATGTGACAACCACCCGGCCGAAGATTGGCCTAAAGATATTCGTTACGTGCAGAAGAACCGAACTGAGAATGTACTTTCTGGTTTGAATTGTTATATAGTTACATGAATTCCAAGCTTTAACTTGACATCAATACCTATCCTCCTATCTCCGCAGCCATGACGGTGACCTCCAGTGCACGGAATTTGAGCGAATGGCTGTGCAAAGCGGCTATGCTCATGCTTGTTGCTCTCGTGGCGGTGACGTCGGTCGCCGACGCGGCGGAATGCGCTGTCGAACCCATTATGACGGTCAGCGACATCGCCAATATGGTGGCGTTTCACGATACGGGCGATAAGCTGCCCGAATCGTGATCAGGATGGCACCTGCGCGCATGGACACTGCAGTCAGCTTGCTTTTGCGCCTGTTAAAAACGCTGTTTCCGCTTCAGACGCTGTCATCTCTTCGGGTGTCATATTTGCATCTTCGGATGCGCGGCTCACCGATGCCCACCTTTCCCCGGCTGAAACGCCCTCCCCGCACCTGACCTTTTTCATTCGCGCAGCGAGCTGCTGCGCGTCGAACAGGTCAGGAGTATCAGGTTCATGTCTTTCAAAATCGCGTTGCCGTGCCTTATGGCCGGCGCGCTCGCATTGCTGCCTTTCTCGGCAACGGCGCTGGCGCAGGACGCCCCTCTTTCCCTCAATGAAGCGCTGGCGCTTGCTGGTGTCGAGGCTCCGGCTATCGAGGTTGATGCCGATGCTCAGGCTGCGCGCGACCTTGAGCGCCAGGCTGGGCTTTTGCCCGATCCGGATCTTCTCGATCGACTGAGAATCTCGCGGGTTCCGGCGT
>CAVPZG010000005.1:0-837285 GCA_963710205.1 uncultured Alphaproteobacteria bacterium | reverse complement strand
GCGCCCCCGCCAACCGCTGGAGTCTCAATCTCCTCTGCATCGCACTGGCGGGGCTGTTCGGTTATGACCTCAACCTCTTCACGCTCCGCCTGCTCGATCCGGAAATGGCCATCGGCTTTTTCGATGCGCGCGGGATCGCCAATGCCATTACCGTGCCGCTGTTCGCACTTGCCGTGCTCAGAAACCAAAGTCTCTCGATCCAGCTGTCACGGCAGGCCGCCTTCCAGACGTTCGCGCTCGGCGCCGTCGGCCTTTACCTCGTCGGCATGTCGCTCGCGGCCTACGCGCTGGGTCTGGTGCAGGGCGACTGGGGCCAGCTTTTCCAGATCATTCTTGTCTTCGCGGCCATCCTGTTCGGCGCCATCGTGCTCTTCTCGGGCCGCGCCCGCGCCTGGCTCAGGGTCAAGATCAACAAGCATTTCTTCGCCTATAAATATGATTATCGCGAGGAGTGGCTGCGGTTCATCACGACAGTCTCGCGCTCCGGTCCGGGGTTCGGGGCGCTGCAGGAACGTGTGATCGAGGCGGTCGCGTCCATCGTCGACAGTCCGGGCGGCGCGCTGTTCACGCGCGGCGATGAAGGCAGTTTCGGCCTCGCGGCGCGCTGGAACTTCAAGAATCTCGACACATCGGCCTTCACTCTGCCGAAGGCGGTACAGGATGCGCTCGGAAAACACGCGCGCATATTGGAGGCCGACAGCGAACACAGCGCCGACCTGCCGCCGGGCCTCGCCGCCAACGCGCGCGTCTGGCTGATCGTGCCGCTTGGTCATCTCGATGATCTCGACGCGCTCATCGTCCTTGAAAAGCCGCGCAGCGCCAGGGACCTCGATTGGGAGGATTATGATATCCTCCGCACGGTCGGACGTCAGGCCGCCAGCTACATCGCGGAACAGTCCGCGCTCGCCAGCCTGGAGGAGAGCCGCAAGTTCGAGGAGTTCAACCGCCGCTTCGCCTTCATCATGCACGACATCAAGAACCTCGTGTCGCAGCTCAGCCTCGTCGCCCGCAATGCGGAAAAACACGCGCACAAGGCGGAGTTCCGCGAGGATATGGTGGCCACCCTGCAAAGCTCGGTCGGCAAGATGAACGACATGCTGGCCAGGCTGTCCCAGGAAAGCGCGCGCGACCGCGCGGCCGAACTCTTCGATCTGCGGACGCTGCTGGCGGAAATCGCGGCCGACAAGAATCGCGGCGGAGCCAATGTCATCCTCGACGCGGAAGAATATCCTCTTGAAATCGCTGGTTCCCGTTCCAAACTTGAACAGGCGGTGGGACATCTTGTGCAGAATGCGATAGATGCGAGCGAGGCGGGATCACCGGTATTTTTGCGTTTGCGTAACGAGGCGGGGGCGGTGAAGCTGATCGTGGAGGATAGGGGGAGCGGGATGGACGAGGGTTTCATACGCGACGACCTGTTCAAGCCGTTCCGGTCTACGAAAGAGGCGGGTTTCGGCATCGGCGCCTATGAATCGCGCGAAATCATACGCTCTGCCGGTGGCCGGCTCGACGTCTCCTCGACACCGGGCGAGGGCACCAGTTTCATCATTCATTTTCCGGTAAGCGGCTAGGGGCACATCTGACATAATGGCTGCAAATTCACTTCCCACACTGCTCATCGTCGAGGATGACGAGGGTCTCCAGCGCCAGCTGAAATGGGCTTATGAGGATTATGAGATCGTCATCGCCGGCGACCGGCGCGAGGCGATGGAGATGCTGCGCCTGCACGAGCCCGCCGTGGTCACGCTCGACCTCGGCCTGCCGCCGGATCCTGACGGCACCACAGAGGGGTTCGCCACGCTGGAAGAAATCCTGACGCTGAAACCGGACACGAAGGTCATCGTCGCCTCCGGCCACGGCGCCCGCGAAAGTGCGCTCAGGGCTATCCAGATGGGGGCCTATGATTTCTATCAGAAGCCCGTCGACATCGACGCCCTCGGCATGATCGTCGGCCGTGCCTTTCATCTGCACGCCATAGAGGCGGAAAACCGCGTTCTCGCCGCCAAGGGCGCGAATACGGAACTGGGCGGCCTCGTCACATCGGCGGAATCGATGCAAAAGGTCTGCCGCATGATCGAGCGTGTCGCCTCGACCGACGTGTCCGTCATGCTGCTGGGGGCATCCGGTACGGGCAAGGAACTGCTCGCGCGCGGTCTGCACGACGAATCGAACCGCGCGGACAAGCCTTTCGTCGCCATCAACTGCGCGGCCATCCCCGAAAATCTCCTGGAATCCGAACTATTCGGTTATGAGAAGGGGGCGTTTACGGGCGCTGCCAAAACGACCGAAGGCAAGATCGAGATGGCCGAGGGCGGGACGCTCTTCCTCGACGAGGTTGGCGATATCCCGCTGCCGCTGCAGGTCAAGCTGCTTCGCTTCCTGCAGGAACGTGTCATCGAACGTATCGGCGGCCGCCGGACCATCCCCGTCGATGTCCGCATCGTCTGCGCGACGCACCAGAATCTCGAGGAGATGATCGCCGCCGGTTCCTTCCGCGAGGATCTCTGGTACCGGGTTGCCGAAGTCGTCGTACGGATTCCGTCGCTTGCCGAAAGGGCGGGCGACCCCGTTCTCCTTGCGAATTTCTTCCTCAAGAAATTTGCGACCGAACTGAAGCGCAAGGTAAAGGGCTTCGATCCGGCTGCGCTCAGCGCGATCGAACAGTGGAACTGGCCGGGCAACGTCCGTGAACTCGAAAACCGCGTGAAACGGGCGGTCATCATGGCGGACGACGACCGTATCTCCGCTGTCGACATGGATTTCGAGGAGCGCGAAAATGCGGGCCCGCTCAACCTGAAGCAGGCGCGCGAGGAGGCGGACAAAATCGCGATTCGGGTTGCGCTTTCCCGGACGGGTGCGAATATCTCGTCCACCGCAAAGTTGCTCGGCGTGTCGCGTCCAACATTATACGATCTGATGAAACAATATGATATCGAGGCTTGAGCGCCATATTCTTCGTATCTGAGGACTATGGTGAACCGGGAGGACTTTCAGAATGACCAGAACCAGTTTGACGCGCCGCAAGGCCTGGCTCCGCACGGCGGCGGCCGCAGGGGGTATCGCCCTCCTGTCTCCACTCGCCGCGACCCCGGCCTATGCCGATGCGGAATCGGAATCGAACGAGGCCTATACGGACGCGTTCAAGAGCTTTTATGGCGGCGACTACCGCACCGCGCGGATCCAGCTGCTGAATGCGCTCAAGCAAAATCCCAACAACGGCCTTGCGCGCCTGCTTCAGGCACGCGTGGCACTGGAACTTGGCGGCGGTGTCGAGGCGCAGACCGAGCTCGAGCGCGCGGTCGCGGCGGGCATTCCGGCGGAGAAGGTGCGCCATCTGCGCGCCCACGCCCTTCTCGTCCAGAACAAACCTGCGGAGGCGGAGCAGCTGCTGGACCCCGCGTCCATCCCGCCTCAGTTCGAGGCCTATGCCGCACGCCTGCGCGGCCAGATCGATTTCCGCAACCGCGATCTTCGCTCGGCCGAACGTGAATTCAACCGCGCGCTGGCGCTTGCTCCCGATGATCCGGCGACGGTCGGTGCCGTGGCGAAATTCATGGGCTCCATCGGCCAGCATGAACAGGGTCTTGAGCTCGTCAACGGCATCCTGAAGGCCCGGCCCAGCCATGTGAAGACGCTCGTCATCGCCGGCGACCTCAGCCGCAATGCGAACGGCCTCGAGGCTGCGCTCCCCTTCTTCAATCGCGCCCTCGACATCGACAGGAACAATATCGAAGCGCTCCTCGAACGCGCGGCCACCCTTGGCGACCTTCGCAAGGAAAAGGAGGCGCGCGCCGATCTGAAGCGCGTCAACGGGATGGTGAAGCAGCATCCGCTCGCGCTCTACCTTGAGGCCGTCCTCGACACGCGCAACGGCAACACGGACAATGCCCGCGCGCTGATGACGCAGACACGCGGTCTTCTCAACGACTTCGCGCCCGCGCTCATGCTGCAGGGTCTGCTCGCTCTCGATGCGAACAACACGGAACAGGCAAACGATTTTCTCGGAAAACTGGTCGGCAAGATTCCGAACAGCGTGACCGCGCGCAAGCTCTATGCGACGGCGCAGCTGCAGAAGGGCGATGCCGAGGGCGCGTTCAACACGATCAAGCCCGTCATCGACGCCGGCGCGGCCGACAGCCGCACCTATGCCATCGCCGGCTCCGCCCGCGCGCAGGTCGGCATGGTGTCGGAGGCGCAGGAATATCTGCAAAAGGCGCAGGAGGGGGCGGGGGACTCGTCCGTTTCGAACCAGCTCGCCATGACCCAGCTCTTGCAGGGCAATGCCGATCTTGCCGAGGCGACCGTCGACAACGTCCTGAAAGAGGATGAGACGTCGCTGTCCGGTTTGATGATGCAGACGCTCGTCCGGATGCGGAAAAGCGAGTTTTCGGGCGCGCTCGAAAGTGCCGACAGGATCGTCAAGGCCTATCCGGACATGCCGGTCGGCTACAATCTGCGCGGCGGCGCGCTGATTGGTGAGGGCAAGATGAAGGAGGCCAAGGCCGCCTTCCGCGAGGCCATCAAGCGCCAGTCGGACTATCCCGAGGCCCGGCGCAACCTGGCACAGCTGCTGATCGCCGAAGGGGACGCGCGCGGCGCCAAGGAACAGCTTCGCATGGTCGTCCGCAACGACGGCAAGGATGTGAGGGCGCTCATGGTGCTTGGCGAGCTTGCCGGTATCGAGGGCGACCGCAAGGAGCAGCTGGAGTGGCTGCAGCAGGCCGCCTCCGTCAACCGCGAGGCCGCGGCGCCCCGTATCGCTCTTGCCGATGCCTATATGTCGGCGGGGCGCGACACGGATGCCTCCAACGAGGCGGGCGCGCTGCTGCGCGACTTTCCGAACAGTCCAGAGGCGCTGATGACCGCGGCCAGGATTTACGAATTGACCGGACGTCAGTCGCAGCTCGTCTCGCTGTTCGACCGGATGGTGGACCAGCAGCCAAATGCCATGCTGCCCCGGATTCTCCTCGGCCGGGCGTTGCAGGCCAACGACCGGATCGACGATGCGCGCCGGACCTTCCAGCGCGCGATGACGATCACGGGCGAAAGCAACACGCCTGCCTATCTCGAACTGATCGCGCTTGAGGCGCGCCAGGGGCGGCTCGATCAGGCGCGCGAATGGGCGGTGCGTCTTCGCAAGGAAACGCCGAATTCGAACATCGCCGAAAATGCGCTGGGCCGGGCCTATCTGCTCGCAGGCCGTCCGCAGGATGCGCTCGCGGCCTTCGCGGCGGCGCGCAAGAAGAGCTTCGACCTTGCCACGGCGCGCGGCATTTCCGACAGCTATGTCAGGCTGGGTCGGAAGGCGGATGCCATCAAGATCCTGAATGCCTACAAAAAGGCGAACCCGAAGGATTCCGGCGCCCTCGCCTCCATTGCCGAGCTTCAGCTGGACGCAGGCGATTACCGCGCCTCGATCGCCAATTACGAGGCGCTCAGGAAGGCGGTCGGCAGCCGCGATCCGTCGATCCTCAACAACCTCGCCTGGGCCTATATGAAAATCGGCGACCCGCGCGCCATGCCGATGGCGCAAATGGCCTATAATTTCGCCAGCAAGAATCCGTCCGTTACAGATACCTATGGCTGGGTGATGCTGAAAACGGGCGGCGACAAGGCGAAGGCGCTGGAACTGATCAACCGGGCGGCAAAAACCCTGCCGCGCAATGGCGAGATCAGATATCATCTGGCGGAAGCCTATCTGGCGAACGGCAAGCGCGGCGAAGCGCTGAAGGAAGTGCGGCGGTCGCTGAAAAGCGCCGATCAGTTCGCTGAGCGAAAGGACGCGGAAGCCCTGCTCCGCCGCCTCCAGGGCGGCTGAGCCGAAGCGGCGTCTGGCGCGGGCGCGGGCGGTTTATCATCTTGCCATTCCGCCCGCCCGCCCCTATTCGGCCCCTTCGGTCGGAGCGTGGCGCAGCCCGGTAGCGCACTACACTGGGGGTGTAGGGGTCGCAGGTTCGAATCCTGTCGCTCCGACCAGTCGAACAAAAGGCCGGGGAGGCGTATCGCTTCCCCGGCCTTTTGTTCGACTGGCGCGGTTTTCCCGTTGGCCCGGTCCACCCACCACGGATCCACTCAATTGGCGAAAAGGGGGAGGGCTCCGATAGTGCAAAGCGGCGGCTAACCCCACCATTCCAAACCGTTTCCGCTCACGCCCCGCATTGAGCAAGAGCGTCTGGACCATCAATATTCAGGCTTAGCGCTGGCGGCCTTTCCGAAAGTGTGGCTGTCGGAGAACAGGGAAGGCGAACGGCTTCCGGGGCTCGATCCCCAAAATTACGGTGCAATTCCTGGCCAAGGCGGGGAGCGCTGCCTTCACGGGATGGCACGCTGGATGCCCCGTTAGAATTTGAAGCTTAGTTGACGGAATTAGAGTCAGTGCTTGGGTGCTGAAAATAAAGGGCGAACTTTCAAACCGGACGATTTCCGGGTCATTATCTTCCAAACGCGCACTGGTGCATGGTATCTCTTCTCTATTTGCTGCCAGCCAATGTTCTGGAGCATGCCGCATCTGACCTTGCCCCGGTCTGCGCATATGGCACAGGTTTGAGGAGCGCTTGGGCTCCGTCGTGTTGATGAAAAAACGACGACGCCCAATCCTAATCTAAAGTCTCGAACCCAGGGGCCTGCCGTTGATCATGAGCACGTTTGCCGCCAACCATTCGTCGGGACCGACCATCATCACGTCGTCCACGATCAGTTCTTCGACAGGCAAATTCTGTGCCTCGCGAACGCGCAGCACCCGGGCCTGATCGGTCGCGATATCTGCCAGTGGGTTCTGCACCGATCCGCTCACGGCAAAGATACTTTCGAAGAAATGCGCCGCACCATAGTCTACCAGCGAAAGTCGGCTGGGCGCTGAACGCCGATTGGCGCGCATCGCATGCGGGGTTCGGGCCCTCAACCGTGTTCGTACCGCTCCAGCGCGACGGCGCGGTCATAGGGACGCAGTTCAGCCTCCCTTCGGCTCCTTATCTTTTGAAGCCAGTCGGCGTCCGCGAGCAAAACACGCCCCAAAGCCACCAAGTCGAATTCGTCGCGTTCGAACATGGCTACCAGTTCTTCCAACCTGTTCAGCGTCGGTGACGATATACCCTGAACGAAATCTTCCATCAGGTCCCGGTCCATCCCGATTGAACCTACGGTAATCGTCGGATGGCCGGTCACTTCTTTTACCCAGCCTGCGAAATTTCTGCGGTCTCCCTGGAATTCCGGTTCCCAGAAGCGGCGCTGCGAAGCGTGGAAGATGTCGACTCCGGCGTCGGCGAGAGGCATCAGCCAACGATGCAAAGATTCCGGGTCGGGTGCCAGTTTGACGTCATAATCATACGTCTTCCACTGAGAGATACGGAAGATGATTGCGAAAGCGTCACCCACGGCGTCGCGGCAAGCGCGCACCGTCTCGGCGGCGAAGGCGGCGCGGTCACCGATATCCGGGCCGCCGTAGCGATCTTCTCGTAAATTTGTTGCGTCCCAGAAAAACTGATCGAAAATATATCCGTGCGCGCCGTGCAACTCGATCGCGTCGCAACCCAGGTCCTTTGCGTGCTTCGCGGAGCGCGCAAAAGCCGCGATCGTATCGGCGATGTCGCTATCGCTCATCGCGCGGCCGCCAGGCACGTCTGGTCCGGCAAAACCGGACGGGCTGACCAATGGAGCATGCGGCGCGTCGGGATAATTGAAATCCTCGCATCCCCCAACATGCCAAAGCTGCGGCACAAAGGTTCCGCCTTCCGCGTGAACTGCATCGATGGCGGTTTTCCATCCCTCCAGCGCCTTCTGTCCTTCAAAGACCGGAACTGTATCGGCGGACAGAGAATGGTCGATCGCGACCCCGGTGCCCTCGGTGATGATTGTTCCGATGCCGTTGGCGGCGCGCTTGCGATAATATTCAGCGCCTTCGTCGGTGATTACGCCTCCCGGCGCGAAGTAGCGCGACATCGGCGCCATGCAAAAGCGGTTTTGCGGACGAAATGACTTGCATTGAAACGGCCGCTCCAAGGGCGCGAGCAAGTTTTCAAGATCGCGGGACTGCGTCTTGCCGTTCACGCTGTTTCCTCCATGAAATCCAGAATCAGTCGATGATAGGCTTCCGGGTTCTCCAGCTGGGGCGAATGACCGGTATCGAGCGTCTCATGTCGTCCGTGTGGCGCGCATGTGGCGGCAAAGGCGGCAATGGCGGGATCCACAATTGCATCTTTGCTGCCGCCGATCGACAGGACGGGGCAGTCGAGATCGCGGAGAAGGGCGCGCTGGTCAATCTGCGCCAGGTCCGAGAGCGTGCGGCTGGCGCAGGGCCCACTCGCGATAAACCCGCGCTCCAGCCAATCGACGATAGCCTGACTCGTCCCGTCAGCCACAGCGCCCCGCGCCAATGCCCGAAAGAAGTCGGCACGGCCGACGGTAATGGCCTGTTGATTTGCGAGTACGTCCTTGGCATCGCCGCCGTAAGGAAAGTCGTCCGCTCGAGTATAGCGCGGCGTCGCACCACATGTCAGGACGACGCCGCGCAAAACATTGCCGAGGTGGCCGGCGGCCTCGACGGCAACCGCACCGCCCAGGGACCAGCCGTTCAGGACCACGCCCGGTAGGGCACATTTCTCAATAATCGCAGTCACGTCCCGGGCAATCGCCCCGATCGAAAGATCAGGGAAATCCCGATCGGACCGGCCGCAGCCCCTGTGATCAATGACGAGAGCTCCATGGCCGCGCGAGACCAGCGCTTCGACCGTCGAATTCCAATAGTCCCCCGACATACCCCAGCCGTGGATCAGGGCCATCGTCCCGCCATGGCCAGCAAAATGGCTGTAGTGGACGCGGTGGCTGGTATCGGTTGTCAAATATGGCATCTCGGCATCCTACTCCGGCGGTTTGAGGGTGACCCCGGTCAATGGGCTGAAGTGATGCATCGTCACCTTGCGCCTGGCGATCTTCCAGGTTCCGCCGCGTCGCTCGAAAATGTCAGCGTAGGTCGCCGATACCGTCTGGGCAACGCCGTCCGAGGTGGTGCCAATGCAGTCGACGTCGCAAAGCCCGGTCGCGCGGTCGGCTCTCTCGAAATTCACGACAAGGTTGGTGGTAAAATGGCTTGATGCCTGCCACGCTGGCCAAAGGACTTCGCGAACGGCATTCTCGATCCCGTCATGGCGTTCGAAGCTGCCGAAAGGCGGCCCGATCTCCCAAACGCAATCGTCCCACCAGATTGCGATAAACCTTTCCCAGTCGCGCTTGTCGAAGCCGTGGCAATAGTCAGCAACCAGTTCGTGCATCGCTGTCCGGCTTTCGATGCGATCGACTCGTTGCTCCAGACTTTCGGTCATCGGGCTTTGTCCTGGGTCGATTGAAGATGCGCTGCGAACTTCTCCTGGGCGTCCTGAAGGGCAGTAGGCACGTGGTATGTCGGGAAGAGATTTCTCGAAGGTTCGACGTGCCGTAGCACATCTTTCGCCACCGAGACCTTGTGCACCTCGGTCGGTCCGTCGACGATCCCCATTTCCGGAACATATTGCCACATGTCCATCAAAGGGGTCTCGTTGGACATCCCAAGCGAACCGTGAAGGTGCAGAGCACGGTAAATCACGTCTTTCAGCACAGTCGGCATGGCGGCCTTCACCGCTGAAATCTCGCGTCGAACCGGGCGCGAATAACCTTTGTCACGGTCGAGCAACCAGGCTGCGTAAAGGACGTGCAGGCGAAACTGCAAAATCTGCGTATAGCTGTCGGCGATCTTTTCCTGCACCATCTGTTTGTCCGCCAGCCGCTCACCCTTTGTTGTGCGACTGACCACGCGCTCGGTCATCATCTCCATTGCCTTGTTCAGCATTCCGACCGTACGCATCGCGTGGTGCACCCGGCCTCCA
The DNA here is from genome assembly GCA_963710205.1 of uncultured Alphaproteobacteria bacterium. Lineage (GTDB taxonomy): Bacteria > Pseudomonadota > Alphaproteobacteria > Sphingomonadales > Sphingomonadaceae > Pacificimonas. The sequence goes on along the minus strand of CAVPZG010000005.1, from coordinate 827,428 downwards.
CCCAGCCGGGACTGCGCGACCTTGAAGCCGCCTCCTTCCGGTCCGAGAGCGTTTTCGCGAGGGACGCGGCAGTCCGTGAATTTGAGATAGCCGTGAACGCCCGGATGGTCGGAATCCCGTGGTCCGACGGCAGTGTTGCGCTCTATTTGCATTCCCGGTGTTCCCGCCGGGACAATGATCATCGTCGATCCTTCATAAACTGGAACGTCAGGATCGGTGATAGCCATCACTATGATGAACTCGGCAATGCAGGCGTGACTCGCGAACCATTTCTCGCCGTCCAGCACCCATTCGTCGCCGTCCAGGCGCGCGCGGCACGTAAACTGCGCGGGGTCCGATCCTGCCTGCGGTTCGGTCATCGAAAAGCAAGAGACGATGTCCCCGTCCAGGAGTGGCTGAAGATACCGTTCCTTCTGAGCCTTGGTGCCGAACCGCGCGAGGATCTCCGCATTGCCGGTGTCGGGTGCCTGCGTGCCGAAAACTACGGGCGCGAACCGGCTTCGGCCTAGTATCTCGTTCATCAGTCCCAGATTGACCTGCCCGAAGCCCTTGCCGCCAAGTTCCGGACCAAGGTGGGCCGCCCACAGTCCGCGTTCCTTCACAATCTTCTGAAGCGGGCGGATGATCGGTCGGGCACGGCCGCGGGGATCGAACGGGTCTGCGGCGCCGCGGAACAGCAGATCGAGGGGCTCGATTTCTTCGCGCACGAAGGTTTCCATCCAGTCGAGCTCGCGCTGGAATTCGGGGTCGGTAGAGAAATCCCAAACCATATCAGCAGGCTGCGTACCAGCCGCCATCGATCCACAGCTCAGCTCCGGATATGTACTTCGCTTCATCGGACGCCAGGAATAGCGAGCCGTACGCGACATCCATCGGCTCGCCCACGTCACCCATCGGAATGGATGACTTTATAGCCTTGTCCTGCTCGGGCGTGATGTCGCCGAGAATCGGGGTTCTGATCTGTCCCGGAAAAATGGTATTGACGCGTATACCCTTGCGCGCGAACTCCAGCGCGGCGCCCTTGCTCATTACCCGCACGGCAGCCTTCGAGGCGTGATAGCCGATCGCGTCTGGACTGCCGATGAGGCCATAGAGAGACGAAATATTCACGATGGCCGCGTTGCCGCTTTCAAGCAACCGGGGCACTGCGGCCTTCATGCCGTAGAAGGGGCCGGTCTGGTTCACTGCCAGCATTCTGGCCCAACCCTCCGGAGATTCGCTTTCGACGCCACCAGGATGGAAGATGCCCGCATTGTTGACGAGCGTCGTCAGCTTGCCGAAACTTTCCACCGCAACAGTTACGGCGACCGTCCAGCTTTCCTGGTCGGTGACGTCCAGATGCGTATAGGTCGCTTTGCCGCCGTCGGAAAGGATCCGCTCGACGACATTTCTGCCCAGGTCGTCCTGAATGTCCCCCACCACGACCTTCGCACCTTCGCGCGCATAGAGGATGGCTTGGGCCTCTCCCAACCCACTGGCCGCACCAGAAATCAGCGCGACCTTGCCCTCTAGCCTTTGCATCCGCTTCATCTCCCCGAAATACGTGTAGATATGGGGCTAGGCGACATAGTTGCTAGACGCAAGCAATTTTTAGTCCGGCTCCGGCTCGCGTGAGCAATCCATTCTGCGAGAGTCACTTGCTTGCCGTTAGCAAGTATCTTAGATGCTCGTGATACGGAGCGAGGATCGGCGGTCAAAAACCCGTCTATCATGGTTCGCTGTCCGTGCAGGAACAAGAAGACAGCGTCCATTTAGAGGGGCTGCTCACTGGGGAGAGGATGATGATCAAGGTGACGAAGGGTTCGCTGAGGGCAGCACTGCGCATTTCCGCTGCAACGGCTTCACTGGCAGGCGCGGCGGCTGTCCATGGACAGGAGGCGCCGAACACCGCGCAGTCGGCGCAGGACGCCGCTGCGTCTTCGGGCAGTGGCCTCGAAACAATCGTCATCACCGCACGCAAGCGTAGCGAGAACCTGCAGGACGTCTCCCTGTCGGTGAGCGCGCTCTCGTCGTCGGAACTGGAAACCCGCTTCGACAATGATGTTCGCGGCTTCGCCGATTCCGCGCCGAACGTCCTCATTGACGATACGCAGCAGGGCCCCGGGGGCGTGGCGTCCGCCACGATCCGTGGGATCGGCGTCGCCGATGTTGAGAAGGCAATTGATCCCACGGTGGGCGTAGTGCTGGACGACATCTACTTCGGAACCAGCTCCGGCGGCCTTCTGAAGGCCATCGATATTGACCGGGTCGAGATCCTTCGGGGGCCGCAGGGCACGTTGTTCGGACGCAACGCGATCGCGGGCGTCATCAATCTCTCGCGCTCGCGTCCGACCTCTGAGCTTTCCGGCAAGGTCCGCGCCACCGCGGCAAACCACGACTCGTACGACTTGGAAGGGGTCGTCAGCTTCGGGCTGAATGACTGGGCAGCAATCAAGTTTTCTGGTGCTTATCGAAGGACTGATGGCTACATTTTCAACGAATTTTTTGATCAGGAAGGGCAGCGTTCTGAGTTTACCGCCTTCGGCACTCAGTTGCTGCTGACGCCCACGCCGGAACTTGAAATCTCGCTAAGCTTCGACGATCAGAATACGCGCCAAGATCCTCCGCAGCTTTCCAACCTGGCCCAAGAAACGTCCCTGCTGGGCGTCCCGCCGATCGCGCGGCCAAATCTCTTCTGTGTGTCCCTGGGCCAGTGTTCACCAGCGGAAGGCGTGCCGCAGCAAGGTGACCGCTATAGGTCCATAAGCAACGGGCCGCTCGAGAAGAACGCATTTTTCGACTCGAATCTCTTCATCGCCAAGGGGATATACGATGTTAATCCTGACCTGGAGGTCCAGTATATCTACGGTCGCTATGAAACCGACGAGGACATCACGCAGGATTTCGACGCCACGCCGCTGACACTCTTCCATACTGATCGACCGGCTAAATATAGGCAGGATACCCATGAACTGCGGCTTACGAGGGCTGGCAGCTCGCCACTGAACTTCGTGGCCGGGCTTTATTACTGGGATTCATCCTATACGATCGACCTCGTGAGCTATATCGGCTTCGTCGTCCCTGACACCGTTCTCGTCATTCCTCAAACTGTCAGGCAGACCAACAAGTCCTATGCCGGTTTCTTCGATGTGGACTATCGCTTCACGGATCAGATCAAGCTGACCCTCGGCGGCCGATATACGCGTGATGAGAAAACCCAGCAGGTCCGTGACCTCGGCTTCGACTTCTTTGACGACCCTGTCGAGGACAGTTGGGAGAAGTTCACGCCGAAAGTCGCCCTCAGCTACGAACCCAATGATGACTTCCTATTCTACGGGCTGTGGTCGCGAGGGTATCGGACAGGTGGATTCACCGGTCGACCGGCAACGGAGAATGCCGCGCGCACGCCGTACCAACCGGAAACGGTCGACAATTACGAGGCGGGCTTCAAGTCCGAGCTTTTCGATCGCAGCGTTCGCTTCAACGCGTCGATATTTCATATGAAATATGATGACAAACAGGAGGAGTTCAGCGTTCCCGCCGCCGTGGGCACAGGACAGGAGACGCGGATCCTCAACGCGGCCGACGCGACGATCACCGGTGTGGAACTGGATGTCACCATTGTGCCGACCGAGAATCTGACGCTTCGCGGAAATCTGGGTTATCTTGACGCGAAGTACGAAGATTTCTTCGCTGACGTCGACAGCGATGGGATCGCTACGGATAACACCGGCCTTGAATTTCGCCGTGCGCCTGAATGGAACTGGACGATCGGCGCGACATATGAAATTCCGGTCGGCCAGGATGCGATCCTTCTGAACGGGAACTGGCATTATCTTGGCGAACATGAGCTGACATTCCTGAACAACCCGGCGTTGGCCAATGACGGACAACATTTGGTGGATCTGTCGGCCAGCTACGAGCGTGGCAATACGCTCTTCTCGGTATTTACCCGTAATCTCCTGAACGAAGATGGTTACTCCATCGGCTTCGATATTCAGGGACTTTGGAGCTATGGTGCTCCGCGGCCCCCACGCACGTACGGCGTGGCACTTACGCAGAGGTTCTGACGGAAAAATGGGGGACGTGGGACAGCGATGGATCGTCACAGGCGCGTCACGCGGGCTGGGCAAGGCAATTGCCGAGTACGCGCGTCAAGCGGGTGCCCGTGTTGCCACGATCTCGCGCGGGGGCGAAGAAAGGAATGACCTTCCGCAGGGGCGTAGTCTGACCTTGGCGGGCGACGTAACAGACGCGGGATCGATGGCGCACGCTGCCGCCCGCGTCGCGAAAATCTGGGGCGGCGTGGATGTGCTGGTCAACAATGCAGGCATCCACCGCGGCGGGCTGATAGACCAAATTGAACTAGCGGACCTGGAGGCCGTCCTCTCGACGAATCTAACTGGGTCTGTAAACGCCGTGCGCGCCTGCCTGCCGTACTTCCCCACCGGCAAAAATGAAGAACCTGGCGGCGCTATCGTCAATATCGGCGCCGTCGTCGGCATGCGCGGCTTTGTCGGCGATGCGGCCTATGGGTCAAGCAAGGCGGCCTTGGCCGGACTGACACGAGTATTGGCGACGGAACTGGCGCGCAGGTCGATCCGGGTCAACCTCGTCATTCCCGGATTTGTGTCCACGGAAATGACCGCCGACATACCCGAAAAGGCGCGTGCGCGGATCATCGCCGACATTCCATTACGGCGCGAAGGCACTGCGGAAGAGATTGCCGAGGTTGTTTGGTGGGTGGCCAATTCCCGTTACATGACCGGCTCAACGGTTGCCACCGACGGCGGCCTGCTGTGCAAGCTTTGAAAGCGACATATGATGGGCTTGCCCCTTGGCTGGTCCAACAGACCGGGATCACCGGTGCGCGTATCGCGGGCGAACTTACCGGTGGAAACGCCAATGTCACACGCCTGGTGGAGAGCGACCGGGGACGCATCGTGCTCCGCCATGCGCCCGTCGATATGGTATCAGAAAATGCAGGCGCGGGGATCGCGCGCGAATATCGCTTTGTAAAGGCAATTGCCGACCACGCTCCCGTTGCGGAACCGCTCGCCTTTTGCGAGGATCGCGAGATAATTGGGACCCCATTCGCACTATATGCCTTTGTAGAGGGCGTGGCCATCACCGACACGCTGCCTTCAGCATATCTCGGTGATCCGGACAGCATCGACGCGCTCGGCATGGCCATGATGGATGCCATTGCGAAGGTGCACGCATTCGACCCGGTCCCTCGAGACCTCGGCGACATCGAAAAGGCAAGGACCTTCGTTCCCCGGCAGGTTGCGCGCTGGCAAAGGGAGCGGCGCGAGAATATTGTGCGCGACCTGCCCGAACTTGATCGGCTTGGCGCGTGGCTGATGGAACATGCGCCCGAACCGGAAACCGTTAGGATCAGTCATTGCGACTTCCATCTTGACAACATCCTTGTCGATGAACGAGCGCCAAGGGTCCGCGCGATCCTGGACTGGGAAATGGCTACCTTGGCCGACCCTCTCGTCGACGTCGGTTTGGCGACGGCCTTCTGGAACCGCGATGAGAAGAAGTCGCCCGGCTTTGCTTTTGTCCAGCGGGTTTCAAATCGGCCGGGCGTGGTCGGCGGCGGAGAACTGGCCGCGCACTGGGCCGCGCGGACAGGCTTGTCGGTTCAGAACCTCACTTATTATCAGGTCTTCACTTTGTGGCGCCTCGCCGCCATCGTGGAGGGTGCGTTTGTCCTTCATGAGCGCGGCAAGGTGCAAGGCGACTATGAACGCGGGCTCAAAGATGATGTGCCGGCCCTGCTCGACCAGGCACGCTGCATCGCCGCGTCAGTTACGACATGCTGATGAAAGAAGAGATGTTTGCCACTATGATGCACGAGCCGCTCGGGACGGCGTCGATTGTGGAGCATGGCGAAAGGATTCACGCGAACAGCCGGATAGGGCTGTTCGACGGCACTGCCATCACATGGCGCGATTATCGAAGCGTCGCGCAAGGCGCACGAAGGCTCGCTTCCGCGCTGATGGCAGCGGGGGTTGGACGCAATACGCGCGTTGCGACTCTGTGCTGGAACGATTTCGCGCATTTCGAGGCTTATCTAGCCGTTCCGGCGATGGGCGCCGTGTTGCATACGCTGAACGTACGTCTGCATCCGGAACAGTTGCAGTTCATCATGTCGGATGCCGAGGATACGGTTCTCCTGGCCGATGGCGATCTGCTTGCCACTATGAAAGAAGAGGTCGGGGCGCTTGGTCACATCGACCTTGTCGTTGTTACCGGGAACACGGCGGAACTGGCGGGGCTGAAAACGAAATGGGTAGCCTACGACGACTTTCTGGCGGACCATGTCCCGCTGAAAGATTTTCCCGCCGTCGACGAGGTCTCCGCAGCCGCGGTCTGCTATACGTCGGGAACAACGGGCGATCCCAAGGGAGTCGTCTACTCACATCGAACGATCTTTCTGCATAGTCTGGGGTCGATGGCCGCCAATGCCTTTGCCATAAGCGAAGCTGATCGTATCCTGCTGATGCCGCCGATGTTCCATGCCAATGCCTGGGGCCTTCCTTTCTCCGGCTGGTTCGCCGGAGCGGATTTCATCCTGCCCGGTCCGCACCTGCAGCCCGCGGCAATGCGGGATATGATCCGCCAGTCCGCACCGACATTCACTGCAACCGTACCGACCATCCTCAACGACCTTCTGCGTGCGGATGGCGAACAGACGATCGACATGAGCAGTTTCCGCACGATCGTCGCCGGTGGCTCGGCGGTATCGCGCGACCTCATCGCCTGCGTGGACAAGCGCTGGGGAGTGCCGGTCATACAGGGCTGGGGCATGACGGAAACAAGTCCCCTGTGCGTGTTGTCCCATCCGGCCTGTGACGCGGACGAAACCGAAGCGTATCGGATGCGCGCGAAAAGCGGGCGGCCCGTGCCCGGTGTCCAGGTAAGAGTGGTCGGTGATAAAGGCGAACGACTTGCCGAGGACGGGACCAAAACCGGACGATTACAGCTGCGCGGGGCCTGGATCGCAGGTGGTTATCATCGCGGAGTCGGCGCCGACGTGCTGACGCGGGATGGCTGGCTCGACACGGGCGATGCCGGCACGATCGACGAACGGGGATATGTGCAGGTCACTGACCGCCTGAAAGACCTCATCAAATCGGGCGGCGAATGGATTCCGTCGGGAGAACTTGAAACTGTCCTGAGCGAGCTCGAAGGGGTGGATCTTGCCGCGGTGGTGGGGATTTCCGATGAACGCTGGGAAGAACGCCCGCTCGCAATCGTGACGAGCGAAACCGGCGAGAAGCCGGACTTCGCGCGCCTGAGGTCGGCTCTGCGCGACAGAGTTGCGCGCTTCTGGATCCCCGAATATTGGTCCTTCCAGAACAACCTGCCGCTCACAAGCGTCGGCAAGATAGACAAACAGGCGTTACGAAAGGCCGTTTTGGCTGACGAGATCGCTATTGAAAGAGTTGATCGGTTCATATGAAGTCCACCTCGACGACCTCTAACAAAGCCTCTCTGCGCGAGTTGACTGAGGATGTTTCCGAGACCTCGCAACCGCTGAGGAAGCCGGTCAAGAGCAAGCGCACTCAGGCCGAGCGGACGGCCTTTTCGGATGCGCGCATGCTTGACGCGGCAACGGGACTCATCATTGAACAGGGCACCCATGACACGACGCTCAAGGCGGTCGGTGAGCGGGCTGGCTTTTCTCGCGGTCTGGCCTCGAACCGCTTCGGCTCGAAGGATGCCCTATTCGCAAAGCTGATCCTTCGCTTCAATAGCGGCTGGACGCGAAAGCTGGCGAACGCGGTTAATGGTCGTACGGGCGGCGAAGCCTGTCTCGCCGCGCTCGACGCGGTTGAAGGGTTTTTGGTCAGCCGCTCGGAAGACATGAAGGCGATGTACATCCTGTGGTTTGAGTCCATCAGTTCGCACAATGATGTTCGCGCCCATCTGGCGGACTATCACAGGATCTATCGGCGCGACATATCGCATTGGATTTCCGAGGGGCAGGCCGCAGGCGAAATTGCGGAATTGATCGACGCGGACGCCTATGCTTTCCAGTTTTGCAGCTTCATCTTTGGCACGGTGTATCAATGGCTGGTGGCAGCGGACAGTGTAGATCTCGCACGCCAGTTCGAGGGCTTCCGCGAAACTACCCGTAAGATCCTCGGGATTTAGTCAGCACCAACCGCGGCACTCGAATTGCCCGCGTGCTCGACAGGGACATTCGGCGTCTTGCCGCTCCAAACCCACTTGCTAGCACCAAGCAAATAAGTTACTCCGCTTGGAAGCGGTTGTTCGGAAAGCCGCTTAGGACAGCAAATCATCGGCGAAGGTTGGTGACAATGAAGAACCGCTGGACGGTCGAACGCCCGTTTTTGAAGTGGCGCTGGACGGCATGTGGACGAGAAGTCTTGGGGAGATAGGTCATGACTGGCGCGAGCACGCTCGTGGAAGCACCCGCGAAATCAAGGGCTCAGGGCACTGGCTTCGATTTTGACGCGATCGGGATCGGAGCCGGGTTCGCCGGTCTTGCATTGATCCATTATCTGCGCGAGGCGGGCCTTTCCATACGCATTTTTGACAAGGCTTCCGACATCGGCGGCACTTGGGCCTGGAATTGTTATCCGGGCGCCGCCACGGACAGCGAGAGTTATTACTACTGCCTGACCTTTTCGAAGGAGCTCCTGCTGGACTGGTCATGGACCAGGCGATATCCCGACTGGAAGGAAACGCAGGACTATATGCGCTTCGTCGCGGACCGCTGCGATATGTGGCCCCACATCCAGTTCGAAACGGAAATCGTGGAGGCGCGCTACGTCGAGGACATGAAAGGTTGGCGGGTCGAAACCGCTGATGGTGACAGCTTCACGTGTAAATATCTGATCAGCGGCATGGGCATGATTTCCGAGCCGATGGTACCGGAAATCAAGGGAATGGATCGCTTCAAGGGGCCACTCTTTCACTCCTCACGCTGGCCCGGTGAGGATTTCGATTATGCGGACAAGCGCATCGCGGTCATCGGGTCGGGGTCGACCACCGTGCAGATGGTGCCGGTACTTGCAGAGACTGCGCGTAGCGTCACCGTTTTCCAGCGCACGCCCAACTACATTCTCCCCGCGATGCAAAAGCAAATGACTCCGGAATGGGAAAAGGAAATCAAGGACAATTACGACGCGATCGTCAAAAAGTGCCGTAACCACGCCTTTGGTATGGCCTTTGACAGTCCCGTCGGCCGGAACGCCGCAGACACCTCGCCGGAGGAGCGGCAACGTATTTTCGAAGAAAACTGGAACGGTAGCTTCCGCTGGGTTTTCGAAACCTTCGACGACCTGCTGACCAACGCTGAATCGAACCGGCAGGCGTCGAAATTCCTCACCGACAAGATGAAAGAGCAGATCGACGATCCGGAAATTGCCGACTTGGTCGCTCCCGACATTGACGACTATCCCCTTTTCGCCAAGCGCCCTCCGCTCGATCAGGGATATCTGAAGTCGCTCAATCGCGAGAATGTCCACCTCGTTGACATCAAGGAGCGAGAGCCTCTGATCGAGATTACCGAAAGCGGCATTCGTACCGAACGCAATCTTTATGAGGTGGACGTCATCGTCCTCGCCACGGGCTTCAAGGCGTATACCGGCGCGCTGGAGGCATTTCCGATCATCGGTACGGGCGGTCAGTCACTGGCAGAGAAGTGGCGCGAAACCTCTTCGAGTATCATGGGCGTCTGCGTCGCCGATTTCCCGAACCTGTTCACCGTAACGGGGCCGCAGGCGCCATTCGCAAACCTGCCGACTTCGATCGAGCAGAATGTGACTTGGATCGCCCGCTGCATCGAGAGAATGGAGCGCGAGGGATATGCCGTGTTTCGTCCACGAGAGGAGGCCGAGCGCGAGTGGACAGACCATGTCGCGGAAATCCACGAACAAACACTGATGGCGGAGGGAGACAAGGTCAATTCCTGGATGATGGGTGCCAACCGCGATGATAAATCGGCCCGGGTGCTCATTTATTTCGGCGGTGCCAATGCATATTATGACGCGCTGGACAAATCCGCCGACGAAGCATTCCCCGAGCTGGAGTTCGAAAGGTAGCGCACCCCAACGGCAAAATTCCCAACAGACCTGGCCGTTTCCCTACACTCCGCAGGCCACCTGGATGATGCGTATCGAGATGGTGTCAGGCTGACGACCGACTCCGGCAAAAAATCAGGCGTTCGATCTCTCCCGCCTCCTCGCCTTGAATAGTCGGCACAATTGGCCGCCGCGTTTAGCGATGACCTTAATTTGGCCATATCAATACTCGCGGGCGGCCGATCTGGTGAATCTGATATCAGCGTGCTCGAATATTATGAAGCATTGAGAGGAATCTCACTGCCGCTGTATCGGAAACAAATGAATCTCCCTCATTCATTCGCCAGTAATCCGTGTATGCTAGCGCCGAATGTGGGTGGGGTGTCCCGGTCGCAACTAGTTCGGGCAACCCAACGGCAGTAGCTCTGCTCTGAAATCCCCAGTGATCGGCTGATCGCGCCAACCTTCTCTCCCTGCGACAGACGAACCTCAGCCTCTCGCAGCATCGCAATAATCTGTTCTGGCGTGTATCTCTTCCGTGCCATTCATCAGCACCCTTCAAGCCGTAAATAGCCGAAATCCTAACTCTCAAAATGGGCCACTTATCTGGGGGCAGATCACCGATGCGGCCCACGTTGTTTTCGCAGCGGGCAGCTTTAGCTGTCAAAGGATTTTCAGCTGGATGCCCCGTGAGGATTCGAACCTCAATTGACGGAGTCAGAAGTCCGTAGTCTTACCATTAGACGACAGGGCAGTGCCGCTTGCGTTCCGCGGTGTCGCGCGGAAGAGGGGCCGATATAGATATACGCGCCCTCCTGTCAACGCTTCCGGTCATTGAAATGCGGCGCAACGCTTGTGCATGGCGCAGAAATGGCTAATGTCGCCGTCAAGTTACCGCCATGCAGCCGGATCGGCGTCACGGCGGCCCGAATAGATCAGTCAGGTGGCCACATATGGCGACGCACGCCCGGCCGGAACCCGCGCGAAAACCGCGGGCACGGCGTCCCCAAAGGGGGCATATCGCAAAATCCCGCCGCGCCTATGGCGCGCTCGACCTCGGCACAAACAATTGCCGTCTTCTCATCGCACGTCCCGGTGCGAAGGGCTTCTACGTCATCGACGCCTTTTCGCGCATCTGCCGGCTGGGCGAGGGGCTGCTGGAAACCGGACGCCTGTCCAAGGGGTCGATAGAGCGCGCCATGGAATTGCTGCACATATGCGCGGAGAAGCTGGCGCGCCGCGACGTCTGGATCACGCGCAATGTCGCGACGGAGGCCTGCCGCCGCGCCGCCAACGGTCCCGACTTCATCGAACGTGTCCACGCCGAAACCGGGATCGCCCTCGACGTCATCACGCCCGCGGAGGAGGCGCATCTGGCCGTCCTTGGCTGTCAGGCGCTGATTCGTCCTGAATTCAGCCACGCCCTCGTCTTCGACATCGGCGGCGGATCGACCGAGATCAGCCTTGTCGAGATCAGGGACGGCCGTGTCGTCCGCCAGCTTGGCTGGAACAGCGTCCCCTGGGGCGTCGTTTCGCTGACGGAAACGGAGGCGGGCGGGCATGACAGCCTCAGCGGCCGCATTGCCTGCTATGACCGGATGCGCGCGCGCGTCGCGGAAAACATCGCCGCCGCCATGCCCCGGCTGACGCCGCCGGGCGGCTTCGACAATCTCCAGCTGCTCGGCACATCGGGGACGATTACGACCCTGACGTCCATGCATCTGGGCCTCGCGCATTATGATCGCAACCAGGTCGATGGGGCCTGGGTGGAAAGCACGGCAATGCGGACCATCGCCAACGCGCTTTCGCGCATGTCGCATGACGAGCGCGCAGCCCAGCCCAGCATCGGCAATGACCGCGCCGATCTGGTTGTCGCGGGCTGCGCCATCCTCGACGCGATCCTGGAAGCCTTTCCGGTCGAACGGCTCTGCGTCGCGGACCGGGGTATCCGCGAAGGCATCCTCAGAACCCTGATGTCGCGCGATGGACATGGGCTATGAGCGCCGGAAAATCAGGTGTCGGCAAGAGCGGGACAGGCAAAACACGCGTAAAAACGGCGCGCCGCCGTACGGCCCAGTCCACGCGCTGGCTGCAGCGTCAGCTCGACGATCCTTATGTGAAGGCCGCGAAGGCGCATGGCTATCGCAGCCGCGCCGCCTATAAACTACTGGAACTCGACGAAAAATTCGGTCTCCTCAAGGGGACGCGCCGCATCGTCGATCTGGCGCCGCCCCCGGCGGCTGGGTTCAGGTCGTACGGGAAAAGCGCCCGAAGGCTGCGGTTGTCGGCATTGATCTTCTTGACATGGACCCGATTGACGGCGCGGAACTTCTGGTCATGGATTTTCTCGACGACCAGGCCCCTGACGCGCTGATGGCCAGTATCGGCGGCCCGCCCGACCTCGTGCTCAGCGACATGGCCGCCAATACCATTGGCCACAAGCAGACGGATCATCTGCGCACCATGGGCCTTGTCGAGGTGGCGGCCGACTTCGCCTACCGGAATCTTGCTCCCGGCGGCGGCTTCGTCGCAAAGGTTCTCGCTGGCGGTGCCGATGCGAATCTCGTCGCGGACCTGCGCCGGAATTTCAAGACCGTGAAACATGTGAAGCCCCCTGCCAGCCGAAAGGGGTCGTCCGAATGGTATGTGGTCGCGCAGGGGTTCAAGGGTGGCTAAGGCTTATCTTCTCGCCGGGAATACGGGCGCTGGGAAAAGCACTTACGCGGCAAGACTGTCACGCGACCTGAGCGCGCATATTTTCACCAATGACGAATGGATGCGCACGCTGTTCCTGCCGGATATGCCCGATCCGCCCGAATATGAATGGGCGCTGGAACGCACGCAGCGAATCGAACGCCAGGTCTGCGCGGAGGCGCTCAAACTGATGGCCCTCGGCATGGACGTCATCCTCGACCTGGGGTTCTTCGCCAGGGAACAGCGCGCCCGCGTGCTCGGCTTTTTCGCCGAACATGGCGCCGCCGCCGAAACGCATTATCTCGACGTCGACAGGGCCACACGATGGGCGCGCGTTGAGGAACGCAACCGCGGCCGCTCGGACACGTTCCAGTTCGAGGTCACCCGCGCGGATTTCGACTTTTGCGAAACCCTGTTCGAACCGCTCGATGCGGACGAACGTGCCCGTGCCGTCATCGTCGATGCGGGATAAGCCAATGGCAGTCCGGTTTGAAGCTTTCCTATTCCCCGTGAATTTGTCAAAATCACATGAAGACAGATATTTCGGACCAGTTCCTGTTGCGATATGACAATATTTTCCCCCCACCCCCACCCGTTATTCCGTTGGGCTCCACTTCGCCCATTTCCCGCCAAAAGCCGATAAACTGGAAAACGATATGAAACGCAGAACTCTTAACCGCATGTCTTGCCAGCGCGTCTCTGATTTCGTGCAGCAATCAGATGGCGGGGGCCGAACCCGTAACGACCATGGCCGCGCCAGCCGTCAGCGTCGATAATCTGAAGGAGATGACACAGGTCCTTTCCTCCGACGATTTTGAGGGACGCGCGCCCATGACGGTCGGGGAGGAGAAGACCATCGCGTTCATCTCCGAACGCATGGCGGCGGCCGGACTGCAACCGGGCGGTCCGAACGGCAGCTGGTACCAGAAGGTGCCGCTGGTCGAGGTCAGCGTCGATCCCGCCAGTTCCGACCTCAGCTTTCAGAAGGACGGGAAGCCGCTCTTCACAGCCGCTTATGGCAAGGACGAAGTGATCTGGACCAAGCGGATAGAGGACAGTGTCGCCATCGACAATGCCGAGATGGTCTTCGTCGGCTATGGCATCAACGCGCCCGAAAAGGGCTGGAATGACTATGAGGGCGTCGACATGGCGGGCAAGGTCGCCGTCATCCTCGTCAACGATCCCGACTGGGAAACCGAGGGGCTGGAGGGCAATTTCGGCGGACGCGCGATGACCTATTATGGCCGCTGGACATACAAGTACGAAGAGGCGGCGCGGCAGGGTGCGGCAGGTGCGATCATCATCCACGACACTGTCCCCGCGGCCTATGGCTGGGTCACGGTCGAAAGCTCTTGGACCGGCCCGCAGATCGAAATGGACCGCCCCGACAATGGCAGGGACCGCGTCGCCATAGAGGGCTGGATGCAGCGGCAGGTCGCCATGCGTTTGTTCAACAGCGCCGGACAGGATCTCGCAAAGCTGGCGGCTGCCGCCAAACAGCCCGGTTTCCGCGCTGTCCCGCTCGGCGTGACGGCATCGGCCAGCCTGGAAAACACCATCCGCCGCCAGCAGTCGAACAACGTCATCGGCATCCTTCCCGGCACGGAACGCCCTGACGAATATGTGCTGTATACCGCGCACTGGGATCACCTCGGCCGCTGCGGCGCGGACGCCAGCGGTGACGACATCTGCAATGGCGCGTTCGACAACGCGACCGGCACGGCGGGCCTGATCGAGCTTGGCCGCGTTCACGCAGAGGCCGGAGCGCCGGAACGCAGTCTCGTCTTCCTCGCCGTCACGGCCGAGGAATCAGGCCTTCTTGGCAGTGCCTATTACGCTGAACAGCCGGTCTATCCGCTGGCGCGGACGGTGGGCGGCATCAACATGGACGGCCTCAGCATCCTTGGTGAAACCAATGATGTCGTCGTCATCGGCGGCGGCAAATCCGAGCTGGAGGACATTTTGGAGCGCGAGGTCATTGCACAGGGCCGCCGCATCGATGTGGAACCGACGCCGGAAAAGGGCAGCTTTTACCGCTCAGACCATTTCAGTCTCGCCAAGAAGGGCGTGCCGATGCTTTATGCGGAGGGCGGCATCGATATCGTTGGCAAGGGGCCGGAATATGGTCAGGCACAGGCCGATGAATATACCGAGAAGCGCTATCACCAGCCATCGGACGAATATGATCCCGATTGGGACTGGTCTGGCGCAGTGAAGGATCTGCAGCTCTATTATCTGATCGGCCGCGACCTGGCGGCTTCGGACGCCTGGCCGAACTGGCGCGAAGGTGACGAATTCCGCGCGATCCGCGACGCGAGCAGGGCCGGGGTTGCAGATGAGTGAGGTCAGCCTGCCTCCTGAATGGGCGCCGATCAAACGTATCTACACGGCCTGGCCCTGGCGCCGCCGCGAATGGCGCGGTGCGCTCGAAGACGCGCAAAAACAGGTTTCCGCTTTTGCAGGAACCGTCGCCGCGGCGGGAACCGCGATCACGGTTCTGGTGCCCGACAGGAATGCGGAGTCCATCCTGCGCGAGCAGATCGATGATGCGCCGGTGGACATTCTAAGGACGCGCTACGGCGATATCTGGCTGCGCGACACCAGCCCGCTGTTTCACGAAGACGGGGCGGCGGCGTTCCGCTTCAACGGCTGGGGCGAAAAATTCGTCATGCCCGGCGACGAACGGGTCGCGGCCATGCTGGCGGAGCGAGAGGGCAGGGCACTATCCAGATATGACATCGTGCTGGAGGGCGGTGCGATCGACCATGACGGCACGGGCCTCGCCATGACGACCGAGCAATGCCTGCAGAATCCCAACCGCAATGGGGACATGACGCGGGAAGAGGTGGAAGACGTCCTTTCGGAGGCACTGGGCCTGACGCGCATTGTCTGGCTGGGCAGAGGCCTCGCAGGTGACCATACGGACGGCCACATCGACAATCTCGCGCGTTTCGTCGCGCCGGGAAAGGTGGCCCTTCCGCAGGCGCTCGATACGGACGACCCGAACAGCATGGTTTACGAAAGCGCAGCCGCACGGCTGGAGGAGGCGGGAATTGAAATCGTGCGCATTCCCTCAGCCGGTCTCGTGAAGGACGCGCAAGGCAAACCAATGCCCGCCAGCTACATGAACTTTGTCCTGACGAACGAACTCGTCATCGTTCCCACTTATGGGTCCGTCCACGATGGCCGCGCGGTGGAAATGCTCGGCCGCCTCTTTCCTGATCGTGAAGCGGTTGGTCTCGGCGCGAAGGCCGTGCTTTCGGGCGGCGGGGCGTTTCACTGCATGACACGGGAGGTGCCCGCATAATGACGACAATCACCGCCGCCGCCCTGCAGCTCGCTTTCACTGACGATGAAGCGACCGATATCGCCGCCACGGCCGATCTGGCGCGGGAGGCTGCCGCACGCGGGGCCGACCTGATCCTGCCGCCCGAACTCTTTCAGGGCCATTATTTCTGCCGCGAGGAGAAAGAGGCGCATTTTGCCCGCGCGCACCCCGCTGTCCGACCATCCCGCGATCCGCGCCATGCAAAAGGTCGCCGCCGATACGCGCACGATCATCCCGACCAGCATTTTCGAGGTCGACGGCCCGCATTTCTACAACAGCCTCGCCATGATCGACGCGCGTGGACAGGTTGAGGGTGTGTACCGCAAATCGCACATCCCGGATGGTCCGGGCTATGAGGAGAAATTCTATTTTCGCCCGGGAAACAGCGGGTTCCGGGTCTGGGAATCGCCGTTCGGAAAGATCGGCGTCGGCATCTGCTGGGACCAGTGGTTTCCGGAGGCGGCGCGCTGCATGGCGCTGATGGGCGCGGACATCCTGCTTTATCCCACTGCCATCGGCTCCGAACCCGACGAACCCGACCTCGACACCGCCGCCATGTGGCAGCGCGCGATGCAGGGTCATGCGGTCAGCAATACCATGCCCGTCATCGCCGCCAACCGGGTCGGCACCGAAGCTGGCCAGACCTTTTACGGCTCCAGCTTCGCCGCCAACGAATATGGCGAAAAGGTCGCCGAGCTCGACCGGACGGAAACGGGCATGGTTGTCGCCACCTTTGACCTGACCGCCGCGCGCGCGCACCGCGCCAGCATGGGGTTCTTCCGTGACCGCCGACCTGACCTCTATGGCAAGCTGACGGAAACCTGACGCTCCTGTTCCGCCAGACGAAACACGTCGGCGAACATCGCCTTCGTCAATCGCCCGGTGTTCGTGTTGTAGCGGCTGCAATGATAGCTATCGATCAGCACGCGCCCGTCCGGCAACGCGTGCCGCGCCCCGTGCGCGAACTTGAAGTGGTTCAGCGTCAGCCCATAGACTTTCATGACCTGCTGATGCGCGATCAGACCGAGCGCGATCAGAACGCGCACATTTGTCAGCGCCTTCAACTGCGCGTCGAAATAGGGGCGGCAGGTGGTGATTTCCGCAGGCGTCGGCTTGTTCTGCGGCGGGACGCAGCGGACGGCGTTCGATATGTAGGCGCCCTTCAGCCGGAACCCGTCGTCGGCGCGCGCATCATATGCGCCCTCCGTCCAGCCGAAGTCGGCAAGGGTCTCGAACAGCAGATCACCCGCCCAGTCGCCGGTAAAGGGTCGTCCGGTGCGGTTCGCGCCGCGCAGGCCGGGCGCGAGACCGACGAAGCAGAGCCAGGCCTCAGGGTCGCCCCAGCCGGGCACGGGCGCATTGAACCAGTCGGGGTGCTTTTCCTGCTGTTCCTTCCGAAACGCCACCAGGCGCGGACAGAGCGGGCAGTCGGATGGCGGCTGGGGAATATCTGCTGTTGTCGGCATGACGGCTTTCATACCGCGCGCATCCAGCTAGGAAAGCCCGGACATGGCCATCGTCATCGCCCTCGGCTCAAATCGCCCGCATCGCCGCTACGGCGCACCGGCGGCGGTGATCGTCGCCGCCATGAGCGCCATGGAGGCCTCAGGCATCGCAATCATCCGCCGGTCGCGCATTTACCGGACCCGGCCGATCGGACCTTCATCGCGCGAATATGCCAACGCCGCCGTCGCGGTCGCTACGCAGCTGAATCCGGAGAGACTCCTCGAAACCCTGCACCATATCGAAAGCGATTTCGGCCGCAGACGGCAGCGCCGCTGGGGCGCGCGCGTGCTCGATCTGGACCTGGTGGCCTACGATCAGGAGGTAAGAGGGGCGGGTAAACTGAAATTGCCTCACCCGGAACTGGCCGTGCGGGATTTCGTCCTTTCGCCGATGCTCGAGGTCGCACCGGACTGGCGGCATCCCGTCCTGAACCTGACCGTGCGGCAGATGTACGCGCGTTTGACCGCGCGGCGTTGACGGACGCGCCCATGCCTTCTACATCGCCGCTTCCGCCTGACCGGCCCCGGGTCCTTAGCTCAGTTGGTAGAGCAACTGACTTTTAATCAGTAGGTCGCTGGTTCGAACCCAGCAGGACTTACCAGTCAGGCGGATTTCAACCTCTCGACAAGCCTTCCGACCGTGGCGCCCTGCACCAGCACGCTGAACAGGACGACGCCATAGGTGGTGGCAAGGATGGCGTCGCGGATCGGTCCCGAAGGCAGGCTGAGCGCGAGCGCGATGGAAATGCCGCCTCTCAGGCCACCCCAGATCAGTATGGGTGTCGCCATCCTCGACAGCGGCGTGAAGCGGCGCAGGCCGCTCATGGGAATGCCGACGGCCAGCGAACGCGCAATGAGGACCATGGGAATGGCGACGGTGGCAAGGATCAGGTAGCTGCCGCTCGCCGCGATGACGATGACTTCCAGGCCGATCAGCAGGAACAGCACGCTGTTCAGGACTTCGTCGACGATTTCCCAGAATTTCAGCAGATAGTCGCGCGTGATGTCGCTCATGGCGAACGTGACGCCCTGATTGCCGATCAGAAGGCCCGCGACGGCCATGGCGACGGGACCAGCGAGATGCAGTCGGCTTGCAAGCGCGTAGCCGCCCATGACAACGGCAAGGCTGATCAGAACCTCGATTGAATAGACGTCGATGGCACGCATGGCGCGGAAGGCGACATAGCCAGCGACGAGGCCCAGCAGAATGCCTCCGCCCGCTTCGATGGCGAAGAGTTCAAGGCCTGCCACCAGTGAGAAATCCGCACCTGAAACTGCGGCGGTCAACAGAATTGAGAATACAACGACGCCGACGCCGTCATTGAACAGGCTTTCTCCCGCAACGGTGGCCTGCAGCGTCGGCGGAACCGCCGCTTTCTTCAGGATGCCGAGCACCGAGACGGGATCTGTCGGGCTGACGATCGCTCCGAGGACGAGACACCAGATCAAGGGAACATCGACGCCGACAAGGCCGGTTAGCAGACTGAATGCAAATCCGACGAAGACCGTTGAGATCACGACACCAACGGTGGACAGCACCAGGATGGGCAGCCAGCCCTTCTTCAACTCGTCCAGATCGACATGCAGCGCGCCCGCGAACAGCAGGAAGCTGAGCATTCCCTGAAGCAGCGTTTCCGGAAAATCGAGGCCCGACAGGAAATCGGTCGTCCAGGCTCCGATGCCGATGCCGGGCACGATCCGGTCCGCCGCCACGGCGAGCAGCGACAAGGCTGCGCCGAGAATGGTCAGACCGATCACGTGCGGCAGCTTCAAAAGGCGGTGATTGAGATAGCCGAGGGTCGCCGCCAGGCAGATGACGATGGCGGACGCCTCGAACGCTGTGATGGGAGCGGTTTCCTGCATCGGTTGCTTCTACAGATGCCGCTCCCTGCGGCAAGCTGGCCCTTGATAGCCGCGGCCTGCGCGAGGAGATACCATGCATGACGGAAACCGCGCCGCTAATCCTGACCGCCCTCCTCGATAAACATGCTTTCGCCCG
Organism: uncultured Alphaproteobacteria bacterium; assembly: GCA_963710205.1. Lineage (GTDB taxonomy): Bacteria > Pseudomonadota > Alphaproteobacteria > Sphingomonadales > Sphingomonadaceae > Pacificimonas. The sequence goes on along the minus strand of CAVPZG010000005.1, from coordinate 807,859 downwards.
TTTCGACGCGCTGCGTCAGGCGCATTTCCCGCCCGAGCGGAATTACCTGCGCGCGCACCTCACCATGTTTCATCATCTGCCGGGCACACAGGCGGTGGATATCGTTGACGAAGTGAAAGGCGCAGCGCGGCATGAAAAGCCCATGCCGGCGCGCGCCGACCGAATGTCGTTCATGGGGCGAGGGTCGTCGATCCTGATCGAATGCGGGGCCCTGCGCGACTTGCGGGCGCGTCTGGCCGACATGTGGCGGCATCAACTGGTTCCACAGGATAGCCAGGGCTGGCGGCCACATGTGACGGTGCAGAACAAGGTCGAGCCCAGAAAGGCCAAGGCGGTGTACCAGCAACTTGATGCCGACTTCGTGCCCTGGTCATTCACGGTCGATGGTGTGACACTCTGGTGGTATCGTGGCGGTCCTTGGGAAAAGCTGCGAGACTTTCGCTTCAGGTGACGCTGCCCAGATCGTCACAACTCATACCAAAGGCGGCGAGACCGGTTTCAAGCAGGGAGGCAAGTGCGGGCACCTGCATCAGTTCCTCGGAATAGCTGGTGATTTCGCCTTCGACGGCCTCCTTGGCCTCTTCCCATTCCGATGCCTCATAGTCGCCGCGGCCGACGGCCATCAGGCAGTAAAGCTCGACCTGCTCATCCTCTGACAGATCGTCGATAGCGCTGCTCAACTCTTCCTCGACAGAGGTGTTCGTCTCGTCTTCCAGGACATCAACGGCGTCATCGTCGGCCATGTTGCTGCTGTCATCGGGATCGACAGCGGGAACCTGCGCGTCATATTCGCGGGCGCGAATGATGATGCGGCAGATTTCGTCCAGAGACAGTTCCATTTCGATTTCCATGCCACTGCCCTTTCCGAAGGCGTTTGAGTGTTATCCCGCCAACGGCGGGCAGCGGCGCGGGTTCCCTAGATGGCCAGCCGTTTTCGCGCAGCGTCGTACTGCCGGATCAGCTTGGCGACGAGTTCACCCGCAGGAAGAATCTCATCGATCGCGCCAATGCCCTGACCGCAGCCCCAGATATCCTTCCAGGCCTTTGACTTCGCGCTGCCGCCAGAGCCGAAATTCATGGCGCTCGGGTCGCTTTCCGGAAGATTGTCGGGGTCCATGCCCGCATTGCGGACAGACGGCGCAAGATAGTTGCCGTGGACACCAGTGAACAGGTTGGAATAAACGATATCTTCCGCCGCGGAATCGACGATCATCTTCTTATAGGCGTCTTCCGCCCGCGCTTCCTTCGTGGCGATGAAGGCGGAACCGATATAGCCGAGATCGGCACCCATCGCCTGCGCGGCAAGGACGGCGTCGCCGGTCGCGATGGAGCCGGACAGCGCGACCGGCCCGTCGAACCACTGGCGGATCTCCTGGATCAGCGCGAATGGCGACAGCGTGCCCGCATGGCCGCCCGCACCGGCTGCGACGGGAATCAGGCCATCCGCGCCTTTCTCTATGGCCTTGCGGCTGTACTTGTCGTTGATGACATCGTGCATGACGATACCGCCATAGCTGTGGATGGCGTCGTTGACGTCCTCGCGCGCGCCCAGCGACGTGATGATCAGCGGAACCTTGTATTTCACACAGAGTTCGAGGTCGTCCATCAGACGGTCGTTGGATTTGTGGACGATCAGATTGACGGCATAGGGCGCGTCATCCTCGGTCAGTTCCGCATCCAGACGCTGCAGCCATTCCTCGAACTGGGGCAGGGGGCGGGCATTGAGGGAAGGGAAGGAGCCGACGACCCCAGCCTTGCACTGCGCGATGACGAGGTCGGGATTGGAAATGATGAAGAGCGGCGAGGCAATGGCGGGGAGTTTCAGGCGGCCTTCAAGAATGGCGGGCAATGTCATTGTAAACAGTCTCCATCAAAATGCGCCGCCCCGGCGGGATGACCGGAGCGGCGTTCACGTTGTGAAATAGGCAGGAGTTGCGCCGCCGCGCTACTCTTCATCTCCATAGATTGCCGTCGACATCGTGCCATCGGACAGCGCCATGCCGCGGTACATGCCCTCGCTGTTGAAACTGTAGGCTGGCGTGCCGTCGGCGCCCACGACGATCACGCCGCCGGAACCGCCGAGCGATTTCATATCGGCCTGCACGGCGTCGGCCGCCCTCTGCACATCCTCGCCAAGATAGCGGACGCGCGCGCAGATGGAGGCCGCGACATTTGCACGGATATAATATTCGCCCGCACCCGTGGCGGAGACGGCACAGGCGGCATTGTCGGCATAGGTTCCGGCACCGAGGATCGGAACGTCTCCAACCCGGCCGAAACGCTTGCCGGTCATTCCGCCCGTGGAGGTTGCGGCAGCGAGATTTCCTGCCTGGTCGCGCGCCACCGCGCCGACGGTGCCGTATTTGCGCTCGATATTGAGGCCGCTGCTGGTTTCCGTACCTCCGAGCATGTCCTGAAGCTGCGCGCGGCGCCGGTCAGTTTCAAAATAGCTGTTCGGAACCTGCGTGAGGCCGGTTTCGCGTGAAAACTCGTCCGCGCCCGTGCCTTGCAGCATGACGTGCGGGCTCTTTTCCATAACGGCGCGAGCAAGGTCGATGGGATTTTTCGTGGTCGTGATACCGGCGACCGCACCGGCATCACGATTCGCGCCATTCATGATGGCGGCGTCCAGTTCAATCGAACCCGCCGCGTTGAAGACAGCGCCATGCCCGGCGTTGAAGCCAGGGTGATCTTCAAGCACGCGAACTGCGGCCTGGACGGCGTCTAAGGATGTGCCGCCGCCGCTGAGGATCGCCTTGCCGGCTTCAAGTGCTGATTTGAGCGCTTCATGCTGTCCGGCCTCATAGTCTGGCGTCATGCTGCCACGTTCCAGAACGCCCGCACCGCCGTGAATGACGAGGGTCCAGTTGCCAGCGTCCTGCGCCGCCGCCTCCTGTCCGTGCGCCGCCATTGCTATCCCAAGCGCAGCCAGCGCGACGATGACTTTGGCAACCATGAGGATCCTCCCGAAACGATGCCAAAACGCATAGGGCGGCAGGGGAGCCGCCGCAATGCGTTGACCGCCGAAACGGGCGGGCCTATATCGCGCGCTCCTGAAAGCCTGTGTGGCTCGGTCCTGACAGGGCGGAGTAGCTCAGCTGGTTAGAGCAGCGGAATCATAATCCGCGTGTCGGGGGTTCGAGTCCCTCCTCCGCTACCAGGCCGTCAGGATATTCCCGATCTCGGCAAACAGGGCTGCTTCCGCGTCGGCGCTGGAAAAGGCGTGGTCGGCGGGAATTAGTTTCGACGTCGCAAATTTGCCTCTGCGCGACTCCGCGAGCGGGCGAAAGGCGTCCGCCGTCCGGTCGCGCGATGACAGGATCAGATGGAGAGGTTTCTCCGTCCTGTCGATGGCCGAGGCGACCCGCATTTCGAGATTGCCCATCGCGTGCGATCGCTTCCGACCGAGCAAACTGCGAAGCGCCATGCCAATATCCACATTGCCGCTGAACAGGCGCAGCCAGGCCGCGGGTTGCAGCAATCTGCGGCGGTAGTGCGCCTCGACGGCCACTGCCGTAAGCGCTGCGCCATCCTCGATCACCCATGGGTTGAGCAGCACCATGCCATCGAGCTCATGCGGCGCCAGCAGCATCGCCGTTGCCCCATCGCAAAGCCCGATGCCCACGACCTGCCTGACCTGCGGCTGCGCGCGGCGCAGTTCGGCGGCAGCCGCGGCGATGTCCGGGCCGCAATTCTCAAAGCCTTCGTCAGCACCGTCCGAATCGCCAATACCTCGCCGGTCGAAACGCATGACAGGAAAGCCATGCCCTGACAGATTGGTCGCCAGCCGAAGGAAGAGGCGCTGCGGACCCGCCCTGACCTGGCCGCCGCCAGTGACAATGACGACGCCGACCGTCCTCGATGCCGCGTGAACGTTGCCGACAAGCCATGCATGATTGCAAGAAAAGACTGTTGTAATCATTGGTCGTTCAGCCAGGCGGAGAGGCGCTCCGCGATTGCTTCGGCGGCGTCCCGCGTCGGCTCGGGATCGGCTTGGCGCCAGACACTTGGTGCGGGAACGTCAGCGTCCGCGCCTGACAGGGTGATGGTCAGATCGGCACGGATTGGTCTGCCGCTGGTCAGACCGGCAGCCGTGGCGGCGCTGACGGCATGACCCGCCATGACGAGCGTGGCCCCCTGTTTCCACAGGGCATCCGCATCGGCGCGGCCAAAGGAAGCGCCGGTGTGTTCGCGGACGCTGACCGCATGGCTGCGGATCAGATCAACGAGCAGACGCTCTCCATCCAGAACCGGCGCAAGGGCGACGTGCGGCGCAGGGACTGTCGATAGATGCGCACCGCCGCGCAGCGACAGTAGGACCGGATCACGGTCTTCATTCAGGGCAATGAACGCTGCCAGGGCTTTTCTGGCCATTGCAAGATCGAAGGGCTCTGTGTCCGCATGATCGCCGGTGCGAGGCAGGTCGGGAAGGGCGCTCGCGATGCACCGGTCAGCAAGCGCGCGACCCAGATCGGCGAACAGCCGGCGGCAGCGATTATGTTCCTCAAACAGGGGCTGCGCGAAAATGAAAAGACGACCGCTATCACGGCCGCGCCGCAGGACGGGCATTTCAAATTCCCCGGCGCGTTCCAGCGCATAGCGGAACGCCGGGGCGGGCGGGGTCAAGCGGCGACCTTGGCCCGGATGAAAGCGCAGAGCGAACCGAACGTCTCGAACAGTTCGCCGTCCACTTCGTCATCGTCGATCAGGATGTCGAGCCGGTCCTCAAGTTCCGTCAGAAGGCCTGCGACAGCCATCGAATCGAGTTCTGGCAATGCGCCGAACAGCGGCGTATCGGCGTCCATTCCCTGGGCGGTTTCCACATCAAGGGCGAGGACATCGCGCAGGACGGTCCTCACTTCGGTCGTGACGTCCGTAATACCGGCGTTGGAGGCAATCTTGGCGGACATCCTGATCCCATGGGCTGCTTTTGACAGGGCCGCGCTTATACTGTCAGGGCGCGGTGGTGCAACGAAATCAGGGAAATCGCAGCATTGGCAGTTTCTCATCTGGGTCTGATCGACTGGCTTTCCTACATGGCAGCGCGGCTGACAGCGCCGGTTCCGGGGCTTGGCTGGCATCGCTACCGACTGCTTGCGGTGCCGCGTACCGGCATGCCCGGCATGCCGCGAGGTTATCGTGCGCGCGTCGTTGATTCCGACAGCCTGATCGGACGGATAGACGCGCCGGCGCGAACGATTGCCTACCGCGCCGCGCAGGGCATGGCGGCGCTTGCGGCGTACAAGGAGAATCATCTGGTTGGCGTGAACTGGCTGACGGGCCTTGCTTTTGAGGAGGACGAGGTTGCCGCGCGCTGGGTTCCGCCGCCGCAGGGTGCCTGGGACACGGGTCTGTGGGTTCACCCCGACCACAGGATGTCGCGTGCCTTCGCAGCGATATGGGCAGGCACGGCCGCATGGATGGCAGAGCGCAACCTCGACTGGTCCTACAGCCGCATCGCCGATTACAACCTTGCGTCGCTCGCCCCGCATGTGCGGATGGGCGGTGTGGAAATCGGAACGGCGAGCTTCGCGCGCCTTGGTCCGACGCAGTTTGCCAGCCGGGGGCAGGGACGGCTATCGGCAACCCGGCCAACCCTTATCAGACTGGACCTGCCCCGCTGATGCGCGTCGATATGCTTCACCTTGAAAAGCCAGCGGAGCACGAGGCTTTGGTCACAAAGGCGCGCAGCCTTTGCTATGGCGCTCTGGAGGCGGAAATCGCGTCAGTCGCGTCGGCACTCAGGGCGCGAGGCCTAAGGCCCGGCGACCGTGCCTGCATATGGGCGCCCAAGACCTGCGAGACGGTTGTCAGCCTGATGGCGGTAATGCGGGCGGGCGGTATCGCCATTCCGATCAATCCGGCGCTGAAGGCGGCGCAGGCCGAGCATATTCTGGCGGACAGCGGCGCGTTGATGCTGCTTGGGAACCGCGCGCGCATCGGCAGTGTGGAAACGGATGCCGCCATCATCGCCTTCGAGGATGAATGGCAGGCTCTCAATGCGCAGGATGCGGGGGTTTCCGTGCCGCGCCGCGCAGACGATCTTGCCATGATCCTTTACACGTCGGGCAGCACCGGGCGGCCCAAGGGCGTCATGCTCAGCCATGCGAATCTTTGTCTGGGTGCGGAAAGTGTGGCCGCCTACCTTGGGACGTCGAGCGATGATCGCATTTTGGGGCCGCTGCCGATCAGCTTCGATTATGGTCTCAATCAGGTGCTGACCGCATTTCGGCAGGGCGGAACAGTGGTCCTGATCGATTATCTGTTCCCAAGGGACGTGGTGAAGTGGGTGCGTGAACAGCGCATCACCCAATTGCCCTGCGTGCCGCCCCTCTGGATGCAGCTGGACGAGCAGGACTGGACAGGGGCGGGCGATACACTGCGTGTGCTCACAAATACGGGTGGGCATATGCCGGAGCGGCTGACGCGCGCGTTCGCGTCGCGCTTTCCTGAGGCGCGCATTTTCCTGATGTACGGGCTGACGGAAGCATTTCGGTCAGCCTATCTCGATCCGGCTCTGGCGCTCGAAAAGCCGGATTCCATCGGTTCCGCCATTCCGAATGCGGAACTCTTCGTGCTGCGTCCGGACGGCAGTGAGGCCGATCCTGACGATCCGGGTGAACTGGTGCATTGCGGACCGCTTGTGGCGCAGGGTTACTGGCGGGACGCGGAGCGCACTGCGGCCCGCTTCCGGCCGGCACCGGCATTTTCACGCTATGACGGTATGGCGGTGTGGTCGGGCGACCGCATGCGGCGGGGAAGGGATGGCCTGCTCTATTTCGAGGCGCGGGCCGACGACATGATCAAGACGAGCGGCAACCGCGTCAGTCCGGGTGAAATCGAGGAGGCCGCTCAGGCGACCGGCCTGGTTAGCGAGGCTGCCGCATTTGGTGTGAAGGACGAACGGCTCGGACAGGCGATCCTGCTGTTTGCGGTTCTCGCGAAAGATGCTGATAAGGCCGCGTTCCGACGGGCAATGTCCGCTGCGCTGCCGACATTCATGCAACCGCAGCATCTGATATGGAAAGACGGATTGCCTCGCTCGCCAAATGGCAAGATCGACCGGACGGCATTGAAAGAGGAAGCCAAGCAATATGAATGATCCCCGCATCGCCGGATTATTCGCTGCCGCCGCTGACGGCGAGCTGCTGATCGGCGGCGAGCGCGCGTCCACGCTGGTGGAGCAGGCCGGCGACACGCCGCTCTTCGTCTATGACCGGAGCGTGATCGACCACAAAATCGCAGCCCTGCGGTCGGCGTTGCCGGAAGATGTGCTGCTGCATTACGCCATCAAGGCCAACCCCTGGCAGCCCGTGATCGACCATGTCGCTGGCCAGGTCGACGGTCTTGATATCGCGTCGATGGGTGAACTTGGCCTTGCGCTTGCCAGCGGAACCGACCCGGCGCATATCAGCTTTGCCGGTCCCGGCAAGCGCGACCGCGAATTGTCGGCGGCGATCGGGGCGGGCGTTACGCTGAACATCGAATTGCCCGGCGAACTGGAACGGGCAATCTCGGTCGCCGCAGATCTGGGAAAGCAGCTGCGCGCCGCGCTGAGGGTCAATCCGCCCTTCGACCTGAAGGGGTCGGGAATGCGAATGGGCGGCGGCGCAAAGCCTTTCGGCATGGACGTTGATCTCGTCCCTCCCGCCTTGGAGCGCATCGCCGACAGCGGCGCCGATTTCCGCGGCTTCCATATTTTTGCCGGATCGCAAAATCTCCGCGAGGACGCGATCATCGAGGCGCAGCGGCAGAGCATAGCGCTGGTCGCGGCGCTGTCGGAGCATGCGCCCTGCGCCCCGCCAACAGCAAATATCGGGGGCGGTTTCGGTCTTCCCTATTTTCCCGGCGATGAGCCGCTGGACCTTGAGGTTATCGGGAAGGCGCTCGCCGAAACGCTGGCCGCGCGTCCCGCGATACTGGCGGATACCAGGTTCATTATCGAACTGGGCCGCTATCTGGTGGGTGAGAGCGGCGTCTACCTGACCCGTGTGGTCGACAGGAAAAAGTCCGAAGGGCAGACGTTCCTGGTCGCGGATGGGGGCCTTCACCACCAGCTGGCGGCATCCGGCAATTTCGGTACCGTAATCCGGCGCAATTATCCGCTGGCAAATGCCGGGCGTTTTTCACATCCCGAGGAGGAAACGGTGAATGTCGTGGGCTGCCTTTGCACACCGCTCGACCGCCTTGGTGAAAAAGTGGGACTGCCGCGAACGGATGTGGACGATATTGTTGCCGTTTTCATGGCGGGAGCTTATGGACGCTCCGCAAGCCCCGAGGCATTTTTGGGTCATCCAGCGCCGCTGGAAATGATTGTGTAGTCGCGTAGCAAGCACATGTTTCAAATCGAGGCGCTTTCCCCTATAGCGCCGTGGTCTGAACAGAAACGTGCCCGCAATAAGGCTTGATTAAGGTGCTGTGCATAAAGGCCAGGCCAGATAATCCCTTCAAGCCATTCGGTGCAGATGAAAAAAGGGTCTGAACGTCATGAAGATCAATATCGCAAGCAAGCTCTGTCTCATCATACCCGCCATCGCCCTCGCAGCCTGTAGCGGCGGAACGAGCGGACTTCCCGAATTGCCGCCAGCGAAGGTGTCAAGCTCGGAAGAAACGGCCCCGGCGCAGGATTATGTGATCGGCCCGCTCGACACGCTGCAGATTTTCGTCTGGCGCAACCCCGAGCTTTCGACGGCTGTCACCGTGCGTCCCGACGGGCGCATCACGACGCCGTTGATCGACGATCTGGAAGTGACAGGCAAAACGCCGGCCGCGCTTGCCAAGGAGATCGAGACGAAACTGGCGGAATATATCGCCGATCCGATCGTTCAGGTCATCGTCACGGGTTTTCAGGGCCCGCTTTCGAAGCAGGTTCGTGTCGTGGGCGCGGCAACACGCCCTTCGGCCATTCCGTTCCGTAACAAGCTTACCCTGCTCGACGTCATGGTGTCGGTCGGCGGCCTGACGGAGTTCGCTTCCGGTAACAATGCGCGGCTGGTCCGGGTCGATCCCGAAACCGGCGCGCAGAGCGAGTATGCGCTGCGCATCGAAAACCTTCTGAAGGATGGCGACACGTCAGCGAACGTCGCGATCCAGCCTGGCGACGTGATCATCATTCCGGAAAGCTTCTTTTAAGCTCTGAAGCCTTCCATCCAAGATATTGAAACAGGGACGACGGTTCACGCCTTATGCACAGTCTGCAAGAAGAACTAATGACCACCCTTTACGGGGTGTGGCGCAAGCGGTGGTGGGCCGTGATCGCGGCGTGGATCATCTGCCTGATCGGCTGGATCTTTGTCGCCACGATTCCGAATTCCTATGAATCGAGCGCGCGCATCCTGGTGGAATCCGGCTCGATCATCCAGCGGGAGATGGGCATCGGAGGTACGGGACGTGAACTGAACATCGTCCGTCAGACGCTGACAAGCCGTTTGAATCTGGAAAAGGTGCTGAGGCGCACGGAACTCGATATCGGCCTTGAGGATGAGGCCCAGGTTGACGCGGCGATTGCGGAACTTAGCGAGAATATAACGGTCGCAAGTCAGTCCAACAATCTGTTCACTATTTCCTATGTCGCGTCGGAATCCGGCCGAACGGACCAGGAAAATGCCGATCTTGCCCGCAACATCGTCGACAACCTGCTGCAGATTTTCATGGAAGAGAATGTCACGGCGGATCGTGATGACATCAATGAGGCCATCCGCTTCTTCGAGGACCAGCTGGCCCAGCGCGAGCGCGAACTGGAACAGGCCGAGCAGCGAAAGGCGGAATTCGAGGCCAAATATCTTGGTCAGTTGCCTGGTGAGGGCAATATTACCGAGCGCTTGTCTCGTGCGCGCGCCGAGCTCGACGGTGTACAGCTGGAACTGGCGCAGGCCCAGAATGGGCTTAGCGCGCTTCGCAGCCAGATCGGTTCGACACCGGCGACGATACGCGGCAGCGCGGTAGCGCCCATTCAATCCGCATCGCCCGCGCGGGCCAGGGCCAATATGATGGAGCAGCAGCTTAGCGAGCTTTACGCCGCTGGGCGTCTCGAAAGCCATCCCGACGTGATTCTGGCCAAGCGGCAGATCGAGCGTCTGGAAGCGCAGGCGCAGGCGGAAGAAGCCGAACTTCGCGCGCAGGGCGTCAGTGCCGCACCGCAGGCAAGCAATCCCGTTTACGTCAATCTTCGCTCTCTCGTCTTCCAGCGTCAGGGGCAGGTTGCCGAGTTGTCCGCCCGTGCAAGCAGGCTGCGTTCCGCCATTGCGGATCTGGAGCAGAAACAGACCGAGCAGCCTGGCATCGTTGCGGAGCAAACCAAGTTGAACCGCGACTATGGCGTCCTGAAAAGCCAGTACGAGGCCTTGCTGGAAAGCCGTGAGGAAATCCGCCTGCAAAGCGATGTCCAGACGCAGACACAGCAGATCCGCTTTCAGGTTGTCGATCCGCCTTCGCAGCCGCGCGAGCCCGTCGCGCCGAACCGTCCGCTGTTCCTGTCGGTCGTATTCATAGCCGCCGCCGCTGCCGGGATAGCGCTGGCGTTTCTCGCCAGTCAGGTGCGGGCGAGCTTCGCCACCGCGGGACAACTCGAGAATAAATTCGACGTGCCCGTGCTGGGCGCGATTTCAGAAATCGTCACAGAGCAGGACCGGGCACAAAACCGCTTGCGCCTCGCCGGCTTCACGGTCCTCTCTCTTGGGCTGATCGCGGTCTACGCTGCGCTTCTGCTCTACGAACTTATCTAGGAGCACTTCCCCATGAGCGATGAGATCAGCAAGGAAGACCGCGCCGCCCGCCGCGCTTCACTTTTGGAGCGCGCCGCCGCCGAACTGGAGGCGAACGCCCCGCCAAAAGCGGCGCTCGTTCGCCAGCCAAAAGTGGAGGCAAGCAAACCAGCCATAATATCGGCGGCACAGCCGTCCCCCGCTCCAGTCAAGAAGGAGCCGACCAAGCAGAGCCGCCAGGGCAATATTGATCTCGCGGCACTGCGGGACCTGGGCTATGTTGTACCGGATAGTCCCGCTACGGCCACTGCAGAAGAATTTCGCATCGTAAAACGCCAGCTGCTGATCAATGCCATGGCCGAAGGTGACCGGCGGATCGAAAATGGCAATCTGATTCTGGTCTGCTCGTCTCAGCCGAACGAGGGCAAGACTTTCTGTGCCACGAATCTGGCTCTTTCCATCGCGTCGGAACGGGACGTGACGGTCCTTCTGGTCGATGCCGATTTTGCGAAGCCGGAGATTCTGTCGACGCTTGGCCTTGAGGGCGGCAAGGGACTGATTGACGTGGTGGCGGATCCATCGATTGAACTGTCCGACTGCCTTATCAAGACAAACATCGATAACTTCTCGGTATTGCCCGCGGGCCGCCAGCATAATCTGACAACGGAATTGCTCGCATCGGAGCGGATGGGCGGCATGATCGATGAGATTGCGCGCCGCTATAGCGATCGCATCGTGATTTTCGACTCACCCCCCTGTCTGGCATCATCCGCCGCATCGGTCCTTGCGCTGCATGTGGGTCAAGTGCTGTTCGTAGTGGAAGCGGAGACGACGCGTGACGCTGAACTGCGCGATGGTTTGGCGATGATGTCCGTCTGCGATAATGTATCCATGTTGCTTAACAAGGCGCGTTATGCCGGCATTGGTCGGCGCTTCGGCACTTACTACGGATATGGGACCTGACATGAAAAGCACCACCGCAATCGCTTCCGGCCTTGTCGTTGCTGTGTTTGTGACGCCGTTGCACGCGGAAGTGGATGTGGGTGGATCGGTCCAGCTGAGGCAGGTCGTCACGGACACGTCGAACAGCTTTCGCGGGACAACGGGCTATCTGGAAGCATCGGGGACGACGATCGCAACCGTCCGAACAAACCGGCTCAACGGCAATGTGAATGCCACGGTCGCCCGCCGGTTCGAGGAATTTGGCGATCTAGACCGAAACTACCGCGTCGGCGGCGCGGCGGCGTTCGATGCCGGCATTGTCGAGGACACGATCTTCCTCGGCTTCGGCGGCCAGGCACGGCAAACGGACCGCGATCAGCGCGGCTTTGCCGGACAGGATGTCGATGCCGCCAATGGCAATCAGGTGCAGGTCTTTTCCGTTTATGCGGAACCGCGTCTGCAACAGCGACTTGGCGGCGACTACAGCGTCGACGCCAGCTATCGAGTTGGCCTGACGACCGTTGACGGAATTGATGGAGACGCCCGAACCCGTCAGGGCGATCTGGGTCTGGACGGACGCGGTGCGACGGCGCGCGGGCTGAGCGATTCCCTGTCGCAGGTGGCAAGGCTTTCCATTGGCAGTACGCCGCGTCAGCATCGGCTCGGCATACGCGCCATCGGCAGCTGGACGGACGAGAATATCGACGAGCTGGACCAGCGTTATCGCGCCTATAGCGCCAGCCTGCAGGGCAACTACCGCGTTAGCCGCAAACTCCTGCTGACGCTGGAAGGCGGCTATGAGGACATTCTGAACACGCAGGATTCCATCCTGTATGACGAGGTGACAGGCCTTCCGGTGCTTGGGCCCGACGGGGATTTCGTGCCTGATCCCGCCAATCCGCGCCGCACTGCGTTCGAACGCAGCGGGGCTTTCGGCGTTGGCGGTTTTACCTACACGCCAAACCGGCGCACGACAGTTGGCTTCAGTGGCGGCTATCGCTACGGCGATCCGAACTTTAACGCATTTCTCTCTTTGCAGCCGACCCCGCGCTTGACAGTGACCGGCAGCTATAACGAAGGTATTTCGAGCTTTTCGCGCCTTTTGACCCAAAGCTTCAATGACGTGATATTTGGCGTGCAGCGCGTTGGGAACCTGACCGACGTGCCGCTTTGCATAGACGGGTTCGATCCCGTGACCGGTGACTGCCTGAGCGGATTTACCCAGTCGGTCATACCGGCGACATTCCGCAATCGGACGGGAACCGTCGGGGTGCAATACGCCAAGGACAGGCTTTCCGCGGGCGGCTCGCTTTTCTACAATCAGCGCAATTATGTCGATCTGCAGCAGTTGCAGACAGCCTTTGACCCGGACGTCACAGACGAATTCACAGGGGATGACACCAGCTTCGGCATTCGCGGAAACGCGGCCTGGGCCTTGCCCGACTCGCAGACGGTGGGTGTTGCCGCCAGCTTGAGCCGCAATGACTATGCCCTGGTGAATGATCGGCAGGACACGATTTTCACGGCGACCGCCTATTACACGCGCGATCTGGGCCAGAGCATTTTCGTGTCTGGCCGCGGTGCGGCTTCATTCCGGCGGGCCGAGGGTGACTTTGCCGGCAATAGCGAGACCTTTAGCGGCTCCGTCGGCATCGGCTACAGGTTCTAGGAACGACATAATGTACACGGACTTTTACGGGCTGAGTGGGAAGCCGTTCCAGCTGACGCCGGATCCGGATTTCTATGTCGATACCAAGACCCACAACAAGGCGATGGCCTATCTGACCTACGGCCTGTCGCAGGGCGAGGGCTTCATTATCGTCACTGGCGATATCGGTGCCGGCAAGACGACCCTTGTCGCGCGTCTTTTGCAGCAGAAGAGCGCCGACAAGATCGCCATTGGCAATATCGTCACGTCAATGATCAACGGTCCTGATCTGTTGCGCCTGGCGGTGGACAGTTTTGGCATGGAGCCAGCCGGTTCCGACAAGGCCGTTCTGCTGAACCAGCTGGAACAGTTCCTGCGCAGTCAGCATCGCTCTGGCAAGCGTTCGGTACTGATCGTTGATGAGGCGCAAAACCTGCCGTTCGAGGCGATCGAAGAACTGCGAATGCTCTCCAATTTTCAGGAGGGGGGCGAATCGCTTCTGCAAACGATTTTGCTGGGGCAGCCCGAATTCCGTGCCCGCCTGTCGACTGCGCCCAACCTGGAGCAGCTGCGGCAGCGCATTATCGCGTCCCATCATCTGTCCCCGATGCGCGAAGACGAGATGCAGACCTATATCGAAAGCCGGCTTTCCCGCTGCAACTGGAAGGGAAACCCGTCCTTCACGCCGGATGCGTTTGAAGAGCTTTACACGGCGTCGGGCGGTGTGCCGCGCCGCGTAAACAATCTGATGTCGCGTATCCTGCTGTTCGCCGGCATGGATGAAGTGGCGACAATCGATGGCGATCTCATCAAGGATGTCGTTGCCGATTTCGATGAAGACAATGCCATGCCCGAACGGGCTGCCTTTCATCGTCAGGTGGAGGCCGCCCGCGCCGGCAACGTCGCGCCCCTCAATCCAGGCGCTGCGCCTTCGGCTTCCGTCCCAGCGGACAGCGGGACAAGGGAACAGCTGGAGCGCCTGGAACAGAAAGTTGGCGCGCATGACCGCGTTCTGAAACAGCTGCTGGGTATGGTTTCCGAACTGTCGGGGCAGGTTGAGCTTATGTCCGCCGATGCCGAGCTGGGCAAAGCCGCAGAGTAGCGCTGGTGACAAGGACCGCGCCCATTACCAACGCCATGTCGGTGGACGTGGAAGAGCATTTTCAGGTCGGCGCCTTTGAGAATGTCGTCGATCGTAGCGACTGGCCGGATTATCGCAGCCGTGTTGCGGCCAACACGCGCCGTTCGCTTGATATGTTTGAGGCGCACGGCGTCAAGGCTACGTTCTTCACACTGGGCTGGGTCGCCGAGCGGGCGCCCGACCTGATCCGCGACATTGTCGAGCGCGGTCACGAGATAGCGAGTCACGGCTATGCCCATGACCGCGTCCACAGCTTCACGCCGGATGAATTTCGCGCCGACCTGAGAAAAGCCAAGGCGCTGATCGAGGACGCTGCCGGAACGGAAGTCATAGGCTATCGTGCGCCGAGTTTTTCCATCGGCAAGGCCAATAAATGGGCGCTCGATATTCTGGCTGAGGAGGGATATCGCTATTCGTCCAGTGTCGCCCCCATTCAGTCGGACCATTATGGCTGGCCGGAGGCGCCGCGCTTTTCGCATCAGCCCGTATCCGGGTCGGACATGATCGAGATTCCCGTGACCACCGTCGAATATATGGGCCGCCGCATGGCCTGTGGAGGGGGCGGGTTCTTTCGCCTGCTGCCTTATGGTTTCTCCACATGGGCGATCGATCGTGTGAACCGTATCGAGCGGCAGCCAACCCTGTTCTATTTCCATCCCTGGGAAATCGACCCCGAACAGCCCCGCATCGCGGGTGCACCGCTGAAATCGCGCATTCGCCATTATACGAATCTGGACGTCATGCAGGCCAAACTGGAAAAGCTGCTGAAGCGCTTTCGCTATGACCGGATGGACCGTGTATTCCTGCCCGAAGAGAAACGTCTGGCCGCATGACCGGTGCAGATGGGGAAAACGCGGTCGTCGTTGCGGACGACCTGACCGCTTTTGATGATTATGTGGCGGGCTCTGCCGCCGCCTTGCCATTTCACCGCCGTGCCTGGGGCGATGCGATCGCCGCCGCTTGCCGGCAGAAGGCGCATTATCTGGTTGCGAAGCGCCGCGACCGGGTGGTGGGAGCGCTGCCGCTCACTGAAATACGCTCGCTCTTGTTTGGAAAGAATCTGGTATCCTGCGGCTTTGCTGTTGGCGGAGGCCCTCTGTTTGATGACGAGGCTGCACTTGCAGCGCTTGATTCCGCTGCATGGAAAATTGCGCGGGACGGCGGCATCGATGTGCTGGAATATCGCACTGTAGATCCCCTGCATCAGGATTGGGCCCGGAAGGAAGGCATCTACGCGGGCTTCGTAAAGCCAATAGCAAAGACGACCGAAGAAAACCTGACGGCCATTCCCCGTAAACAGCGCGCGGAGGTGAGAAAATCCCTGAAGCTTGGCCTCGATGTCCGCATCGCCAGCGACGGGAAGGCTCTGGACGACCATTACCGGATTTACAGTACGAGCGTCCGCAATCTCGGTACGCCCGTTTTTCCGCGTGGCCTGTTTCGGGAGGTGCTCTCACGCTTTGGCGCGGATGCGGATATCCTGACCGTGTACAAGGACGGCGCGCCTGTCGCTTCCGTTCTTTCCTTATATCATGGGGGCACGGTTTATCCCTATTGGGGCGGGGGGACGCTCGAGGCGCGTAGTTTGCGCGCGAACGAACATATGTACTGGATGCTGATGGAACATGCGCGGAAACGCGGTTGCACCTCATTTGATTTTGGCCGGTCCAAGGTCGGCACCGGGCCCTATAGCTACAAGAAGAACTGGGGTTTTGAACCGCAGCCATTGACCTATGAATATCGCCTGGCACCGGGAACGGACATGCCCGACCTCAACCCGAATAGCCCGAAATTCAAGGCGATGACGGAAATATGGCAGCGCCTGCCACTCTGGCTGGCCAACGCGGCCGGACCATTGATCGCCAGGAATCTGGGCTGATGGCGAAACCCCAGCTCCTCTTCCTGTCTCACCGCATTCCCTATCCCCCGAACAAGGGGGACAAGATCCGTTCATGGAATATCCTGCGCCACCTTACGGAGCGCTTCGAAGTACATCTGGGCGCATTTGTCGACGATCCCGAAGACCGTCAGCACGAGGCGTTTTTGCGTGAGGTCTGCTCTGATGTCCTGCTGCTGGATATCAAGAAGTCGCAGCGCATGAAGCGTCTCGTAAAAGGGCTGAAAGACGAAAAACCGGTGTCCATCGCCATGTGGGAAGATCGCCGGATGCACCAGTTCGTGCGCGGTCTGATGGACCGTGGCGGCATCGATCACATCTTTGCGTTTTCCGGTCAGATGGCGCCCTATATCATGAGGTATTCCAATCGTCGGCGGCTGCTGATGATGGACTTCGTCGACCTCGATTCCGACAAGTTCACGCAATATGCGGCGCAGGCCAGCTGGCCGAAGTCAGCCCTGTACCGGCGGGAGGCGAAGCTGCTTTCGCAGTTCGAGAAGCAGGTCGCACGGGTCGTCGATGCCTGTCTGTTCGTGTCGGAGGCAGAGGCCGCCCTGTTTCGGGGCCATGCCGGATCCTACGGCCATACCGTTTATGCTCTCAACAACGGCGTCGATCTCGACTATTTCAGTCCCGACGCAAAATTTGCGAGAGTCGAAAAACTGGGATCGCCGTCTCTCGTCCTGACGGGGGCAATGGACTACAAGCCGAATATAGACGCCGCGAAATGGATGATTTCGGATATTCTGCCGCGCGTACGCGAGGCTTTGCCGGATGCCGGTTTCACGATCGTGGGCTCCAGTCCCACATCGGAAGTGAAGGCCATGGGCAGGGAAGCTGGCGTTTACGTCACGGGGCGCGTGGCTGATGTTCGCCCCTATGTCGCGGCAGCGGACATTGCCGTTGCGCCGATCCGGATTGCGCGCGGCGTTCAGAACAAGGTTCTGGAGGGTATGGCAATGGGAAAGCCGGTCGTTGCGACAACACATGCCTATACCGGCATTCATGCGGAAGCGGGCACGGACCTGATCATTGCCGATGATGCCGAAACCTTTGCCAGCCGGATCATGGGCCTGATGGCCAACACGCCGCGTCGGCAGGCGATTGCCGCTGCGGGACGTGCGCGCATGGAAGCGAATTACAGCTGGGCCGCCCAGCTTGCATCTCTTGACGACATCATCCATCGCCATGCGCTGGAACTACGCAAAGAGCCGACATGACGACCGATACCGCCCTGCCCGAACCGTCCGCACCCGAAGCCGGTGCGCGCCAGGCCGTGCGCATGACTGCCGCATGGCGGCTTGCGCTCATGTCCTGGGGCGGTTTGGTGCTGGGGATCATCCTGCTGTTCTGGCGGGACAGCGCCGATATGTTCGGTATCTGGTGGAACAATACGACCTACCAGCACTGCCTGCTCATTCCTCCGATCATCGCCTATCTGGTCTGGCAGAGAAAGGCCGAGTTGCTGGCACTGTCGCCCCGGCCCTTCCTGCCCGCCGCAATTTTCCTCGCCATTGGCGGCCTCGGCTGGCTGCTGGGTGATCTGGCAGGGGTCGCACTCGTCAGGCATACCGCCATCGTCGGCATGCTGATCGTCAGCGTGCCGCTCGTATTTGGGTTGACGGTAACCCGTGGTCTGACCTTTCCGCTGTTCTACGCACTCTTCATGATCCCGGTCGGGGATCAGCTTGTGCCCTGGCTGCAGATGATTACTGCCGATATGTGCATATGGTTGCTCGATGTCTTCGATGTCCCGGCCTATATCGACGGCGTTTTCATCACCATTCCAAATGGCGCGTTCGAGGTGGCGGAGGCCTGTTCAGGCGTGCGCTTCCTGATTGCAATGACCGCCTTCTCCACCCTGGTCGCGCATCTCTGTTTCAGGAGCACCTTGCGCCGCGTCATCTGCGTCGTCAGCGCCATCATCCTGGCCATTCTCGCCAACGGAGTCCGCGCTTGGGGGACGATTTATATTTCCCATCTGACGACGCAGGAATTTGCCGCGGGCGTCGACCATGTCATCTATGGCTGGTTCTTCTTTGCCATCATCATGGCCATATTGCTGGGCATAGGCTGGTTCTTTTTCGACCGTCCGGTCGATGATCCGGCCTTCGATCCGGCAAAGCTGGAAAAATCCGGGCGCCTGGCTGCGGCACCAAAGGCTTTCGTAGCGGCGGCCGTTGCCGGCCTGATCTCGCTTGCGGCTGCGCCCGCATGGTCCGCGCTGGTGGCGGACCGCGATCCTGACAGCATAACGGCCCGGATCGAGATGCCGGATGTGCCCGGCTGGACCAAGGTGTCGCATAGCGGCTCGGACTGGCGACCGCTCTATGACAACGCCTCCGCGTCGGCATGGCAGGGTTACGAGGATTCAAAGGGACGCAAGGTCGATCTGTTCATCGCTGTCTATGACCGCCAGTCGGAGGACGCCGAGATGATCGCCTATGGCAACGGCCTGATGGAACCGGATGGCGACTGGAGCTGGGCACAGAATCTTTCCAATCCACCGCAGGGCAGGGGCGTACAGTTGCAACGTTCGCCCTGGACCCGCGATATCTGGCAATATTATCTTGTCGGCGACGAGGTCACTGGCAGCGAATATCGGGCCAAAATCGCGACATTGAAGACCAAGTTGCTTGGTGGACCAACGCGGGCCGCAGCCATGGTCGTCAGTGTTGAGCGGAGCGCAGGTGATCTATCGGGTGAACCTGCGATGGCGGATTTCATGACAGCGCTTGGTGAACCGGCGGACGTCGTCGCCAATGCAGCGGCCAGCGAATAATGTGCGGTATTGCGGGCGTCTTCGACACGCGTGACCGGCGAACCCTGCCGCAGCCCATTCTGGACGCCATGACCGACGCCATCGCGCATCGCGGCCCTGACGGACGCGGCACGCATAATGCGCCCGGCATAGCGCTCGGTCATCGCCGTCTGTCGATCATTGATCTGGCACGGGGTGAGCAGCCCATGCCCAGCCACGACGCGCGCTATCACATCGTCTTCAATGGCGAGATCTACAATTTCCGCGATATCAAGGCCGAGCTGACCGCCGGCGGCCACATCTTCCGTTATGACAGCGACACTGAAGTCCTGATCGAGGCCTGGCGCGCCTGGGGACCGGACATGCTTCAGCATTTGACCGGCATGTTCGCTTTTGCGCTCTGGGACCAGGCGGAGCGGCAGCTGTTCCTTGCCCGCGACCGCTTTGGGGTGAAGCCGCTTTATCTCTCCTGGACGCCCAATGGGCGCCTGCTGTTCGGTTCGGAAATGAAGGCACTGCTCGCCTATCCGAACCTGTCCCGTGATGTCGATCCGCGCGCGCTGGAGGACTATTTCGCCTATGGTTATGTGCCGGAAGACAAGAGCTTTCTGAAGTCCATCACGAAATTGCCGCCCGCACATTATCTGTTGCTTGAGGACGGCAAGGGGCAGTCCGAACCGACGCGCTACTGGGACATGGAATTCCGTCCCAAGCACCGCGCCAGCAATGCCTCGCTGGAGGCGGAACTGCGCGACCGGCTGAAGGCTGCCGTCGGTTCCCGCATGGTTGCCGATGTCGAGGTCGCGGCCTTTCTGTCGGGCGGTGTCGATTCCTCCAGCGTCGTTGCGCTGATGGCGGGCATCGCGGACCGGCAGGTGAAAAGCCTCTCCATCGGGTTTGACGAGGGCGGTTTCGACGAGACAGAACATGCCGACGCGGTCGCCGAGCGCTATGCTACCGATCACCACAAGCGGGTCGTCACAGCGGACGATTATGGTCTTATCGAAACTCTGGCGCAGGCCTTTGACGAACCCTTTGCCGACGCGTCTGCCGTGCCGACCTACCGCGTGTGCGAACTGGCGCGTGAGCATGTGAAGGTCGCGCTGTCGGGGGACGGCGCGGATGAAGCCATGGCCGGATATCGTCGCTACCGTCTCTTCATGAACGAGCAGCGCGTCCGCGCATTTCTGCCATCGGGCATGCGGCGTGCCATTTTCGGCAGGCTCGGAAGCGTTTATCCAAAACTTGACGGCGCGCCGCGTTTCCTGCGCGCGAAGACAACCCTGGAAGCGCTCGCCATGAGTCCGGGCGAGGCCTATTATCACGCGGTTTCCGTCACATCCGAAACCCAGCGCGCGGCGCTGTTTTCCGATGGACTCAAATCATCCCTAGGCGGTTACCGGGCGCGCGATCTTTATGCGGACACATTCGCGAATGCGCCAGCCTCCACCCCCCTTGGCGCAGCGCAGTACACCGATATCCAGCATTACCTGCCGGGCGACATCCTAACGAAAGTCGACCGCACCAGCATGGCCGTCAGTCTGGAGGCACGCGAGCCGCTTCTCGATCATGGTCTGGTCGAGTGGATATCGGGCCTGCCCGATTCGAAACGACTTCATGGCGGCGAGGGCAAATGGCTCTTCAAGCGGGCCATGCGGACCTATCTGCCGGACGACATCCTCTTTCGAAAGAAAATGGGGTTCGTCGTTCCCATAGAGCGCTGGTTTCGCGGCGCTCTGGCGGACAGGGTTGCGGCCTTGTCCACAAACTCGCGCGTTGCGAACAGTGGCTGGTTCGACATGGACTGGTTCGCCCGTCAGGCCAGCGCCCACCGCGCGGGCAGAGCGGATCACAGCCGCCTGTTGTGGCAGATGGTCATGCTTGAGGAATCACTGGCAGGAATAGAGCGCGCCTGAGAGCGCTAGAATTCGGAGCCGTCCTCGGTCGGCTCAGGATTCGGAGCCGCCGGTGATCCGGCAGGGGCCGCTTCCTCAGCCGCCTGTTTCCGGCTTTCCGCCAGAGCGGCCTGATGGGCCTTTGCGATGGCACTTTGCGCTTCGGGAGAGAGGCCGCTCCGTTCGGGGTCAATTCCCAGATCGCGCAGCGAGTTTTTCGCGGAGGCGGGGACGCTTGCCTCACCCGCCTGGGTCGTCGTCGCTGGCGCGGACGCACCGACCGTCAGGGTCGGCTGCCTCAGAACGCCATAAACGTAAATGAAGCCGCCCCCGATGATCAGAATTGCAAGGCCAAGCCAGATCAACATGGTGTTGCCATAGCCCGGACGTTGAGGCTGTGTCCGCTGCATCACCATGTTTGAAAGTCCCTTCTTAACACTACATCATTCTGATACCGAAACAGAAATTCGGCACCTTTGTCATGCCCAATATAGATCAAGCAATAATCGCGCCATACCGCGCTAACCCAGCTATATCCGCTATTTGCCAATATATCTCGCCTGCTAGCTTAAAAATTATCAAAAATCTGTCAAAATTTCCGACACTATTCAGTCATACAGGGCATGCATGAAATATAGCCCGTCTGGCGGGGCATTGAACCCGAGGGCCGCACGATCCCTGGCATCAAGCGCCGACTTCATGTCGCCGGGTCGCCAGCGCCCGTCGCCAACCATGGCCAGACATCCCGTGATCGACCGAATTTGATGGTGCAGGAATGACGGCGCGATTGCCGTCACGGTGACCAGGTCTGCCTCCCGTGACACTGTCAGAGACGTGATTGTCTTGACCGGGCTTTTTGCCTGGCAATGAACGGCCCTGAAGGTTGTGAAATCATGCTTCCCGATCAGATGGGCTGCACCCTCGTTCATTGCGTCCGTATCCAGGAATCTGGACACGCGCCATTCGCGTCCCGTTGTCAGGGTCAGCGGTGCGCGCCGGTTGCGAATTCTGTACTGGTAAGCGCGCTCACGGCAATCGAAACGGGCATGGAAATCGGGTTTGACGATCTGACAATCGACGATGGCGATCGGTTGGGGCCGCAGCCTGGCATTGATGGCCTCGGACAGGCGAAAGGCCGTGAAGTCTTTCGCAATGTCGACATGCGCGACCTGACCCAGCGCATGCACACCTGCATCCGTTCGCCCGCAGCCGAACAGCGTGGGCACATCATTCATGATGTCGCCAATGGCATCCTCGATCGCGGCCTGGACCGTGCGGCCATGCGGCTGACGCTGCCAGCCCATATAGGACTGGCCGTCATATTCGATAGTCAGTCTGTAGCGGGGCAAGCTGGCACGCTTTCGGGCATGGCAAAGCCATTCAGCAGGTCGGCCATGTTCATTGGGCGCTTGCCCGGTCTTTGCACCAGCCGCAGGCGGACGGCGCCAGACCCGCAGGCAATGACGTGCCCGCCCTCAAGAACGGTTCCCGGCCTGTCATCGCCCGTCACCACGGCAGCTTCCAGGAGCTTGATACGCTCGTCCCCGACTTCGAACCAGGCACCCGGGGCGGGGTTATATGCACGCACCGCGCGTTCGACATCGGCAGCATCGCGCCTGAAATCGAGCGCCGCCTCGGCCTTTTCGATCTTGCGGGCATAGGTGATGCCATCATGTGGCTGGGGTTCCGGCGTCAGGGCCTCCAGACTTGCCAGCGCCTCGACGACCAGCTCGCTGCCCACCAGCGCAAGCTCGTCCGTCAGCAGTCCTGCCGTTTTGCCCGCAATCTCGACCTGGCGGGTCAGGAGCATGGGGCCGGTATCGAGGCCTGCCTCCATCTGCATGATCGTAACGCCGGTTACCCGGTCGCCGGCAAGGATCGCGCGCTGTACCGGCGCTGCGCCGCGCCAACGCGGCAACAGCGAAGCATGGATGTTGAGGCAACCGCTCATCGGCGCGTCGAGAATGGCCTGTGGGAGGATCAGGCCGTAAGCGGCCACGACGGCGACATCCAGATCGAGCGCTATCCAGTCGGCCTCGGCGCCTTCATCTTTCAGGGTGGCGGGCGTTCGCACGGTCAGGCCAAGCGATTCCGCAAGGTCGTGCACGGCGGTACGCTGCAGCTTCTTGCCGCGCCGGGCTGCGCGGGGCGGCTGGGTGTAGACCGCAGCAATCTCGTGCCCGGCATCGTACAGCGCCTGAAGCGCGGTTGCCGCGAAGGGCGGGGTTCCCATGAAGGCAATTCGCATGGACAGCCGACTAGCAGCATGGAAGCGCTTCGCCTACATGGTGTCTATGTCTTCTCCTGAAATCGAGGCGCTTACACAGGCGCTGGCACGGCTGCCCGGCCTTGGTCCGCGCTCCGCGCGCCGTGCTGTCCTGCATCTTCTCAAACGGCGGGAAACGGCCCTGAAACCGTTACAGGCTGCTCTTGAGATCGTCGACGCACGCATGTCGACCTGCGGAAACTGCGGCAATATCGATACCCATGACCCCTGTCATATCTGCACCGACACAAGGCGGAATGCCTCGATGCTGGCTGTCGTCGAGGAGGTGGCCGATTTGTGGGCGATGGACCGTTCGCGTCTGTTTTCCGGTCGTTATCACGTTCTGGGTGGCCGCCTCTCGGCGCTTGAGGGCATTGGACCGGAAGACCTTTCTGTCGAATCTCTCGTTGCGCGAGTGAAGGGCGGCGGGATCAAGGAGGTGGTGCTGGCCATGAATGCGACGATGGAGGGCCAGACCACGATGCACTATCTGGCGGAGCGGCTGGAAGATGCGGATGTCCTGGTGTCAACCCTGGCGCACGGCGTTCCCGTCGGCGGCGAACTTGACTATCTGGATGAAGGGACAATCGCGCAGGCGCTGAGGGCGCGGCGCCCGGTTTAGCGATACCATTGCGCGTGCGGCGCCCAGTTTCTACATAGTGAGTATGGCTATCTTACCTATTCTCGAAGCTCCCGACCCGCGTCTGAAGCAGGTATCGAAACCCGTCGACAGCGTCACGGATGAGTTGCGCGCGCTGATGGATGACATGCTCGACACCATGTATGACGCGCCCGGTATCGGTCTTGCCGCAATTCAGGTCGGTCATCCCATTCGCGCGCTTGTGATCGACCTGCAGGAACTGCCCGAAGGGGCCGAAGAGGGTGACGGCGAAAATCAGGAGCGCGTTCGCAAGCCGCTTTATTTCGTAAATCCTGAAATTCTGGAGACGTCGGAAGAACTGACGACCTATAACGAGGGCTGCCTCTCCGTTCCCGAACAATATGCCGATGTGGACCGTCCGTCCGTTGTTCGCGCGCGCTGGCTCGACTATGACGGCAAGGCGCATGAGGAACAGATAGACGGTTTCCTGGCGACTGTGCTCCAGCATGAAATGGACCATCTGGAAGGCATATTGTTTATCGACCATCTGTCGAAGCTGAAACGTAATATGGTTTTGAAAAGGCTCGCCAAGCAAAGGCGGCTTGCGGCATAATCGCCGCTAATGACCGATTGCCCGCTGTCCGGCTCACCGCTAATGTGACGCAATGGGGCAGGGAGAAAGTTTAGGTCCGGAAATCACGGACATGCGCACCCGGCAGCGCCTCATTATTATCGTCGCACTGATATTTTCCCTGCTCCTTCTGCTTCGGATCATGGACGTCTCCGCGCTTCGTGACTTGCGCGAAGCCCTGTTCGCGCCGCTGCAGCAGGTTGAAAGCTCGGAACTTGATCTCGGCCGGGTGGCTATTGTTGCCATAGATGAGAAGAGTCTTTCCTCCGAGGGACAATGGCCCTGGCCGCGCGAGCGCATTGCAACCCTTGTGGAGAGGGTCGCAGCCGGAAAGCCCGCGGCTATCGGCCTCGGATTTCTGACGAGCGAGCAAGACAGGCTGTCGCCAGCCAATGATCGGGCGCTTGCCGACGCCATGCGTGCGGCACCAACCGTTCTGGCAACCGCCGCGGCGCCGGTTCTCGACGATGGGCGCGTCAGCGGTTTGAAGCTTCTTCAGCCAACGCCGGTACTGTCCGGCACTGCCGCCGGTTTTGGCATGATTACCACCATGCCGCAGCCCGACGGTCGCACGAGAGCCATGCCTGCCAGACTTGAACTGGATGGCATTGTCTATCCCAGCTTCGGTATTGAACTCGTGCGCGTTGCAACCGGCGTACCCGCGCTGGTCACGCGTACCGACGGACTGGTTGGCACGCGTATTGCCGTAGGCGATATCGATGTCAGCCCGGACCGCGCGGGCGCCGTGTGGATGCGCTTCGCTTCGGGGGACAGCATAAAACGTATCAGTGCCGCGGCATTGCTGGCCAGCCCGGACGCCGCAGCAGGGCTGGCGAACCGTATCGTTGTTGTTGGCCCGACCGCTGCAGGACTTACGGGCCTTTCGCTATCACCGGGAGGCGAGGTGCTGCTGGATGTGGAATTGCAGTCCATGTTCGCGGCGAATCTCATCGGTGAGCAGGAATTTTCGCGCCCTCTCTATCTGGTTTTGCTTGAAATGATGGTCGCCGCTCTGGTGTCAGCCGCTGCGCTTTGGCTCTATTTCAGGAACGTACGTCTCAGCAAAACGGGCATTGTCGTTACATTGATGGCGGTGACAGGAAGTTTTGGCCTGTTGTCCTGGCTTCTGGCGGTGCAGGCGGATCTTCTGTTCGATGCCACCCTGCCGGTGCTCGCACTGCTTTTGACCTCACTGGTCATTTTTGCGGACTGGCGGCGTCATGTCAGGCAGCTGCGCTATGCGCGGGAGCAGGACCGTGTAACGGCAATGCTGATGGTTCGGACATCGGAAAACGCGCGCCGCAATTTCTATGAGAATCTCAGCCATGAATTGAGAACACCGCTCAACATGATCGTTGCCGGTGCTGAAATGATTCGAGACGGCGTTCTTGGTCCGGTCTCGCCGCCTGAATATTCGCGCTATGCCGACGATATTCATGAATCCGGCGTCAGGATCACGCGGATGTTCGAACGCATGATCGATCTCGGAAGTGCCAAGGCCGAACGTATCCGCATCGAAGAGGTCGAGTTTCCCCTGGCCAAAGCCCTGGATCATGCGCTTCTGGCAACAGGAGCGCCGCGCGCATTCCATCTCGATATGCCCGAAACGATGCCGAAATGCGTCGGTGACCGGAAGATGATCGAAATTGCCCTAGCGAGCATAGCCGAAAATGCGCTCAAATTCCGATCAGGCAAAGTTCCGGTTTTTGTCGAGGTCGCGCGGCGTACAGGCCGGCTGGAAATCGCCATCGAAGATGACGGTCCGGGTTTGTCCGCCGAGCAGATTGCAGTGATCGGGCAGTTGCATGTCGACGGCAATATCCATGCCGCGCGCCTGACGCGTGGTCTCGGCCTGGGTCTTGCCCTCACGCGCTCGATCATGGAACTTCACGGTGGCGGGATCGACGTGGAGCGGGGCCGCCTTGGCGCGTTTAGTCGCATCATCCTTCGCATTCCTTCCCAGCGCCTTATCTGGTAAGGGCTATCCATTACAGGAGGGCTATTCATGCTTTATTTTGCCAGGTCGTGGGTATTGTTGTCATTGTCTATCGCAATGCTTTTCAGCATGTCTGTCCGTGCGCAGGAATCGCAGACGACCGGTATCGGCATGATCAAAAGCCTGACGGGGGATGTGACGATCGTGCGCACGGCGCCCGTTCAGGCAAGGGTCGGCGATCTGCTCAATGCCACCGACACCATCGAAGTTGGCGCGGGCAGCGTGGGCCTGACCTTTCGCGATGGAACGCGCGTCTCTTTGGGACCGAAAACCCGGTTTGAGATTTCAAAGTTCGAGTTCGACCCTGTGGAGGGCAAACTCGGCCTTTTCCTGAAACTGATCAGCGGGAAATTGCAGTATATCAGCGGCCGGATCGCCAAGCTCGCTCCTGACTCCGTAAAGGTCGAAACGCCGGTCGCCACGGTCGGTGTCCGTGGTACACGTTTCGTTGTGGAGGTGCGCTGATGTCCGGACTCCGCATTGCCGTCATCATGCTCATCGCGGCTGTTCTGTCCGGATGCGCTGCAAAATCAACTTTTGTGCTGCTTCCCGATGAAGATGGATCCGTCGGAGAAGTCACACTGACCAATGCGGGCGGCACACAGGTGATGAACGGCGCCTACTGGGCGATCGATGTTGCATCGCCCACGCGCGCGCCCTCCGCTCCCGGTGAGGTCGATGCGGCCTTCGTCGAAACCCGTTTTGCTGACACACTGAGGGAGACGCCGCGCGAACCCCTCAGCCTGACCCTGTATTTCGGGTCGACCGCTGAAGACCTGACTGCAGAGTCTGAAGCCGAAATCGACATCATCGTTGCCGCATTTCGCGAATTTCCGGCACCCGAAATCCGCGTCGTAGGGCATACCGACACGATGGGCACGGCGGAATCGAACGACGCGCTTTCCTTGCAACGTGCCGAAACCATAAAGGCGAAACTGGTATCGGAAGGTGTGCCAGCCGACATTATCGAAGTCGCATCACATGGTGAAACCGACCCGGTTGTCGAGACGCCAGACGAAACCCGCGAGCCGCTGAACCGCCGTGTGGAGGTCACCATCCGCTAGGCCTGCGGAGTTACAGAAGCGCGGTAATATCCTCCGCGACGTCATCAGGGCTTCGCAGCGTCGCCTGGTCTTCACCTGGAAAAGCCTCGGCGCGCATTGCCGTTGCCGTGCCGCGCGGATTGACGATGTGCACGGAAATATCGGCGAGATTTTTCACTTCCTCGCCATAGGTCGTCACAAGATTTTCAAGAGCCGCCTTTGACGCCGCATAGGGCCCCCAATAGGCACGCGGCGTTTGGGCGACGGAAGATGTCAGCGCAACGACATGCGCTTTGGGCGCTGCCTTCAGCAAGGCGTCGAACGCTTTCAGCAACCGGTAATTTGCCGTCACGTTCAGCTTGAACAGGGCTTCGAATTTGTCGCTGTCCACATGGGGCAGGGGGGTCAGATCGCCCAGCATGGCTGCGTTCAGAACGAGAACATCCAGCCTCTGCCAGCGCCCGGCAATCGCCTGCGCCAGCCGGTCAATCGCCTCGAAATCCGCAAGATCGAATGGCGCGAGTGTTGCCGTGCCGCCTGCGGCGTGAATGGCATCCTCGACCTCCTCCAGACCACCTTCGGTCCGCGCCGTCAGAATCACATGATGGCCCCTTGACGCCAGCGCCTTCGCAGTCGCTGCCCCAATGCCGCGGGATGCCCCCGTGATCAGCGCGAGCGGCTTGTCCTCCGCATCGTTCATACCGCGATCTGCTCCGCCAGCAGGTTGAGTTGATCCGGGCCAGCTTCATCCTCCTGATCGGTGAGACTGGTCGGATAAGCGCCTGTGAAACAGGCATCGCAGAATTGTGGCTGATGTTCGTCGCGGGCGTCTTCGCCAAGCGCGCGATACAGGCCGTCAATGGAAATGAAGGCCAGGCTATCCGCCTTGATAAAGCTGCGCATACGTTCAATGTCCATCTGGGCGGCAAGCAATTTGGAGCGGTCGGGGGTATCGACGCCGTAGAAGCAGGGATTGCGCGTCGGCGGACTGGCGATCCGCATGTGCACTTCCTTCGCGCCCGCATCGCGCATCATCTGCACGATTTTCAGTGACGTCGTTCCCCGCACGATGGAATCGTCAATCAGGACAATTCGCTGTCCTTCGATAACGCCGCGATTGGCGTTATGCTTCAGTTTTACACCGAGGTCGCGAATGCCCTGACCAGGCTGAATGAATGTCCTGCCGACATAGTGCGACCGGATAATTCCCTGCTCGAACGGGATGCCCGCTTCCTGCGCAAAGCCGATGGCGGCAGGGTTGCCGCTGTCGGGAACAGGTATGACGACGTCCGCTTCGACCGGACTTTCAGTGGCCAGTTCCCGGCCGATGCTTTTTCGCACCGCATAGACGCTGTTGCCGTCCAGCAGGGAGTCGGGACGTGAGAAATAGACATGCTCGAAAATGCAGGGGCGGGGCTTCATGTCGGTAAAGGGACGTAGCGACCGCAAGCCCTTCTCGTTGATCAGAATCAGTTCGCCGGGGTCAATCTGGCGAATGAAGGTTGCGCCGCAAACATCAAGTGCAACCGTTTCCGATGCCACGATAAAGGCGTCCTCCAGCCGGCCGAGAACCAGCGGACGGATACCAAGGGGATCACGGCAGGCGATCAGGCCTTCGGATGTCAAACAGGCCAGACTGTATGCGCCTTCGACCTGTTTCAGCGCATCGATGAACCGGTCCAGAAGCGGACGATAGCTTGAGGTTGCCACGAGGTGGATCAGAACCTCGGTATCGCTTGTCGACTGAAAAATGGAACCCCGCCGGTTCAACGCTTTCCGAAGGTGCTGCGCGTTCGAAATATTGCCATTGTGCGCGACGGCGAACCCGCCGGATGCGAGCTCGGCAAACAGGGGCTGCACGTTCCGCATCGCGGTCTCGCCGGTGGTCGAATAGCGTACATGGCCAATCGCCGTGTGCCCTGGCAGCTGGCGGATCGCATCTTCCGAATCGAAGTTGCCGGCGACATGCCCCATCGCCCGTTTGGTATGGAACATGAGGCCGTCATGACTGGTGATGCCGGCGGCTTCCTGCCCGCGATGCTGCAGGGCATGAAGTCCCAGCGCGGTCAGTGCGGCCGCCCCCTCGATGCCGAAGACGCCAAAAACGCCGCACTCCTCGCGCAGCTTGTCGTCATCGAAAGGGTTGGTGGTCAGCATAGGGTGGTCCTTGACGGCGGCGGGATCGGACAGGGGCGCATATAGGGTGAGCCCACAGCTTTGTCACCAAAGCGTCTTTCGCGCCTTCGATGGCGGACAGCATGTCCCGTGGAAAGGGACAACGCCCTTCCCACGGGACTGGAGCCCTCCGTCAGCCCCCGGCCTCGCGGCTGTGTTTCAGATGTCGCCCCATCCCGACGCCCAGCAATCCCAAACCAAACAGCATCAGCGCAGCGGGTTCAGGTATGTCGGTCAGGTCGGCATCGGCAAAGCTGATGGACGCGCCGCCTGCGGCAAGGCCAAGCGCCGAAGCATCGAAGAGAGAAAATGCGTTCAAGGCCAGCTGGCGATGCGCGGCAGTTGTCGGATGCACATCGTCCCAGAACACGAACCGGTCGGCATCTCGGCAGCTTCGTTCGACCAGGCCGAAAAAGGCGACCGAGCGGCACGTGTCCGTCGCATTGACGAAACCGGCCGCAGCGGGATCGGCGAGTATGTCGTTGAACACGCCAAAGACGTCGAATGAGAATATATTGAGACCATCGTTCAGCATCAGGTCGGCGGTCAGCGACGCCAGTCCCTGATTCCAGTAAACGGTTAGATCGGTCGCGGAGGCGCTGTCGGACGTTCCGCGAAATTCGGGAATGCTGCCTATATCTGGCAGGTTCGGGATCAGAATCGACGTGGCGCCAGATGCGACGAGATTGTCCAGGAACACGCCCAGGTCGCCCAGTCTCCTGTCGATTGTACGCTGTGCATCCACACTACCCACCAGGTCGCGCACGTCGTTTCCGCCGGTCCATGCGACATAGAGGGCATCCGCTTCCGCGCGGCCGCCATTTCCGAGCAGATAGTCATAGCCCTGCCACAGCGTCCCCTGCGTCGGCCAGGGCAGGAAATCCGTTTCCGCCCCGCCATGCGCATAATTGGCGCCGCCTTTTCTGGAAGCGACCGCGCGGTCGATGCCGAGATAGTCCGACAGATATTCGTGCCAGACGGCTCCATTGGAAAACCGTCCGTTCGACCCATAACCGATCTCGTTTCTGATGAGCCGGGACGTGCCAAAAATCGACTGAATATTTCCCGTGTCCGACAGGCTGTCGCCAAACACGATCATGCTGGAATAGGCTGGTACTGCATAGGCTGGCGTTGCCGCCGCCGCTGCTGCGGCTATCATGACTGCGCGAATATACATGACGTTCTCCCCTCTTCGCCCGCGCCATCTTCGTGCCGCGGGGCGTTCGCCGCCCTGTAATGGAAGTATGCCGCAAAATAAGCGGCACGCAAACAGCCGTTGAGCCGCACCAGACGCCAGCCTAAGCATCGGGGCATGAACAGCGACCGCGAAGAGGGCATGGCCCTCGACCTGAAATTCGATGGGCAAGGCCTTCTGACCGCCGTTGCCACGGACAGTGCGTCGGGCGAACTCCTCATGCTCGCGCACATGAATGCGGACGCCTTCAGACTGACGCAGGAGACCGGGAAGGCCCATTTCTGGTCCCGGTCCCGCCAGAAACTCTGGATGAAGGGCGAGACCAGCGGTCATGTCCTGCATGTGAAGGAAATCCGTGTGGACTGCGATCAGGATGCGGTCTGGATGAAGGTAGAAGCGGCAGGGCCTGCCTGTCACACCGGCAGAAGAAGCTGTTTCTACCGCAGGTTGGAACAAGGCGCCCTCGTTCTTGACTAGAATCTGGATGATCGGCGCGACGGGCCTGATCGGTCGCGGTGTGGCGAGGCAACTTCGCGCCGCCTCCAGCGTCGAATTCCACGCCCTCGTCCGGAGGGAAACCGGGCGAAAGGGTGAAGTCATGATCGACTTCGACCGGCTGCCGGAATTGCCGGACCGGCTGACAGCGTGCGACATCGCCATATGCTGTCTTGGCAGCACCATCAGAAAAGCGGGCAACTGGGAAGCCTTCGCGCGCATTGACACCGACTATGTAGCGAATTTCGCCGCCGCCGCCAGGAAAGCGGGCGCGCGTCAGTTCATTCATGTCAGCTCCGTGGGCGCGAAGGTCGACGCGGCCAGCCGCTATCTAAGAATGAAGGGACGGACAGAAGCGAAGCTCAGTGCGCTGGGTTTCCACCGGCTCGACATCGTGCGGCCGGGTTTGCTGCTCGGCGCGCGCAGTGAGTTCCGGCTGGCCGAGAAGGTCGGGACGATCTTGGCTCCGGTCGTCAATCCGTTTCTTAGAGGCAAGGCGGCGCGCTATCAGGGCATTGCGGCAGACCATGTGGCGGGGGCCATTGCAGCATTGATGGAAAAAGACAGGCCAGGCCGCTTCGTTCATTTCAATCCAGAAATCGATCGGCTGGCGAAGATGAGTTGACGTTTACGTCAACGTAAACTACAAGAAGGTCATGCCTTCCAGCGGACTCCTCACCCAAATCGATCCCGCAACTGCGGAATCATTCACGATCGCCGAACTGTCGCGTGAATATGATGTCACGCCGCGCACCATTCGGTTTTACGAGTCGGAAGGCCTCCTCGCGCCGAAGCGCGAGGGCCAGAACCGCATCTATTCGAAGCGTGACCGCGCCCGGCTCGGCTGGATACTGCGCGGCAAGCGGGTGGGGTTCAGCCTCGCCGAGATCCGCGACCTGCTGGACATCTATAAATCAGGCGGTCCCGACCGGCAGATCGCCGCTCTCGTCGAAAAGTGCCGGGAGCGGGTCGCTGCACTCAAGCAGCAGCGTACCGACATTGATGACACCATTACCGACCTTCAGACTTTCATTGGCGCTGTGCGGCACATGCCCGACGCGCCCGTATCCAAGGGAAACGATTCCAATGCCTAGCTATACTGCCCCCGTTCGTGACACGCAGTTCGTCATGTCCGACGTTCTCAATCTTGAGAAATACGCGAACCTGCCCGGCTTCGAAAGCGCCGATGCGGATACCGTGAATGCGGTTCTGGAAGAGGGCGGCAAGTTCGTCTCTGAAGTGCTCTTCCCGCTTAACCAGATTGGCGATCATGAGGGTTGCACGCGCCATGAAGATGGCAGTGTGACGACGCCCACGGGTTTCAAGCAGGCTTATGACCAGTTCGTCGAGGGCGGCTGGGGCACGCTGGGTCAGAACCCGGATTATGGCGGGCAGGGCCTTCCGCACGTGGTCGCCATGGCATTTGAGGAATTCATGTCTTCCGCCAATATGGCCTTTGGCATGTACCCTGGACTGACGGCCGGTGCGATCGCGTCGATCAACGTCAAGGGTTCGGATGAGCAGAAGCGCATCTACATGCCCAAGATGATCTCCGGGGAGTGGACGGGGACCATGAATTTGACGGAACCGCATTGCGGCACCGATCTCGGCTTGATCCGCACCAAGGCCGTCGAAAATGAGGACGGCAGCTACCGCATCACCGGGCAGAAGATCTTCATCTCCGCCGGTGAGCATGACCTGTCATCCAACATCATTCACCTCGTCCTCGCAAAACGCGAGGGCGCGCCTGACAATGTGAAGGGAATCTCGCTTTTCATCGTCCCGAAATTCATTGTGAACGATGACGGCACGCTTGGTGACCGGAACGGCGTCACATGCGGCTCCATCGAGGAAAAGATGGGCATTCACGGCAATGCGACCTGCGTCATGAATTACGACGATGCGACCGGCTATCTGGTGGGTGAGCCGGAAAAGGGCCTGGCCGCGATGTTCATCATGATGAACGCCGCGCGTCTAGGTGTTGGTGTGCAGGGCCTGGCACAGGGCGAGGTCGCCTATCAGAACGCCGTGACCTACGCGAACGAACGGCGTCAGGGCCGGGCACTGACGGGTGCGGCGGACGCGGACGCCAAGGCGGACACCATCATGGTGCATCCAGACGTGCGCCGCATGCTGATGGACGGCCGTGCGTTCACCGAAGGCGCGCGCGCGCTCAGCCTGTGGGCGGCGTTGCAGATCGACCTCGCGCATAATGCCCAGACCGAGGAAGAACGCGAGGAAGCCGACGAGCTTGTCGGGCTGCTGACTCCGGTCATCAAGGGCTATTTCACCGACAAGGGTCTGGAAACCGCAATCAACGCGCAGCAGGTCTATGGTGGCCACGGCTATGTGACCGAATGGGGCATGGAGCAATATGTCCGCGACGCTCGTATCGCCCAGATTTACGAGGGGACGAATGGCGTCCAGGCGATGGATCTGGTCGGCCGCAAGCTCGGCCGTCATGGCGGCAAGGCGCTCATGCAGTTCGCCAAGATGATGAATGACGAGATTGGGGAGGCCAAGGAGAACGAGGCGCTGAAGCCCCTCGCGGAAAAGCTGGAACGGGCCGGCGGCGAGCTTCAGGCGGCGACGATGTGGCTGATGCAGAACGGCATGTCGAACCCCAACAACGCCGGGGCAGGCGCCGTGCCCTACATGCACCTTATGGGCATCGTCACGCTGGG
Source organism: uncultured Alphaproteobacteria bacterium (assembly GCA_963710205.1). Classification (GTDB taxonomy): domain Bacteria; phylum Pseudomonadota; class Alphaproteobacteria; order Sphingomonadales; family Sphingomonadaceae; genus Pacificimonas. The sequence continues at coordinate 773,786 of CAVPZG010000005.1, read as the reverse complement.
TCTGATGTGGCTGAAGATGGCGAAGGCCGCACAGGCCAAACTGGCGAATGGGGCGGCAGGCGATCCATTTTACGAGGCTAAAATGATTACCGCGCGCTACTATATGGACAGATATCTGCCCGACGCGGGCGCACTTCGACGCAAACTGGAAACCGGTGCGGAAAGCATGATGGCACTGCCGGTCGAAATGTTCGCGCGGGCTTGAAACGGTACTCACTGTCATTCCCGCTAAGGCGGGCATCCATTCGGCTACATTTCAGAGGCCATGGCGCGACATCTTGGTCGCGGACGTCAGGAACAAATGAGTCCCCGCCAATGCTGGGACGACGGAAAGGGAACGCACATGACCACCGCTTATATTTATGACGCTGTCCGCACCCCCCGCGGCAAGGGGAAGCCGAATGGCGCGCTGCACGAAATTACGCCGGTCCAGCTGGCTGCGCAGGTGCTCGAAGCCCTGCGCGATCGCACGAATATCGACACATCCGATGTTGACGATGTCGTCCTCGGCTGCGTCAGTCCGGTCGGTGAGCAGGGCGGTGATATCGCACGCACGGCAGTGATGACAGCGGACTACGCCCAGACCACGGCAGGCGTGCAGGTCAACCGCTTCTGCGCCTCCGGCCTCGAAGCGACCAACATGGCCGCGGCAAAGGTCATGTCGGGGGAGGCGATGTTCGCCATCGGCGGCGGAGTCGAAAGCATGTCACGCGTTCCCATGGGTTCGGATGGCGCGGCATGGGCCACCGACCCGGCGGTGAACTTTCACACCTATTTCGCGCCGCAGGGCGTCTCCGCCGACCTGATCGCGACCAAATATGGCTTCAGCCGCGACGATGCCGACGCCTATGCCGTCGAATCGCAGAAGCGCGCCGCAAACGCTTGGGAAAAGGGCTATTTCAAGGGCTCCGTCGTCCCCGTTAAGGACGTCATCGGCGAAGTTGTCCTTGACCATGATGAGCATATGCGTCCCGGCACCGACATGCAGTCGCTCGGCGGTCTGAACCCGTCATTCGAGGGGATCGGTACGCAAATGCCCGGTTACGACGATGTCGTTCTGCAGAAATATCCGGAACTTGAGAAGATCAACCATATCCACCATGGCGGCAATTCATCCGGAATTGTTGACGGGGCAGCGGGCATTCTGATCGGCACGCGGGAGATGGGCGAAAAGTACGGTCTGAAACCGCGCGCGAAAATCCGCGCCATGGCGTCCATCGGCTCCGAACCCACGATCATGCTGACCGGGCCCGAGTTCGTTACGCGCAAGGTGCTGGACCGCGCCGGCATGGATGTAGGCGACATCGATATTTATGAACTGAATGAAGCCTTTGCGTCCGTTGTGCTGCGCTACATGCAGGCGCTGGGCATCGACCATGACAAGCTCAACGTAAACGGCGGCGCGATCGCCATGGGTCACCCGCTGGGCGCAACCGGCGCCATGATCCTCGGGACGGTCCTCGACGAGCTGGAGCGCACCGGCAAGGGTACTGCGCTTGCCAATCTGTGCGTTGGCGCAGGCATGGGCACGGCCACGATCATCGAGCGGGTCTAGGGACGCGCCGCTCAACACCAGGAACGAATGGATCCTCGCCTTCGCGGGGATGACAAATTTGGAGAAGCACTCCCATGACCACCGAAACCATCAAGACAGACCTCGACGCCGACGGCATTCTGACCATGACCATCGATCTGCCCGGCCAGTCGATGAACGTCATCAACCAGCAGCTTCAGGCCGACATGGTCACACTCGTCGAGAAGCTGAAGACCGACGATAGCATCAAGGGCGCGGTCATCACCTCCGGAAAGGCCAGCGGCTTCATGGCTGGCGCCGACCTCAAGGGCATGGATTTCGGCGCGGCCGATAATGGCGGCGACGACGACAGGTCCAGAATGGCAAAACTCTTTGACGGCGTGTACGCGCTCAACAGGATGCTGCGTGACCTCGAAACCTGCGGCAAGCCCGTGGCGTGTGCCATCAATGGCCTGGCCCTGGGCGGTGGTCTCGAAGTCGCGCTGGCCTGTCATTATCGCGTGATCGCTGACGATCCCAAAATCAAGCTGGGCCTGCCTGAGGTCATGGTCGGCCTGATGCCGGGCGGCGGCGGCACACAGCGCCTGCCCCGTCTGATGGGCGTGCAGCCCGCACTGATGTACCTCATCCAGGGGACCAACATGTCGCCGCAGGAGGCTCAGGGCTTCGGTGTCGCGCATGAGGTCGCACCCGCAGATCAGATCGTCGATAAGGCAAAGGCCTGGGTGAAGGCGAACCCGAATGGCGGCGTACAGCCTTGGGATGAGAAGAAATTCAAATTTCCTGGCGGTATGGCGAGCGCCATGAATCCTGGCTTCGCGCAGACCTTCATTGGCGGCACCGCGATGACGATCAACAAGACGAATGGCAATATCAACGGTCCGTTCGCGATCCTGTCGTCAGTCTATGAAGGCACACAGCTGCCGATGGACACCGCGCTGCGCGTCGAATCAAAATATTTCGCAAAGCTGGTCGCCGATCCGCAGGCGGGTAACATGATCCGCAGCCTCTTTGTCTCAAAGCAGGCCGCCGAGAAGGGTGCGCGTCGTCCCGCCGGGATCGCGCCCATGAAAACGCAGAAACTCGGTATGCTCGGAGCGGGCATGATGGGCGCAGGCATCGCCATGGTCTCGGCGCGCGCGGGAATGGATGTGGTCCTTCTCGATCGCTCGCTGGAGGCAGCGGAAAAGGGCAAGTCCTATACGAGGGAAAAGCTTGGCAAGCGTATGTCCGATGACAAGCTGCAGCCGATCCTCGACCGCATCCATCCGACGACGGATTTCGCTGACCTCGCGGGCTGTGACTTCATCATCGAGGCGGTCTTCGAGGATCGCGACGTGAAGCGGGAGACCACCGAGAAAACCGAAGCCGTCATCGGCGCGGACGTGATCTTCGGTTCCAATACCTCGACGCTCCCGATCACCGGGCTCGCCAAGGCGCATTCAAAGCCGGAGAATTTCATCGGCGTGCATTTCTTCTCACCCGTCGAGAAAATGCCACTGGTCGAAATCATCGTCGGTGAGAAAACCGGCCCTGAAGCGATCGCGAAGGCGCTAGATTACGTCGCTCAAATCCGGAAAACGCCGATTGTCGTGAACGACAGTCGCGGCTTCTATACCTCGCGCTGTTTCGGAACCTATGTACAGGAAGGCACGACTCTCCTTGGCGAAGGCATCAACCCGGCCCTTATCGAGAACGCCGGCAAGCATATGGGTATGCCCGTCGGTCCGCTCGCGGTCTCCGACGAAGTCTCGATCGAGCTTGGCTACAAGGTCATGCAGCAGACGAAGAAGGACATGGGCGATGCCTATAAATCCGGTGCCGCCGATGATGTCGTCGAGAAGATGATGGCGGAGGGCCGCTATGGCCGCAAGAACGGCAAGGGCTATTATGACTATGAGGAAGGTGGACGCGGCAAGAAGCTGTGGCCCGGTCTGGCCGAAGCCTTTCCTCCCAAGGACGGCGCGGTCGATCCTCAGGTCGAGGAAGTGCAGGAACGCCTGAAATTCCGCCAGCTCGTCGAATGCGCGCGCTGCTTTGAGGAAGGTGTGCTCGAAACCCCCGAAGACGGCGATCTCGGTGCGATTTTCGGGTGGGGGTTCCTGCCGTTTACCGGCGGTCCCTTCAGCCACATGGACACGCTTGGCCTGGAACATGTCGTTCGCGTCCTCGACCGTCTGGCACAAACGCATGGTGACCGTTTTGCGGTCCCGCAGCTTCTGCGCGACATGGCGGCAAAGGGCGAAACCTTCTACGGCAACGCCGCGAAGCGTCAGGCCGCCTGACCGGGCCGGACTCCGCTCCTTGATCGGGGCGGAGTCCGCCAACTCGTTTCACCGCGTTTCCGACTCAATTCGTCGCGCGGATTGCAGTCATTACTTCCTTGTTAATCTTTCTTCCTGCATATTCACCATATTGAGGAAAACGGGTGGGCACATGCGGGCAGGATATCGAATGACAGAATCTCTGGCGCTGCAGCGCAGGCTTCCGGCGACCATGTTCATCCTCGCAAGCCTGTTCCTGCTGAGCCTGTGGCAGCCTGCAAGCGCACAGTCCCTGCGTTCGATCCCGAAATATGCCGCCATCGTCGTGGATGTGGACACGGACGAGGTGCTTTATGCGCAGAATGCCGACGCGGCGCGTCATCCCGCTTCGATCACGAAGGTGATGACGTTGATGCTGGCGTTCGACGCGCTCGATTCCGGAAAAATCAAGATGAACGACCGGGTGGTGTTTTCGAAGCATGCCGCCGCGCAGCCGCCATCGAAACTCGGGCTGGGTGAAGGCGGCTGGATTTCCGTCGAGGAGGCGATCCGCCTGCTGGCAACGAAATCGGCAAATGACGTGGCCGTCGCGCTTGCCGAACATATCGCGGGAACCGAACTCGCCTTTTCACAGAAAATGACGGAAAAGGCGCGCGATATCGGCATGAACGCAACGGCGTTCTACAATGCCAGCGGCCTGCCAAATCCCGCGCACTCGACCACTGCCCGTGATCTCTCGACAATGTCGAAATATCTCATCCAGCATTATCCGCATTATTATGCGTTTTTCTCGATGCAGAGCTATAATTTCTATGGGAAGACCTATCCCAACCACAATCGCCTTCTGGGCAAGCTCGTCGGTCTCGATGGCATCAAGACGGGCTATACCAATGCCTCTGGATACACGCTCGCCGCGTCGGCACAGCGCGACGGCAAACGTCTCGTCGCCATCGTCCTAGGCGCACCTTCCGGTGCAAAGCGAAACGAGAATATACAGTCGCTCATCAATGCCGGTTTCGACGTCCTGCGCCAGCGCCGCTTTGGCCGGAACATCACGATCGCAAGCCATATGGCAGAGCCCGAACAGAATTTGACACCTTGGCAGCCCGTGGTGGCCCAGGGATCGTCGGACGATGAGGAAATCGAGCCGGACTATCAGCCGACGTCGGGCGACTGACGAGAGAGCGGGCGGAGTCTAGCCCCGGTCGCTTTCTTCCGGTTCCAAGAGCTCGTGCAGATGCACGACAAGATATTTCATCTCGGCATCGTCAACCGTGCGCTGTGCATTGGCGCGCCAGGCCTTTTCGGCGGCGGCATAGTTTGGAAAAATGCCGACGACGTCCAGCGCCGCGGGATCTTCGAAATCATGGCCGCGCGGGTCTTTGACCCGGCCGCCGAAGACGAGATGCAATTTACTATCGGGAATGGGATGCTGTTTCATGGCACGATCCTATAGCGCCGCGAACTCCGCCTGCAAACGCTGCATCGTCTCCGCCATGAAGCTATCGAAACTTTCGCCCGACCATGCACGGTGCTCGCCTCTGGCATAGGCAAGCGCGTTGTGGTGATAGACGGCCGCGTTGATACGGTTTGCGAGCCAGTTGTTCTGCGTGCGAATGACCTTGGCCGGACTGCCGACAACGATGCTGTTCGGGGGAACGATGGTTCCATCCTTCACATAGGCATGCTGTCCGACGATGGAATTGTCGCCAATGACCGCTCCGCCATAAATCGTCGAATTGATCCCGATCAGGCAGTTATTCCCGATCGTGCAGTTGTGAAGCGTCGCGCGGTGCGTGATCGAGCAATGTTCGCCGACGGTAACAGGTCCGCCAGGATCCGTGTGGATCATGACGAAATCCTGTATATTCGTGTGCGCGCCGATGCGGATCGATGCCGCCTCCGACCGCATGACCACATTCATCCAGACGGACGAACCTTCGCCCAGTTCGACGTCTCCGTAGAACTGGGCGCTGGGATCGACATAGGCCGCGCGGCCCGTATCGAGTTTCGATGTCACGCCGTGCGTTTCTTCATCAGCGCAACCAGTTTGTCGAAGCCGTTATTGGCGATATAGCTGTTGAAGTCCTTTTCCTGCGTGAGCGCCATATTGACGCCGGAAACGGTCAGGTTGCGGATCAGGAATTTGTCGCCCTTTTTACGCAGCGACCAGACCGCATCGATGGGCGACCCCGATTTCGGCTTGATGCGCGTGTAGACCTGCAAATCGCCTCGTGTTCCCGACGGAACGGCCCTGATGACATTCAACGTCGAATCCTCAAAAGCGAACAGATTGTTCGTGTAGGTCGCGACCACCCAGGTCGGAAAGACCGACATATATGACTTATACTGGTCCGCGCTGATGGCATTCTTGTGACGCCGGATCAGATATTGGCCGATGTAATTCACGTCGAAATTCGACGCGAGCATTTTCCTGAGTGTTGCCTGCGTTTCCGCAGAATTGGCGTCGCCTTCACGGATGACGGCAAATGCGTCGTCAGCCAGTCCGTCGATGAATGCCGCCGCCGCCTTGGCATCGGCATCCGTTGCGGCCTGCGCGGCTGCGGGTGTGCTGACCAGCATTGCGGGCGCCGCCATTGCGGCCAGGGCAATGGCAATAGAGGTTTTGCGAAAAATCATATGGATACTCCTATTTCGAAGCGCGCATGATATAAGCCACCACGGCTGCGCGTTCATCTGCCTTCTTCAATCCCGGAAAGGCCATACTGGTTCCCTTCACGGTCTTGCGGGGGTCATCGAGATAATGGCCGAGCGTCTCAGCGGTCCACGTAAAGGACGCCGCTTTCATGGCCGGGGAATAGCGTTTGAAGGGGCCTTCCCCGGCTTTCCGCCCGACCACCCCTTTCAAGGACGGCCCCATGCGCGGTTTTTCGTCAGGCGTCGCAGGATCCCAGTGACAGGCGCTGCATCTCGTCTTGAAAAGTTTTTCTCCATCGGGAGCAGCCTGCGCGGGCACATTAAGCGCAGCCGCGGCGGCAATTGATAAAGCAAGCTTCATCATGATTTTGTTGATCGTCATCGTTCACCCGTTTTGAAATCCTGGCCGTATCGTTTATCGCAGGAATTGCATGAATTCGCGCTGAATCTGTGAATGGGAAGGGGGCAGCCGATATGACCAGTCCGCTACCCGATGCTTCCGATGTGGAGCGTCTGCTCGCCGACCCGTCGCCGGGAACGCGCCGCGTGCTCGCGGAAAAGCTTGGCCGCAGCTATTCCGGCGACCTGTTTTCGAGCGAGGAACGCGAGATTGCGGACGACATTGTGCGCGCGGTCGCGCGCGATGTCGAAATAGAGGTCAGGCGCGCTCTGGCGGAATCGATCAGTCTGTCGCGCGATCTTCCGGCCGATGTGGCGCGACGCCTTGCAAATGACGTCGCCGTTGTGGCGGAGCCGGTTCTTCTCAACAGCGACATGCTGGCCGACGAGGACTTGATTGCCGTCGTCAGGCAGCGGTCACAGGCGCACCGCCTCGCCATTGCCGCGCGGGAGAGCGTTTCCGCGCCGGTGTCGAGGGCGCTTTCCGACGTCGGTGAACCGCCCGTTCTCAACCGCCTTGTCGACAATGAGGGCGCCGATATTGATGCGGACGCCTTTGAAACGCTGCTGGCGCGTGTCCCTGATGCCTCCGTTGTTGCCGCCCGGGCGGCCACGCGGGCACGCCTGCCGCTCAAGACAGCGGAAAGACTTATTTCCCTGGTATCGGAACGACTTCGGAGTATCGGCATTGGGGAAGGGGCGCTGGCGGGTGCCGCGCGTCTGCTGCGCGGCGATGATACCGAAGCGCTTGACGTCATGGCGCTGGTCGACCGTCTGTCCGCCAGCGCGCGGCTGAAACCGAGCCTCGTGTTGCGGGCGGCCGAGGCGGGCGACTGGGAGCTGGCACTGACAGCGGTCGTCCGGTTGACCGGACGTTCGCGCGCAGAGGTAAATGCCGATATGCGCGACGGAAACCGTCAGATGGCCCTGCTGCGCTCGGCGGGGCATACAAAGGCCGAGGCGGAACGCGTTGCGGCGTGCCTGAAGGATCGGCGTGCTGACCGAAGCCGAGCTGTCACGGAAACATAGAAATGCCGCCCTTCGATGACGAAGGGCGGCGGAGTTCCTGATCTTTTTTCTGTTGCCTCAGGTCTTCAGGCCGGATTTTGCGGCAGCGGCATCGCGAGCGGATTTCGCCGCGTCGACCGCCTGGTCCTTTAACTCGGCGAAATGCGACTTTGCCTGATCGGTCATACCGAGCTCCTCAATTCGCTCCTTGCCGGCATCACGCGCCGCCTTCGCGGCGATCCCGGCCTGGTCGAAAAGGCCGTCGCGGGTCGAACCCATGACCCGGTTTTCCTGTTTCGTGCGGGGCAGCAGGAAGCCGAGCGCTGCACCGGCGACCAAACCAATTCCGGCCGCGATGAGCGGATTGGAGTCGACTTCCCGGGCCGTGCGTTCACGTGCCTTCGCGACGCCATCGCGGGTCTGGTCCCATTTTTCCGAACCATATTCGCGTGCCGCTTCATAGCGATCTGCGGAATAGTTTTTTGCCTTGGCATAGCGATCCGAAGTGTAGGACTTCGCAGCGTCATACTTCTCGGCGGAATAATCCTTGGCACTGTCATATTTTTCGGCAGTTACATGCTTGGCCGCCTCATATTTTTCCGCCGTGTAGTCGCGCGCCTGCGCTGCTTTCGCCTTTACGGTTTCCGCTGCTGTGGCAGCGCTCTGTTTTGCGCTTTCGATGCCATTTTTCGCGGCGGCTTCTGCTTCTTCCAATTTCGTCATCATTCTGCTCCTTGTCTCATGTCATTTCGTCAAATGGCGGATCGCCAAAAGTCCCAGTGCGGCTCCTGCTGCACCCACCGCAATGGGGTGGCGCTGCATCGATCTCCGGGCGCTGTCGACGCCGCCAGCTATTTCCAGTTTGACGGCGTCACTGGCTTCGGCGACCAGGCGGGCCGGCGCGACCTTTGCCTGTATCCGGTCGATCGTTATGCCGATGCGCGCGCGGGCAAGGTCGGCCTCGTTCTGATAGGCACTTAATTCCACATCGCGCTCATCCATCATACCAGTTTTCCTTCGTCGCTCAGACGAGCGCGGACACCGCCAAAGACGGCGACGAAGCGCGTTCGCCCCATCGAAAACAGAAATACCGCAGCCAGCGCTCCGATCAGCGCGACAATGAACGCCGCCGCGGCGGTTCCCACTGACTGTGACAACCACGCGCCCAATGCGAACATCACGGTTGCCAACGTGATGAACGCAAACCCGCCGGCAATGGCCAGCAGCACAATGGCCTTGCTCGCCATTCGCACCCGCTGCGCCAGTTTGGCTTCAGCAAGCCTCACTTCCGCATGGACGAGATTGCTGGCCTCCTCGGCCAGCACATGAACGAGCGCGCCTAATGTAGCTTCGTCTTCCTCGGAACGTCTCACTTAGGCGTCGTACTTCGTTGAAATGTCGTCGCCGTCGATGATGCGGTCAGTCGCTTTCATGAAACGGGAAATCAGAAAGCCCACGGCAGCCGCCGCGCCGATGGCGATGGCGGGCGAGCGGCGCACCATTTCACGCGCATCGTCCAAAAGCTCGTCGACGGACTTGTTGTCGAGGGTCTTTCCAAATCTCTCGATGCCATCGGCGGCGCTGGCGACATAGCCGGTCAGAATGGCGGCCTGCGTACCTTCGAACTGCTTCGCCGCGTCACGGGTCGACTGCGCCAGACTGTTCACGGTTTCCGCCGCCTTGGTCTTGCCCTCTTCCGCAGCGCTGCGGGCCTTCGTTCCCGCCTGCGACGCATATTCCGAGGCCTTGCCCTTGATCTGCTCGCGGCGGCTTGTGCCGCCCGTTTCGTCCGTCTGATGTTCGGCAATGGTCGGATGCGTGCTCTGCACGGCGCCCATCGGGGCGGCAGGCGTGCTTACGACGGTTTCGCCTGGAATATTGTCGGCCATGGATAGCTCCTTTTCTGATAACGTGTCTTATGGTTGCAACGCACCATTTCATCGCCGGTTCCACCCGGTCTGCCGCCCCGGATTGAGGTTCGATGCTGCACCCGCTAACAGCGCAGGAAATCAGGCCTTCGGAGATACCAGATCATGACCGCCATTATCGACATTCATGCCCGCGAAATTCTCGACAGCCGCGGCAACCCGACGGTCGAAGTCGAGATTCTTCTGGAAGATGGCAGCCAGGGCCGTGCCGCCGTTCCTTCGGGCGCATCGACAGGTGCCTATGAAGCCGTGGAACTGCGTGATGGCGATAAATCCCGCTACATGGGCAAGGGGGTGCTGAAAGCCGTGCAGTCGGTCAACGAAGAGATTGCCGACAGCCTGCGCGGTGCCCATGCCGAGGACCAGCTGGAACTCGACGCGGCCATGCGCGAACTCGACGGCACTGAAAACAAATCCCGCCTTGGGGCGAACGCCATCCTCGGCGTCAGTCTGGCGGCGGCAAAGGCGGCCGCCGCGGCGCGAGGGCTGCCGCTTTACCGGTATGTCGGCGGCACGTCGGCATGCGTGCTTCCGGTGCCCATGATGAACATCATCAATGGCGGTGAACATGCGGACAACCCCATCGATTTCCAGGAGTTCATGGTCATGCCCGTGGGCGCGGAAACCTTTTCCGAAGGCCTGCGCTGGGGCGCGGAGATTTTTCACACGCTGAAGGCGGCGCTGCATGACAAGGGGCTTGCCACGGCGGTCGGTGATGAGGGCGGCTTCGCGCCAAATCTGACCAGCGCGGAGGCTGCGCTCGATTTCATCATGGGGGCTGTCGAAACGGCGGGCTACAAACCCGGCACCGACATCATGCTGGCACTCGACTGCGCCGCCACCGAATTCTGTCATGATGGCATCTATGACTTCAAGGGCGAAGGTGTGAAGCGCAGCCCCGACGAGATGGTCGCCTATCTGGCAAAGCTCAGCGCGGACTATCCCATTCTGTCCATCGAAGACGGCATGGATGAGGATGACTGGGACGGCTGGACCGCTCTCACCAGGAAAATCGGGGACCGCGTGCAACTGGTCGGCGACGATCTGTTCGTCACCAATCCGAAGCGTCTGCAGACCGGCATCGAGAAACAGGCGGCCAATTCCATCCTCATCAAGGTCAACCAGATCGGCACGCTTTCCGAAACACTTGATGCGGTGAACATGGCGCACCGTGCGCGCATGACATCGGTCATGTCGCACCGGTCCGGCGAAACCGAGGATGCGACCATCGCCGATCTTGCCGTCGCCACGAATTGCGGTCAGATCAAGACGGGCAGTCTGGCGCGGTCGGATCGTCTGGCGAAATACAATCAGCTGCTCCGCATCGAGGAGGAGCTGGGCGAGCAGGCCGTCTATGCGGGCCGGTCCATTTTACGCGGCTGACCGATAAAATATGACATCTGCGCGCAATCCCGCTTGACGCGTGACTCTTCGCGTGATTCAAGGGGGTTGCAATGAGATTTTCAACCGCCTTCCAAGACATGTTCGACGCCTATATCCGCCCCGTCGCGGCGCCGGCGATCTGTGTCATGGCACTCGTATTTTTCGGCTGGCATGCGCTTGCGGGGGAAACGGGTCTGCTGAAACTGGGCGAATACCGGGCGCAGCAGGAACAGTTGCAGGCGCGCGCGGCCGAAACGGCTGTCATCCGCGCCGACCTTGAGAACAAGGTGGCGCTGCTGGGCGCGCGCGCGGAACCCGACTATGCCGAGGAACTTGTGCGCCGCCGCCTGGGCCTGGTTCGCGATGACGAGATCATCGTCCGGCTGGAAGACTGAGTGCGGCTCATCTGACAACGATGGTCATTGACGGTCCGCCAGCAGGGCCATTCTGTAAATTTTTTTGACATGTCCCTCTCGCATTTGCGCGAACGCGCCGCTACACCCCGGTCAGATTTCCTAGTCCGAAGGGCCATTCATGGCGGCGAAAAAGGCGGCAGCGAAGAAGCAGGATGAGGGCGCACCCCGCGTCCGTGTGAGTGAGGCCCGTCCCGGCCTCGACCCCATCAAGGCACCGGGACGCTATCAGGCGACCCGCGAGGAGTTGACCGACTTCTACCGTCAGATGCTGATGATCCGCCGTTTCGAGGAAAAGGCCGGCCAGCTTTACGGCATGGGCCTGATCGGCGGCTTCTGCCACCTCTATATCGGTCAGGAGGCGGTCGTCGTCGGCCTTCAGTCCGCGATGAAACCGCAGGACAGCGTCATCACGGGCTACCGCGACCACGGCCATATGCTCGCCTGCGGGATCCCCGCGAAGGTCGTCATGGCGGAACTGACGGGCCGCGCCGCCGGCATATCGAAGGGCAAGGGCGGCTCCATGCACATGTTCAGCGTCGAGCACGGCTTTTATGGCGGCCACGGCATCGTCGCCGCGCAGGTGCCGCTCGGCACCGGCCTTGCCTTCGCCCACAAGTACAAGGGCGATGACGGCGTCGCGACGACCTATTTCGGCGACGGCGCGGCCAACCAGGGCCAGGTTTACGAGAGCTTCAACATGGCTGAACTGTGGAAGCTGCCCGTGCTCTACGTCATCGAGAACAACCAGTACGCCATGGGAACCAGCGTCAACCGCGCCAGTGCGGAGCACGAGCTTTACCGCCGCGGCGAGAGCTTCCGTATCGAGGGGATGCAGGTCAACGGGATGGATGTTCTCGATGTACGCGGGGCCGGCGACGCCGCCTATGACTGGATCCGCAGCGGCAAGGGGCCGCTCCTCATCGAAATGATGACCTATCGCTATCGCGGCCACTCCATGTCCGACCCGGCCAAATACCGCACACGCGATGAAGTCACCGACGTCCGCACCACCCGCGATCCCATCGAGGCGGCGAAGGTCATGCTCCTTGATATGGGCGAGACCGAGGATGGCCTCAAGGAGCTCGAAAAGGGCATCCGCGCGGAAGTGAACGAAGCGGCGGACTTCGCCGAACAGACGCCGGAGCCCGAATTGAAAGAACTCTACACGGACGTTCTGGTGGGGAGTTACGGCTGATGCCCATCGAAATCAAACTGCCCGCCATGTCTCCGACGATGGAGGAAGGTACGCTCGCCAGGTGGCTGGTCAAGGAAGGTGATACGATCGAACCCGGCGCGCTGCTGGCGGAGATCGAAACCGACAAGGCGACCATGGAGCTGGAGGCCGACGAGGGCGGCACGGTCGCGAAGATCCTGGTCGCGGATGGGACGGAAGAGGTGAAGGTCGGTACGCTGATCGCCATCATCGCCCGGGAAGACGAAGACGCGGGCGCTGTCGATGCGCCGCCCGACGACGCGGCCGCTGCCAGCGAAACGCAGCAGGCCGCCGCCACGCCGGACGTCGAATCCGTCCAGCCCAAGAAGGACGAGGAACCCGCCAGTTTGTCGGTCGATCCCGAAGTCCCCGAAGGCACGGCGATGAAGCGTCAGACCGTGCGCGAGGCGCTTCGCGATGCCATGGCCGAGGAAATGCGCGCCGACGAGACGGTCTTTGTCATGGGCGAGGAGGTCGCGGAATATCAGGGCGCCTACAAGGTCACGCAGGGCCTGCTCGAGGAGTTCGGCGACAAGCGCGTGGTCGACACACCGATCACCGAATATGGCTTTGCCGGTCTGGGAACGGGCGCGGCGATGGGCGGGCTGAAACCCATCGTGGAGTTCATGACGTTCAATTTCGCCATGCAGGCGATCGATCACATCATCAATTCCGCCGCCAAGACCAACTACATGTCCGGCGGCCAGATGCGCTGTCCCATGGTCTTTCGCGGTCCCAATGGTGCCGCCAGCCGCGTCGCCGCGCAGCACAGCCAGAATTACGGCCCGTGGTATGCCAGCGTTCCCGGCCTGATCGTCATCTGCCCCTATGACGCCGCCGATGCGAAGGGCCTGCTGCGCGCTGCGATCCAGTCGCCCGATCCGGTCGTGTTCCTGGAAAATGAACTGCTCTACGGACAGAGCTTCGATGTTCCCGACGTGGACGACTGGGTTCTGCCCATCGGCAAGGCGCGTACGATGAAATCCGGCAGCGATGTGTCGCTGGTCAGCTATTCCATCGGTGTCGGCGTTGCCCTCGACGCCGCCGCAAAGCTTGCGGAGGACGGCATCGACGCCGAAGTCATCGACCTTCGCACCCTGCGCCCGCTCGACCGCGGTGCCGTGCTTGCCTCGCTCAGGAAGACCAACCGCATGGTGGTCGTCGAGGAGGGCTGGCCCACCTGTTCCATCGCGTCGGAAATCCAGGCCATCTGCATGGAGGACGGCTTCGACCATCTCGACGCCCCCGTCCTGCGCGTCACCAACGAGGACGTGCCCTTGCCCTATGCCGAAAATCTGGAAAAGGCCGCGCTCCTCAAGGTGGATGACGTCGTAAAGGCGGCGAAACGCGTCTGCTACAAGGACTGATGATGACGACCAGTGCGAGGACGACCAGCTAATGCCCATCACCATCACCATGCCCGCCCTGTCGCCTACGATGGAACACGGCACCCTCGCCAAATGGATCGTCAAGCCCGGCGACAGCGTGGCACCCGGCGATCTGCTGGCGGAAATCGAGACCGACAAGGCCACCATGGAAGTCGAGGCCGTTGACGAAGGCACGGTCGCGCAGATCCTGATCGACGAAGGTACGGAGGAAGTGGCGGTCGGCACCGCCATCATGCTTCTTGCCGAAGAGGGTGAGGACGCGGACAGCATATCCGCCGAAAAGGCCGAGGCCCACACGCCGGACCTCGATGCGCGCGAAGAGGACAAGCCCGAAGCCACCGCCAAGGACGCCCCCGCTCCGGAGGCCGCGCCCGCGCCGAAAGACGAGCCGCGCGGCCATGGACATCCACAGGTCGATGTATCCGGCGACGACCTGCCACCTGCGGGCGCAGCGCCAAAGGTGAACGGCGACCGCCTTAACATCACGCCGCTCGCGCGCCGTATTGCCGAAGCCAGGGGCCTCGACCTCAGCGCCGTGAAGGGCACCGGACCAAAGGGCCGCATTACGAAGGCTGACGTCACGGACGCAAAGGCGACCGCTGCACCCGCCGGGGAAAGGGCCGCCCCTGCGGCTGCTCCCGCTGAACCGGCTCCTGCGTCTGCGTCCGTCGCCACGGAGGCGGCTGCAGATGCGCCGCACGAGACGATCAAGCTGTCCAACATCCGCAAGGTGACGGCACGCCGTCTGACGGAATCGAAGCAGACCGTTCCGCATTTCTACCTGACGCTCGACTGCAATCTCGACAGGCTCCTGAAACTGCGGTCCGAACTCAACGCAGGATTGGCGGACAAGGGCGTCAAGCTCAGCGTCAACGACCTTCTCATAAAGGCGCTCGCCATCGCGCTGACCGAGGTTCCCGATGCCAATGTGCAGTTCGCCGGCGACACCCTGATCAAATACGACCGCGTCGATGTCAGCATGGCGGTCGCCATCGAGGGCGGCCTGATCACGCCGATCATCCGCAACGCCGCCGAAAAACGCCTGTCCTCGATTGCCACGGAATCGAAGGATCTCGCGGGCCGCGCGCGGGAGGGCAAGCTGAAGCCGGAGGAGTTCCAGGGCGGCACCTGCTCCATCTCCAACCTCGGCATGTTCGGCATCAAGCAGTTCGATGCCGTCATCAATCCGCCGCAGGGCATGATCCTCGCCGTCGGCGCAGGCGAGAAGCGCCCGCACATCGTCGACGATGCCATCGCCATCGCCACCGTCATGACTGCCACCGGCAGCTTCGACCACCGCGCCATAGACGGCGCAACAGGCGCGCAGCTCATGGCCGCGTTCCAGCGGCTGGTCGAGGAGCCAATGGGGATGCTGGCTTGATAGCGTTATGCGCAATCCAGCTTTTTCTATCGGATTACATCGGCATTGGAGTGCTCGATCGGTGGATCTAGCTTCATGTCTGATAATTTCTGACGAATTCAAGGAAGTTTCTCTGCCCTTCAGACAGGCGATACGAAGGCGGATTCAGGCAATAGCATATGGCTATACTTTCGTGAATTCGCCTGTCCGATAGCGCGTGTTTGAGTTCGTACGCATGAAACGAGGGAAAGAACTGGCAATTTCATGCGCTACTGCTCGGATGGGCAGCAATTATAACCCAAACTGCAAGTAAATTGGACCATCGAAATTTCGGAAATAGCTTGATCGCGCGGTTGAACATGGCGAATCTCATCCGCAGCTCATGTGTTTTGCGCGGAGACGCAGCCATGACTAACACATACGATCTCATCGTCCTCGGCTCCGGCCCCGGCGGCTACGTCGCGGCCATTCGCGCCGCGCAGCTCGGCCTGAAAACGGCAATCGTCGAGCGCGAGAATCTGGGCGGTATCTGTCTCAACTGGGGCTGCATTCCGACGAAGGCGCTGCTGCGCTCTTCGGAGGTGAAGCATATGATGGACAATGCGAAGGACTACGGCCTCAGCGCCGATAATGTCGCCATGAATCTGGACGCGGTCGTCAAACGCTCGCGCGGCGTCGCGGGGCAGCTGAACAGCGGCATCAAGCATCTGATGAAGAAGAACAAAATCGACGTACACGAGGGCGACGGCAAGATTACCAGGAAGGGCAAGGTCGCCGTCTCGAAGAACGGCAAGACCACCGACCTGACAGCCAAACACATCATCATCGCCACCGGCGCCCGCGCCCGCGAGCTGCCGCATCTGAAGGCGGACGGGAAACGCGTCTGGACGTACCGCCATGCGATGACCCCTACTGAAATGCCGACCAAGCTACTGGTCATCGGATCGGGCGCGATCGGCGTCGAATTCGCCAGCTTCTACAGCGACATGGGCGCGGACGTAACCATCGTCGAAATGCTGGACCGCATCGTCCCCGTCGAGGACAAGGACATCTCGGTCCACATGCGGAAACGCCTCGAAAAGGATGGCATGACGATCCTGACCGAGGCCGCCGTCGAGAAGATCGACGTGTCGGCGACGGGCGTGAAAGCCAGTATCAAGGACAAGGCGGGGAAGGTCAGCGTCACTGACTTCAGCCACGTCATCCTCGCCATCGGCATCGCGGCAAACACCGAGAATATCGGCCTTGAAGACCTTGGTGTAAAGACCGACCGCGGGCATATCGTCGGTGATGCCTATGGTAAAACCAATGTCGACGGCATCTGGGCCATCGGCGATGTCACCGGCGCGCCCTGGCTGGCGCACAAGGCATCGCATGAGGGCGTCGTCGCGGCGGAGGCCATAGCAGAGGCGCTCGGCAAAGGCTCGGGGCACGCGCCGCATCCGATGGACAAGTCAAACATCCCCGGCTGCACCTACGCCCGCCCGCAGATCGCCAGCATTGGCCTGACCGAGGAAAAGGCGAAAGAGGCGGGCCGCAAGCTGAAGGTCGGCCGCTTTCCGTTCATCGGCAACGGCAAGGCCATCGCGCTGGGCGAGGCGGATGGCCTCGTCAAAACGATCTTCGACGCGGAAACCGGTGAACTCCTCGGCGCGCACATGATCGGTGCGGAGGTAACGGAACTCATTCAGGGTTTCGTCCTCGCCCGGCAGCTGGAAACCACGGAAGAACAGCTGATGCAGACGATCTTCGCGCATCCGACGCTCAGCGAAATGATGCACGAAAGCGTCCTCGACGCTTATGGCCGCGCCATCCATTACTGAGCATTTCACGACAAAAACAGTCTGTCGGTCCGGCAACGGAACGGCGCCGCCACCACTGCGTTCAGACAATTCAGGTCCCTCCGTCGAAAGCCTCAAAATGCGGTCATTTCTCATTCCGTCTCTCGCTGTTCTCGCCCTTTCCGCCTGCGATTCCGCGCCGGAACCGGCCGCGCCGACTGCTGACGAAATCGTCGCCGACAGCGAAGCGCAACTGGCCGAAATGGAGCAGACCGTCGCGAGCGATATCGAACTCACCGAGGCGCAGACCTTCATCGACGGCATTGCCGCCGTCAGCGCGCAGCAGGTCGGTCTTGCCGATATCGCCACGCGTGAGGCGGAACGCGACGACGTCAAGGCGTTCGCGGAACTGTTGACCAGAAATCACCGCGAGCTTTTGAAGGGGCTGAAGGAAGCGACGGCGGAAACCTCTCCTGACCTGGTGCTCAACACCAGTCTGTCCGATGAGGCTGAAACCGCCCTTGCCGAAATGCGCGGTGCCCTCAGCCCCGACAAGAACCTGCTTGAAGCTTCCCGCACCGCCAACCGCGAACTGACCAACCAGATCGACAGCTACATTGCCGAGGGCACCTATCCCGCGCTTGTCGCCTGGGCGACGGCTGCGAAGGCCATAGTCGCTGAAAATTCGGCGGAACTTGCGAAGCTTTAGCCGGTGGTGTGCAATGTTGCCCTAGGCTGTTACCGGAACGAATTTTCCGTCGGCGTCCATCAGGTTCAGTACGCCGTGCATAACGGCGAAATGCCCGCCGTGCAGTTTCAGTCTTTGCGCTGCAACCCGCTCTTTGACAAATGGGAATGTCATCAGGTTTCTGATGCTTACACGTACTGCCTCATGTTCCATGTCGAGCAGTGCGGCGGCGTCCTGCCTGCCGTCGTTCGCTGCCAGCACTTTTTCGCGCGCTTCGTCCAGCAGGGCGATCCAGTGTGCGATGAAATGCCCCTCTCCGGGCGCATTGCCATGAAAATGATCGGTTAGCGCGGCCTGACAGCCGCCGCAGCCGCCATGTCCCAATATGAGGATATCCTCGACTTCCAATTGGGTAACCGCAAATTCGACCGCTGCGGAGACGCCGTGCAGGCCGCCTGACGGATCGAAGGGCGGCACCAGATTTGCCACATTCCGGACTGTGAAAATCTCTCCAGGTCCGGCGTCGAAAATCAGCGAAGGCGACACCCGGCTGTCGGCACAGCTGATGATCATCGTGCCGGGATTCTGCCCCTGCGCCAGTTTGTCGTAACGCGCCTTTTGAGACGGATAGGTGCTTTCACGAAAGCGGTCATAGCCATTCAGCAGCTGGGAAAATACAGTCATGCGTGCCGATCTAACGCAGTTGTTTCCCGCGCTCCAGTCGCTATTTGACGCCAATGGCTACTGCACCCGAACAGATCCGTACCCGCAAGCCCGACTGGCTGCGCGTCAAGGCGCCGACCAGCGTAGGCTTTGCGGAAACGCGCAAGTTGATGCGCCGCCTCAACCTGAACACAGTGTGCGAGGAGGCGGCCTGCCCGAATATCGGGGAGTGCTGGACGCAGAAGCACGCAACGGTGATGATCCTTGGCGACACGTGCACGCGCGCCTGCGCCTTTTGCAATGTGAAGACCGGGATGCCGCAGCCCGTCGATCCGCTGGAGCCTGAACATGTCGCCGTCGCTGCGGGAGAGCTCGGCCTCGAACATATCGTCATCACCTCGGTAGACCGCGACGATCTTCCCGACGGCGGCGCGCGCCAGTTCGTGAAGGTGATCGAGGCGCTGCGTAAAAATGCGCCGAACACGACCATCGAAATCCTGACACCGGATTTCCGCAACAAGGCGAACGAGGCGGTCGAAATGATCGTCGATGCGCGCCCCGACGTTTACAATCACAATCTGGAAACCGTGCCGCGGCTTTATCCGACCATTCGTCCCGGAGCGCGCTATTACCACTCGCTTCGACTGCTGGAGCGCGTGAAGACGCTGGATCCGACCATCTTCACCAAATCCGGCCTCATGATGGGGCTAAGCGAACAGCGCCTGGAGGTGCACCAGGTGATGGATGACATGCGTTCGGCGGACGTGGATTTCCTGACGCTTGGTCAGTATCTGCAGCCGACGCCGCGTCATGCCAAAGTCATTGATTTCGTCACGCCGGACCAGTTCAGAAGTTACGGCGATATCGCACGCGCGAAGGGGTTTCTGCTCGTCGCCTCATCGCCGCTCACCCGCTCAAGCTACCACGCCGGTGATGACTTCGCGAAGCTGAAGGCGGCGCGGGAGGCGCAGCACCAAAGGGCAAAATAGTAGGGAAACCCTGGTGCGGTTCATGCGTACTCTCAGATAGATAGAGATAGGAGACGACGCCATGGCCGGTATATTTGAACTGCTTAGGCAGGACCACGACAAACACCGCGATATTCTCGCCAAGCTTGCGGACGCAAATGGCGCGGCTCGTCAGACCCTTTTCGATCAGTTCAAGGCCGAGGCGCTAAGTCACGCCAATGCCGAGGAACAATCGCTTTATGCGGAAATGATGGCGCTGCCGAAACAGCAGGACGAAGCGCGCCATTCCGTTGCCGAACACAAGCAGATCGACGAATATATCGCGACGCTGGAGGAAATGGAAACCTCCTCCGACGACTGGATGGCGACCTTCCTCAAGCTGAAGCACCGCTATGAGCATCATATTGAGGAGGAAGAGGAGGACATGTTCCCGCACGCCGAAAAGGCCTTCTCCGCTGAAAAGATCGAGGAACTCGGACAGAAATTCGCGGAACGAAAACCGGCCGAGAAGGAAGAGATAAAAGCTGCGTAGCGACCAGGGCACGCCTTCTGGCGCGCCGCATCAGAGCGAAGACGATATGGGGCCGGAGACGCCAGCGTCTCTGGCCCCCGTTGCGCCTGCACGGGCGAAGCCGACAGTTTTACTCATAATCCTGCTGGGTGGCCTCAGCGCCTTCGGGCCGCTCAGCATTGATATGTATTTGCCCGCGCTTCCAACAATCGGCGCGGCCATTGGCGCGAACACCGCCGATATGCAGCACACGCTGGCCGCTTTCCTCGTCGGCATATCGCTCGGCCAGCTCTTTTACGGACCCTTATCCGATCGCATTGGCAGGCGTCCGCCCATCCTGCTCGGCATTGCCATCTATACCGTGACCTCATTGCTTTGCGTGTTCGCAGAAAGCGCGGATCAGATGATCGCCCTGCGTTTTCTGCAGGGCCTTGGCAGTTGCGCCGCGCTCGTTATCGCCCGCGCGGTTGTGCGCGACCGGTTCGATCATCAGGACACGGCGCGCATTTTTTCCTGGATCGTGCTTGTCATGGGACTTGCGCCAATATTTGCGCCGCTGCTCGGTTCTCTGATCCTCTCGATCAGTGAATGGCAGGTGATTTTCTGGACGCTCGCCGCCTATGGCGCGCTTCTGGGGCTGTGGGTATTTTTCGGCCTGCCGGAAAGCCGTTCGGCAGACACGGCCCTTGCGGCGGGGGAGGGCGGCTTTTTCGGTGGCATGACCGCACTGATGAAGCGACCCCGGTTTCGCGGTTATATGTTCGGTCAGGCCTTCAACATGGCAAGCCTTTTCGCCTATGTTTCTTCGGCGCCCGCGATCCTGATTACCCAATATGGCGTGTCGGAAACCATGTTTGGCTGGCTGTTCGGCCTCAACGCGGCAGGCCTGATCGCTGGCAGTCAGGTCAATCGCTATCTGCTCGACCGTTATCCCGCCGATGTCATCATGCGGACGGCAAACAAGGCGGGCATTGCTGCTGGCATTCTGCTTGCCGTCATCGCCTTTACGGGTTTCGGCGGCCTTGTCGGCGTGATGAGCGGGCTCTTCCTTGTCCTCGCGACGTACGGCTTTGTCGCCGGCAATGCCAATGCGGGCGGGCTCAGCGTCGATCCAAGGCGCGCGGGAAGTGCATCGGCGCTACTGGGCGCATCCGGGTTCGGTGTCGGCGCGATCAGCGCCGCGATCACTGCCGCGCTGCCGCTCAATCCCTCCGAGGCGACTGCCGCCGTCAGTCTGACCTCGCTTGTCATCTGCTGGTGGCTGTTCCGGGGAACGCTCAATCCACAGGCACGCCCGGCAGCCGCTTAGAGCTGCGGATGGTCAGCGATGTCTTCACATGTTCGACATTCGGTGCGGACGTCAGCTCGCTGGTCAGGAAGTTCTGGAAACTCTGTAAATCGCGCGCAACGATTTTCAGAATGAAGTCGATTTCTCCGTTCAGCATGTGACATTCGCGGACAGGGGCAAGCTTCTCCACATGGGCCTCGAACGCCTTCAGGTCGGCTTCCGCCTGGCTTTTCAGACTGACCATGGCAAAAACGGTGATATTGTAATCGAGAGCGGTTGGGTTCAGATCGGCATGAAAGCCGTTGATAATACCCGCTTCTTCCAGTGCGCGTACACGGCGCAGACAGGGCGGCGCAGTCAGACCGACACGCTGGGCCAGATCGACATTTGTAAGGCGGCCCTCCTCCTGCAAATGCCGCAGGATCTGACGATCGATGTCGTCAAGACGGTAAGCTATCGTGCCGATGGTCTTGCCCTTTTCGTAATAGTCTTTCGCCGAATGCTCTCGACGTAGCAGAATATTACAGACCGTGCCAAGGCATCTGCCAACGCCATGTTAAAGCCTTGGCTCTATGAGGGCGAAAGGGTTTTCATTCTTTCCGGATCTGACCGCGCATAATGTACTTCGACAATCGTTTTTCTACCGTGCTGGCCTGGCCTGCCAGCGAAGATGAGCGGACGGCGCTGCGTGCGTTCGCGCAGGTTTGCGACCTGCTGTCCGACGAACGCGGGCTCACGCAAAGAACGGTCGCACTTCGGCAGCTGGTAAGATTGCGGGACCTCATGACTGCGCCCCAGCGGAACATGCTTGTTTCAAGGCAGGTGGACGACAGGGCATCACAGCGTCTCCGCCGTTTCTTCAGGCTCGCGCCGCTCGTTGTGCCCGGTCCGTTCAGCGACCTGGCACAGGATCATATCGCAGCTTTGGCAGCGCCGTCGACACCGCCCCCCATCGCACGTCCCGCAGCGCCGGTTGAACAGGCGGTCCGGACCCCGGCATCGGGGCAGGGCGGGCATCATGTCGGCGAACTGATCAGCCGGATCGAGCGGTTTCAGGACATGCGCGGACGGGCGGAGCCCGCCGATGCGGATGGCTGGTTCGCATGGCGATCCGATGCCAACGGACTGATTGTCGAAAGGGGCGAACTGCCGGTATCGACGTCAGCGAGCCGGCTGACGGAGCTTGTCTACGATCACCGTCCGGAAGTTCTTCGTGCCCTGTCCCGCAATACGGCCTTCGCCAATCAGCGCGGCTGTTTTCGCAATGGCGGCTGCTTCCTGTTGTCAGGCAGACCCGTTTTCGATCCTGAAACCGGTCTGTTTCAGGGATATCGGGGTCTTGCACGACAGGATGGCGACGCCAGTACGATGGGCGTCCCGGCAGCCACGGTTGCCGAGGTTGCGCATGAAGTGAGAACGCCGCTCAACGCCATTCTTGGCTATGCGGAAATGATCGAGCAGCAGATCCTCGGCCCGGCTCCGGAACCCTGCCGCGCCGATGCGCGCGCCATCATGGCGGATGCCAACCGACTTCTGGCCGCCGTCGATGCGCTGGGAGATGCAGCGGCGCTTGAAGAGGGCAGGCTGGGGACAGATGCCGCGGGATCCGCGCCGCAAATGCTGGCCGATCAGCTTGCCGCTTCCTTCGCGCCGCTGGCCGAGGACCGCGACATCAGGATCATGTTCGACGTCGCGCCGGACAGTCAGCCAATGGCTGTGGAATTCCAGTCCCTCTATCGCGCCATGTCCAGGCTACTGACGGCGCTCATTGCGTTCACGGACGCGCATGAGAAGATCGTCGTGACACTGGGGCAGGGCAATGTGGAGATTAAGGGACCGGCCGCGCTAAGGGGCAGGGACGAAAAAACGCTTCTCAGCGATGTCATTCAGGCGCCTTACGAAAGCGAAGCGCCGCTGCTTGGGCTGGCATTCACCCTGCGGATCATGCGGCGCCTCGCCGAGGCCAATGGCGGCGGTTTTGAGATCGACCGCGGCGATTTCCGTCTTTCGCTTCCTCTTTCGCAAATCGGTCCCGAAGCAAGGGCCTCGTAATCGCGGAACCACATCCCTAAATCTGCAGAAACCCGAACTGGATTCACGGCAGGACAGATTTGACGATGACGGCAGGCGAACATGTAAAAGTTGCGATCATAGGCTCTGGCCCCGCAGGTTATACGGCGGCAGTCTATGCCGCTCGTGCGGCGCTTTCGCCGGTGATGATTCGCGGGCTGCAGCCGGGCGGTCAGCTGACGATCACGACGGACGTCGAAAACTGGCCTGGCGAAACCTCGATCATGGGCCCCGACCTGATGATGAAGATGGAGGCGCAATGCAAACATCTGGGTACGGACATTCGTGATGACATCGTGACGGACGTCGACCTGTCAGCGACCCCGAAGATACTGAAGCTCGAATCCGGCGGGACGATCCTGGCCGATACGGTCATCATCGCAACGGGCGCGCAGGCCCGCTGGCTGGGGATTGAGGGCGAGACGAAATTTCGCGGATTCGGCGTCAGCGCCTGCGCCACCTGCGACGGTTTCTTTTACCGCGGCAAGACGGTCGCCGTCGTCGGCGGCGGCAACACGGCCGTCGAGGAGGCGATGTTCCTAACCAATTTCGCGGAAAAGGTGTATCTCATTCATCGCCGGGAGGAGCTGCGCGCCGATGCGACGAACCAGGCGCGCCTCTTCGCCAACGAGAAGGTCGAGCCGGTCTGGAACGCGCAGGTCGCCGACGTGCTTGGCAGCGATGATCCGCTTTCGGTGACCGGGGTGAAGCTGTCCGGTACGAATGGCGCGCCTGACCGGGAACTCGATATCGACGGGCTTTTCATCGCCATCGGGCATGATCCCGCGACCCAGTTGTTCAGGGGCCAGCTCGACATGGACGCAGATGGATATATCCGCACCGCACCCGATTCCACCGCAACATCCGTTCGCGGCGTTTTCGCTGCTGGCGATGTGAAGGATCATGTCTATCGTCAGGCCGTCACGGCAGCGGGAATGGGCTGCATGGCCGCGCTTGAGGCCGAACGTCTGCTTGCGTCCGAAGAAAAGGCTGAACCCGCACGGCAGGCCGCCGAGTAACGGATGAGCGCGTTCGACTGGGACAAGCTCCGCCTCTTTCACGCCGTGGCGGAGGCCGGCAGCTTTACGGAGGGTGCACGGCGGCTCGGCATGTCCCAGCCTGCGCTATCCCGGCAAATCGGCGCGCTGGAGGACTCGCTCGGCGCGAAGCTGTTTCATCGGCACGCGCGGGGCCTCGCCCTCACGCACGAGGGGGAGCAGCTGGAGGAGGCAGCAGCCGAGAGTTTCGACCTGATCGAGCGCACACGCCAGTCGATCGAACAGTCCCTCGGGAAACCCACCGGCGAAATCCGTCTGACGACGACCATCAGCTTCGGTTCGACATGGCTTGCCCGGGCGCTCGCCGATTTCATGCCGCTCTATCCGCACATCAACGTCTCCCTTCTGCTCAGTGACGAGGATCTTGATCTGGCGAGGCGTGAGGCTGACATCGCGATCCGCTTCGCACCGCCGACGCAGCAGGGCATGGTGTCGAAACGTCTTGAGGCCGTGCGTTACCGCCTCTGCGCCTCTCCCGAATATCTTGAGAAGAATGGCGAGCCGCGCTTCGCCGCTGATCTTTCCGGCCATCGCATCGTCGGCTTTGGTGAGCCTGCGCCGGGTCCGATTCGCGGCGTCAACTGGAGCCTGGAGGTTGGCAATACTGGCCCGCCCCGCGTTCCCGCCCTCACGGTCAACAGCATCTATGGCCTTGCACAGGCGGTCGAGAATGGCGCCGGGATCGCTGCGCTTCCCAGTTATCTCATTCGTTCTTCAAAGAACATGAAGATCGTTCTACCTGACGAGCAGGGCCCTGTTTACCGGACCTATTTCGTCTATCCAGAGGAACTGCGCGGCTCGATCCGCATGCAGGTCCTGCGTGACTTCATCCTGAAAAGAATGGTCACCGACCCGCTAGATTTTCCCGGCCATGCATTGGGCGCATAGCTCCCCTGCATCATTGTGCACTGCACAATAGATTCGATTCCAGCCATATAGTGCGCATCGCAGCAGGGCACTGCCCTCCTGACGCAGACGTCGATAGACCGCATCCTCCCCCGCGGTATCGATATCGGGCTCCCGGCTACTCCTCCCTCCCTCCCCAGCCGGGAGCCCCTCATGTCTTTACTTTCCCGTTAAGCGCTTCCGCCCTATGGTCAGGTCATGTTCAAACCCAATGACGACCAGTATCTGCACTTCCCAAAGGAATTCGGTCAGCGATTTCTGATCTTCGTCGATACGGAGGAGGAATTCGACTGGTCACAGCCACGGCGCCGCGATGCGACCGATGTGAAGGCGGTAAAGGCGCTTCCGGATATCCATGGCCTGATGCGGGGCTACGGGGCGAAGCCGGCCTATCTTGTGGATTATCCCGTTGCCACGGACCCCGATGCGATTTCCGTCCTGCGCGGGTTTCAGGATGATGGCGGCGCAACCATCGGCGCGCAGCTGCATCCATGGGTCAATCCACCTTTCATTGAAAAGGTCGTTCAGGAAAACAGCTTCCCCGGTAACCTGCCACGCTCCGTGGAACGTGCGAAAATACAGGCACTCAGCCAGGCCATCGAGGCCGGGTTTGGCAGTCGCCCGATTGTCTATCGCGCCGGACGCTACGGCGTTGGCCCCAATACGGAGGCGCTGCTGGATGAACTGGGATACCGGCTGGATGTGTCGGTGCGCCCCTATTTCGACTATGATGACGAGGGCGGCCCCAGCTTTCGAAAGATCAAGCCCTTGCCCTACTGGACGGGGCCGGAAAAGCGTCTGCTCGAATTGCCGCTGAGTTCGACCTTTACGGGGCGGCTGAGGAGTGTCGGTGAGGCTGCCTTCCGTCTTGCCGGAAACGTGCCGCATCTGAATGGGATCCTTTCGCGCGGCGGCCTCTTGAGCCGTATCGCGCTGACGCCCGAGGGTATACCCGCGGACGAGGCTGTCCGCGCTGTGGAACAGCTTCTCGATGAAGGCACATCGCTGATATCCATCAGCTTTCATTCGCCATCCGTCGAACCTGGCCATACGCCTTACGTCCGTGATGCCGATGACCTGTCGAAATTTTTCCGCTGGTTCGATGAAGTGCTGGGTACGCTGGTGAAGCGCGGCGCGACGCCAATCAGCACGGAAGAGGTGATTGCCGCTGCCGAGGCACTGCGCGATGGCACACCGCTTGAACAGGTGCAGGTGCAAGGCTAAGCGGCGCTTTCGATTGTCGGGTGGGGCCTGTAGCTCAATGGTAGAGCCGGCCGCTCATAACGGCTTGGTTGGGGGTTCGAGTCCCTCCGGGCCCACCACGACCCTTGCGGAACAAGCTGTTTTACTCCACTATGACAGTATGAGTTTCGGAACACGATTTTGAGATTTTGGCGCAAAGCCCCCGATGGTGTCGACCCGCGTCTGTCCGAACCGGCTTCGGGTGGCGGTCTTTATCGCGATCCCTTTCTGGCGCAGCCACTGCCGCCCGGGCCTCCCGCTGCGCCGGCGGGGCGCAAGCGCCGCTGGGCAGTGCGTATCCTTGCAGCGCTGCTGTTTATCTTCATTCTCCTCGTCGGATGGCTCGCCTGGACGGCGCCGCTTGGCAAGGCACTTGAACCGTTGGAAACGCCCGCGCTCCTGATCGAGGCGGCGGATGGCAGTGCGATTGCCAGGCGGGGGCCATATAAGGGCGAGCCGGTCGTCGCTTCGGAGTTGCCCGCGCATATTCCGAATGCGTTCATCGCCATAGAGGACCGGCGTTTTTACGATCACTGGGGCATCGACCCGCGCGGCATTGCCCGCGCGATGTCGGTGAACGTGCAGGAGGGCGGCTTCGTACAGGGTGGCAGCACCATCACGCAGCAGCTTGCAAAGACAAGCTTTCTTTCCCTCGACCGTTCCCTGAAACGCAAGGCGCAGGAAGCCTTGATCGCCTTGTGGCTGGAGGCATGGCTGTCGAAGGACGAAATTCTGTCGCGCTATATGTCGAGCGTTTACTTCGGCGATGGTGCCTATGGCCTGCGCGCCGCGGCCATGCAGTATTTCTCGAAATCGCCCGAAGATCTGACCTTGGGGGAAGCGGCCATGCTGGCGGGCCTGATGAAGGCACCGTCACGGCTGGCGCCCACAAAGAATTACGCCGGCGCGCGCGCCCGCGGGAAGCTCGTCATCGCCGCCATGAAGGACCAGGGCCTGATTACCGAAGCGGAGTGGAATGCCGCCCGGCGCGCGCAGATGAAACCGGGCCGGAAGGGCATTCCCGTTGGTTCCTATTTCGCGGACTGGGTCTATCCTCAGGCGGCGGACCATGTCGGCGATGTTTACGGCGAAGTGAAGGTCAGAACGACCCTCGATCCGCAATTGCAGCGCGCTGCGGAGCGGATCCTGAACCAGAGGCTCGCCCGCTCCTCGGCAAGCCAGGGCGCGCTGGTCGCCATGCGGCCGGACGGCCGCGTGGTCGCCATGGTCGGTGGCACGGACTATGCGAAAAGCAGCTTCAACCGCGCCGTGCAGGCAAAGCGGCAATCGGGCAGCGCCTTCAAACCGTTCGTCTACTGGGCGGCGCTGCGCGACGGCATGAAGCCTGACGATATGGTCTCGGACGCGCCGCTCACCATCGGCGACTGGACGCCGTCCAACTACGACGGAAAATTCGGCGGTGACATCACTCTCAAACAGGCCTTCGCCAGATCGAGCAACGTTGCCGCCGCCCGGCTGACGGAAGCGGTCGGCCCGCGCGCGGTACGGCGCGCGGCACGCGACCTTGGCATTGGCAGCGATCTTGTGGACGACCACACCATTGCGCTTGGCACATCGGAAACCAGTCTGCTTGAACTGACGTCTGCCTATGCGGCCTTCGCCAGTGGCCGCTATCCCGTCACACCTTATGGCATCGAGGACGCGGATCTGCCGAACACGCGAATCGTGCCGCGTCTGAAAGATATGCGCGTTCTGCTGCGTGGCGTCGTGGAGGAAGGCACGGGCCGGATCGCGAGACTGCCCGTTCCGGCATTCGGAAAAACAGGAACGACGCAGGATTACCGCGATGCGCTGTTTATCGGCTTCATTGACGATCTGGTTGTCGGAGTCTGGGTTGGCAATGACGACAACAGCCCCACAAGGGGCGTGACAGGCTCCAACGTGCCTGCGGAAATCTGGCGCGATTTCGTCATCGCAGCATCACCTGAAGTACGCGCTGCACAGGCGCGTCGCCGCGTGCCCCCGCCAGAACAACCGGGCGAAGACCTCCCGGATCTGGGCGATCTTATTGGGCGCATCGACGATGACCTGATCGACTGGGTGCGCGGCGACCGCGAAGCGGGCGAACGTCTCGCCGAACGGGCGATGCGCGGCGAGTTAGACGATATCGACATGGAACAGCGCGCCGAAGAACTGGCGCGCGAAGGGGCCATTCGCGCCAATGAAGCGGCGCTTGAGGAGATCGAGCGCGCGCTGGAACAGCTTGAAGAGGATGCGGATGAGGCAAGGCAACGCTGATCGGTCAGCGGATATATCGCGCTGATCGACATTTCGCCTTTTTCAAAGCCGCGCTATAGCCCCTTACATGACAAAGCCCATCGCGAGCTCGCAGATCGACGACAATCTGGTCCAGCGCCTCGCCGCTATCGACGACCGTCTCCGGTGGCTCAGTTCATGGACGATCCACAATGCCAATCACCTGCGGGATTCCGTCGATGGCCTGAAGGTTGGTGGTCACCAGGCCAGCTGCGCCAGCATGTCGGCAATCATGGCGGCGCTCTATTTCACGGCGCTGGGCCCACATGACCGCGTCGCCGTCAAACCTCATGCGGGGCCGCTTCTCCACGCCATTCACTATATGCTTGGCAACCAGACGCGCGAAAAGCTCGAGAATTTTCGCGGATTTGGGGGGATGCAGTCCTATCCCAGTCGCACAAAGGATGCGATCCCCGTCGATTTCTCGACGGGGTCGGTTGGCCTTGGCGTCGCAGTCACTGCCTTTGCCAGCCTCATCCAGGATTATCTCTGCGCTCATGGTCATTTGCCGGACGACCAGCGTGGGCGCATGATCGCGCTGATGGGCGATGCAGAGCTGGACGAGGGCAATATCTACGAATGCCTGATCGAGGCCTACAAGCACGATATCCGCAATCTCTGGTGGATCGTCGATTATAACCGGCAGTCGCTGGACGCCACGACGGCGGACCGCATGTTCACACGCTTCGACGACATGTTTGCGACCTGCGGCTGGCGCACGGTCACGCTGAAATACGGCATGTTGCAGCAGGCGGCGTTCCGTGAACCGGGCGGGGCGGCCCTGCGCGACTGGATCGACAACGCGCCCAATGCGGATTTCGCGGCACTGACCTATGGCGGCGGCGCGGCATGGCGCGAACGGCTGACTGCCGATATCGGCGCGGAAAAGGGCGTGAAGGCGTTGCTTGCCGCGCGCGACGATGCCGGACTGGCGCGCCTGATGACCAATCTCGGTGGCCATTGCCACGCGACGCTGGCCCGGGCCTTCGCCGCCGCGCAGGATGATCGCCCGACCCTCTTCATCGCCTATACGATCAAGGGTTTCGGCCTTCCCTTTGCCGGGCACAAGGACAACCATGCCGGCCTGATGAACCCGTCCCAGATCGCCGATCTGCGCGACACGCTCGGCATAGCGGAGGGCGAGGAATGGGAGCCCTATGCAGGCCTTGGTGACAACGCCGCCGCCGACCTCAGGGCCTTCATGCAATCATCGCCCATCGCGCAGCCAAAGGGCGACGTTTCCCATGCCACCGTTTCGATTCCCGCCGCGTTCGCGGTCCCGGCGGGCGAGCGCCAGTCGACGCAGGCGGCCTTCGGCAAAATCATGCTGGAGCTGGCACGAAATGGCGGAGAGCTTGCCGATCGCATCGTCACCACATCGCCCGACGTCACGGTCAGCACCAATCTCGGCCCCTGGGTCAACCAGCGCCGCCTGTTCCGGCGCACGCACATGCCGGACGTTTTTGCCCGCGCCAATATTCCCAGCCCGCAGAAATGGGCGGGCGCGGAGGCGGGCCAGCATATCGAACTCGGCATTGCCGAGAACAACCTGTTCCTGATGCTCGCCGCCATGGGTCTCAGCGCGCCCCTTTTCGGCACGCGCCTGTTCCCGGTGGGAACACTCTATGATCCCTTCATCGCGCGAGGGCTCGATGCGCTCAACTATGCCGCTTACATGGATGCGCGCTTCCTCCTGGTCTCGACGCCGTCCGGCATCACTCTGGGTCCGGAGGGCGGTGCGCATCAGTCGATCAACACGCCGCTCATTGGTATGGGCCAGCCCGGTCTCACCATGTTCGAGCCCGCCTATGCCGATGAGCTGGCTGTCATCATGCGATGGGCGATGGCGCATATCGAGGAGCCGAATGGGGGCAGCACCTACTTGCGGCTGTCGACGCGCGAACTTGCACAGGACAGTCAGAAGGATGACTGCTGGAAGGAAGACTGCCTCCTTGGCGCCTATTGGCTCCGGAAACCTGCGGACGGCGCGGAGGGGATGATCGTCGCATCCGGCGCGGTGATGACCGAAGCGCTGGCGGCATGGGAAACGCTGCGCGAGGACATACCTGGCCTCGGCCTTCTCAATGTCACCAGCTGCGACATTCTTCACCGCGACTGGTCATGGACACAGGCATCGAACTGGACGGGGGAGGGGCGCAAACCCGCCCATATCGAACGCGCGCTCGCCCGGCTTGCTCCGGACGCGAAAGTCGTCACCGTAATCGATGGCAGCCCTGCGGCGCTCAGCTGGATCGGCAGCGTGCGCGGTCACCGCGTCGCCGCCCTTGGCACAGACAAATTCGGCCAGACCGGTAGTTTGCCCGACCTTTACCGAGAGTATCGACTGGACGAACGGGCCATCATCGAGGCCATGGCGGGACTTTACACATGAAGAAATTCCTACTCGCTGTCGTTGCGCTAGGCCTGATCGGTCTCGTCGCCGCCTATAGTTTTCTGCAATCGGAATGGTCGGCGGGCGGGCCGCTGGCTGAACCGACAAATGTCATCATCCCGCGCGGCGCGACGGGAACGTCGGCGGCGCGGCTGCTGGAAGAGAAGGGTGTGCTTGCCGACGCGGACCGCTATCTGCTTTTGCGACGTCTGTTCGGCGGGGATGGTGTCGTCAGGGCAGGGGAGTTTCGCTTTCCGGCGGGTGTCAGTCCTGCGGGCGCTCTCGATATTCTTCGCAACGCAGCGCCTGTCCAGCGCCGCATCACCATTCCCGAGGGGATGCCCTCCGTCATGGTGCATGACCGGCTGATGGCGGCGGAGTTCCTGACAGGCGAGGTGGAAGTGCCAGCCGAGGGCAGTGTGCTTCCCGACACTTACAGTTACGAACGCGGCGAAACCCGCGCCGCCGTTCTCGCCCGTATGCAGCAGGCCATGACAGAAACGCTGGCAGGTCTTTGGGCAAATCGCGCGGCGGACATCGCCGTTTCGACACCGGAGGAGGCCGTAACGCTCGCGTCGGTCATCGAAAAGGAAACCGCGAAGCCGGAGGAACGCCGCATGGTGGCGGGCGTCTATACCAATCGCCTGAAGGCGGGCATTCCGCTGCAGGCCGACCCGACCATCATCTATCCCATCACCAGGGGCCGTCCGCTGGGCCGCCGTATCCTGCGGTCCGAAATCGATGCTGTGAACGATTACAACACCTACAGCATGATCGGCCTGCCAAAGGGACCGATCGCAAATCCGGGCCGGGCATCGATCGCTGCAGCGCTCGACCCTGAAAAAACCGAAGCGCTCTTCTTCGTTGCGGACGGAACGGGCGGGCATATCTTCGCCAACACGCTGGCGGAACATAACGCCAATGTGGCCAAATGGTATGCCATCCGCCGGGAACGCGGCGAAATGCGCTAGAGCCGCCTGACCGCCAGCAGTGGTTCCGGATGTTCCGGCTTCAGCCGCGCGATGACGTCGGCAAGCGGCTCGATCATCGTCGTCATCCAGTGCGCATTCGCATGGATCATGCGGGTGTCATCGACCATCATGCCGACATGGCCGGGAAAGAACACCAGGTCTGCCCTTCGAAGCTGGCCGTCCGTGACCTCCTCGCCCAATTCCTGTCGCTGCATGTCGCTGTCACGCGGCGCGACGATTCCGCAGGCGCTTAGGGCGATCTGAATGAGGCCCGAACAGTCGATTCCCGCACGCCGACGTCCGCCCCATCGATAGGGCGTTCCCAGAAAATCCTCCGCGACCAGAACGGGGTCACTGGCGTGATTTTCGGCCAGGCCGATGTGGCGATGATGCACGAACGTGCCGTTGCGCAGGCGCAGGAAGAAGTCATCGAACGCCTCAGCCGCCACCTCGGCGCGCATCGGTAGAATGTGGGCAATATCGGATTTGATATCGGGGCGTGAGAAACAGAGCGCGGTTGGCGCGGTGATCCGGTGCGTGCGAACGGGTGCGTCGCTGCGCAGGTTCTCCGAGCGCACATACCCGACATAATGGTCATGCGCGCTATAGCCCCATGCCCAGCCCTCTTTCTCGTCGAGAATATCGAAACGCTCTCCAGGCAACAACTCGCTGACGGCGATGGCGGAGCGGGTGGGGGCGGCCCGCATCATTTCACATTGATCATGAATCAGCCTGTGCGGCTGCGGCTGGACAAACCGTTTTGCGTCCACCCTGTCCTTCAGGGCGATATCGGCCATATCTTCCCGCCACGCATGGATGCGTGGGTCCAGCGGATCCTCAATGCGTGGACGGACGCTCTTCGCGGCTGCGGGTGGCGGGGGTGTCGTCATGGTCTTCATGCGCGATCAGGCCCTCGAATTCCTGCAGGAAATCCTGCCCGGCTTCCGTCCGTTCGACAAAAATATTCCGAAGATCACTCTCGTCCTTCTGGCGGCGGATATACCCATAGGCACCAAGAGTGTTCAATGCCCGCGTGATGACTGGTTTCGAGACGGACAGCCGCGCCGCCAGACCGCGAACCGTATGCGGTCCCGGCTCAAGATATACAAGCAGCAATAGTGCCATCTGACGGTTTGTCAGGTCGGGGCGCGCCGAGCGCACATAAGATATAAGCGTTTCCATCCAGTCGTTGAGACTGCTCGTTACGCCTTGGTTATTATCACGGTTAAAGTCTGTCATTGTCTATGGCCCCGTCCCTCTAGCAAGCAGAGAGGTCAATACTTCATTTAGCTATATTAACAGAAAGTAGTCAAACATGGTTAATGCATTGCGTCACTTGGCCCCGAAACGATACCGGATCATCGCATAGGACGCGCGCAGTCCAAGCGCCTCACCGCCCTTTGGGCGCCCGGCTTTTGCGGTCGGCATCCATGCAAATGTATCAAAATGCACCCATTTGACGCCGGTTTCGACAAAGCGTGAAAGATAGAGTCCCGCCGTGATCGCGCCTGCGAATCCGCCGCTCGCGGCGTTGCTCAGGTCCGCGATATCGGATTGCAGCATCGCCATGTAATCCGTCCAGAGCGGCAGTCGCCAGACCGGATCGCCGCATTTTTTTCCCGCCTCCGACAGCGCCGCGGCAATGTCGTCGTCAGCGGTCATCATGGCCGGCAGGTCAGGACCCAGCGCGACCCGCGCCGCGCCCGTCAGGGTGGCGAAATCAATGATGAGGGCAGGATCCTCCTCGCATGCCAGCGCCAGTGCGTCGCAAAGGACGAGCCGGCCCTCGGCGTCCGTATTATGGATCTCCACCGACAGCCCCTTGCGCGTGGCGATGACATCGCCGGGCCGCAGGGCATTTCCCGATATGCTGTTTTCGACGGCGGGTATCAGCAGCGTCAGCCTGACCGGCAGCCCCGCTTCCATGACGAGTCTGGCCAGCGCCAGGGCATGTGCCGCCCCGCCCATGTCCTTTTTCATCAGGCGCATGCCCGCTGCGGGTTTCACATCGAGGCCGCCCGAATCGAAGCAGACCCCTTTTCCGACAATAACCAGGTGCGGCGCATCGGAACGTCCCCAGTCCAGACGCACGAGACGCGGCTCGCGGCCGCTGGCGGCCGCTCTCCCGACCGCGTGGATGGCAGGAAAATTTTCACCAAGCAGTGCGTCACCGACCGTTGATGTGACCTTTGCACCGAATTGCCCCGCCTCCGCGCGAATGGCGGCCTCCAGTTCGGCGGGGCCCATGTCCTCGGCAGGCGTGTTGACGAGATCGCGCACAAGCGCCTGCGCGCTCGCAAGCCGCCCTGTCTCGCTGGCGAGTTTCTCCTCACCGACCAGAAGAATGCGCGGTTCATGATCCTCGGCCTCGCTCAGATAGCGGTCGAAGCGATATTGAGCGAGCGCCCAGCCAAGCGCGGTTTCGTCCGCCGCCTTCGTTCCCAGCCGGTAGTGGCCTGGCGGCAGTCGGGAGGGAAGCGCGGCTAGCGTCCAGACGCCCTGCGCGTCATCGCCAATTCCGGCCGCGACACGCCAGTCGTCGGCATCGCCGCCGGGAATGATCGCCAGCGTGCCCGCCTTGCCGGTGAAGGCATTCGCCTTGGCGGCGGTCTTGCCGCGCGGGCTGAGGTCGTCATACCAGTTCTGAAAACCGGCTTCGGTAACGGGAATGATTTCCCGCGCCTGCTGGTCGCGGTCGGCCGCGACATAGATGGTCATATCCTGCATATCGGCACTGCTAGCGCCTTGCGGCCCTACTGACGAGGCCGTAAAGCAGGCCCCACGTCTTTGTCACGTTTTTCACGAACACCAGATCCTATAGGAAATTCCATGGCCACCACCCCTGAAAATGGTGCGGACAACACGCCCCGCCTGCCGCTCTTCTACAAGTCGCTGACGCCGCTGTCGTCGCAGGCGCACGCGAATTTCGCCGTAGACAATCGCACGTCGCTCGAATTTACGCGCGGCACGCACGCCATTCCCATCACGGTCGACGAGTTCGCGTCCGCCGCGCGCAGTTTTCCGATCGTATTTTCAACGGGTGAAACGCCTGCGCCGCTCGTCCTCCTTGGATTGCAGGAAGGACAGAACTTCTTCCTGAACGAGGATGGAACGTGGCGTGCCAATACCTACGTCCCCGCCTATGTTCGCCGTTATCCCTTCATCCTGGCGCGTATCCGCCCGGAATCCGAAGATCTCTCGCTGTGCTTCGACGACAAGTGCGAGGAAATCGGCGAAGGCAAGGAACAGCCTTTCTTCGATGGCGGCGAACCCACTCAGGTCACGAAGAACGTGCTGAGCTTCTGCGAGGAGTTCGAAAAGTCCATTCAGCGCACCCATGCCTTCGCGCAGGAGCTGAAGACACAGGGTCTGCTGATGGACGGCGAAGTGTCCATACAGATGTCCGGGTCCGACAAGCCGTCGGTCTATCGCGGCTTCCAGATGGTCAACGAGGAGAAGCTTAAGGAACTGCGCGGCGATCAGGCGCGCAAGCTGATCCAGAACGGCGCGCTGCCGCTGATCTATGCGCACATGATGAGCGTTCAGATCATCCGCGAGCTTTTCACCGCCGCCAACCCGTCGCTCCCTCAGGCCGAAAAACCCGCTACGGCGATCGAAACGGACTCCGCTGAGTCCGCGAACTAGACGGCACTTGCTCTCCCCACGTCTTGCTATAGATTAACCCGGGGCAGGATGTGGGGAGAAGGCAGCAATGACAGTCGATTATACCACACATAGTCGCTATTCCCGGATGGCGATCGCGCTTCACTGGATCATCGCACTGGCGATCATCGGTCAGTTCATCGGCATGGAATATGGGGAATCCCTGCCAAAGGGCGATCCGTCGCTCGGCACGCTTTACATGCTGCACAAATCGACGGGCATCACGATATTGGCGCTCACGATCCTTCGTCTGGCGATCAGGCTGAAGCGCGGATTCCTCCCCCTCCCCATACATATGGCCGGCTGGGAAGTGTTTCTGGCACGCGCAACGCATGTCGGTTTCTACCTGATGATGCTTTTGATGCCCCTGTCCGGCTGGATATTTTCCGTTTCGGCGAAACGGGGACTGGACTGGTTCGGCCTCTTTCCCGTGCCGGTCCTGCCGCTGGAGGGGCTGAAGGACATCGCGCACGAATTTCACGAGCTGGGTGCCTGGGCGTTGATCGTTCTTTTTGTCCTTCATGTGCTCGGCGCGTTGAAGCATCACTTTCTTGACCGGGACGACATTGCGGCGCGCATGATCCCGTTCTTGTCGAAGCGCGGCTGAATGCCGCGCTTGCGACCCTTGGCAAGGCCTCCCAAATTCCGGTGACAACGCCGCGTTTTCCCCCCTTTTTGCGCGGCGCTGCGATTTGACTGGCCATGACGGCGGATAGACGCCGTCATGGCCGTTTTTATTCGGCCGCCATTCTCTGGCCTTCGAAGCTGGAGGCCAGCCGCTCGCCCAGCGTCGCGATCATGTCGCTGAAATGGTCCGACATCGCGGCAAAATTCTCCGACGGTTCCAGGGTGGCTGGATCGAGATAAAGCGAACGGTCGATTTCCAGCTGAACGGCATATGTCCCCATTGCGGGAACGCCGAAATAGCCGGTGGCAAATCCGCCAGCGTAAGGGACGTTGCGCGCGGTCTGAAAATCATGCCGAAACGCGGCTTCGATCCAGCGGGTGATGCGCGCATCGCTGCTTTGCCCGTGCCGATCGCCCAGGACGATATCCGCGCCCTGCCGTCCTGAATAGCGGGGCAGGGTGGGCATGCTGTGGCAATCGATCAGAATCGCAAAGCCATTGGCGGCCCGTGCGCGCGCCAGCAGCGCGCCAAGCTTCCCATAATAAGGCTCATGGACCTCTCGTATCCGTTTGTGGGCCTCGCTCAGCGCCATCGGCTTGCCATAAAGCGGGACGCCCGGCGTTGCGATCCGCGGCAATATCCCAAGGCCCGCCTTGACCCTCGCGCTTGCGCCGAATTGCGGCGCTCCCGTCAAGATCGCCGAGTCCAGATCCGCGGGATCGCGGTTCAGGTCGAGATAGGTCCGTCCCCACCTGGCATGGATCAGCGGCAGGTCGTATTTTTCCGCGGCGGGCATGACCAGCCGGTCGACAAACCTGTCTTCCGCCCTTGCCAGGGCCATCTGGTCGGGCAGGACATTCGCAAGAAATTCCGCTGGATATTCCCGTCCGCTGTGCGGTGATGCCAGCACGATGGGCGAAATATGGTCGCCGACGATATCTCTCAGAAAATATGGCGACATGCCGTCACCCTAGAATATGCATCCGGCGACGAAAAGGGCGGACCTTCCGGAATTCCTTGATAGAGTTTTAACGCTCGCGCAGTATGAGACTGACTCGAGGCCATATTCACGGATGAACAGATGAGCGAACAGCCGGAAAGCGGTGCGGGGCAAAAGCGTATTCTGCTCGCGGAAGATGATGATTCGATGCGCGCGTTCCTGGAACGCGCCATCCAGCGCGCCGGCTACGACGTCGTCGCCGTCGATCGCGGCACGTCGGCGCTTCCGCACATTGCGGGCGGCAATTTCGACCTGCTGCTGACGGACATCGTCATGCCGGAAATGGATGGGATCGAGCTGGCGCAGCGCGCCGCCGCCCTCGCGCCAAAGATGCGCGTGATGTTCATCACCGGGTTCGCGGCGGTCGCCCTTGCCAAGAACAGCGGCGCACCGGAAGGGGCGCGTGTCCTGTCAAAGCCATTTCATCTCCGCGAACTCACCGGCGAGATAGAAAGAATGCTCGCGGCGTAAAAGCCGGTTGCAGTTAGGCTGAGGGGCGGCTACATCGCCGCTTCGTGTGGGCGTATAGCTCAGTGGTAGAGCACTGTGTTGACATCGCAGGGGTCGGAAGTTCGAACCTTCCTACGCCCACCATTTACCCCCGTCAGCATAGCCGATTTCTGGCCAGGAGCCCGCACCCATGGATATCGAGGAACTCGAACTCTGGGAGGCCGAGGACGCCGAGGAATTCACCGCCAGCATTGCCGGTGACATCGGCTTCATTATCGACCAGGCTCTCGATGCCCGCCGCGGCGCAATCGTCGCGCTGCCCGTGGAGGATTTTCTGCTGCCCGCTTATGCGCGCCTTGCCGAGGGAAAGCGCGACTGGCGGCATGTGAAGATCCTGCCGTCGCATGACGGCGTGGTCGCGGTCGATGATCCGGGCAGCAAGGTTGCGGCGCTTGCCAGGATCTTCATGCCAAAGGGTGCGCGCGTGCTGCCGCTTTCCAGCGCACATGATGATTACAAGATGGCGGGGGCGGCAGCGGATGCGCGCCTTCAGGACATGGACTGGCCGCTCGATCTGGTGTTGCTGACCATGGGAGAGGGCGGATCTGTCGCCGGTCTCGTCACTGGTCCGGACATCGATGAGGCGCTGACGGCTGACGACGACCGGCGTGCCATGGGCATGATTTCCGATGATGGCGCCGAATTCGTCACCATTACCAAGAAGGCAATCACCACATCCCGGACGGTGATGTTCGCCGTGAAGGGCGAATGGAAGCGCGGTGAGCTTGAAACGGCGGCGAGGGGCGACGACACGCCGGCGGGCCGCGTTCTGGCTGATGTTACCGTGCCCGTGGACGCTCACGTCCTGATCGATTGACAGGGCCAGACGTGACCGCGCCTCGCGCTGGTGACCCCTACGGGAATCGAACCCGTGTTTCAGCCGTGAGAGGGCCGCGTCCTAACCGCTAGACGAAGGGGCCGTTAGCGGAGCGCGGGAGATATGGCCGCGCCCCTGCCAAGTCAAGCGGCCTCGGCCTTCTGATCCTTTTCCAGTTCCTCGCGGATCTGCTCGGCGAGCAGAAAAGCGAGTTCGATGGACTGGCTGGCATTCAGCCGCGGATCGCAATGCGTATGATAGCGGTCCGCCAGTGTCTCGTCGGTGATCGCCGCCGCGCCGCCCGTGCATTCCGTGACATTCTGCCCCGTCATCTCCGCATGGATACCACCCGCATGGGTGCCTTCCGCCCGGTGGACAGCGAAAAAGCCGCGCACTTCGCCAAGGATGCGCTCAAATGGCCGGGTCTTGAATCCCGACGCCGCCTTGATGGTATTCCCATGCATCGGGTCGCAAGACCAGACCACTTCACGCCCTTCTGCCTTCACGCGGCGCACGAGCCTGGGCAGTCCATCCTCGACCTTGTCATGCCCGAATCGGGAAATCAGGGTCAGGCGGCCCGGATCGTTTTTCGGATTTAACGTATCGATCATGCGGATCAGGTCATCCGGCTCCAGGCTCGGCCCGGTCTTCATGGCGATGGGATTGTTCACACCGCGCAGGAATTCGACGTGCGCGGAGCCGGGGAACCGGGTGCGGTCGCCAATCCACAGCAGGTGCGCGCTGGTGTCGTACCAGCCGCCCGTCAGCGAATCCTGCCGGGTCATTGCCTGTTCGTAACCCAGCAGCAGCGCTTCGTGACTGGTGTAGAAATTCGTGCCCTTCAACTGCGGTACGGATTCCGGATTGACGCCGCACGCCTCCATGAACGCCAAAGCTTCGCCGATGCGGGTGGCGACATTCTCATATTTCGCGCCCGCATCGGATGCGCCGACGAAATCGAGGTTCCATTTATGCACCTGATGCAGATTTGCATAACCACCCTGCGCAAGCGCGCGCAGCAGATTGAGCGTCGACGCCGCCTGCATATAGGCCTTCTGCATCCGCTCAGGGTCGGGCTCGCGCCCGGCCTCGTCGAAGCCCATGTCGTTGACGATGTCGCCGCGATAGGACGGCAGGGTGACGCCGCCCTGTTCCTCGGTGTCCGAAGACCGCGGCTTGGCGAACTGGCCCGCCATGCGGCCGACCTTCACGACGGGCATCTGGCTGCCAAAGGTCAGGATGACGGCCATCTGCAACAACACGCGAAACGTGTCGCGGATGTTGTTTGGATGAAATTCCTTGAAGCTCTCTGCACAGTCGCCGCCCTGCAGCAGAAACGCCTTGCCGGCCGCGACCTGCGCCAGCTCCGCGCGCAGCGCCCGTGCTTCGCCTGCGAAAACGAGCGGCGGATAGCTCCCAAGCATCTCCTCGGCCTGTGCAAGAGCGGCGGGATCGCGATAGGCCGGAATGTGCAGCGCCTTGAAATCGCGCCAGCTGCCGGGTGTCCATTTACCTGAATGTGTCATGCGCACATATTGCCTTGGGACACGCCGCACTGCAACATGTGCAGACGCCGCACATTTTCAGCCCGTCCGTCGCGTCCATTGGCGGAGTTGGCGAAATCGCGGGTCCGGGGCAGGGATTGGGAAAAAAGGGCAGCCATCCGGTGTGAATGACTGCCCTTTCATGGTCCTTGCGTGAAACTACTGGCCGTCAGTTTCGGCCATATCGCTCATCTCTGC
Source organism: uncultured Alphaproteobacteria bacterium (assembly GCA_963710205.1). Classification (GTDB taxonomy): domain Bacteria; phylum Pseudomonadota; class Alphaproteobacteria; order Sphingomonadales; family Sphingomonadaceae; genus Pacificimonas. The sequence continues at coordinate 733,060 of CAVPZG010000005.1, read as the reverse complement.
GCCGATTTCCGCGCCATTGTTCAGAACCGGACCGGAGTCCATTTCGCCATCGTCCATCGTCATGTCGTCATCGGCCATCATGCTGTCATCCGATGCCATCATCTCGTCCTGGGCCATCATTTCGTCCTGGGCCATGACCTCTCCCGAAGCATCCATGTCCGTCACCGCCGGCTCTTCCACAGGTTCGGCCGCAGGCTGACCGCAGGCAGCCACGGCGAGTGACAGCAGGCCGATGGGCAGCAGTGTCGCAAATTTTCTCATCTTCGATACCCCCTCTTCTTCGTGAAATATCTGATTACACAGGCGCCGCCCGCCTTGGCAAACGCGAAATGCCGGCGGGTTCGGTGACAGAATGAGGCATCATCGACTTTCCCATTATCACTGAACGGGGAAATTCGTTTTCCCGATTTGTCCCGCGCGCCTATTCATGGTAAAAATCACATAAGGGAGATTTAATCATGGATGCAGTCACTAAGGAAATGTCCGGTTGTCCGATGGGCGGAGGCGAAGTGCGATCGTTGCTGGGGCGGCAGAATCGCGATTGGTGGCCGGATGCGCTGCAGCTCGACATCCTGCGTCAGGGCGGCACTTCGCCGGACCCGATGGGAGAGGATTTCGACTATGCGGAAGCGTTCAAGAAGCTCGACTACAAGGCTCTGAAACAGGATCTGCACGCGTTGATGACGGACAGCCAGCCCTGGTGGCCGGCCGATTATGGCACCTATGCGCCTTTCTTCATCCGCATGGCATGGCACGCGGCGGGTACATATCGCACGGCCGATGGCCGCGGCGGCGCGAGCTCGGGTCAGCAGCGGTTCGCACCGCTCAACAGCTGGCCGGACAACGCCAATCTTGACAAGGCACGGCGGCTGCTTTGGTCCATCAAGCGGAAATACGGAAAGAACATCAGTTGGGCCGATCTCTTCATACTGACCGGAAATGTCGCCATTGAATCGATGGGCGGTCCGGTCTTCGGCTTCGGCGGTGGGCGCGCGGATGTCTTTGAGCCCGAGCGTGATATCTACTGGGGCACGGAAGAGAAATGGGTCAGCGAGGGTGCGGAAACCCGCATTCAGCCCGACAAGGACATGGAGCTGGAGAACCCGCTGGCGGCCATCCAGATGGGCCTGATCTACGTCAATCCCGAAGGGCCTGGCGGCAACCCCGATCCGGCCCTGTCTGCGCGCGACATACGCGAGACATTCGACCGCATGGCCATGAATGACGAGGAAACCGTCGCGCTGACGGCAGGCGGCCATACGTTCGGCAAATGCCACGGTGCCGGTGATGCCAGCCTGGTCGGCGCGGAGCCTGAGGGAGCGGATATCGCGTTCCAGGGCCTCGGCTGGACCAGTGGTTTTGAAAGCGGCATGGGCGAACATGCCATCACGTCGGGCCTTGAGGGTGCGTGGACGCCGACACCCACGAAATGGGACATGGGCTATTTCGAGATGCTTCTCGACCATGAATATGAGCTCGTGAAAAGTCCGGCGGGCGCGCAGCAGTGGCAGCCCGTGGGCAATCCTGAAGACACGCTCGCACCCGATGCCCACAATCCCGGCAAGCGTGTGCCGACAATGATGACGACGGCGGATATGGCGATGAAGGTCGATCCGGAATATCGCAAGATTTCCGAACGCTTCCGCGCCAATCCCGATCAGTTTGCCGACGCTTTCGCGCGCGCATGGTTCAAGCTGTGCCACCGCGACATGGGCCCCAAGGTTCGTTATCTTGGACCCGAGGTGCCAGAGGAGGATCTGATCTGGCAGGACCCGGTTCCGGCTGGACATATGCCAGGTGACGCCGAGGTCGCTGACATGAAGAAGGCGATCCTGGGCAGCGGCCTGACGACAGCCGAGCTGGTGAAAACCGCATGGGCGTCGGCAAGCGTCTACAGGAAGTCGGATCATCGGGGCGGCGCCAATGGTGCCCGCATACGCCTTGCGCCGCAAAAGGACTGGGCGGTCAACGAGCCGCAGGAACTGGCCCGTGTGCTGTCTACGCTGGAATCCATAAAGGGTGACAGCGGCATGAGCATGGCCGACATGATCGTGCTTGGCGGGACCGCGGCGGTTGAGAAAGCGGCGCATGATGCCGGCTTTGACATCAAGGTGCCGTTCACGGGCGGCCGCGGCGACGCGACCGACGAAATGACAGATGCCGACAGTTTCGATCCCATGGAGCCAAAGGCGGACGGTTTCCGCAACTACCTCTCCACCAAGCATTCGGTGAAGACGGAAGAGCTGCTTCTGGATCGCGCCAATCTTCTTGGATTGTCCGCACCGGAAATGACGGTACTGGTCGGCGGCTTGCGTGTACTTGGTGCCAATCATGGCAATTCCACGCAGGGTGTTCTGACGGATCGTCCCGGCCATCTGACCAATGATTTCTTCGTCAACCTGCTCGACATGGGCACGGCATGGAAAGTCGTTGAAAAGAGCGGTGATGAGGATTTCATCGGCACGGACCGTGCGACCGACGAGCAGAAATGGCATGCGACCCGGACCGACCTGATTTTCGGTTCGAACTCCGAATTGAGGGCGATTGCCGAAGTCTATGCAGCCGATGACGCGAAGGAAAAATTCGTGCATGACTTTGTCGCTGCGTGGACGAAAGTGATGAATGCGGATCGGTTCGACCTGGTTTCGCATTAATGGGTTCGGAATGGCGCGGCTTTTCGTGGCCGCGCCATTCCTCAAGTCCTGGGGAGGACGAAGTTATGCAGCTCCGCGAGGTGAACGCGCTCGATGCGACACGCACCTACTGGGTACCCGCAGTGGTCGCACCGTCAAGAGGGTGGGCAGGAATGGCCGCCTGTCACAAAGGATCCCGGTTCATGGTGCATCGGGAGACACTGGAACCCGTTCGGCACGAATTTGAGCCCTTTGGCAGCGAACTGGATTGCCTCAAATGGATCATGCTGAACCGGGCCCGGCTGAATTGCAAGCTGCCGGGCGCAAGGGTTCGTGCCGTCCCGCTTGATTCATGGCTGCTTGGCCTGGACTGAAGCCGGTATCAGAATTGACGGATGCCGGATCGCGAGCGTCCAAAAGGAAAGGGCCCGCTCTGTTAAGAGCAGGCCCATCTATCTCAAACTGGGATCAAATCCCCGATCTGGCCTCAGGCGGACATCCGGCGCCTGCGCATTGCGCCAAGACCCATCAGGCCAAGTCCAAACAGACCGATCATTGCCGGGGCAGGCACCGGGATCGCTCCGAACGGGCCGCCGGGAACGTTCAGGTTCAGCGCACCGATCTGCAGATCGAGCGCGTCGCCGGAAACACCATCCGCGCCCGATGCGAGCGTCAGCGTGAAGATGTCGCTACCCGTGAGCAGGGATGTATCGAAATTCAGCGTGATATCCCGCAGGAAACCAAATTCCGTATCGGAGGTGGCCATATCGACGGCCTGCACGACGCCATTCACGCTAAGCGTGAACGTGCGCGCCCGGTCCGCAAACACCTCTTCAAGCGTAAGTGAACCAACGGGACCGGTGACTCCAGTCGCGAACATCGCGCCAACATCATAGGTCAGATTCACGGTCGAATCGACGCCAGTGTCGCTGGACAGGATGAATTCAAAATCGCCATCGCGAGACGTCGTGCGGACGGACGCGCCCGATGGCGGGCCGTTGCGGTTGCTATCGACGGTCAGGTCGACCGTTCGCTCGACACTGTTCCCATTCACGTTGACCGTCTGTGTATCAGAAACGGTGGTGCCGGATGTGGTCATGGGACTTACCACGAGAGCGGTCTCGAAATCGTCGAGCGACATCACGACGGCCTGCGCAGAGGTTGCTGCTGTGATCGCGGCCACCGCGCTGATGAAATACTTCATGGCAAATTCCCCGTTGGTTGCGGCAAGACCGAAGCTGAAGCGACCTGATGTGCTAAAAACACGGTAAAGCGTTAAATATTTCTTAACCATTAATTTGAGAGAGTCAAATATTCATTTGAATATCAACCATTTAATTCAGATTAGGGTTGCGATAGCGTAACGAACGCAGCAAATTCGTCTGAATCCCACAGCTTAGCGCATCAGCACCAGTTCTTCCGCCATGGTCGGATGGATGGCGACGGTCTGGTCCACCTGCTCCTTGGTCAGGCCCGCCTTCACGGCGATGGCCAGGCCCTGCATGATTTCCGGCGCGTCGGGACCGATCATGTGCGCACCGACCAGCTTGCCCGTCGCTGAATCCACGATCAGCTTGTAAAGGCTGCGTTCGTTACGGTTCGCAAGCACGTTTTTCATGGCCCGAAAGTCGGACGTGTAAATATCGACGCCGCCCAAAGTGTTGCGCGCCTCCGACTCGGTCAGGCCGACCGCGCCGATTGGCGGGTGCGAGAAAACGGCGCTCGGCACGCATTCATGATCGACCGTCCATGGCTTGTCGCCGAACAGCGTATCGGCGACGGCATGGCCCTCCCGGATGGCAACGGGTGTTAACTGGACCCGGTCGGTCACGTCGCCGACGGCATAAATGTTGTCGACGCTGGTTTTTGACGCCGCATCGACTTCAATGGCGCCATTGTCCTTCAGCCGGATGCCGAGTTCCTTCAGCCCCAGTCCGTCGGTATTGGCCGGCCGGCCGATGGCGGCGAGGAGCAGATCGGCCTCAAGCGTCTCACCATCTTCCGTGGTGATGCAAAGGCTGTCGTCCGCCTGCTTTTCGACCTTCGCGAATGGGCTGTTATATCTGAACTGGATGCCTTTCACGGTAGAAATATGCTGCAACCGCTCGACGACGCTGTGGTCATAACCGCGCAAAAGCTTGTCTGAGCGTTGAACGAGCGTGACATTAACCCCCAGTTCGTTGAAGATCCCCGCAAATTCCGTGGCGATGTAGCCGCCGCCCGCGATGACGACACGCTTTGGCAGCTTCTCCAGATGAAAAACATCATTCGATGTGATGGCCAGGTCGCCGCCGGAACATCCGAGCTTGCCCGGACGCGATCCGGTGGCGATCAGGATCTTGTCGGCGGTGACCGTCTTGCCGCCGACATTGATCGTGTGCGCGTCCTCCAGCGTGGCGCGTGCCTCGTGCAGCGTGACGTCATGGCTGGACAGCGTGGATTTATATGCCTCCTCAAGCCGGTCCACTTCGGCAAGGACATTCTCGCGCAAATGGTCCCAGGAAAAGCTGGCCTCGCCGATATCCCAGCCAAAGCGTTTGGCATCCTCCAGGTCCTCGGCGAAATGCGCGCCGATGACGAGCAGCTTTTTGGGAACGCACCCGCGGATGACGCAGGTGCCGCCAACGCGGTGTTCCTCGGCAATGCCCACCTTCGCTCCGTGGCCCGCCGCAATCCGGCTGGAGCGAACCCCGCCGGAACCTGCACCAATTACGAAATAGTCATAGTCGAATTTTGCCATCGAAAGGGGAATGTCCTGCTGGGTCTGGTCTCGTCTGTGTTCGGACTTGGGCCTAACAAGGTGACAGGCGCTTTGCGATAGCGCGATTGTCGCGTTAGGAGCGCGTCCGGGGACGTTTCGGGATTTTGAATGATGTCTGACATACGCCGCGTGTTCGTCGCGGAGGATAACAGCCTGGTCATGCTATCGATCGAGGCGCTCATCGAGGATATGGGCTGGGATCTGATCGGCCCCGCCACGACCGTCGCCGAGGGGCTAGAAATGGCGGCGCGGTGCGACGCCGATGTGGCCCTGCTCGATATCAATCTGGCTGAGGAGCACAGTTATGGCATCGCGGCAACGCTCAAGGCACGCGGGATTCCTGTCGTCTTCGCAACGGGCTATGATGGCGGCACCGACATGCCGGCGGAGCTTCAGGACCTTCCCATGCTGACGAAACCCTATTCCATGGATGACATGGAGGCGACGCTGCGAAAGCTCGCCGGTTAGACGATGTCCTGACCGAGATGTTTCCGCGCCGACTCCCAGTTGCGGCCGTCATAGGGCTCGATGTCGGCCTCGACGTCCGGCCAGTCGTCCAGGCACCGGGCATTGACGCTAATTCCGTTGGGGTGCGACCGCGGGATGTAGTGCGTTTTGATGCCGCAGACATGACAGAACAGGTGGCGCGCGACGCCTGTATTGAAGCGATATTCCGTTAGCGCGTCTTCCCCTGACACCAGGCGGAACGCCGCCTTTTCCACGATCAGGTGCAGATAGCCCGTGCGGATGCAGATGGAGCAGTTGCAGTCGAGCAGCCTTAAGGGCGGGCTGGCATCGACCTTGAAACGCACCGCGCCGCAATGACAGCCGCCCGCCAGTCTCATTCGCCGGTCATTCCACGGTCACGGATTTCGCCAGATTGCGCGGCTGATCGACGTCCGTGCCCTTGGCGACGGCGACATGATAGGCGAGCAGCTGCACGGGAATGGCGTAAACCAGGGGTGCGATCAACGGATGCACCTTCGGCATTCTTATGGTGGCAAGCAGGTTATCGCCGGCTTCCGCCAGTCCTTCGGCGTCGGAAATCAGCACGACCTGCGCCCCGCGCGCCTGCGCCTCGTGCATGTTGCTGACCGTCTTCTCAAACAGAGGGCCAGACGGCGCAATGACGATCAAGGGCACGTTTTCGTCGATCAGGGCGATGGGACCATGCTTCATCTCGCCGGACGCATAGCCCTCGGCATGGATATAGCTGATCTCCTTCAGCTTCAGCGCACCTTCCAGCGCCAGTGGATAGTCCGGCCCGCGGCCGAGATAAAGGACGTCGCGCGCCTTCGCGATGGACCCCGCCATGGCCTCGATTTCCTCATCATGATCGAGCGCCTCGTTCATGGCGGCGGGAATCTCCGACAGGTGGTGGACGATGTCCTTCTCGGCTTCCGGCGACAGCTTGCCCTTGGCGCGGGCAAGGTTGGTCGCAAACGCCGCCATCACGGCAAGCTGGCAGGTAAAGGCCTTGGTCGATGCGACGCCGATTTCCGGGCCCGCATGGGTCGGCATCAGGAGGTCAGCCTCTCTTGCCATCGTTGATGTCGGCACATTGATGATGCCTGCCGTCGTCGCACCGGCTTCCTTGCAGTGCCGAAGCGCGGCGAGCGTATCGGCGGTCTCTCCGGATTGCGAAATGAACAGGCAAAGCTGACCGGGCTCGATGACGGGATCGCGGTAGCGATATTCAGACGCCACATCGACTTCGACGGGGACGCGCGCCAGCTGCTCGATCCAGTATTTGCCCACCATACCGACATAGGAGGATGTGCCGCAGGCGACGATCGTGACGCGTGTGACGCTGGACAGGTCGAACTCCATGTCGGGCAGCGCGACCTGCTCCTCCAGCGGGCGCAGATAGCTCTGCAGCGTCTGCGCGACGACGATGGGCTGCTCGTAGATTTCCTTCAGCATGAAGTGGCGGTAATTGCCCTTCTCGACGGCGGCGGCGCTGGCGCCGCTGGTTGAAACGGGGCGCGAAACGGGCTGGTTCTCGCTGTTGAAAACCTTTGCGCCCTGACGGCTCACGACCGTCCAGTCGCCTTCTTCCAGATAGCAGATTTTCTGCGTCAGGCCGGCCAGTGCCAGCGCATCCGAACCCAGATACATCTCGCCGTCCTCGCCGTGGCCGACTACCAGCGGCGAGCCAAGGCGCGCGCCGATCATCATGTCGGGATTGGACTTGAAGACGATGGCAAGCGCGAAGGCGCCGCGCAGGCGGGGAAGGACGGTCATCAGCGCGTCTTCGGGCGACGCCCCGTTCTCGACCTCGCGGCTGATCAGGTGGCAGACGACCTCGCTGTCGGTTTCCGATTTGAACACGCGGCCGTCAGCGATCAGTTCCTCGCGCAGCGGCTTGAAGTTCTCGATGATGCCGTTGTGGACGAGCGCCACATGGTCGGTCGCATGCGGATGGGCATTGTCAACCGTGGGCGCGCCATGCGTGGCCCAGCGGGTATGCGCTATGCCGATATGGCCGGGCAGGGGATCGGCAGCCAGCTTCTCGCCAAGGTTGCGCAATTTGCCCTCGGCGCGGCGGCGCTCCAGCTGACCGTCGTGCAGCGTGCATATGCCGGCACTGTCATAGCCGCGATATTCCAGCCGCTTCAGACCCTCGAGCAGGTCCGGCGCGACATCGCGCTCGCCGATGATTCCGATAATTCCGCACATGCGTTTAGCCTGCCTTCTTTTTCTTTGCCTGCGCCGTGCGGAACCGTGCCGCCCAGCCTGATTTTTCAATCTGATCGGCACGGGTTACGCCAAGCGCGTCCGCACTCACATCCTTGGTGACAACCGAGCCCGCGCCCACAATCGCGCCGTCCGCAATCGTGACTGGCGCGACCAGTGAGGAATTGGAGCCGATGAAGGCGCCTTCGCCGATCACGGTCTGATATTTGAAAAAACCGTCATAATTGCATGTGATCGTGCCCGCGCCGATATTCGCGCCCGCGCCGACCGACGTGTCGCCCAGATAGGTGAGGTGGTTCGCTTTCGCACCGGGGCCGAGACTGGTTTTCTTCATTTCGACAAAATTGCCGACCTTGGACCCTGTCTGCATGACCGCGCCGGGGCGCAGACGGGCAAAGGGGCCGACTTCACAGTCGGGGCCGACATGTGCGCCCTCCAGGTGCGAATGCGCGCGGATGATCGCGCCGCTCTCGATTTTCACGCCGGGTCCGAAAACGACATTAGGCTCGATCACGACGTCCGCCGCGATCTCTGTATCCCAGCTGAAGAATACGGTTTCCGGTGCGCGCAGCGTCACGCCGCCGCGCATCATCGCCTCGCGCTGCTCGTCCTGCCACAGCGCTTCCGCCGCGGCGAGGTCGATACGGTCATTGACGCCGACAACTTCGCGCTCCGGCGCTTCGACGACAGCGCTGTGGCGACCATCCGAGTCCGCAACCGTGACGACGTCCGGCAGATAATATTCGCCCTGTGCATTGTCGTTGCCAATGCGGGAAAGCAGGTCGAACAGTTCCGCGCCGCGCGCGATCAGGGGCCCGGCGTTGCACAGCGTTTCAGCGCGTTCCGCCGCGCTCGCATCCTTGTACTCGACCATTTTCTCAATGCGTCCGTCGCCGCGCGCAATCACACGGCCATAGGCCTTGGGATCGGCAGGGCGAAAGCCAAGAACGACGCTTGCGGGCGTGTCTTCGGCATGCAGCCGGTCCTGCATCCGTCCGATGGTTTCCGCCTTCAAGAGCGGAACGTCGCCAAAACAGACCAGGATGTCGCCATCAAATCCAGCAAGCGCGTCTTTCGCCATCAGCGCTGCGTGCGCCGTGCCCAGCTGCTCGGTCTGATGGGCGAAGACCGCCCCGTCTTCCGCGAGTGCGTCCTGAACGCTTTCCGCGCCCGCCCCCACGACGATGACTGTCCTTGCGAGCGTCAGACGGCTGAATTCAGCCACAAGTCCGCGCAGCATGGGCCGCCCGCCGACCGGATGCAGCACCTTGTGCGTGGCGGATTTCATGCGCGTGCCCTTGCCGGCGGCAAGGATGATCGCGGCAACTGGCCGTTGGCTCATCGAATTCGGTCTCCTGTATTGCCCGCGCGCTTAGCCGAAGAGTCTTGCCATTTCCACAAGCGCCTTCGAAGAGACGCGCGATATGACAAGACCCTGCATCGCCTTCGATCTTGATGGCACACTCGTCGATACCGCGCCCGATCTGGCGGGTGCCATGAATGCCGTGCTGACCCATTTCGGCCGGCCGCATGTCGAGACCGCAAGGGTGCGCGACATGGTCGGACATGGTGCACGCCGGACAATTGAGAAGGGACTGGCGCTGACGGGCGGCGGCACGCCGGCGATGCTGGACGAAGGACTGCCCCTTTTTCTCGATCATTACGCCGCGCATATCTGTGAAGGGTCACGCCCTTGGGACGGTGTGGAGGTGGTTCTTGACGAACTCGCTGCCGACGCGGTGCTGGCCATCTGCACGAACAAGCCGCTGCGACTCGCGGAAAAGCTGGTTGCCGAACTTGGCTGGGCCGACCGCTTCGCTGTCATTCTCGGCGCGGACAGTCTGGACGTGAAAAAGCCTGATCCGCGCCATTTGACGGAAACAGTTGCCCGCGCGGGCGGCGATGTCGGCCGCAGCGCGTTTGTCGGCGATTCGTCCAGTGACACGCTGGCGGGCCGCGCGGCGGGCATCCCTACCGTGCTCTGCACGTTCGGCTATCTGGATAGGCCGGCCGCGGAACTGGCTGCCGACATCTGCATCAGCGCCTGGTCGGAACTTCCCGCCGCGCTTCGGCACGTCGCGCCTGCCATTTGGTCATAAGATGCTTCGCCAGCATCAGCGGCGGCATTCTCAGCCAGTGTCCGCGGACGAACAGCGCAAATTCGGTTAGCGGTACGGCGAGCTGGCCATAGTCATCCCGGCCATGCAGTTTTCTGATTGCCAGCCGGTCCACGACGTCCGCTCGTCCTCGCAGTTCGCGCGGCGAGGGCGTCTGATAGAGCGCATGTGCGAGCCTCAGCGCGCGAGCGAGCGGAACCTGCAGCTGCTGTGCCTTCGCCGCCTGCGAGAGGTCATCCCAGAAACCGGATGTTTCTGCGAAATGCCGCGCCAGCCCATCCATGTCCCACAGGTTGCGCGGGCCGCCCTGGAAATCGCCGTCATAGGCGAGATGCGTCGCGCAGTGCAGCATCATGTCCGCCGGTCCCATGACGGACACGCCGTCCGCGACATCTACCGCATGTTCGAACATCCGTTCTGGCTGAGGCGACAGCCGTGCCGTCCGTGGCAGGATATTGTGGTGCAGGTCGATCACGCCGCCCCGCCGCTCATGCGCCAGCGGTGGCAGTTCGTGCATGTGGTCCCGGTAATATTGGTCATCATAGCTGCCCTTCGCCTTCACGGAGATCCAGCCATTCGCCTTCAGCGCCGCCTCTGCGTCTTCAATCGCATCCTCCGGCACCATGATGTCCAGGTCGCCGATGTTGCGGCCGGGCAGGGGCGGCAGATCCGCCATCAGATAGGCGGACCCCTTCATCAGGAGAACGGGAATCCGTGCCGGGTGCAGCGCTTCGGCCATCATCCGGACTTCGTAGCGGGCCGCCTTGTGGTTCAGCGCGGCGGCGGCAGCGGCTTCATCCAGAAGTGCGCGTGCCCGCGGCGGGACGTTCAATCCCTGTGACCGCACGCCAAGCGTTCCCAGAAGCATTTCCGCCAGCGCCCTCCGGATCAGGGCGTTCCAGGCATCCGGCTCCAGGCGGGCCATCGTCGCCGGCTCACGCAGTGACGCGTATAACAGACCGGTGGGCTTCACGTCGCGGCACTCCAGAGCTCATCGACCAGTGCCAGCGCATCCTCGCTGCTGCCATAGGTGATATCATAAGCGGGTACCTCGCGGATCAGCCGGACGAATGTCTCGAAGCCGGGTTCGCCCAGCCTCAACTGATTTGTGCTGGCCACGGAAAGGCGCAGATAGGCCTCCGACTGCGTCATCCGCCGCGTTTCCGGTTTCGCGCCCGCGGTAAAACGCGGCGACACGATCAGCGATGGCGGGGCGGGGATGTCCATGGCATCGATCGCGGCCTTGGGCGGCAGCAGATGGCGCATCGTCCCCTTGACCGTATTTTCGAGACGCGGGCCGAACCTGTCCGCGGGCACGCGCGCCTCCATTTCGCCGATGGACTGGTTTTTCAGCCCGATCGGCCGGGGATAGGGGCGCAGCAAAACCTTCTCGCCCATCGTGATCAGCGCCAGCTCGTCGCCGAAATGCCGCCAGCCCGCGCTGTAGGACAGCAACGCGGACAGGGTACTCTTGCCCGCACCCGAATCACCGACAATCAGGATCGCACGCTCGCCTTTTGCCGTTCGACGCGCGGCACTTGCGGCATGAAGCACGATTTCGCGCTTGTAGCCGAGTGCCATCTGCATGTTGACGGCCATTTCCAGGCCGAGCATCCCAAGGCGTGCCTCGACAGGTACGATGTCTTCCAGCTGGTAATCCGCCCGAAAGGTCATCGCAGGGCGAATCCATCGCCGCAGCGGACTTATCGGCACGGCCTCTATGGCGAAATCATAGATCTCGTCCTCCAGGCCCTGCGGATAATCGCGATATAGCTGACGCGACTCCCGAATGGCACTGCGGAACCGGGAACGAAGATCGAAAATCGCGGGGCCGATGCGAACCCGCAGATGCGGCAGGCTCATGCTTCGCGGCGGACGAGTCCGAGTGCCGCCAGTTCCTCCAGCCTTGCCGCGATCACGCCGGCTGCATCGCCGCCCTCGGCCTCGACAGCGCCATGTTCGGCTTCCAGCCGCCGCAATATGCCAGCGACATCGTCGCCCCCGGCCGGAATCTGGGTGAAGATAGCGTCCATTTCCGGGGACAATATATGTGTTTCGCTGGAAAGGCGATGGAAGACGAGCGTCAGGTCTTCCAGCCTTTCGACGCGCACCTCATCAGGAACCGGCGCATAGCGCACGGCTCCCTCATTGCCGCCAGCCATCACCTCAGACGTTGGTCAGCGATACGATACAGGTCAGACCGGCACCGGCGACATGGCCGCTGCGGACATTGGTCAGGTAGGCGACATGGGCATCGAACTGCATCGAATCGACACCGGCGGGCGGGATGCGCGCGCCTCCGAAGCCGCCGGGAAAGGCATCCTTCAGCTGCTGGCCGGAATAGGCGTTGCCGGGCGGGGCGCGGAAGACCCAGATCTTCTGCTTGTCGCGGTGGAAGAACGGCTTCGGCCCGTGCTCACCCTTGATCACGGTTCCTTCAGGCACGGGATAGCCGAATTCGTCGTACCAAGTGGCGTCCATCGGCACGGTGCAGGTCATGAGCGAAATCGCAGCCCCGCCGCCACCGCCTGTCGCCATGGCCATCGATGGGCTGAGCGTCGCAATCGCGGGCACGGCCACGGCACCCAGTTTCAGGACGCTGCGGCGCGAGCTTGTCGCGTCGGTGGCGGCCTTGGGCGTTTCGGTCGTCTTGCCAGTTTCGTCAGTCATCATATCACCCTGCCTTGATTCGTGTTGATCACGCCGCACCCCAATCCCCAAAGGAACGCTAGCGAAACATATGCCCTATACCAAGCAACATCTGTACCAATGACGTAACCCGCTGAAAACAGGCGTTAACCAAAAATCGGAATCCCCGATGTTGTAAACTATACCGACACATGGCTTACGTTTTTGAACTTCATATATACGCTCGTCCGGCATGCAGGAAAAGGGTCGAAACCCAGAAATGAACTTGCGGAACCTACGTTTGCTGATCGTTGCGGTGCTGCTTGGGCTCACTGGCTGGACGATCGGAGCCGGATTTCCCGTGGCCGCGGTGGCCTCTGGCGCGGTCCTGTTGATGTTGCTGCCCGGACTTTTCGACAGCTTCGTTCCGCCTCCGGCCGAAGAGAGCGCTGCCGAACCGGTGCCCGATCCGGTGCTGCAGCCCGGATTGATGATCGAAGACATACATGACGCGGCGCTGATGCTGTCGGCGGACGGCGCGGTCATTGCCGCGAACCGCGCCGCGACCGAACTGCTCGGCGGCACGATGGGTGAGCATGTGCGGCTGGCCTTACGCCAGCCCGCCGCGCTCGACCTGGTTGAAACGGCCTTGTCGGACGGGCGTGAACTGATGCGCGAGGTGGAGGGGCTCGGACGCACCGGCGCCGTCTATAATCTGCGCGCCAGACCGACATCCGGCGGCGACCTCCTTGTGACGATTTCCGACATGTCCCCGGCGCGCGCGGCGGAGCGGACCCGCACCGATTTCGTCGCCAATGCCAGCCATGAACTGCGGACCCCGCTCGCGTCGCTCACGGGTTTCATTGAAACACTGCAGGGCCCCGCCGCGAATGACGACGAAGCGCGGTCGCGCTTTCTCGGCGTCATGGCGGACGAGGCGGCGCGAATGACCCGGCTGATTGACGATCTTCTGTCGCTTTCACGCGTCGAGCGGGACAAGAATGTCAGGCCGCGCGATGCTGTCGATGTTGCGGACCTGCTAAACGAATATGTCGCGACCATGCAGCAATGGCATGGCGACCTGGTCATCGAGGCGAGGGAGGATCTGCCCGCTGTCATGGGCGATCATGACCAGCTGCTTCAGGTGCTTGGCAATCTTGTCACCAACGCCATCAAATATGGCCGCGAGAACACGCCGGTCATCATTCGTGCGAACATGGCGGCGGGGATGGTAAGGATTTCCATCATCAATCAGGGGGACGGCATTGCTGCCGAGCATATTCCCCGGCTCACCGAAAGATTCTACCGGGTCGACGCGGGGCGCTCGCGCCAGCTTGGCGGGACCGGGCTTGGCCTTGCCATCGTAAAGCATATTGTCGAGCGGCACCGCGGCCGTCTGGAAATCCGCTCGAAGCAGGGGGAGGGAACCGTCGTCAGCTTCACTTTGATGCCTGTGCAGACATTATCCGGCCCGTCCGTCACAAAAGTGCAAACAGACAATGCGAGGTAGCGCGCACACATCATGCCTGTAATCGTGCCGCGCTTTTGGTTCGTTTCGCAGAAACCGCAGCGATTTAGCGGCTTTAGGGGATATCCATGTCTTTAGGCGCATTCGCGCTCGTTCTGCTGGCGCTCACACTTGTGTCCTATGGCGCGGTGCGGGCGCGTGCGAATGTTTTCGCCGGGACAGGCGGATCGAAGACGCTGCATTCGCGGCCGGTTTACCACGGCGCGCGCGCCGCGCTGATGGCTCTGGTTCCGGCCGGTCTTCTGCTCGCCATATGGGCCATGATTGGCGATAATATCGTCGCAGGTCAGGTGCTTGCGCAGCTTCCAGAGGCCGCGCGGCCTGCACCCGGCCTGGCGCAGCAAAGCTTTCTCAACGAACTGCGGAATGTGGTCTCGGGCGATCTCGCCGCCGCATTTGATCCTGATGTCGATGCCGCCGTGCCAATTTACGCGGCGACTCAGTCGGGATGGAACTGGCTGATCGGTGGTCTGGCCATGGCTTTCGCGCTCATTGGCGGCGGCTATGCCTGGCTGAACACCCGCCCCGACCTGCGCGCCCGCACGCATGTCGAGCGGTTCTCGACCATCATTCTTGCCATCGCCTCGCTTATCGCGATCCTGACGACCTTCGGCATCGTGCTGTCGCTCCTCTATGAAAGTCTCGAATTTTTCAGCCGGGTAAATCCGCTCGAATTCATCTTTGGCACCCAGTGGAGTCCGCAGACCGCGATCCGCGCGGATCAGGTCGGATCTTCGGGCGCGTTCGGCGCGGTTCCGCTGTTCTGGGGCACCATCTTTATCGGCGCCATCATTGCCATGGCGGTTGCCATCCCGCTCGGCCTGATGTCGGCCATCTATTTGACGCAATATGCAAAGCCGGGCGCGCGGAAGATCCTGAAACCGCTGCTTGAGGTGCTCGCGGGCGTTCCGACGGTGGTCTACGGCTATTTCGCGGCGCTGACCGTTGCGCCGGCCGTGCGCGATTTCGCCATCTC
Source organism: uncultured Alphaproteobacteria bacterium (assembly GCA_963710205.1). Taxonomy (GTDB): domain Bacteria; phylum Pseudomonadota; class Alphaproteobacteria; order Sphingomonadales; family Sphingomonadaceae; genus Pacificimonas. The sequence goes on along the minus strand of CAVPZG010000005.1, from coordinate 717,720 downwards.
GATCGGCATTGAAAGCGCGTCTTCGGAAAGTGCGCTCGCGGCGGGATCGGTGATGGGAATCATGATCATTCCCTTCGTGTCCTCCATGGCCGACGATGCCCTGTCGTCGGTACCGGGCGCCATGCGCGATGGGAGCCTCGCCATGGGTGCGACGCCTTCGGAAACCATAAAGAAGGTCCTGATCCCTGCGGCGCTTCCGGGCATCGTCGGCGGCATCCTGCTGGCGGTCAGCCGCGCTATCGGCGAAACCATGATTGTCGTCATGGCGGCGGGTCAGGCGGCCAACCTGACAGCCAACCCGCTTGAAAGCGTGACGACGGTAACGGCGCAGATCGTGCAGTTGCTCACGGGCGACCAGGAATTTGACAGTGCCAAGACGCTGTCGGCCTTCGCGCTCGGGCTGGTGCTGTTTGTCGTGACGCTGATGCTCAACATCTACGCGCTCTCGGTCGTGAAGAAGTATCGGGAGGCTTACGAATGAGCGTAGATGCCATCACCGCTTCCGGGACCGAGCATATGCCGCGCAAGGTCGACTGGTCGGCGCCGGACATGCAGGCGCGTGTGCGGCGGCGATATGCGCGCGAGAGGCGATTCCGGTTCATCGGCCTCGGGGCCGTGGTGCTGGCGGCCGGTTTCCTCGTGTTTCTGCTGGCGACGATCATCTCCAACGGTATCGGCGGTTTTCAACGCGCTGAAGTTCCGGTCGAGATCACATATGACCCCATGACGCTTGGCCTCTCGGCTGGCGCGCTGGAGGCGGACGGCGATGCGGCCATCAACCGCGCGGATTTCCGCGGTCTCGTCACGACCGCTGCCGAAGCGCAGCTTGGAGGCGGAAACATCGCCAGCGAAGGTGCCTGGCTTGGCGTGCGTGACCGGCTGCGCGCCGATCGCGATCTGCTTGGCCAGACGGAAACGGTATGGGTCGTTGCCGCGCCCGCCATCGACCTGCTTGCGAAGGGGCAGGTGGATTTCGACCTGCCGGCCGACCGCCGCGGCGTCAGCACGGCTACGGTCCGCACCTATAATGACCTGCTGCGGAATGACCGGATCAGACTGGCGTTCAACAGCGGATTCCTGACACAGGCCGACAGCACCAGTTCGGAACTCGCCGGCATCTGGGGGGCGCTGCTGGGATCGGTTCTGACCATGGCGATCACGCTGGCCATCAGTTTCCCAATTGGTGTGATGACGGCCGTTTATCTTGAGGAATATGCACCGAAAAACCGGTTCACGGATATTATCGAGGTTTCGATCAACAATCTGGCTGCGGTGCCGTCGATCATCTTTGGTTTGCTGGGTCTGGCGGTCTTTCTCAATGTCTTCGGCATGCCGCGCTCGGCTCCCGTCGTCGGCGGCCTTACACTGGCGCTGATGACGCTGCCCGTGATCGTCATCAGTTCCCGCGTCGCGCTGCAGTCCGTGCCGCCCTCGATACGGGACGCCGCGCTTGGCATCGGCGCATCGCGGCTGCAGGTCATCACTCACCATATTCTCCCTGTGGCCCTGCCGGGCATATTGACCGGAACGATTATCGGCCTGTCGCGCGCGCTCGGTGAAACCGCGCCGCTGCTCCTGATCGGCATGCGTGCCTTTGTCAGCGATGTCCCCGATGGTGTCACGCAGCCCGCGACCGTGCTACCTGTGCAGATATTTCTGTGGTCGGACGAGGTCGGGCGCGGTTTCGTTGAAAAGACCAGCGCGGCCATCATGGTCCTGCTGGCGGTGCTGCTCAGTATGAATGCCGTCGCCATCTACCTTAGAAACAAGTTTGAAAGACGCTGGTAAATGCCTGAAGCTACAGTCGTTCATGAAGATGTTGCGCTTGCCAATGACGCAAAGATGACGGCGCGTGACGTCGACGTTTTCTACGGTCAGAAACAGGCCGTGGACAAGGTCTCCATCGATGTCGATTCGCATTATGTGACGTCATTCATCGGGCCATCCGGTTGCGGCAAATCGACATTTCTGCGCTGCTTCAACCGTATGAACGATACGATCGACAGTGCCCGCGTGACGGGCCGTATCGAACTCGATGGCAAGGATATCTACGACCCCAAAATGGACGTCGTACAGCTTCGCGCGCGGGTGGGTATGGTGTTCCAGAAACCGAATCCGTTTCCGAAATCGATATATGACAACATCAGCTATGGTCCGCGCATTCATGGTCTGGCCAGTTCCAAGGCTGACATGGACGAGATTGTGGAGCGCAGCCTGACACGGGCCGGCCTGTGGAACGAGGTCAAGGACCGCGTGCAGGAATCGGGCACCGCCCTCTCGGGCGGTCAGCAGCAGCGGCTATGCATCGCGCGCGCCATCGCCGTCGATCCCGAAGTGATCCTGATGGATGAGCCCTGTTCGGCGCTCGATCCCATTGCCACGGCCAAGATCGAGGAACTGATCGACGATTTGCGCGGCCGCTATGCGATCATTATCGTGACGCACAATATGCAGCAGGCTGCGCGGATATCTCAGCGCACGGCGTTTTTCCATCTCGGCAATCTTGTCGAATATGGCGATACGGAAGCGATTTTCACCAATCCGCGCGCGGACCGGACGCGCGACTACATCACCGGCCGTTTCGGCTGATCTCAAGGTAACTATCATGGCCCCGCAAAATTCCCACACCGTCAAGTCTTTCGATGAAGACCTGCGCGCCCTCCGTTCGATGATCGGTCAGATGGGCGGTCTCGCGCGCGCCCAGATCGTCGACAGCGTGGCCGCACTGCTCTCGCAGGATATAGAGGCTGCCGAACGCGTCGTCGCCGCCGACCCCAGGATCGACGATCTGGAAATGGAGGCGGAGACCTTTGCCATTTCGATCATCGCGCGGCGCAGCCCGCTCGCGCAGGACCTGCGCGAAGTCATCGCCGCCCTCAAGATCGGCGCCGTCATCGAGCGCATTGGCGACTATGGCAAGAATATCGCCAAGCGGGTCGGCTCCATCAGCGAGGGCAAGTTTCGCACGGCGAACCAGGGTATCGAACAGATGGGCCGCATGGTTTCCGACCAGGTCGACGATGCCCTCCGCGCCTTTGCCGAACGCGATCCCTATCTTGCGCGCGCGGTCAGCGACGAGGATCAGGCGATCGACGACTATTACGAGAGCCTGTTCCACGACCTCCTCGGCCAAATCGCCGAGGACAGCGACAATACCGCGCCCGCCACACATCTGATTTTCGTCATCAAGAATCTGGAACGTGTTGGCGACCACGCCACCAATATCGCCGAGATGGTGCACTACAGCGCCACCGGTGAATATCTTGGCGAACGCGCCAAGGGCGGCGATGCCACGGGACTGACGCTACCACTCTAACGGCGGGGAAGAACGACGATGAATCCAAAGGTGCTGATTGTCGAGGACGACAATAATCTCGTCGAGCTTCTGCGCTACAATTTCGAGAAGGAGGGCTTCGATACCGTCCAGACCGAGGACGGCGAAGAAGCGCTCGTCCTCGCCGACGAGGAAAAACCCGACATCATCATTCTCGACTGGATGATCGCCAATCTGAGCGGGATCGAAGTCTGCCGCCGCCTGCGCCGCAATCCCGAAACCGCGAACCTGCCCGTGATCATGCTGACCGCGCGCACGGACGAGGCGGACCGTATCCGCGGCCTCGACACGGGCGCGGACGACTATATCACCAAGCCCTTCAGTCCGCGTGAGCTCATCGCGCGCGTGAACGCCGTCCTGCGCCGTCTGCGGCCCGCCATCGCTGGATCGACGCTCGAATATGCCGATATCGAGATGGACCTTGGCGCGCACAAGGTCGTCCGCGGCGGCAAGCCTGTCGCGCTTGGCCCGACGGAGTTTCGCCTCCTTCGCCATTTCCTCGAACATCCGGGCCGCGTGTTCAGCCGCGAACAGCTGCTCGACAGCGTGTGGGGGCGCGACGTCTATGTCGAACAGCGGACCGTTGACGTGCATATCCGCCGTCTCCGGAAAGCCATCAACGAGGGCGGGCTGCCGGACCTGATCCGCACGGTGCGTTCGGCAGGCTATGCGCTCGATGAGGGCGGCAAGGCCGGATAAGCTGCCAAAAGGGCAGGGTAGGCGCGGCTGCTTCAACTGGGCTATTCGCGTGGCATCGACTCATCCGCCATTCCGGCGAAGGCCCGGATCCATCTCCTGATATCCACCCCTGATGGGATCGCTGGAGCTGCAGTCCGCCTTTGCTGGAATGGCGCGCCAATATTGCCAGGAGACGCATCATGGATTTCACGAACCGCACCGCCATCGTAACCGGCGCAGGCGGCGGCCTCGGCCGCGAATATGCACTCGAACTCGGCAGACGCGGCGTGAAGGTCTGCGTCAACGACCTTGGCGGTGCGCGTGACGGGTCGGGCGGCAGTGCGTCGGCCGCGCAGAAGGTGGTCGAGGAAATCGAGGCGGCGGGCGGCACCGCCATGGCAAATGCCGCCAGCGTCACCGACCGCGACGCCGTCGCCGCCATGGTGGCGGAGGTCATGGAGACATGGGGGCGCATCGACATCCTCATCAACAATGCCGGCGTGCTTCGCGACAAGAGTTTCGCGAAGATGACGCTCGACGATTTCGAATTCGTCCTCGACGTTCACCTGATGGGCAGCGTCAATTGCTCCAAGGCTGTGTGGCAGCACATGCGGGACGCCAATTACGGCCGGATCATCATGACCGGCTCGTCCACGGGCTGTTTCGGCAATTTCGGCCAGACCAATTACGGCGCGGCGAAACTCGGCCTCGTGGGTTTCGCCAAGTCGCTGGCGCAGGAGGGCGCGAAGAACAACATCCACGTCAACTCCATCATCCCCGTTGCGGGAACGCGCATGACCGAGGATCTGATGCCGGAGGAAATGCTGAAAATCTATTCTCCCGACAAGGTCGCGCCCGCCGTCATTTTCCTCGCATCGGACGAGGCGCCCACCAACCTGATTCTCGGCGCGGGCGCGGGCGGCTATCATGCCATCAACGTCACCCTGACCCCCGGCATCATGCTCGGCGCGGGCGAGCGCAATGCGGAGACAATCGCCGCGCGCCTTGGCGACATCACCGACCGCAAAGGTGAAACCGTGCCGCAGTCAGGCGCGGAGCAGGGCCAGCTCGTCATGTCGAGACAGGGGGAAATAAGCTGAGGCCCCAGACATGATTTCCTAATGATTTTCGGCTATGCTACCTTCTATTGGGGAAAGTGGCATGACTGACTTTTACGAAAACCCGCGGGCCATGACGACGTCCCCGCCAGCCAAAGCGCTGTCCGACTGGCTGCTTGTCGCCATCGATGGCAGGGAGATCCGTCTTGCGACGGCAAAGCCTTCGCCCAAACCGAGGCTTGACCGGCAACGCAGCTATCCGACCAGCCAGTTCACGACCGCGACCGATGCCTTTCAGAAATATGCCGAAGAAGCGGGGATCACCCTTTCGGACCATCTCTGCGGGATTGTGGTATCAGGCCCGGTCGCGGGCGATGCCATACGCATCGCGCGCTGTCCCTGGATATTGTCGCTGACGGGCCTGCGCTATCTGCTCGGCACGATGCCGCTGGCGGTCAATGACAGCGCTGTGAAAAGCTGGGCCAATCTTGCCCATACGCCGCAGACCCACACAAGCCTGTCCGCGCCAAAAACACCGGACTTCGAACGTGCGGGACGCTGGGCGACGGTCACATTGCAAAATGGTCTCGGCGCCTCCCTCCTCATCAAGAAGGATGGCGAGCGCATGACCATGGTGGATAGCGAAATCGGTCATATCGGCTTCTCGCCGCATGATGCGAAGGAGGTGGCGCTTGCCGAGGCCATTACGCGCCAGAAGGGCGGCACCAGTTGGGAGCTGGCCCTGTTCGCGCATGAGGACCGCGCGCTCTGGCAGGCCGCTGGTTTGCCCACCGATCCGGTGGGCATGGAGACCGCGCGTGCGGCCATGGTGGGCGCGTTTGCGGGCGATGTCGTGCTGGCGACGGGCGGCTGGGACGGCCTGTTCCTGCACTGTCCGCGTACGGTTCTGTCGCGGCCCGAGGCACTGGCGGCATTCAACCGTCGTTTCGAGCTGAAGACGGCTTATAAAATGGAAATCCGCCGCACACCGCGCTGGCGTGCGGACATGCCTGACGCCAACCTGGCGGGCGTGGCGCTGATGCTTTGGGCGCGCGAGGACCAGATGAAGGCCGTCTAGACGTCGACCAGTTTCACCAGCCTGCGCTCGACCGGAGCCAGCAGTGCCTTCAGGTCGCCGCCACGTTTCAGCACCTGCCCCTGTTCGCCGATCAGTGCGTACATACCCTGTTTGCGGCTGAGCGACGGGCGCTTGACGATCGTGATTTCCGGTCGGTCGGCAGCGCGGCGGAAGGCGGCGAAACGGGCTTCGTCCTTCTCCATGCTCATCGCATAATCACGCCATTCGCCCGCGGCGACCATGCGGCCATACAGGTCCATCAGCCGGGTGAGTTCGGCGCGTTCCCACGGGACCTGCCGCGTGCCCTGGCGCGCGGCATCGAACAGGGGCGTGACGATCGCCACCTAGGCGCGGCGCTCCTCTGGCTTCGCCTCCTCATAGGCATCTAGGCGCTCCTGCATCGCCATCAGCTCGCAGCGCAATATCTCGATCTGCTGCGTCTGCGGATCGAATTTCTCGCTGCAGGGCGTTCCATAGGGTATGAACTCGCGTGCATAGCTTTCCGCGGCGACCGGCACCGGACGCCCTGGAATGCCGACCATCGTCGCGCCTTCGGGAACTTCATGCGTGACCACTGCATTCGCGCCGATGCGCGCGCGGGCGCCGACCGTGATCGGGCCGAGAATCTGCGCGCCGGAGCCGACGATCACACCGTCCCGCAGGGTCGGGTGGCGCTTGCCGGGAATGCCGTTGGCGGGGTTCGTCCCGCCCAGCGTGACACATTGATAGATGGTCACGTCGTCGCCGATCTCGGCTGTTTCGCCAATGACCGTAAACCCATGGTCGATGAACAGGTTACGTCCGATAATCGCGCCGGGGTGAATATCGATCGCGGTGAACATGCGGGAAATGTGATTGACCGCGCGGGCAAGGAAATAAAGCTCGCCGCGAAACAGGAAATGCGCGATCCGGTGCATACCCAGCGCCCAGACGCCAGGATAGAGCAGCACCTCCCAGCGCGACCGCGCGGCTGGATCCCGTGCCTTTACACTGTCGAGATAACGGATGAAGGCATCGAACATCTTGTGTCTCCGGCCGGTTGAGCAGAACTCAATCTAGGCGGCAGACTTGCATTGTGCAAACCTGCCGCCTCACGATCGTCAGGCTGCCGCCAGCGTGCGCCCCAGTGCAAAGACGACCGCGGCCATGCGAACGGCATACTGGATCGTCTCGCTGTTCGCGCCCGCTTTCTGCAAGACCTTTTCGTGGCTTTCCATGCACATGCCGCAGCCATTGATCGCGCTGACGGCGATGGACCAGAGTTCGAAGTCCACCTTCTCGACGCCGTGGTTGGCCATGGCGTTCATTCGCAGCTTGGCGGGCATCTTGGCATATTCCGCGTTTCCGGCCAGATGCGTGAAGCGATAATAGATATTGTTCATCGCCATCAGGGAGGCGGCGGACTTCGCGGCATTCAGCGCCGTTTCCGACATGTGGGCGGCGGCTTCTTCCTCCGCCGCGTCGATCAGCGGGCCATAGCCAGTGGCGTGGGCGCAGGCGACCAGCAGGCCGTATTTCTTCTGATCGTCGATCATCTGATCGCCGAGCAGAGACGAAATGTTGAGCCTCGTGTCTTTCGCATAGTCGGGAAGCGTTCGGGCAAGATCGTTTACGGACATGGATGTTCCTTCCGATGATAGGCAAGAAAAGGGCGGCAACAGCGTGGCCGTTGCCGCCCGGTAATATTGAGACGCAGCCTGTTATGCGGCTGGCTTGAGAACCTCCTGGCCCTCTTCCCAGTTGCACGGGCAAAGCTCGTCGGTCTGCAGCGCATCGAGAATGCGCAGCGTTTCCTTCGGATTGCGACCGACGTTCAGGCCATTGACCGTCGCATGCTGGATGATGCCGTCGGGATCGATGATGAAGGTCGCGCGCAGCGCCACGCCCGCATTCTTGTCGAGAATACCGAGCGCCTTGGCGAGTTCCTGCTTGTTGTCCGCGATCCACGGAAAATCACAGGCGGCAAGACGCTCGTCGGACTTGCGCCAGGCGTAATGCACGAAATCGGTATCGGTCGACGCGCCAATCAGCACCGCGTCACGATCCTCGAAGTCCTGCTTCAGTTCGCCATAACCCATGATTTCGGTCGGGCAGACGAATGTGAAGTCCTTCGGCCACCAGAACAGGATCTTCCACTTGCCGTCATAATCCTTGTCCGAAATCATTTCATCCGCGGGCAGTGCGCCGACGCCCTGCTGCACGGGAACACGATATTCGGGAAGCTTGTCACCAACAGTCAACATAATAAGATATCTCCTTGAGTTTTCATAAATTCATTACGATATCGGCCCGACCACTCATCCTCTGGGGGGAAAGAGGAGGAGTGACCGGGTCCGACATCTGTTGAACGATGAGCTTCCCATATGGGTCCATGATCATTATCGCTCCAATGAATTTTATCTGACACACTGATCGAGACAGGCAATGATCCACCTGCCCACATTGAAACAGCTGCAATATCTCGTTGCCTTGCAGGATCACGGCCATTTTGGCCGCGCGGCAGAGGCGTGTTTCGTCACTCAGTCGACATTGTCCGCAGGCCTGCGCGAACTGGAAACGGCGCTCGACGCCAGCCTTGTCGAGCGGACGCGCCGCGTTGTGCGGTTTACCCCTCTGGGTGACCGCATCGCGGCAAAGGCCCGGCAGGTGCTATCAGGCGCCGAAGATCTGGCGCAGCTTGCCCAGGCGGAATCGAAACCGCTCACCGGCGAACTCCGCATGGGCGTCATTCCCACGATCGCGCCCTTCCTGCTGCCGCGCATCCTTCCGAAACTGCGCGCCGGGTTTCCGTCCCTGCGCCTGTTCCTGCGAGAGGAGCCAAGCGCGCAGATTTGCGAGGCCCTCCACAAGGGGCAGGTGGACTGCGTCCTTCTCGCACTTCCCTGGAACTGCGGCGATATCGAGATCGCCAAATTGTTCGATGACCATTTTTTCGTGGCGGCGCATCAGGACGATCAGCCGGGCGCCAGGGAAAGCGTCGCCGCCGGAGAGATCGACCCCGAAAAATTGCTCCTCCTGGAAGATGGTCACTGCCTGAAGGAACATGCGCTCAGTGCCTGCCGTCGTCCTGAATTTCGCAGCGAGGCCAGTGTGATCGGGACGTCGCTTCATACATTGGTTCAAATGGTCGACAACCGCCTCGGCCTGACCCTGCTTCCCGAAATGGCCGTGGAGGCTGGCATATTGAAGGGCACGAATGTCGTTGCGCGCCCGCTTGCCGGATCCGATCCGGCACGAGAGATCGCGCTCGTCTGGCGGACGTCCAGCCCGCGCAGCGAAGAATTTCACATGCTGGCCAAAGCGCTAATCGACGCATCGCGCGGGGCTGCCTAGACCCGGGCGGAACTTCGTAAAGGAACCCGTTCATGAAAGCCCTTCTCTGCGTCGAACACGGCCCCCCTGAAAAACTGGTTTTGAAGGATGTCGAAACACCGGAACCCGGCCCCGGGCAGGTGCGCGTCAATGTAAAGGTCGCGGGCGTCAACTTTCCCGACACGCTCATCATCCAGAATCTCTATCAGTTCAAACCGGATCTGCCGTTCAGTCCGGGCGGCGAGGCAGCGGGCGTCATTGACGCGCTGGGCGAGGGCGTGACGCATCTGGAGGTTGGACAGCGCGTGCTTGCCATGACCGGTCAGGGCGCATTCGCGGAGCAGATCGTCACCGATGCGCCGCGCGTCATTCCGATTCCAGAGGGCATGTCGGATGCCGTCGCCGCGGGCTTCACCATGACCTACGGCACATCCCACCACGCCCTGAAGCAGCGCGCCGACATTCAGCCGGGGGAGGTCCTCCTCGTCCTCGGTGCCGCGGGCGGTGTCGGTCTTGCCGCCGTGGAACTTGGCAAGCTGATGGGCGCGAAGGTCATCGCTGCTGCCTCCACGCAGGAAAAGCTTGACCTCTGCCGGGAATATGGCGCGGACGAAGTCATCAACTACACGGACGAGGATCTGCGCGAGGGGATCAAGCGCTGCTGCCAGGCGCTGGGATCACGTGGCCCCGACGTCATTTACGATCCCGTGGGCGACAGGTTTGCCGAACCGGCCTTCCGCTCGATCGGGTGGAAGGGGCGCTATCTTGTGATCGGGTTCGCCGCGGGCGAAATCCCGAAACTGCCGCTCAATCTTGCGCTCGTGAAGGGCGCGGCCATCGTCGGTGTGTTCTGGGGTGCCTTCACCCAGGCGGAGCCGAAAGTGCATGAGGCCAATATGAAGGAGCTGATCGGCTGGCTGTCTGCGGGCAAGCTCAAACCTTATGTTTCCAAACGGTTTCCATTGGCCGAGGGCGGCGCGGCAATTCGCTGGATGATGGACCGCAAGGCAATGGGGAAGGTTCTGATCGAAATGTGACGGACCCAACTGCGCCATCCATCGTTGAGTGGTCAGGACAATAAAAAGGGAGAACCGTTATGGGCATTTTCGATTTCTTTAAAAAGGACAAGGGCAAGGAACTTTTCGACGAGCAGACGCCCGCCGAAAAGAAGGCTGAAAGGCTGCGCGACGAGATCGAGAAGATGGGCCTGAAGGGCGATATCAAGGTCCACGTCGACGGCAACAAGGTAAAGCTGAGCGGCAAGGTTCCCGACCAGGCGACCAAGGAAAAGCTCATGGTTCTCGCCGGGAACACAAAATATATCGACAAGGTCGATGACGACGACCTTGCCAGCGACGGTCCGCCGTCAAGCGATCCCGCCAGCCGTTATCACACGGTCGAAAGCGGCGACACGCTGTCGAAGATCGCCAAGGAATATTATGGCAACGCCAATCTCTACATGAAGATTTTCGAGGCGAACAAACCGATGCTTTCCGACCCGGACAAGATTTATCCGGGCCAGGTGCTTCGTATTCCGGACCAGAACGCGGCCGTCTAGTCACAGCCACATCTGACGCTAAACATGGCGGCTTTCCGAACAGGAAGGTCGCCATGTTTCGTTTTCCCCGTCTGCTATCACTGACCGCGGCCGCCATCGCCGCCGTCTCGCTCAACAGTGCCGCCGGTGCACAGCTTTCTCCCGCCGAACAGCGCATTCCCGCCGTCGTCGACAGCGAAACGGACCGGACCGTCAGCCTGCTTGAGCAGCTGGTCAACGTGAACAGCGGCACGCTCAATCTCGCGGGCGTCAGGCAGGTCGGCACCATGATGCGGGCGGAGTTCGAACCGCTCGGCTTTGATGTGGAATGGATCGACATGTCCGGCACGGGCAGGGCGGGGCATCTGGTCGCCACCCATATGGGCAAGGGCGCCGGGAAACGGCTGCTGCTCATCGGCCATCTCGACACGGTGTTCGAACCGGATTCCCCGTTCCAGACCTTCACGCGGGAAGGAGACAGGGCGATCGGTCCGGGCGTCGGTGACAACAAGGGCGGCCTTGTCGTCATCATCGCCGCTCTTCGCGCCATGCAGGCGGCCGGCACGCTTGACGGCGCGGACATCAAGGTGGTCCTGACGGGTGACGAGGAACGCCCCGGAAGCCCACTCGACGCCGCGCGCAGCGATCTCATCGATGCCGGCAAATGGGCGGACATCGCGCTCGGATTCGAGGGACTGGCCTCCGAAGACGGCAAGGACTACGGCACCATCGCGCGGCGCAGCTCGACCAGCTGGACCCTGACCACGACGGGTAAATCCGGCCATTCGAGCGCGGTTTTCTCGGAACGTTCGGGCTATGGTGCGATCTACGAACTCGCGCGTATCCTCGACAGCTTTCGCCGCGATCTGCCCGAACAGAACCTGACCTATAATGTTGGCGTCATGGCGGGCGGAACGCCTGCCGCCATCGACGATCAGGGCTTTGCCGTCACGGCATCGGGCAAGACAAATATCATTGCGTCGGACGCGATCGCGCGCGGCGATATCCGTACGCTGACGACCGAGCAGGAAACCCGCGTCCGGGCCGCCATGCAGGCCATCGCTGCGGCGCACCTGCCCGGAACGACCGCGACGCTCGAATTTGCCGATGATGGCTATCCGCCCATGTCACCGACGGAGGCCAATCGCCAACTCCTCGCCCAGCTCAACGTCGCGAGCGGCGATCTTGGCATGGACGCGCTCGGCATCTGGGACCCCGCCCGGCGCGGGGCCGCGGACATCAGTTTCGTCGCGAAGGATGTGGACGCTGCGCTCGCGGGTCTTGCCACCAGCGGTGAAGGTGCCCATGCCGAGGGCGAATTCATCTACCTGTCCAGCATTCCGAAACAGGCCAAGCGCATGGCCGTCCTGATGGGCCGTCTGGCGAAGGAGCCCCGCGACTAGGATTGCGGCGACAGCCCAATCTTCCACTGACAATCCCGCACGCCCACGCTAAAGCGCACCCATGCTCAATCTCAATGGCATCACTGTGCGCCTTGGCGGGCGCACCATCCTCGACCGTGCGTCGGCATTCGTGCCGCCGGGCGGGCGCGTGGGGCTGATTGGCCGTAACGGCGCGGGCAAATCCACACTCATGAAGGTGATGATCGACGAGATTGACCCCGACGAGGGCGAAATGGAGATGCCCAAAAACGCCCGTATCGGATATCTTGAGCAGGAGGCGCCGCACGGATCGAAGACGCCGCTGGAAACCGTCCTTGCCGCCGATACCGAACGCGCCGCCCTGATGGCGGAAGCGGAAACCACCGAGGACATGCACCGGCTTGGCGAAATCCACGAACGGCTCAACGTCATCGACGCCTGGGCCGCCGAGGCGCGCGCGGCCCGCATCCTCGTTGGGCTCGGCTTCGACGAAGAGATGCAGGCCCGCCCGCTCGACAGCTTCTCGGGCGGCTGGAAGATGCGCGTTGCGCTGGCCGCCCTGCTGTTCTCCGGCCCCGACCTGCTGCTTCTCGACGAGCCCTCGAACCATCTCGACCTCGAAGCGACGCTCTGGCTGGAAAATTTCCTCAAATCCTATCCCGCCACCATCGTCGTCATCAGTCACGAGCGCGACCTTCTCAACAATGTCGTCGACCATATCCTGCATCTGGAGGGCGGCAAGACCACGCTCTATCCGGGCGGTTATGACGATTTCGAACGCCAGCGCGCCGAACGTCAGGCGCAGCTGGGCGCGGCGGCGCGAAAGCAGACTGCGGAGCGTGAGAAGCTGCAGGCCTTTGTCGACCGCTGGCGCGCAAAGGCGTCGAAGGCCAAGCAGGCGCAGAGCCGCATGAAGGCACTGGAAAAGATGAAGCCGATCGCTGCCGTTATCGACGATCCGACCCTCAGTTTCGATTTTCCGTCATCGCCCGAACTGAAGCCGCCGCTGATCACGCTCGACATGGCCAAGGCGGGCTACGGCGACAAGACCATCCTCGAGCGTCTCAACCTCCGCATCGATCCCGACGAGCGTATCGCGCTTCTCGGCCAGAACGGGAATGGCAAGACGACGCTGGCGCGGCTGCTCGCGGCGCAGCTGACCCCGCAGGAGGGGGAAATGAACGCCTCCGCCAAGATGCAGGTCGGCTATTTCACGCAATATCAGGTGGAGGAACTGGAAACCGACGCCACCCCGCTCGAACATATGACGCGTCAGATGCCGGATGCGAAACCGGGTGCGGTGCGCGGTCAGCTCGGGCGGTTCGGGTTTTCGGGCGAACGCGCCATGCAGCAGGTCGGCAGCCTGTCCGGCGGTGAGCGCGCACGGCTGGCGCTGGCACTCATCACGCGCAACGCGCCGCATCTCCTCATCCTCGACGAGCCAACCAACCATCTCGACGTCGACACGCGCGAAGCGCTGGTGCAGGCGCTCAACGCCTATAACGGCGCGGTCATCATCGTCAGCCATGACCGTCACATGGTCGAGGCGGCCGCCGACCGTCTCGTCTTGGTCGCGGACGGGACGGCGCAGGATTTCGACGGTTCGCTGGAGGATTATACGGATCTCGTCCTCGGACGTGGCGGCGCGAATGACGACGGTCCGAGGCCCGCTGCGGAAAAGAAGAAGTCAAAGGCCGACCGCCGCGCTGACAGCGCCAACCGCAAGAAGCTCGCAGGCCTCAGGCAGGATGTCAGCGCAGCCGAGAAGGAGGTTGAAAAACACATGAAGGCGATCGCAACGCTCGACCGCGCCATGCTCGATCCCGCGGTCATGGCCGACGGTCAGGCGACCGCCGAGCTCATGAAAAAGCGCGGCGCTGCCGAGGCGGAACTGGCAAAGGCGGAAGCCAGGTGGATGGCGGCGGAAGCGGTGCTGGAAAAGGCGAGTTAACGCACGAAACTCGCGCCGTTCACGTCGATCACGCAGCCCGTCATCGACGGCGGCGCCTCCAGCGCCAGATAGCGCACCAGTGAGGCGACTTCCTCAGGGTCCGCCACCTTGCCAAGCGGGATATCCTCCAGAAGCTTCGCGCCGCCGCGCGAGGCCAGATAGTCCTCCGCCATGCCGGTCATGACATAGCCGGGCGTCACCGTGAACACGAGCACACCCTCATGCGCCAGGCCGCGTGCCAGGGTTTTCGACAGCCCGACCAGGCCTGCCTTGGCGGCGGCATAATGGCCATAGTCGATGCCGTCGCCGCGATAGGCCGCACGGCTCGCGATGTTGACAATGCGTCCGCCGCTTCCGCGCGCTTTCCAGTGGCGGATGGCAAGGCGGCAGAGGTTGGCTGGCGCCTGCAGGTTGATCGCCATCCCGCGCGCCCATCCCGCGCTCCAGTCGTCGTCTTCGCTTTCAAGAGGGACGGGGTCGAACAGCCCCGCATTGTTGATAAGGACGCCGATTTCGCCGCCCGCCGCTTCGAGCGCTTTTTTCCAAAGGGTATCGACGCAGGCCGGATCCGTGAAGTCCGCACCGATGACGCCGCCCGCATCCTTCGTTCCGTGCCGCACGACGCGCCCTTTTGGCAGCGCGTCCGCGATGGCCGCGCCGATGCCGCGTGTGGAGCCTGTGACCAGGATACCGCTCATGACTGTTCCTTCCCGATGTCGATGGGAAGGCGGCTATGCCAACGGGACCGCGGCGGCAACCACCATGATGCGCTGACTTACCTGCTGCCGAACAGCGCTTCCGGACTCAGCTGGTCCAGCTTCAGGCGAAAGGTCACATAGGGGCCATCGCGGGTATAGCGGGCGTCGGAAAAGTCCTCGTCATGATAGCCGGCCAGATTATAGCCAACCGACAGCCAGGCGTTCGTGATGGGCGAAAGGCCGATGCTCGGCCCGATCGAGTAGCTGACATTGTCCGGTCCGCTGGCGACGTGACGCAGACTGCCCATCAGGCCGATATCGACGCTCTCCGAAATGTCGTGGCGAACGTCGAGCGCGATGGCCTGCGCGAAACCGTCATAACCTTCGCCGTCATAGCGGTCGAAGACATATTTCGTGCCCCAGTACAGGCTCGCCTGTGTGCGGCCCTCTGCGGGTTCGTCATCGCGGCCGGACCATTCATCGGTCATGTAATTGATCGCCATGTTGTTGACGATGCGCCGTGACGTGCCGCCATCCGCGCCAAAGCGGCCAAATCCCGCAAAGGGACCGGGCAGCTGGCCTATGGAAACCTCCTGCAGGTCGAATTCCAGTCGGTCGAGCACGGCCCAGCGGCTGCCGATCGGGCGCCATGCGCCTGACAGACGGACATTTGCGCTGCTGCCAAGCTGGCCGTTTGCTTCCTTTACGCGGAACAGGCTTGCCTGTCCGGCCAGGGCGATGCCAGCCGTGGTCTGGCGGATGACGCTGGTTGTCAGACCATAGCGGTCGCCGTCGCCGTCGCGATATTCGAAACGGCCGGTCCAGCTCAGATTGTCATTGCGATAGGTCGCGCCAAGCCCGGCCGCCCAGAAATCCTCGGTCAGTTGTCCCTGGCTGCCCAGGAAACCGCCTGACGCGGCGGGCTGCGCGGGGTTCAGGATTCCGCCCTCGTCGATGCCGCCCGCCAGGGTATTGTTCGCATCGAAGCTTGCATCCAGCGACCATTGCTTGCTGATCGCCAGCCGCTGCTGCAGGCCGAGCGCGGCAAAGGTTCGCGGCCCGAATTCCTTGATACCGGCCTGATTGAGCGTGGTGGTCAGGTTCGCGCCCCGCCACGGTGTCAGGTCGAAACCGAGCTGTGTGTTGTTCGCCTCGAATGTGTCGCCCACCGCATATTCATGCGCTGCGATCACGCGGACGGCGTCACTGATCTGATAGCTGGCACCGGCGCGGTAACGGTTGGGGAAATCGACGCTTTCATCCTTGCCGCCGATGGCGATCTCCGCCTCCGCGTCCAGTGTCAGCCTGTTGTCCAGAACGCCCTGCGACCCACCCAGGGTCAGCAAGTCACTCTCGCGCGACAGGCCGTCGCGGCCAATGTCATCGACCATGCGGTAACCCGCGCGCAGGGTCGTCCGGTCCCGCTGCCATTCGGCCTTGGCTTCCAGCGAATCCCGCCTTGCGGGGCCGATCAGATAATCCTCGCGGTACGCCGATGCGGAGGCGGTGATGCTGTCGTTCAGCTTGACGCTGGCATCGACGCCATATTTGCGCGTACCGGTCTCGGCATTGTTCTGCTGACCGACACCAAAGCCCGCCTGCTGCTCGCGCACATAGGCGGTGACATCGACCTTCTGGCCATGATGCTGGGCTTCGACCAGCCAGGCTGCACCGTCCGACTTGCCGAAATCCTGAATGTCGGATTCGCTACGGGCGTATTCGCCGCGCACTTCCGTCGTGTTGCTGATCTTCCATGTCAGGTCACCGCCGTAAAGGTCTGATGTTGCGCGTTCATCGTCATCGCGAATGAAGCTTGCGCCCAGTTCGACATTGCCAAGCGTTGCCGATGCCCGGCCGCCAGCGTTGAAGCGTTTCTCGGCGAAACCTTCGGTCTCATAGTCCACGACGATGAAAATGGGATTCAACGCGGCATCGCGGCTGGCGATGGAGCGGCGGAATTGGATCGTGCCGCTATTCGCGTCGATATCATAGTCGATGTAACGCTGTTGCGGCTGGCGGCTGACGATGATGTCGCTCCGCAGACGGTCGCGCACTTCAATGACCACCTTGTCGCTGTTCAGCACAAGGTTGCGCGCGCCGAGGCGGTAGGGGCCGCTAAGGCCGTTGCCCTGAATTTCCTCGCGGCGCGACTGCAGCCCGGTGTCGGCGGCAAAGCCCGTGAAGCCCAGAACATCGCCGCGATATTCCGTTTTCACGCCGGTCAGCGTGCGGCTGTAGCGCGTCAGTTCGGTCCGCGTCAGGCCCGTTTCGAAATCGCCGTAAAGCGCGTAGAATGTCTCGCGCTCGATCCTCAGATAAAGCCGGTCGCTGGTGGCGGCGTCGAAACGCTGTTCCGATCCGTCGCCATAGATGGTGTAATACTCGTCGGGATCGATTGTGCCCAGCAGGCTGCGGCGACCATTCCGGCGCTCCGGCTTCTCGCTGTTGACCGCCATCGTGACCAGCCATTTGCCGAGGATGCGGCCCTTGCCGTACAGCTTGACCTCACCGTCCGTGAAGCTGGTGTCGGCCGTGCGGTCCAGCAGGCGGTCGGCCTTGTCTTTCAGCGTGTTGAAACCTGCCGTACCCGCCGCATAGCCCACCAGGACGAAGGGCTGGTCGCCCGGCTCCAGCCAGGTTTCGATTTCCTGCACATAGGTCGCCTCGTCGGCCTGAAAGGTGAATTCCAGCCGCGCACCACCCGCCTGCGTCGTCGGGTCGAGCTCGATATAGGCGATGCCGTCGTCGCCCAGCACGCGCCACTCCGGCGCATAGGCCTCGATCCCCGCAAGCTGACGGGCCTGCTGCTGGTCTGTCTCGAATGCCGCACGATAAGGCGCGTCGATGGTAAAGCCGCCGCTCGACCCGGCGCGCACCGGATTGCCGCCGCCGTCCGTAATGCGAACGGCGATGCGCGGACGCGTGCGGCCATCGGCGGTCAGACGTGATTTGTCCTTGATCAGGGTCGCGCGGCTTGCGGCGTTGGTGTAATAGATTTCGCGCGTCAGCGTTTCCGCCGGCACGCCATCCGTGGCCGCGAAATTCGCCGTTATGACATTGCGGCCGTTCTGCAGCGGCAGGCCGCGCCAGCGCGACACTTCGAAACCGCGTTCCACGCCGCCCTGGGCGCCGTCATAGGCATAGCCGCTGATGGCATTGCCGTTGACCGTCAGCGTGACCTTCTGACCGGGCATGTGCTTGATGACAACACGCTGGGACGGCGCGCGCGGGTTGTGGCCGACTTCCGGAAACAGGATGGCCATTCCGGGCTCCTGACCGGTCAGCCAGTCGCGCCCCGTTCCTGCCGCCTCGCTGTCGGACAGGGGCGCAGGCAGGTCATCTTCGGTTTCGGCAACCACGCTTTCATCGCGCTTCAGGACGAAATCCGTCCGCCACAGCGCGCCGCCCTGGACCTCGACGAAGCTCGAAAAGGCGCGGTTCGCGCGGCGGCTGTTGCGCTCGCACGCCACGGCCTCATAGCCTGCGGGCAGGCTGCCGACGTCCATCTGCACGACATGCGTGCCGGGGGTGATGCCCTCGAAATGATAAAGGCCATCGCTGTCGGTCAGGACATAGCGGCCATCCTCCATCAGGATGCGGATGCCCTCAACGCCCGGACGCTCCGCGGGATGTTCCAGGCCGCACTGTCCTTCCGATACCCGGCCGATGATGGTTGCGGTGCCTGTGAACAGCGGTGCCTTGATCCGCACGGATGCGGCGGCCTCGTTGCTGGCAACGCTTCCGTTCAGCAATGCGACCGCCCGGTTCAGCGCGTTCCCCTCGGGCGCGTTCGACGCAACGCTGAGCAGATATGTGATGGAATAATCACTTCCCGCCGGCAGCGTGCCGATGGGAAAACGCAATGTGCTCCCGTCACTCGCAAGGTCTGGGTCGGGCAGCGCGCCTTCGTCCGAACGGGCGGAGCCGCTGACATAGCGGAACCCGGCGGGCGGTGTGTCGGCGATGACGACATTGGTCGCGGCCGCCGTATCGACATTCTGCAACTCCAGTCGATACTGCACGAAATCGCCGGCTTCGGCATCCGTGACCGAAACCGTTTTCTGAAGCAGCAGATCGCCTGCGCCAGGCGGATCGAGCGGGATGTCGATCCTCAGGGGTTCAGGCCCGGTCAGAACGAACGGATTGCCATAGGAGGCGTCATTCAGAACGGCGAAGGGCGATCCATCTGGTGACCGCAGCTCGGCGATCTGTTCGCTGGGTGCCGTGGAGGGGAATGCGTAGTCCGCGGTGGGGACGATATCCAGCCGATAGCGGCCCTGTGCGGCAAAGGGAAAGCGGAACGCGCCGTCGACACCAGGATAGAGGAGCCCGGATGCGTCCGTGACATCCTCGCCGGTGATCACGCTGGAGGGATAGATGGAAATGCCGTCATCACCGAAAACGCGGGCAGGGGCGCCGGTCGCCAGATCGATCAGGGTGACGCGGACGCCATTGATGACCTCGCCCGTAACGCTGTCGAACACAAAGCCGAGGGGATCGACAAGCGCGTCGGCTTCGACGCTGTCATCGCCGTCTTCGGTATCACGGTAGAAAACGCTGATCGTATCGCCGCGCTGCAGCAGCAGTTCGCAGTTGTTCGGGGTTGGCGAGGTATCGGAAACGGTCGGAACCCCGCCGACAAAAACGCCGGTATCGGTGCCGGTTTCCTGCAGCAGCAGAACTTCCTCGTCGCCTGCGGACGTGATGACCCGGACCTCGATTTCCTCGCGAACGTTGCTGTCCTGATTCTGGTCGCCGTCCTCGACAGAGACAAAGACGGGGTCGCCTGGCCGGAAACTCGCGGTCTGGCGCAGCGATCTGTCGCCCGCATTCTGCCCGCTCTTGCCACCAGTCCCCAGGGAGATGGGGACGAGGGCACCATTTGACTGTTTGCATTTGCCGCCTGTCGACGGAACCAGCAGGCCGCTGTCCGTGGGGAATTCCCGCAGCAGCTTGATGACCGCATCGGTGCGGACCGTAAGGCGCTCCAAGGTCACCTGATTGGAATCCGTGGTGACCGTCTCGCCGCCCATAATGTAATTCAGCTGGGCGGTATTGCTGATGATCGTCTGCGCGCTGGCCTCATGCCACGCCTTTGGGCCGCCAGCCAAAAGGCTGACGACCCCAAACAAGGCGATGAAGAACAGGCGGATCAAAAGAGCGGGGGCTGCGTCGCCAACAGGCTTCGCTTCGGCGCGCACCCCCTTTTCCTTTCCATGATCAGGTAATTCCCGAGGGAATTACCTGATCGTGACCCGGAACCGGACAACGCGCGTGGCGCTGGCCGGGATCGACGCGATCGATGCGCTGACGGTGCCGGTCGAGCTGTTGAAGCTGCCGGCATCGCCCGTGCCCGTTGTCGATGTCGAGCTTCCGGTTGCGTCCTCGTCTTCCGGCGTACCGAGTGCGGCACAGGTCGCGCCGCCAATGGCGAAATACTGCACGTTGAACGCAGCTCCCGGCGATGCCGTGTTTGCGCCCGTAATCCAGGACACACCGCCCGGCGTCGAGGTCAGGCCCGTCGCGTCGGTCGCGTTGGCGGGAATGACGTCGCTGAAGCTGACGCTGTTCGCAGCCGACGTACCGTTGTTCGTCACCGCAAGACAATATTCGACGACGGCGCCGGGGATCAGCTTTGGATTGGTAGCTGCATTCACAGGATCCCAGATCACTGCACTTGTCTTCGCAAGCGTCAGCGTTGCTGTCGAAAACACATAGGTGTCGCGGCTGCTGGCACGGCCATCCTCGGCGATCGTCGTGTCGTTCGCCGCGCCGTTCACGACGTCGACAAAGACGTTCTGGACAGCTGCGGTGTTGGCATCCGCATTGTTCTTGACGAGATCCGCGCCAAGCGCGCCGGTGCTACGCACGGTCGCCGTCGGTCCGGTCGCTGCAAGCGCGGACACTGCGAGCAGGCGGACGTTGGAGGTTTCGCCGCTCGTCGTCAGGCTGCCATTGTCGTCAGCCAGAATATAGACATCAACGCTGGCGTCCTCGGCCAGTTCGTCGATGAACGTCGCCGTGTCCTCACCGGGCTGGTAACCAGGGGTCGCGCCGCTCTCGACGAACACGCGCAGGTTCCCCATGTCGCCATTGTCGCCCGCAGCCTCGTTGCTGGCGACGAGGCGGTAATCCATCCAGTCGTTGGTCTTGTTGGTAACGGTAAAGGTCGTCACCCGGTTGGTGTCACCGGGGCTAAAGCTCGTGGTGTCGCCGCCCTTTTCCGTGACGACAAGATTGACCTTGCGATCGACCACGAACTGGGCGCGCTCCGCACCCGTCGTCGTCCGCGGCGTCTGCGGCGTGCCGCCGACGCTGTAGTTGACGGTGAAATTGTTGGTGATTGTCGCGCCGGCATTGGTGCCCAGGTCGGCGGCCAGGGCCGGGGCGGCAATCGCGCTACTCAAAAGCAGCGCCCCCACTGTGTATTTACGCATGTTCTAATTCCTTGCTTGCTTGGGCGCTGCTTTCTGCAGCTGGTTTAATTTGAAGGGGTTAGCGGAGTTCACCGCGGTAAAGGACTTCGCCGCTGGTCCTGGCGGGGATGGCGTCCTGAAACGCCCAGCGGATGTGGGTCACGTCGGCGGGCTGCGCGGGACGCGCGCTGCCGTCTTCGTTGGCCACGCTGAAATCGGAAAGCTGACCCCAGGTCTCGCCGTCGACGGAGACTTCGACCGGACCCTCGGCGCCCAGATAGGCGATACTGGACGGGATCGGATTGGTGATGACGAAATCGTCGGCATCCTCGTCGGACGGGTTTGCATAGCTGATGACGAAGCGCAGGCGGTCTCCCGGAACGACGCGCTCGGCCGGGATCAGAGTCACGCTGACCGTGCCATCGGCGGCGGTTTCCGTCTTCTCGACGAAAATCGCGCTCGAAAGCTCGATGGGAGCGGCAAAGGCCTGCGACGGCGCGGCCAGCGCGATGGTCGTGGCGATAAGGGCGGCCCGGAATAACATGATCTCTGGTGCTCCTGAATTCTTCAGTTGAGAGTGACTTGGAAGGTGATGACCTGCGGCTGCGACACGCTTTCTGCGAGCGCCACCGTGACCTGCGTACCGTCGAAGCGGCCCGCGTCGGTATCAGCGGCATCGGACAGGTTTGTACCGTTCAGCGTGATGCTGCCCGGAATGAAGCTGGTTCCTGCGGGAATGGCGTCGGTGACGGTCGCCCCGGTCAGCGCTGCGCCGCCATAATCGGCGGTCAACGTATAGGTGACGACGGCACCGCGCCGCGCTTCGCCGGTGACGGCCTGCGCCTTGCTGAGAACGGGCTGCGGCGCTGAGATCAGGAACTCGCCCTGACGGATTTCGCGTGCCGTCGTCAGCCCGATCACGGCATCGACGCCGCTTTCGCCGGCGCCGGCATAGACGGTTCCTGGCGTACCCGAGCCTGTGGCCGCGGTCGCTGTCAGCGACAGCAGGCCGCGATCGTCGTCGCGGCGCGGCGCGGGAATATCCGCGATGACAAACAGATCGATGGACTGGTCCGGACCCAGCACCGGCTCGCTGCCCGGCAGATAGTCCTGGTCCTCCAGGGCATCGAAGCGGCCATTGCCGTTGCTGTCGATGACAAGGCGCGTGATGTCGGGGTCGAAATCGTCGGCCGACAGCGCATCGTCAAAAACGACGCCAAAGGCTTCCGGTCCGTTTCCAAGATTTGTCAGGCGAAAATGGACGCTGCGTCCCTCCTCGCCCGGCTGTGCCAGCAGCGGTGCGGCACCCACGACGGCAAGCGAAACGTCGATGATTTCCTCGACCCGGAACATGACCGGGTTGGATGTCACCATCTGCGTCGTGCCATCTTCATCGACGAAGCTGGCCTGCGCGATATTCAGGATCTGCGTGCCTGCCGGCGTCCGCGCATGGGCGATCGCACCGATGCTGGACGAAGCCAGCAGGGTGGATGCAACCCAAATCAGGGCACGGCAGTTGGTCACGTACGCACGTCTCCGCACAGGGCCATGGCGGACCTGTTCCCGTCCGTTTTGGATCATTCAGGGTAAAATCGAAGTTAACGCAGAACGGAAATCTTACGGGGTGGTAACGACATGAGCGACATTCTGGTGAATCCATCCCCGGCGTCGGCGGCGAAGCCGATTCCGCCTTCGCGCCGCGTTGAAAGTCGCCGCATTGCCTATCGCCGCGACCGCCTGCTCAGCGCGCTCAATCTCATCATGGCGGCGGCCGTCCTTCTGGCGCTGCCATTCGCGCTGCAGGCGGGGTCGGCCTTCTTCCTGCCGCTCACGGCGGGTCTGACCATCGGCCTGATGCTTGTGCCGCTTCAGTTGCGGCTGGAACGGTTCATCCCGCCCGTGCTGGCCGCAACCTTCAACCTTATCCTGTGTTTTGGCGTCATAGCGGCGGTCAGCTACGTCATCGTCACGCCCGCGCTGCTCTGGCTGAACGACCTGCCGGGGCGCATGTACAATGTCCGCGTCAACCTCGATCCCGTGATCGACCTGTTCGACAGCGTCGATCAGTCGGTTGACCGGCTCTCAAAGGAACTCGGCGTCGATCCCATGGCTGCGCAGGAACCCGCCATGGTCGTCGACGCGCCGCGTTCGGTTTACGAGGCGGCTTCGACGGCTGCGCCAAGCGCACTGATCCAGACCTTCTTCGCCCTGTTGATCCTCGTTTTCTTTCTGGCGACGTTCAGCCGGATGCGGAAACGGCTCGTCGATTCCGCGGGGACAGAGGTTGGCGGCGAACGGGCCGACCGGCTGCTGACGGACGTCGCGGCCGATACTGGCCGCTATGTCGCCGTCATCGCGGTCATCAACATTCTGCTGGGTGTGGTCGTGACGCTGGTGTTCTACGCCCTGGGCATAGAAACGCCCTGGATGTGGGGCGGTCTGGCCGCGCTTCTGAATTTCGTCCCTTATGCCGGTCCGGTTGTCTTCTTCCTGCTTGCCGTTCTGGGCGGCATGACGGTCGCCCCTGATCCGCTGACGGGCATGATTCCGGCGCTCGCCTATCTCGGGATCAACCTTGCGGAGGCCTATGTGTTCACGCCGTTGGTGCTGGGACGCAGATTTCACGTCAATCCGCTCCTCATCATGGTCGCGCTCAGTTTCTGGGGCTGGGTCTGGGGCGCCGTGGGCGCGCTTCTCGCCGTGCCGCTCCTCATCATCATGAAGTCACTGCTGGAGCGGATCGGCGGGCCGAACATCACCGGCTTCCTGCTCGACCAGACCACATTGATCCGAGAGGTGCCGCGACAGCAGCAGTCAGCACCGCCACTTCCGAAAGAGGACCAGACATGACCATATTACGCACACCGGAAAGCTGCTTCGAAGGTCTTCCCGGCTATGACTATGACGCGCACTATACGGAAATCGAGGACGAGTCGCTTGGCGCGATCCGCATTGCCCATGTCGCCGAAGGGCCGAAAGACGGTCCGGTCGTGCTTCTCATGCACGGAGAGCCGAGCTGGTCCTATCTCTACCGCAAGATGATACCGCCGCTGGTCGCGGCGGGAGCGCGTGTCCTTGCCCCCGACCTCGTCGGGTTTGGCCGGTCGGACAAGCCGGACCGCGTATCGGATTACAGCTATGCCGGCCATGTCGGCTGGATGCAGCAATGGCTGGACGCCCAGGATATTTCGGAAATCACGCTGTTCTGCCAGGACTGGGGCGGCCTGATCGGCCTCAGGCTGGTCGCGGCTCAGCCCGACAAATTCGCAGGCGTCGTGGCATCGAACACCTTCCTGCCGGTGGGCGACCGCGAACCTTCCGAAGCCTTCATGAAATGGCGCAAATTCTCGCAGGACACACCTGACTTCAACGCCGGTCAGATACTGCAGGGGGCGACGGTTTCGGAACTGACGGCAGATGAGATAGCGGCCTACAACGCACCTTATCCCGACGACAGTTACAAGGCTGGAGCGCGCGCCTTTCCCATGCTTGTCCCCATCAGCGCGGACGACCCGGCATCCGCACCGAATCAGGCGGCCTGGAAGGTTCTGGAGACCTTCGAAAAGCCGTTCCTCACCCTCTTCGGTGACAGCGATCCCGTGACCAGGGGCGGAGAGCAGATGCTGCGGGCGCGCATTCCGGGCTGCGAAGGGCAGCCGCACCGGATCATCGAAAAAGGCGGCCATTTCATTCAGGAGGATGCGGGTCCGGAGCTGGCCGCGGATATTATTTCCTTCATGGGCCTGAAATAGCCGCGGGCCGCTTGACAGGTGCGGGCGCGCCTCATAGTGAGCCGCCTTCGCTGTTGGAAACGCTCAGGTGTATCCGCAGCGCTTCAGGATGCGCGGGTGTAGCTCAGTTGGTTAGAGCGCCGGCCTGTCACGCCGGAGGCCGCGGGTTCAAGTCCCGTCACTCGCGCCATCCTTCTTCTCCAAATTGCCGCATTGAACATGCCCGGCGCCCAGCGTTAGGCGCTGTTCGATGAAACTCGTTTACATTCTTGGTGACCAGCTGACGCGCACGCTCGCCAGCCTGCGCGGCTGTACGAAGGACGACACCGTCATCCTCATGGCGGAGCTTGAGGACGAGACAACCTATGTCGGTCATCACAAGCAGAAACTGGTCTTCATCCTCAGCGCCATGCGGCACTTCGCCGAAGAGTTGCGCGCCGATGGCTGGACCGTCGATTATGTCCAGCTTGAGGATGCGGGAAATAGCGGCAGCTTCACAGGGGAGCTCGCACGCGCGCTGGAGCGCCATGACGTCAGCGAAGTGCGGGTGGTCAAGGCCAGCGAATGGCGCGTGCAGGCCGCCATCGATGAATGGCCTGACCGCTTCGACTGCGATGTCCGGCTGTTCGACGACGACCGCTTCATCTGCGGCATTGGCGAATTCGCCGACTGGGCCGAGGGCCGTAAGCAGCTGACCATGGAATATTTCTACCGGGAGATGCGGCGCAAGACCGGTCTGCTCCTTGATGAGGAGGGAAAGCCCGAGGGCGGGAAATGGAATTACGACAAGCAGAATCGCAAGCCCGCCGACAGCGACATGTTCATGCCAAAGGCGCTGACCTTCGCGCCGGATGACGTGACGCGGGGCGTCATCGACATGGTGCGGCGGCGTTTTCCGGACAATGTCGGCAATCTGGACCGCTTCAGCTTCGCCGTCACGCGCGATGACGCAGTGAAGGTTCTGGACCAGTTTCTGGAAAAGGCGCTAAGCCGGTTCGGCGATTTTCAGGACGCCATGCTGACGGGGGAGGCGTTCCTCTACCACGCCGTGATATCGCCCTATCTCAACATCGGCTTTCTGGACCCGCTCGATGTCTGCCAGCGTGTGGAGGCGAAATATCGCGCCGGCGACGCACCTCTCAACGCCGTTGAGGGGTTCATCCGTCAGATCATTGGCTGGCGGGAATATGTCCGCGGTATCTACTGGCGCGAAATGCCGGACTATGTGAACCGCAATTTCCTCGATGCCGACCGTAATCTGCCGTCATTCTACTGGAGCGGCGAAACGGACATGCACTGCCTGTCCGAGGCGATTGGCCAGACGCTGGACCACGCCTATGCCCACCATATCCAGCGGCTGATGATTACCGGCAATTTCGCACTTCTGATCGGTGCCGACCCGCATCAGGTGCACGAATGGTATCTTGAGGTCTATGCCGACGCCTATGAATGGGTCGAACTTCCGAACACGCTGGGGATGAGCCAGTTTGGCGACGGCGGCCTGCTGGGCTCCAAGCCTTATGCCTCATCGGGAAGTTATATAAACAAAATGTCGGATTACTGCGGTTCGTGCAGATATGATGTAAAGAAGAAGACCGGCGAGGGCGCTTGCCCGTTTAATGCGCTCTACTGGCATTTTCTCGACCGAAACCGCGACAGGCTGGACGGCAATCACAGGCTCGCCATGCCTTACCGCACCTGGGACAGGATGGAAAAGGAGCGCCGCGACGAATATCTGGACAGCGCGCGCTCGTTCCTGAAGGGGTTGCGCTAGCGCTCCGGATCCTGGCCTTTCAGCGCGTCGAACTTCACGAATTCATGGGCGATGGATCGCTCCACCAGCAATTCGTAAAGATCGGCTACCAGTGACGGGCTCAGGTCGTTCGCTCTTGCCGCCGTACAGGCCTTGGCAATGACATCCGCCTTGCGCGCCTCATCGCGGACGGCACTGCGTTCACCCTTCACGCGCGCAGCCGCCTCGATGTAGCGCATGCGCTCCGCAAGCAGGGCGACGATGTGCCGGTCCAGCTCGTCGATGCCGTTTCTTATGTCTTCCATGCTGTCACAGAAACGCGGCGCAACCCTTTCCGAAACCGTCATTTCCATTGACCAGTCTCAATCCATCTTACCAGGGGTTTCATGGGAAATATCCAGACGACGCCAAGCGCGATCCAAAGCGGCACCTGCGCCAGCACGGGCAGACGCAGGATCGGATCCGCAAGGCGGGCCGCGACCAGCACATAGATGGCCAGCAACAGGATCACGAGAAGGACGCCAAGCGGTTTGCGAATTTGCGGTTCTTCGGTCATGCGGAGGCGTATAGGGCTGTCGGCGTGGCGATGTAATCGAGCACTTCGTCCCAGGGGTCCGTCGGCACGGACCCGACGATCTGGCAGTCCCAGGCCAGCCCGATGGTCAGGAGCGGGCCTTTCGCCCGCAATGCCGCCACGCAGCGGTCGAAATGACCCTGACCCTGGCCAAGCCGCTCGCCCTTCACGGTTGCCCCCACCAGCGGAACCAGAAGCGCATCCGGCTCCAGCAGCTCCGCGTCATGGGCGGGCTGCATCACGCCCCAGGGGCCGGGCTGCAGGTTGGTGGTCTTTTCGCGGAACTGCATCCCGCTGCCCCGGTCCGCGAACCAGGGCAACAGGATCTTGGCCTTCAGTTTCGCCTCGACAGCCGCGGGATCGATCTCATGCCCCATGGGCGCGTAACTGGCGACCGTCCCCGCGTCCGCCAGCGGCTTCATGACCTGGATCGCCAGCGCCGCGCCTGCATCCGCGCGCGCTTCGGCCGTCAGGCTGTCGACGAAGGCGGCGCGCGTGCTTCTAAGATCGCGGCGCGCCCGATCTTTTGCGCTGAGTTCATGCATCAGGGAAAACATTCAATTCAGGCCATGATTCTGGCAAGATGAAATTTTGTGACGGAACCACCCTGGCCGTTTGCTGGAAAATCCACTGACGCCTAGTACGTCAGGTGGGCGCCGTGTGCGTCGGGGCAAGACCCCGGGCAGGGACAGCTCCCTTGGATGCCTTATCGCCTCAGGGATGTTCGCTATGCTCGTACCGGGCAGTATCCGTCGCTTATGCACTTAGGATGCCGCGACCGCTTTCTCAAGGAGGGCCGTCAGCCGCTCGACCTTCTCGCTCGCGGCGCGCACGGCTTCGGCGGCGCGCGCTTCATGGTCGGCCGCAGGTTCAGATGGTGCGGTTGCCGGTGCCGGGGCGTCACCACCCTTTGCCGACAGCTCCACATAATCGTCGGCGATCATGATGGCCGCCATCAGCAAAAGACGCACCTCGGGCAAATGCCCCAGCTGGGAGGACAGCTGTTCCGCCTTGCTGTTCACATGCTTGGCGAGCCGCTGCAGCAGCTCCTCCTCGCCGTCCTTGCAGGCTAGCGGGTAGGAACGACCGCCGACATCGACCCGGACCTGCGCCATCAGCGGCTTCCCGCTCCGGCGATCAGCCGGTCGATCTGGCCGAGCGCCGTTTCGGTTTCCTGCACCAGGCGGCGATGTTTCAGCTGGATCAGGTCACGTTCCGCCTCGATGGCGGCGACGGCATCGTCATTCCTGTCGGGCTGTGCGGTACGCACCCGTTCCGCAGCCGATTCGAGGGCCGCCAGCGCACCGTCCAGACGGGAGAGTTCAGCATCTAGGATACCAGTTGCGCCCATAACTAAAAGTCCCTCGGAACAGAGATTTGCGGGATATCTGTAAGACGCCGCCTCATGATTCGTCAAATCCGGGGCTCCCGCGCCTGTTGACGCTACACGCGCAGCCCTCCAGAAGGCACTCGAAATCGCGCATCTTCGCCAAAGCAGGGGCCGAACTTGACCGTCACGCACAATGATCTCACCGGCGCCATCCGCGCGCTGTCCATGGACGCGGTGCAGGCCGCCAACAGCGGGCATCCCGGTATGCCGATGGGCATGGCGGACGCCGCGACGGTCCTTTTTACGAAGCATCTGAAATATGATCCCCGGCGCCCCGACTGGGCCGATCGCGACCGGTTCGTGCTCTCCGCCGGCCACGGCTCGATGCTGATCTACAGCCTGCTTTACCTGACGGGCTATGCCGCGCCGACCATCGACGACATCCGCAATTTCCGCCAGCTGGGCAGTCCCTGCGCCGGGCACCCGGAAAACTTCCTGCTGGACGGCGTTGAGGCGACGACCGGTCCGCTGGGGCAGGGCGTCGCCATGGCGGTCGGCATGGCGATGGCGGAACGTCACCTCAACGCCGATTTCGGCGATGCCCTCGTCGATCACCGCACCTGGGTCATCGCGGGCGATGGCTGCCTGATGGAGGGAATCAACCACGAGGCGGTGGGCCTCGCCGGACATCTGCAGCTTGGCCGCCTCAACGTCATCTGGGACGATAACCGCATCACCATCGACGGGGCGACTGACCTTTCCACCAGCGAGGATGTCAAGGCTCGCTTCGCCGCCGCGGGCTGGCATGTCGCGGAATGCGACGGCCATGACGCCGATGCGCTCGACGCCGCGATGAAGGCGGCAAAGGCCGATCCGCGCCCCAGCCTGATCGCGGCGCGCACGATCATTGGCTATGGTGCCCCGAACAAGCAGGGCACGTCATCCACCCACGGCGCGCCGCTTGGCGAGGAGGAAATCGCCGCCACGCGCAAGGCGATCGGCTGGACAGCCGAGCCCTTCGTCGTTCCCGAACCCATCCTGTCCGCATGGCGCGAAGCCGGCGCGCGCGGCGGCGAACTTTCCGCGGCCTGGCAGGCGAAGGCCGAGCGCCAGCCCGAATGGGCCGATTTCTCCGCGCGCATGGCAGGCGAGGTTCCCGCCGCGATGGCGGAGGCCATTGAGGCGCATATCGCCGCGCTGATCGACAATCCGGTGACGCAGGCGACCCGCAAATCGAGCGAAGCGGCGCTAAGGGTCATCAATCCCGCCGTCCCCGCCACCATCGGCGGGTCGGCGGACCTCACCGGCTCCAACAATACGAAGACGCCGGAACTCGGCGATTTCGACCGCAATGCCTATGACGGTCGCTACGTCAATTACGGCATCCGCGAATTCGGTATGGCCGCCGCCATGAATGGCATGGCGCTTCACGGCGGTGTCATTCCCTATGGCGGCACTTTCCTTATTTTCAGCGACTACAGCCGCGCCGCCATTCGCCTTGGCGCCCTGCAGGAGGCGCGCGTCATTCATGTGATGACGCATGACTCGATCGGCGTGGGCGAGGACGGTCCGACCCATCAGCCGGTGGAGCAGGTCATGTCGCTCCGCCTTATCCCCAACCTCAATGTCTTCCGCCCCTGCGACGCGGTCGAAACGGCGGAATGCTGGGCACTGGCGCTGCAATCGGAAAAAACGCCGTCCGTCCTGGCGCTGACCCGCCAGAATTTGCCGCAGATGCGGACCGAGGGCGTGATCGGAAATCTCTCCTCGCGCGGGGCTTACCGGCTGAAGGCCGCGGAGGCGGACCGCCGCGTCATCTTCATCGCCACCGGCTCCGAAGTGCATCTTGCGGTCGAGGCCGCCGCCAGGCTGGAGGCGGAGGGCATTGGCTGCGACGTCGTCTCGATGCCGTGCTGGGAACTGTTCGCCCAGCAGCCGGACAGCTACCGCGAGGAACTGCTTCCCAACACCAGTCCAAAGAAAATCCTGCGCGTGTCCATAGAGATGGGCGTGACGACCGGCTGGGCCGAATACACGATGATGAATGGCCTCTCCATCGGCCTTGACCGTTTCGGCGCGTCGGCTCCGGCACCGGACCTGTTCGAAAAATTCGGCTTCACGCCCGACGCGATCGTCAAACGCGTCAAAGACAAATTGCACAATCAGTAATCGACATCGGAGATTCCCATGCCCGTCAAAATTTCCATCAACGGTTTCGGACGTATTGGCAGGCTGGTCGCCCGCGCCATCCTGGAACGTGATGACCATGATTTCGAACTCGTCGCGATCAACGACCTCGCCGATGCGAAGGCCAACGCGCTGCTTTTCCAGTATGATTCGACGCACGGCCGCTTCCCGGGCACGGTAACGTCGGACGGCGACAGCATCACTGTGAACGGCAGGAAGATCGCCGTCACCAGCGAGCGTGAGCCCGGCAGGCTGCCGCACAAGGCGATGGGCGTCGAACTGGTCCTCGAATGCACCGGCTTCTTCCAGTCGAAGGAGGCTGCCAGCCCGCATATCGACGCCGGCGCGAAGAAGGTGCTGATTTCCGCCCCCGCGGGCGGTGTCGACAAGACCATCGTTTTCGGCGTCAATCACGATACGCTGACCGCGGACGATGTCGTCGTTTCCAACGCCAGCTGCACGACCAACTGCCTCGCGCCCGTCGCCAAGGTGCTGAACGACACGGTCGGGATCGAGCGCGGTTTCATGACCACGATCCACAGCTACACCAACGACCAGCGTATGCTCGACCAGATGCACGGCGACATGCGCCGGGCGCGCGGCGGCGCGCAGAACATCATTCCGACGACGACCGGCGCTGCCCGGGCCGTCGGCCTCGTCCTTCCCGAACTGAACGGCAAACTCGACGGCAGTTCGGTCCGCGTGCCAACACCCAATGTCAGTCTCATCGATCTCGTCTTCACGCCAAAGCGCGACACGTCGAAGGATGAGTTGAACAGCGCCCTGAAATCCGCTGCGGAAGGCGCGATGAAGGGGGTTCTCGACTATACCGACCAGGCGCTCGTCTCCAGCGACTTCAATCACTATCCCGCCAGCTCCACCGTCGACAGCCTGGAAACAGCGGTCATGGAGGGTAAACTTGCCCGCGTGGTCAGCTGGTATGACAATGAATGGGGCTTCTCCAACCGCATGATCGACACGGCAAAGGTGATGGTGGGGCTCTAAAAGGATACGCCCTTCGCGTCGGCCTCGGGTCGGCGGCAGGGCAGTCTTTCCGGCGGGACCGGACATCACCCGCAGGGGGCAACTCCATCCTCGGTCCCGCTCTTCTCATCTCGCTCCTCCCCTGAAGGGGAAGGGAGGAATAATATGACCAGTTTCAAAACCCTCGACGATCTTGGCGACCTGACCGGCAAGACCGCGCTCGTCCGCTGCGACCTCAACGTACCGATGCAGAATGGCAGTGTCAGTGACGATACGCGCCTTCGTGCGGCAGTGCCGACGCTGTCCGAGCTGGCGGACAAGGGCGCGAAAGTGCTCGTGCTTTCGCATTTCGGCAGGCCCAGGGGCGAGGATCCCATGTTCAGCCTGTCGCGCATCTGCGCGTCATTCGAGCGTGTGCTGGGGCGGGAGGTGATGCTGATCACCGAAACATTCGGTCCCGTCGCCGCACAGGCCGTGGGTCTCATGTCGGCGGGCGACATCGCCGTTCTCGAAAACACCCGTTTCCATGCGGGCGAGACGGCGAATGACGCCGATATGGCGCGGAGCATCGCCGACCTCGGCGACCTTTACGTGAATGACGCCTTTTCGGCCGCCCACCGCGCGCATGTATCGACGGAGGGCCTCGCAAGACTGCTCCCGGCCTATGCGGGCCGCGCAATGGAGGCGGAACTGAAGGCGCTCGAGGCCGCACTTGGCAGCCCGGAACGTCCGGTTGCCGCGGTCGTCGGCGGCGCGAAAGTGTCGACGAAACTCGACGTTCTCCAGAATCTCGTCGCGAGCGTCGATCATCTCATCATCGGCGGCGGCATGGCGAACACGTTCCTGGCCGCAAAGGGCGTCGATGTGGGGGCCAGCCTTTGCGAACATGACCTGAAAGACACCGCACTCGCCATCCTCGCCCGCGCGGACGCGGAAAACTGCACGGTACATCTTCCCTATGATGTGGTGTGCGCGCGCGAATTTGCGGCAAACGCTGCCAACCGGACCGCCAATGTCCACGAAGTCGAGAGGGATGAAATGATCCTCGACATCGGCCCTTCCGCTGTCGAGGCGCTGGCCGACGTGCTGAAGACCTGCCGCACGCTCGTCTGGAACGGCCCGCTCGGGGCGTTCGAGATCGCCCCTTTTGACGCTGCCACGGTCGCTCTTGCCAAACATGCGGCAGCGCTGACGCGGGACGGGTCGCTCATATCGGTCGCGGGCGGCGGCGATACGGTGGCTGCGCTCAATCATGCGGGCGTCGCCGCCGATTTCACCTTCGTGTCGACAGCGGGCGGCGCGTTCCTTGAATGGATGGAGGGAAAACCGCTTCCCGGCGTCGAGGCCCTGAAGCGATAGCAGGGACTTGCGACCTGCGTGGCAGGCTTGGCCGGAAAACCTGCGGCATTCCCGTCCTTGCACCGACCTGCCTCGCTGCCTAGAAGCGCGGGACGTCCCAAATTGAAAGCGAATCCATGGCTTCCGTCGCGGCAGAATATCTGCCGATCCTGATATTTCTTGGCATCGCCCTGGTGCTGTCCGGCGTGTTTGTCGGTCTGCCGATGCTGGTCTCGAACCTGACCGGATCCCATCAGCCCTACGCCGCGAAGCTGGCGGAATATGAATGCGGCTTTCCCGCGTTCGAGGATGCGCGCCGCCAGTTCGATGTCCGTTTCTATCTTGTGTCGATCCTGTTCATCATTTTCGATCTTGAGGTTGCCTTCTTGTTTCCCTGGGCCGTTTCGCTTGGCACGACGGGCGTATTCGGCTGGTCGTCCATGATGGTCTTCCTCGGCATTCTCACAATTGGCTTCATCTACGAGTGGAAGAAGGGAGCGCTGGAATGGGAGTAGAGGCCCCCGTCATCCGCGTACCGGAAGGAAATCATGCCGTGCCGCACGACCAGTTCGTGCAGGATGTCGGTACGGAGCTTGATAACAAGGGCTTCCTGACCACGACGACCGAAGACCTCTTCAACTGGGCGCGCACCGGCTCGCTCTGGTGGATGACCTTTGGCCTCGCCTGCTGCGGCGTCGAGATGATGCACACCAACATGCCGCGCTACGACATGGAGCGCTTCGGCGCCGCCCCGCGCGCCAGCCCGCGCCAGTCCGACGTGATGATCGTCGCCGGCACGCTCTGCAACAAGATGGCGCCCGCGCTCCGCCGCCTCTACGACCAGATGCCGGAACCGCGTTACGTCATTTCCATGGGCAGCTGCGCCAATGGCGGCGGCTATTATCACTACAGCTATTCCGTCGTGCGCGGCTGCGACCGCATCGTGCCCGTGGATATCTACATTCCCGGCTGTCCGCCAACTGCGGAGGCGCTTCTCTACGGCATCATGGCACTGCAGCGGAAAATCCGCCGTGTCGGCACGTTCGAGCGTTGATATGATCAATCCCGCACCGAAAATGGCGTCCGTCAGCGGACTTGCAAAGGCGTTTCCCGCTGCTGAGGCGCATGAACATCGCGGCGAACTCACGCTGACCGTCGCGCGCGGCGATCTTCTTGCGACCATGACCGCGCTCAGGGACGAGCATGGTTTCCAGCAGCTCATAGAGATCGCGGGCTGCGACTATCCGGAGCGCGAGGAACGGTTCGAGGTGAATTATCACCTGCTCTCGCTGACGAAGAACCAGCGCGTCCGCGTCAAGATCCTGACCGACGAGGACAATCCCGTCGCCTCGCTGACGTCGCTCTGGCCGGTCGCGAACTGGCTGGAGCGTGAGGTCTGGGATCTTTACGGCGTCATGTTCGACGGCCACCCCGACCATCGCCGCATCCTCACCGATTACGGCTTTTCCGGCCATCCCTTCCGCAAGGACTTCCCGCTGACGGGCTATGTCGAACTCCGCTGGTCCGAAGAACATAAGCGTGTGATCTACGAACCCGTCAAACTGGCGCAGGACTTCCGCAGCTTCGACTTCGAAAGCCCGTGGGAAGGGCCGACCTACAATCTGCCCGGCGACGAGAAGGCAGGGGAGGCCGCGGAATGATGAGAGTGGGTACAGTCGCCCTTCTGACGCTTCTGGCAGCCTGCGGTCAGCAGGCGCAGGAGGACGCGGCGGAAACGGATGCCGGCAACGCTGTTGCCGCTGCCGATCCCGCAACTCGGGAGGTTTTCGGAGCGGATGATG
Organism: uncultured Alphaproteobacteria bacterium; assembly: GCA_963710205.1. Taxonomy (GTDB): domain Bacteria; phylum Pseudomonadota; class Alphaproteobacteria; order Sphingomonadales; family Sphingomonadaceae; genus Pacificimonas. The sequence continues at coordinate 682,577 of CAVPZG010000005.1, read as the reverse complement.
CGGCTGTGGAGGATCTGGACGCAGCGCCTCGGCTTGAATCGCTCGAAGCCGTTGATGTCGCGTCGCTGCTTGGTCCGACGCTTGGCGGCTGCCAGTTCGTGACGGAAGCGGGGACGACCGTTCTTGCTGCGGGTGCGCCGGACGACCGCAATGCGACGGGGAAGGGTGTCGTGAGCCTTGATGGTCAGGCGATTGTCCTTGATGGCACGGAACCCGGCGGCGTGGCCGCTATCGATGCTGGCCCCGCACTCGAAGGTTCGGATATGCGGGTTGAGGTCGAGGTCGGCGACGCAGAGCCAGTCTCCACCGGTATCGAAACCAATTCCCGTGCTGCCACGCTGAAGGTCAGCCCGGCCACGGGCAACGCCTATACGCTGACCGGCGATTATCGCTGCGGCGTTTGAAAATGATGATGGACAGGTCATGAGCGAAACGATGCTAGACAGCCGCGACGGTTCGGCAACGACAGGAGACGATTCCATTCGTACCGGTGTCGATGAGCACGGCGACCGCGACGTCGAAATTCAGAATTACTCCATGAACTTCGGGCCGCAGCACCCTGCGGCGCACGGCGTGCTGCGCCTGATCATGGAAATGGATGGCGAGATCATCGAGCGGGTCGACCCGCATATCGGCCTTCTCCATCGCGGCACCGAAAAGCTGATCGAGTACAAGACCTACCTTCAGGCGCTCCCCTATATGGATCGTCTCGATTACGTGTCGCCGATGTGCATGGAGCACAGCTACGTGCTGGCCATCGAGAAACTTCTCGACCTGGAAGTGCCCATCCGCGCGCAGTATCTGCGCGTGCTGTTCGCCGAACTGACGCGCATCACGAACCACATCCTCAACACCACCGCGCACGCGATGGACGTCGGCGCGATGACGCCGATGCTGTGGCTGTTCGAGGAACGCGAATATATCTGTGAATTCTACGAGCGCGCATCGGGCGCGCGTTTCCATGCGGCCTATTTCCGGCCCGGCGGCGTCCATCAGGATGTGCCGCCCGCGCTCATCAACGATATCGCCGAATGGGCGGATCGCTTTCCAAAGGTGCTGAAGGACTTCGAAACCCTCGTCGTCGGCAATCGCATCTTCAAGCAGCGCAATGTCGATATCGGTGCCATCAGCAAGGAAGACGCCATCGCCTGGGGCTTTTCCGGCCCCTGCCTGCGCGGATCGGGCGTCCCCTGGGATCTGCGCAAATCGCAGCCCTATGACGTCTATGACCGCATGGATTTCGACGTGCCCGTCGGCACGAAGGGTGACTGCTATGACCGGTTCATGGTCCGCATGGAGGAAATGCGCCAGTCGCTCCGCATCGTGAAACAGTGCATCGCGGAGCTTCCCGAGGGGCCGATCATGTCCACCGATCCCAAGGTCGGCCCGCCCAAGCGCGGCGAGATGAAACGCTCGATGGAGGCGCTCATCAACCATTTCAAACTTTACACCGAAGGCTTCCATGTGCCTGCGGGTGAAGTCTATGTCGGCACGGAAAGCCCCAAGGGCGAATTCGGCATCTATCTCGTCAGCGACGGCACCAACAAACCCTATCGCTGCAAGATCAAGCCGACCGCCTTCTCGCATCTTCAGGCCATGGAGTTCCTCTGCAAGGGCCATATGCTCGCCGATGCCCCCGCCATTCTCGGCTCGCTCGACATCGTGTTCGGCGAATGCGACCGGTAATCATGGCTGTGACGGGACTGACAATGTTGGCGGCCTGCGATACGGCGCCGAGCGCGCCGCCCGTTTACCGCGATGTCGGTATCGCGGTGTCGGACGTGCCCGTTCCCTTTCGCACGCCGCTTGCCGCGATGAATGCCATCGGCCGCGGCGGGATGATCGAGAAACTTGAGACATGCGAAGGCTTTACCCTCACCGAGGACGGGGTCGCGCTCGATGCGCGGGATCTTGGTGATTTTCGGAAAATGGTCTTCCGCCGCCTCGGCAGGCGCGCGGGCGTCGCCACCGACATCGCCAGCTATGACGAGGCCGCATCCCGGGTGACGATCCTCTCGCGCAGCATATCGGGTGACAGGACCGAACTTGAAAGCGAATGGACTCTCCGCGTCACCGGCGACACGCTCGATTGCGTGGCCTCCGTGGATTTGCAGGTGGTACCGCGCGACGAAGCCTTGGACGCGGACGAAGCTTCGTGATACGCCGCCGCCATCCCATAGACCCGACTTTGCCCGCCCTCGGCGGGTGTCAGCCAGAGATGCAATCATGACCGCCGCCACTTATTCCAGCGTCGCCCACGCGAGGGCCGAAGCGCCCGCAAAACCAGACCACCATGCGTTCGACGATTTCGCATGGACGGCGGAAAACGCGAAGATCGCCGCGATGCAAATTGCGAAATATCCCGAAGGCCGTCAGCAGTCCGCCGTCATGCCGCTTCTCGACCTTGCCCAGCGGCAGGTGGGCGCGCAGACGAACACGCAGGGCTGGCTTCCGATTCCGGTGATCGAATATATCGCCAAGCAATTGGAAATGCCCTATATTCGCGTGTATGAGGTGGCGACATTCTACACCATGTACAATCTCAATCCGGTCGGCAGATTTCACGTCCAGCTCTGCGGTACGACGCCTTGCATGCTGCGCGGATCGGACGATGTCATGCGCGTCCTCAATGAGAAGGGGATCCACAAGGGCCGGACAACACCCGACGGCCTGTTCACGCTGACGGAGGTCGAATGTCTCGGCAACTGCGCGACCGCCCCGATGCTCCAGATCAACGACGACAATTACGAATGCCTCGATGCGGAATCGACCGCGCGCATCATTGACGCGCTGGCAAATGGCGACCAGCCGAAGCCGGGGCCGCAGGACGGCCGTCATTCGTCCGAGCCCGCGGGCGGCCTGACCAGCCTGCACGAGTACGCCGCATGAGCCCCATCATCACACTCCTGATCGCCCTTGTCGGCGCGTTCGTGGCCTGGAAAATCCTGAAGGGCGTCATGAAAATCGTCGGCGTGATCGTCATTCTCGGCATCGCGGCCGCTTTCTACTATGGATTTGGCGCATGACCTTTCTTGACGACAAGGACCGCATCTTCACCAACCTCTACGGCTTCCAGTCGCCCGGTCTGAAGGCGGCGCAGAAGCGCGGCGACTGGGACGGCACGAAGAAGCTGCTCGCCATGGGCCCCGACGCGATCATCGAGGCGATCAAGTCCTCCGGCCTGCGCGGGCGCGGCGGTGCGGGCTTCCCGACCGGCGTCAAATGGTCGTTCATGCCGAAGGAACCAACGGCGGAGCGGCCCTCCTACCTCGTCATCAACGCGGACGAGTCGGAGCCGGGTTCATGCAAGGATCGCGAGATCTTGCGCCACGATCCTCACAAACTGCTTGAAGGCGCGCTCGTCGCCGGTTTCGCCATGCGCGCCAAGGCCGCCTATATCTACATTCGCGGCGAATATATCCGCGAGGCCGAGGCCATGCAGCGCGCCATCGACGAGGCCTATGATGCCGGCCTCCTCGGCAGGAACGCCGCGAAATCCGGCTATGACTACGACGTCTATCTGCACCGCGGGGCAGGGGCCTATATCTGCGGCGAAGAGACGGCGATGATCGAAAGTCTGGAGGGCAAGAAGGGTCAGCCGCGTCTGAAACCGCCATTTCCAGCGGGCGCGGGCCTTTACGGCATGCCGACCACGGTCAACAATGTCGAATCCATCGCGGTCACGCCGACGATCCTGCGGCGCGGCGCGGAATGGTTCGCCAGCTTTGGACGCGAGAACAACAAGGGCACGAAGCTCTTCCAGATTTCCGGTCACGTCCAGAATCCGTGCGTCGTGGAAGAGGCGATGTCGATCCCCTTCCGCGATCTCATAGAGAAGCATTGCGGCGGCATCACCGGCGGCTGGGACAATCTCCTCGCCGTCATTCCCGGCGGCTCGTCGGTGCCGCTCGTCCCGGCCAGGGACATCATGGATTGCCCCATGGATTTCGATGGCCTCCGCGAACAGGGCTCCGGCCTCGGCACCGCCGCAGTGATCGTGATGGACAAGTCCACCGATATCGTCCGCGCGATCAGCCGCATCAGCTATTTCTACAAGCATGAAAGCTGCGGCCAGTGCACGCCCTGCCGCGAGGGGACGGGCTGGATGTGGCGCGTCATGGAACGCCTCGTCACCGGCCAGGCCGAACTCGACGAGATCGACATGCTCTATGACGTCACCAAGGAAGTCGAAGGCCACACCATCTGTGCGCTCGGCGACGCCGCCGCCTGGCCGATCCAGGGCCTCATCAAGCATTTCCGCCCCGAACTCGAACGCCGCATCCGCGATTATCGCGGCAAATCGGAACCCATGCTGGAGGCAGCGGAATGACCAGTCATCTCGTCATCGGCATGATCGGCCTCAGCGTCATTGGCGTTGCGGCGTTCAAGGTGCTGTTCCCCGACGATGCGTCGAAGCACAGCAACAGCGATAATGGCTGGAAAAACGCCGATTACGTCGCGCGCGAACAGGCGAAACAGAAAGCCGAAGCGAAGGCCGCGCGCAAAGAAGCCAAGAAGAAGGGCCGCAGCGATGCCTAAACTCACCGTAGACGGCATCGACGTCGAAGTCCCCGCGGGCGCGACCGTGCTTCAGGCCTGCGAGATGGCGGGCAAGGAAATTCCGCGTTTCTGCTACCATGAGCGGCTCTCCATCGCCGGCAATTGCCGCATGTGCCTCGTCGAAATGGAAAAATCGCCAAAGCCGATTGCCAGTTGCGCCATGCCGGCCGCCGATGGTCAGGTGATCCGCACCGACAGTGCCGTCACGAAAAAGGCGCGCGAAGGGGTGATGGAATTTCTCCTCATCAACCACCCGCTCGACTGCCCGATCTGCGATCAGGGCGGCGAGTGCGACCTGCAGGACCAGGCGCTCAACTATGGCCGTGGCCGCTCGCGCTATCAGGAGAACAAGCGCGCCGTTACCGAGAAATATATGGGCCCCATCATCAAGACGGTGATGACCCGCTGCATCCACTGCACCCGCTGCGTGCGCTTCGCCGAGGAGGTCGCGGGCGTCGAGGAAATCGGCGCCATCGGCCGCGGCGAAAATATGCAGATCACCACTTATCTCGAAAAGGCGGCGACATCGGAAATGTCCGGCAATGTCATCGACCTCTGCCCGGTCGGTGCGCTCACCTCCAAACCCTATGCCTTTGAATCCCGCCCGTGGGAGCTCGTCAAGACCAACGGCATCGACGTCATGGACGCGGTTGGCTCCAATGTCCGCTATGATGCGCGCGGCCAGCAGATCCTGCGCGTCCTGCCGCGCGTCAACGATGACGTGAACGAGGAATGGATTTCCGACAAGAGCCGTTACGGCCCGCTCGGCCTGATGAAGCGCCGCCTCGACGCACCTTATGCGAAGGTCGGTGGCAAATTGCAGAAGGTCAGCTGGGCGGACGCCTTCGCCGCCGTCAAATCCGGCCTCGACGGTCTTGGCGGCGACCAGATCGGCGCGGTTGCGGGCGATCTCCTCGACGTCGAATCCATGGTGGCGATGAAGGATCTTCTCGGCAAACTCGGGTCCACGCGGCACGAATGCCGCCAGGACGGCGCGCAGCTGGGCGGCGAGGTGTCGTCCGCCCGCGCCAGCTATCTCTTCAATGTCGGCATTGCGCCCCTGGAAACCGCCGACGTCATTCTCCTCATCGGCGCAAATCCCCGCTGGGAGGCGCCGCTCGTCAACACGCGCATCCGAAAGGCCGTCCGCAAGGGCGGTGCAAGGGTCTTCGCGATCGGCCCTGAAGTCGACCTGACCTATCGCACGGAATGGCTCGGCGACGGGATCGGCAAGCTTCTGGCCCGACTGCCGAAATCCGCCGCCGATGCGCTGAAGGCCGCTGAACGGCCCGCCATCATCGTTGGCACGGGTGCGCTCGCCCGCCAGGACGGCGCGGCAATTCTTGCCGCCGCCGAGGCGCTGGCAGGCAAGGTCAGCGCCGTGCGCGGCGACTGGAAAGGCTTTGGGGTTCTCCACGGCGCGGCCTCGCGCGTTGGCGGCCTCGACATCGGCTTCACCAGCGCGGGCGGTATCGCCCGCATGCAGGCCGATGCTCGGTCAGGTCAGCTCAAGGCTGTCTTCCTGCACGGCGCGGATGAACGCGACGCCGCCACGTTCGGCAGCGCGTTCAAGATCTATATCGGCCATCACGGCGACCGCGGCGCGCACGGCGCTGACGTCATCCTGCCCGCCGCGAGTTTTGCCGAAAAATCCGGCACCTATGTCAACATGGAGGGCAGGGTGCAGCGATCGAACCGCGCCGTCTTCCCGCCCGGCGAAGCGCGCGAGGACTGGGCCATCCTGCGCGCCCTGTCCGACGTTCTCGACCAGACGCTGCCCTATGACGACATGGAGGCGCTTCGCGCCCGCATCGCCAGTGAATGGCCGTGGCTGGGGCAGGTGGGCCTCGCCAGTGCGACATGGGACTCCTTCGGGATCGACAGCGACGGAAAGATTGGCGACGCTCCCGCCGCCTATCCCATCGACAATTTCTACCTGACCAACCCCGTCGCCCGCGCATCCGAAGTCATGCAGGACTGCGCCGCCATCATCCTCGGAGAGGGCGAAGCGATGCTGGAGGCTGCGGAATGACCGAATATTTCCAGTCCACCTGGCTCGGCCCGATTGCGGGCTACATCACTGCCAACATCATCCTGGTGCTGGCCATCGTGCTGCCGCTCCTCGTCGGCGTCGCTTACGCGGTTTATGCCGACCGAAAGGTGTGGGCGGCCGCGCAGATGCGGCGCGGACCGAATGTGGTCGGACCGTTCGGCCTTCTCCAGAGTTTCGCCGACGGCCTGAAGGTCTTCCTGAAGGAAACCATCATTCCGGCGGGCGCGAACAAGGGGGTGTTCCTGCTCGCCCCCATCATCATGTTCACCGTCGCCCTCCTCGGCTGGGCGGTCATTCCCTTTTCCGCGAAGATGGTTCTTGCCGATATCAATGTCGGCATCCTCTACATCTTCGCGGTGTCATCGCTGGGCGTGTACGGCATCATCATGTCGGGCTGGGCCTCGAACAGTAAATATCCGTTTCTCGGTGGCTTGCGCTCGGCGGCTCAGATGGTGTCTTATGAAGTCTCCATCGGCTTCATCATCATCACGGTCGTCCTCTGGGCGTCCAGCTTCAACCTCAACGACATCGTGCGCAGCCAGGAGGGGACGATCCTCGGCATCGTCAACATGCACCTGTTCAACCCGCTGCTGTTCCCGATGTTCGTCATGTTCTTCATTTCCGCGCTCGCCGAAACCAACCGCCCGCCTTTCGACCTGCCGGAGGCCGAGGCCGAACTCGTCGCCGGTTACCAGACCGAATACAGCTCCATGGCCTTCGCGCTCTTCTGGCTCGGCGAATATGCCGCCATCCTCCTGATGTGCGCCCTGATGAGCGTCCTTTTCCTCGGCGGCTGGCTGCCCCCCCTTAACATCGATCTCATTCCCTGGTTCGACATCCCCGGCGTCGTCTGGATGCTTTTGAAGATCTGCTTCCTGTTCTTCCTCTTCGCCTGGGTCTTCGCCACCGTTCCCCGCTTCCGCTACGACCAGCTCATGCGCCTCGGCTGGAAAGTCTTCCTGCCGCTCAGCCTCGCCTGGGTGTTCGTGGTATCGGGCTATCTGATGTTCTTCACCGACAGGTTTTCGTCATGAGTATCGCACAAGCCGCAAAGTCGCTCCTCCTTCTCGAATTCGTGAAGGGCATGGGACTGACGCTGAAATATATGTTCAAGCCGAAGGCGACGGTGAACTACCCCTACGAAAAGGGCCCCGTCTCCAACCGCTTCCGGGGCGAACATGCGCTCCGCCGCTATGCCAATGGCGAGGAACGCTGCATCGCCTGCAAGCTGTGCGAGGCGGTCTGCCCCGCGCAGGCCATCACCATCGAGGCGGAACCGCGCGAGGATGGCAGCCGCCGCACGACGCGCTACGACATCGACATGACCAAATGCATCTTCTGCGGTTTCTGTCAGGAGGCGTGCCCCGTTGACGCCATCGTCGAGGGGCCGAATTTCGAATATGCCACGGAAACGCGCGAGGAACTCATCTACGACAAGCAGAAGCTGCTGGAGAATGGCGAGCGCTGGGAACCGGCGCTGGCCGCGAATCTTGCGGCGGATGCAGCCTACCGTTAGGGGCGCGCCCTAGACCCCGCACCGTCATGCCGGCGAAGGCTGGATTCCATCTCGACGACGGTGGCCGGGGCTTGGTTTCAGAGATGGATTCCGGCCTTTGCCGGGGTGACGAATTGAAAAGAGAATAGGGGCGCGTTTCCACCTTGGTTGAAGCCATCATCTTTTACATGCTCGCGGGCATCATCCTCTTGTCGGGGACGGCGGTGATCCTTTCGCGCAACCCCGTGCACAGCGTGCTCTGGCTCATCCTCGCCTTCTTCAATGCGGCGGGTCTGTTCCTGATGCTGGGCGCGGAGTTTCTCGCGATGATCCTCGTCATCGTCTATGTCGGTGCGGTCGCGGTCCTGTTTCTCTTCGTCGTCATGATGCTCGACATCGACTTTGCGAAGCTGCGCGAGGGGTTCGTCAGCTATCTGCCCTTCGGCATCATCCTCGCGGGCGTTCTGGCCGCAGAGCTGCTGATCGCAGCCGGATCGACCATGATCGTCGGCTCGCCGACGGAACCCATCGCGCCCGCCATCGCCGCCGCCACCGATGTGTCCAACACAGAGGCGCTCGGCGCGCTCATCTACACGCGCTATGTCTACGTCTTCCAGGCCGCGGGCATGATCCTCCTCACCGCCATGATCGGCGCGATCGTCCTGACGCATCGCCAGCGCAGCGGCGTCCGCAAACAGAATATCGGCAACCAGGTCGGCCGCCGCCCCGAGGACGCCGTGGTCATCCACAAGCCCGGCATCGGCAAGGGGATCGAGCTGTGATCGGCCTCAGCCATTATCTGACGGTCGCGGCGATCCTGTTCGTGCTCGGCGTCGTCGGCATCATATTGAACCGCAAGAATGTGATCATCATCCTGATGTCGGTCGAGCTCATTCTGCTGGCCGTCAACATCAACATGGTGGCCTTTTCCAGCTTCCTCGGCGATCTCACCGGGCAGATCTTCGCGATGTTCATCCTGACCGTCGCGGCGGGGGAGGCGGCCATCGGTCTTGCCATTCTCGTCCTCTATTTCCGCAACCGCGGCACCATCGAGGTTGACCAGATCAACCAGATGAAGGGCTAAGATGCTCCAAACTCTCGTCTTCCTGCCGCTCGTCGCGGCCATCATCGCCGGGCTCGGCAATCGTGCGCTCGGCAATGTCGTCGCCAAGTCCATCACCACGGGCGCGCTGTTCGTGTCCGCCGCGCTCAGCTGGATTCTTTTCTTCCAGGTCGGTTTTGGCGACACCAGCTACACGCAGCCCGTGTTCGAATGGTTCCGGTCCGGCGATCTCGTCGTCAACTGGAGCCTTCGCCTCGACACGCTGACGGCGGTCATGCTGATCGTCATCACGACCGTGTCCAGCCTCGTCCATCTCTACAGCTGGGGGTACATGGCGGAGGATCCGGACCAGCCGCGTTTCTTCGCCTATCTCAGCCTCTTCACCTTCGCCATGCTCATGCTCGTCACGGCGGACAACCTCGTGCAGATGTTCTTCGGCTGGGAGGGCGTCGGCCTCGCCTCCTACCTCCTCATCGGCTTCTGGTATCACAAGCCCAGCGCCAACGCCGCCGCGATCAAGGCGTTCGTCGTCAACCGCGTCGGCGACTTCGGCTATTCGCTCGGCATCTTCGGCATCTTCCTCGTGTTCGGCACGACCGACCTGTCGACCATCAATCAGACCGCCGGGCAATATCAGGGACAGACGTTCGAATTTCTCGGCAGTCAGGTCGACATCCTGACCACGCTCTGCCTGCTCCTTTTCGTCGGCGCGATGGGCAAGTCGGCACAGCTCGGCCTGCACACCTGGCTACCCGACGCCATGGAGGGGCCGACGCCCGTGTCCGCCCTCATCCACGCCGCCACCATGGTCACGGCGGGCGTCTTCATGGTCTGCCGCATGTCGCCCCTGTTCGAGGCCGCGCCCGCCGCGCTCACGGTCGTCACCTATGTCGGCGCGGCAACCGCGCTTTTCGCCGCCACGGTCGGCACGGTGCAGAACGACATCAAGCGCGTCATCGCCTATTCGACCTGCTCCCAGCTCGGTTACATGTTCTTCGCCGCCGGCGTCGGCGCATATGGGGCGGCGATGTTCCACCTGACGACACATGCCTTCTTCAAGGCGCTGCTGTTCCTTGGGGCGGGTTCCGTCATCCACGCCATGCACCATGAACAGGACATGCGCTATTATGGCGGCCTCAGGAAGGAAATCCCGTTCACCTTCTGGGCCATGCTCATCGGTACGCTTGCGATTACCGGGGTCGGAATCGTCGGCGTAGCGGGTTTTGCGGGCTTCTATTCGAAGGATCTCATCATAGAGAGCGCCTTCGCTTCGGGAACGGACGCGGGTTACATCGCCTTCACCGTCGGCGTCGTCGCCGCGCTCCTGACCAGTTTCTACTCGTGGCGTCTGATGTTCCTGACCTTCTGGCAGACGCCGCGCTGGAACGCGTCCGAACATATCCGCCACGTCACGCATAGCGAGGACGCCAGCGGCACCGGCGGCTATCACCCGCATGAAAGCCCGATGTCCATGCTCATCCCGCTCGGTGTCCTGTCACTCGGTGCGATCTTCGCGGGTTATTTCCTCTATTATCCCTTCTCGGGAGAGGAACAGGGCATCGCCTTCTGGGACGGCAGCATCGCCTTCAATGTCGAACTCATGGAGGCGGCGCATCACGCGCCCCTGTGGGTGAAGCTCGCCTCCACCGTCGCCATGCTCACCGGGCTTCTCATCGCCTGGAACAATTATATCCGCAAGCCCGGCATCCCCGCCGCGTTCACCGAACAGTTCCGCGGCCTGCACGCCTTCCTGATGCACAAATGGTATTTCGATGAGCTCTACCATTATATCTTCATCGTCCCCGCCCTGTGGCTTGGCCGCATCTTCTGGAAGCGCGGCGACCAGGGGACGATCGACCGCTTCGGCCCGAATGGCGTCAGCTGGCTGACCATGCGCGGCGCGGGCGTCGCCCAGCGCCTGCAGTCGGGTTATCTCTACACCTACGCCCTCGTCATGCTGATCGGCCTCGCCGCCGCGGCCGCGTGGTTCCTGCCGCGTGTGATGGGGGGCGCATAAGGACATGCCCATTCTTTCCATCATGATCCTCCTGCCGCTGCTTGCGGCACTGGCGCTGATCGCGCTTCCCGGCACCGACGCGGCAAAGGCGGGCATGGCGCGCCTCATCGCGCTCGGAACGACGCTCGCCATGTTCGCGCTCGGCATCGTCCTCTGGGTCGGCTTCGACACCTCCAGTGCCGCCTTCCAGTATCAGGAAAATATTCCGCTCTTCGCGCCCTATTTCAGCTGGTCGCTCGGCATCGACGGCATCAGCCTTGTCCTCATCATGCTCAGTGTCTTCCTGATGCCGATCTGCATTCTTGCCAGCTGGGACAGCATAAAGACCAGCGTGCCCGGTTACATGGCGGCCTTCCTTCTCATGGAATCGCTGATGATCGGCGTGTTCGCCGCGACCGACCTCTTCCTGTTCTATGTCATGTTCGAGGGCGGCCTCATTCCGATGTATCTCATCATCGGCATCTGGGGAGGGGCGGAGCGCATCTACGCCAGCTATAAATTCTTCCTCTACACGCTCCTTGGGTCCGTGCTCATGCTGCTGGCCATGATGTATATGGTCAGCGTCGCGGGCACGACCGACATCCCCACGCTCATGCGTTTCGATTTCGATCCCGGCGTCCAGCTCTGGCTGTGGCTGGCCTTCTTCGCCAGCTTCGCCGTCAAGATGCCCATGTGGCCCGTCCACACCTGGCTTCCCGATGCCCATGTTCAGGCGCCGACAGCGGGCTCCGTCATCCTGGCGGGCGTCCTTCTGAAAATGGGCGGCTACGGCTTCATCCGCTTCAGCCTGCCGATGTTCCCTGACGCCAGCGTCGATCTCGTCTGGATCGTCTGGGGCCTCTCCATGGTCGCCGTCGTCTACACCAGCCTCGTCGCCCTCGTGCAGACCGACATGAAAAAGCTGATCGCCTATTCCTCCGTTGCGCATATGGCCTTTGTCACCGTTGGCCTGTTCGGCTTCAACGCACAGGCAATCGAGGGCAGCGTCGTCGTCATGCTCTCGCACGGCCTGGTTTCGGGCGCGCTCTTCCTCTGTGTCGGCGTCGTCTATGACCGCCTGCACACGCGTGAGATCGCGGCCTATGGCGGCGTCGCAAATGTCATGCCGCGCTACGCCATCCTCTTCATGCTGTTCACCATGGCGAGCGTCGGCCTGCCGGGTACATCGGGCTTTGTGGGGGAATTCATGGTCATGCTCGGCGCGTTCCAGGCATCGACCTGGGCCGTTTTCATCATCTGCACCGGAATCATCCTCGGCGCGGCCTACATGCTTCTCCTCTACCGGCGTGTGGCCTTTGGGGTCATCACCAACGACGCCGTGAAGGCGATGAAGGACCTCACTGCGCGCGAATATGCCTGTCTCGTCCCCATCGCGCTCGCGGTGCTCTGGATGGGCATCGCGCCCAATATCTTCATCGATCCCATCCGCGCCCCTGTCGCGCAGATCGTCGATCGTCTCGCCGCCGCCGACGCACCGCAGCAGCAGGTCGCCGATGCGCCCGCAGCCATTTCCGGGGAGGCCCGCTAGATGCAGCCGCTAGCCGAATCCATCCGCATCGCCAGCCCGGAACTCGTCCTTGCCACGGGCGCGATGGTTCTCCTCATGATCGGCGTTTTTCGCGGCGCGAAAAGCTTCGTGGGTCTGACCTGGGGCGCGGTCATCATCTATGCCATCGCCGGCCTTGCGCTCCTTAACGACGGCCCGTCCGCGCTCGCCTTTGACGGCCTTTATATCGCTGACGCCTACAGCGCGTTCCTGAAGGTGCTGATTCTTTCCGCCGCCGCCGTCTGCAGCGTCATCGCCATTCCCTATCTGAAGCGCGCGCGCAGCGACAAGTTCGAATATCCCGTCATCATCATGCTCGCCGCGCTTGGCATGGGCATGATGGTCAGCGCCAACGATCTCCTGTCGCTTTACATCGGCCTCGAACTGCAAAGCCTCGCGGCCTATGTCCTCGCCGCCTTCCACCGGAACGAGGCGCGCTCGTCGGAGGCGGGGCTCAAATATTTCGTCCTCGGCGCGCTTGCATCGGGCATCCTCCTTTACGGCATCAGCCTCGTCTACGGCTTTACCGGCACGACCAGTTTCGCGGTTCTCGGCGGCCTTCTTTCGAACGAGCCCAGCATCGGCGTCGTCATCGGCCTCGTCTTCATCCTTGCCGGTCTCGCCTTCAAGGTCAGCGCCGTCCCGTTCCACATGTGGACACCCGACGTGTATCAGGGGGCACCGACGCCCGTCGCCGCCTTCTTCGCCTCCGCGCCAAAGGCGGCGGCCATGGGCCTTCTCGTGCGTGTCTGCATGGACGCCTTTGGCGGCATGGTCACGGAATGGCAGCAGGTCATCGCCTTTGCCGCCATCGCCTCCATGATCCTGGGCGCGGTCGGGGCCATTGGCCAGACCAGCATAAAGCGCCTGCTCGCCTACAGCTCGATCAACAATATCGGTTTTGCGCTGATCGGCCTCGCGGCGGCCACGTCGGACGGCGTCTCCGGTGTGCTCTTCTACATGGCCATCTACCTGCCCATGACCATCGGTGCTTTCCTGGTTGTTCTCGCGCTGCGCGGACCGGATGGTCAGCAGGTCGATACGATGGATAGCCTTGCGGGCCTCGCAAAAACCCGTCCCGGCCTTGCCGCCGCCATGGCCGTCTTCATGTTCTCGCTCGCGGGTATACCGCCGCTCTTCGGCTTCTTCCCGAAATTCGCGGTCTTCAACGCCGCGATCAGCGCTGAAATGTATGTCCTCGCCGTCATCGGCGTGGTCACTTCGGTCGTAGGCGCGTTCTACTATCTGCGTGTCATCAAGCTCGCCTATTTCGACGAACCCATCGGCCCCGCCCAGACCGGCCCGCAGGAAAGCAATGTCAACCGCGCCGTGCTCGGTGCGCTGGCGCTGTTCGTGTCGCCAATTGGCCTGCTCTCGATCCCCCTCATCGTTCCCGCCGCGCAGAACGCTGCCCGGGCGATGCTGCAATATTGAAGATCGTCCACCTCGCTGAGGTCGGCAGTACGAATGACTGGATCGCCGCCGCTGCCGAACGCGGCGAACCTGACGGCATCTGGGTTCACGCGGACCGCCAGGTTGCTGGCAGAGGCCGCCGGGGCCGTTTTTGGACATCCGACACGGGCAACCTCTTCGCCTCGACGCTTATCCGCCCGCAGCCCGGCGAAACCCAGCCGCAGCAGCTCAGCTTCGTCGCCGCGCTCGCGCTGCACGACATGGCGTCACGCTATGCCGCTTCGGATCGCCTTTCTCTCAAATGGCCCAACGACCTGCTGCTGGACGGGGTCAAATGCGCGGGCATTCTCATAGAGGGCAGGGCGGGCGTCGTCATCGCCGGGATCGGCGTGAACCTGTCGCACCATCCGGACGGCACCGAACGCCCCGCCACATCCTTTCCGGCTGCGGGGATTGCCGCGCCGCCGCCCGCAGAGGCGTGCGCCGTTCTTGCGGCTTCGTTCGCGGACCGGCGCCGCGAATGGCGCGAACAGGGCTTCGCCGCGACGCGCGAGGCCTGGCTGGCCCGCGCCGCCGGCATCGGCCAGCGTATCGAGGCGCGGCTCGGCTCGGAAACCCTCGTGGGCATGTTCGAGGGGCTGTCCGCCGATGGCGCGCTCGCGCTGCGCCTGCCCGGCGGAACGCTCCGCCTTGTCCACTCCGGGGAGGTTTTTCCAATTCACTTGAGAAATGGGATTTCATAGGATAACAATCGTCTAGAAAGAATATCTATATCCAAATCTCAACGGCTGACTTTTTCAAAGGCCCCCACTTCGTCCACTTCGTGACCCACCCTTCGTCCAGGAAAGCCCAGCATGCTGCTCGCTATTGATGTCGGTAACACCAACACCGTTTTCGCGCTGATCGAGGGTGAGACCATCCTCCACCGCTGGCGCATCTCCACGCTCGCGCAGCGCACATCGGACGAATATATGGTCTGGTTGTCGCAGCTGATGGAGATTGCCAGCGCGGATGGCCGGACCATAGGCCGCCACGATGTGACCAGGGTCATCATCGCGACGGTCGTCCCGCCAACCCTGTTCAACCTCGCCCGTCTGTCCCGCACCTTCTTCGACGTTGATCCGGTCATTGTCACAAAGGATCTCGATATCGGCATCGGCGTCGATGTGCCGAACCCTGCGGAAGTCGGGGCGGACCGCCTCGTCAATTCCGCCGCCGCCTATGCCGAACATGGCGACAATCTCATCGTCCTCGATTTCGGCACCGCGACCACGTTCGACGTCGTCAGGAACGCCGCCTATTCGGGCGGCGCCATCGCGCCTGGAATAAATCTCGCCGTCGACGCGCTCTATTCGGCCTCGGCGCAGCTACCCCGCGTCGCCGTCGCGCCGCCTGCAAATAACCGTGCGATTGCAACAGGTACGGTGAACGCCATGCAGTCCGGAATCTTCTTCGGCTATGTCGGGCTGATCGAAGGACTTTGCAAACGCATCACTCAGGAGGCGGGCCGCGACATGAAGGTCATTGCGACCGGCGGATTAGCCACCATATTCGAACCACATACAGACATGATCAGCCAGGTCGACATCGACCTCACCGTCCGCGGATTGATGCTGATCGAAAAAAGGAATCCCAATTGAAGCCTAAAAAAGAACTGATCTTCCTGCCGCTCGGCGGTTCGGGAGAGATCGGCATGAACGTCAACCTCTATGGTTGTGACGGCAAATGGATCATGGTCGACCTTGGCATGACCTTCGGCGACCCCAGCTATCCGGGCGTCGAACTTGTCCTGCCAGACCTCGAATTCATCGAAACGCACCGCAAGGACTTGCTCGGCGTCGTCCTGACACACGCGCACGAGGATCATATCGGCGCGATTCCCTATCTCATCTCCGAACTCGGTGTGCCGCTCTATGCCACGCCGTTTACAGCCGGATTGATCCGCAAGAAGCTTGAGGAAGAGGGAATTGAGAAAGAGATCGAGCTGAACGTCATCGAGAATGAAGGCAGTGTCGAACTCGGCCCGTTCCATTGCCGCTACGTGCCGCTCGCGCATTCGATCCTGGAGGGGAACGCGCTCCTCATTGATACGCCCTATGGGAAGATCTTCCACACCGGCGACTGGAAACTCGACGAGACGCCGGTAACCGGCGATCCGACGACGCCGGAGGAACTGACTGCCATCGGCGACGAAGGCATTCTCGCACTAGTCGGTGACAGCACCAATGTCTTCAACGCACGCGCCAGTGGCAGCGAGCAGGGCGTGCGCGAAGGTCTGGAAAAGGTGGTCCGCGAACAGCCGGGCAGGGTGCTCATCACCACCTTCGCCTCCAACGCCGCGCGCGTGAAGACCATCGGTGACATCGCGAAGGCGACAGGCCGCGAACTCGTCATGGTCGGCCGCTCGCTGCACCGCATCGTCGAGGTGGCGCAGGCCAATGGCTATCTGAAGGACTTCCCGGAACGCATCCGCGAGGAGGAGGCCATGAAACTGCCGCGTGACCGCGTCCTGATCCTGTCGACGGGAACGCAGGGCGAGCCCCGCGCTGCGCTCAGTCGCATTGCCGATGGCAGCCATGCGCGCATCAGGCTGGAACGCGGCGATACGGTGATCTACTCGTCGAAGGAAATTCCCGGCAACGAAGTCGGCATTGGCGTGGTGCAGAATGCGCTGGCGGAGGCGGGCGTTCATATCGTCACCGAACGTCAGGCGCATGTGCATGTTTCCGGTCATCCGGGCATTCCCGAACTCGAAAAAATGTATGGCTGGATCCGTCCTGAAATCGCCGTGCCTGTGCACGGTGAGCATCGCCACATGGAGGCGCATGCGAAACTCGCCAAGCGTGTCGGCGTGCCGAACCAGGTCGTCCCCGCCAATGGCACCGCCATCCGGCTCGCCCCCGGCAAGCCCAAGGTTCTGGATCATGTTCCGCATGGCCGCCTCGTCCTCGACGGCGATCTCATCGTTCCCGCCGATGGGCAGACGATGGTGGAACGCCGCCGTCTCGCGCATGGCGGCTTTATCGGTGTCTTCATGGCCGTCGGTCAGAAGGCGCTGGCTGCGAAGCCCGTCATCCAGGTGCAGGGCGTGCCTGTTGAGGACGACATGGACGACTTCATAGCGGATTGCAGCGAGGCCGCCGAAGCCGCTGCGAAGAAATCGAAAGGCAAATCGAAGGACCAGATGTCAGAAGCCGTTCGGATTGCCGTTCGCCGGATCGCGCGTGAATGGACAGGCAAAAAGCCTGTCACGCAGGTCAGCATTGTAAAGGTGTGAAACCATGAGCATCGGTAGTGCCCTCGCGATCTATCTTCTGATCTGGACGGTGACGCTGTTTGCCGTCCTTCCCTTCGGGGTTCGTACCAGCGAAGAAGAAGGTGAGGACAAGGTTGCGGGGCATGCCGACAGCGCACCCGTCCGGCCCATGATGCGGAAAAAGCTGATCTGGAATAGCATCATATCAGCGATCATCTTCGCCATATTGTGGGTCAATTACGAATTTGGCTGGATCACGCCGGCGGATCTGCCAACCTTCTGAGACAGTAAGGCCATCAGCCGTTCCGCTTCAGCAACCGGAACGTCCCGCACGCGTGCTGGCCGCATCGTCGGTGCCCCGGCGAAATCGACATGAAGTGTCGCGGTTCCGGTCAGCTTCTGAACCGGTCCGCGCGTCATTTCAGCGATCTGCACCTGCCTGAACGGCACCAGCCAGATGCGCTGCCGCCACCAGCCCTGCCGCAGGGTCAGGCGGTCGTCCTCAACCAGATATCCCTCTCTCAGGGCGCCGAAAATGCCTGTGATCAAAAGCGCTGCTATCACAGCACCCGCAAAGGCCGTGACCGCCGGTCCCAGGCGATCGGCGACCGCCACATATGAAGAGGTTAAGATAGTGATGGCAAAAATAGCACGTAACATCAGGAGGTAAGTGGCGGACCTGAATTTCCTATCCATGACAAGGTCGCGGAAATCCGCGATGGCCAGAACCGCCTTCCAGTCTTCGGGACTGGAGAAAGGGGCGGCGTCCTGTCGTCCGCCGCTGCGCTTTCCACTACCAAGTGTCTGGAAAAACAGGTCGTGTCTTTCCTGCCACCTTCTCAACGGACCGCTTTCAAACCCTGCGGCCTGTATCCGGCGAAACGGAATGGCGCCTTCGGTCCGGGTAAGGAGGCCGCGCTTTCTGTGCAGGCCGCGCTCGTCGAACGTCAGCTGAAAACCGTAATCTTTGAAAATCGTGAGAACGATGCCGGACAGGAACCCGAGGAGAAGAAGTGTGGCGGCAATGCCCGCCAAAATCAGAAAACTGAAACCGCCATCCATCAGCGACATCAGATGACTTTCGACTTCGCTACCGAATAGGGCGACAATATCCTCTTCGCTCGGTTGGAAGACCTGGAACACGGCGCCGAAAATGGCGAGGAAGGTAAACGAAAAACGGTAGAGTCCTGAGCGCAAAACCGTCGTGAACGGCATTTTGTAGATAACCGCTGGCGCCGGGTCCGCTGAATCCTCCGCCTGCGTTGAAGGCGTCTGCAAATCGCGCCAGAGTTTCAGACATTCCCTCAGCCTGTCGGCTTCGGCGTCCGACACGCTCCTCAGATCGCCCTCGTCCTCCGAGGAACCGCCCGTTTCCAGTCTCACATGCGCTGTGCCCGTCATTCGGGCCAGCAGGCCGCGCTCGACTTCGATGTCCTGAATTCGGTCAAAGCCGATCGAGCGCCGCTGCTTCGATAGGACTCCGCTCTCGATCAGCAGTCCGTCACCGAGAATGGTATAGCGAAAAAAGTACCAGCGCAGGAAAGCTGCCAAACCGGCAGCCATGCCTCCGCCCAAGAACAGCCATATCCCCACGCCCATGAACGCCGACCCGCCAGCGACGATGGCGATGATATATTGCGGCAACTGGCGTATGAAATCGCCAATGATGGCCATGGGGTGCAGACGGCGCGGACCCGTATCCTCAGTCAAGCTGTGCGGCATTCATGTCAGTAGCCTCGGCTTCGTCATGAAGCTTCACTTCCGATCGAACCTCCCCGCGCAACTGCTCTGCCCGTTCAGGGGAAAGACCCGGCAGGATAACCGACGCGCCCCGCGTTCCGGCGGTATGAAGGACGAGGCTGGCCAAGCCGAAAATGCGTTCCAGTGGTCCACGCTCGACGTCGATATGCTGAACCCTTGAGAAGGGGACGAGCGTTTCCACCCTCGTCAAGACGCCGCGCCTCAACCGCAATTCTCCGTTGCACGTCTGGAAGCGCCAGGATGCATGATAGCGCCACGGTCTTATGATCGCCCGCAACAGGGCTGCTGCAAATATCAAAATGAAAATGGGCAGAAGATCAAATGCGAGGATGTCTTCCACATTTTCCAGTGTGAACCAGACAGCGCCGAATATCACTGCAAACGCAAACAGAGAGACGAGGGCCCGCACATAGAGCAGACTACGGTAGCTCGTGGAAAGCCGCTCGCCTTCCCAGGACCAGCGGTTTTCCTCTGTCATGGATCAGCCCTTGGCGCGAAGCCGGTCGGTGCTTTGCGCCAGAGCCACATATAGTTTTCCAACGTCGGAAGACAGCAGGGCGATCGAGAAACTGTCACCGTCGCGATCCTTCATCACACGCCGCATCATGGCCTCGAAATCATGGATGTATCGACGGACGGCATCCCGGAATTCGGGTTCATCCTCATAATGGCGGGCGATATCCTTGGCGGTGCTGTTCTCGACAAGGCGAGAAGCCCGACGTGTGAACACGCTACGGTCTCCCGATGAATATTCACGCCATGCGGCTTCGGTGACTTCAGTCGAGAGCGCCTTGGTAATGTCGATGGCATTGGAGTTCAGGGCTTCTATGAGCAGATTGGATTGCTGCGAAAGATCGTTTTTCTGTGCCCTGTCGAGATGTTCGTCAGCTTCCTTGACCCGCGCCTCGACAGCGGCGGCCGTTTCCGCAACGGATACGAGCGAGCGCGAAAGCCGTTCCGCGGCTTCATTTGCTGCATCAGCCGAGCGTTTTCCAAGCGCTTCGAGCTGGCCCATCTGTTCCTCAACGGGAGCAAAAGCCTGGGTTCTCAAGGGTGTCGCTGCTTGCCCGTCCCAGTGCCTCCACCGCTTCATCGACGACACCGGCGAGTGTCTGCCTGACAGATTCGGAGGCCTGTGCCGCGACGTCACGGACGCGGCCAAGCGCTTCGATAAGCTGGCTTGCAGCGCCCAGCGCAGTGCCCTCCGCCAGCTGCTGTGTCTCCATGAGGGCGGCGGACGCATTCGACAGGTCGCTCCCCAGACGCGCAGTGGTTGTTTCCAGTGCCGTGCGCGCCTGCTCGATTTCCCTCGTGGCGTTTCCGATATCGCTGCGTGCCCCTTCGATTGGGGCCGTCAGCGCACCTGCCTGTGTCTCCAGTTCGGCGAATTCGCTGCGCAAGTCCGCGACGCGCTGCTGCAAGTCCGCCATATCGGCCTGTCTGGCCGCACTCATTTCCGGCAGCTGGGTTTCGAAAGCGGCGAGCGTTTGGCCGATCTGACTGCGAATGTTGGCAACCCCGGTTTCAAGTGCGGCTACCAGTGACCGTGTTTCAGAAAGGGGAACGGAAAGCGCATCCGCCTCGGCACTCAGGCTGCCGATACGCCCTTCATATCCCGCAAAAACGGATTCGCCCTGCGCTGCCACCTCGGCCAACCGTCGTTCAAGTTCCGCAAAGCGGCCTTCCGAAGCATCGAACAGGGCTGCACTTCGTTCATCCTGTTTGGTGAATTCGAGTGCGAGGGTCTCAGCCCTGGCGGACAGTCCGGCCAGGCGGGTCTCGATGTCCGCGGCCGCGGTGCGACCGGTATCTTCAAGCGACAGATTTGCCTGTTCTATGGCTGCGTTCAGGGCATCCGCCTGCGCGCCAAGGCCGACACGCGCCCGTTCAAGGACGTCGGCTGTACGGGACAGTGAGCCGTCAATTTCCGCACTCAGTTCGCCGCGGGTTTGATCCAGCGCCGCCGCGGTTCGGGCTGCCGCACTGTCGATTTCGCTGCCAAGCTGCGCGCGGTGTTCCGCCAGGGAATGCGCAGCCCTTTCGAGCGCGGCATCGACTGTCGTCGAAAGCGCTTCACCGCGCTCGTCCAGCAACGCCTCTATATCGCGTGCCGTCTGGTCGATGTGCGTCAGAAGCTCGTTGGCAGTGCTTGCCCTTGTCAACGCGCCCTGGGTGGAAACGCGTTCGCGCTCATCGAGCGCCGACAACCGCGCTTCCAATTCCTCAATGCGCCTCAGCGCCGCATCGCCATGTCCCTGCAATGATGTGCCAATACGCTCCGTCTGAGCCTCCGCATCGGGCAGAATGCTATTCAGTTCCGCCAGACGCGCATGGGTCGTCTCGCCGCGTTCGGCAAGCCGGGCAATGGTCTCGTCCAGACGTTCGCGATCCTCCGCAAGCCCGGTCGACAGCGCGCGCGCCGTCTCGGACGCGCGTGATGTCGTGCCTTCGAAGGCGGCGCCGTGCACGTTCAGTGTGTTTCCGAGTCCGTCCAGACGTTCGGAAACGGCCAGAAGCAGGCGGTCGATGCCATCGACCTGATCCCTGACCCGCGCTGCGCTGGCGTTGAAGCGCGCCTCCGCGGACTCCATCCTCGCCAGGGTTTCACGGCCCTTGCCGGGATCGATGCGCGCAATGACAAGCGCGATCAGCCAGATCGCCGTTAGCGGCGCGAACAGGCCAGCGGCGACCGCGGCCCATTCGATCAGGGTGACTGCTTCCAGCTGCATTTCCTGGCCGATCAACCAGAAGAGGGCAGCTGCCGCGGCTAGCCAGGCGATAGACACGATGGCGGCGACCCACAGGATCCGGGGGCCGCGAGCGGAGTCCGGGGTCTCTTCTTCCTCTGACCAGCCAGCCGCGGCGGAAATCGCTTCAGGTTCGTAGATATCGTCTGCACGGACGCCGCCATTCAGGGGCATGTCCGCCATATTGGTCATATCGTCATCGGGCTGGGTAGCCATGGCCCGCATCTCCCAAAACTGTTTGCGGCACGTCCTAGCAGCACAGACGGTCAGGGGACAGGCCCATCTACTTTTCATTAACCGGCTAGCCGCTAGGCCAGACTGATGGTCTCCACGACGCTCTATGACATTACCGGCGGTGATCCAGCCCAAATGGCGATATTGATCGAGGAGTTTCGCGCCCAGCTTGCCGTGTCGATAGCGAGACTGAGGAATGCGGAAGACGATACCCAGTGGCAGGCCTTTGCGCATCGCCTGAAAGGCGGAGCGCTCGCCGTGGGGGCGGAGAAACTCGCCGTTGCCGCTGCGGACGCTGAACATGGCCTGGAACCTCGGGATGTCTGCCTTGCGGCCATCGACGCAGCCTTCGCCGAGGAAATGCCCGGCTGACTTTTCACGCTGTTCCCGTTAGTCTGACCTCTTCGTTTCATCTCTGGAGGCCGGTTTCAGGACGTGCGTGTCGCCATATTATCCGCCCTGCAAACCGCCGATCCTGGCCCGGTACCGGCTGGTATGGATGTGCTTGGGCTGACCCTTCTCCAGCGGCAAGTCGATCTTGCCCTGCTGGCCGGTGCTGACAGCGTCGTCGTGATGGCCGGAGGGATGCAGCCTGAAATTGCAGCCACCATTGCGCGCTGTCGCAGCCGCGGCCTCGACATATCGGTCGTTCGAGATCCCGAGAGCCTGCCCGCCGAGGTTGACCATGCCGATGATGTGCTGGTGATGCGTCAGGGATTGCTCCTCGACGATGAGACCATGATGAAAATGATGGGCAGGGCAGAAGAGGGCGCGGTCGTCGCGGGCCAGCGCTTCACACGTCCTGACACCAGGACCAGCACAGACAGGCTGGATGAAGCTCATATCGCTGTCGGGGCGGCTATCTATCCTGCCGGGGCGTTTCGTTCCGCAATCAGGGACGTCGCCGGCTGGGATATCGATCTGGCTCTGCCCCGCGCGATCAGGGAGAGAACGCCCCTGTCCGTTCTGACGGTCGGGAAGGAAGAGTTCATATCGCCGGAACGGGGCCGGCCCGCGATGGAGCGATGGCTGCTTCAGGGCCGCACCAGGGCATCGTCATTGCCGTTGACGCGGGATCTGCTTCAACGGTTGTCTAAAAGCGATGTGCAGCCATTGTGGCTCATGGTTTTCTCCGCAGTTTCCGCAGCACTGGCGGTGGCGGCGTTTCTGACAGGTTGGTTCTGGCCCGGCTTCGTTCTTGCGGCCCTGTCAGTTTTTGTTGCACCTTTGGCTCAGGATCTGGCCCGGTTACTGTCGCAAAGCGCCCGCCGAACCATATTTGACTGGTCATCCCCAAGGATAATGGAATTTGGCTGGTACGTGGGAATTGCCGCTCGGGGGGCGTGGCTGGACGCCGTCGCCACGGTCATGTTGTGCGCATTGATTGTCATCGACAGGCGGATGCAACAGATTGTCTCGATGACGGACATTTCCACATCACCGGGACAATTTGCGCCAACCGGGCTTAGGCTCGCGGTGCTCGGCCTGTTCGCATTGCCGATATCACCGACTGCCGGCCTGTGCGCTGCCGCTCTGGCAACGGCAGCACTTGTCCTTTTGCGTCAGGAACGAATATTCCGGTCCAAAAGATCGGACACACGGCTCTGAAGCCAGGTACGGCCAACCAAACCAGAATTGTTGGCAATGCCTCCTCAGTAACGCCTGAGCAAGCCTACCAGCTTTCCCTGAATCTGTACCCGACTGGCCGCGTAGTTCTGCGGCTGGTGATCAGGATTGGCGGGATCGAGGCGGATCATGTCGCCATTCTTGCGCAACGTCTTCAGGGTCGCGTCATTATCGTCGACCAGAGCCACCACGATATCGCCGCTGCGCGCATCCTGACAGCGTTCGATCAGTGCGTAATCGCCATCGAAAATGCCAGCCCCGATCATGGAATCCCCTGAAACCTCCAGGGCATAATGGTCGCCCTTGCCAAGCAGGGATGTTGGCAGGGATAGCGTTTCCGTTGTCTCCATCGCTTCAATGGGTTGGCCAGCTGCAATGCGCCCATGCAAGGGGATGTCGACAATGTCCGGCTCGCTGTCGTTGGCGGGACGCGGTTTCGCCTTGAAATCGACCTTTGTAACTTCCGCCTCCGGCATACGCAGGACCTCAAGTGCCCGCGCGCGATTCGCCAGCCGCCGGATGAATTTCCGTTCCTCCAGGGCGCTGACAAGCCGGTGGACACCGCTTTTCGATTTCAGGTCCAGCGCATCCTTCATTTCCTCGAAAGAAGGGGAAACACCCGTCGTCTTCAGGCGCGTGTCGATGAATCTCAAAAGTTCGAACTGTTTCGCCGTAAGCATGACCGGCTCCTGTCAACATGGAACATGGCAGGAACGAATAGGGCTCAGATCAGGTCCTGTCAAGCAACAGAACGGGTACGTCGGCCCCGGCGCGGACAGCCTTGGCGTATGGAGGCCGGACGATAAGTGCGTCTGCCCGTGCCAGAACCGCCAGCTGGGCGCTGTCTTGCGTAGCGAGCGGCGTCACCAGCCCGTCCTTCAATGTGGCGCGCAGATGATCACGTCGATCGCCATTGGCGGTCAGATCAGCGCCTAACCGCGCGATAACGAGTTCCTCTTCGGAGGCGCGCCCCTGCAGTGCGCGGAGCAGGGGCCGTACGAACAGCAGCGTGCAGACATGCGCCGAAACGGGATTGCCTGGCAGCCCGATCAGTCTTGTCCGTCCCAATGTCCCCGCAATCAGTGGCTTTCCCGGCTTGATGGCTATGCGCCAGAAATCGAGAGATGCCCCGGCCTGAACGAGTGCGTCCCTGACCAGGTCATGATCTCCGACCGACGCCCCCCCGATCGTCAGGATGATGTCATGCCCGGATGCCTTTGAAATCACATCCGCTATTCGTGCCTGATTGTCGGGGACGATCCCGAAATCGGTAACCCGTGCTCCGCTCGCGGTCAGCATTGCCGACAGCATCGCGCCGTTCCCTGCAACGATCTGCGCCGGCCCCGGCGCTGTTCCCGGCGGCACGAGTTCATCGCCCGTGGCGATGATGGCAATGCGCGGCTGCCCCACGACCTCCAGCCTGTCATGTCCGGCGGCGGCGGCAAGGCCGATGATCTCAGGCGAGACGCGCCGTCCAGCGGGAATCAGGTCATCGCCTTCGCGGAAATCATTCCCCACGGGCCTGATATGTGCGCCCCTGTGCGGCGGACCGTCCGCGTGAAGGCGAAGCGAGTTATCGGCAATCGCGACATCCTCCTGCGCGATGACCGTATCCGCGCCCGCAGGAACGGGCGCACCTGTGAAGATACGAACAGCCTCACCCTCGCCAAGGCCGCCATCATAGGCATGCCCGGCCGCGCTTTCGCCGATAACGGCCCACGGTCCCGGCATGTCCTTCCATCTTACGGCATAGCCATCCATGGCGGACGCGGGGAAGGGCGGCTGTGTCAGCGCCGCGCGAAGCGGTCTGGCAAGCACGCGGCCATGGGCCGTTTCCAGACAAACAGATTCCGAAGGAAGCGCCGATACGTCCGCAAGCAGTCGCGCCCTGGCGTCCTCGTAGCTAAGCATTCGCCCTGTCTGGCGCGCGCCAGTCGCCGGATTTGCCGCCCTGTTTCGACAGCAGCCTGATGCCATCAATCCGCATGGACTTGTCGATGGCCTTGGCCATGTCGTAAATTGTTAGCAGCGCAACGGAAACTGCTGTCATTGCTTCCATTTCAACGCCAGTGCCGAAGGTCGTCGATGCGCTGGCTTCGGCGCGTACATGATTGTCGCCCAGCGTCAGATCGACCGTCACTCCCGTCAGTGGCAGGGGATGGCAGAGCGGAATCAGATCCGATGTTTTCTTGGCCGCCATGATGGCCGCGATCCTTGCAGCGGACAGAACATCGCCCTTCGGCACGGACCCACTGGCGATGGCCGCGAGCGCGTCCTGCGACATGTAAATCTGCCCCTCTGCCACGGCCACGCGTTTCGTCGTCGGCTTGGCGGAAATGTCCACCATGTGCGCGTTCCCATCGGCATCCAGATGGGTCAGATCGCTCATGCGCCGATCAGCGCCCGTGTGGCCGCGCCCACATCATCCTCGCGCATTAGTGTCTCTCCGACCAGGAAGGCGCGCGCGCCAACGGCGGATAGCCTGTCGAGGTCTGCGATAGAGGATAGGCCGCTTTCCGCGATGACAATCCGGTCCTTCGGGACCAGCGGAGTCAGTTTCGCCGTTGTCGCAAGGTCCACGTCCAGCGTCTTGAGATTGCGGTTGTTGATGCCAATGAGCGGCGAGCGCAGTTTCAACGCCTGCTCCAGTTCCCTCTCATCATGCACCTCGATCAAAACCTCCAGACCCTGATCGATTGCCATGAGTTCCAGGTCGCGCGCTTCATAGCGATTGAGCGCTGCCATGATGAGCAGGATCGCGTCCGCACCCAGCACGCGCGATTCCGCGATCTGATAGGGATCGACGATAAAATCCTTGCGAAGAACGGGCAGGTGCACGGCACCGCGAACCGCGGTCAGATATTCATCCGCACCCTCGAACCATTTTTCTTCGGTCAGAACGGATAGACAGGCGGCGCCGCCGTTCACATAGGCACGCGCCAGCTTCACTGGCTCGAAATCCTCGCGGATCAGTCCTTTTGACGGACTTGCGCGCTTGATTTCGGCGATCAGGGCGTGTCGTCCCTGCACGGCATCGAGAGCGGCCGAGAAACTGCGTGCCGGTGCCATGCCAGCAGCTTTTGCCTCCAGCACGGGCAGGGGCATCTCCCGCTTGCGGACCTTCAGTATCTCTCGCTTGTGCGCGACGATTTTCGCCAGCGTGTCTGTCACCGGAATGCTCTCCATTCGTTCAGCTTGTCATGGGCAGCGCCATCATCGAGCGCCGCCTGTGCCATCAATGCACCAGCAGCCAGATCGTTCGTTTTTCCCGCAACACAAAGCGCGGCGGCAGCATTCAGCACGGTAATGTCGCGATAGCCGCCGCGCTCGCCTTCCAGCAAGCGGATGAGCGCGTCGGCATTTTCCCGGGGGCTGCCGCCCCTCAGTGCCGACATGGGATGCATGCCAAGTCCAGCCGTCTCAGGGTCGATGCGCGTCTGGCCGACATCGCCGTCCCGCAGTTCCGCAACCATAGTTGACGTCGTCACTGTCAGTTCATCGAGGCCATCGCCGCCATGAACCACCATGGCACGGTCCGCGCCGAGCGCGGCGAGGGCCCGCGCGAGGGGCAGTGTCCAGTCGCATGAGAAAACGCCGACCAATTGCCTCTTCACCCCGGCGGGATTGGAGAGCGGCCCGAGCAGATTGAAGATCGTCCGCCTTCCCAATGCCTTTCTGACGGGGGCCACCCGCGCCATGACGGGATGATGCCGCGCAGCAAACAGAAAGCCGATGCCGACCTCGGCGATGGAGGCTTCGATGCGCGCAGGCTCCAGGTCCAGATCGAGGCCTAGACAGGACAGCACGTCAGCCGCTCCGGATTGCGACGATGCCGCGCGGTTGCCGTGCTTCGCCACCGGCACGCCGCACGCGGCCACCAGAATTGCCACAGCCGTTGAAATATTGCGCGTATGCATCCCGTCACCGCCCGTGCCGCAGACGTCGATGGCCCCGTCCGGCGCGTCGATTGCGACCATGTTGCGCCGCAAAACGGTGGCGGCGGCGGCGATTTCCTCCGTGCTTTCACCCCGGTCGGCCAATCCGATCAGGAACCGCCCGATGTCGGCATCCTCGACGCCGCCGGACAGGATGGCTGTGAAGACCGCATCGGGGTCATCGAGCGGCTGATAAGGATCCGGCAACTTCATCCGGAAAGGCCCGCGATCGTCAGGA
Source organism: uncultured Alphaproteobacteria bacterium (assembly GCA_963710205.1). Lineage (GTDB taxonomy): Bacteria > Pseudomonadota > Alphaproteobacteria > Sphingomonadales > Sphingomonadaceae > Pacificimonas. Next base: position 654,633 of record CAVPZG010000005.1, on the reverse strand, counting down.
AGGTTCTGAGAAGGTCATGGCCGTTCTCTGTGGCGATGCTTTCCGGATGAAATTGCACACCGTGCATAGGCAGATCGGGGTGGCGAAGCCCCTGAATGATGCCGTCATCGCTATGCGCGTTTGCGATCAGCGGGACCGGGGCCGTCTCGACGATCAGCGAGTGGTAGCGGGTGGCCGTGAAGGGCGACGGAACATCCGCGAAGATGCCGGTCCCGTCATGCGTGACGGGCGAGGTCTTGCCATGCATGACCTTCGGCGCGCGAACGACCTTGCCGCCAAAATGCTGCGCCAACGCCTGATGACCCAGACAGACGCCAAGCAGCGGAATGCGCGCCTCTGCCAGCAGCGGTATCAGCGCGAGCGAAATTCCCGCCTCGTTCGGGGTGCAGGGACCGGGCGAGATCAGGACGGCGGCCGGTTTGCGCGCGACCGCGGCCTCCGCCGTCAAGGCATCGTTGCGCACAACTTCGGTGTCCGCGCCCAGCTCCTGCAGATAATGCACCAGATTATAGGTGAAGCTGTCGTAATTATCGATGACGAGGATCACTGCCCGTACCCCGCTTCGCCCGCGCGCCGCAGGGCTTCCCGCGCGGCAGCAACCAGCGCGCCCGCCTTCGCTTCACATTCGCGCTGTTCATAGGCGGGGTCCGAATCCGCGACGATGCCCGCACCCGCCTGAACGTGCATCTGCCCGTCCTTCAGAACGGCGGTGCGCAGGACAATGCAGCTGTCCATATCCCCTGCCGGGCTGAAATAACCGACGCCGCCCGCATAGGCCCCGCGCCGTTCCGGCTCCAGTTCGGCGATGACCTGCATGGCGCGGACCTTTGGCGCACCCGACACGGTCCCGGCCGGAAAGCCCGCCATCAGCGCGTCGATGGCGTCATGGGCGGGTGAGAGGTCGCCGCGGACATTGGACACGATATGCATGACATGACTGTAAAATTCGACCGTCTCGCGCTCAGTGACTTTGACACTGTCGCGGGCGGCGACCCGCCCGACATCGTTGCGGCCCAGATCGAGAAGCATCAGATGCTCCGCGCGCTCCTTTGGATCCGCCAGCAGGCTGAGGCGGTTGGCTTCGTCGGCGGCGGCATCCGCGCCCCTTGGGCGGGTTCCGGCAATGGGCCGGACCGTGACTTCACCGGCCCGGACCCGCACCAGAATTTCGGGGCTTGAGCCCACCAGCGCGAAGTCCGGCATATCGAGCATATAGAGAAACGGCGAAGGGTTGATCCGCCGCAGCGCGCGGTACAGCGCCAGTGGCGGCAGCGGAAAATCCATGCTGAACCGCTGCGCCAGAACGACCTGAAAAATGTCGCCCGCGAGAATATAGTCCTTCGCGCTGGCGACCATGTCCGCATAGCGTTCGGGCGCGACACGCGCTGTCAGGTCGCCGGTCGGCAGGTCCTTGTCGCTGCCGGGCTCCTTCAGCGGCCCCGCAAGTTTTGCACGCGCGGTTTCGATCCTGTCAGTGGCAAGCGCATGGGCGGCATCGGCCGTCAGGTCGGAGGGATAGACCGGGGCGGCAATGAACAGCGCGTCACTCAGCCGGTCGAACACGAGCAGCAGGGCAGGGCGCACAAACATCATGTCTGGCAGGCCAAGGCCCGGACCGGACGCGGGCGGCACCGGCTCGACCAGACCTATGCTTTCATAGCCCAGATACCCCACCAGCGTCGAAAAGGCAGGCGGCAGCGCATCTGGGACGGCCATCCGGCTGTCCGCGACCAGGCTGCGGAGCATGGCAAGCGGCTCGTCGTCCGTGTGCGCGAAAGCGGCGGGATCCTGCGCGAAGTTCCGGTTGATCCAGCACGTCCGTCCCTCCGCGCGAAACGCGAGGTCAGGGTCAAAGCCCAGCATCGTATAGCGCCCGCGCACCGTTCCACCCTCAACGGATTCCAGCAGGAACGCGCCTGATTTTTCCCGCGCCAGTTTCAGCATCGCGCTGACGGGCGTATCGGTATCCGCGACCGTTTCCGTCCAGACGAGTTGTGCCTCGCCCCGGTCATAGGCCGCACGAAAGTCCCCGGCGGCAGGCTGGATCATTCGCCGGTCAGCGCGGCGCCCTTGTAGCGCGCCTCGACGGCGTTGATGGCATTCGGGTATTTCTCAACGCCCACATGATTGCTGATCGCCGCCACAAAGGCCTGCTGCATTTCCGTCGCCGTGGCCTCGCGCAGCTGGGACTTGATGGTGGCAACCAGCTGCGGCGCGTCCGCGATCTTGCCGGGAACGATATCGGCGGTCCTCACGATGAGCGCTGCGCCTGACTGCGGGTCCGCGACGACGCGGGTCTCGCCCTTCTTCTGAACGAAGCCAAGCGTGATGGCCGCCGGGATCTGCTGCTGCGCGCTCAGTTCGATCCGGCGAAGGGTTGCCTCCTGCGCTGCGGGCATACCGCGCTTCCGCAGTTCGGCGCTCATGTCCGCACCGCCGCGGACAGCCTTCGCGATCTCGTCCGCCACCGCCTTGGCCGCCTCGACCTGGCGCTCCACATTCATCTGGCCCTCCACCTGCGGACGGATGTCCGCCAGCGGCAGTGGTGTCGGCGGCACGATCTCCTCGACATCGACCAGTGCGTAAAGCGCTTCGTTGATTTCCTCCGCCACCGGCTCCTCGTCAGGATCATATTCGAAAACGGTCGTCACCAGCTGCTGCAATGCCGGATCGAGTCGGAAGTCCGGATTGTCCGGTGTCAGGCCGGCCTGGGTCAGCGGCGGCGCGTCGACGATGTCGAGCGACAGTTTCTCGGCGACTTCCGTCAGGGATGCGCCGTCGGCAAATCCGTCCTGCGCTTCCCCGACCAGATCGGCGAGTTTTCCCTCCACCCGGTCTGCCTTCAGCCGTTGCTCGATCTCGCCGCGCACCTGCTCCAGAGGTGTGGCGGTGCCACTGATGACCTCATCCACGGCGATCACATGCCAGCCGAAATCGGACTCGATCGGACCGACAATCCCCTTCGACCGCGCCGCGAACACGGCTTCCGCCACGTCGGCATTGATGGCCCCGGCAAGTTCGTTTTTCGTCTGCGTGCCAAGGTCGAGATCGGACGCGGTATAGTCGAGCATATCCGCCGCGACCGCTGCCAGCGGCTCGCCAGCCTTCACGCGCTTGGTGATTTCGACCGCCTGCGCCTGATTCTGCACGACAACCTGCCGCAGCTTCCGGCTTTCGGTTGCACCGTAAAGGTCCGCGCTTTCCCTGTAGGCTGCGGCGATATCCTTTTCGCTGACGGTCACATCTTCCGCCAGTTTGTTACGGTCGATCACGGCGAAGCGGAACTTGCGCCGTTCGGGAATGGTGAAGCGCGCGATATTTGTCCTGTAATAGGCCTCGACATCCGCATCCGTTGCGGCAGGCAGGTCCGTCATTTCCTGAAAGGGGACCGCACCCAGCTGCAGGGTGCGCTGTTCCAGCTGCACCAGTGCCAGCGGCTCCGCGATGCCGTCGGGCGTTCCCGAAATGTTGGTGACGAGCGACAGCAGCTGACGGCGTTTCACGTCGCCCTCGATATCCGCGCGCAGGCTCTGCTCGGCGATGTTCTCCCGCTGCAGGAACTGGCGGTACGTCTGTTCGTCAAAACCGCCACCGGGCCCGGCAAAGGCCGCGACGCCGGCGATTTCGGCGTCGATCAGACGCTTCGATGTCCCAAGGCCCAGCGCATCGGCGAACTCCGCCAGCGCCGTCGCGCCAATCAGCCTGTCGAGCGTGATACCGACCAGACCCTCATCGACCGCCTGCTCCGTCGTCATGTCGGGCTGCTCCTGCCGAACCAGGCTCAGGGTCCGATCGAACTGTGTCGTTACCTGCCGGTCGCTGATCTCGGTATCGCCGACCTTGGCAAGCGTGTCGGACGCGACACCGCCGCCCAGCGGATCACCGACTCCGGTAACGATGAAAGCGACGATGACGAGCGCGAACAGCCCGATAACGATGGGCGATTTGAGCGCGCGGCGAAAAAAGGAGATCATGCGGGCACATTCCGGTTTGGTTGTGGCGGAAACAGACCCGCGCTTATAGAGCGCGCAGGATTACGGGCAAGGTGAAGGACATATGCGGCCATGACAGATGCGAAACTCATTGCGGGCAACTGGAAGATGCACGGGCTGGTCAGCACGGTGGACCGGCTGGGAAAATATGCCGTCATGGCGGACAATGCGCCAGCACATGTGCGCACCGCCATTGCCGTGCCGCATACCATGGTCTTCGCCGCAGCGCAGCTTGCCGCCGGATCACGCCTGGAAATCGGCGGGCAGGACTGCCACGACGCGGAGCAGGGCGCGCATACCGGCTGCGTGTCAGCAGTGATGCTGAAGGACGCGGGCGCGCGCTTCACGATCGTCGGGCATAGCGAGCGGCGCACGGACCAGGGCGAAAGCGACGACGCCGTGCGCGCAAAGGCGGAGGCCGCACTGGCAGCTGGCCTCGACGTCATCGTCTGTGTCGGTGAAACGGAAGCGGAGCGTGACGCGGGGCAGGCGGAAGCGGTCGTGGGGCGGCAGCTGTCGGGATCCATCCCGGACTGCGACATCGGAAAGCTGACCATTGCCTATGAACCTGTCTGGGCCATCGGCACGGGCCGAACGCCGACGACGGATGATGTCGCCGCCATGCATGACCATGTTCGCACGGCGCTCGAAACGCGCTTTGGCAGCAAAGGTCGGAATGTGCTCATACTTTATGGTGGTTCCATGAAGGCCGCGAACGCCGCCGAACTTCTTTCGGTCGGCAATGTTGGCGGTGGACTGGTTGGCGGTGCAAGCCTGAAGGCAGAGGATTTCGGCCCGATCATCGCCGCGGCGGCATAGGGGCGAGATACAACGCGCGTCTTGCGCGCCTGCACCATGACACTATATGCCCGCCACCATGTCATCAGCCGTCCACACCTTCGTCCTTGTCGTCCACTCGCTTCTGGCCGTGGCGCTCGTTTCCGTCATTCTGATGCAGAAGTCGGAGGGTGGTGCGCTTGGCATCGGCGGCGGTCCGGGCGGTCTCATGTCGGCGCGGGGCGCGGGCAATCTCCTGACAAAGGCAACGGGCTGGCTGGCTGCGATCTTCATCGGCACGAGCCTGGCGCTCGCCATTCTTGCCGCGCAGGGCCGCGATGTGTCCGCCATCGACACCAGCCTTGCCAGCGATCCCACAGCGGCAGCGCCCAGCCTTGCCGATGAGGTTCAGGGCGGCGATCCTGGCGATCAGGGCCTGACGACTCCACTCGAACAGGGTCCGATCGAAGAGATTGGCAATGTCCCGTTCGCCATACCGGGCACGGACGCGCCGGCGACTGACGAGGACGTACCGCTCGCTGAATAAATCTCCCTTGGTATAAATCGGCACTGGCGAATCCCGCCGACTTCGCGTTATAGCCATCCTCCCATGGCGCGGTTCATTTTCATCACCGGCGGCGTGGTTTCCTCGCTTGGCAAAGGTCTCATGGGCGCGTCCCTCGCGGCCCTGTTGCAGGCGCGCGGTTACAAGGTTCGCATCCGCAAGTTCGACCCCTATCTGAACGTCGATCCGGGCACGATGAGCCCTTATCAGCACGGCGAGGTCTATGTGACCGATGACGGCGCGGAAACGGATCTGGACCTTGGTCATTACGAACGCTTCACCGGCGTTCCCGGTCGCCAGTCGGACAATATCACATCGGGCCGCGTCTATTCCGACATCATCGCCAAGGAGCGGCGCGGCGATTTCCTTGGCGCGACGGTACAGGTCATTCCGCATGTCACCGACGCCATTCAGGATTTCGCTAAGAACCTGACCGACGATCTCGATTTCGTATTATGCGAAATCGGCGGCACGGTTGGTGACATCGAATCGCTGCCGTTTATCGAGGCGATCCGCCAGCTCAGGAACAGTGTGGGTGAGGAGAATGTCTGTTTCATACACGTCACGCTCGTCCCCTATATCGCTGCCGCAGGCGAACTGAAGACGAAGCCGACCCAGCACAGCGTCCGCGAGCTCACTTCGCTCGGAATCCAGCCCGATGTTCTCGTCTGCCGCTGCGAGCATGAATTGCCGCTCGAGGAGCGCCGCAAGATTGCGCTGTTCTGCAATGTTCGGAAAGAGGCGGTCATTCCCGCCCTCGACGCCAGCTCCATCTACACCGTGCCCCTGCAATATCATGGCGAGGGGCTGGACCGCGAAGTTCTGCGCGCCTTTGGCATCGATGCTCCGAGCAGTCCCGACCTGTCGCGCTGGAAGGACATCGCCGAGCGCATCGCCCATCCCGAAGGCGAAGTGACCGTCGGCATCGTCGGCAAATATACCGGCCTGCAGGATGCCTATAAGTCTCTGCAGGAGGCGCTGGTCCACGGCGGCTTCGCCAACCGCGTGAAAGTGCATATCCGCTGGCTGGACAGCGAATTGTTCGAAGGCGATGCCCCCGATGTGGACGCGCTGGAACCGCTCGACGCGATCCTGGTCCCCGGCGGCTTCGGCAGTCGCGGCTCGGAAGGCAAGATTGCCGCGATCCGCTTCGCCCGCGAACGCAAGGTGCCGTTTTTCGGGATCTGCCTCGGTATGCAAATGGCCTGTGTAGAGGGTGTGCGATCCGCAGGAATAGCGACCGCATCGACGACTGAATTCGGCGAAACCGATCAGCCTGTCGTGGGCCTGATCACCGAATGGATGACCGAGGCGGGCATCGAGAAGCGCGAGGCGGGCGGTGACCTTGGCGGTACCATGCGGCTGGGCGCCTATCCGGCGAAGCTGGACGCGGGCAGCAGAATTGCCGAAATCTATGGTACAACGGATATCAGCGAGCGCCATCGCCACCGCTATGAAGTCAACAACGCCTATCGCGAACAGCTGGAAGCGGACGGCCTGGTTTTCGCCGGGAACAGCCCTGACGGCCTGCTCCCCGAAACGGTCGAACGTCCCGACCACCCCTGGTTCATCGGCGTGCAGTTTCATCCGGAACTGAAGTCCAAACCCTTTGACCCGCACCCGCTATTCGCCAGCTTCATCGCGGCGGCGGTGAAACAGTCGCGGTTGGTCTAAGTCTTTTGCCGCATTTTTAGAGAGTGTGCGCCGCACAACGGAAGGCCTGAGGACATAGGGAGGCAAGCCTTCCAAAATGCTCGCAAGTCCGTGACGCGCCACGTCTCGTCTGGGAAGCCAGGCCTGAAACGCAAAACGGGCCGGCCGCTCCCCCCAGAGCAGGCCAGCCCGTTTCTCCGCACGAAGGGGCGGGACGAGAAACTGTCTGAAGCGCCTCGTGCCAGCGAGATGCGCGCCGCTCAAGCCGAATCCGGCCTGCCCGCACATTTTCATCTTAACCTGTTGCCGCCACGACACGCCGCTTGCACCCGTGCGCCGCCATGCTATCAGCGCAGCCCATGAAAATGTCCCGTACCTTCGTGCCCGTGCTGCGCGAGACTCCCGCCGATGCCGAGATCGTCAGCCACCAGCTCATGCTGCGCGCCGGCCTTATTCGCCAGACCGCCGCCGGCATCTATGCCTGGTTGCCCCTCGGGCAGCGCGTCCTTCAGAAAATCGCCGACATCGTCCGGCGGGAGCAAGACCGGGCAGGGGCGTCTGAAATGCTGATGCCGACCATCCAGTCCGCAGACCTCTGGCGCGAATCGGGGCGCTACGACGCCTATGGCCCGGAAATGCTACGCATCCAGGACCGGTCGGGCCGCGATATGCTCTATGGGCCGACCAATGAGGAAATGATCACCAGACTCTTCATGGCGGAAACCAAGTCCTACCGTGACCTGCCGAAGACGCTTTATCACATCCAGTGGAAATTCCGCGACGAGGTGCGTCCGCGTTTCGGCATCATGCGCGGCCGCGAATTCCTGATGAAGGACGCCTACAGCTTCGACCTTGACGAGGCGGGCATGAAGGCCAGCTATGACGCGCAGTTCCGCGCCTATCTCCGCACCTTCGCCGCCCTCGGCCTCAAGGCCGTGCCCGCGCGTGCCCCCTCCGGTCCCATCGGCGGCGACATGAGCCATGAGTTTCACGTCCTCGCCGACACCGGCGAAAGCGCGATCTTCTATGACGCCGCGCTTGAGGATATCGACATCAACGCCCCGGACGCGGTCGAAAGGCTGTCGAACACCTATGCGATGGAAGAGGAAGAACATGCCAAGGTGACGGACTGCCCCGTGCCGCCCGAGCGTCTTCTGAAACGCCGCGGCATAGAGGTCGGCCATATTTTTGCGTTCGGGACGAAATATACGGAGGCCATGGGCTACACCGTCCAGACCAGGGACGGCGGCGTCGTGCATCCGCTGATGGGCAGCTACGGCGTCGGCGTTTCGCGCCTGATGGGCGCGATCATCGAGGCCTGCCATGACGATGACGGCATCGTCTGGCCGGAACAGGTCGCCCCCTACCGCGTGGGTCTCATCAACCTCCGCCAGGGCGATGCCGACTGCGACGCCATGTCGGACGATCTTTACAAGACGCTGTCTGATGCCGGCGCGGAAACGCTCTACGACGACCGCGACGAACGCGGCGGTGCCAAATTCGCCACGATGGATATCATCGGCCTCCCCTGGCAGGTGATCGTCGGTCCGCGCGGCGTAAAATCAGGCGTGGTCGAAGTGAAGAACAGGCGGACAGGCGAGAAGATGGAACTGTCGCCGAACGACGCGATCGCCAAGGTAAGCACGTGATCGCCGCGCCGACATGCTGAGCAGCTACGAACGCACGCTCGTGCGCCGCTATCTTCTTCCTGCGCGCGGGGAGGGATTCATCTTCCTTGTCGCCACCATCAGCCTGATCGCTGTCGCGCTCGGCGTCGCTGCGCTGGTTGCCGTCATGTCGGTGATGAACGGTTTCCGGGCGGAGCTGTTCGAGCGTATCAACGGCCTCAACGGTGATGCCGTCGTGCAGGGATTTGCGGGCCGCCTGCCGGACTGGCAGCCGCTCCTCAAGGATATCGAGGCGCTTCCCGGTGTGACCACTGCCGCGCCCATCGTCGAAACGCCGCTCCTCGCCAGCTACCGCAACCGTGCCGAAGGTGTCCTGCTGCGCGGCATGCGCTATGACGATCTCGACCTGATCCCGGAGTTGCGCGAAGGCCTGGTCGCTGGACGCTTCGAGGATATCTATGGTGCCGAGGAGCCCCGCGTCGCGATCGGTGCGCGACTGGCCGAAACCATGGGGGCCAGCCTTGGCGACACGATCAGCCTGATTTCTCCCGAGGGACAGGTGACGCCCTTCGGTACGACACCGCGCATCGTCCCCTACCAGATCGGCGCCATCTTTGAGGTGGGCGTATTCGAATATGACAAATCGATGGTGCTGATGCCGCTCGCGGACGCGCAGCTCTATTTGCGGATGGGTAATGATGTGGGTTTGATCACGGTGAAGACCGTGAACAGCGAGGAGGTCGACACCATCCTCGCAGACGTGCCCGCGCTTCTGCGAAATCGGGGCGTCCTCGTGGACTGGCGGCAGATGAATGGCCAGCTGTTCGAGGCCCTGGCCGTAGACCGCATGGTCACGTTCGTCGTCGTCGGCTTCATCATCCTCATCGCCTGTTTCAACATCCTCACCAGCCTCATCATGCTGGTGCGGGTGAAGACGAAGGACATCGCCATCCTCCGTACCATGGGTGCGAACAGGGCGGCGGTCATGCGGGTTTTCGTGACGATCGGGACGACAATCGGCGCGGCGGGCATCGGCCTTGGCCTCATTCTCGGTTTCCTGTTCCTGCACTACCGGCAGGGTGTGATCGGCGGCATTGGCCGGCTGACGGGCGTGGAAATATGGGATCCCTCCATGCGCTACCTGACGGAACTTCCGGCCCGGACAAATGCGCTGGAGGTGATCGTCGTGTGCACGGTCGCCCTCATTCTCAGCTTCCTCGCCACTCTCTACCCTGCCTGGCGCGCGGCGAATACCGATCCTGTGGAGGTGCTGCGCTATGAATAGCAGCGCGCCCATCCTGAACGTCGAGGGCCTTGCGCGCAGCTTCACGCAGGGCGATGTCACCATCGATGTACTGCGCGGTGTCGATCTTTCCATCGCGCCGGGCGAAATCATTGCGCTTCTCGGCCCATCGGGCAGCGGCAAATCGACCATGCTGCAGGCCGTCGGGTTGCTGGAGGGCGGTTTTCAGGGCCGCATTTCGATTGGCGGCGAACAGGTCGAGACCGCCAGCGCCGGGACGCGCACCCGCGTTCGCCGCGAAAAGCTCGGTTTTGTCTATCAATTCCATCACCTCCTTCCCGATTTCAATGCGGAGGAGAATGTCGTCATGCCGCAACTGATCGCGGGCGAAGGCAGGAAGGCCGCACTGACGCGCGCGCGCGGGCTCCTTACCGAACTCGGCCTTGGCCACCGCCTGACGCACCGGCCCAGCCAGCTCTCGGGCGGGGAGCAGCAGCGCGTGGCCGTCGCCCGCGCGCTCGCCAACAATCCCGCGCTCATTCTGGCGGACGAACCTACCGGCAACCTGGACGAGGCGACCAGTGAACGTGTGCTTGCCGAATTCCTGAAGGTCGTCCGCGACCGCGGGCACGCTGCCCTCATCGCCACGCACAACACCGCGCTTGCCGCACAGATGGACCGCGTGGTCGAACTGCACGAGGGGCGCCTCGCGGTCCGATAAGCCCGAATCGGGTGCGTCCGCGCGGTCGATGCGTTACGCTGCGGCCATGTCCGAAATTCCCTATGTGCCGCTCCGCATCCAGTCCGCCTATTCGATGCTTGAGGGGGCGATGTATCCGAAGCAGATCGCGGAGATTTGCACGGCGAAGGGCATCCCCGCCGCCGCGCTGACCGATCGCGACGTCCTGTTCGGCGCGATGGATTTCTCGCAGGCGCTCAGCGCCAGGGGTGTGCAGCCCATCATCGGTGCGATGCTGTCGGTCGAACGTCCGGGTGGGCGGCAAATTGGCGGACGCCCCGTCATCGATTCGATTGTCCTCTTGGCCCAGGATGAGGACGGCTATACCAATCTGATCGGCCTCGTCTCCGCTGCCCACCTTGGCAGCGAGCCTGCGGATGGCCCGCATGTCACGCTCGACCAGCTTGAGGCGCGGGCAGGGGGGCTGATCGCGCTGACGGGCGGCGCGGACGGCGCCGTGGCGCGGCTCGTTGCCGAGGGGCAGGCAAGTGCCGCTGGAGACTATCTGGCACAGCTGCAGGACATGTTCGCGGACCGCCTCTACATCGAAATCAGCCGCACGGACGATCCCATTGAAACGGCTTCCGAAACCGCTCTTATTTCTCTCGCGCACGAACGCGGCCTGCCGCTCGTTGCCACCAACCCCGCCTGTTTTCCTGAAGAGGCGTTCGCACCGGCACATGACGCCATGCTTTGCATTGCGAATTCCACTTATCTCGAGATCGAGGACCGCCGCCGCACCAACACCGCGAACTGGCTGAAATCAGCCGCAGAGATGCGCCTGCTGTTCGCGGACCTTCCTGAGGCGCTGGCGAACACTGCGGTCATCGCCCGCCGCTGTGCCGTCATGGCCCCGCAGCGCGATCCGATCTTGCCAAGTGTCGCGGGCGACATCGAGGGCGAGGTCAGGGAACTGAAGCGGCTTGCGAAGGAGGGCCTCGCCAAACGCCTCGCCCGCATCCCCGATGCGGACGTGAACGCCTATGAGGAGCGGCTCGATTATGAACTCGGCATCATCGAGGACATGGGCTTCCCCGGCTATTTCCTGATCGTTGCCGATTTCATTCAATGGGCAAAGGGTGAGAATATTCCCGTCGGCCCGGGTCGCGGCTCAGGCGCGGGCTCGGTCGTCGCCTGGTCGCTCACCATTACCGATCTCGATCCGATCAAGCTCGGCCTGCTGTTCGAACGCTTCCTCAATCCCGAGCGCGTGTCGATGCCCGATTTCGACATCGACTTCTGCGAAACGCGGCGGGGCGAGGTTATCCGTTATGTGCAGCGCAAATATGGCGAGGGGCAGGTCGCGCAGATCATCACCTTCGGAAAGTTGAAGGCGCGCGCGGTCCTGAAGGATGTCGGCCGTGTGCTGCAGATGCCCTATGGTCAGATCGACCGTCTTGCCAAGATGATCGACAATAATCCCGCCAACCCGCAGGATCTCAGCGCGGCGCTGGAGGAAAATGCCGACCTGAGGCGCGAGCGCAAGAACGACCGGCAGGTGCGCCGCCTCATTGACCTCGCGCTCAAGCTGGAGGGCATGAACAGACACAGTTCCACCCATGCGGCCGGCGTGGTCATCGGCGACCGTCCGCTCGTCGAGCTCGTGCCGCTTTACCGTGATCCGCGTTCCGACATGCCGGTGACGCAGTTCGACATGAAATATGTCGAGCAGGCCGGCCTGGTGAAATTCGACTTTCTCGGACTGAAGACGCTGTCGGTCCTCCAGCGCGCGCTGGAGCTCATTTCGAGGTCAGGCCGCGAGGTCCCTGACCTGAGTGCGATCCCCTGGGACGATCCCGCCGTGTACGCGCTGATGTCGCGCGGCGACACGGCCGGCGTCTTCCAGCTGGAATCAGAAGGCATGCGCCGCGCGCTGTCGCAGGTGAAACCGGACAAGTTCGAGGACATCATCGCCCTCGTCTCGCTCTATCGGCCCGGCCCGATGGACAACATTCCGCAATTCGCACGGCGGAAACACGGGCAGGAGAAGCCCGACTATCTGCACCCCCGTCTGGAACAGTATCTGACAGAGACTTACGGCGTCATCATCTATCAGGAACAGGTGATGCAGGTGGCGCAGGAACTGGCGGGCTATTCGCTGGGAGAGGCGGACCTTCTTCGCCGTGCCATGGGCAAGAAGAAGAAAGAGGAGATGGACGCGCAGAAGGTGCGTTTCATGTCCGGTGCTGAGGAGCGCGGCGTTCCGGCGGCGCAGGCCAGCGGCATTTTCGACCTGGTCGCCAAATTCGCAGGCTACGGTTTCAACAAGTCCCACGCCGCCGCCTATGCGCTCATCAGCTATCAGACGGCCTGGCTGAAGGCGCATTATGCGCCCGAATTCTACGCCGCCACCATGGCGTTCGATCTCGCCCTGACAGACAAGCTGGCCGTCTTCGTTGAGGACGCGCGCAAATCCGGTGTCGACATTCTGCCCCCCGACATAAACAGTTCGGAAGCCGACTTTTCCGTGCATGACGGCAAGGTCCATTACGCGCTCGCTGCGCTGAAAAGCGTTGGGCTGAAGGCGATGCAGGGTGTCGTCGCGGAACGGGAGGCGAACGGGCCCTTCAAGTCCCTTGGCGACTTCGCCAACCGGGTCGATCCGCAATTTCTCAACAAGCGTCAGATCGAACAGCTGATCGCGGCGGGGGCGTTCGATAGCCTGGAGCCCAACCGGGCCGCAGCGAACGCCATGGCGGAATCTATTCTTGCAGCCGCGAACAGCGCCGCGGAGGCGCGCCGGACCAATCAGGGCGCGCTGTTCGGCGGCGATGGGGGAGGCGGCGGTGAAATCGCGCTGATGCCGCCCAAGAATGTCGTCAAATGGACACTCGCGGAAACCATGGCGCATGAACGTGACGCCTTCGGTTTCTTCTTTCAGGCGCACCCGCTCTCGGCCTGGGCGCACATCCTGGAATCGAAACATGCGCGCAGTTATGCGCGAATCTGCGAACTTGGTGGTCCTCCCGGTGGCGGCAGGGAATCTGCGATGATGGGCGCGCTGGTGGACGGGATCCGCTGGCGCCAGCCGCAAAATGGCGGCAACAAATATATCCTCGCCCAGCTTTCCGATGAGAGCGGGCAGTTCATGGGCAGCGCCTTTGACGAGGATGCCCAGGACGCCTTGCAGCAGGCGGCTGGCAGCGGCGAATGCGTGCTGATCCGCGCAGAGGTGAAATGGGATGCAGGCGACGATGCGCCGCGTATTGCCGTCCGCAGTGCCGTACCTCTGTCCTCGCTCGTGAAAGAAGGCAGCGCCTGCCTGAAACTGTCGCTGTCGGATATGGGCGGGCTCGACCGTCTGGCAAAGCTGCTGGCGGCCAATCCGGGCGATGACGTGGCCGATATCAGCCTGCCGCTGGACTGCGGCGGCACCGCGCAGTTGCGGCTCGGCATGAAAACGCGCGCTGATTCCGAACTGGCGCATCTGGTGTCGGAACTTCCGGGTGTGACGGAAGCTTCACTCTCCGCCTGAGTCGGCCAGCCTACGGCGTTTCATCGCCCTTTTCTTTAGATGAACGGCACATCTGGCGCCGTGATTGCTGCGCTCCGTGTGGTCACAGACTGGAGGCAAATGGACCAAGTCGCGTCATATGCTTGTTTAAACACAAGGGGATATGAACGTTTCTATGTCTTTAAAACAAGCGACGTTTGAAGGCCGGTTTCAGAGTTTCGCGACAATTTGATTACCACTCAAAAATTCGCTTGCATAAGTTTTGAGTTTAACTTAAAGCGTGACTCAGTTAGGTTAGAGCGCAACTCAGAATAGGAAAGGTTTTCTCCCCATGGCCCGAATCTTATCAATCGCCGCCGCCGTTTTCGTGACCAGCATGACGCTTGGCGCGACATTCTCGCCCGTTCACGCTGCCGAAACCCAATGTGAAACCATGCCCGCCGACATCCGCGCCGCAGCCCAGAGCGCCAATGTCGACGACGCGCGCCGCGCACTGTCCAAAGCCGAGATCGGCGAAGCCCTGTGCGAGGCGGGCAACGAGCGTGCTGCCCGCAAGAAATTTGCTCAGGCGATCAAGTCGCTTGGCATCAGCAAGGAAGAATTCGCCCAGCGCTAAAGTGCAGCGACATCAACTCCCTCCCCTGGGATAGACTGGCCGCCCGGATTCAGGTCCGGGCGGTCTCTTTCCTATTAGGGGCGGTGCTGGCATTTATCCGCCGATGCGAACCCATGACCTGATTCCCGGCACTACCGACATTCTTCTCGTCGCCGACCATGCGGGCGAAGCGGTTCCCCCCGATATCGATCTTGGGCTGTCCGACGAAGATATGCGGCGGCACATCGCCGTCGACATCGGCATCGCGGAATTGACAAGACATGTTGCGGAACTGCTGGGCGCGACTGCCATCCTCGCGCATCTGTCGCGTCTTGTTTTCGACCCGAACCGGGATCCGGAGTCCTCCAGCCTAAGCCCGGTTCTCAGCGACGGCACGCACATATCTGGAAATGAGGGGCTTTCCGATATCGAGATTGCCAAACGTCTGGCGCTGCACGATGACTATCATGACGCCATATCCGCGCGGCTCGACCAGTCAGAACCTGACATATTCGTTTCCCTGCACAGTTTTACTCCGGAACTTCGGTCACAGCCGGATGAGGAGCGTCCCTGGGATGCCGCCCTCCTTTACAATCGGGATCGCGCGACCGCGCAGGCAGCGCTCAAATTCCTGCGGCACGAAGGCCTGAACGTCGGTGACAACCAGCCTTATTCCGGCGTCGATACCGGCTATACCGTCATCCGCCATGCCGAGGCGCGCGGCCTGCCCTATCTGTTTCTGGAAATTCGTCAGGATCATCTGGCTGACGCGGCCGGCATCGCGCTCTGGTCGAAACGGGTTGCGGCGCTTGTGCGTCACATTCAGAAGGTGCGCGAACAGGACGGAGAATGAAGACCATGGCCGACAAATCGAAACTGCCCAGCCGTCACGTCTCGGTCGGCCCCGAACGCGCGCCGCATCGCAGTTACTACTATGCCATGGGTCTGACGGAGGAAGAAATCTCCCGGCCGTTCGTCGGCATCGCATCGGCCGGCAACGACAGCGCGCCCTGCAACACGTTGCTGGACATTCAGGCGGATGCCTGCCGGGAGGGTGTGAACGCAGCGGGCGGCATGCCGCGCCGGTTCAATACAATCACCGTGACCGACGGCATCGCCATGGGCCATCAGGGCATGAAATCATCGCTCGTCAGCCGCGAGGTCATCGCCGACAGCGTCGAACTTAGCGTGCGCGGCCATTGCTATGACGCGCTTGTCGGGTTCGCGGGCTGCGACAAAAGCCTGCCGGGCATGATGATGGCCATGCTGCGCCTCAATGTGCCGTCCGTTTTTGTCTATGGCGGCTCCATTCTTCCGGGACGGCATCACGGCAAGGACGTGACGGTCGTGGACGTGTTCGAAGCCGTCGGCGCGCATGCCGCTGGGAACTGCCCTTTGCAGGAACTGATAGCCCTCGAAAAGGTCGCCTGCCCGGGCCACGGGGCCTGCGGCGGCCAGTTCACCGCGAATACGATGGCCTGCGTCGCCGAGGCGATCGGCCTCAGCATGCCCAATTCCAACATGGCCCCCGCACCCCATGCCAGCCGTGAGGACTATGCCATCGCTGCCGGCAGGGCCGTCATGGACATGCTGGAAAAAAACATAAGACCGCGGGACATCTGCACAATCGAAGCCTTTGAAAATGCAGCACGCGTCGTGGCGGCAACAGGCGGATCAACCAATGCGGCCCTGCACCTGCCCGCCATGGCCGCGGAAGCGGGCATTGCCTTCGATCTGTTCGATGTCGCGGAAATCTTCAAATCGACGCCCTATATCGCCGACCTGAAACCCGGCGGCAAATATGTCGCAAAGGATATGCACGCGGCGGGCGGCATCTACATGCTGATGAAGACGCTGCTGGCAAACGGTCTCTTGAATGGCGACTGCATGACCGTGACCGGCAGGACTCTGGCGGAAAACCTGGAAGAGATTACGTGGAATCCCGATCAGGACGTGATCTACGATGTCAAAACCCCGCTGTCGCCAACGGGCGGCGTGGTCGGCCTGAAGGGATCGCTTGCGCCTGAGGGCGCCATCGTGAAGGTTGCCGGTCTCGAAAATCTTCGCTTCGAGGGCAGCGCGCGTGTCTTCGACTGCGAGGAGGACTGCTTTGCTGCCGTCGAGAAGCGCGATTATGCCGAGGGCGACGTCCTTATCATTCGTTACGAGGGGCCGAAGGGCGGCCCCGGAATGAGCGAAATGCTGTCGACCACGGCTGCGATTTACGGACAGGGTATGGGCGACAAGGTTGCGCTGATCACCGATGGCCGCTTTTCCGGCGCGACCCGCGGCTTCTGCATCGGCCATGTCGGCCCGGAAGCTGCAGAGGGCGGGCCCATCGGACTGGTCGAGGATGGCGACAGGATCGTGATCGACGCTGCCGACGGCACCATCGACCTGCTTGTCGGTGATGACGTCCTTGCGGCGCGTCGGCAGAAATGGGTCGCCCGCACGAACGACTATCAGTCGGGCGCGCTGTGGAAATACGCTCAGGGCGTCGGGCCTGCCCGAACAGGAGCGTGCACGCATCCCGGCGCAAGAACCGAAACGCACATGTACGCGGACATCTAGCCTGTTGGTCGATCCGGCGATGTGGGGAGCGGTTTGACCGGCGGGATGTCGGCCAGTTGCTCTGCAGCAGGTGCGGTCATGATGGGCTCTGGCGGCGGCGTATATCTCATGGCCTCCAGCACGGGGCGACCATATTCATCGCGGGGAACTTCACCCGGCGTCAGTGATTTGCCGCCGACATAATATGGCGACGGAGCGCATGCAGCGACAGAAACGCAAGCTGCCATACATAGGAGAACCAGACGCATGCTGCTCATTTACCTTTGTAATTTGAAACGGAAAAGCCGTTCCTGGATATTCCGCATGGATAGCGTCTTACGTTTCGCTTTGCCACAACCGACGCGCGGCATCGCCTGCCATGTCCGATAACGGCTCCAAAGTCACTCATCTGGCGGCGCGGGGAGACGGCGTCACGGCAGACGGACGATATGTCGCCGGCGCCTTGCCAGGTGACGTCGTCAGGGACGATGTCATCATTCCCGGCCCGCATCATGTGCCACCGGCCTGCGCACATTTTGGTGTCTGCGGAGGTTGTCAGTTGCAGCATGCCGATGAGAAGATCCTTGGCGATTTCGTCGCGGGACGCATCGTCGCCGCGCTCGCCGGCATCGATACCGACGCTATCAGCATTCATCCCGTGCATCTTTCGCCGCCGCATAGCCGCCGTCGCGCCGCCATGCGGGCGGAGCAGGGGCCGGAGGGGCTCGTCTTTGGCTTCAACCGGGAAGGCAGCCGTGAGATCATAGACCTGCGGGAATGTCCGGTTCTGACACCTGAACTGTTCATCTGCCTGCAAAGCCTTAGGGCGCAGATCGACGCGATGCTGCCCCGGGGACGTGTATGCGCGATCAGCGTCACGCAGACCGACAGGGGTTTTGATGCCGTAATCACAAATCTTCCAGCGGGTCGCAGGGAAAAGGCCGGACTTGCCGACTGGGCCAAGAAGGCGGGTGTCGCAGAGACTCTCGCTTGAGGATGCGGGGGGAACGGAAGTGATTGCCCAGCGCGGCAGCCCGCGCATGACGTTCGGCGGAGTCGATGTCGACTTCACGCCCGCCGCCTTTCTGCAGGCTACGGCCGACGGAGAGGCCGTATTGCTGGCCGCCGTTCAGGCCAGCCTTTCGGGTGCGCGAAAGGCAGCGGATCTCTTCTGCGGGCTTGGCACCTTTGCTCTGCCGATGTCGGCAGACATGGCGGTGACGGCAATCGATGCGGCGGGCCCGGCTGTCAAATCACTGGAGCGCGCGGCGCGCGGGGCAGGGCGGAACCTGACCGTGCAGCATCGGGACCTGTTCCGTCGGCCGCTCTCGGAAAAGGAACTCGAGAAATTCGACGCCGTCGTCCTCGACCCGCCCCGTGCCGGTGCCAAGGCCCAGATCGAGATGATCGCCGCAAGCGCGCTGGACCGGGTTTGTTATGTCTCCTGCAACCCCAACACATTCGCCCGCGACGCGCGTATCCTGTGCTCCGCAGGGTTTCAACTGCGGGATCTATGGCCTGTCGGGCAGTTTCGATGGTCGCTGCACGTCGAACTTGCCGCCTGTTTCACTCGCTGAACCCTGGAATTGAGCATTGCCAGATCAGTTCCTCCTGCGTCTTGAATCAAGTGTGATCGTATCGAATTCCTTGAACGCGATCAGGACGACGGTGGCGACGGCGACGCAAAAACTCGGAAAGAACAGGACATTGCGGGTCTCCTCAGTCAGCAGGTAAAGCCCCATCGGATCAAGGATGTATTTCCATATGGCAAGCGCGCCGACGACGAGCACAAGCGCCTGCAACGGATAGGCGAATTTCCGGAACAGACCCAGGATGACCAGAAGGCCGACAAGGATCTGCAGCGCCCCGAATGGCGTCTGGATCATTTCTGCGGAGACGATGCCGCCATAATATTTCTCGCTCACGCCGATCGCGGCTTCCGGCGCTGCGATCTTCATGGATCCCCAGATCAGAAGCAGCGCTCCCGTCGAGATGCGCAGCAGCAGCAAGGTAATGGCCTTCATCATGATCCCCTTTTGATGATCTCACGGTCATTCGCGTACGGGCAGCATAAGGTTACGCTTGCAATTCCGATAGCTCGGGCCTATCTGCCGCGCCATCCCACAGATGCGGACGCCATATCCGGTGGGCGGCACATGTCGTCTTCTTGTCCGCTTCGAGGTCTAACTGGAAGGAATTATCCCATGGCTGCACCCACCGTGCAGATGTCAGCGCTGCTTGAAGCTGGCACACATTTCGGTCACCAGACACATCGCTGGAACCCGAAGATGAAACCGTACATCTTTGGCGACCGTAACAATGTTCACATCATCGACCTGTCGCAGACCGTGCCGCTGTTCCAGCGCGCGCTCGATTTCGTTGCCGGCACCACGAAGGCGGGCGGCAAGGTCCTGTTCGTCGGCACCAAGCGGCAGGCCGCTGAACCGATTGCCGAGGCGGCGAAGCGTTCCGGACAATATTATGTGAACCACCGCTGGCTGGGCGGCATGCTCACCAACTGGAAGACGATCTCGGAATCGATCCGCAAGTTCAAGGAACTTGAGGAACAGCTCGCTGGCGAAATCTCTGGCTTCACCAAGAAAGAGATCCTCAAGATGACGCGCCAGCGCGACAAGTTCGAGGCATCGCTTGGCGGTATCCGCGACATGGGCGGCCTGCCTGACCTGATGTTCGTGATCGATACGAACAAGGAAGACCTGGCCGTCAAGGAAGCCAATGTTCTTGGCATTCCCGTGATTGCAATTCTCGATTCCAATTCCGATCCAACCGGCATCGCCTTTCCGGTTCCCGGCAATGATGACGCTGCCCGCGCCATTCGCATGTACTGTGATATGGTGGCCGAGGCCTGCACAGGTGGTGGACGGGATCGCCAGGCGGACTTGGGCGTCGACATCGGCGCTGCCGAGGAGGCTCCTGTCGAGCCTGAACTCGCTGCCCCCGAAGGCGCGACGAAGGATGCTGTCGCTGCTGTCGCCGCAATCGAGGAAACGCAGGCCGAGGGCGCCAAAAGCGCCTGAGACCTCCGTCTCTGTTATGAACAGGTGACGGGCGCGGGCGGCGGATCGCTTCCCGCGCCTTCCCGTTCCCTATAGGAAAGGTATTTTGAGATGGCTGAAATTACAGCAAAGCTCGTCAAGGAACTGCGCGACAAGACCGGCGCAGGCATGATGGACGCGAAAAAGGCCCTGACGGAAACGAGCGGTGAATTCGAAGCCGCGGTCGACTGGCTTCGCACCAAAGGTCTCGCCGCAGCGGCCAAGAAATCCTCCCGCACCGCCGCGGAAGGCCTGATCGGCGTTGCGACGGAAGGGAAAACTGGCACGGCTGTCGAGGTCAATTCCGAAACGGATTTCGTTGCGAAGAACGACAAGTTCCAGAATTTCGTGAGCGAAGTCACGGCAATCGCCCTTGCTCAGAAGACCAGCGACATTCAGTCCGTAAAGACCGAGACCATGGCAAATGGCAAGACGGTCGAGGACATGCTGACGGACAATATCTCGACGATCGGTGAGAACCAGTCGCTGCGCCGCGCAGCGACGATCTCCGTGAGCGAAGGTGCTGTCGTCCCCTACATCCACAATCAGGCCGCACCGGGGCTTGGCAAGATCGGTGTCCTCGTCGCGCTGGAAAGCGCAGCTGATCAGGCCGAGCTTGAGGCCTTTGGCAAGCAGCTCGCCATGCACATCGCCGCGGCTGCGCCGCTGGCGCTGGACGAGAGCGGCGTCGATGCCGACACGGTCGCCCGCGAACGCGCGATTGCGATGGAAAAGGCGAAGGAAAGCGGCAAGCCCGACGATATCGTTGAAAAGATGGTCGAAGGCACCGTGCGTAAATTCGTCAGCGAAAATACGCTTCTCGGCCAGGTTTTTGTCATCGATGGCAAGGCCAAGGTCGGTGACGTCGTCGCCGCAAAGGCGAAGGAACTGGGTACGCCCGTCAAGATCGCCGATTACGTCCGCTTCCAGCTGGGTGAAGGCATCGAGCGCGAAGAAAGCGACTTTGCGGCGGAAGTTGCCGCTGCGGTCGGCGGGTAAAATCCTCTGAAACTCTCCTCCCATATCCATGGGAGGGGAGTTGCCGCCATGGCGCGGCGCGCCTAAAGACGGGCGAGATTTGGACGTTTCAGGAGCAGAGGGCCTCATGCCAACCGGCAAATACAAGCGCATCCTCCTGAAACTGTCCGGCGAAGCCCTGATGGGCGATCAGAAATTCGGCATAGATACCGAAACGGTCGCGGCGGTTGCCGCCGAAGTCAAACTTGCGAAAGAGGCTGGTTTCGAACTGTGTCTCGTCGTGGGCGGTGGCAACATCTTTCGCGGGCTCGCGGCGGCGGAGCAGGGGTTCGACCGGGCCAGTGCTGATTACATGGGAATGCTGGCGACCGTCATGAACGCGCTCGCTGTCCAGAACGCCCTTGAGCAGCAGGGCGTCGATACCCGCGTCATGTCGGCAATTCCGATGGCAAGCGTTTGTGAACCCTATATCCGGCGCAAGGCTGACCGCCATATGGAAAAGGGCCGGACGGTGATGTTCGCTGCCGGTACTGGGAACCCCTATTTCACAACGGATACCGCTGCTGCGCTTCGGGCTGCGGAAATGCAGTGCGATGCGCTGTTCAAGGGGACGAGTGTCGATGGCGTTTATACCGCCGATCCCAAGAAGGATGCCAGCGCCACACGTTATGACACGCTCGGCTATGACCGGGTTCTCAGCGACAATCTGAAAGTCATGGATGCGTCAGCCGTCGCGCTTTGCCGCGACAATGACATTCCCATCGTCGTCTTCAATATCCGCGAGCGCGGCAATCTTGCCCGCGTGCTCGCCGGTGAAGGCGTCTCAACAACAGTGACCAACTAGCTAGGAAGAAACGACATGTCTGCGGGATATGACAAGGCCGATATTGAACGTCGCATGGACGGCGCCGTTGAATCGCTGAAGAGTGATCTGGGTGGTCTGAGAACGGGGCGCGCCAATACTGCCTTGCTCGATCCTGTCGTGGTTGAGGTTTATGGCGCAAAAATGCCGCTCAACCAGGTCGCCACGGTAACCGCACCGGATGCGCGCATGCTTGCTGTCAATGTCTGGGACAAATCCAACATTCAGCCTGTGGAAAAGGCCATTCGCGCCGCTGGTCTCGGCCTCAACCCAGTGACCGATGGGCAGAATATCCGCCTGCCGCTGCCCGACATGACGGAAGAGCGCCGCAAGGAACTCGCCAAGCTCTGCGCCCAATATGGCGAGAAAGCAAAGATCGCCATTCGCAATGTGCGCCGTGATGGCATGGAGGCGCTGAAGGCGTCGGAAAAGGGCGGCGACATCAGCCAGGACGAGCAGAAGAAGGGTGAGGCTGAAGTCCAGAAACTGACCGACGCGCGCATTTCCGAAGTCGACGCGGTCATGGCGTCCAAGGAAAAGGAAATCATGAGCCAGTGAACCCCGCATCCGCATCGGACATGACTGCTGCGACGGCAACAGGGCAGGCCACGCCGCGCCATGTCGCAGTCATCATGGACGGCAACGGCAGGTGGGCGAAGTCACGTCATCTGCCCCGTGTCGCGGGACACAAGGCCGGTATGGAAGCCGTAAGAAGCGTCGTGAAGACGGCTCCGGAACTCGGTATCGATGTTCTCACGCTTTATGCATTTTCGTCCGAAAACTGGAAACGCCCGCAGGATGAGGTTGGTTTTCTGTTTGGCCTTCTGAAAACCTATCTGCACAGCGAAATTGCCGAGCTGGATACGAAGAATGTTCATATACGCGTCATCGGGGACTGGCGTACCCTGCCGGACGATCTGACTGACCTGATCGAAGGGGCAATCGACCGCACGAAGAACAATGATGGCCTCACTCTCGTTCTCGCCCTCAATTACGGCAGCCGTGACGAGATCGTGCGCGCAACGCGGCGCTGCGTGATGGATGGGCTTTCGGCCAGACAGATTGATGAGGATGCCATTACGGCACGCCTCGACACTGCGGATCTGCCCGCGCCCGATTTGATCATCCGCACGTCCGGCGAGGAGCGTCTTTCGAATTTCATGCTGTGGCAGGCCGCTTATGCGGAATTCGTGTTCACCCCGACACTCTGGCCCGACTTCGATGGCGCAGCGCTCGCAAGCGCCTGCGAGTTATTTGCAGCGCGGGAACGGCGCTATGGCGGACTCTGAAAAACAGTCGCTAAGGGTCCAGTACAAGGATCTTTTGCCGCGCGTCGTCGTGGGCGTGGTGCTTATTGCCATTGCTCTTTTTGGCGGATGGCAGGGGGGGCTTTTCTTCGATTTTCTCATGGGCCTCGCCGCCCTGCTGATGTTCAGGGAATGGGCGCGTCTCGTCAGGCTTTATGGCAATGATCGCCTGGTCGGTTTTGTAGGCATCGCCGCGGCCATCGTCCTTGCGGATGCGAACATCTTCGCGATGGCCTTTGGCGCACTGTTCGTCACGGCGGCATGGTATGTTCTCAGAATGCGCCGCGCCGCACTTGGCGTCCTTTATTCCGGCTTGCCATTTGTCGCGCTCATCTGGCTGCGGACGCAGGAAAAAGGGTTTGCCCTTATCGTGTGGACCCTTGCCGTCGTCTGGGCGACCGACATATTTGCCTATTTCGCGGGGCGCACCATCGGCGGCCCGAAGATCGCGCCCAGCATCAGTCCCTCGAAAACATGGGCGGGCCTGATTGGTGGAATGACAGGGGCGGCGATTGTTGGATCGGCGTTGACGACCGCCTTTTCCCTGCCCTTCGATCCGATGCACAGCGCCATCTTGGGCGCTGCGCTGGCAATCGCGGCGCAATGCGGAGATTTTTACGAAAGCCACCTCAAGCGCAGGGCCGGGGTCAAGGACAGCGGCCATCTGCTGCCCGGGCATGGCGGGATCATGGACAGGCTGGATGGCCTTGTTCCCGTGGCAATGATCGTGTCCGGTGCCGTTTGGCTATTGGGGAGCTGATGCGCTCGGTTTCGATTTTTGGTGCCACCGGTTCGGTCGGGGTGTCGGCGCTTGAGCTGATCGCGCACGCCCCCTCGCGCTGGTCGATCGACGTGCTGACGGCCAATGACAACGCCGATCTGCTGGCTGCGCAGGCCCGCGCCCATGGCGCCAGGCTGGCAGTCGTCGCTGACGAAAGCGCCTATCCTGCATTGAAGGCGGCATTGTCGGGCACCGGCATCGAATGTGCCGGCGGGCGGGGAGCGCTCGCGGAGGCTGCCATGCGCGCCGTCGACGTCACCCTTTGCGCCATCGTCGGCGCGGCGGGACTCCTCCCGACGCTGCGCGCCGCCAGGCGCGGCGGCGTTATCGCCATCGCCAACAAGGAGGCGCTGGTCTGCGCCGGGACAGTGCTGAAGGCCGCCGCCGCACAGTCCGGTGCCAGACTTCTGCCTGTCGATAGCGAGCACAACGCCATTTTTCAGGTGTTCGATTTTGAGGCGCCGGATAGCGTGTCCCGCATCATTCTGACGGCCAGCGGCGGACCATTCCGGTCCAGAAGCATCGACGACATGCGCGGCATGACGCCTGAACAGGCCGTCGCGCATCCCGTCTGGTCCATGGGGGCAAAGATCAGCGTGGACAGCGCGACGTTGATGAACAAGGGCCTGGAGATGATCGAGGCCGCCCGCCTCTTCCCGGTGCGCCCCGATCAGATCGACGTGGTGGTGCATCCGCAATCCATCGTGCACAGTTTCGTCGAATATATCGACGGCTCCGTCCTGGCTCAGCTCGGTTCACCGGATATGAAGACGCCGATTGCCTATGCGCTGGCCTATCCTGAACGCATTGAAACACCGGTTGAAAAACTGGACCTGGTGTCCGCCGCGAAACTTGAGTTCGAGGCACCTGACCCCGTGCGCTTCCCCGCGCTGCGCCTCGCGCGTCAGGCGATGGTGGAGGACGGCAGGGCGCCCATCGCCATGAACGCCGCCAACGAAATTGCCGTAGCGGCGTTTCTGGAAAGACGGATCGGTTTTCTGGACATCGTCGCCATCGTCGAGGAAATTATGCAGCAGCTCGGACAAGGCCGCGCCGACAGCCTCGACGATATCATTGCCTGCGATGACGAAGCCCGCCGCTTGGCGAGGGAAGCCGTCGCCGGTAAAGGTAAGTAGCTTATGGCGACCAGCTTCGAACAACCAGGGTTCCTCTTCACGGTGGCGATGTTCATCCTGATGATCGGGCCGCTCGTGTTCGTGCACGAGATGGGACATTATCTGGTCGGCCGCCTGTTCGGCACAAAAGTCGAAAGTTTTTCCATCGGGTTCGGTCAGCAGGTCGCGGGCTGGACGGATCGCCGCGGCACGGTCTGGCGGCTCAGCCTGCTTCCCCTTGGGGGCTATGTGAAATTCGCTGGTGATGCGAATGCCGCGGGGGCGGGGTCCGATGGGCTCGATGACATCCCGGACGCGGAGCGGCATCATTATTTTGCGTTCAAACCCCTGTGGCAGCGCGCGCTCATCGTCCTTGCCGGTCCGGTAATCAATTTTCTGTTCGCAATCCTGATTTTTGCCGGCTTCTTCTTCACCATGGGTCAACCGGTGATGCCGCCGGTCGTCGATCAGGTCCTCGAAAACTCGGCCGCGCAGGAGGCGGGGCTGCGCCCCGGTGATGAGATTGTCGAGGTCGATGGACTGCGGGTCGAACAGTTCGAGGATCTTTCACAGCAGGTCGTCATCAATCCGGGTAAGCCCATGAGGATTTCCCTGCTCCGCAATGGGGAACCGCTGACGACGATCGTTACGCCAAAAATTATCGAAACGACCGACCGGTTCGGCAACCGGGGCCGCGTGGGACAGCTTGGCGTCGTCAGTTCCGGTGGATTCGAACGACATGAGGTGGGTTTTTTCAGGAGCCTTGTGCTCGGCACCGAACAGACGGGGAAAGCCGTTCGCCAGATGATCGCGGTGCTTAAACAGCTGATCCTGGGCGAACGGTCGATCAAGGAATTGGGCGGGCCGCTTAAAATCGGCCAGCTGTCAGGTCAGGTTGGCTCCGAAGGCGCGCCGTCATTCATCTGGTTCATGGCGTTTATTTCGATCAATCTGGGATTCATCAATCTGCTGCCAATTCCCATGCTGGATGGTGGTCATCTGGCGCTATATGCGGCAGAGGCGGTTCGCGGTGGCAAACCTGTTCCGGAAAAGGCCCAGCAATGGGCTTTCATGGGCGGTTTCGCTCTTGTCGCCTCGTTCATGCTGGTCGTCACCTTTAACGACCTTGCGTCATTCGGCTTGTGGGGGCATGTGCGCGGTCTGTTCGGGTGATCGCATGATCGCCCCTCGTAAACGATACGAAATCAAGGTTTGGGGTTCCATGTCAGCTTTCACCGATGCGCGCATGCGCGTGACCAGCGGTTTGCTCCTTGGCAGTGCCATCATGCTGATTCCCGGCATTGCATTGGCGCAGGAAGCGCCGTCCGAAGCGGTTGCACCGGAACCGGCGCCGGCTGTCGCGGACGTTGAGGCCGCCGCTGACCTTGCCGATGACGCCGCCGTCTCGGAAACGGCGAATGTCGAAAGACAGGTGATCTCCATTGCGGTGCGCGGTAATGAGCGTCTGGAGGCGGAGACTGTCGCGTCCTATGTCGGTCTGGCCGCTGGCGAGACCTATGACCGCAACCGGCTCGACCAGGCGTTGAAGGCCCTCTACGCGACCGATCTGTTTGCCGACGTGACGATCCGTGACCGCGAAGGCAATCTGACAGTCGTCGTACAGGAAAACCCGGTGGTGAACCGGATCATTCTGGAGGGCAACAGCAGGGTCAAGGACGACAAGATCGCGCCGGAAATCCGGCTTGCACCACGCCAGATTTTCACGCGTGCCAAGGCCCGTACCGATGTTGGCCGTATCGTTGAACTGTACCGACGCCAGGGCCGGTTCGCCGCGTCGGTCGAACCGCAGATCGTCCCCCTCGACCAGAACCGCGTCGATGTCGTGTTCGAAATTCAGGAAGGGCCGAAGTCGAAGGTCCGGCGGATCAACTTCCTCGGCAACGAAAAATTCGATGGCGGCAAATTGCGAGGCGAGATCGCGACACGCGAGTCGAAATGGTTCCGCCTGTTTACCTCCAACGATACCTATGATCCCGATCGCTCGGCCTACGACCAGCAGGTGCTGCGGCAATTCTATCTGACCGAGGGTTATGCCGACTTCCGCGTCGTCTCCTCGGTGGCCGAACTGACGCCAAATAACGAGGATTTTGTCCTTACCTATGTGGTCGAGGAGGGGGAGCAGTATAAATTCGGAGAAGTGGAGTTCGAATCCGAAATCCGCGACATACGCGAGGATGTTTTCAGGAACTTCATCAACATCCAGCCCGGCGATACCTATAATGCCAAGCTGATCGAGGATACGATCACCTCCCTTCAGGAAACCGCGGGTTTGCTCGGCTACGCCTTTGCCGACGTGCAGCCGCAGTTTGTGCGCAACCGCGATACCCTCACCATGGACGTGACCTTCGTGGTCCGCGAGGCGCCGCGCGTCTATATCGAGCGGGTCGACATCAACGGCAACGTCATCACGCGCGACAAGGTCATTCGCCGCGAGTTCCGCCTGGTCGAGGGCGATGCCTTCAACACGTTCAAGGTCAAGCGCAGCCAGGCCCGCATTCAAAGTCTCGGGTTCTTCCAGGAAGAGCTGGAGATCGAGCAGAAACCGGGGTCCGGTCCCGACAAGGTCATACTCGAGGTCAACGCCCAGGAGCAGGCAACCGGCGAACTGCAGCTGTCCGCAGGTTTTTCGAGCCTCGAGCGCTTCCTCGTCAGCGCCTCCATACGGCAGCGGAATTTCCGCGGGCTTGGCCAGGAACTGCGCGCCTCCGCGAACCTGTCGCAATTCTCGCGGTCCGTGGATATTGGCTTTACGGAGCCCTATCTGTTCAATCGCAACCTGGCGCTGGGCTTCGATGTCTTCCGCCGCGACCTGAACAATTTCCGCTTTGGCCAGAACGGCAGCCGGAACACGACCTACGAGCAGACGACGACAGGGGCGCAGCTTCGCACGGGCTTCCCGATTACGGAATTTCTGTCGGCAGCCGTCCGCTACAATCTGCAGCTTGACGACATCACGCTCGATCGCGGACAGTTCTTTAGCGATCTCGATGGCAACGGCACCGTCGATGACGATGAATGCGACCCCCTTCGCGCAGGACGCTTCCTTTGCGACGCCATCGGCAAGAGAACGACGTCGGCCATCGGTTATAGCGTCGCCTTTGACAATACGGACAACCGCATAAGGCCGTCGCGTGGCCAGCGCATCACGTTCAGTCAGGATATCGCCGGCCTTGGCGGTGTTCGCTATGTCCGCAGCGCTATCGATGCTGACAAATATATCCGCTTCGGGCGCAGTGACTTCATTCTGAATCTCGGCGCGGAGGCAGGATATATCAAGGGCTTCGGCGGCGACGACATCCGCATCAATGACCGCTACTTCCTGGGTGAGCCGCGAATGCGCGGCTTCGATATCCGCGGTGTTGGCCCGCGCGTCATCAGGACGCCTTATGTGCCAGCCAACGCGGACACGCCGGGCGCAATCCCCGTCGAGAACCTCGCTGTCGGCAACATGATCACACCCAATGGCTTCATTGCGCTTAGTGATGATCGGCGTTTCCAGCAGGACGATTCCCTCGGCGGTCAGGCCTATTATCTGGCACGCGCCGAAATGAACCTGCCTCTGGGCGAGGGCATTGAGGAACTCGGTATCCGTCCATCGATCTTCGTCGATGTGGGTGCACTTTGGGACGTGGATTTCGACGAGGAGACCGACCTCTTCAATCTTCCCGTCCGCGAGTTCGAGACCGTGGACGCGGCGGGCAACACGATCATCGCACGCACACCGGGTTTCCGCGAGGAGTTTTTCGGCGATACGCCCAGCCCGCGCCTGTCCGTGGGGATCGGCGCGTCATGGAACTCCCCTTTCGGCCCGTTCAGGTTCGATGTATCCAAGGCTCTGCTAAAAGAGCCGGGTGACGACACCCAAATCTTCCAATTCAACGTAGGAACCTCTTTCTGATGACCAAGTTCAAGACCCTCCTCGCCAGTGCCGCCATCGCGGCTGCAACCGTCTCGATCGGCACCTCTGCCCACGCGCAGGCGCGTTCTGTCGCGGTCATAAGCACCGATGGCGCCATCCAGGGCAGTCAGGCGTGGCAGAACGCCCAGACAGCGATCCGCACGACCTACGCGGCACAGATACAGCAGCTCGAAACGCGTCAGGCTGCGCTGCAGACCGAACTGCAGGCCCTGCAGAACGCTTACCAGACCGCCGCTCAGGCTGCGGGCGCGACGGCGGAAAGCGTTCGTCCTTCGGCAACCGCCCTGCAGCAGAAGCAGCAGGCCGCGCAGAACGAGCTGGGCCAGATCCAGGCACCCATCGCGCGTTCCGAGGCCTATGTCCGCGAGCAGATCGCGATCCACCTCGACGCTTCCGTAAAGGCTGCGATGGGCGCGAAGGGCGTTGATCTCGCCGTCCGTCCCGAGGCGATCGTTGTGACGACCAGTGATGCCGCCAACCTGACGCCCGGTGTCGTTGCGGAACTCAACAAGCGCGTGCAGAATGTCGGCGTGACGCCGCCCGCAAACTGGCAGCCTGGCCAGACCATTCGCGCGGCGCAGGCCCAGCAGCCCGCCCAGTAATCTGAACAGGTTCGAGGAGGCGGCTCAGGCGGTCTCCTCGAACAGTTCCCGCCCGATCAGGTAACGCCTGATCTCGCTGGTGCCGGCGCCGATCTCGTAGAGCTTGGCGTCGCGCAGCAGGCGGCCCGTGGGATATTCATTGATATATCCATTGCCGCCCAGCGCCTGGATCGCTTCCAGCGCCATCCATGTCGCCTTTTCAGCGGAATAAAGAATCGCGCCAGCCGCGTCCTTGCGCGCCGTCTCGCCGCGGTCGCAGGCCTTGGCGACTTCATAGACATAGGCGCGGGCCGTGTTCCAGGCGACATACATATCGGCGAGCTTGCCCTGCATCAGCTGAAACGTACCGATTGGCTTTCCGAACTGGCTGCGTTCGTGGACATAGGGAACGACCACATCCATGCACGCCGCCATGATGCCGAGCGGGCCGCCCGAGAGGACGACACGTTCATAATCAAGCCCCGACATCAGGATCTTCGCGCCTTCGCCTTCCTCACCCAGGCGGTTCTCATAGGGGACCTCGCAATCCTCGAACACCAGTTCGCAGGTATCCGAGCCGCGCATCCCGAGCTTGTCCAGCTTCTGTGCGGTCTTGAATCCGGCCATGTCCTTTTCGATCAGAAATGCGGAGATGCCCTTCGGCCCTGCGTCGACATCGGTTTTCGCATAAACGATCAGCGTATCGGCTTCGGGACCATTCGTGATCCACATCTTGTTGCCGTTCAATATGTAACGGTCGTTTCTTTTCTCCGCGCGTAAACGCATGGAGATGACGTCCGAGCCCGAACCCGGCTCCGACATGGCCAGCGATCCGACATGCTCGCCGGACATCAGCTTTGGCAGATATTTCGCTTTCTGATCCGCATTTCCCCAGCGGCCGAGCTGATTGACGCAAAGATTGCTGTGCGCGCCGTAACTGAGGCCGACGCTGGCCGAAGCGCGGCTGATCTCTTCGACCGCGATCGTGTGCGCCAGATAGCCAAGTCCGCTGCCGCCATCTTCTTCGGGGATGGTGATGCCCAGAAGACCGAGCGATCCGAGTTCCGGCCAGAGGTCGCGCGGAAATCTGTTGCTCTCGTCGATGTCGGCGGCGCGGGGGGCAAGCTTGGCGCTTGCCCAGCCACGGATGCTGTCGCGCAGCATATCGATGGTTTCGCCATGATCGAATTTCAGGGTCTGCATATTGGTCGCCATTCCGTTTTTCATGCCTTGGCTTCGATTTTCATCAGGACCGCGCCCTCGCTGACCTGGTCGTCCTTCGCTATGGCGATTTCGCTGACGATCCCTGCAAAGGGGGCCGACAGGCGGTTCTCCATCTTCATCGCCTCCAGCACGCAAAGGCGGTCACCCGCCTCAACCTGTTGCCCCTCCTCAACGTCGAGCGAAAGGATGCGCCCCGGCATTGGTGCGGTAATGCTGCCATCGCCGGCGGCGGCACTCGTCTGGGTCTCGGGCGTCAGCGCGAAGCCATGGAAGCTGCCGCCCATCCTGACTTCGACATGCTGGTCCGAGCGGATCACGACGGCGCGATAGGGCGTGTCATCGACCGTTGCCTCAAAGGCGGAATCCCCGCGCCACCGGCCAGAGACGGTATGGGGCTGGTCGAGGCCGGTGACCTGGAAATGATCGCCATCCCGCCTCATGGTCAGATGCACGGGCTCGGACGCCGCTGGATAAAGGTCTATATAGCGGTTTGCGGGCAGGTTGCTGCGCCATCCGGGGAAGCGGCTGAACATCGTGTCCGAAGCGGCGGCGCTCCCCGCCTGCAATTCGGCGATTGCGGCGATGATGTACGCCGCTTCGGGTATCTCGTCCGGCTGCGCGATATCAGCGGCATGATCCTCGATGAAGCCGGTATGGACGTCGCCGTCCCGAAATGCCTGCGTGTCGATCAGCCGGGCAAGGAAAGCGCGGTTGGTCTTCACACCCGCAACGACGGTTTCATCAAGGGCGCGGACAAGGGCGTCATTGGCGGCGGCGCGGGTGGGACCATAGGCAATCACCTTGGCGATCATGGGGTCATAGTGGACGCTGACCTCGCCGCCCTCGACGACACCGCTGTCGACGCGAACTCTGCTTGTCCCGGATGGAAATGCGAGACGAGTGAGTGTGCCGGTCGAGGGCAGGAAGCCGGTCTCCGGGTCCTCGGCGTAAAGGCGCGCCTCCATGCTGTGCCCGGTGATCGTGAGCTCCTCCTGCGTCATGGGAAGCGCTTCACCGCGCGCGACGCGGATCTGCCATTCGACGAGATCTGTGCCGGTGATGAATTCCGTTACCGGATGTTCCACCTGAAGGCGTGTGTTCATCTCCATGAAATAAAAGGGATGATCGCCATGTTCATCCGTCTCTTCGGTATCAAGGATGAATTCGATCGTGCCCGCGCCGCGATAATCGATGGCGCGCGCGGCTCTGACAGCAGCCTCGCCAAGGGCGGCGCGTGTGCGTTCGGACAGGCCGGGGGCAGGGGCCTCCTCTATGACTTTCTGGTGGCGGCGCTGCAGCGAACAGTCGCGCTCGAACAGGTGAACGACATTGCCGTGATCGTCGGCAAAGACCTGAACCTCGACATGACGCGGGCGGCGGATCAGCCGCTCGATCAGGACCTGGTCGTTGCCAAAACTGGTTTCGCCCTCACGCTTCGCAGCGATCAGGGCTTCGGCGAACTCGCTTTCCTCGTCGACACGCCGCATGCCTTTGCCGCCGCCGCCTGCGACCGCCTTGATCAGGAGGGGGTACCCAACCGAGCGCGCTGCGCTTTCGAGGCGCTGCAGCGACTGGTCGTCGCCCTGATAGCCGGGCGTGACGGGAACGCCCGCCTTTTTCATCAGCGCCTTTGCGGCGTCCTTCAGGCCCATCTTCTCGATGGCACCGGCGGGCGGTCCGATGAAGGTGATGCCGGCTTCCGCAAGTTTCCTCGCAAAACCGGCATTTTCAGACAGGAACCCATAGCCAGGATGAACCGCATCCGCGCCGGTCTTCCGCGCGGCCTCTATGATGCGGTGTGGCAGCAGATAGGATTTCGCGGCTTCGGCAGGGCCGATATGGACGGCCTGCGTCGCCTCGCGGACGTGCGGAGCGTCCGCATCGGCGTCCGAATAGACGGCGACCGTTTCCAGGCCCATGGCGTGCGCGGTGCGAATGACCCGGCGTGCGATTTCGCCGCGATTGGCGATAAGGATTTTATGCATGTCGGTTCACCATTTCGGCTCGCGCTTTTCCAGGAAGGCGCTGAGGCCTTCGCGGCCTTCGGGATCGGCGCGGCGGGCGGCAATGCGTCTTGCACTGTCGCTGCGAAGGTCGTCGGTGATGCTCTGCTCGGCATAATCGAGGGTCAGCGACTTTGCGGCCGCGACGGCGCCGGGCGCGGCCTCGGTGAGCAGCTTGACCCATTGTGCGACCTGCTCGTCGGCGTCGCGCTCCGTCTTCACGGCCTTTTGTACCAGGCCGATGCGGTACGCTTCGCTGGCGCCGAACAGCTCCGCCGTCATCATGAAGCGGTTCGCCTGACGTGCGCCGATGGCGGCGATGACGAAAGGGCTGATGGTGGCGGGCGTCAGGCCCAGGCGCACTTCGGACAGGCGGAATTTCACCCCGTCCACCGCGATGGCCAGGTCCGCGCAGGCGATCAGGCCGACGCCGCCGCCAAAAACGCCGCCTTTCGCGACCGCGATCACGGGGACGGGGCAGGTGGCGATGGCGTTCAGCATGTCGGATAGGCGTTGCCCGTCGGCAATATTTTCCGCTTCCGTCCACTCGCCGGCAGCCTTCATGTAACCGAGGTCCGCACCGGCGGAGAAGCTCTTGCCAGCGCCCTGCAGAACGACGGCGCGCACGCCGCTCATGCCGGCGATGGCGGTGAAGGCGGCATGAAGATCGGCGATCAGTTCGGGCGTGAAGGCATTGTGGCGGTCCGGCCGGTTCATGGTCAGGCGCGCGACATTCTCCTCGTCAAGTTCCGCCAGGAGGACGTCGGACGCGGGGAGGGCGCTGGGCTGGTTGTCATTCATGCCGCTACATCCGGAACACGCCGAAGCGCGTTTCCCCGATGGGTTGCTGCAGGGCCGCGTCCAGGCAGAGGGCGACGACCTTGCGCGTATCGGCGGGGTCGATGATGCCGTCGTCCCACAGCCGCGCGCTGGAATAATAGGGGTGGCCCTGATGCTCGTACATTTCGCGTATAGGGGCCTTGAAGGCTTCCTTTTCGGCCTCGTTCTCGAAGCCGCCGCGCTTGACTTCGGCAAGGACCGACGCGGCCTGCTCGCCGCCCATCACGCTGATGCGCGCATTTGGCCACATGAACAGAAAGCGCGGATCATAGGCACGGCCGCACATGCCATAATTGCCCGCGCCATAGCTGCCGCCGATCACGATGGTCAGTTTCGGGACGGCGGCGCAGGCGACGGCGGTGACGAGCTTTGCGCCGTGCTTGGCGATGCCCTCATTCTCATATTTGCGGCCGACCATGAACCCGCTGATATTCTGCAGGAACAGCAGCGGGATTTTTCGCTGGCAGCACAGTTCGATAAACTGCGCGCCTTTCACCGCACTTTCACTGAACAGGATGCCGTTATTGGCGACGATGCCGACGGGCAGCCCCTCGATATGGGCAAATCCCGTGACAAGCGTGTCGCCATAGAGCGGCTTATACTCGTCAAAGGCGCTGTCATCGGTCAGGCGCGCGATGATCTCATGCACATCGACCGACTGACGCGTATCGGTGGGCACAAGGCTGTAAAGATCCTCGGCGGGGAAGCGCGGGGCTTTCGCGGGCTGCCGGTTGACGTTCGCCCCGGGCGCGGGCGGGAAGGTTCCGGCAATATCGCGCATCAGGCGAAGCGCATGGGCATCGTCGGACGCGAGATGGTCGACGACACCGGACAGGCGCGCGTGCACGTCGCCGCCGCCCAGATCCTCCGCCGTCACTTCCTCGCCGGTCGCGGCCTTCACCAGCGGCGGGCCGCCAAGAAAGATCGTGCCCTGGTCCTTCACGATGATGGACTGGTCGGACATGGCGGGGACATAGGCACCGCCCGCGGTACAGCTGCCGAGGACGGCGGCAATCTGTGGGATTCCCATGCTGCTCATGGTCGCCTGGTTGTAGAAAATGCGGCCGAAATCATCGCGGTCCGGGAAAACCTCGTCCTGATTCGGCAGGTTTGCGCCGCCGGAATCGACAAGATAGAGGCAGGGCAGCTGGTTCTGGCGGGCGATGGCCTGCGCGCGCAGATGCTTCTTGACCGTGACGGGATAATAGGTGCCGCCTTTCACCGTGGCATCATTGCAGACGATGACACAGGTGCGGCCCGAAACCTGGCCAACGCCAGTGATGATGCCCGCCGCCGGGATATCGTCGTCATACATGTCATGCGCGGCGAACAGGCTGAGCTCGAGAAAGGCGCTTCCAGGATCCAGCAGGCGTTCGACGCGCTCGCGCGGCAGCAGTTTGCCGCGTTCGGTGTGACGCGTGCGGGACTTTTCATTGCCGCCGAGGGAAATTCGTTCGGAACGGGTCCGCAGGTCCGACAGCAATTCCGCCATGGCGGCGGCATTGGCCTTTGTGTCGGCTTCGGTCTGGGCGAGGGCTTTGCCGATCTGGCGTGTCATACTGGCTGCATAGGCGCGAAAATGGCAGGCCTCAAGCGCGTTGCCAGCCCTTTTTGCCCGTTCTCACCCCAAAAACGGCTGCGATACTGTCATCGGAGAGGGTTTCGGCGACGGCACCGAAGCCGATCTGTCTGCCCCGGTTGAGAAGGAGGGCGATGTCGGCATGCGCGCGGGCGAGCGTCAGGTCGTGCAGGCTGACGAGGATCGCGGCGCCGCGATCCGCTTCCTCGCGGAGAAGGCGCATCACGTCCAGCTGATGACCGGGGTCGAGATTTGCCGCCGGCTCGTCGAGCAGCAGGATGGCGGGTGCGCCGACAAGCGCGCGGGCAAAGAGGACACGGGCGCGCTCGCCGGTGGACAGCGTGTCGACGCGGCGGTCCGCAAAACTGGATGTTTCCGTTCGTTCCATTGCACTTGCCACACGACCTTCATCTTCCGACTGAAGGCCGAGCGCGACGATATCGCTGACCTTCAGCGGCCATTGCGCGGGGCGATCGGCGGGCAGGTAGGCAAGGCGGCGGGCACGGCCGCTGCGGGACAGGCGCGCGATATCCGTTCCCGCCAGCAGGATTTTTCCATCGCCTGCGGTCAGTCCGGCCGCGGCGCGAATGAGCGTCGTCTTGCCCGCGCCGTTGGGGCCACATAGCGCGCAGATGCTGCCTGCCGGGATATGAAGATCGATGGGCCCGGCAAGATGCGGGCGACTGAGGGCGGTGATCGTCAGGCTCACGCCCGGCGACCCTTCAGCACGAGCCACAGGAAGAAGGGCGCGCCGATGAGCGCGGTCAGAACCCCGATGGGCAGGGTTTTTCCGGCAACAGGCAGGCGCGTGGCAAGGTCTGCGATCGTCAGGAGGGCGGCACCGGCAAGTGCGCTCGGAAGGAGCGCCGCGCCGGGTCGCTCATCCAGCAGCGGCCGCACAAGATGCGGCACGACAAGGCCGACGAAGCCGATCGCGCCCGTAACGCTGACCGCGCCGCCGACGGCGATACCGCTGGCGAGGACGATGCGAAGGCGAAGGCGGCGCACATCGACGCCGAGGGTTTCGGCGACGTCTTCGCCAAGTGCGAGCCGGTCGAGATCTTTGCCGCTCGTCAGGAGGAGCGCGCCGCCGATCAGCATGGGCAGGCTGCCGAACGACAGGTCCTGAACGGTGCGGTCGCTCAGCGATCCAAGCAGCCAGAAGATGATGTCGTACAGCGCGAAGGGGCTTGGCGCGAGGGCGAGCGCGAGATTGGTCGCGGCGGCGGCAAGCGCGCTGATGGCAACGCCTGCCAGGATCAGGGTGGTGGTCCCGGCACCCCGTCCTGCGAGCGCGAGGAGGAGGGCGAGGGCGAGGATAGCGCCCGCCATCCCGCCCGCGCTCATCCAGACCGTTCCGCCAAGCGCAAGGATATAGCCCGTGCTGACCGCGCCCAGCGCCGCGCCCGCGGACGTGCCAAGAATATCGGGACTGGCCAGCGGGTTTCTGAGGAGGCCCTGCAGCGCCGCGCCGCTGAGCGCGAGGCTTGCGCCCGTCAATAGGCCGAGCAGGGTACGTGGCAGGCGAATCTCTGTCAGGATCGTCTGTGCAAGCGGCGCGGGCAGGGTGAGCAGGTTTGCCGGGCCCGTCATAAGTGACGTCATGGCGGCGACCAGCATCACGACCGCCAGAATCAGACTGAGGCGAGCGACAGTCATTTCAGCTCGCGTCTCAGACGGGCAACGTCGATGGCGGCGAGCGGCCCGGCGCACGTCCAGACACGGCCGTCTAGCCAGACGCTCTTCGCACCGCCGACGGGAGGCGTCCAGCCTTGCGCGAGGGAGAACTGGTTCTCGCGGTAAGCGGAGCGGACGTAGAGCGCGGGAGGGTCGGTTAGCAGGCGCTCGCGGCTTAGGCGCGGTTCAGGGCTGTCCTGAACGGCGATACCGGCATGGGACAGGAATTCGGCCGCGATCCCGCGACTGCCGCCCGCAAAACCGCCGGTCTGCACCGACAGGGCGGGTCGCTGACGGGCAGGAACGGGACCTAGCTTTGTGCGCATCCAGCGGATGACCGAGTCCGCATATCCTTCGCGGTCAAGTGCTTGCCCAAGTTTCCTGATGTTCCGCTCAAGGTCAGCGATGCTTTCGGGCGGCGGCAGGTCGATCTGCGTCAGACCGATATCGCCGGCCAGCGCGGCGGTCTGTGCGTTGACCGCGCCGCCCGTGATGATGAGATCCGGATCGTGGGCCAGGGCGCTTTCAAGACTGCCGTCATTGGGTGGGTAGGAGCGGGCGAGTGGGGTTTCCTCGCTGTCGGTGCCTAGAAAACTGATTGTGGCGATCTGTTCGGGAGCGGCGATCAGCAGGACGAGTTCGTCGGTGCAGAGGCTGAGGGACGCCACCCTGACCGGCGCGGCACTCGCCGTGCTGGCGACCGCCGCGACGATCAGGATGAGTGCCTTCAATCCCATCTCACTGGCCTAAGGTCAGCACGATGCCAGCCTGTGCCGATATGCCCTGCGTTTCAAACGCGAACACGTCCTGGTAATCCTCATCGAGCAGATTATCGACGCGCGCCTTCAGGGCAATGCGGTCCGTCAGCGCGTAGCGGGCGTTGATTCCAGCAAGGAGATAAGCGCCCAGTCGGACATCCTGAGCCGGGAAGCTGTCAAAGTCGATGTCGCGGCGACTGCCGACATAATTTGCCGTCGCCGCCAGCGTCAGTTCGCCAAGGTCCGCAATGGCTGTCAGGGAGGCGTTGTGCCGCGCACGGCGGACCTCCCGAATGGCGGCGCTCCCCGCTGGCTGTTCTTCCTCCGCGTCCAGCCAGGTATAGGCGGCGCGGAAGGTGAGGGGGCCTTGCACGGTCTCGCCCACAAGTTCGATGCCTTGGCGGCGGCTGTCCTCAATTCGGTTTGCGGCGGTGGAGTTGAAGGCGGCATCGAAGACGGTGACGATTTCATTCTCCAGGTCCGTCCGGAAATATGCCGCTTCGATGCGGTTTGCACCCCATGCCCGGCCGAGCGCTACATCCCAGCCAAAACTGGATTCGGGTTTCAGGTCGGGATTGCCGATGAAACTGCCGGGAAAGAAACCGAACTGCTCCGTGAAGGTCGGCGTCGCAAAGCCCTCCGCGACACTGCCGCGCAAATAGGTACCGCCCGCGATGTCCGCCCTTGCGGCGACCCGGTATGTCAGGGCGTCGCGAAACCGGTCGTGATCATCATAGCGCAGG
Source organism: uncultured Alphaproteobacteria bacterium (assembly GCA_963710205.1). GTDB lineage: Bacteria > Pseudomonadota > Alphaproteobacteria > Sphingomonadales > Sphingomonadaceae > Pacificimonas. Next base: position 615,993 of record CAVPZG010000005.1, on the reverse strand, counting down.
CTGGCCCCCAGATGGAAACGCGCCGTTTCCAGACGGTAGTCGCCCACCAGGCTTTTCCGCTCCCGGTCGACATCCTGATCCGTGCCGCCGCCAAAGGCCGTGTCGCGGCTGCGATAGGCCTGCGCGCGGTATTCCGCTGCCCCGGTCATGCTATGGATGGCAGCGCCAGTCGTGAATTCCGCTGCGGTCTGGTAGACAAGGCGCAGCGTGTCGCCGACCGTCCGGTTCTGCTCCGCGCTGGCATCGAAATTGACATTCTCGGTCCGCAGCCAGGTCGCTTCGATGTGGTGGTTCCAGCCGCCGAACAGGGTTGCGCTGGCATCGCCGCGCAGGGCGAACTGACGGTTTTCCGACCGGTCCGCCGTGTCAGCGCGCTGGAAGGTCAGGGGGTCGCTGCCGTCGAACTCGATCTCGGATTCGGTGTAGCGCGCCACCAGCCCCAGCCTTCCATCGCTACCGGGATGAACCTCGCCCTTCGCGGTCAGGCTGAAACTTCCAAAGCCGTCCTTTTCCACCGAACCGCCCGCAAAGGCGTCGATGCCATCCGTGTCATGATAGGTCCCGAGCAGCGAAACGCCGCCAGCGTCGGACGATGACGACGCACCCGCTGCAATATTGATCGTATCGAAACTGCCATATTCGGCGGACGCGAAGCCGTTGGTGCCTTCCCCCGGCCCATAGGTCTCGATGCTGACGACGCCGCCCAGCGCTTCGGAGCCCCAGAGTGCGGAGGCGGGACCGCGCAGGACCTCGACGGCCGCGACTCCTTCGGCGGGCAGGAATTCCCAGCGAAATTCGTTGGAGCTGCCGATGTCGTTCATGGCGATGCCATCGACGAACACCAGAACATGATTGGCTTCCGATCCGCGCAGCCGCACCTGGGTCTGGCTGCCCGTGCCGCCGCCCTGGCTGATGGAGACACCCGGCGAGAGGCGGAGGAGGTCGACGGTTTGGACAGGGTTCAGCGCAGCGATCGCGGCACTTTCGATCAGGGTGACGCTGTCCCCGCTTTTGGTCAGGGAAATCGGCTGACGTGACGCCGTGATCACGACGGGCCCATCAGACCGGACGCTCTCCTCGGCATAGGCGACAGACGCCGGAATCAAGGCAGCGGACAAGAGTAGAATTTTCATGTTGAGCAATCCTTTGCGCGTTCGACTTTAGGTGTCGTCGCAGCAAAGGATCGCCCCGCGAAGGCGTCCGGAAAACGCCCGGCGCGGCACGCGCCCTCTACACGCTGGCGGCTGGACCCGGCCGGGCGTGGACGATCTCGATGGCAGGTCTCCTGACTTTGCGGGTCACCGAAATCGCTTCCGGCTGTCCTGGCCGCCTTCCCGAAACGCGAGCGCTTCAGTGGCATTGGCAAGGATGACCCCGCTTACAGTTGCGGGCACAGTGCCGGATTTACGCCGGCTTCCCTATTCTCCCGCGTTTGAAGGCGGGCACCATCGATACTGGCCGTTAGCGGCGACCGGTTTTTCTTGCAAGCGCCGTGTCCGCGCCCTAAGAGGCCCGCTCACTCGCAAAACTGCGAATCCCTGTTCGGCCTGCCGGTCTGCAATCGGCGGGCATATGGAGACTTTAAATGAAGCCCGAGATTCACCCCGACTACCACCTCATCAACATCGAAATGACGGATGGGACGAAATACCAGACCCGCTCCACCTGGGGCAAGGAAGGTGACACGATGAAGCTGGAAATCGACAGCTCTTCGCACCCGGCCTGGACGGGCGGCAACAAGAAGCTGATGGATTCCGGTGGCCGTATGGCGCGCTTCAACAAGCGTTTCGGCAATATCTCGCTTGGCAAGAAAGCCGGCTGAACGCCGTTTCCTGCCGTCCGTCACAGGCCGCGTTCATTCATCCCGGCTGGCGGCGAACAATTCCCTTGCCCGCGCGTAATCGGCCTTGCCGTTTGGCGCGCGCGGGACATCCTGCAATATCCTGACCCGCTTCGGCGCCTTGTAGGCGGCGAGGCGCGTTTTTACATGCGCGATCAGCGCAGCCTCGTTGGCCTCTGCTGAACAGCAGACCACCGCTGTCACGGCCTGGCCCCATTTGTCGTCAGCGATCCCGAAGACCAGTGCGTCATCCACGGCCGGATGGGTCTTCAGACATTCCTCGACTTCCTCCGGAAAGATCTTCTCGCCGCCGGAATTGATGCACTGATTGCCGCGCCCCAGCAATGTGATGCCGCCGTCGGCCTCGACGCGCGCATGGTCGCCGGCCAGCGAATAGCGTTTGTCATTTATTTTCAGGAAGGTGGCGGCGGTCTTTGCCTCGTCGCCATAATAGCCGCGCGGGATCAGGCCGCCCCGCGCGATCCGACCGATGCGGGGGTCGCCGGGCGCCATCGGACTCATGTCCTCGTCGACGACGATGGTATTCGGGTCATGGTCGAACTTCGTGGGCATGCCGGCATTCTCCTTGCCGGTGACGGACATGCCCATGCCGAGGCTTTCCGAAGACCCCAGCGCATCGAGCAGCAGCATATTTTCGTTATGCCGAAGCAGGCCCGCCTTCACTTCGGGCGACCACATCGTCCCTGACGATATGACGATCTGAAGCGAGGAGATGTCCCCGCCATGCGCATCCAGTTCCTTCAATGCAGGACGGGCAAAGGCATCGCCGACGATGACGACCCAGTTCGGCCTGTGCCGGGCGATGGTGGCGATGGCCTCCGCCGCGTCAAAGCTCTTGCCCTCGGTCAGCACGACGCTGCCGCCGAGCGCCAGCGTGTAGATGGCGATCAGATAGCCGGACCCGTGCATCAGGGGCGGCAGGATCAGCGCCCGGCGCATCCCGCCCGCGCGGACCTTTGCCATCAGGTCGTTCATGGTCGGCGTCGGCGTGTCGCCGGGTGTGCCGGATGCGCCTCCGCCCAGAAGCTGCCAGATGTCGCCCTGGTCCCACATGACGCCCTTTGGATGGCCGGTGGTCCCGCCCGTATAGATGAACAGCATGTCATCGGATCTGTAATCCTGTGCGGGAAGGGCGGGGCCGGCACGGGCCGCGTCCTCATAACTTCGCGCGAAGTCGGAAGGCTCGCCGCCAACCTGCAGGAACAGTTTAACCTTTGTCAGGCGTGGCTTCAGGTCAGCGATGAGCGGCGCAAATTCCTCGTCATGGACGACGACCGCGCTGTCCGCATTGTCGAGGATGTAGAAAAGCTCTTCGCCCGTGTAGCGGTAGTTGACGTTGACGTGGACCATGCGCGCCTTGAACGCCGCCCATGTGGTTTCCAGATAGGCCGGGCTGTTCCGCATCAGGTGGGCAACCTTGTCTCCGGGAACGGCACCTGCGGCGAGCATCGCCGCCGCGAGTGCGTCGGTGCGGCGATCGAACTCCTTCCAGGTGATGACGCGGTCCCCCGCCAGGATTGCCGGGGACTCGCCATCGACCGCGTCGCCGATCCGCGCGGCGATGGCACCAAAGCTGAAGTCCGTCATGCGCGCCCTCCCTTGCTCAATGGTTCCAGCAGGCCAGTATTGCCGCCAGGGTCGAGGCAAAGGCAACGGGCTGGTCCAGCATCAGGTGATGACGCGCGTCAGCTATGCCGATGATCGGCATGGCCGCTCCCAGGCCGCGCAGCCAGTCGGCGGATTCGCGATCGAAAAGACGGCTCTCCTCGCCATAGATGATGGCCGCCCGGCCCGGCACATGAACGATGCGCTGTCCCAGTTCCGCCCAGTAATCCTCACCGTGCCGGCCGCCTGAAAGAACCCGCGGGTCGAATTTCCAGCTAAAGCCGCCCTCTACCCGCGCAAGCGAATGATAGGCCATGTAATCGAACAGGACGGGCTCCCCGACCGGCTGCGGCGGCGCCAGAACGAACCGCTCCCGCGCGCTGGCATAATCCGTATAAACCCGGTGCGGACGGCCCGGGTCGCGGCGGCTGGGCGGGCCGCCGCCGCCCGCGAAATGCGCTGCCAGGCGTTCGGGGCTCATCGCCATCATGTCGCAGATGATGAAGCCCGCGAATTTTTCGGAATGTTCGTGGATCGCGCCAAGACCGATGCCGGCGCCATAGCTGTGCGCGATCAGGACGGGTTTCCGCCCGTCGTTCATCAGGCCGGTCGCTTCGGCGACAGCCAGCATCTCGGCCTGGCGAATATTGTGATCATAGTCGTCGCGGGCATCGCTGTCGCCCATGCCGCCCAGATCATAGGCGACGATATGATAGTCACGCGCAAGAAGCGGCGCGATGAAGGCGAAACAGCGCGCATGCGACAGGAAACCATGCGCCATCAGCAGGCCGGGCTTCGCAGGGTCGCCCCAGCGGAAATAATGCAGCCGCGCGCCCGCCGCTTCGACATGTCCCTCCTCGCGCCGCACGGCGAGAGCGGTTCTCAGCCAGATGGGCAGGGCAGCGGGATCGGGTGCCCATTCCGGGGCGATGTCATGAAGCGGGGCCGGGCTGTCGGATTGTTGCATGACAGCGAAGCTGACGCATCGACGCGCGCGATACATGCTGCCAGAGTGAATAGCCGTCGCCGCGACGATGTCTGGCCAGCGGTCGGGAACTGCAGCGCGAACGCACAGAGCGGTTCCGACGAAAGACGGCACTTTACGGTTTGTTATCCACACTCTGACCTAGGTTGATCTTCCGTGTTTCAGGAAGAGATCGATCGGGATGGTCTGAAGGACGAGCAAAGCAGGGTCTCGAACGGCAACAGCAGGGCTGACCGCGCTGCTTGCGTCGGTCGCAACGCCGGCCATGGCCGCTCCCTTCGCGTGTGACGGTTCCATATATCAGGTCGTAGCCGGACTGCTGCAAAGCTTCGATCCGCTGACATCCAGCTATCGGCCCGTCGGCATGCGGCAAGCGGCCTACAATGCCATCGGATACAATACGCAGGACAATTTCATATACGGGATGCAGTCGCGGAACCTGGTGCGGCTCCACTCTGATGGTTCGCTCGATGTACTGAACAATCTGGGCTTGATCAGCAATTCGGGCGACGGGGACGGTGCCGGCAATCTGTGGCTGAAACGGACGGCGACCCTGTATTCCCGGGTCAACATCGCCACCCAGACGGTTTCGGATTTTACCGTAACGGAACCACCTTCAACCCGTCCGATATCCTGTAGATCCGGCCTGTTCGAACGCACCGCCGCCTCGCTGACGGTTGGTTATACGACCGACAAGGTTCGTGCCGGAACGGGAGTCGAGGTCCGTTCCGACCGCGGCCCGGACCGGCAGCAGACCGTGTGGCTGTTCCGCAATTCTCTCGACTACGCGGTCGATCCGGATTGGCGCGCGATCGGCCGGCTGAACTTTGCCTTCGCCGACGAAGGCAGTCCGTCGGTCAATGCGGCGAACTTCGTAAAAGCTGTGGTCGGCATGGCCTTCCGCCCGGTTGAAAACGAACGGGTGAACGGGCTGGTCCGGCTCACCTGTTTCCGCGATCTCGGCCCGGTGGGGCAGGTCACGGGCGGCGGCACGATCGAATTGCCGAAACAGGTCAGCAAGGTCGCCAATGTCGATTTCAATTTCGATTTGTCGCAGCATCTGACGCTGGGCCTGAAATAGGGCTATCGTCAGGGCAAGGTTTCGCTGGGACGCGACAGCGACCGGTTCGTGAAGAGCGATACCCATCTTGGGATCGTGCGCATGGACTATCACGTCGTGCGCAACTGGGATCTGGTGGGCGAAGCGCGCTATCTGTCGACCCCGCTCGCGGGTAGCGACCGGTGGGGCTATCTTGGTGCGATCTACCGCCATCTGGGCGACAATCTGAAGATCGGGGTCGGGTAAAATCAAACCCGCTATTCCGACGATCTCACCGACCAGAGCCATTCGAGCCGCGGGCCGTTCGTGAACCTGCTTGGCAAATCTTGATCATTTCAATCTTAAGCAACGGTCTCACTGAATGGCGATTGGGGACTTTACAAGCCCTCCTCAAACACGGGTTTGTAAAGTCCCCAATCGCCAATCTTTTACGACGCGAAAATGGAAGAGAAAGAAGGTTACATACCTTTTGATCTCGCTTCAAATCCTGCGCCTGGCCGATATCCGCTGTTTCGGCTGTCTTCCTTTCCGCTCACCGTATCTCAGTCCGAAAGCGCGGCTGCGGCTTCCATGGTTTTGCGGAAATTGCGCGGGATCATGGTGCCGACGATGAGTTCGATCGCCGATGTCGCAGCGCCGCGCCAGGCAGCCGGGATTTTCGCGAGGGCCGACGGGTCGATTTCGAAATCGCCTGCGAATGTCGCCTTCGTACCGCGTCCGCCCATGGCAGTTTCGAATCTGGTCGTGCCGCCGCAACGAATGGCGCCGGGCATGAAGAACGGCTCGATGCGCCATGTGCATTCCGTCAGGTCCGCGCTCCAGATGGCATGATCGTTCCAGCCGAGCATATCGTCCGGGATCGCCTGTTTTAGCGCACCGGGCAATTTCGGTTCGACGCGCCATTCGTTGACCAGATGTGTTCTGCCGTCGTCATCGACATGCCGGTCCACGACGCTGACGCCGGTGACATCGGCCAGCGAGGGGGCGATTTCCGGCAAACGGTCGCGAATGGCCGCAGCGACCATGCCGAGCGGCTGACGGACGCCAACAAGCGTGTGGAAATCCTTCACGTGGCGTTTCCTTTCCATTCCAGTTCCGCCTGCTGCCGCGCGGCGCGCGCGGCGTGGACGCCGCGTGCCAGACGCATTCCGGTGCGCGTTTCCCGCGAGACATGCGGGCTGGCGGCAAGCCATGCGAGGGCGGCGGCAAGAGCGTCGTCCGCGCCGCGCGGACAGTAGCCGAGCGCTGCCGCTGCCTTGTGATCATACCAGTAATAGCGCCCCACCATGGCCGCCTGCGCGCGGGTTGCGAGGGGAGCCGAACCCGTGACGAGCGCGCGGAGTTCCTCCGCAGCGGCGATCGTCTGGCAGGCGAGCGCGCTTGCTTCGCCTGACGGCAGCGCGACCCCGGCAAGCCGGGCGATGCGGGAATGGATGTCGAGCCATGTCAGATTTTCGGAACCGAGCACATAACGCGCGCCGGGTTCGCCGCGATCGGCAATCAGGAGATGACCCTCGGCCACATCCTCCACAGCGACGATATTGCAGCCGCCCGCCCAGCTGAGTTTCAGGGGGTCGGCCAGATAGCTGGTGATGACGCCGTTGCTTGGCCCTAGCGCGCTGCCGAAGGCACCGACGCTCATGGTGGGAAGCGCGAAGACGATATCGACGCCATGTTCGTCGGCGAAGGCAGCAGCATCTGCTTCCTGGGCGATCTTCGCGCCGATATAGCCTGTATCGGCAGTGTCATCTTCGGCTGCGGTGCTGCTTTCATCGCGTATGACAGGGTCATGACCCGCACCAAGAGTGACGGAGGACGAAGTGATAACGACGCGGCGGACGCCTGCCTTTTGCGCCGCCCTGATGACATTGCGTGTTCCCTCAACCGCGGTCCTGCGCATGTCGGCGGGTTCATGCCCCCAATAGCTGAAATGAACGGCGGTGTGAAAGACGAGGTCGCAGCCTGACATGGCCGCGAACAGCGATGGTTCGTCTCTGACGTCACCAATCGCCAGACTGACGGGGAGCGCGGAAATATGGCTGATATCGGACGTCGCCCTGACCAGCCCGGTAGCCTGATGCCCGCCGCGCAGCAATGCGCGCATCAGGTTCGCACCGATAAGGCCGTTCGCGCCTGTCACGAGGGCCTTCACGGGCGCGCGCCAGCATCGACGTCCAGGGCGCGGCTGAAATCGGCGAACAGGCCGGTGAGAATCGGCGGCTTGGCGGACAAGTCTGGGTTCGCTGAACGCGTAGAGCTGAAATGGCGCAGCCCGTCGGCGTCGATCAGGTCCGGCGCGGGATCTTTGCCTTGCGCGAACGTGAAACCGGCGCGCAGGCGGTCGGCCCAGTCCTCAGGCAACTCGTCGCGCAGCCGTTCGGCAAAAGCGAGCAGTCTGTCGACGGGGAGTGGTTCGTCCTCGTCAATGAGGGCGCTGGGCCGACCGATGCGAACATCGCGGCCCTCCAGTACCGCCTCAAGATTGGCGAATGTGCGGCTGGCAAAGCGGTGATAGGCGTCTGTAACGAGGGCGGCGTGCAGGGCGGGGAACAGGGTCAGGTCAAACGCTTCGATCAGTGGCGGCTGGCGGAAATGCTGCCGCGCGAAGATGCTGACGACCGTGTCGTTGCCAACGCCGCTGAAGGTGACGAGACCATCGTCGGCCAGCGCGGACCCGTTCTCGCTGAACAGCGTCTGCCAGGCCATGGACTGGTGCCCGTCCCGATAGTGCAGCGTCTCGATCTTTGTAACGTCGATGACCTGCCCGCCAAGAAGGGCAGTGAAGTTTGGTTGCGGCAGGTAGAGGTTACGCTCCAGCTGCCGCGTGACTTGGCCTTCTGTGTTCCCTGCGACGCTGACCGCCTCGCCGCCGATATAGTCGTTCATATACTGGATGGTGCGGTGGATGGGGACCGAAGCGATGAAATCTTCGAAAGGCACGGGGAAACGGCGGACGCAGTCGAACAGCACCGCACCGCCCACCATGCGCCATCTCAGGCCCTGTTCGTCCGCATGGCACCCGTCCAGCAATTGCCGCTGCCGTGTCAGTGCGGGCGCGACCTTGCCCCACTCACTTTCCTCGATGCTGTCCGGATCGACATTGAGGCGCGCCGTGCTGCGGACCAGAGCGTCCTTCTGGCCGATCGCCTGCCAGCCTGTGCGCGCCTCCGCGAGCTGGGCGAGGAGGATGTTGATGAGAGTGAGACTGCGGGCTGTTTGCGAAGAGTTTGCGGGCAGAAGCCGAGCGAGAATTTCGTTCAGGCGGCCATTCACCTCGTTGCGGAACGGAAAGAGACTGGTGTCGAGCTGTTGCAGCAGCGGTCTGACGCTGCGGTCCAGCGCGGCATCTTTTTGCCTGCGCCTGGCCGCGTCGCGCGACAGCGGCGGTACGTTGATCCAGCCGTCATAAGGCGCGAGGTTGCCGATGGTTCTGCACCCGGCATCCGCCATGGATGCAGCCCCGGCCCAAAGGCGGGATACCTGCGGGTCCAGCCCCATTTTCAGCGCGCCCGCCCGATCGGCAAGCACGGGATCGCGCGCGGCGATGATCGTGCTGGTGGCGATGGGCAGGGGCCGGATGCCGCCGCCCTCGCCGTGGCTGCTGACCGCGGCATCAATGAAGGCAAAATCCACAGGCGCGGCGGCGAGGAGGGCGCGCGTGACGGCACCGGGATCGCGCTGGCGCATGTAAAGGCAGTCCTTGTCGCGGCCCGGAAGGACGGAAAGCAGGGTGTCGAGCGTGAGCGCATAGCCATCGGCACTGTCTGTCATGTTCGCAGCGAAGAGGATGCGGCACGCGGCCTGCTGCCAGAGGGTGGAGAGGGCTATGCCCGCAAGGGCGCTGTCTGCGGGAAAGGGGGATTCCGCCGCATCCTCCGCCAGGTCGACAATGTCATAATCCCGGCCTGCGGACGTGACATAGTCATAACCAAGCAGGTCGGCGCGCATGAAGACGTCGCGGTTTTCCGCCCAAAGGGCGTCACTTGCCTCGGTCGTGCCGACAATCACAGAGTCCGCACCAAGGTCATATAGCCGGTCGATCAGATGTTCGACCAGCTTTGGGTTCGTCATCGCGGGAGAGTTTGCGGAAAAGCCCGCCATGGCCGGAACGATGACGATCTGGCCGCCGCCCCGACCGTTTCCCTGACCTTCGCCGCATGATTGCAGCGCCTCGCGGACATGATCGTCAAATGCCAGTGCTGCGGCGGCGCGGTCCAGCAGTTGGCGCGGATCAGCCGCCGGGTCCGTGACAATCGCGACGTCCGACGGCATGTTCCTCAATCCTGATCCACGGTCAGGTTCAACCGCAGCACCATGTCATCAAAACCGTCCACAATCGCCTGCGCGCTATAACGTTCCCCTGCCTTCAATGTGCGTCCGTCCAGTTTTGCCTTGATGGCGACCTTCTGTTCGCTGCGTGGCGACATGGTGAATGCACCGGGATCGAAGACAGGGCTGGCCTTTGTCACACGCTCATCATTCGCAAATGCAGTCGCGGCAAAGTCGATGGTAACATCTTCGTCCCGCGGGTTTTCAATCAAAAATTCTGCAGTCACAGTGTCGCCGATCTTGCCCGACAGCGCGATATCATGCACGGGCCGCGCGGAGGATGACGCAGGTTGCCCTGCCGTCAGTGACAGTCCCGCCATTTTCGCCACGCCGCTGGCATAGTCTGACGCCAGCTCCATAAGTTCCGCCGGATAGCGCACGACTTCCTCCGCCGTCAGCCGCGCGACCGCGCTGGCCGTCTTACGGGTATCGGCGGCCCCCGTCCCGTAATCGGTGAGAATGTGGCGATAGCTGTTGAGCGCATTGACGCGCTGCCCTGCCCAGCGCCGCGCCAGACTGGTGATCAGGTCGCCCACTTCCGTGGCTTTCGCGGACATTTCAGACGCCTCTCGGCTTTGCCTGTCCATCAGCAGCAGGCCTGACAGCAGTCGACGCGGTAAGCGCCGCAATCGCAGGGCAGGACGGCGACAGCGATGCGGATGGGGCGGACATCGCAGCCCTTGATCCTCAGGTCGGCATAACAGACGACGCAGCGCTCGACGTCCCTGCCGCCTTCGCGCGGCGGCTCGTTCGGTGTTCCGGGCGAGCTGCGCCCCTCGCCCTCGATGCCGATCAGTAACATAAGCTTGTGCTCGCCGCAGGGCTCGATGGTGAATTTCAGGGGATCGACGATCTTGCCGCTGATCGTGACTGGGGCATCGCCGCAGCTCCAGTCCGACAGCTGAACCTCTATATCGCGTTTCCGTCGCCATTTATTCTCTATGACGATGGGGACGACGCGCCGTTCGCCGACGCGCGCCTCGACGAGCAGATCACTGTCCGCGACGCAGCAGGCGCACTGGCAGTCATCCGGCTGGCAGTCGTCGTCACATTCGCAGCCGCTGGCGTCACGGCGCTTTGCCGTTTTTGCCAGCATGCCTTCCATGCCGCCGCGCCAGCTCTCGAAGGCGTCGCTCCAGGTTTCATCATGTCGCGCGCCATATTCTCCATGGCTGCGATAGCGTCTCCTGCCGTGGAGGCTGCGGGCTGTCTTATGATCTGCGTCTGCATGGTCATTTCCTTTTCTTCTTGCCTGTCGCCGTGGCAGTCTGCCCGCCTGGTTCCGGCTTGGTGGCGGTGATGATGACGATTTCGATTTCAGCGGCGTAGACGGGAATGAATGCGCGATACCGCGCGGACGGATCGAGGTCGGCATCCCATTCCGCCGTGAAGGCCACGGTGCGGACCGCGCCCGGATCGAGACTGATCGGACCTGAGGACATGGACACCGTCAGCGTACCGACAGGGGTCAGGGCACGCGGCGCGCGGGAGAGTGCCGTCGTCAATATGTCGAAGATACCATTGTCGTCCGGAACACCGGCAGCGAGCGGCTCCTCGCGGCCCAGCGGATAACTGCCGCTCAAGGTCGATCCGAAGTGGCGTATTTCCGCGATTTTCAATGCTGGCCGAGGCCTTGCCAGCACCGGTCAGCGCGGCGTCGATCAGAACGGGCGCGGGGCGGATGCGGAGCGATACTTCCTCCACCACCTCGAACGACACGTCGCGCGCCAGTCCGGCAATATCCAGCGATGCGACGTAGCGGCCGGGGGGCATGTTGCGGCCCAGTCTGAGGGAAATGGCGCCACTGGCGGTCCGGTCGCCGCCTGTCAGCACGAGCGGCGCGGCGCTGACGGCGAAGGACGGCGATTTGCCGCCGCCCACACGCTTGACGCCGGTGACATTGACCTGCGGCGCGCGGGGAAGCCGCTGCGGACGGTTTCAGCGATGTCAATGTCATGGGAAAACTGAGCGCGCCGCGCCGCGGCGATACAGGCAATGTCGTCTCACCGGGCCAGTCGATCAGTTCAAGGTCGGTCGGGGCCATGGTCTCATCTTCCCAGACTTACGCGCAGGCCGCCGTCCTTTTTGGCGGTCCTGATAAAGGGGCGCTTGGGAAGTTCGGAGACATCCACGCGCGCTTCCCCCTCCAGCGTGACACCGACAATTTCGATACCGAACAGGCTGAAGCCGACATGCTGGCGGCTGGGCAGGCAGATGCGCGTGGGCGGCAAGGGGCCAAGCGACAGGCGCAGGCACTGATCGAGAACGACCGGCTGCAGGTCGACATTGGTGTTGACGTCCGACCGGGTCGTTATGTCAGACGTCGTCGTAAGTTCCGATGCGCTGTCCACACGCAGCTTGCTGTCTGTCTGGATGGGGTCGGGCACACGAAGCGTCAGTTCCGTTTCCGTCGCTATCGTATCCGGGAAACGAATTCTCAGATCGTCGAGGCCCTGGATATCGATGGTCACCGGCCCGCTGTTCACGGTGATCGGGTCGAAATTTACGTCTAGGTCCGGCATATCTTTTCTCCGCGCGCGCAGTCGTTCAGATCATCTTCGCCGTCATCCATAGCTCATCTGCAGGCTGACGACCGGCAAGGCGGCCATCAGACCGAGCATGCCGCCGCCCAAGAGGTCGGTCGGATAGTGATGGCCCGCCACCATCCGCGCCCAGCCCACCAGCAGCAGCAACAGCAGCATGGAGGGCAGCATCGCGGGAACCGCCACGCAGAGCGGTGTCATCACGGCAACACAGCTCATCATATGGCCACTGGGGAAGCTATATTCGTCGAGCGGCGGCAGTAGCGACGGTATCGACGGGTCGTACCGAAACGGGCGGCGGCGGCAGTGGCGGCGCTTGATATAGGGATAGAGGACGTGGCTGAGCGCCATGGCGGTCGCCGCAGCCATGACCGCGACCGGAATATCATAAAGAAACCAGAAGAGTGCGCCGATAATGATGTAAAGGCTTCCATTGGAAAGCCGGTTGGCGGCAAGGGCAATCCATCTGACAGTGGGTCGTTCAAGATGAAGCGTGAACCGGCGCACGCTGTCGATCTCGCGTGCATTACAGCTGGCGAGCATATTGGCGACCGGTGCGCGCATCGCATGGGCGCGTCCGCGTATATGCCCCATAAATCTGGAAGATTCTGTCCATCTTGCCATGTGATTGCCCTAGTCAAACAGATGTTGAGTTAAGCGATACAACTGACAATCTGTTGGCGCATAACATAAAATGATGACAAGGTCAGCAGAAAATATGTAATGTATTTCGTATTGTATGCGTAACGTCTTCCGATATCGAGAGGTTGGGCATTTTGCGAGAATATCCACTTTCCTTTTACATCGCGCTCGACGGAAATGGCGTGAACGGCCTTGAGGGCATGGCAGGCATGTGCCTGTTCCACTTCAATCCGGAAGATGACAGCTATGCCTGGAAAGTGGTTTATTATGATGGCATTGCGGCTGGTCATGCCTGTTCGCTAAACCCGTCGGCGACGACTGGATTCCTCGGTAATGCCGGTCAGCATCTGCTGTTCTTCGACCCTGCGAATTTGCAAGAGCGCGCGCGCATATCGACACTGCGGTTCGAAACGCCGCGCACATCGCTGCACGGCAGCACGCATCTCGCCTGGCTGGACGACGATCATTTCATCACGGCGATCGGCGCGCATTTCTATCGCTTTTCCCTCGACGCGCTGGAGACCCCGGAACGGCTGGAACCGCATGGCGTGAAGCTGCCGCATGCGATGAAGCTGACCAGGTCGGGCCGTCATCTCTGCTACGGCTCCATGGACAGTCCGGCGGATGGCAGGCGGGGGGAAGCCTGTCATGTCGGTATCCGCGATATGGAAACGGGAAGCATTAAAATCGTGCCGCTGCCCGCGACCTGCTGGCATGTCCTGCCGCACCGGACGAAGGAGTTGTTCTACGCCATATCGTTCCGCGTCGTGCCGCAGGACCGCGTGGATTACCATGAATGGGGCATGGCATATCTGAAGGAATATGTGTTCGAAATAGACCCCGTCGCCGCCTGCGTCACCCGGCACTGGGCGACAGGGCGCGAGACGCCCGCGCATGTCAATTCCGACATCACCATGTCGGATAGCGAACTGATCTTCTGTAACGGCGGCAGCCAGTCGATCATCTTTCTGGATCTGGACGGTTTCGCGCAGTTCCGCATGATCGACGAACGGCCGGCGCTGGCCGAGTTGACCCAGCGCCCGCGAGAGGTCGCCACGCAGGTGTTCGATACGTTCGTGCGCGGCAATGTCTTCAGCAACTCACAGCATTTCCTTGGCGCACTGCGCGTCAGCCGGTTCTCGCTGCTCGACAGCGTTTATGGTTGCCAGCTGTCCGCCGACCAGAGCCTGCTCTTCACGGCCAATCGCGGGCTCAACCATATCAATATCTACAATTATCCGGACAACAGCCTGCGCCTTCATGTGCCGATGCCCGATTTGCAGGAATTCGTGCCGTCACTGCCAAAAAGTGCAGATCCACGGCTCGGATTTCACCATGCGGCTCTGGTTGGGTGATCGACGGCGCGCCATAGAGAGCGCATCTCGCCATTCACCTTTACATGCATCTCATCTAGGTGCCCCCGCCATTACCGGAAGCTCGCTTCTGCCGGATCTCGGCGGCGAACAGCGGTGCGAACCTGTTCCACCAGTGCCTCACGGTCTCATGGCGGATGTCGATACCGCGCTCGGCAAGCAGGTCGTCGACGTTGCGCAGACTGAGCGGATATTTCACCTACAACATCACCGCCGCACGGATCACCGCAGGCGAGGAAGTGAAATAGCGAAACGGACTGGCTGATCTTCCGGGGCGAGGCATGCCTCATGCTCACAGGCGAACGTCAGAATTTCGCCAGCGGTGCATTTGCTCTGACATGGCCGTTTGCTGGGTGACTGGCGGGCGGGGTGGGATTCGAACCCACGAAGGGCTTGCACCCTTGCCAGTTTTCAAGACTGGTGCATTCAACCGCTCTGCCACCCGCCCGCAATGGCCGCGCCTTTAACGCGCGGATATGTTCAGTGTAAATGCAGGCTGGGCGCGCTAGGACGATTCGCATGAAGATAAAGACAATATTCTCCGCCCTGGCGCTTCTGGCGCTTGCCGCTGGCGCATCCCCGGTTTCCGCGCAGGAACGCAGCGATCCGAATCGCGCGGCGCAGGCCAATGCCGCGCCCGCGTTTCAGAACTGGCTGCGCGGATTTCGCGCGAAGGCACTGGCCGAAGGTGTGAGCGCGGATGTCCTGGACAGGGAACTGACCGGCCTCACCTACAACAGCCGTGTGGTCGCCTATGACCGCGACCAGCCGGTCAATCGCGTGTCAGAGGGGCCTATCCTGCCCGGCTATCTTGAACGGCGGCTCGTGCCCTCCAGGATCGAACCGGGGCGCAGGCTTGCCGTGTCCCTCGATCCCGTACTGACGAGGGCGGAAGCCGAGACGGGCGTCGATGGCAACATCATTCTCGGCATCTGGGGCATGGAAACCAATTACGGCGGCTATACCGGCGATTTCGATGCCGTGCGCTCGCTGGCGACGCTGGCGTTCGACGGGCGGCGCGAGGAGCTGTTCACGCGGGAACTGATCGCGGCACTCAAGATGATCGACAGCGGCAAGGCGCGCCGCGACCAGATGATCGGGTCATGGGCGGGGGCGCTCGGCAATCCGCAATTCCTGCCAACCAGCTATCTGGAACATGCCGTCGATGCGGACGGCGACGGCAGGCCGAACATCTGGTCGAGCGAGACGGATACGGTTGCCTCCATCGCCAATTATCTGAAACATTATGGCTGGCAGGCGGGCATCCCCTGGGGTGTCAAGGTGCGCGTCCCGGCGGGCTTCGACCGTATGGCCGTGCGGGAAACGACACCCGCGACCGAATGCAGCCGCGTTTATGCCAAACATTCGAAAATGCTCCCCATCTCCGAATGGCGCGCCATGGGGATCATGCCCGTCGCGGGCAGCCGGGAATTTGACCGGTTCCCGTCCGGCGATGTGCTTGCTAGCCTGGTCGAAGTCGATGGTCAGGGAACGGACGCCTATCTTGCCACAGTCAACTACCGCGCGCTCCTCGGCTACAACTGCTCCAACTATTATGCGGTCTCGGTGGGGACGCTGGGCGATATGGTCGGCACTAGCCGCCCTTAGCGCCTGTGCCGGATCACCGGACCGGGTTCAGACGGGTTCGCAGGGCGGGGCGGTAAAGATCGGAAAACCTTACCAGATCAATGGCCGCACCTATTATCCGAAGGATGATCGCAACTACCGCGAAACGGGCACGGCCAGCTGGTATGGTCCGAACTTTCACGGGAAGCCGACCGCCAATGGCGAACGCTTCGACCAGAACGCCCTGACCGCGGCGCACCGGACGCTGCCGCTGCCCAGCTGGGTCAGGGTGGAAAATCTGGACAACGGGCGGGAAATCACGGTCCGCGTCAACGATCGCGGGCCGTTCGCGCACAACCGCATCATCGATCTGTCGCGGCGGTCGGCGCAGATGCTCGACATGCAGCGGGCAGGGGTCGCGCGGGTCCGGGTGACGCGCGTTTATCCGGATGGCGCCGCGCCGGTTCCGGTGGAGCCGGCGCCGGTATCCCCGCCCGTCGTTGTCGCGCAGGTTGCGCGGCCGCCTGCCGCTCCGCCCGTTGACGTCATGACACCCGAAACCCCGACTCCTGCGCCTTCGGTGGCGGTGCGCTCGGTGGATGTGCCCGC
This sequence comes from uncultured Alphaproteobacteria bacterium, assembly GCA_963710205.1. Classification (GTDB taxonomy): domain Bacteria; phylum Pseudomonadota; class Alphaproteobacteria; order Sphingomonadales; family Sphingomonadaceae; genus Pacificimonas. The sequence continues at coordinate 599,420 of CAVPZG010000005.1, read as the reverse complement.
ACCGGCAGCGCCCGTTCCGGCGCCGGCCGCACCTGCCGCTGGCGTGAACGTCTTCGTGCAGATCGCCGCCGTTTCCAGCGCGGACAGGGCCGCTGCGCTTGCCAGCGCGATCGCCGGGGTGGAGGGCGTCGGTCCAGTTCTGACCGAGGCATCCGACACCGGACTGGTGCGTGTTCGTGTGGGGCCGTTTTCCACCGTTACCGGTGCGGAGACGGCGCTGGCGAAGCTGCGCGCTGCGGGTTATGAAGACGCACGGATCGTGTCCGATCCGATCAGCTAGTTTTTTGTGAAAAGGTTTTCCCGATGCGTCTTGCCGCGATTTCCGTTATTGCCCTCGCCCTTGCGGCCCCTGCCGGCGGGCAGAGCCTGGAGACCAGCGCGCCCTTCGCCTATGTGAAGGATCTCTCGTCGGGCATGGTGCTGTTCGAACGGTCGGCGGACGAACAGATGCCGCCCGCCTCCATGGCGAAGATGATGACCGTTCTGGTCGCGTTCGACCTGATCGACCGGGGCAAGCTGTCGCTCGATCAGAAATTCACAGTGCGCCCGGACACATGGGCGAAATGGCATTCGCAGGGATCGACGATGTTCCTGTCTTCCGGCGAGGAAGTCAGCGTCGAGAATCTGCTGCACGGAATTGTCACGGCATCGGGCAATGACGCCTCCATCGTTCTGGCGGAGGGTATCGCCGGAACGGAGGGTGCGTTTGCGGACGTGATGAACGCGATGGGAAAGAAAATCGGCCTCACCGGATCGAATTTCGAGACGGCAAATGGCTGGCCGCACGAAAATGAGCATGTCACGCCGCATGACCTTGCCATGATCGCCGAGCGAACCGCGATGGACCATCCGGAACTCTACCGGAAATTCTACGGGCGGAAGGAATTCACCTGGGGCAAGACCCTGGGCGGCGGCAACCCGATCACGCAGCCGAACCGCAACCCCATCCTGAATACGGTAAAGGGCGCGGACGGCCTCAAAACGGGACATACCGAAGCTGCGGGTTATGGCTTTACCGGCTCGGCGGAGCGGGACGGGCGGCGCATCGTCGCCGTTGTGTCTGGGCTGACCAGCGAAGCCTCCCGCCGCGCAGAGGCAACGCGCATGATGGAATGGGCCTTTGGCGCGTTTGAGGGCAAGAAACTCGATCCCGCGAAGGTCCTGGCCACCGCGCCCGTGCACATGGGGTCTGCGGACCGTGTCGGCCTGGTCGCCGCCGAGGGCGCGGCGCTTACGCTGCCAAAGGCGATCGTCGCCGACGTGACGGCGAAGGTGGTTTACAAGGGGCCGCTGCAGGCCCCCATCGCCAAGGGCGACAAGGTCGGTGAACTTCGCGTGAAGGCGGGCAGCCTGCCGGAACAGCGCGTCGATCTGGTCGCCGCCGAAGCGGTCGGTGAGGCGGGCTTCTTCGGGCGCGTCGCCGCAGGCTTCGGACGCCTGTTCAACTAGGGCGGTGACGGGACGCTTCATCAGTTTCGAGGGCGGGGAGGGCGCGGGAAAGACCACGCAGATCGCGCGACTGGCCGGGACGCTTGGCGCGCGCGGAATTGACGTCATGACGACACGCGAACCCGGGGGAACACCGGGCGGCGAGGCCATTCGCGCGCTGCTGGTCGAGGGCGAGCCGGGGCGCTGGAACGGCCGCACCGAAGCGCTCCTGATGAACGCTGCGCGCGCCGATCATGTCACGCGCGCCATTCAGCCCGCCTTGCAGCGGGGCAGCTGGGTGCTTTGCGACCGCTATGCCCACTCGACGCTCGCCTATCAGGGCCATGCGCGCGGCATGGACATGGGGACGTTGCTGGCGCTGCACGATATCGCCACGGACGGCCTGTGGCCGGTGCTGACCATATTCCTCGACCTTCCTGTCGAGGCCGGTCTGGCGCGGGCGAAGGGGCGCGGCGGTACGGAAGCGCGCTTCGAGGCGGAAACGCTGGCCTTTCACCAGAAGGTGCGCGAGGGCTTTCTCGCCCTTGCTGGGGAAGACAGCCGCATGGTGCGGATCGATGCGGAACAGCCTCTGGAGGCGGTCGCCGCGGAGATTTGGCGGGCGGTGGAGCCGCACCTGCCATGACGCGGCTGATCGGACATCGGGACCAGCGGGCCACGCTGGAGGCTGCCTGGGCATCCGGCCGGATGCATCATGCCTGGCTGCTGTCCGGCCCGCGCGGCGTCGGCAAACGGACCTTTGCGGAGGCGGCGGCGCGCATGGTGCTGTCGGGTGCGGCGTCTTTCGATGTTGAGGAAGGCGACAGACAGGCGGCGGCATATGACGCTCGCGCCCATCCCGATTTCCGCAGGCTCGAACGCGAGCCGATGAAGACGGGCGACCGGCTGGCGCAGAATATCGTCGTCGATCAGGTGCGGGCGTTTCTCCCCGTTCTCAACCAGACGCCTTCGCTGTCGGCATGGCGTGTGGTCATGGTCGATGCGGCCTGCGAAATGAACAACGCCTCGGCCAACGCCTTTCTGAAGTCGCTGGAAGAACCACCTGCAAAGACGGTGTTTTTCCTCGTGTGCCACGCGCCGGGACGGCTGCTTCCGACCGTCCGGTCGCGCTGCCGTGTGCTGAATTTCCGGCCGCTGCCGGATGTGGAGGTTCGGCAGGTCATAGGGGCCGAGCTTGCGGACAGCGCCGATCTGGAGGCGCTCGTGCGGATTTCCGGCGGCGCGCCGGGACGGGGCCTGAAATTCGCCGGCCTTCAGGTCGCCGCCCTGACGGCGGCGCTGGAGAAACTGGAAAGGGCTTCGGACGCGGGCGCGCGGGACATCGCGCTGTCGCTGGGCCAGGAACTGGCGCTGAAGGCGGCCCAGCCGCGCTTCGAGGCGTTTCTGGAACTGGCCCCCGCCTATCTGGCGGATGCGGCGAAACATGTGCCGCCAGAGCGGCTTGCGGAGGCGCTTTCGCTATGGGAAGAGGCACGCGACCTGGCGCGCAACGCGCTGCAGAAATCGCTCGATCCAAATGTGGTCGCCTTCCAGATGGCGCGGCTGGTCGGGCGTCTCAATAGTGAACGGCAACTGGCGGCATGAGAACGAAATTCTACATCACCACGGCGATTTCCTATCCCAATGGACCGCCGCATATGGGTCATGCCTACGAGGCGATCGCCACCGATGCGATCGCCCGCTATCACCGGCTGGCCGGTGAGGATGTGTTCTTCCTGACCGGCACTGACGAACATGGCATGAAAATCGCCCGCGCCGCTGAAAAGGCCGGTATGGCGCCGCAGGACTATGTCGATGGCATGGCGGCGAATTTCATCGACATGTGCGCCCGCCTCAACATCAGCCAGGACCGTTTCATCCGCACGACCGAGGCCGGTCATCATGCCTGCGCGCAGGATCTGTGGACCCGGATGGAGGCGAACGGCGACATTTATCTCGACCGTTACGAGGGGTGGTATTCCGTCCGCGACGAGGCCTTTTATGATGAAAAGGAACTTGTGGCTGGGGAGGGGGGCGAGAAACTGTCTCCCGAAGGCACGCCCGTCGAATGGACCGTCGAGGAAAGCTATTTCTTCCGCCTGAGCGCCTATCAGGAGAAGCTGCTGAAGCTTTATGAGGAGCAGCCGGATTTCATCCAGCCCGCGTCGCGCCGCAACGAAATGGCGAATTTCGTGAAGGGTGGCCTTCGCGACCTCTCCATCAGCCGCACCAGCTTCAACTGGGGTGTGCCGGTTCCGAATGCGCCGGACCATGTCATGTACGTCTGGCTGGACGCGCTAAGCAATTATCTTAGCGGGGTCGGTTATCCCAATGAAAACTATCAGGAGCGCTGGCCCGCAGACCTGCATGTGATCGGCAAGGATGTCGTTCGGTTTCACACGATCTATTGGCCTGCCTTCCTGATGTCGGCGGGGATCGAGCTGCCAAAGGCAGTATTCGGCCATGGCTTCGTCCTTCTGGATGGCCAGCGCATGTCGAAATCGCAGGGCAATGTCGTCGATCCGCTCGCACTTGCCGAGACTTATGGACGCGACCAGCTGCGCTATTTCCTGCTGCGCGACGTGCCATTCGGCGGCGACGGCAGCTATTCGGAGGCGGCCATCGTGCAACGTTCGAACAGCGATCTGGCCAATGACCTCGGCAATCTGGCGCAGCGCTGCCTCAGCATGATCGCCAAGAATTGCGGCGGCGTGATCCCGGAGCCGACACCGCCGATCAAGCTGGACTCGGTGCTCGAAATGGACATGTCGAACCTGCCGAACCAGGTCGACCGGGCCATGCGGGCCAATGCGATCCACATTGCGCTGGAGGCGATCTGGAAGATGGTCGGCGACACCAACGCCTATTTCGCCAAACGCGAACCCTGGGCGCTGAAGAAAACCGATCCGGAGGCGATGGGCAGCGTTCTCTATCGCACGGCCGATATCGTCCGCCGCCTGGCCATCCTGGCGCAGCCTGCCATTCCCGAGGGGGCAGGGCGACTGCTTGACCAGCTGGGGGTGTCGCCGATGGACCGCGATCTGGATGCGCTCGTCAAATCGCTGAAACCCGGCACGGTTCTACCGACGCCCGAAGGCGTCTTTCCCCGTTTCGATCTTCCCGCGGAGGCGTGAACCATGGCCGTCGATAGCCACTGCCACCTGAACTACAAGGGGCTGGTCGAGGATCAGGAGGCCGTTATCGCTCGCGCGCGGGAGGCCGGCGTGACGGCGATGCTTGGCATTTCGACACGTGCATCCGAATGGGATGAGGTGGTCGGCCTTGCCGAGCGCGAAGAGGATATCTGGGCGTCCGTTGGCATCCACCCGCACGAGGCGGACAGTCATGAGGAAGTGTCAACGGCGAAGCTGGTCGAACGCGCCGCGCACCCGAAAGTTATCGGCATCGGTGAAACGGGCCTCGATTTCTATTACGACAAGTCGGACCGCGACCGGCAGCGCGGCAGTTTCCGGCGCCATATCGCGGCCGCGCGCGAAACACAGCTGCCCATCATCATCCACACGCGCGATGCGGAAGAGGATACGCTCTCCATCCTGCGCGAGGAAATGGAGATCGGCGCCTTTCCGGGGGTCATCCACTGTTTCACGGCAAGTGAAGCCTTTGGCGAGGCGGCGATGGATCTGGGATTTTGCATCTCATTGTCCGGAATTGTAACCTTCAAGAATGCCAGTGATTTGGCGGCTACGGCTGAGAAGATTCCTGAGGACCGACTCCTGATAGAAACGGACAGTCCTTTCCTCGCGCCGGTGCCGAAGCGCGGCAAGACCTGCGAGCCCGCCTTTGTCATGCACACGGCCGCATTTCTGGCCGAGCGGCGCGGCGTTTCCCTGGCGGAACTCGACCGGCAGACCACCGACAATTTCTACCGGCTGTTCTCAAAGGCCGCGGCTTGAAAGTCACCATGCTTGGCTGCGGCACGTCATCCGGCGTCCCGCGTATCGGCAATGACTGGGGCGACTGCGACCCGCATGAGCCCAAAAACAGGCGGCAGCGGGTATCCGTTCTGGTCGAGGCTGGCGATGCCGCGCTCGTCATCGATACCGGCCCCGATTTTCGCGAGCAGATGCTGGCGGCGGACGTCCGGCGGCTCGATGCCGTCCTTTATACGCACAGCCATGCGGATCACACACATGGTGTCGATGACCTGCGGCAGCTGTTCCACCTGATGGGCGGCCCCGTGGACTGTTACGCAACGCAGGGCACATGGGATCATTTCCGCCCGCGCTTCGATTATGTGTTCGAGGGGCGGGAGGGTTATCCGCCCAGCGCCCGCGCGCATGTCATCGACGGACCGCTGGCCGTGGGACCGATGCGGGTGACAGCGTATCCGCAGGTGCATGGGCCGATCACATCATGGGGGTTCCGTATCGAGGCGGACCGGAAGATATTCTGCTATTCGACCGATCTGAACGACGTGACGCCGGAACTCGAAACCGCCGTGCGCGACTGTGATCTGTGGATTGTCGACGCGCTCAGGCGGCGTCCGCACCCGACGCATTCGCATCTCGAGCGGACCCTGGAGTGGGTCGCCCGGCTCAGGCCTCGGGAAGCAATCCTGACGCATATGGACAACAGCATGGATTACAGGACACTCGATGACGAACTTCCAGAGGGCGTGACGCCGGGATATGACATGCTGATCAGGGAGCTTTAGGAATGGATGGCACCGATACAGTCGCGATCATCTCGCTCGTCGGCTTCGCGGTTATCGTCACGATGGCGCTCATTCCCCGGCTGAAGGAGATTGGTCTCTCCAGGGCGGCGCAGATGGCCCTGGGCTGGGTCGTCATTTTCGGTGCGCTTCTCCTGCTGGTCAGCCAGTGGCCGAAAATTCGCGGTGCCATCGATCCCGCGCACCCGCAGATTTCAGGCGAGGAAATGCGGATAACCGCCCGTGAGGACGGGCATTATTACATCTACGGCAGCATCAACGGATCGCCCGCGACATTCCTGATCGATACAGGCGCAAGTGACATCGTACTGACGATGGAAACGGCGGAGGCAGCTGGTTTCCCCGCCGACGAACTGATCTTCGATGGCATGGCGGCGACGGCAAATGGCAATGTCAGAATAGCAGGCGCGACCATTGGCGAACTCGAAATCGGCAGCATCACGCTGAAAGACCAGCCCGTTTCGGTCAACGAGGGTGCGCTCGATGAAAACCTGCTCGGCATGTCCTTTCTGCGCGAGCTGTCCGGCTGGCGCGTGGAAAATGGCGAATTGGTGCTGGTGCCCTAGGGCCTATTCCGCGGCCTCGCGCCGGTCTGTCACGCGCGCGATCCACGCATCCATGTCCGACAGCGCGCGCGCGGCGTAACCGGCTTTGCGCTCCTTCTTGTGGTGCGTGTGCGCCAGCGGGGGGAACAGGCCGAAATTGACATTCATCGGCTGGAATGTCTCCGCCTCGGCACCGCCCGTGATATGCGAAAGCAGCGCGCCGTGCGCCGTCGTTTCTGGTGGCAGCTGATGGGCCTCTCCGCGGACGTCGGAAATGGCGTAGCGCGCGGCCATCAGGCCCACGGCAGCGCTTTCGATATAACCTTCGCAGCCGGTGATCTGGCCCGCGAAACGGATATTCGGCCGCGCCTTCAGCCGCAATGTTTCATCCAGCAGGGCGGGGGATTTAATGAAGGTATTGCGGTGCAGGCCGCCAAGCCGCGCGAATTCGGCCTGTTCAAGGCCGGGAATGGTGCGAAAGATGCGGACCTGCTCGCCATGTTTCAGCTTGGTCTGGAACCCGACGATGTTCCATAGCGTCCCTAGCGCATTGTCCTGGCGCAGCTGGATGACCGCATGGGCGCGCTTGCCCGTCTTTGGATCGGTCAGGCCGACCGGTTTCATGGGCCCGAACCGCAGCGTTTCGCGGCCGCGCTGCGCCATCACTTCGATGGGCATGCAGCCATCGAAATAGGGCGTGTTCGCCTCCCATTCCTTGAAGACCGTTTTCTCGCCCGCAAGAAGCGCGTCGATAAAGGCTTCATACTGATCCCGGTCCAGCGGGCAGTTGATATAGTCCTTTCCGTCGCCCTTGTCCCACCGCGACTGAAACCAGGCCGTGTCGAAATCGATGCTGTCCCTGTGCACGATGGGCGCGAGGGCATCGAAAAAGGCAAGCTGGTCCTGACCCGTCAGGCTGACGAGGTCATCGGCCAGCGACGAGTGGGTGAGGGGGCCAGTGGCGATGATCCACTGCCCGTCGTCCGGACCCGGCAGACGTTCGACGATTTCCCGCCTGACCGTCACCAGCGGGTGATCCGACAGGGTTTTCGTAACCATCGCGGAAAAGATATCGCGGTCGACGGCCAGCGCGGACCCCGCCGGCACGCGGGAGTCATCGGCGCAGGACATGATCAGCGAGCCGAGGCGGCGCATTTCCTCGTGCAATACGCCTACTGCATTGGCGCTGTGATCGTCGCTGCGGAAACTGTTCGAGCAGACGAGTTCCGCGAAACCATCGGTCGCGTGCGCGTCCGTCGCCTGAACGCCGCGCATTTCGTGCAGAATGACGGGAACACCCGCGCTGGCAAGCTGCCATGCGGCCTCCGACCCCGCCATGCCGCCGCCAACGATGTGGACGGCATCGGTCACGCTTTCCGCCCCGCGATCAGGTCATCGACCACGGCGGGATCGGCCAGCGTTGACGTGTCGCCCAGACTGGCCGTGTCACCCTCGGCTATCTTGCGAAGAATCCGCCGCATGATCTTGCCGGACCGTGTTTTTGGCAGGCCCGCAGTCAGATGTATCTGATCTGGCGTCGCAACAGGTCCGATCTCTTTCCGGACGTGCTGGCGCAGTTCGGCTTCAAGGTCGGGTGTCATGGCGACCCCGGCATTTGGCGTGACGTAGCAGTAGATGCCCTGACCCTTGATGTCGTGCGGAAAGCCGACCACGGCGGCCTCGGCGACGTCGGGGTGAAGGACAAGCGCGCTTTCCACCTCCGCCGTGCCCATGCGGTGGCCGGACACGTTGATGACATCATCGACCCGCCCTGTGATGCGGTAATAGCCGTTGGCATCGCGCTTCGCGCCGTCACCCGTGAAATATTTGCCTTTATAGGTTGAAAAATAGGTCTGCTTGAACCGCGCATGGTCGCCATAGACCGTGCGCGCCTGACCGGGCCAGCTGGCGGAAATGCAGAGGTTGCCCTCGGTCTCGCCGTCCAGAATATGACCGTCATTGTCGACGATTTCCAGCGCGACGCCGAACATGGGCAGACCCGCCCAGCCGGGCTTCATCTCATGCGCGCCGGGCAGGGTGGTCAGCATGACGCCGCCGGTTTCGGTCTGCCACCAGGTGTCGATGACCGGCACACGCTCCTCGCCGACGACGCGGTGATACCAGCGCCACGCTTCGGGGTTTATCGGCTCGCCGACTGTGCCGAGCAGGCGCAGCGACGATCGGTCGTGCTTCGTGACGGGCGCGTCGCCGTCCCGCATCAGCGCGCGGATGGCGGTCGGTGCGGTATAGAGGATCGTTACCGCATGTTTCTCGACAATCTGCCAGAAGCGGCTGTTGTCTGGATAATTTGGCACGCCCTCAAAGATCAGCTGCGTCGCCCCGTTCGCCAGCGGGCCATAGGCGACATAGCTGTGCCCGGTGATCCAGCCGACATCCGCCGTGCAAAAGAAGACATCGTCGGCACGGTGGTCAAACGCATAGTGAAATGTCATCGCGGTCCAGACCATGTAACCGCCTGTCGTATGGACAACGCCTTTCGGTTTTCCCGTGGAGCCGGAGGTGTAGAGGATGAAGAGCGGATCCTCCGCCTTCATGGGTTCGCACGGGCAGTCGTCGTCGACCTTTGCCGACAGGTCGTCATACCAATGGTCGCGTCCCTCCCGCATCGCGCAGGTTTCGCCCGTGACCCTGATGGTCAGCACCGCATCGACGGGTGGGCCGCCCGCGAGTGCGGCATCGACATTTGCCTTCAGCGGCACGGACTTGCCGCCGCGTTTGCCGCTGTCCGCGGTAATGACGTACCGGCTGTCGCAGTCCTCGATGCGGCCGCGCAGGGCCTCGGGCGAAAATCCCCCGAAAACCACGCTATGCACCGCGCCGATGCGCGCACAGGCGAGCATGGCGATGACGGCTTCCGGCACCATCGGCATATAGATGGTCACGCGGTCGCCGCGTTTCACGCCCATCTCTTTCAGGGTGTTTCCGAATTTCGCCGTTTCCGTGCGCAGGTCCGCATAGCTCAATGTGCGGACGGGGGCGGCGGGGTCGTCCGGTTCGAACAGGATAGCCGTGCGGTCCGGGTCGGCAAGGGCATGGCGATCGACCGCATTCCAGCAGGCGTTGAGCTCGCCATCCTCGAACCATTTGATGTCCACATCCGGCGCGTAGGACCAGTTGCCCGCGACGGTGGGAAATTTCATCCAGTCGAGACGCTTTGCCTGATCGAGCCAGAAAGCCTCGCTGTCATCGCGGGCGCGTTCATACTCCGCCGCATAACGGCCGCTGTCGCATCCCGCATTGGCAAGTGCCCCCGCCGGAATCGCCACGCGTGTTTCGTCTTCCATCAAATCTCTCCCGATTTCAGGGAGAGATAGCGCGGGGAGGGTGGATACTCTAGGCTGTTTCAGCCCTTTTTCCCGCCACGCGCCCTGCTGGAGAACATATCCACCACGACGTCATTCTCGCTGCGCTCACGAATGAGATTCGGGTCGAACGCCTCGTCACCGAACCAGGGAAAACGCCGCGCGTCGAAGGCATCGCGCAGCCAGTCGCGCGCTGCCCGCACGCGCGGATTCGGAACCGTTTCGGAATGACTGACCAGAAAGATATCGCGCCTCAGCGGGATGTTGAGGGGAATGGGAACGAGCTTTTCGGAGAACAGGACCGAGAAGTTCGGCAGGAACCCGAAGCCCGCGCCGCTTTCGACCGCGGCGTAATGCGACGTACTGGTATTTGTGACGACCTTCAGCACATCCCTGATCCGCTCCGGCGACAGGAAAGCGGACAGCAAATCGTCGCGGACCTGCGGCGCCTTCTGCCAGATCAGGCTGTGATCATCCAGATCGTCGAGTGACGGTGTGCCAAATCGGTCGAGATAGCTCTGCGTCGCAAATGGTGTCAGGTGCAGCGTGCCGATGCGCTGGATCATCAGGTCCTGGCTGGCGGGACGGTCGAGCTGCACCGCCAGATCGACGTTTCTGAACAGCGTATCCACCTCGCGCATGTCGCACTGGATGGACGCCCGCGTATCGGGATTGGATCCCAGAAAGTCCGCGATGCGCGGCATCAGCCAGAATGTGCCAAGACCCTCGGTGGTCGTGATCCGCACCTCGTTGGGCGCGCGTTCCGTGTCGCCGTCGTCATAGGCGGGCAGATGCACCTCGGCCATATGCATGCGGCGGGCGACCGAGGACAGTTCAGCGCCCAGCGGCGTCAGCGAGATGCCGGTATGGTCAGCGCGAAACAGCGCCCCGCCAAGGTCACGCTCCATCATGTCGAGGTGAACCTTGACGGTATTGCGCGACATCGACAGCGCCCGCGAGGCCGCGCGCAGGCTGCCGCTTTCCGCCACGGCGAGCATGATCCTGTAATCGTCCCAGCTGCGTCCGTTTGTTCTTTCGGGAAAAGCAGGCCGATCCTTCTGCGGGGCAATTTTCTTGCCACCCTGGATCGAAGATTGGCTAATCGCGGACTGCCTCTTTGCCATTACTGTTTCCCAACTGATCGAATATTGATCCGCGTTAAATAGGGATGGACTTCATTATGCAACAGGAAATGGATTCTTCCGTATTTCAGGTGGCGGCGAACGCACGCCCCCTTTCCGAGCCGATCGCCCTCGCAGGCGGCGGACGGGCGGGCGGCACGCAAATCCGGCGCATCGGTGTCCCCGAACTCGTGAACCTGATTGAGCGTTTCGGCAAAGAAACGGGTGTGAATGCACCCGCGGATATTGTCATCAGGCTGCTCGCGCACAATCCCGACATCATCAGGCGTGTTATCCGCATTCGCGATGGCAGGGACTGTGGCTGGTTCGCCTTCCTGCCTTTGACCGACACGGGCGCACAGGCCTTTGTCGAGAACAGGTTCGACACGCTGTCTCCGGATATTGCCCATGTCTGCGCGGAAAGTGCCGATGCCGCCGCGGTCTATATCTGGTGTCTGCACGGGCGCGGAACCTTCGTTCCGCTCGCCGACGGCTTTTCCCGGCATCTCGACAGTCTCGGGCTGAACCGCGTTGCCATCTTCACGCGCGCGCTCAACGGACGTCTGCAACGGCTTTACGCGAAAATCGGGTTCGAACCGGCGAAGGACCTCTATCCGCAGATCGGGCAGGGGGTGCTCATGCGGCTCCCCGTCATGCAGGAGCCAGCCCCCAAACCCGCCATCACGACGCGTCTGATCCGGAACGCGAATGACATGCACAAGATCGTGGCGCTCCGCGCCATGTCCTATATCGATGAGCAGAATTGTTCGTGGAATGAGGAATTCGAAGGCAATGACTTCTGTGCGGCGCACCTCATCGCGGAAATCGGCGATGAACCGGTCGGCTGCATCAGGATGCGCTTTTTCGGTGACTTCGCAAAGATGGAGCGGCTTGCCGTCCATCCCAGATTTCGCCGCGCCGGTGCGGGATACATATTGACCGCGGCCGCTTTCGACATGATCGCCAAAAAGGGATATCGGCGCGTTTACGGTCAGGCGACGGCGAAGCTCGTGCCATTTTACGAAAGGTTCGGATTTCGCGTCATGGCGGACCGCGCGCCATTTCACTTCTCCGATGGAGAATATTATGAAATCGTTGCGGAGATCGAGCCTGCGCCGGATGCGATCCATTTGGAAAGCGGTCCGCATGTCATCATTCGTCCCGAAGGGGAATGGAACGTGCCGGGCGTTTATGACAGGTCGGCAAGCCGGGGTGCCGCTGGCTCAAGCGCGTGGGGTCGCACCAGGACCTGAAAGACTCCACACATATATATTTAACATAATAAACATTATCAGTCTAACTTCCGTGCGTCGGTCTTGCCCCCCGGGGTCTGGTCATTAAAGACGGACAGATGAGCGAAAACGAGAGTTCTTCCAACAAGTCCAGCACCGAACTTGCCGAGGACCGTACCGAGTGGGCGGAAAACCGTACGGACTGGGCCGAGGACCGTACCCTGCTGGCCAATGAACGTACCTTCGCCGGCTGGGTGCGGACCAGCTTCGCGGCAATCGGTATAGGTATTGGATTCAATGCCCTGTTCGGAGAACTTGATCCGACATGGGCGCCAAAGGCGATCGCGACCCTGTTCATCATTGTGGGAATCGTCTTCATGATCCTGGCTGAGCATCGTGCGTGCCGGGCATTTGCGCGGTTGCAGGCGCACACGGCGACCGAGCTTTCGCTCCCGCGCATCCGCCTGATGAGCATTGCGATCGTGACCGGCGCGATCTGCCTGATTGCAGCCTTGTGGCTGCTGCACGTTCCCGTGGAAATAAAGGCATGACGCAGCAGGATGCTGACCTTTCAGCGGAAATCCTTCGCCTGCGCGACATCATGGCCGCGCTCAGAAATCCGGACGGTGGCTGTCCCTGGGATCTGGAACAGGACTTCGCGTCGATATCCGCATACACGATAGAAGAGGCCTATGAGGTTGCCGACGCCATCGCCCGCGGCGACATGGCGGATCTGTGCGGAGAGCTTGGGGATCTGCTGTTGCAGACCGTTTATCACGCCCGAATGGCGGAAGAGATCGGCGCTTTCAATCTTGCCGACGTGGTTCAGGGGATTTCCGACAAGATGGTCAGGCGGCATCCCCATGTCTTTGGCGATGTCTTTGGCGATACCGGGCGACCGGGCGGCGCCGCCGCGCAAAAGGGCGCGTGGGAACGCATGAAGGCGGAAGAACGCGGACGCGATGGCGCAAAAGGCGCGCTTGACGGTGTCGCGCGCGCCCTCCCCGCGCTCATGCGCGCCGAAAAACTGCAGAAACGTGCCGCGCGGGTTGGATTCGACTGGCCGGATGCCGAAGGCCCGAAAGCGAAAATCCATGAAGAACTGCGCGAACTGACGGATGCGGCCGATGAGCCCGGACGTGTGGAAGAGGCCGGCGACCTGCTCTTCTCGGTCGTCAATTACCTGCGTCACCTGAACATCGATCCGGAAGCGGCGCTAAGACTGGCGAATGACAAATTCGAGCGTCGTTTCCGGCATGTGGAAGCTGCGGCTGAGACATCGCTGGAAGCGATGGACACCGCGTCCCTGGAGATGTTGTGGGAGGGCGCCAAAGCTGTGAAAGGCTAGCCGTCAGCGTGACATGTCCACACTGCCGCCGGGCATCTTCACCTCGATCTCCTCAAGGTCGGCCGATGTGTATAGCTGACAGGCGAGCCGGGAATTCCGCGCCGCACCATAGGCGAAGTCGAGTATGTCCTCCTCCTCCTCACGCGGCGGATCGGGCGCTTTCCCCGATATGTTCGTCACCAGGACGTGACAGGTCGAGCAGGCCATCTGGCCCTCGCAAGTGCCCTCGAGCGGCATTCCCAGATTCTGGCCGAGCTTCAGGAGCGGCTCCCCTGCCGGTGCGTCGCATTCCGCGGCAAGCTCGCCGTCCGCGCTCAGAAACCGCACCTTCGTCACGCCGCGCGCCGTTTCTGACTGGCAATCGCTTCCGAGATCATCGCGCTGGCCTCCCTGATCTGATCCTCTGTCGTGAACCGCCCCCATCCCATGCGCAAGGTCGACGACGCTTCCTCCTTGCCCAGACCGAGCGCCGCGAGCACATGGCTGCTGCGTCCGGCCGCACTCGCACAGGCCGCACCAGAGGAAACCGACAGGCGGCGAAGGTCGGAAATCAGTCTGGATCCATCGATGCCGGGAAAGCTAATGTTAAGGTTGCCGTGCCAGCGCGTCTCGGTCGATCCATTGATTTCATAGGGTTGCGGTAACAGTGACGTCATAAGGTCAAAGCAGGCGCGTGCCTGTTCGGCATCCCGGGACATCATCTCTCCAGCAAGGGCAGCCGCGCTACCCAGTCCGGCGATCAATGCCGGGGCGAGCGTGCCGGACCTCAGTCCGCCGCCCTCCTGACCGCCGCCGTGCATCTGCGGCGCCAGCGGGGTCCCGGGCCGCACCAGCAACGCGCCGACGCCCTTCGGTCCGTAAATCTTGTGCGCGGATATGCTCATCAGATCGATCCGCATGGCCTCGACGTCGATCGGGATTTTCCCGAAGGCCTGCGCCGCGTCCGTATGAAACAGTCCCCCTGCCCGTTTCGTGATCGCGGCAAGCTCAGCGATGGGCTGGATCACGCCTATCTCGTTATTGACGGCCATGACGGAAACGAGCGCGACATCGTCCGACAAGGCATCCGCCAGCGCCTGCGGATCGACGAGCCCATCCGCCTTCACGGGCAGGATCGTCAGCGCATATCCCTCCCTCTCCAGCCAGCGCGCGCTTTCCAGCACGCAGCTATGCTCGGTCGCGACGGTCACGATCCGGCGTCTGGCCTTCGGGGCGGCCTGCACGGCCCCCTTCAGCGCAAGATTATTGGCCTCGGTCGCTCCCGACGTGAACACAGTCCAGTCTTCTTTCGCGCCAACCAGATGCGCGACCTGGCCGCGCGCGATGGCAATGCCGGCATCCGCCCGCCAGCCATGGCGATGCTCGCTGTGGGGGTTGCCGAACTGCTCGGTCCAGTAGGGCTGCATGACGGCAAGAACCGCCGGATCCACGGGCGTGGTCGCCTGATAGTCCAGATAGATGCTCATGCGGCGGCCTTCCGCGCGGCAAGCGCTTTCCACGCTTCGCAAAAGCCGTCGATTTCCGCGTCCGTCGTGGTCCAGCCCGTACTCACCCGGATGGCCTCGCCCGCGGCGGCCGGCGCAACGCCCATGGCCGTCAGAACATGGCTTCGACCAACCTTGCCGGAAGAGCAGGCCGCGCCGCTGGAAATCGCGAAGCCGGCCATGTCGAGACTGATGAGCTGTGTCGAGGCGGCGACGCCCGGCATCCGGATCATGCTGCAATTCGCAACCCGCGCCACATCGGCGCCGAATATCTGCGCGCCAAAGCGGGCCAGTTCGCTTTCCAGCCGGTCGCGCCGCGTTTCCGCCCCGACCAGCCAGTCCCGGTCCGCAGCCTGCAGCGCTGCCGCAAAGCCCGCAACGCCCGGCAGGTTCTCTGTCCCGCCGCGCAGCCCCCGCTCCTGCCCGCCGCCCTTCTGGATCGCCTGCAAATCCTCCGCGCACCGCGCGACAAGCGCGCCGACGCCCGGCGGACCACCCAGTTTGTGCGCGGACACCGCCAGGAAATCCGCTGGCGGCAGCGGCAACTTCCCCGCGGTCTGAACCGCGTCCACCAGCAGCCGTCCGCCCGCCGCTTGCACAATCTCGTAGATCTCGGCGATGGGCTGGATGACGCCCGTTTCGTTGTTGGCGTGCATGACGGCGACGAGCGCGGGGCTGCCGTCCATCAGGTCGGCAAGACAGTTGAGATCGATGACACCGCTCCCGTCGACGGCGATGCGCGTCGCCTCGGGGGCCGCCTCCAGGACCGCGCTATGCTCCACCGCCGAAATCAGCGTCCGGTCCGTCGCATTCCCCGCAGCGCCAGCGCCAGCGCTTCCGTGCCGCCGCTGGTGAAAATCAGCTGCGACGGCAGCGCGCCGAGGGCGTGGCCGATCGTCTCCCGTGCGGATTCGAGCGCGCCCTTCGCCCGGCGTCCGGCCGCGTGGACGGAGGACGGGTTCGCCCAGCTTTCGGCAGCCGCCTGCATCGCCGTGATCGCCTCGGCGCGCATCGGCGCGGTGGCGTTCCAGTCCAGATATGTCGTCTTGCCGTTCAGGATGGCGCAATCCAGTTGAGGTTCGGGGGCTCTCTCCTATATAGACACGGTCCAGAATATCGCACCACCGCAATCCCGAAAGTTTCCGCCCCATGCCTGAAGTTATCATCCCCGGCCCCGAGGGCCGTCTGGAAGGTCGTTATACGCCTGGCCGCGCTGCCCGTGTCCCCGTCGCCATCATTCTGCACCCACATCCGCAGGCGGGCGGGACCATGAACGACGCCATAACGATGGCGCTCTACAAGAGCTTCGCAAAGCGCGGATTTGCGACCCTGCGTTTCAATTTTCGCGGCGTCGGCAAAAGCCAGGGCGAATTCGACAATGGCATTGGCGAGCTGTCGGACGCCGCCAGCGCACTCGACTGGGTGCAGCAGTTCAATCCCGAAGCGCCGTTCACCTGGGTCGGCGGACACAGCTTCGGCGCGTGGATCGGCATGCAGCTCCTCATGCGCCGCCCGGAAATCCGCGGCTTCATTTCCATCGCGCCGCCCGCGAACATGTATGATTTCGGTTTTCTCGCCCCCTGCCCGTCCTCCGGCATCATCATCAACGGCAGCCAGGACGAGGTGGTCACCATGTCCGGCGTGCAGAAGCTGGTCGACAAGCTTATGACGCAAAAGCACATCACGATCACGCACAAGGTGATGGAGGGCGCGAACCATTTCTTCCAGAACGAGCGCGAGGAGCTGATGGCCATCGTCGACAATTATGTCGACATGCGCCTGTCAACGGATCTGGCGCGTTAGTTCGGGGCGTGTAGCTTCCCGCCAGTCACTGGCTCCCGGGGGCCACTGATCTCCGGAAAGCTTGTCGGCAGATTGCGCAGGTGACGGACGGCCAGCCAGGCAAAGCCCTCCGCCTCCATGGCGTCGCCATTCCATCCCGCCCTTTCGACGGATTCCGTTGTCAGCCCCGTCCGCTCGGCGATCATCTGCATGAGCACGGGATTGTGACGCCCTCCCCCCGTCACCAGCAGGCGTTTCGGAGGCGCTGGCGGGTGTAGCAGGGCCAGCCTGACGGTCTCGGCGGTGAACGCGGTCAGCGTTGCGGCACCATCTCCGGCGGACAGCCCGCGCACCGCCGATATCGAAAAATCATGGCGGTCGAGGGATTTGGGTGGCGGCCGATCAAACCAGTCAAGGTCGAGCATGGCTGCCAGGACGTCGTCGCGAATGTTCCCGCCCGCTGCCAACATGCCGTCCTTGTCATATGAATATCCTGTGTTTTCCGAAACCCAGTCATCGATCAGCGCATTGCCCGGCCCGGTATCGAAGGCGATCAGCTCACCGTCTTCGCCAAGCCAGGTCAGGTTGGCGACCCCGCCCAGGTTGAGAATGCCGACTGGCCGCTCGACCGCAGCGGCCAATGCGCGGTGATAGGCGGGAAGCAGCGGCGCGCCCTGCCCGCCTGCCGCGACATCCGCGCTTCTCAGGTCATCGACGACCGGCGTCCGAACAAGCTGTGCCAGCAGCGCGCCGTCGCCGATCTGCCAGGTCCAGCCACGCTCCGGCCGGTGCGCCAGCGTGTGGCCGTGAAAGCCGACGACATCCGCGCCTTCGCCAAGCGCGCCGACCGCTTCTGCGTGCAGCATGGTCAGCCTGCGGGAAAGCGCGTCATAGGGATCGCCATGCCGGGGCGCAGCTTCTGTCAGGGCGGCATCGATCGCCGACCGGATCATCGCACGGGTTTCCGCATCATAAGGGTGGGTGGCGAAGCCGAGCGGGCGGATATGCGCTTCCCCATCCGTCTCGATCAACGCGGCATCGATGCCATCCATCGACGTGCCGGACATCAGGCCGACCGCATGGTAAAGGCGGCTACTCATGGGAAGTCCCCTGTGCTAGGCGCGCCGCCATCATGACGACTTACACATCAGACCTTCTAAAGCTGCTGAACGAGCGCGGCTATATCCATCAGATCACCGATGCCGAGGGGCTGGATGCCAAAGCATCCGCTGCCCCCATCACGGGCTATATCGGCTTCGATGCCACGGCCCCCTCGCTGCATATCGGCAACCTTGTCCAGATCATGATGCTGCGCCGCCTGCAGCAGGCCGGGCACAGGCCCATCGTGCTGATGGGCGGCGGAACGACCAAGGTCGGCGACCCGTCCGGCAAGGACGAATCCCGCGCCATCCTCGACGATGCGGGCATCAATGCCAACATTGCCTCGATCAGGACGGTGTTCGAGCGTTTTCTGACATTTGGCGACGGTCCCACGGATGCCGTCATGGTCAACAATGACGACTGGCTTTCAAAGCTCGAATATATCCCGTTCCTGCGCGATATCGGCAGGCATTTCACCATCAACCGCATGATGACCTTCGACAGTGTCAAATTGCGCCTGGACCGCGAACAGCCGCTCACGTTCCTCGAATTCAACTACATGATCCTGCAGGGTTATGATTTCCTGGAATTGTTCCGCCGCGACGACTGCATCCTGCAGATGGGTGGCAGTGACCAGTGGGGGAATATCGTCAATGGCCTGGAGCTGGTGCGCCGTGTCGAGGGCGGCCAGGCTTATGGCCTGACAACGCCGCTGGTCACGACCGCGGATGGCAAGAAAATGGGCAAGACCGCTTCCGGTGCGGTGTGGCTTAACGAGGGTCAGCTGCCCAATTACGATTACTGGCAGTTCTGGAGGAACACGCAGGATGCCGATGTCGGGCGGTTCCTGCGTTTGTTCACGGATGTTGACCTCGATGAAATCGCGCGGCTGGAGGCTCTGGAAGGTGCGGAAATCAACAGCGCCAAGGAAATTCTCGCCAATGCCGCGACGGCGCTTTGCCGTGGAGAGGCCGCCGCCATATCGGCCGGCGCGACCGCGAAGGAAACGTTCGGCAGCGGCGGCGCGGGAGAGGACCTCCCCTCATTCGACGTTCATGAACCGGTGACGATTGTCGACGCGCTCATCGGTTTGTCGTTTGCCGGTTCAAAGGGGGAAGCGCGGCGCCTCGTCCAGGGCGGCGGTGCGCGCATCGATGGCGAGCAGGTCAGTGATGAAACCATCCTCGTCGGCCAGGAGTTGGAAACACGGGTTTCTGCCGGAAAAAAACGGCATGGTGTTGTATATCGGCGCTGAAATAGAAGCTCAAAATTTGGACAAGGCTGGTACTGTCGTTATACCAGGCGACAACCGGAGCGTTTTAGTTCCATCTGCCAGGCAGTTTGCGGCCTCCTTGTGCGGAATGCCGTGACGGATAGGTGAATGCAGTGAATGATCTTGGCAGAATGAAGGCGCGCAGGGACTTTGCTCCTTCCAAACGCTCGCTCTTTGCCGAGCGCGGTCTGCTTCAGAATCCTGCGATCCAGTATCTGCTCGGCGTTTTGACGGCGGTCATCATTCCGCTTGGCTTCATCCTCGAATATATGCCGCTCGAATTGCGCCACGCGCCCACGCAGATGACGGCGGTTGGCGCAACGATAAGCGTTATCGGCGGCATCTTCTTTTTCAGAAGGTTCGACGTATTTCCCGGCATACAGCGCTTCGCCTATGTCGTGCCGAGTTTCCTGATTAGCTATGGCATTGTCCTGTTGGTATTTTTCTTTGCCCGCCTTGGATATTCCCGGCTGCTCTTCGGTCTCAGCTTCGCGATCGCCATCGCGTTTTTCCTGCTCGTCTGCCGCTATTCCCGGCGTGTCGGTCGGCAGCGTTTCTACGTCGTTCCTTTTGGAAACGTGACGTGGATGGCGGAACGAAGCGATCTGGATATCATGTTCCTGCAGGAACCGGTGTTTCCGCAGGAACCCGGCGCGATTGTCGTCGCGGATCTGCGCGCCGATCTGGCCGACGACTGGGAACGAATGATCGCGGAGGCGGCCATTTCCGGTCACGCCGTCTATCATACCAAACAGCTCAGGGAATCGATCGAGGGCCGGGTTCAGATCGAACATCTTTCGGAAAACAGCTTTGGCTCCCTGCTGCCCAATCTCAATTATCGCAGCGTGAAGCGGGTTGCGGATTTTGTCACGGCGCTGTTGGCGCTGCCGCTGGTCCTCCTTGCTTTTGTCATCATCGGGCCACTCATCAAGCTCACGTCGCCGGGTCCCATATTGTATCGCCAGCACCGCATGGGATATCAGGGCCGCCACTTCTCCGTGATGAAATTCCGGACCATGAAGGCGGATAGCGGTCCCTGTGACAAAACCCATGACGAGGAGGCCCGGCGCGAGGCCGCGAAAACAAAAACCAATGACGACCGGATCACGTCGTTCGGCCGGTTTCTCCGCCGGTCGCGCATTGATGAAATCCCCCAGCTTCTGAACGTGCTGAAGGGGGACATGAGCATTATCGGACCGCGTCCCGAAGCTCTTGATCTGGCCGAATGGTATGAAAAGAAGCTTCCATTCTATTCCTATCGCCACATCGTGCGCCCCGGCATAACGGGCTGGGCACAGGTCAATCAGGGCCATGTCGCCGAACTCGATGACGTGCGCGAAAAATTGCACTATGATTTCTATTATATCAAGAACTTCTCCGCCTGGCTTGACATGGTGATTGCGCTTCGCACCATTACGATCATGGCGACGGGATTTGGTTCCAAATAGCGTCAGCCGGACCTCAGCAGGGGTACGGCGGCGTCTCTTTCGAACAGGTACAAAAGGGCGCGCATGGCTTCACCGCGCGGGCTTTCGTCAAAGCCGCCCTCGTGCTCCAGGAACAGTTTCGCATCCGCCCGTGCCGGATCGGCAAGGCGCATGATGTCCTCGGGCGTGGCAACGCGGTAACTGCCTTCGCCGGACTGGCGCGTTCCCAACAGTTCGCCGCCGCCGCGCAGTTCCAGATCCTTTTCGGCGATCTCGAAACCGTCATTGGTCCCGCGGATCAGCGTCAGACGTTCGCGTGCGGTTTCGCTGATCTCGGGCGCGCGCAGCAGCAGGCAAACGGACTTCCCGCCGCCCCTGCCCACACGGCCGCGCAGCTGGTGCAGCTGGGCAAGGCCAAAGCGTTCCGCCTGCTCGATCACCATCAGCGTCGCCTCCGGCACATTCACACCGACCTCGATGACCGTCGTGGCGACCAGCAGTTTTATGTCGCCCGCTGCGAACGCCGCCATGACGGCATCCTTGTCGGGCCCCGGCATCTGGCCGTGCACCAGCCCGACGGTCTCCGCCCCGAACCTCTCCTTGAGCAGGGCATAGCGCGCTTCCGCAGCCGCGAGTTCGCCGGCGGCCTGGTTTTCCTCGACCAGCGGGCAAACCCAATAGGCCCTGCCGCCGGCATCCATCAGCCGGCCCGTGCTTTCGACGACATCGGTCAGCCGCTCCTGGCTGATGACGCGGGTTTCCACAGGTTCGCGCCCGGGTGGCATCTGGTCGAGACGGGACTCGTCCATCTCGCCAAACTGTGTCAGCGTCAGCGTTCGCGGGATCGGCGTGGCCGTCATCACCAGGAGGTGCGGCGGTATCTTCGCTTTCGAGGTCAGCGCCATCCGCTGGTTCACGCCAAAGCGGTGCTGCTCGTCAATGACCGCAAACGCCAGATCCTTGTAGGTGACGGCATCCTGGAAAATCGCGTGCGTGCCGACCAGTATATCAATCTGCCCCGCCGCGAGTTCCGCGTAGAGCGCATTCCGTTTCGCGCCCTTTTCCCGGCCCGTCAGAATGGCGCAGCGCAGGTCCAGCCCCGTCAGCATCTCGGTCAGGGTCATATGATGCTGCCGCGCCAGCAGTTCCGTCGGCGCGAGCATGGCCGCCTGCCCGCCCGCCTCCACGGCGCGCAGCATGGCCGCCAGCGCAACGGCGGTCTTGCCGCTGCCGACGTCGCCCTGCAGCAGACGCAGCATCGGCGCCTCCTGCCCCAGATCGCCCAGGATTTCCGCAATGGCGCGCTCCTGCGCTCCGGTCAGCCGGTACGGCAGCCCGGCGCGGAATTTCGTCAGCAGCCGGTCATCGCCCTTCAGCGCCCTGCCCCGCCGCTGCCGCGACGCCGCCCGGATGGACAGCAGGGCCACTTGGTTCGCAAGCAATTCGTCATAGGCAAGCCGCGCTTTTGCCCGTTCCTCGTTTTCCGCCGCATGCGCCTGCCGCAGCGCCGTCTGCCAGTCGGGCCAGCCCTGCGCCTTCACGAAATTGCGGTCCGCCCATTCGCCAATGTCGGGCAACGCGGCAAGCGCCGCTTTGGCAAAGCCGGCAAGACGCTTGTTCGTCAGTCCCTCGGTCAGTGGATAGACGGCTTCGCGCTCCGGAATATCCGCTGCCTTTCCGGGCGTTACCACATGGTCCGGATGTGCGATCTGAAGCTGGTCGCCATAGCTTTCCAGCCGCCCGGATATGACGCGGGTCTCGCCCGGTGGCAGGATCTGGCGCGCGTAGCCGCGGTCATGGAAATAGACCAGCGACACCGGCGTTCCCGCGCTGTCCACCGCCCGCACACGGGTGGGACGACGGCCATCGCCATCGTCGATGTGCCGGACCGTAACCTCGGCGATAACGACCTGACCCGTCATGGCGGGCTCCAGCCGTGCGACATGAACGCGCGGAATGTGCTGCACGGGCAGATGGTGGATCAGGTCCACCACCCGTTCTATCTTCAGCTTTGCCAGCTGCTTTTTCAGGCGCGGTCCGACACCGTCGAGCGTGTCGATAGTGGCGAACAGGGGGTTGAGAGCTTCGGGGCGCATGTTATCTGGTGGCAGTGACTAACATCCAAACCGCTCCGCCAGAAGACCCCCTCGCCGCACGCCGGCGTCGCCTCATGTTTCGCGCCTCGCATCGGGGCACGAAAGAGGCTGACCTTTTGATCGGTGGGTTCTGCGAACGCGAGGTCGACAACTGGGACTCGACGGCGATCGAGTGGTTCGAAGGTCTTCTTGAGGAAACCGACGTCGACATCATGTCCTGGGCGATTGGAACCGCGCCCGTTCCGGAACGCTATCAGGGCGAGACCATGCAGGCGATGCAGAAGCTCGACTTCATTCCCTCCCCTGAAAAGAGCGCCTGACCTTGACACCGTTTGAGACGATTGCCGCGGCATCGTCGCCGCTGGCAATCGGCGGCGCTCCCGGCGGCTATTTGCCGCTGCTGATGGCCGAACTGGCGCGCGAGGCGGCGAAGAAGCGCGCGCGCGCCGTCTTCATTGCGCCCGATGATCTGGCGGCGAGCAATCTTGCCGATGCGGCCGTCTTCTTCGCGCCAGAGCTTGAGATCGTGAATCTGCCCGCCTGGGATTCCCTGCCCTATGACCGCGCATCGCCTTCGCTGAAGGTCAGCGCGGACCGCGTGGCAGGCCTTGCCGCGCTTGCGCAACCGGCAGGCGGCCCGCAGCTCGTCGTCACAACGGTGAACGCGCTCATTCAGCGAACCCTTCAGCCGGATCGCATTCGCCAGCTTACCCTCGATATCGTCGCGGGGACGTCAATCGAGCCGTCCGAGCTCGCCCAGCGTCTCGCCGCCAACGGGTTCACACGCACCGACACCGTCCTCGAACCCGGCGAGTTCGCTGTCAGGGGCGGCATCGTCGATCTGTTTCCAGGCGGGCAGGAACTCGGCCTGCGACTCGATTTCTTCGGTGACGAGATCGAGACGGTCCGTACGTTCGATCCCGGCACGCAGCGGACCGTCGCGGATGGCGGCGCGCTGACCCTGCGGCCGGTCAGCGAGGTTCTGCTCACCGACGAGGCTGTCACGCGGTTTCGCAAGGCCTATGTCGAACGCTTCGGCGGGACGTCGACGGGCGATCCGCTTTATCAGGCAATCAGCGAGCGGCGGCGGCTCGCGGGCATGGAAAACTGGCTCCCCCTGCTGGAGGAGAAGTCTTGGCACCGTGTTCGACCTTCTGGGTCCGGACGATGTGCTGGTTGCCGATGAGGGCGATGCGCTGGCGGCCTCGCAGCGGTTCGAGGCGATCCAGGATTATTATGACAATCGCATACAGGCGATGGAAAAATCACCGGGCAGCTACCGTCCGCTGCCGCCAGGCGCGCTCTACCTCAAGGAAGAGGAATGGCAGTCCCTGACCTCCGCCCATGCCATGCATATGGCATCCGCCTTCTCGCGGCCCGAGGACGAAGCGGGCAGCATCGACCTTGGCATCAGACCGGCGCGCGACTTCGCACCGGAACGTAAGGGTGATACAAGTATTTACAGTGCCTTGGGCGCTCATGCGGAGACGTTACGCAAGGAAGGCAAGCATGTCGTCCTTGCCAGCTACACCGAGGGCGCGCGCGACCGGTTGAAAGGCCTGCTCGACGAGAACGGGCTCGGGCCGCTCGTCGAGGTCGCGGACTGGCGCGAAGCCAACGCGGACGCCGACCGCATCGCGCTCGCCGTCCTGCCGCTCGATCACGGCTTCACGGGCGAGGACGTGGCCGTCATCAGCGAACAGGACATGCTGGGGGATCGGCTGGTGCGACGCGCGAAGCGTGCGCGCAAGGCCGCCGCCTTCATGGACCAGCTTGCCATGATGACCCCGGGCGACCTCGTCGTCCACACGGACCACGGCATCGGCCGTTATGAGGGTCTCGCCGCCATAAAGGTCGGGGGCAGCCCGCATGACTGCATCGCCCTCACCTATGCGGGCGACGACCGGCTTTATGTCCCTGTCGAGAATATGGACGTGCTGAGCCGCTACGGCGCGGGCGAAGACGTCGTGCTCGACCGCATGGGCGGCGCGAACTGGCAGGCGCGAAAAGCCCGTGCCAAGGAACGCATTGGCGAAATCGCCGCGGAACTCATCCGCACGGCGGCCCAGCGCGCGCTCCGCGAAGGCCGCAAAATGGAAGTCGAGCCGTCGCAGCTCGGCGCATTCGTCGATCGCTTCCCCTATGAGGAGACCGAGGACCAGCAGAATGCCGTCGATGACATGCTGGCCGATCTCGCCAGTGGCAAGCCCGTCGACCGTCTCATCGTTGGCGATGTCGGCTTCGGAAAGACCGAGGTTGCCATGCGCGCTGCGTATGTCGCCGCGCTCGAGGGCCAGCAGGTCGCCGTCGTCTGCCCCACCACATTGCTTGCGCGCCAGCATGCCAAGAATTTCGCGGAGCGCTTCGAGGGGCTGGGTGTCGAGATCGGCCACCTCTCCCGCCTCGTCCCGCCAAAGGAGACCGCGCGCGTCAAGGAGGGCATGGCGAATGGCAGCATGGACATCGTCATCGGCACGCACGCTCTTCTTGCAAAGTCGATAGAATTCAAACGGCTCGGCCTGGTCATTGTGGATGAGGAGCAGCGGTTCGGCGTTACCCACAAGGAACGGTTGAAGCAGATGAAGGCCGACGTGCACATGCTGACGCTGACGGCGACGCCCATTCCGCGCACGCTGCAGATGGCGATGTCGGGAATGCGCGACATGTCGCTGATCGCCACGCCGCCCGTGGACCGCCTCGCCATCCGCACCTATGTGATGCCCTGGGATCCGGTCGTGATCCGGGAGGCGCTGCTGCGTGAGCACTACCGCGGCGGACAGAGCTATTTCGTCACACCGCGTGTGAAAGACATTCCCGAACTGGAGGAGTTTTTTCGGGAATATGTGCCCGAAGTGAAATATGTCGTCGCCCATGGCCAGATGTCACCGACACAGGTCGAGGACCGCATGAGCGCATTTTACGACAACAAATATGACGTGCTGGTGTCCACGACCATCATCGAGAGCGGCATAGACATTCCGAGCGCAAACACGATCATCCTGCACCGCGCGGACATGTTCGGCCTCGCCCAGCTTTATCAGCTGCGCGGCCGCGTGGGACGTTCGAAAACACGCGCCTATGCCTATCTCACGACAGCTGAGGATAAGCCGCTAACCCCAACGGCGCAAAAGCGTTTGCAGGTTCTGTCCAGCCTCGATTCCCTCGGTGCGGGTTTCCAGCTTGCCGCGCAGGATCTCGATATTCGCGGAGCGGGAAATCTGCTTGGCGACGAACAGTCCGGGCATATCAAGGAGGTCGGTTTCGAGCTTTACCAGTCGATGCTGGAGGACGCGATGCTGATGGCGAAGGCGGATGCCAGCGGCCTCGAAAAACCGCGCGACAGCTTCAGTCCGCAGATCAATGTCGATGCGGCGATCCTGATTCCCGAGGATTACATCACCGACCTCAACCTTCGCATGTCGCTCTACAAGCGGCTTGGCGACCTCGAAAGCCGCGAGGAGATTGACGGCTTTGCCGCGGAACTCATCGACCGCTTTGGCAAGCTTCCCGATGAAGTGAAGAATCTCCTGCAGGTCATTGAAACGAAAATAAACTGCAAGGCTGCGAACATCGACAAGATCGAGGCGGGACCAAAGGGCGCGCTCATCAGTTTCCACGAGGGGCAGTTCGCCCGTCCCGAAAAGCTCATCAACTTCCTGCAGAAAAACGCCGCCATCGTGAAATTGCGGCCGGACCAGAAACTGTTCATCAGCCGCGACTGGCGCAGCCCGCAGCAGCGGCTCACCGGGACGTTGAAGGTGTCCCGCTCGATGGCCAAGCTCGCGGCATAGGCGGTGTCCTGGCCCACGGATGCTCACCGTCCTCGGCCACTGACGACCGCAGCGTCCCCCGGTCCAGATCGATACTGACCGCCCCCAGCCGTTCCAGTTCTCGCCGATTTAGCAGCAGCCAGCGCGGGCGGCACCAGTCCGGCAGGCTTCGGTCGCTGACGACGATATCGGCGTCGCGGCACACTGGCTCCAGTTCGGCCCGGCCGATCAGGTCCTTGCTGCGTGTGGCGAATATCCGCCATGTCCGGCTGCGCCGCGTGACGTCAAGACGGCAGGAATCGCGCGAACAGCTGGCCCCCGGGGCGCCCTCGATCTGGCTCAGGTCGTGGACGCCCGCCGCGCCGCTCCACATCTCGCTGATATAGTCGCCCACGCGCGGACGCAGCATGGCAATGCCATCCTCGGTCACGACCGCGACATGGCGGCCGGCGGGATCGACGAACAGGTCCGGCTGCGGCGCGGTCACGGCAATCCCGATGCCAACCACCACCGGGGCCAGCCCCGTCCAGCGCCGCCGCGTCTGCCAGATACAGAACCACAATCCGCCCAGCACCATCAGCACGATGGCACTGACGGGCATGGCCGGCGCGAAGCCGACCGCTCCCGGCAGCGCCGCCGTGATTTCGGCAAGTCTGATCAGCCCTTCGAGGGCGTGATTCAGCGCCTGATGCACTGGCATTTCGATCCCGAACGGCTGCGCTATGACGGCAAGGATGAGGAGCGGAATGATCACAAAGCTCGTCAGCGGTATGGCGATCAGGTTCGCACCGATGCCGTAAATGCCCATCTGGTTGAAATGGAACAGTGCGATGGGCCCGATGGTCAGTTCCGCCACGATTCCCGTCATCAGCAGGGCCGCGATGCTGCGTCCGCTTCGCGCCAGCCACCCCTGGCTGCGGTCCGGCGCGCTCCATTTCCGGCCCCATGGCGACTGGTAAAGCGCGACGATCCCGGTGACGGCGGCGAAACTCAGCTGAAAGCTGGGACTGAGCAGATAATCCGGCCGCCAGACCAGGATGATCGTCGCGCCGACCGCGACCAGACGCAGCGATATCGCCTCGCGGCCCGCAGCCAGGCCGATCAGCACGATCAGCACGGCGATGCAGGCCCGCACGGTCGGCACGCTCGATCCCGCGATCAGCATATAGGCGATACCGGCCGCGGCAGCGACGGCGGCGGCCCAGACCCGCGCATCATATCTCAGCGCGAACCAGGGCCATAGCGTCAACAGGCGGCGCACCAGCCACAACGTGCCGCCGACGACCACGGCAAAATGCAGCCCGGAAATGGCGATCAGATGCGCCAGGCCGCTATCCCGCATGGCCTCCGTCACTTCGGGGTCGATGCCGCCCCTGTCGCCCGTCACCAGCGCCGCCGCCACGCCCCCTGCCCGCCCGCCGACACCGTCCTGCAGCTGCCTTGTCAGATCGGCGCGGGCGCTTGCCAGCAGCGCGCGGAACCCTGTCGGCGGCGGCGCGGCGCGGTCGACGACGATCTCTCCCATGCTGAAGCCGGTCGCGCCGATCCCCTCGAACCAGGCGCGGCGCGCGAAATGATAGCCGCCCGGAACGCTCGGTCCCGGCGGCGGCGTCAGCCCGGCGCGAAGCGTGACGAGCGCGCCCGGTGCGATCCCGTCCGGAACGTCGCCGCGCAGGCTGACCCGCACGGTCATGTCGGGATCGAACACGCTCGTCGGCCTTATCAGGAGCCGCGTGCGCCCCCGCGCGGGCTGTTCCTCCACGGCAAGGATTTCACCGGAAAAGGACATGCCGAAGCGCTCCCGCTCCAGAACGGGCGCGGCCACATGCGCCGCATGACCCCATGCCAGGGCAATTCCACCTGCCAGCAGCAGGCCGGCAAACAGGATGCAGCGCCGCGTCAGGCCCTCCGCCAGCACGCCGCTGACCGCCACCCCCAGACAGGCCGAAATGCCCGCGATCCAGCTGGCCTCTGTCGGCAGCAGGAACCACATGCCGATGCCGCAGCCCAGCAGAACGGGGATGAACAGCACCAGTTGATGCCGTTCGTCCGCCAGCCATTCCTCGACGAGTTCGGCAACGGGCCGTGCGCGTGCCGATGACAGCATTTGAATGGCGCGGGCTGCGATGCTAGTCATGCCTCAAGCGGTCCGGCCCTCCCTGCTGGTTCGTATTTTGAACAGCTATAAGCCCCGGAGTCGTAATGAACGCAAGTGCGGTCCAAACCCCTGTTGTCACGCGCTTTGCGCCGTCGCCGACCGGCTATCTTCATATCGGCGGCGCGCGTACCGCGCTGTTCAACTATCTCTTCGCCCGCAAACATGGCGGCAAGTTCACGCTTCGGATCGAGGATACCGACAAGGCGCGCTCCACGGACGAGGCGATTGCCGCCATCCTCTCTGGCATGCGCTGGCTCGGCCTCGACTGGGACGGGGAGGAAATCTACCAGTCCCGCCGCGCGGACCGCCATGTCGAGGTCGTGGATGACCTGCTCGAAAAGGGGGCGGCCTATCGCTGCTATGCGACCCCCGAGGAGCTGACGGAGATGCGCGAACGCGCGAGGGCGGAGAAACGCCCTATCCGCTATGACGGCCGCTGGCGGGACCGCGATCCGTCAGAGGCTCCGGCAGATGCGCCCTTCACCGTCCGGATCAAGGCGCCAAAGGACGGCAGCATGACCATCAACGACGCGGTTCAGGGGGACGTGACCGTCTCCAACGCGGAACTCGATGATTTCATCCTGCTCCGCTCCGATGGCACGCCGACCTACATGCTCGCGGTCGTCGTCGACGATCACGACATGGGCGTCACGCACCTCATTCGCGGTGACGACCATCTGAACAACGCCTTTCGTCAGAAGGTCATCATCGACGCCATGGACTGGCCCCTTCCCGTCTGGGCGCACATCCCCCTCATTCACGGCTCGGACGGCGCCAAACTGTCGAAGCGGCACGGTGCGCTCGGTGTGGAGGCCTACCGCGACATGGGCGTGCTGCCGGAGGCGCTGGAGAATTATCTGCTGCGGCTCGGCTGGGGGCATGGCGACGAGGATATCCTGGACCGCGCCCGCGCCCTCGAACTCTTCGATCTGGAGGGTGTCGGCCGCAACCCGGCGCGGTTCGACACAAAGAAGCTCGACAATCTGAATGGCCATTATATCCGCGCGGCGGACGACGCCCGGCTCGCCGAACTTGTCGAACCCATCATCTGCGCTGAACTCGGCCTTGAACTGGATGACGACAAGCGAAAATTGCTGCTCCGCACAATTCCTGAATTGAAGCCGCGCGCCAAGGATATCAACGAGTTGGCGGATGGCGCTCTGTTTCTATTTCGCACCCGCCCCTTAAATCTCGACGAGAAGGCCGCAGCAGTGCTAGAGAAGGACGGCGGTGTGCTGCTGGCAAAGGCCGTCGAGACACTTTCGGGTGCGGCGGATTGGCAGGCGGACGC
This sequence comes from uncultured Alphaproteobacteria bacterium, assembly GCA_963710205.1. Lineage (GTDB taxonomy): Bacteria > Pseudomonadota > Alphaproteobacteria > Sphingomonadales > Sphingomonadaceae > Pacificimonas. Next base: position 569,348 of record CAVPZG010000005.1, on the reverse strand, counting down.
GCTCGGCTCTGGTCTTAAAGAGCTTGCGGAGGCGGAAGGTGTTGGTCTTGGAAAGGTCGCGCAGCCGCTGCGCGCGGCGTTGACAGGACGAACGGTGTCGCCGGGCGTTTTCGAGATGCTCGAACTGCTAGGCCGCGAGGAAAGCCTCGCACGATTGAAAGACCAGCTGTCCTGACGGACGGAATGAACAGGAACAGGAACGGAGTAACCATGAGCGACAAGACGGCAACCCTCGATCTGGGGCAGAGCAAAGTCGAATTTCCTGTCCACCAGGGCAGCATCGGCCCGGAGGTCGTGGATATTCGCGCGCTCTACAAGAATACCGGTCGCTTTACCTATGACCCGGGCTTTACATCGACGGCGTCCTGCGAATCGAAGCTGACCTTCATCGATGGCGAGGAAGGCGTCCTCCTGCACCGCGGCTATTCCATAGAGGATCTGGCCGAGGACAGCAGCTTCATGGAAACGGCCTATCTGCTTTTGAATGGCGAGCTGCCGACGCCGGACGAATATGACGACTTCACGCGCACGATCACGCTGCACACGATGGTGCACGAACAGCTGCGCGAACTTTATCGCGGCTTCCGCCGTGATGCGCATCCCATGGCCATCATGTGCGGCGTCGTCGGCTCGATGTCGGCATTCTATCACGATTCCACCAACGTGAACGATCCCGAACAGCGCAAGATCGCGTCGCATCGCATGATCGCCAAGATGCCGACGATCGCGGCCATGGCGTATAAATATGCCGTCGGTCAGCCGACGCTCTACCCCGACAACTCGCTCAGCTACACGGGCAATTTCCTGAAGATGACCTTTGGCGTTCCCGCTGAACCCTATGAGGTCAACCCGATCGTCGAACGCGCGCTCGACCGCATCTTCATCCTGCATGCCGACCACGAGCAGAATGCGTCGACGTCGACGGTCCGGCTCGCCGGTTCGTCGGGCGCCAATCCCTTCGCCTGCATCGCTGCGGGTATCGCCTGTCTCTGGGGCCCGGCGCATGGCGGCGCGAACGAGGCGGCGCTCAACATGCTGAAGGAAATCGGCCAGGTGTCCGAAATCCCGAAATATATCGAGCGCGCCAAGGACAAGAACGACCCGTTCCGCCTGATGGGCTTCGGCCACCGCGTTTACAAGAATTACGATCCGCGTGCGTCGGTCATGCGCAAGACGGTCCGCGAAGTGCTGGGCTCTCTCGGCGTCAACGACCCCGTTTTCGATGTTGCGCTGGAACTTGAGGAAATGGCCCTGAACGATGATTATTTCATCGAGAAGAAGCTGTTTCCGAATGTCGACTTCTATTCCGGCATCATCCTCAGCGCCATCGGCTTCCCGACCAGCATGTTCACCGCGCTTTTCGCGCTTGCCCGCACCGTCGGCTGGGTCGCGCAGTGGAACGAGATGATCGAGGATCCGGACCAGCGCATCGGCCGCCCGCGCCAGCTTTATACCGGCCCCGTCAAGCGGGACTATGTCGCGCTCGAATCGCGCTAGTCACACCAGGCTTTCCATATGAAAAAGGCCGCCGCTCCGGTTGGGAGCGGCGGCCTTTTTTCATGTGAGGGAATCGGTCAGGCGCTGAAATTGCCCTCGCGGATGAAGCAGCTCGTTCCCTTGGCCTTCAGCGCGGCGCAAAGCTGCTTCGCCTCGTCCGGTTCACCGAAGCGGCCGACGGACAGACGGTAAAAGGTGCGGCCATCGACATCCGCCTTTGAACGGACGGGACGATATTCGGCCAGAAAATCATTGCGCGCCTTCAGCACGTTCCAGTTTTCCTTGACCCATTCGGCGCGGTCATAGGACCCCAGCTGCACCAGCCAGTTGCCCTTGCCGTCGCCGGCAGCGGGAAGCTCGACCTTGGCGGTCGGTTTTGCGGCGGCTTCAGGTGCCGGCTTGGCCTCAACGGCCTTTTTCTCGGGCGCCTTCGGTGCCGGTTTCGCCTCCACCTTGTCCTCGGCTGCGCGCGGGGCGACGGACAGCGTGGATGCCTTCACCATGCGCGCGGGTGCGGGTAGAGTTGTCTGGACCGGGACCACGGGTTCCGGAACGGAAACTTCGGCAACGGCGACGGGTGCGACCACCGTGACGGGCGCCACTTCGGGTTCAGGCTCGGAAACGACCGCCATCTGCACGTTCGCGTCTTCGCTTGGTGCGACCCATGCCAGCTGTACCGGACGTCCCGCATCGACGGCTGCCGGATGAATCTTCATCAGCGATGCCGTGCGCCAGGCCGTGTCGTCGCTGACGGCAAGGGCGGCCCATTCGGCGACCCGCGCATCGACGGCTGCGGGCGTCAGGTCCATGGCTGCGGTGACGCGCGCGCCGTTCCAGTCACCCGACAGGGCCTGGGCGAGCGCGAGGTTCTGCCGCGTCTGCGGCGTCGACGTGCCCGAACGCACGGCGCTTTCCAAAAGCGCCTTGCCGCGGTTCAGATCGCCGAGAAGGACATAGGCCAGGCCGACATCGCCGGCGCGTGCCGGATCGGCTGCCAGGTCCGCCAGAATGACGCCAGCCTGCAGCCGGTCGCCTCTCGCAAGCGCGGTCAGGGCGGCACCGAATTTGTGCGTGTCGGCATCGGGGTTCATCGCGATCAGGTCGGCATAGGCCTGCGTGGCCGATTCGAACCGTCCGGCGGCGAAATAGCTCTGCGCCAGCGTCCGGCGCGCAGCGGCATCGTTCATGTCGAGCGCAACGGCCTGTTCGGCAAGTTCGATGGCCACGGGCAGATTGCCCGCCATGCGCGCCGCTTCCGCCTCGATCCCGAACCGGTCACGCGCGGCTGACCGCTGCTCGGCGACCTTTTCGATGAAGGCGCGCGTGGCGACAGCGTCGTTCAGCGAAACCACCGGACTTTTCTGCGCCTGCTGGCAGGCGGAAAGCGCCAGGGTGGCGGCGATGATGGCGGTCGTTGTGGCGAGCGGCTTGGCCCCGATGCTCGGCATGTTATTGCTCCTTGCGGTACGCGGAATGATTAGGCGGGAAGATCAGGGAAATGCTTGGCGATATATTCGTCGAGCGCTTCGGTGATCAGTTTTTGCGAACTTTTGTGCGCGAAGGCGGACGCAAGACGCAGTTTCAGGTGGCGTGCCTTGTCCAGGCGCAGGGTGAAGGCGGATTTTGCCTTGGATCCAGCGGCAGCGCGCTGCACTGGCGGCTTCTTGCGCGCTTCGGGCTCGGGAGCGGACAGCGCGTCGTCGGGTTCGCTTTCCCGTGCCAGCCGCGCCAGAAAAGCGTTCTGCTCGGCTTCCGTTTCTTCCTCGATGACCTTTTCGGCCAGCGCGCGCTGCTGCGATACGACGGCGGGAACATCTTCCGCGCTGTCATTCTCGTCGGCTTCGCGAATCGTGGCGGGCGCCGGGGAAAAGACCGAATCACCGGCTTCGGTGCCTCCGGGCAGCAGGCTTTCCCGCTGTTCCGGGGTAAGCATGTCCGATCCCATGTCGTTCCAGCCGCAATCGTCATCGGCGGCGCTGTTGTCGCCGCTATCGAAGCGATAGGCCTGTGGACGCATGGCCGGCTTCGCGCCGCCCTTGCGGGCCAGCAGGCTGCCGGACAATGAGCCGAATGAGGGTTCCTGTGTCATCATTGTTCTCCAGGCCCCCGGATTACAGTGCCGCCTTGCGGCCAAAGCCGCCGGCAGCGCGCGGACGAATCGCAGCAGCGGTGACCGGCTGACCGGGCGCATTGAAGACGGTTCGTCTGAAGTTCTTTTCAAGGCGGTCGGCCACATAGGCCCACAATTCCTCGATCTCGGCCGCCGATTTGCAGTTCGGATCGACTTCCATGACCGTGCGGCCATCGATCATCGAGGCGGCATAATCAGTGCGGTGATGCAGCGTGACGGGCGCAAGCGTCCCGTGCTGCGACAGCGCAACGGCGGCCTCATAGGTGATCTTGGCGCGCGGTGTCGCGGCATTGATGACAAAGATCAGTGGTTTCCCGGCGCGTTCGCACAGGTCGACGGTGGCACCGGCGGCGCGCAGGTCGTGTGGGCTTGGCCGCGTGGGAATGACGACCAGTTCCGCGACCGACAATACGCTCTGAATGGCGACCGTGATCGCGGGCGGCGTATCGATGACGGCCAGCTTGAAACCCTGCTGACGCAGCGATTCGAGGTCGGTGGCAAGACGCGCCACGGTGGTCTGGGCAAAGGCGGGAACGTCGGATTCGCGCTCGTTCCACCAGTCCGACAGCGATCCCTGCGGATCGATATCGATGAGTACGACAGGGCCAGCGCCAGCGCGCTGGGCCTGGACGGCCATGTGACCGGAAAGTGTGGTCTTACCCGACCCACCCTTTTGAGAGGCAATTGCCAAAACTCGCATTCGGAAGACCCCAATCCAATTGGCCCGTTTCTTATCGAAAGCCTCTTTGCACCGGCGCAGCCTAATATTCGGTAAAGGCCCAAATTCAGCGCCTGTTCAAAAGGGAAACACCATAGGAAGCTTGTCTCGCGGGTCGTGACTGCTATCCGTTTCCGAAACCGTTTCGCCGGAGTTGATCGAATGAAGTTCCCCGCCGTAATCGCATTTGCCCTGTCGCTGGCGATCGCAGCGCCCGTGACCGCAAGCGTCGCGGATGGCGTCGAGAAATGGAAGAATGGCGACTATAAGGAAGCCGTCATTCTGTGGCTGCCCGCCGCCGCGCGGGGCGATGCCCACGCCCTGTTCAATCTGGGTCTTGCCCACCGGCAGGGTCGCGGCGTCCCCAAGGACCTGGACCGCGCCGAGGATTTTTTCCGCCGCGCCGCGCAGAAGGGACACAATCCGGCCCGTACCTATCTTGGCATTTTCCTCGCCCGCCGGGGCGAGGATGCGGAGGCTGTCAGGCTGTGGACGCTCGCCGCCCGCGCGGGCGATCCCCACGCCCGCTACATGCTGGCCATCAGGATGTTCAACGGCGATTCGGTACAGAAGGACTGGCCGCGCGCCTATGCCTATATGCTGATGGCCAGAAATGCGGGCCTGCCGCAGGCGACGAAGGCGCTCGCGAAGATGAACGCCAACATGCCGCCGGCCGACCGGGAAAAGGGGAAGGCGCTTGCGGAACAGATGCTCACCGGCGGGAACGCGGACAAGCCGATGGTCACGGGCACGCCGCGCGCCGCGGACCCGGATGCGTCGCCTGCGGCGCGCGCGGCTGCGGTCGCGCGCGCGGAGGGGACACTTCCCTCTCCTGCGGACAGGGCGGCTCCTGCGGAAAGGCCCATTCCCACCCGTGTCGCCGCCGTCCCGCCCGCCATCGCACCGCAGGACGTCACCAGCTACCGCGTGCAGCTCGCAGCCTATGGACGCGAGGACACGGCGCGTTCGGGCTGGGCGACGATCCGCGCGGCGCATCCCGATGTCCTTTCCACTGTCGAACCCGTTTTCCAGCCCTTTGACGGCGGCGTGCGGCTGCAGATCGGGAATTATCCGAATCGCGCGTCTGCGGCGGAACTGTGCGGCAAACTCGAGGCGCAGAATCGCGCATGCTTCGTGACTGCGGTCGCAGCGGGCGGCAATTAACCTAATTTTCGGACTAAAGCGCTACGCCCGCCTGCAGGATATCCGCAGCGGAAGAGCCCTTTGCCATGACCACAGCCACCGCCGAACTGCACCGTCACATCAGCACTGGCGGCGAGCGGCTTTGCATCCTCGCCTCGCGGCAGGGCAGGTGGCCGGGCCGGGTCACTTCGCTTTCCGCCGCCGGGGCCTTTGTCGAAACCATCGGCCGTCCGCCCATTGGCAGCGAAACGGCATTGGCGCACCCTGAGATCGGCGCCATCGTCGCAGAGGTGGCCGGGCACAGCCAGGCCGGTATCTCGCTCAGCTTTGCGGTCAGTGAGGAATCGAGCGCGTTCGCCTATGCCGTCACTGCGCATGACATGACGGTTGCGACGGGCGCTCAGCCGGTTTGACGTCCCTCCCCGCCATGAAACTCCCGTTCAGGATGCGTCTCAGGGCGTGGTGGGACGGCTATGACCCCGCCCTGCTCTCCGCGCGAATGGCGCAGCGCGCGGTGGACGAGGAGGAGCGCATCGACGCCCTGCCCCCGCCCGCAGCGCTTCAGCCGGAGGCTCCGTCTCCCGTCGAGGAAGAGCGCGCGCCGGGCTGGTGCGCATCCCGCCTCGCGGCTGCCCAGCTCGTCTGGGGCGAAGGCAGCGCCGGGCCGCGCGGCGAAGCCCGGCTGCGCGCGCTCACACCCGAACTTGGGCTGTCGAAGGCCAGTTCCATCGTCCACCTCGGCGCCGAGATGGGCGGCACCGCGCTCATGCTGCAACGCGGCATTGGCTGCCGCATTCTTCCCGCCGACACCCTGCCTGCCTTCATCGCCGCCTCCCATGACCGGGTGACGGCGTTCAGCCAGGACGATGGGCCGCTGGCCACCGGCGTCGATCTGATCCTCGTCGATCATCTTGCCGAGCGCGGCGAACCCCTGGCGCGCATCCTGCGCGCGCAGGCAAAGGGCCTCGCAAAGAACGGACGTCTCGTTATCCGCGCGCTCGTCAAGCAGGGCGGCGGTACGCGCAGCGAAGCCCTGTCACGCTGGATGGAGGGGGAACCGGTGCGCCCGCGCCTGCGCAGCGCCGACGAATTGCAGCGCATCGTTCAGGAGGCCGGGCTCACGCTCAACGCCTCCCGCAATGGCAGTGACGCCTATGTCACGGAAATCGAGCAGAGCTGGCGGGGCGCTGTCGACACCGTTCGCGCATTGCACGGCACCGGCGGCACGGCGGCTGTATCCGAAATGCTGCTGGCGGAGGGTGAACGCTGGACCGCACGCACGGCCCTCATTGCCGACGGCACCTTGTGTTACCGGGAAATCATCGCCAGCCGGCGCAGCTAGCACTCAATCATGGATTGAGAAGGTCCGCCTGCCGGGTCGAGGCCGCATGGCCACTACCGCGCCCAGCGCCGCTCCGCGATCCCCAGCGCATATAGCAGCACCGACAGATCACCCTTTCGGATACGCGCATCCGCCGCTGCGGCGAGTGCGGGCTTCGCATGATAGGCAACCCCGAACCCTGCAGCTTCGACCATCAGCAGGTCGTTCGCACCGTCACCGATGGCAACCGCCTGCTGTGCGGAAACCCCCAGCTGCGCCGCTTCCGCCAGCAACAGGTCGCGCTTCGCGGCTGCGTCAATGATGGGGCCGTCAAGGCCGCCCGTCAGTTTCCCGCCCTCGACGGCAAGGCAGTTCGCCACCACCAGATCGAAGCCCAGCGCCCTTCCGACAGGCTCCGCAAAGGCGGTGAAGCCGCCGGAGACCAGAACCGTCCGCACGCCCTCGGCCTTCAGGGTGGCGATCAACATGGCCGCGCCCGCCGTATGAACGACGCGCTCCCTTAGGCACCTGTCGATGGCGTCGGTGCCAAGCCCGGCCAGCAGCCTGACCCGCGCCCGCAGCGCCGCCTCGAAATCCAGCTCTCCCCGCATCGCGGAGTTGGTTACGGCGGAAATTTTGGCCTTCAGACCGGCATAGTCGGCCAGTTCATCGATGCATTCCACCTCAATCATCGTGGAATCCATGTCGGCCACGAACAGCCTGCGTGCGCGCTCGCCAGCAGGCTGAACGAAAATGTCCGCGTCCGGCAGTGCCGCCTCCAGCGCCTCCCGGTTAACTTCGGCAACCCGGAAATCGGCCGCCCTGCCCTCGGCCAGCCACATGGGCTCCGCACCGCCAAGGCAGCTTTTGCTGGCCAGTTGGACATCTTCCGCCGATAGGGACGGCGTGCCGACGATAGTGACGACGAACATGGGGCAGGACTCCGGAAAACCGCTGGCGGTCATCGCAGGCCCGACGGCAACCGGCAAGTCCGCACATGCGCTCACCCTCGCCGCCGCTAGGAACGGCGTCATCATCAACGCCGACGCATCGCAGCTTTATGCCGACCTCCGCATCCTGAGCGCGCGCCCGTCGGCAGCTGAGGAGGCCGCCGCCCCGCACCGCCTTTACGGCGTCAGGGACGGTGCGGAGCCTGCCTCCGCCAGCGAATGGGCGATCATGGCGAAAGCGGAAATCGCCGCGGCCCATGCGGACGGCCGGCTCCCCATTCTTGTCGGCGGCACCGGCATGTATCTGAAGGTCCTGCTGGACGGCATTGCGCCGGTTCCGGACATAGATGACGACATCAGGGCAGCGGTGCGAAGGCTTCCGACCGATCAGCTTGCGACCGCGCTCTCCCGCGAAGACCCGGCGATGGCGGCCCGCCTCCGTCCCAGCGACACCCAGCGCCTCGCCCGCGCGCTGGAGGTCATGCGCTCGACCGGCCGGTCGCTGGCGTCATGGCAGCGCGAGCTGACGGGCGGCATCGGCAGCGAAATGAGCGTCGAAACCACCCTTGTCGACCTGCCCCGCGACGACCTCTACGCCCGCTGCGACCTGCGGCTCGATCTCATGCTGGATGCGGGCGCGCTTGGGGAGGTTGCGGCGCTTGCCGCACGCAACCTCCCGGACACGCTGCCCGTGATGAAGGCGATCGGCGTCCCGCCGCTCCTCGCCCATCTGCGCGGTGACATGTCCCTCGATGACGCCATGGCGACCGCGAAACGCGACACCCGCCGCTACGCGAAGCGTCAGCAGACCTGGTTTCGCACGCAGATGAAGGGCTAGGGCTCGCCGTCGATCGCCCGCCTGATCGCATGGGCCAGCTGCTCGACCGTATAGGGCTTCTTCAACAGTTCCGCCTTCGGGTCCAGCGTCGCCGCATCGACACCCGCCGCCTGCGTATAGCCGCTGGTGTAAAGCAGCTTCAGGTCCGGCATCGACGCCCTCGCCAGCCGCGCCAGCTCCTCGCCCGACTGGTCCGGCATGACGATATCGGTGAAGAGCAGGGCCACGTCCGGCATCTCGCCCAGCGCGATCAGCGCTTCTCCGGCGGATGACGCCTGCACCACGTCATAGCCCAGATCGCGCAGCACGTCGTGGGTCAGCGCCCTCAGCTGTTCCTGATCCTCGACGATCAGAATGGCCTCGCCGTCCCGCGCCTCGGGCATTTCCCCATTGGTGGACGCGGCGGGTCTCCTGATTTCGGTCGGTGTGCGGCCTTCCGGCAGCAGCAGGTCTATCCGTGTTCCCTCGCCCGGCGTGCTCAGGATATCGATGGAGCCGCCCGATTGCAGCACAAAGCCGTGCACCTGGCTCAGCCCCAGCCCGGTTCCCTTGCCGACCGGCTTCGTCGTGAAGAAGGGCTCATATACCTTTTCCAGAACCTCCTTCGGCATCCCTTCGCCGGTATCGGCAACCGACAGCAGCGCATATCTTCCCGGCGGCAGCCGCTGACCATGACGATCCTCTTCCGCATCAAGCTCGCGCAGGTCCGTCGAAACCGTCAGCGTGCCGCCGCCGGGCATCGCGTCGCGCGCATTGGCGGCCAGATTTATGAGCACATTCTCGAGTTCCGCCGAATCCAGAAAGACGGGCGGCGTGTCCTCGCCCAGATTCATTTCGACCCGAATGGTTTCGTTCAGCGTCCGGCGCAGGAATTCGCGCAGGCCGCCGACCAGCGCGTTCAGGTCGGCGACTTCGGGTTTCAGGGATTGCTGGCGAGAGAATGACAGCAGGCGGGAGGTCAGGGTCGCTGCCCGGTTCGCCCCTTCCAGCGCATTGTCGATCAGCCGGACCATCTTCGGGTCTTCCTTCGTCCGCCGCTTCAGCAGGTCCAGGCTTCCGATAACGACGGCCAGCATATTATTGAAATCATGTGCGATCCCACCGGTCAGCTGACCGATTGCCTCCATGCGCTGTGCCTGTCTCAGCCGGGTTTCCGCACTGCCGCGCGCTTCCGCCTCCGCGATCAGGCGCCGGTTCGAACTCGACAAGTTCGCGCGTGCGCGCCGCAACCGCGCTTTCCAGCGCTTCGTTTTCCTGCTCGACGACCCGCTCCCGCATCGTCGCGCGGTTGGCGCGCAGCAGCATCGCGCCCAGACCCACCGTCGCCACGAACGCGGCAACCAGCAGCGCGGTGCCGAACTGCGCCAGCTGCGCAATGGACTGGCTGACCTCATCTTCCGATTCGCGAAGCGCATCCCGGCGCTCGGCGAGCAGTCGCTGTTCCTCGTCACGCAGTTCCTCCATCACCTCGCGGATCTGGATCATCAGCCGGCGGCCATAGCCGGTGCTGATCTCCTGCTGCGCCTTGGTGCGCCTGCCCGCGTCGATGTCCTCGACGACGCCCGCCATTTCCGCCAACTTCAGGTCGGCGATCCGGCGCAGCGATGACACCCGTGCGGACTGAATCTCGCTGTCCGCTGTCAGGGATTGCAATGCTTCGAGGCGCGGCTTCACCAGCGAGACATTCTCGTTATACGGGTCCAGAAACACGGGGTTCTGCGTCAGCGCATAGCCGCGCTGTCCGCGTTCGGCGTCCTGCAGCGCGTCATAGACCGCCTCGGTCGCCATGATGGTCTGATAGCTTTCCGCGTACAATTCGCCCGCCTGCACCCGCGCGCTGTCCGTGCCGATGGTCTGGCGATAGGCGGCGGCGCTCAGCACGGAAATGCCGATCAGGGCAGCGATCAGCGCCGTCAGCGCCAGACCCCATCCCCATAGCCGCTGCGGTCCGCGGCGCTCACGCTCCCCTGTCATGCCAGTAACTTAGGTTAGAAACAGCAGGTGTCAAAAGCTGTTGCGCCGTCAATTCCATTTCATCAACGCAGCTCAATAAGACATAATATTACAATATTAGCCCTTGTATTGAAATCCATGCGCGTCTATCAGCGCGTCCTACCCACCAACGGACAGGCATATCATGGCAGAAGCACTCGCTTCCGGAGCGGGAGAATCTCGTACGCGCGCTGATCGAGCTCGGCGTCGATACCATATTCGGCTATCCGGGCGGCGCGGTCCTGCCGATCTACGACGCGCTGTTCGAACACCGGCAGATCCGCCATGTCCTCGTCCGTCACGAACAGGGCGCCGTCCACGCGGCGGAGGGGTATGCGCGCGCGACCGGAAAATGCGGCGTCGCCCTTGTCACGTCCGGTCCCGGCGCGACCAACACGGTCACGGGCATCACGGACGCGCTGATGGATTCCATTCCCGTCGTCGTCATTTCCGGGCAGGTCGCGACCCATCTCATTGGCACGGACGCGTTTCAGGAATGCGACACGGTCGGCATCACACGCCACTGTTCCAAGCATAATTATCTTGTGAAGAATGCCGACGATCTGGGGGACACGGTGCATGAGGCCTTCCGCATCGCCACCACCGGCCGTCCCGGTCCCGTGGTCATCGACATCCCCAAGGACATTCAGGTCGCGGAGGCCCGCTACCGCACGGGCGCGGCCCGTCATGCGGGCTACAGGCCGCAGATCAAGGGCGATCTGGACCAGATCAGGCAGGCCGTTGACCTCCTGGCAAAAGCGGAGCGCCCCATCATCTATTCGGGCGGCGGCGTCATCAATTCGGGAAAGGGGGCAAGCCAGCTCCTCAGGGAACTCCAGCGCGTCACGGGCGCGCCGGTCACATCGACCCTGATGGGCCTCGGCGCCTTTCCGTCCGATCATCCCGACTGGCTCGGAATGCTCGGCATGCACGGCACCTATGAGGCCAACATGGCCATGAACCAGTGCGACGTCATGCTGTGCGTCGGCGCGCGCTACGACGACCGGGTAACGGGCCGCATCGACGCCTTTTCGCCGAATTCAAGGAAGATCCACATCGATATCGACCGGTCCTCCATCAACAAGAATGTGCGCGTCGATCTCGGCATCGTCGGTGATGTCGGCCATGTGCTAGAGGATATGCTGAAACTCTGGCGCGCTGCCGGACACAAGGCACCCGATCAGGCGGAATGGCAGCGCCGCATCAAGGGCTGGCGCGCCAAGGACTCGCTTGGCTACGACCAGCCGGAATCGGGCGGCATCCTCCCGCAGCACGCCGTTGCGCGCCTCCACGCGCTGACGCACAAGCGCCAGCCGGTCATCACCACGGAGGTCGGCCAGCACCAGATGTGGGCGGCGCAATATTACGGCTTCGATGCGCCCAACAAATGGCTGACCTCTGGCGGTCTCGGCACCATGGGCTATGGCCTCCCCGCCGCCATCGGCGCGCAGATGGGCCTGCCAAAGGCGCTGGTCATCGATATCGCGGGCGAGGCCAGCATACAGATGAACATCCAGGAACTCGGCACCTGCACGCAATATGATCTGCCGGTGAAGGTCTTCGTCCTCAACAACGAACATATGGGCATGGTTCGCCAGTGGCAGGACCTCACTTATGACGGCCGCCGCTCGCACAGCTATTCCGACAGCCTGCCCGACTTCGTGAAACTCGCGGAGGCCTATGGCTGGAAGGGAATCCGGATTTCGGACGTCAGCGAACTTGATGCCGGGATTGAGGCGATGCTCGCGCATGATGGCCCGGTCTTCGTGGACTGCCTGGTTGAAAAGCTGGAGAACTGCTTCCCCATGATTCCGTCGGGGGCGGCGCATACCGACATGATCTTTCGCGGCGACGAGGTCATCGGCACGGTCGAAAAGGGCGCGGAGGCACTTGTATGACCCCCGAAACGCCCCTGCCCCACACGCTCACCGTCACGCTCGACAACGAACCCGGCGCGCTCGCCCGTATCGTCGGGCTGTTCTCGGCGCGCGGCTATAATATCGAAAGCCTGACCGTTGCCGATATCAGCGAGCAGCATGATGTCAGCCGCATCACCATCGTCACGCTCGGCACGCAGCATGTCATCGAACAGATCATGGCGCAGCTGGAAAAGCTGATTCCCGTCCACAGGGTCAGCGACCTGACGGACGCGGGCAATCATGTCGAACGCGAAATGGCGCTCGTGAAGGTCGCCGGCGTCGGCGACGACCGTCTCGAGGCCATGCGCCTCGCTGAAATCTACCGGGCCCGCGTCGTCGATGCCACCATGGACAGCTTCATCTTCGAAATCACCGGCGCTGCGGAAAAGGTCGACCAGTTCATCGCCCTGATGCGCCAGATCGGCCTCGTCGAAATCGGCAAATCCGGCATTGTCGCCATTTCCCGCGGGAATGAGGCGGGATGAGCAATGTGCTCCTTTATATCGCGGCCGCACTCATCCTGCTGGTAAGCTGTTTTCACTCGGTGACGGGGCACAGGCGGCTTGTTGCCCCGCTGCTCGCGATGCGCAATGGCATGCTTGCCGATGACAGGACGCGCGCGATCATCCTGTTCGCCTGGCATGCCGCGACGCCGATGATGCTTCTGTTCGCCGTCTATCTGGCGCTTGCGGCAAGTGCGGGCGTTCAGACGGATGGTCTGTTCGTGGGCCTGATCGGGCTGCTATTCGCGGGCCTGGCTATGTCAAATGGCGTGCTGACGCGCTTTGCCCATCCGGGCTGGCTGATCTTCGCGGCGATCGCGACCTCAATCTTCCTTTCTTTCCTCCTCTAATCAGAACGGACCCCTATCCATGAAAGTCTATTACGACAGCGACGCTGACATCGGCCTCGTAAAGGGCAAGAAAATCGCCATCATCGGCTATGGCAGTCAGGGTCACGCCCATGCCATGAACCTGCGCGATTCCGGCGTCGCCGACGTCGCCATTGCGCTTCGCGAAGGCTCCGCCACCGCGAAAAAGGCGGAGGGCGCTGGCTTCAAGGTGATGACCAATGCCGAGGCGGCGAAATGGGCCGACATCATCATGATGCTCGCGCCCGACGAACATCAGGCGGGCATCTACAACGATCATCTGCACGCCAACATGAAGGAAGGCGCGGCGCTCGCCTTCGCGCACGGTCTCAATATCCACTTCGGTCTCATCGAGCCGCGCGCCGACCTCGACGTCATCATGATCGCGCCCAAGGGCCCCGGTCACACCGTGCGCGGCGAATATCAGAAGGGCGGCGGCGTCCCCTGCCTGATGGCGATCGAGCAGGATGCGTCCGGCAACGCGCATGATATCTGCCTATCCTATGCCAGCGCCATCGGCGGCGGCCGCTCCGGCATCATCGAGACGAATTTCCGCGAGGAATGCGAAACCGACCTCTTCGGAGAGCAGGCGGTCCTCTGCGGCGGCGTCACCCAGCTTGTCATGGCCGGTTTCGAAACCCTGACCGAGGCGGGCTACGCCCCCGAAATGGCCTATTTCGAGTGTCTGCACGAGGTGAAGCTGATCGTCGATCTGATGTATGAGGGCGGGATCGCCAACATGCGCTATTCCATCTCGAACACCGCCGAATATGGCGACTACAAGACCGGCCCGCGCATCATCACACCGGAAACGAAGGCCGAAATGAAGCGCGTCCTGGACGACATCCAGTCCGGCCGTTTCGTCAAGGATTTCATCAGCGACAACCGTGTCGGCAATCCCGAAATGAAGGCCGCCCGCAAGCGCCAGGCCGCCCACCCCATCGAGCAGGTCGGCGCCAAACTCCGCGCCATGATGCCCTGGATCGGCAAGAACAAGCTGGTCGACAAGGACGTAAACTGATCCGGCGTTCCGCCCCTCCTTCGCGGGAGGGGCGGCCTGTCCCATCATCCCTGCCGCGCGAAACCCGGCCCAGACCGTCCCCGACCCTTGCTCCTCCCCGAAAGGGCAGGGAAAACAGACACTCTTGCCACCACGGCGCGAACGCAACATAATCCGGTCACACGAACCGGAGATCAGATCATGCGTACCGCCCTCATCGCCTCAGCCGTCGCCGTCATGGTCGCGATGCCGCTTGTCGCCTATGCCGATCATCACGAGGGCGGGGAGATGGAATCCGCCGCCGAAAGCGCGGCGCTGGCCGCCGCCATGGCGATGCCCGCTGGCACCTACAGCGTCGATCCCGGCCACACGCTCGCCAGCTTCACGCTCAATCACCTTGGCATCAGCTCCTACACGGGCCAGTTCGGCAACCCGTCGGGCAGCCTCACCATTGACCCGAAGAACGCCGCTGCCGCCAGCGTCGAGATCACCTTCCCCGTCGCGGATGTCTCGACGACCAGCGAGAAACTTGACGAACATCTGCAAACGGCGGATTTCTTCGATGCCGCAAACCACCCCGATATCCGCTTCGTGTCCACCAGCGTCAGCATTGATGGCGACAGCGCGGAAATCACCGGCGACCTCAGCATGCACGGCGTGACGAAGCCGGTGACCCTGCAGGCCAAGCTCTACGGCGCGGCGAACAACCCGATGAACCAGAAGCCCAGCCTCGGTTTCACGGCGACCACGACCATCAAGCGCAGCGATTATGGCCTCACCACCTATCTGCCCGCACTTGGCGACGAGGTGACCCTGAACCTCGACGCCGCATTTGAACTGTCCACTCCCGACGCTTGAAGCCCGTTCCGCATCGGCCTAACGCGGGGGCCGAATGCGTATTCTGACGGCCATTTACGGCCCCGACCGGGGCGGCTCGGAACGCGCACTGCTGCGCCTCATGCGCGAAATCAGCCGCAACGGTCATGATGTGGAAATCATTGGTGAAACCGGCGATGGAAGCGCGCGCCCGTTCCGGCTGGCGCGGACGATCCGCCGCCGCGCGCGCCTCGCCCGTCCCGATATCCTGTTCGCCCCTGGCCAGACCTATGCCCTTCCCTTCGCGCTCGCCGCTCTTGGCGGCGGGACAGACGCGCCGCTGGTCACGAAGATCAGCAATATGCCAGACGGCAGCCCCTCCCGGCACTGGCTGTCCCTGCAGCGCCGCTGGACCACGGCTTTCGTCGCTCCCGACGGGGCGAGCGCCGCGCGGCTGACGCGGGACATCGGCGCCGAAGTCACCGCGATCGACAATCCCTGCGCCGACCGGCAGCGGCTACTCGCGCTCCACGCCCGCGCCCACCCGCCGCGCGATGGCCTTCATCTTCTCGCCATCGGCCGCCTCGTGCCGCAAAAGCATTTCGCATCGCTCATCCGCGCCTTCGCGCGGGAGGGCAGTCCCGCCGACAGCCTGACCATCCTCGGCGATGGCCCCGAAGGGCCCCGGCTGGCACGCGAAGCCGCGCGCGTCCCGGCAGCGAATATCGTCCTTGCGGGCCACGTCGACGACCCGGCCCCCTGTTTTGCCAGGGCCACCGCCTTTGCGAGCTCGTCCCTGTTCGAAGGCCTGCCCGCCGTCCTGATTGAGGCACTTGCAGCGGGCCTCCCCATCGCGGCGACCGACAGTTCGCCCGCCGTCCGCGCTCTTTTCGAGGACGGAAAGCTCGGAATCCTGGTCCCCGCACGGGACGACGGCGCGCTTGCCGCCGCCCTCGCCCGTCTCCGCGGCTTCCGCCCGGACCTCGACGCCATGCTTGCCGCCGCGCTTCGGTTCACCGCAGAGGCGGCAGCGCCCGCCTACATAACCCTCTTTCAAACCCTTGCGCGCCGCGCCAAAACCGGTGAGTGAGCGCAGGCGATGACAGTCCGCGCCGCTCCTCTCGAACACAAGCCCGACCTGCGCGCGCTCGCACCGACATCGCACGGCTGGCGCTTCTGGCTCGGCCTCGGCTTCTCCGCCCTCCTGTTCATCGCGATCATCGTCGAAATGACCAGTGGCGGCATGGATGCGCTCTCGGGCGCGCTTCCCACGACTCCCGCTTTCTATTTCGCCTTCCTCGCCGGTTATCTTGCCCTGCCGCTGTTCGACTGGTTCATCTTCCGCCGCCTCTGGCCGCTGCCGCTCGCCGGCCTCACCCCGCTCCTCAAGAAGCGCGTCGCCAATGATGTTCTCTTCGGCTATTCGGGCGAGGGATATTTCTATCTCTGGATGAAGGCCCGCCCCGCGCTCTGCCCGCACCCCTTCGGCGCGATAAAGGACGTCTCCATCCTCTCCGCCCTCGCCGGCAATGCGATGACGCTTCTCCTGCTCCTCGCCGCATGGCCGATGATGGGAGAATGTCAGCCTCGCCGTCGATCCGCAGCTTCTCCTCGGCTCCGGCGCGATCGTCATCGGCACCAGCCTCGCCATCCTTCTCTTTCGAAAGCGGCTCTTCTCCCTCCCCGCCCGTGACCTTTACGCCAGCTTTGGCCTGCACATGGTCCGCATCACGCTTTCGACCCTGTTCCTCGCGCTCGCCTGGTATTTCGCCCTGCCAGAGGTTGACGCCGCCTACTGGCTGCTTTTTGCTGCGCTCCGCCTCCTCATCAGCCGCCTGCCGCTCGTTCCGTCAAAGGATCTGATCTTTGCCGCCGCTGCCATCTTCCTGACGGACAAGGGCGATGCCATGGGCGCGGTCGTCGCAATGAGCGCGGGGCTGTTCCTCGCTGCCAATCTCGCCATCGGCCTGCTTCTCACCGGCACGGATTTCATCGGTCGCCGCAAGTAAACATGCGCTATGCGGACGTCTGCGAATTCTGGTCACCAGAGGGCGGCGGCGTGAAGACCTATGTGGAGGCCCGCTGGCGCGCCGCCCATGCCGCCGGTCATCATGTCGACGTCATTGCGCCGTCTGCGCGGGACCGCATCACGCCCATGCCGGGCGGTGCGCTTGTCGAGGTGCGCGCGCCGCGCCACCCCATCGACCCGCGATATCACATCTTCTGGGGGACAAGGCCGGTCCATGCCGCCCTCGCCCGCTGCAACCCCGACCTCATAGAGGCCAGTTCCCCCTGGCGCGGTGCCTGGCTGGTCGCCAGCTATGACAGCGCCGTTCCCCGCACGCTTTTCATGCACGAGGAGCCGGTGCAGAAATATCCCTATCGCTGGCTCGACGGCCATTTCAGCCGCGGCACCATCGACCGCCGCCTCGTTCCCTGGTTCTGGCGTCATCTGCGCCGCCTCTACGGCCGCTACGACGCGCTCATCTGCGCCGCTCCCAGCACGGCGGCGCGCCTCGAACAGGCGGGCATCACCAACAGCGTCACCATCCCCATGGGCGTCGACGCGGGCACCTTTTCCCCCGCGCATCGCGACGAGGACCTGCGCGCCACCTATCTCGCCCGCATGGGACTCCCGGCCACCGCTCCCCTTGTCATCGCCATTGGCCGTTTGGTCGCAGAGAAGCGCTGGCCCGTCATTATCGAGGGCTTCCAGCGCGCTGCGGCGCGCACGCCCATGGGTCTCATCGCACTTGGCGGCGGACACGCCGGCGCCCGCATCGCCCGGACCATCGGCGGCGACCCGCGCATCCTGCAGCTTCCCCCGATTGCGGGCCGCGCCGACTATGCCCGCACGCTCGCCAGCGCCGATCTCTTCCTGCACGCCAGC
This sequence comes from uncultured Alphaproteobacteria bacterium, assembly GCA_963710205.1. Taxonomy (GTDB): domain Bacteria; phylum Pseudomonadota; class Alphaproteobacteria; order Sphingomonadales; family Sphingomonadaceae; genus Pacificimonas. The sequence goes on along the minus strand of CAVPZG010000005.1, from coordinate 551,262 downwards.
AATGCCGAGACTTTCGGGCTCGCCGCTGCCGAGGCCCTCGCCAGCGGCCTCCCCCTCATTTCCCCCGACGAGGGCGCGGTCGCCGACCTGACCGACCCCGCCCACAGCGAAACCTACCGCACCGGCAACCCGGAAGACGCCGCCCAAGCGCTGAAAACCCTGATCGCCCGCCTGCCGCTCGCCCGAACGGCCGCCGCGCGGGCCGCCTCCAGGGCCCGCACCCTCGACGATCATTTCCGGGATCTTTTCGCCGATTATGAACGACGCATCGACGGCGCGGCAGCACTGACGAGGGCATGACGCCCGGTCAGGGAAATCCGGCCTGCTGCGGCCGTCACTCCGGCCCGATCGCCCGCGATTCCCGCTCCGGCCTGTGCGCCGCCCAGGTCCCCGCCGTCACCCGCGCCCGCTCCGCAAAGACCCCGCGTCCGTGCACCGTCATCATGTCGCTGCCATATCTGTCCGGCCGCGCCGCGCGCAGCAGGAACATCAGCAGCCGGTCATTGTAGCGCCGCCGCGTGACGCTCTCGCCATTCGCCGCGCGAACCGTTTCCTCGGCTCCGTTCAGCGCCCGGTCCCAGGCGACATGCTCCAGATCCAGCGCCGAATAGCGCAGTGCCCCGTCCCACGCGCGGGAAAAGGCGGGCGCGCGCTGCTTCATCTTGTACGCCCCAGATACGGCCTTTCCGACCGCCTGCGCCGATGACAGCACACAGCCCGATTCCTGCAGGTAATCGATGAACGCCATCTGCCGCGCCAGCGTCCAGCCGTCATGACGCCGCGACACGACGGGCACGGTCCCCGCCGCGATCTGCGTCTCCAGCGTGGTCGCCTCTTCAGCCAGAAGCTGCGACAATCGCCGCTCCGCCGGGGCGACGTCGACGTTCATCGCACGCAGAATGAATGTCCCCACCGCCAGCGCCGCGTCCAGTTCCGCCCATTCCGCCTCCAGCAAAACAGCCTGCTCCGCCTGAAACTCCAGGTCCTTCAGTCCGAATATATCCGCCATCCTAATTCCCCCCGTCACGCGTGAAAGCGGGGCATTATGACCGATTCGGGGTGCTGTAGGACAGCGCGCTTCAGTGCTGGCGCCTCAGATCAAAGCAGATGTTCAATTCTGATGGGCAGGTCGCGGATGCGAACGCCCGTGGCGTGATAGACGGCGTCCGTTATCGCCGCCGCAGTGCCGACATTGGCGAGTTCGCCAATGCCTTTCACACCCAGCACGTTAATCTCATTGTCCGTTTCCGGGACCATGATGATATCGACTTCGGGAATGTCGGCATTGGTCGCGATCAGATATTCGGCTATGTTGTCATTGACATAGCGTCCCCGCTTTTCATCCAGTTCCGTCGCTTCCAGCAGCGCGGATGCCATGCCCCAGATCATGCCGCCCAGATACTGGCTGCGCGCCGTTCGCGGGTTCATGATGCGCCCGGCCGCAAAGGCGCCGGTCATGCGCGGCACACGGATTTCCCGCGTTCTTTCGTTGATGCGGACCTCGACCATCTCGGCGCCAAAGGCGAACATGGTGCGCTCCTCGCCCGCACCGCCGCCGAACGGGGTCGTGCCCTCGTACAGCGCCTTGGCCTTTTTCGGGTCCATGCCCTTCGGCGTCCATTCGGCATATTCCACCAGCGAGGATGCGGAATTGCGGTCAAAGGCCGCCCTGCGCTCCTCGTCCGACATCGGACCCTTCGCACCCAGTTTGGCCAGCAGCTGGTCGCACGCGGTCGCCACTGCCGATGTCACGCTGGCGGTCGTCACGGATCCACCCGACACGGGCCCGGGGGGCAGGTCGCTGTCGCCGCACTGGACGATAATCCGCTTCGGATCGATCCCCAGCCGCTCGCCAGCGGTCTGGCCGATGATGGTATAGGCCCCCGTGCCGACGTCATGCGCCGCCACCTCGACCTTGGCAGAGCCATTTTCGTTCAGCGTCACGCGCGCCGTCGCCGGGGTCATCGACGTGGGATAGGTCGCCAGCGAACAGCCCCAGCCGATCAGCCAGTCGCCGTCGCGCATCGAACGGGGTGCGGGCGTGCGGTCTTTCCAGCCAAAGCTCGCGGCGGCCTCGTCGAAACATTCGTTCAGGGAACGGCTGGTATAGGGCGCGCCATTGACCGGATTTACCCGCGTGTCGTTCATCTTTCGGAACGCGACGGGGTCGATACCGGCCTTCTCCGCCAGCTCGTTCATCGCGCTTTCCAGGGCAAAGATCACCGGCACTTCGGGCGGGGACCGCATGAACACGGGGACATTGCGGTCGCCGCGCGACAGGAACATGTTCGAACCGACAGCCTTGAAGTCATACATGGCGGCAGAATTTTCGAGGCCGCCATTATGATAGGGGTCGAGCATCGACGTGAACTCATCCAGCTCGTGATGATAGCCCGTCAGCTTGCCATCGGCGTCGCAGCCCAGGCGCACCTTGCTTTTCGTTTCCTGTCGGTACCCGCCGATCGTGAAGCACTGGTCGCGCGTTGGAACCAGCTTCACCGGTCGCTGTGTCTGGCGCGCCGCCAGCGCCACCAGCGCCGTACGGTGGCCGATGGCGGCCTTCGCACCAAAGGCGCCGCCCACGAAGGGCGACAGATAGCGGACGTTGTCGACGTCGATCCCCAGCTGTTCGGCCAGGCCGGTTTTCGCGCCCCATACGAACTGGCTCGGCTCATGCACCGTCAGACGATTGCCTTCCCAGAACGCCGTCGTCGTAAACAGCTCGATGGTATTATGGTGCTGCGCCGGCGTCGAATATTCCGCTTCGACGACATGCGCCGATGCGGCCAGCGCGGCTTCGACGTCGCCCAGAGCCGGGCCGCCCTCGCCGCCCGTGATGTCCTTCGTCGGCACGCGGACGACCCCGGGGGAGCCGAACGTCGTGGCAGGCCTCTGTTCGCTATAGGCGATGTCCAGACGATGCGCCGCTTCCCGCGCGGCCTCGAAACTTTCGGCAACCACCATGGCGACGATCTGGCCGTCATGCGCTATGTCGGGACCGGCAAGCGGGGCCTGGCTGGTCAACGCGATGCCGCCATTCGAAAAGGTTGTCATGGGCTTCAGGTCGGGCCGGTTTTCGTGCGTCATGATGGAAATGACGCCGGGCACGGCCAGCGCCGCGCGGTCGTCGATGCCGGTTATCCGCCCCTTGGCGATGCTGCTTGTCACCAGATAGGCATAAGCGGGCTTTCCCGGGACCGGCAGATCGTCCGCGTAGATCTTGCCGCCACTCACTTTCTGCACCGCCTCATAGCGCGCGATCGGCTGTCCGGCATTCTTCATCTGCGGCGCGGCTGTTCTTGTCACTTCGGCCATGATCATGCCTCCATTTTCGCGGCATCCATCAGCGCGCGCACGATGGTGCGCTTGCCGAGTTCGACCTTATATTCATTATGTTCGTGGGTTTTCGCCTTCGAAAAGGCGGCTTCCGCGGCCTCGTTCGCCAGCGCCTCGGTCAGTGGCCGCCCTTTCAGGATCGCCTCCGCGGCGCTTGCGCGCCAGGGTATCGTCGCCACGCCGCCCAGCGCGATCCGCACATCGCCGACAGTGTCGCCGTCCATCCTCAGCGCGACCGCCGCGCTCGCAAGCGCATAGGCATAGGATTCCCGGTCGCGGATTTTCAGATAGGTCGACCGCGGCCAGTTGGCGTCGGGAATGACAAAGGCGGTGATCAGGTCACCTTCCTCCAATGTCGTTTCCTGATCGGGACGCGCGCCGGGCAGGCGGTGCAGGCGTGAAAAGGGCAGCGATTTCGGCCCATCCCTGCCAAGGATTTCCACGACCGCGTCCAGCGCGATCAGCGCCTGCGCCCAGTCTCCGGCATAGGCGGCGATGCACGCGTCGCTCACGCCCAGAACGGCATGCTGCCGGTTGACGCCGTCCATGGCGGCACAGCCCGATCCGGGATTGCGCTTGTTGCAGGCGGCATAGCTCGTATCGCGGAAATAGGAGCAGCGGGTCATCTGCAGGACGTTTCCGCCCACCCGCGCCACGTTCCGGATCTGCGGCGATGCCGCCAGCCAGAGCGCGTCTGTCAGGACGGGGCAATTTTCCCGGACATCCTGGTTCGCGGCCAGGTCGGCCATGGTGACGAGCGCGCCGATGCGAAGGCCCTCGCCCCGGCGTTCGACGCGCGACATCGCCGGATCGGTGATGGCGCTGATGTCGATCAGCCGTTCCGGCCGCCAGACGTCCAGCTTCATCAGGTCGATCAGCGTCGTGCCGCCCGCATGATATCGGGAACCCGGTCCCGACGCCTTTACCGCGGCCACCGGGCCATCGGCGCGTTCATAGGCGAATGGGCGCATCAGGCGTCTCCCATTTCGGGCGCGGCCTGGTTCACGGCGGCGACGATGTTGGGATAGGCCGCGCAGCGGCACAGGTTGCCGGACATATATTCGCGAATTTCCCCGTCGCTGCCCGCATGGCCCTCCTTCACCAGCCCGATGGCCGACATGATCTGCCCCGGTGTGCAATAGCCGCACTGAAAGGCGTCATTGTCGATAAAGGCCTGCTGCATGGGATGCAGGGTATCCCCGCCCAGACCCTCGATGGTCGTGATCTCCCTGCCCTCGACCGTCGCGGCCAGCGTCAGGCACGACAGCGTGCGCTTGCCATCGACATGGACCGTACAGGCCCCGCACTGGCCGTGGTCGCAGCCCTTCTTGGATCCTGTCAGGTCCAGATCGTGCCGCAGCGTATCCAGAAGCGTCGCGCGGCTGTCGATGTCGATCGATCGGCCCTGGCCATTCACCTTCAGGGTCACGGTCAGCCGCTGCGGTTTAGGCGAACCGGACGTGGCCGCATTGTTCTGCGCGGCGGTTCCGGTCGTGGACAAGCCCGCGACACCCCCCGCGATCACTCCGCTTTTCAAGAGGGATCGCCTGTCCACCGCAAATCTGTCATTCGTCGCCACATCCCGCTCCTCATCGTCTATGTTCGATATAGGGCTAACGCGGCTTGAACGGCTTGGTTCATATTCAATTAAAGATAGCGATCCGCACCCCTTGCCTGCGAGCGTCGACGCAGGACAGGTGCGAAGGCAAAGGGCGTCGCCGGGCGTCACGAGCGGACGTGAAATGAATGGACGAATGGCGTGCAAACGAAGGAATCGGCGATGGAGGGCCCGGCAGACGCCGAAACCCAGCTGCGGCGAAGCGAGAGAATTGCCCTCGCCAGAAACGCCTCGCAATTCCCAGCAGAAATCGAGGCGTCCATCCCGCATATCGGCAGCATCGTTGCAAAGCTCGAAACTAAGCGCAAAGGCTTCCCGAACCACATTCAGACCGCCCGAACGGCATCCCCGGGCCGCTCGTCAGGGAACGGGATCGCCACACGACTTCGTCGCCACGGCACCGGCAGGGGATCTTTAGTACATTTATCGAGAGGGCAGTAATGACGAAGGCAAGGCACGATTGACGCTCGCTTTCGGCGTCTGTGGTCGCGCAGCGGAGTCATCAAAATAGCGCGTGTTCCGGAAGTCTGCTGTTGGGCCGATAGCGGAATGACCGGTCTCGAACCCAGATGCTGAAAAGCGGACTTTCCATCGTTTAATCGAAGGCGTGGGACAGTCAGATCGTCTCGATCTCAAGCGATAAAGGCGAAAAAGCAGACGCCAAGGGACGCAAGGAGCATCCAGAGCGAACTGCCAATTATCAGAAATGAGATAGCCCTCTCTTTCAGCTCGCTCGCGGCAAACCCTGCACCTGCTATCGGTAGTGCTCGGCTCGCACCGAAGATCGCTGCAAGACAAAGGCCCAACACTAGAAATACGGAAGACGCGATCAGCGACAGGGTGAAGCCCGCAGCTGCCCAGTTGGGTATTTCGAAATGTGGCCAGAACATTCCAAAAGCCATCAGGCCAATGCCACACTGCACCGCTGTCGTATGAGTCGAAAGGCCCATACGCGAGCTGTGAAATGCGGGGATGAACGCGCCGATTACAAGGCCAGCGGTGAACAGGACGAAGCCGCCTTTTCCCAGCACCAGATTTACAGTCTCCATATTGCATTCTCCCGCCGACCCGGACATATACCGACTCGTGGTCGGTAATAACCAACCATGAGTCGGTTTGTCAATTGGAGGTTGCCATGGTCCGTCAGGAAGAGCGTCGCGCAGCAACGCTCGCTGCGATCTTAGCCGCTGCCGAGCACTTGTTCGGCGAACGCGGATATGAGGCGACAAGCGTCGACGAGATCGCTGCGAGAGCTCGTGTCGCGAAGGGAGCAGTGTATCACCACTTTATAAGGAAACAGGACGTGTTCGAGGCGGTCTTCGAGCTCGTGTCCTCCCGCATTGCCCAAACAGTTGCAGAAGAAGTGCGGGGCGATCTTGGCGTGATCGATCAACTTGTTTCGTCCACCCGCCATTATTTTCAACTGTGCGGCGATCCCGAGGTGGCTCGCATCACTTTGCGAGATGCGCCCGCAGTGCTCGGGCATGAACGCTGGCGCGAACTGGACAATGCGCATTTCGGCGGTTCGATGATCGGAGCATTTCGCCACGCGAGGGCGGTAGGAGCGATCAAAGCCCTGCCGGCCGATCCGGTGGCCAAGATGTTCTTGGCTGCAATTCAGGCTGCCGCACTGGATTGCGCGCAGTCTGAGGACTTTGCCGAGGCTGCAGAGCCCTACCTGTCCAGTTTAGAAGCGATGCTCGCCGGTCTGGTCTTGCAGCCATGAGCTCTTTGTCCCGCGAAGCCTACGCAATGCTGGAGACCTATCGTTGGCATCGCGCGCTGGGTCAGGAAGTGCGCGCGATCGATCGCGCCCGAATAATTGTCGATCAAGCTCACCCGAATATCTGGGACACGAACCACGCCGATTGCATCTCGGCGGAAACCGGATCGCAAATTGCTCAGGTCCTGGAGGCCCTCGAAACTCACCTCTCCCATAGCAACTGGCGCGTCGCTCAGATCGATCCGAAAACGCCGGAGAGCTTTATCGCTCACCTTGCTCTGGCCGGTTTTTCGGAAAAATCAGCGACCATCCAGATGTCTCTCGTAAACCCTATGTTGCCCGAACCGTCCCGCGATCTGCACCTGGTTGAAACGGACGCCGACTGGACGGCGCTGGCGGGTCTGGTCGTCGAAGATCATCGCGAAGGTCTCCGCACTGGCGAGGCATCGCGATTGCAGGAACTGGCGGATGGTATCGTGGCCGGATACCGCGCACGCAGCCCGGCCTGCCAGTTTCATCTCTCGTTCGTTGACGGCAGGCCTGTTGGCTATGGCTCTTGTGCTGCGGGTCCGTCCGGCGCCGGGATCATCGAAGATCTCTTCACAATACCCGAAGCTCGGGGTCGCGGTATTGCATCTGGAATGATTTCAGCGTTTGTCGAAAGTTTGAATGACGAAGGTTGCAGCACCGTATTCCTCGGTGCCCTTGTGGGGCAGCGCGCGGCATTCCTTTATTCGAAGCTTGGTTTCGAGCCTGCATTTCTCATACAGACTTGGGCGCGTGCCGCGCCAGTCATGACATAGTAGAGCGCAGACCGGTGCTTCAGAAGCATCTTCCAGGGTCTAAGAAGGGGACATGAAGATGAAGAGGCGCTGGAAGATCTTGATCGGGATGTGCGGATTGCTTGTCGCAATGGTCGGCCTCGGCGGTACCTATATTTTTACCAAGGACCCTCCACCCGCCGAAATCGTCAACGCCGGACCAAGCGGTCAACGGGTGAATACGGCGGACGTCTTCGGTAATTATTTTCCCGCGGCAGCGGTTGAGCCGCGACCTGCGATCTTGGTTCTAGGCGGTTCTGAAGGCGGGTTAGCAACAGATGTTACCCGGCAAGCGCGAGCTTTGCAGCAGAACGGCTATAACGCACTGCATCTGGCTTATCACAACGCGCCGGGTAAGTCCGGAAAGTTGAAGAATATACCGGTCGAGGACTTCATCAAGGCGCTTGATTGGCTGAAGGCACAGGATGGCGTCGATGCCGACCGGATTGGGATTATCGGCTATTCGAAAGGTGCAGAAGCCGCTTTGCTGATCGCCACCCGCTATCCCGGCATCAGTGCCGTCGTTGCCGGCATGCCTTCCAGTGTATTCTGGGACGGCATGTCTCCCGAAAACTACATCGTCTCTAACGCCAGTAGCAGTTGGTCGGAAGACGGTGAGCCCGTCGCAAGTTTGCCATACGGCCTACCGGACGATGAGGTTGGAATAATTTCCGTCTTCAACAAGGGTCTGGCGCGGCTCGAAGAGTTTCCGGAGGCGATCATCCCCGTCGAGCGATATGGTGGTGACCTGCTGATGGTTTGTGGGGAGGTCGACAATTTATGGCCGTCATGCCGGATGGCGGAAGATGTCGAAGCGCGAGCGCGAAGCCGGAATGGGCCTGCGGTGACGTTGCTGCGCTATCCTGAAGCTGGGCACGGAGTAATGGGAATTGCCGCTGACAAGACCGATCGGTCGATCAGGATTTTCGCGCAGATGGGAGGCACGGCTAGAACGAACAACGATGCGCGGCAGGATAGCTGGGGTAAAATACTAACGTTTCTCCAGCAGCGGCTCTCGAACACGAAAAAACCTTCCAATTGAGATCTCAGGATTACGAAAGACTGGAATGAGGGCGCTTAGCCACCATCGTCGCTAGCCTAAATAGTCGGCAGCTTTTGGGAAAAGATTGCGATCATTGAATGACCGGCATTGGGGCGCAAACCCGACGCTCCCATAACGCCGCCCAGCACTCCCCCATCCCCTCCCCAACCCGTTAAGTTGCGCTCAATTCTCCTTCTGTAGTAACCGGGTCAGCATAAGGAGCCTGTCCCATGAACGCGCCGCCCGATCCCGAAGTTTTCCGCACTGACGATGGGTCCACGCCCGCCGAACGCTATCGGCGGCTGCGCGATCCGAAAATCGAGGATTACAGCCACCTGCCCGGCACGGGCGACCTCTCGCTCGCGGGAAAGCTGAAGGCGGTTTACCGCTTCCTCTACGATACCGTCGCGCTGCAGGAGGAGCGGCTGGAGAAATACGGGCCCGTCTATGGCTATCAGACCATCGCCGGGCCGTCCGTGCAGATGATCGGCGCGGACGCGAACGAGATGGTGCTGATGAACCGGGACCGCATCTTTTCCTCGGAACAGGGCTGGAACCCGGTCCTTGAAAAGCTGTTCCCGCGCGGTCTGATGATGCTCGACTTCGAGGAGCACCGCACCCATCGAAAGGCGCTCAGCGTCGCCTTCAAGCCCGCCCCCATGCAGGCCTATCTGTCGCTGCTGCAGGAGGGGATACGCCGCCGCATCGCCGACTGGCCGGAACAGCTGAACATCTATCCCGCCATGAAGGAACTGACCCTCGACCTTGCCGCGTCGTCCTTCCTCGGCATTCCCTGGGGGCCAGAGGCGGACAGGGTCAACCAGTCCTTCGTCGACATGGTCGCCGCGTCGGTCACGCCGGTGCGCCGGCCCCTGCCCTTCACGCAGATGCGAAAGGGTGTGAGGGGACGCGCCTATCTGGTTGAGTATTTTGGGAAAGAAATTCCGAAACGGCGGGGTTCGGATGCGCAGGACATCTTCACGCAGGTCGTCAATGCCACCAACGACGACGGCGACCTGCTCAGCGATCAGGACGTTATCGACCATATGAACTTCCTGATGATGGCGGCGCATGACACGCTCACATCCTCTCTCAGCTCGACCGTCTATTACCTTGGAAAGACACCCGACTGGCAGCAGAAGATACGCGACGAGGTTGAGGGGTTGCGGGCAGAGGTCGGCCCCGATCTTCCCTATGACCGGCTCGGCGACCTTGAAATGTGCGAGTGGGCGTTCAAGGAGGCGATGCGCCTTCGCCCGCCCGTCCCCTTCATCCCCCGCCGCGCGCTCAGGGAGTTCACCTTCCGCAACCACCTGATCCCCGCAGGCGCGCATGTCGGCATCTCCCCGCTCCTCGTCCACCGCGATCCGAATATCTGGAAGAACCCGGAAGCCTATGATCCCGAAAGGTTTTCCCGTGAAAACGAGAAAGCCCGGCACAAGCACGCCTATGTCCCGTTCGGCGGCGGCGCGCATATGTGCCTTGGGCTCCACTTCGCCTACATGCAGGCAAAGGTCTTCCTGTTCGAACTCCTTGCCGCGCGCCATATCGACGTGCCCGCGGCCTATGAGCCCAGATGGCAGATGGTGCCGATTCCAAAGCCGCGCGACGGCCTTCCCGTCGGCCTCATCCGGCGCGCCTGACCGCTGGTGAAGCGCCTGTTCGCCATCCTCGGCGGCATTGCCGCTGTCCTGTTGCTGGCGTTCCTGCTGCTCAGGACGCCCGATATCGACGCGGGCCTATTGCGCGCCAAATACGCGAATGCCGATAGCGCGTTCGTCACGGTCGAACCCGGCCTCACCGTCCACGTCCGCGACCAGGGCCCTGCGGATGCCCCGGCGCTCCTCCTCATCCACGGCTCCTCCGCCAGTCTCCACACCTGGGAACCCTGGGTGGAACGGCTGACATCCCGTTACCGCGTCATCAGCTACGACCAGCCCGGCCACGGCCTCACTGGCCCTCACCCCCGCGGCTGCTACAGCGCGGATTGCATGGTCGCGGTGGCGGATGCCGTCGCCAGGGCGAGGAATCTCGACCGCTTCGTCATCGGCGGCAACAGCATGGGCGGCTGGGTCGCCTGGAACTACGCGCTTGCCCATCCGGACAGGCTCGCCGGCATGATCCTGGTCGACGCCTCCGGCATCGACGTCCCGCGCGATCAGAAGGGCGTCCCGATCGGCTTCCGCATCATGCAGACGCCCATCGTGAACCGCATCGGCACGCAGATCACGCCGCGCAGCCTGATCGAAGCCTCGCTTCGAAAGACGGTCACGGACCAGTCGCGCGTTACCGACGCGGAAATCGACCGTTACTGGGAATTGCTGCGCTATCCCGGCAATCGACAGGCCATGATCGACAGGGCGAACACCGCGCGCGGAGAGGGCGCCACTGCCAAACGTCTGTCGGAAATCAACATCCCCACGCTGGTCCTGTGGGGCGCCGAGGACAGTCTGATCCCGCTCGAGGCCGGGAAACTCTTTGCCGAGCGCCTGCCCGACGCCGCGCTCGTCACATATGACGGCATCGGTCACATCCCGCAGGAGGAGGTCGCCGACCGCTCCGCCGCCGATGTCGCCAGCTTTCTGAAGACCGTCTATCCACCCGCGCCGGGGTTTTCGGCGCCATGAACGGCATGACCTACGGCGATTATCTCGGCCTCGACCGCATCTTGTCAGCGCAGGAACCGCAGTCCGAAGCCCATGACGAGATGCTGTTCATCGTCATCCACCAGGCATCCGAACTGTGGATGAAACTGACGCTGCACGAGCTTGAGGCCGCCCGCACCGCCCTGATCGAAGACCGGCTCGACCCCGCCTTCAAGATGATGTCCCGCGTCAGCCGTATCCAGCACCAGCTTATCCAGAGCTGGGAGGTGCTTTCGACCATGACGCCCTCGGAATACAGCGTCGTACGTCCGCATCTGGGTATCTCGAGCGGTTTCCAGTCGGTGCAGTACCGGCTCATCGAATATCTGCTCGGCAACAAGAACCCGAAGATGACTGCCATCCATGAAGGACGCGGCACGGACCATGGCCTGCTGCGCGCCGCCGAAGCCCGCCCCAGCCTCTATGACGAGGCGCTGCGACTGCTCGCGCGGCGCGGACTGGATCTGCCTCCTGAATGTCTGGACCGCGACTTCACCCGTCCCTACAGCGCCTCTCCCGATGTCGAGGCGGCCTGGATGCGGATCTATCGCGATCCCGACCGCTATTGGGACCTCTATGAGCTCGCGGAAAAGCTTGTCGATCTGCAATATCATTTTCAGCTCTGGCGGTTCGGCCATCTGAAAACCGTCGAGCGTGTCATTGGCTACAAGATGGGCACCGGCGGCACGCCCGGCGTTCCCTATCTGGCGGATGTGGTCGCGAAGACATTCTTCCCGGAACTTCTCACCGTCAGGACAGCATTATGAGCGGCCTCCTGCGCGACCGCTTCGAACTCCCGGATGGTGTCACCTATCTCGACGGCAACAGCCTTGGCCCGCTGTCGAAAGATGCGGCTTTGGCCATTCGCGACGTGACGCGCAGCGAGTGGGGCAAGGACCTGATCGCGAGCTGGAACAAGCATGACTGGATCAGCGCTCCGGAACGTGTCGGCGACCTCATTGCGCCGCTGATCGGCGCGAACGCGGGCGAGGTCGTGGTTTGCGACAGCGTCTCCGTAAACATTTTCAAGCTCGCCGCAGCGGCGGTTCAGGCGCGTCCAGGCCGTCATGTCATCCTGTCGGAGCCCGGTAACTTTCCCACCGACCTCTACATGATCGAGGGCCTGAAGCGCCTGCTGCCGCACATCCAGCTGCGTCTCGTCGAGCGCGAGAACATGGCGGACGAACTAACCGAAGATGTCGCGCTCCTGATGCTGACGCATGTGCATTACAAGACGGCGGCCATGTACGACATGGCGGCGCTGACCGGGGCCGCGCACCGGGCCGGTGCGCTCACCCTTTGGGATCTTAGCCACAGCGTCGGTGCGGTTCCCGTGGACCTGACGAACGCGGCTGCGGACCTCGCCGTTGGCTGCGGCTACAAATATCTGAACGGCGGCCCCGGTGCGCCCGCCTTCCTCTATGTCGCGGCGCGGCACCAGGACGATCTGCAGTCACCGCTAAGCGGCTGGATGGGCCACGCCGCGCCGTTCGACTTCGACGACGGCTACAGGCCCGCAGGCGGCATTAGCCGCTGGCGCGCGGGAACGCCCCCGATCCTCAACCTTGCGGCGCTGGAGGCTGGCGTGAAGATCATGGGCGAGGTGGATTTCAGCTTGCTCGTCGAACAGTCGCATCGCCTTACCGCTGCATTTGTCGAGCAGGTCGAGGCCGCCTGCCCGATACTCTCGCTGCTGTCTCCACGCGATCCGGCGCGGCGCGGCAGTCATGTCAGTTTTCGCCACGATCATGCCTATCAGGTCATGCAGGCGCTCATCGCGGACCGGGTCATCGGGGACTTCCGGACACCGGACGCCCTGCGCTTCGGCTTCGCGCCGCTTTACAATGACATGGATGATGTCGGGCGCGCTGTGGCCGCCCTGCGGGACATCCTGCAAACGGAGCGCTGGCGGGCCGCGGAATTCTCCGAACGCGCCCGGGTTACCTGACGGCCCGCACCGTGCGACGTCACAATCGAATCCCGCTTCAATTGACGAAATCGCCAATATCCTCACCATAAACCCGGAAACTGGTCATGGTCGTTGTCGCGGTCAGGTGCGGAATGCGGTGAAGGTGGTCCTGCACGAAATCGCTGATCGACTGCAGGTCGTCGAAATTCACCTTGATCAGCAGGTCATGTTCGCCGGTCACGGAATAGACTTCCGACACATCTTCCAGTTCGGCGATCGCTTCGCCGCATTCCTCGGCATGGCCGAGTTCGCATTTTGCGAGGATGAAAAGGCGATACATGGACGATGCTCCCGGATGATGGGAAATGGTCGGAGTGAGAGGATTCGAACCTCCGGCCCCTGCCTCCCGAAGACAGTGCTCTACCGGGCTGAGCTACACTCCGACACCTGGTAGGTCGCCGCATATAGCCCTGCCCTTTTCAGGCGGCAAGAAGCTATGCCCGCGCCGCGTCGATCATCTCGTCGACAATGACGAATTTCTCGCGCGGTGCGCCCACCCTCGCGCGGGCGATCTCCGCGGCGTCGATTCTTTGCCACTCGGTGAAGCGCACAGGATCCAGTCCGCGCCGTGCGATCAGGTCGTCCAGCCCCGCGCGTCCGGCCTTGCCAGCGGGGGCAAGGTCCGCCACCAGCAGGTCGGCGATCGCATATCCGTCCGGTTTGTTCGTACCAATCGTTCCGGTCGGTCCGCGCCGCGCCCAGCCGACGCAGTAAAGCCCCGGCGCGATGCGCCCCTCCCTGTTCGCAAAGCGTCCGCTGCCCTCGTCATAGGGCACTCCGGCGATCGGACTGGTGCGATAGCCAATGGCACTGATGACCAGCCCGCAGGGAATTGTTCTCATTTCCCCCGTGCCCTCCGCACGGCCATCTTCTGTCAGTCTCGTTCGCTCAACCTCTATCCCTTCAACCGCCACATCGCCTTCGATGCGAACGGGCCTCGTGAAGAAATCGAAACTGACCGTGACGGGTTTATCGACCTCCGCCCCGGTAAAGTCTCGCAAAAACCCGACAACCTTGCGCTGTCCCGGTTCCAGCGCATCATCCGCGCTCAGGGGCGGGAAGGCCGCCGCCTCCGCCCGTGGCACCGCGCGGTCCAGCTTGCCCATCTCGCTCAGTTCCTTCGGCGTGAAGCTGACCTGGTGCGGCCCGCGCCGTCCCAGGATGTGGATGTGGGTGATCTTCGATTTCGCCAATGCTTCGGCGGCGTGGGCGGCAATGTCGCTGGACCGCAATTCTTCGGACGTTTTCGCCAGGATGCGCGCGCAGTCGATGGCGACATTGCCATTGCCGATCACGACCGCCGTAGCATGATCGAGCGGCGGCGCCGCGGCCACGAAATCCGGATGGCCGTTATACCAGCCAACAAACTGCGCAGAGCCGAGGGCGCCCGGCAGTTCTTCTCCTGGCAATCCCAGCTTGCGGTCATGCGGCGCGCCCGTTGCCAGCACCACAGCGTCGTACATGTCCATCAGTTCAGCGATACTGACACCGTCCTCGCCAACGGCGATGTTGCCGACAAAGCGCACTTCCTCGGTCAAGGCGGTTTTCTCATAGCGGTGCGAGACGGCCTTCAGGCTCTGATGATCCGGCGCAACGCCGCTGCGGATCAGGCCGAAGGGTGTCGGCAGCCGGTCGATGATATCGATGCGCGCATCCTCGCCAAAGGCCTTCTGCGCCGCCTCGGCCGTATAATATCCGGCAGGTCCTGAACCGATAATCGCTATATGGATCACCCACGCCCTCCCCTTTTCGGTCTGCGGACACTAGAGGCTATGACGGGACTGTAAAGCAGGGAGGAAATGCAGATGCTGTCATGGATTGTTGCGGGTCTGATGCTGACACCGCCGCCGCCCCCGCTGATGCCCAGCGCGGATATCCTGCGGAATGAGAACACGAACTGGCAGGAACCGCCTGCGGAAAACACGATCTACATGGATCTGCCGACCGGGCGCGTCGTCATCTATGTCGGCCAGGAAATCTCGCGCCGCAACGTCGCCCAGATAAAGGCACTGGTACGTGCGGGCGCCTTTGACGGCGGCACCATCGACCGCGTGCAGGAGAATTACGTCGTGCAATGGAGCGCCAATCCCGATGCGCCGCGCGGCGATGCACTGGACACGGTGCCCGGTGAGGCGGAGGGCAAGCGCGGCGTCGTCGGTTCGCCAAATCCCGTTCCGTTCAGTGACAGCTACGCGCCTCAGGTCGGTTTCATTGGCCCTTTCCCCGCCGCACAGGACGGCCGGAATGTCTGGCTGGCACACTGCTATGGCATGGTTGGCGTCGGGCGCGGCGATGACATGGACGGAGCGGACGGGACCGAGCTCTATGTCGTCACCGGCCAGGCTCCGCGTCATCTCGACCGCAATATCACGCTCGTTGGGCGCGTGCTCATGGGCATGGAACATCTGACCACACTTCCACGCGGGAAGGGTGAACTTGGTTTTTACACGGACGAGCAGGAAAAGGTGAGCATCGAACGCGTGTCCGTCGCCGCCGACCTGCCGCCGGGGGACCGCACCCGCATCGAAGTCATGCTGACAAAAGGCCTGATGTGGGACAACTGGGTACAGACGCGGGCCAACCGCGCCACCGACGGCTGGTTCACCTACAGCCATGGTGCCGTCGACCTGTGCAATATACCCGTACCGGTCCGCGAGGTTTCCAGCGAGGACTAGCGCGGAGGAGACTTCGCCATGACCTACACCGAAATCAAATATGACGTCGCCGACAATATCGCGACCATAACGCTCCACCGCCCACAGGCGATGAACGCCTTCACCGGCAGGATGATGCTGGAAATGGTCGATGCGCTTGACCAGGCCGACGCCGACGACGACGTGCGGGCGATCATCGTCACGGGCGACGGTGAGCGGGCCTTCTGCGCTGGTGCGGATCTCAGCCAGGGCGCGAAGACGTTCGATTATGATGCCCGCTCGGACCGGCCCGACAAGGCGGGCGGTTCACCTGTCCGGCCCGATGGCAGCATCGACTACGGCCATGAGGCCGTGCGCGATTCCGGCGGACGTCTGACGCTGCGCATCTTCGAATGCGTGAAACCCGTAATCGGCGCGATCAACGGTGCTGCGGTCGGAATCGGTGTCACCATGCAGCTCCCCATGGACATCCGCATCGCCAGCGCATCGGCGCGCTTCGGTTTCGTTTTCGCAAGGCGCGGCATCGTGCCCGAGGCCGCGTCAGCGTGGTTCCTGCCGCGCATCGTCGGCATATCGAAGGCGCTGGAATGGTGCTATTCGGGCCGCGTGTTCAGCGCGGACGAGGCGCTGGAGGGCGGTCTGGTCAGTGAAGTCGTCGCTCCGGCGCAGCTCCTTGAACGCGCACGCGAAATCGCACGGGAAATCGCCGACAACACCGCGCCCGTTTCCGTCGCCCTTACCCGCCAGATGATGTGGCGAATGCTGGGCGCCGACCATCCGATGGAGGCGCATAAACTCGACAGCCGCGCCATCTACGCGCGCGGCCGCCAGGCTGACGCCAAGGAGGGCGTGATGAGCTTCCTCGAAAAACGCGCGCCCGATTATCCCAACAAGGTCAGCGGCGACATGCCGGACTTCTATCCATGGTGGGAAGAGCGGACCTACAGCTAGCCGCTATTCCCCCAGATATTCGCCCAGCCAGCGGAAGACTTCCTCATGCCACTGGATGTTGTTCTTTGGCTTCAGGATCCAGTGGTTTTCGTCATCGAACACCAGCATCCGGCTGTCGATGCCCTTCCGCTGCAATGCCGTGAACGCGCCGATCCCTTGCGTGTAGGGAACGCGGTAATCCTTCAGGCCATGGATGACGAGCATTGGGGTCTTCCAGTCGGCCACTTTCGCCGCAGGGTCCCATTTCTCATAGGCCTCTGTCCGCTCGTAATAGGGACCGCCGAAATCCCATTCCGGAAACCAGAGTTCCTCGGTGCTGTAATAAAAGGCGCGCATGTCGAACAGGCCGGCATGATTGACCAGGCAGTCGAGCCCGTCCGGCCACGCCCCCTCGATCCAGTTCATCATATAGCCGCCATAGGACCCGCCCGCGGCGCAGGCCTTTTCGTCGTCCAGAAACGAAAATTGCTGGCGCGCCGCCGCAAGGCCCTTTTGCAGATCCTCCAGCGGCTTTCCACCCCAGTCATTGTTGATCGAATCCGTGAAGTCCTGCCCGTAACCCGTTGATCCATGGAAATCGACAGTGACGATGGCATAGCCTGCCCCGGCCCATGCCTGCGGATTCCAGCGCGATGACCAGCTGTTCGACCAGTTGCCCTGTGGTCCGCCATGCGCCCAGAGAACGGTCGGCGCCTCCGCGTCCTTCGCCAGCCCGGCGGGCTTCACGACATAGCCGAAGACCTTGTCACCTTCCGCGCCAGCGAATGAAAAGCGGCTGACATCGCCCAGTTCGATGTCCTTCATCTTCTCGGCATTGATTGCCGTCACCCGGCGCTCGCCATCCCGGCTCAGCCAGTAGATGTCGCCGGGTTCGGTCAGCGACGAGCGGGTATAGGCCGTGCCCGCCGCCGTCACGGCGGAAAGGCTGTGGCTGCCTTCTGTTCTTGTCACCCGCTCGATCGTATTTTCCAGGCCGATGCTATAGACCGGTGTATTCCAGCCGTCGGCCGCCGTCACCAGCAGCCCCCTGGAATCGGGCGTCCATTTCATGTCGCTGACGCTATGATCCCAGTCCGGCGTCAGCACGCGCACCGCGCCGGTTGCCAGATCGCGCAGCTTGATCACCAGCCGGTCGCTCTCATAGCCCGCGCGCGCCATTGAGGCATAGGCCAGATACTTCCCGTCCGGGGACACGACCGGGTGCGTGTCGGTGCCATCGTCGCCATCCGTCAGGTTGACGGGGGCACTGCTGCCATCGGCTGGCGCGCTCCAGATGTCGAGATCGGTCGACCAGGGTTCGGTCGTCCCCTTTTCGCGCAGCGCGAAATAGAGCGTCTGACCGTCCGGGCTGAACGTGACATCCTCGCCGCCGCCGAATGGTTTTCCGGGAACATCCCCGTCCAGATCAGCCGTAATCGGGGCGGGCTCCGCCCCTTCGTTCAAACCCAGTGTGAACAATTGCGAGCGTTCACCTTCGCTCCATGTGTCCCAGTGCCGCACGAACAGCCGGTCATAGACGCGGCCATTGCCCGTCGCCTTGACGTCCGGCTTCACATCCTTCCAGTATGCGATCCGGTCGTCCGTCGGGGAGAGGTGAAAGCCTGAAATACCCCCGTCGATTTTCGTGACCTGTTCGGCATCGCCGCCCGCGGCGGGCGCGCGCCAGACCTGCGCGTCGCCGCTGCGGGCCGACTGCCAGTAGATCATTGTACCGTCGCTGGAAAATACCGGGCTGCCATCGCTTTCCGGGTCGGCCTGCCAGCGTACCGGCGCGGCGTCGGTTTTCGTCAGGTCCAGCGAAAACAGGTCGGTGCGGCCCTTGTCCGCCTCGAAATCGGTTTCCCGCAGGGAAAAGACCATCAGCTTTCCGTCAGGCGATACGGCGACGTCCGAAATCCGGTTCAGTCCGGCCAGGTCTTCGGGGGTCAGCGGGCGCGCCTCTGCTGAGGAGATGGCGGTCGCGGCGAGCAGCAGCGTGGCTGCGGTCAGATATGTCTTCATGGGGCCATCTGTAGCGCCAGTTTTCCGGCGCGACAAATGCCTTAGACGATCCGCAGCTGGCTCGGCAGCATCATGTGCGCGGCGAGCGCCGTCAGCCGCCGTTCGACCGCCTCCGACCAAAGGTCTTCACAGCGCGCGGAGAGTTTCAGCACGATCTCGCCCTCCTCCAGCGATAGCGCGCTTTCGCCGAGCGGCCGCGCGGTGCCGCCGGTCAGCCGTTGGCCCAGCCGCAGCGCCAGCCCCCAGGATGTGGCCCGGTCCAGCGCCTCGAATGGCGCGAGCCTCGTCAGCGCCTCTCGCTTCTTCTCGGTCACGCCGCCGCCGTAAAGGGCGAACAGTGCCGCCGCCAGGATCGCCCGTTCCCGCGCGTTGATACCGACCCAGTTGCCATAAAGGGCGGTTTCCAGCGCCCGTTCGGCGCGGAATTCGGGATGCGCCCGCCAGGCGATGTCGCTCAGTTCGGCGGCCACACGGCGCAGGCGGCTGTCCGACCTGCTCTCATCCGGGAACAGGCCCGACATCCATTGCATCAGCGCACCGGCATGTTGCGGGAAGCGGCCCTGCGTCTCGCCCTCGTTGCGCGCGGCGGCAATCAGCGGATCGCGCGCCGCGACATCGGCGGGCAGCTTGTCGAAAAAGACGCCCTCCCTGATGCCATAGGCACTGACGATCGCATGGCTCGACCCCAGTTTCTTCATGACAGCGCGCAGCAGCAGTGCTGCGCCCGGCAGATGCGGGGTTCGATCGGTGGAAACATTGGTGATCGCGCGCAGCCGCTTCTGCCTCAGATTGGGCACGCCGCGGGCCAGACGGTCGATGGCCTCGCGCGACAGTTCATATTGATGCGCGATGTGCAGCGGATAGTTGGTCAGGTGCATCTGCAGCTGTGCCAGCGCGCGCCACGACCCCCCCACCATATAGAAGGGCAGATCCTTGCCTTCCACCGCCCATTCCACCTTGTTCAGCGCCTTTTTGACGAGGCGGCGCATTTTGTCCGTTCCCCCCTTGCGCGCCTCCGCCAGTTTCAGGGAACCGATGGGCAGCGACATGACCTTGCGCGGCTTGCCATTCTTCAGACGCACCAGCTCCAGACTGCCGCCGCCCAGGTCGCCAACGATGCCCTCCGCGCCCGGAATTCCCGCCAGCACGCCAAGTGCCGCAAAATGGCCTTCCTGCCTGCCATCGATGATCTGGATTTCGATGCCGGTATCGGCACGAACCTTCTCGACAAAGGCAGCGCCGTTGTCGGCCTCGCGGACAGCGGCGGTGGCAAAGGTCTCTATGCTTTCCACGCCCATGTCGGCGCATAACAGGGCAAAGCGCGAGAGCGCATCATGCGCCATGGCGACGTTCGCGTCCTGCATGGAGCCTGTCTCGCCGACGCCCTGTCCCAGTCCCGCCATGACCTTTTCGTTGAACAGGCTGAACGGTGTCCGGCGATCGGCGCGAAAGGCGACAAGGCGGATGGAGTTTGATCCGATGTCGATCACGGCGCGAATGGGCTTCCCGCCATGTTCACCGGACAGCGGGCTCACGCAGCGCGCCCCTGCGGCAGGTTCAGGCGCGGCACATCGGGCGCTTCCTCGATGACGGTTCCCCGTCCCGACAGCGACGGGTTGTTCATGAAATAATGGTGCACGTTGAAACTGTCCCCCTGCGCCTCGATGCGCGTATAGCTCCCATCCGGCATCAATTCCCAGCTCTGCTCGGTATCTTTCAGATTTGCCAGCATCACCTGATCGATAATCTGGTCATGGACGGTTGGATTTCGCACGGGAACAAGGACTTCGACGCGCCGGTCAAGATTGCGTGGCATCAGGTCGGCCGACGCGATGAACAGCTGCGCCTTGTCCGACGGCAGTTCTTCGCCGCCCGCAAAGGCAAAGATACGGCTATGTTCCAGAAACCGTCCGACAATGGACCGCACGCGAATATTCTCCGACAGGCCCGCAATACCGGGACGCAGGCAGCAAATGCCGCGCACGACCAGATCGACCGGAACGCCTGCGGCACTCGCATCGTAAAGCCGGTCGATCATCTCCGCGTCCACCAGCGCGTTCATCTTCATCCAGATTCCCGATGGCCTGCCCGCCTTTGCGTTTTCGATTTCGATTTCAATCAGCTCGACCAGTTTCTTGCGTAGCCGCATCGGCGAAATGCTCATCGCTTCCAGCCGTGTCGGTTCCACATAGGAGGTGATGTAGTTGAATATCTGCGCCACATCGCGGCCCAGAACAGGGTCGGCGGTGAACATGCTGAGATCGGTGTAAATCTTGGCCGTGACCGGGTGGTAATTGCCGGTTCCGAAATGGCAGTAGGTCCTCAGCGCCTGCCCTTCGCGCCTCACCACCAGCGACATCTTCGCGTGCGTCTTCCACTCGATGAACCCGTAGACGACCTGCACGCCCGCCCGCTCCAGTTCGGCCGCCCAGGCGATGTTCTGCTCCTCGTCGAAACGCGCCTTCAGTTCGACGACGGCCGTAACCGATTTGCCCGCCTCGGCCGCGTCGATCAGCGCGCGAATGACGGCGGATTGCTTGCCCGCGCGGTAAAGCGTCTGCTTGATCGCGACGACATTGGGGTCCGCCGCCGCCTGCCGCAGGAACGCCACCACCACTTCGAAACTCTCATAGGGGTGGTGGACAACGATATCCTTTTCTCCGATGGCGGAGAAACAGTCGCCGCCATGTTCCCGGATTCGTTCGGGAAAGCGTGCGATATAGGGCGCGAATTTCAGCTCAGGGCGGTCTTCGTCATACAGCTGCATCAGATCGGAAAGACCGATGATCCCGTCCATGGACGCAACGGCGTCGTCACTGATCTGAAAGGCCTTGCGAACGACACGGCGCAGCCGCGCGGGCATTTTCGATTCAACCTTCAACCGGATGACCTGTCCGCGCCGCCGCCGCTTGATGGCGCTCTGGAAGAACCGCACCAGATCCTCGGCCTCTTCCTCCACCTCGATGTCGCTGTCGCGGATGATGCGGAACACGCCGTCGCCCTCGGTGGCATAGCCGGGAAACAGCTCGTGGATGAACAGCCGCACGACATCCTCGATGGCGATATAGCGCGCATCGGCACCCGGCAGCCGGACAAAGCGCGGCAGTGCCGACGGCATCAGCACCAGCGCGACGATATCCTCATGGTCCGCGGGATGCGCCAGCGCCATGGCCAGGCCGAAGCCCTTGTTCGGAATGAACGGAAAGGGATGCGCCGGATCAATCGTCTGCGGTGTCAGCACCGGAAAAACCTGATCCAGAAAATACCGCTCCAGCCACGCCCGCTCGTCGGCCTCGATATTGTCAGGGCGCAGCACCTCGATACCCACGTCGTCCAGTTCGCCGTGCAATTCGCGCCAGATGTCCTGCTGCTGCGCCATCAGCGCTTCGCCCTCGGCCAGAACGGCCTTCAACTGCTGCGCGGGGGTGGAACCGTCTTCCGATAGCGTTTCGACGCCCTCCTCGACCTGACCGATCAGGCCGGCGACGCGCACCATATAGAATTCATCCAGGTTTTCGCCGCTTATCGCCAGGAACTTCAGACGTTCCAGCAGCGGGTGGGCGGTGTTGCAGGCCTCCTCCAGCACACGCTCGTTGAACTTCAGCCAGCTCAGCTCGCGGTTGAAGTAGCGGTCGCTGGCCAGCGTGATACCGTCCGCTGGCTTGTTGGCCACCCGATCGATTGCCTGCACCTGACTACTCCCTGAACAAAGCCTTCCTGACAAGGGGGATGGTCACCGACCGCCCCTCCGCCAGCGCTGCCGCATCGATCAGCGCCACTGCATCCTGCACGGCCTTGTAGCGCCTTTCAATGCGCGGCGTCATGAACGCGATAATATCCGGGCCGACACGCATGCCATGGCCGGCAAAGGCTTTCGCCAGCAACTCGGGCAGCAGCAGGTCGTCTGGTTCGGCGATCTTCAATATCGGCAGGGCCTGTAGCCGTGATTTCAGATCCGCCAGCTCGACCACGGGCATGTTTCGCGCGGTCACGAGCAGCGGATCACCGCCGTTGCGCGCACGGTTGAGGAGATGGAACAGCCGTGTCTCGTCCACCTCGCCCCGGTCGATATCCTCGACCAGCATCATGCGGCCACCCGCCCGCGCGACGGCCAGCCGCGCCAGGTGCGATTTTCCGGCGCCTTCCGGCCCCAGCAGCAGCGCTGCGCGGTCCGGCCAGCCCTCCCAAAGATCAAGGCGCGCCGCCGCGTCCCGATTGGCTTCGGTAATGAAGAAACGCGCCTCGCCCTCCGCGTCCCGATACGCGAGGGGCAAGGCGATCTGACCCGTCATTCCGCTTCCGGTTCAGCCCCATATAGCGGGCTGCTGAGATATGCCCTGATGACGGCACGGACCAGAACGGCAATCACCGCGGCCACCGGGACAGCCAGGAAAACGCCCCAAAGACCCGCCAGTTCGCCGCCCGCGAAGACGGCGAACAATACCCACAGGGGATGCAATCCGATTCGCTCGCCAATCAGGTTCGGCGTCAGCACGGACCCCTCAAGGACCTGCCCGATCTGAAACACCAGGAAGATGAAGAACAGATGCCATGGGTCCGCGCCGAACTGGCCGAGGCCGACCAGAAGCGCAAGCGCAACCGAGATGACGGCGCCCAGATAGGGCACGAATGCCAGGATGCCCGCAATCAGCCCCAGAACGAGCGCGAATTCGAGCCCCGTCAGCCACCAGCCCGCGGCATAGAAAACCGCCAGTGCCGAACAGACGATGAATTGCCCGCGCACGAACCCCGCCAGCGCCGCATCCATTTCGTCCAGCAGCAGCGCCGTCTGGCTCGCGAAACGCGGAGGGATCATGCTGCGCAGCTTTGCCGTCAGACTGTCGAAATCCCGCAGCGAGTAAAAGGCGACGACAGGCATGATGATCACCAGCGCGAGGATATTGAAGAACGCCAGCCCCTGCTCCAGTACGCCGCTCAGGACGCTCGTGGCGATCCCTGCCGCACGCTGCAGCAGGTTATCGGCAATCCCTTCCAGATCAACCAGCACATTGGCCTGCGCGTAAAGCCGCTCCGCAAGCGGACGCAGTTCAGCGACCAGTCGCGGCAGGCTGTCGATCAGGGCCGTCAACTGCGAAACCATCAGCGGCGCGATGAGCAGAATGAGCCCGGCGAACAGAGCGAAAAACAGCACAAGAACCAGCGTTGTCGCCAGCCACCGCTTCATGCCCCGGGCTTCCAGCCGGTCCGCCACGGGATCGAGCAGATAGGCAATCACCAGCCCGGCAAGAAACGGCGGGAGTACCGCCGCCGTCTCCCAGAAGAACCATATCAATATCGCAAGTACGACCAGCCAGCCCCAGTGCAGGCTGGGCAGGGCGATCCTGGGCATCTTGGTTTTTTCCGGCATCAGTTCGGGTCCGCTGGCGCGGGTGGCAGCAGCGATTCCGGCGTGTCGTTATCCGTCGGCGGAGCCGGTGGGGGCGGCACGGCGATAGGAACCCTGCCATCGGCGGGACCGGCTGCGGACGGGGTCGCCCCGCCAGGCTGCGGCGCGGCAGGCGGCGCGGGCACTGCCGCCACCGGCGCCGCCAGCGGCGCTTCGCCCTCTATCCGCCGCCGCAGCCGGTATCCGGCCTCACCCGGTTCCAGCCGCAGACCGCGCTGGTCCAGCGCATACCTAAGCCCCTCGAAGCTACCGCCGTAATTGATGCGAAGGCGCGAGGTGCCGCCGACGCTCAGCGTCTCCAATATGGCCTGCTCGATCTGCGGCATGACGTCCAGGATCGCCTTGACCGAGGACCAGGCATAGGCATCGGGCGTCACGAGCGTGGCCGTCAGGGAGGCGCCCGCCCGGAAACCGTCGTCTATCTCCGACGGCGGGGCGGCAATGGGCGCAAGGGCCAGACTTAACGAATCGTCAGCCTGCAGCGTGCCGTCCTGCAGGGCGCGCGCATAAATGCCATCGATCCGCTTGACCGCGGTTTCCATCATCTCGGGAACGCCCGCCGGGCTTGCCGCGCGCAGGCTGAAACGCTCCAGCTCGCGGCTGTCAGGGCCATAACGCGCCACGAAATCCGCTGCGACTGGGCCGCCCGGATAGGACCGGTTCAGCCGCGCCTCCGCCACCAGGACATTGTCAGCGGTATAGCTGCTCAGGACGGTGCGCCACAAATTGCGATTGCCGCGTCCCGTCTGCCAGCCATTCAGCAGCACCCGGTCACCGGCGCTGCCCTTCAGTTTCACATAGTCGATAACGCTCGATCCGCCGCCAAAACGCTGCCACGCCTGATACCATGGACTGTCTGAATCCGCCGTGGTCATCGCGCCCGCGTCGATCAGCATGGGGACAAGCAGCATCGGCCGCGACTGCAATATGCGCGCGCCCGCAGGCAGCCGCTGTCCAGCGCGCTGCCGGTCGAAAACCACGCCCAGCGTGGCGATATAACGGGTCGCGCCAAACCGCTCGGACTCCACCTCGATGGAATCGATCATCGCATCCAGCGCGGCGTCCGACAGCGCGGGGGCCTGCTTGGCATCTCGCCCGGTCAGCCTTGCCCAGAGTCTTGGCCAGGCCTGCCTCGGCGCTTCGCGAAAGGCGGCATCGCGCGCCGCTTCGACCGACTTCGCCCGGACATCCAGCCTGATGCCGCTGACGGCGAAGGCGGATCCGCCGGTGTCCTCGCTGGCCGCAGCCGCCGCACTTCCGTTCTCCTCCTGCGCGAAGGACGATGTCAGCGCCAGGGCACCAATCAAGAGCGCAGCGAGCGCGGCAAGCCATCTGTAAACCATAGCGCCCCTCTAACAGCCCTCTGGCTGCATTTGGGAGTCGGATTCTGACCGTGCACGCGCTACACCGCCCGCGATATGAAAAAGACCGGCTACACATATGAACAGGCGGGCGTCTCGATCGCCGCTGGAAACGCCCTCGTCCGCGCGATCGCGCCCCTCGTGGCGGCAACGAAGCGCCCCGGCGCCAATGCGGATATCGGCGGTTTTGGCGCGTTTTTCGATCCCAGGGCGGCTGGCTTCGCTGATCCCCTGCTGGTCGCCGCCACCGATGGTGTCGGGACCAAGCTGAAGCTCGCCATCGACAGCGGGCGGCATGACACGGTCGGGATCGATCTCGTCGCCATGTGCGTCAACGACCTCATCGTGCAGGGTGCGGAGCCGCTCTTCTTTCTCGACTATTTCGCCACCGGAAAGCTCGAATCAGGGACAGCCGAGGCCGTTGTCGCGGGCATCGCGGAGGGCTGCCGCATTGCGGGCTGCGCGCTCGTCGGCGGCGAGACGGCGGAAATGCCCGGCATGTACGGCGCGGGCGACTATGATCTTGCGGGTTTCTGCGTCGGCGCGGTCGAGCGCGGCGAGCAGCTGACGGGCGACGACATCGCTGCGGGCGACGTCATCCTTGGCCTCGCGTCCAGTGGCTTTCATTCCAATGGCTATTCCCTCGTCCGGCGCATCGTCGAGGATTTTGGCCACAGACTTGATGCGCCCGCACCGTTCGACGACAGCCGCAGCCTGGCCGCAGCGCTGCTTGAACCCACGCGCATCTATATCAAATCCCTGCTGCCATCCGTTCGCGCCGGTCATATCAAGGCTCTCGCGCACATCACCGGCGGCGGTCTTCTCGAAAACATCCCGCGCGTCCTCGGCAAGGGGCATTGCGCCCATCTCGAGGCGGGCACCTGGCCCCTGCCCGCCAGCATCGACTGGCTGCGCGCAGAGGGGGGCATCGCGCCGGAGGAGCTGGCGCGCACGTTCAACTGCGGCATCGGCATGGCCGTGATCACCTCCGCGCACGATGCTGCTGCCCTGACCGACGCTCTGACGTCGGCTGGCGAAACCGTCTTTGCCATTGGTCACATAGAGGACGGTGAGCGCGGCGCAATCGTGCAACGCCGCGGCCGGCATCTGGGGCGCGGACGCCGCATGGACCGCCGCCCATCATGGCTAGCCAGAAGGACCGGAAACGCGCGCGCGTCGCCGTCCTGATTTCCGGTCAGGGCACGAACATGGCAGCCCTTCTTTACGCTTCGCGCGCCGCTGACTGTCCGTACAAGGTCGTTCTTGTTGCGTCCAACGATCCGGGCGCACCCGGCCTCGCGCTCGCCAAAGCCGAAGGCATCGCCACCTGGGCCAAAAGCCACAAGGGCGTGGACCGCGCGGCCTTCGATGCCGAAATCGGCAAGGCGGTTCATGAGAGCGGTTCAGACTATATCGCACTTGCGGGATATATGCGCCTGCTTTCAAAGGAATTCGTGGCAGAGTGGCAGGACCGGATGCTCAATATCCACCCGTCGCTCCTGCCGAAATACAAGGGGCTGGGTACATTCCAGCGGGCGCTTGATGCGGGCGACAGCCATGCCGGTTGCTCCGTCCATGTCGTGACGGCGGACGTCGATGATGGTCCCGTCCTCGGCCAGACCAAGGTCGCCATCATGCCCGGCGATACGGCGGAAACGCTGGCGCGCCGCGTCCAGTTCGCGGAGCACCAGCTCTACCCCCGCACGCTCGCCGCCTGGGTCACGCGCAAGCAGGATCCCGACTGGCTCCTGGCCGAGGTCGGCAGACGTGCACTCGACCTGCCGGAAACGGAGGCCCGCGACACGCATGGCTCGCCGGGATTCCGCTGCATCAAGGGGAAATATTTCGCGATTTTCAACCAGAACCATCACGGCGATGGCCGCATTGCCCTGCTCGTCAAGACCAGCGGGCAGGACGAACTGACCGCGCTCATCGAGGCTGATCCGGCGCTCTACTACAAGCCCGCCTATTACGGCGCGTCCGGCTGGATCGGCATAGCTCTCGACGACGGCGATCCCGACTGGAGCCTGGTCGAAGACTGGCTGCGAAAAAGCTGGCGCAGCGTCGCTCCCAAACGCCTGACCCGGCTCCTCGACGCCGCTGACGCCTTTTGACTGCGGCCGGAGGGGACGCGGCCGGTGACGACGACCTTCACCGCAATCCCGAAGGCTGCCGGATGACGAAATGAAAAGGGCCGCCCGGGATCACTCCCGGACGGCCCATGACATCGGAATCTGCCAGCCTCAGCCGACGATTTCGCTCTCTTCGAAGAACTGCGCGATTTCCAGCTTCGCATTCTCGGCGCTGTCGGATCCGTGCACGCTGTTCGCATCGATGCTTTCCGCAAACTCCGCGCGGATCGTGCCCGGCTCGGCGTCGGCGGGGTTGGTCGCGCCCATGACTTCGCGGTTTTTCGCAATGGCGTTTTCGCCTTCCAGCACCTGAACGACGACCGGACCGCTGGTCATGAAGCTGACGAGATCGCCATAAAAGGGCCGCTCCTTGTGCACTTCATAGAATTTCTCGGCCTGCTGCTGCGTCAGCTGCACGCGGCGGCTGGCAACGACGCGAAGGCCGGCATCTTCCAGTTTCTTGGTGACGGCGCCGGTCAGGTTGCGGCGGGTGGCGTCGGGCTTGATGATCGAAAAGGTGCGTTCCTGCGCCATGGCGAGGTCTCCATTGAAATGATGAAATCGGAATTGCCGCGCAAGTAGGACGTTCACGAAGCGGATGCAATGCTATTGCCGTTTTTCCCAGCCCCGCTCGCCCTGAGCCCAGTAGGCCGTCTCGACGCCCTCTCGCTCCGCCAGCGCCTTCCAGTGCTGCCGCGCCGCCTGCAACGCGCTTTCGTCATTGCCATCGAACAGATACAGCACCCGCGCGAAACCCGAATCTCCGCCCGGAAGCCGGCCCGACATGGCAATGGCGAGGTCGGCGCCGTTCACGGGCTCGAAACTGTCGGCGATCAGCAGCGGCTGGTCCGCGTCCTGCCCGCCGCCCGCGATCCCGTGCGGCAGAAAACTGTCCGGGTCATAGGTCCACAATGTCTCGTCCATGGCTTCGGCCTGCGCCTTTTCCGCAGCGTGGACCAGCACCCGGTGTCCCGCCTCGACCGCCTTCAGGGCCAGCTTCGGCAGGACCGCTTCCGGTGTCGCGGCGGTGCAGTGATAGAAGGCGACATTCATGTGCCGCTATTTCTCCAGCACGTCCCGAACATATTGATCCAGCAGGCGCACGCCAAAGCCGGTCGCGCCCTTGTCGTGCAGGTTCATGGCCTTCGCCGCCCAGACCGTACCCGCGACGTCCAGATGCGCCCATTTCACGCCGTCCTGAATATAACGCTGCAGGAACTGCGCCGCCGTAATCGACCCGGCATCCTTGCCACCCACATTCTTCATGTCGGCGATCTGGCTGTCGATCTGCTTGTCATAGCGATCCGCCAGCGGCATCCGCCACAGCTTGTCGCCGGACGTCCGGCTTGCCTTCAACAGGTCCTCCGCCAGTCCTTCGTCATTGGCATAGGCGCCGGCATATTCATGCCCCAGCCCGACGATGATCGCGCCTGTCAGGGTCGCCAGATCGACGATGACGTCGGGGCTATAGGTTTCCTGTGCCCACCACAGCGCATCGCACAGCACCAGACGCCCCTCGGCATCGGTGTTCACGACTTCAATCGTTTGGCCTGACATCGACGTCACGACATCGCCCGGACGCTGCGCCCGGCCATCGGGCATGTTCTCGACCAGACCGCAAATCCCGACGACGCGCGCCTTCGCCTTGCGCGACGCCAGCGCGACCATGGTTCCCGCCACGGCCCCGGCTCCGCCCATGTCCCATTTCATGTCTTCCATGCCGGCGCCCGGTTTCAGGCTGATACCGCCCGAATCAAACGTCACGCCCTTGCCGACGAAAACATGGCTGGTTTTCTGCTGGCCGTCCGTGCCGTCCCATTCCATCACCAGCAGGCGCGCGGGCTGTTCGGAACCGATGGACACACCCAACAGCGCGTTCATCCCCGCCTCGGCCATCTGGTCCTCGTCCAGAACATCGATCTTCAGGCCCGGAATGTTTAGGGCCTTCACCCGCTCGACAAAGCTGATGGGATAGATGACGTTGGGCGGCTCGCTGACCAGATCCTTGGTGAAGGCGACGCCCTTCGCCACGCCTTCATATTCGGGCCAGACGTCCGCGGCCCCGTCGCCCGCGCCGACGATTTCGACCGTTTTCAGGCTGACCTTCGCGCCATTGCGGCCCTTTGTGTGATAATGGTCAAAGGCATAGCTGCGCTGCGCGATCCCCATGGCGATATGGAGCGCCGCCTCGTCAAGCGGCAGCCCCAGATCCTTCGCGCCGCGCAGGTCGACCAGCATGCGCGTTTCCCCTGACCGGAACAGCTTGGCCGCGATCGCAGCGCCGACCTGCTCGAATCCCAGGGCGTCGCCGCGCCCCTGCGCGCCGGTACCGACCAGCAGAACGCGATTGGCTTCCGATCCGGCAAGGCCGGGCAGATCGAGCGTCTTGCCCTGGTCGCCCTTGAAGTCCGCTGCCCTGGCCGCCCGCCGCAATGCGCCGCCAGACGCTTCGTCCACCGCCTGCGCGGCTTCGGACAGCACGATATCCTTCGCGCTGAAGACGACGAGTGCGGCGCCATCGGCGCTCGCGTCGGATGTGAATTCGATATGCATGTTGGAAAATCCTCCGGAAATCTGATCGCAGCTTCTATACCCGCCGTCGCAGGGAGCAACCGCTACGCTTGCCGCACGTCGCGGCCCCGCCTATCAAGCTGATTTTATCAAGGCGCGCCTGCCGTTGGAGTTCCCGCGATTTTCCGAAATGCCCGTCTTTTTGGCCTGCTGCTGACTGGCACGGCACTCGCGACAACATTTGCGGGCAGCGCCGCAGCCCAGAATGCCGTCGACCCGCTGACGGTGCCCGCAGACACGGCCACGCCTCAGGAGCCTGTCGAATTCGCCGCCGACACGATGACCTATGACGACAATGCGAAAATCGTCACGGCAAGCGGCAATGTGGTGGTCACGCGCGGCGGTTACCGCCTCAGCGCCAATCAGGTCGCCTATGACCGGAACAGCGGCCTCGTCACCGCAACGGGCGATATCACGGTCATCGACCCTGCCGGAAATGAAATCTACGCCTCAGAGGTCGAACTGACTGACGAGCTGAAAAACGGTGCCATCGACGGCTTCCTCCTCGTTCTTCAGGATGGCGGCAGGCTGGCCGCCGCGAACGGCGTCAGAACGGACGGCGTCTCGCAGTTGAACCGCGCCGTCTATTCCCCTTGCGATGTCGTCGATTCAACGGGTTGCCCGAAACAGCCATTATGGCAGATCAAGGCGGATAGCGTTCAGCACGATCCGGCGGCGGGCAAGGTTCGCTATGAAGATGCGCGTTTCGAATTTTTCGGCGTTCCGCTTCTGTGGTTGCCGCGCCTTTCGCACAGCGACACCGCGGACGCCCGCGCCACCGGGCTCCTGATCCCTGACTTCACCATCGACCGATCGACGGGCGTCTCCGTGACCGTCCCCTATTTCGTCAACCTCACGGACAGCAGCGATCTTACCCTCTCGCCAACCGTCTATACGGAGGTGAACCCCTCCGTGGCGGCGGAATATCGCAAGCTCTTCTCCTCCGGCCCACTCAGGATCGGCGGCATCACGACCGTCTCCAATGTCGAACGCAACCGCGTCGGCACGCCCGCCCTCACGACAAATCAGGACGAAATCCGTTTCTACATCTACGGTAACGGGCAGTTTCAGCATGACGAACACTGGCGCTCCACTTTCGGCATTCGCGCCGCCAGCGACGACACCTTCCTGCGCCGCTATGATATCAGCCGCGATACCGCGCTCCGGAATTTCTACAGGCTTGAGCGCTCTGGAAACGAAAGTTTCCTCAATGTCGAAGGCTGGGTCTTTCAGGGCCTGCGCGAATCCGACGATCAGGGGCTGATTCCAATCGCCCTCCCGGTCGTCGATTTCAGCTATACGCCGCAGGCCTTGCTGGCGGGCGGTCGGCTTACCCTCGACGCCTCCAGCGCCTTCATCAACCGCACGGACGGCATGGACAGCTACCGGCTGTCCGCCGGCGCGGAATGGAACCGCAGTTTCCTGACGCCCATGGGCCAGCGCATCACGGCGACCGCGCTCGCCCGCGCCGACGCCTACCGCGTGGAGGACAGCGACCTCGTCGAATTCCCCATCTACGCCGGATCCGACGGCTGGGAGGGGCGCCTGATCCCCGCGGCCGCACTGGATATCGAATGGCCGTTCGCCGGACCCGCGTTCGCGGGCACGCAAACGATCACGCCCCGGGTCCAGCTAAGCGCGTCGCCGAACGGTCTGAATGACGACATCCCGAACGAGGACAGCCGCTCGGTCGACCTCGAAACCACCAATCTGTTCGAAATCAGCCGCTTTCCCGGTCAGGATCGATGGGAGGGCGGCGCGCGCGTCACCTACGGCGCCACGTGGAAGCTGAACCGCCCCCGCTGGCTGCTGGAATCGGAAATCGGCCAGAGCTACCGGCTCGACGACCAGCCCTCGATCCTGCCAAAGGGCACGGGCCTTGACGATAATTTCTCGGATATCGTCGGCCGGAACACGCTCCGCATCGGCCGCCGCTTCGATCTCACCCACCGCTACCGGCTGGATCAGGAAACCTTCGATCTCCGGCGCAACGAGATCGACTTCACCGTTGGCGGCCGCCGCGACTATCTCACCGTCGGCTATCTCAAGCTCAATCGCGATATCGGGATCGAGGATCTGGCCGATCGTGAGGAGGTGCGCGCCGGGGGCCGCCTGCAACTGACACGCTACTGGTCCGCCTTCGGTTCCGTCATCATCGACCTCACCGATGCCGAGGAAGACCCCTTTACCAATGCCGACGGCTTCGAGCCCATTCGCCACCGGGTCGGCTTCACATATGAGGATGAATGTTTCAAATTCGGCCTGACATGGAAACGTGACTATGTTTCCGACCGCGATTTCGAGCGGGGGAACAGTTTCCTCTTCCGCGTATCGTTGAAGACGCTAGGCAGATAACCGGGGACAGCACCGCCATTGTAAGTTCATGTTCAGCCTGTCTCTGGCAGATGGCTGACACGGGAACCGCGTTCATGCTAGGACGCAATCGAAACGAATTTTGGCGCGCACAACCGGGCGCGCATGGAGTAGATGATGATCGCCAAGATGCTTTGCACCGTCGCAGGTGCCGCCTTTCTGGTCGGCAGTGCCGCGTCCGCACAGACCAGCGGCAGTGGCACGCCCATTCTCGATGAATTGAACTCGACGCCCGACATCACCATCCTCGGCAGCGCCAGCGACCCCAATGTCCGGAAGGCCAATGCCGTGGTGAATGGTGAGGTTGTCACCGACACGGATATCGACCAGCGCCTGAACCTCGTGCTCGCCGCCAATCCGACGGATGTCGAAGAGCAGGAAAAGCTGCGCCTCAAGATGCAGGTCGTCCGCAATCTGATCGACGAGAAGCTGCAGATTCAGGAAAGCGCGGAAAACGACATCATCATTTCGGATGCCGAACTTGCGGATGCCTATGCGCGCGTCGCCGGCAACTTCAAGATGAATCCCGAACAGTTCAAGACCTACCTGCGCGAACGCGGCACGTCCGAAATGGCCATCCAGCAGCAGATTCACGCCGAACTCGCGTGGCAGCGACTGCTTCGCCGCCGTGTCGAACCGTTCGTCAATGTTGGCGACGACGAGGTGGAAACCATCATCGCCCGGATGGAGGCCTCGAAGGGCACCGACGAATATCGCATCGGTGAGCTCGTGTTCTACACCACTCCGGCGACGGCCGCGACTGTCATGCAGGACGCGCAGCAGATCGTCGATCAGCTGAAGAAGGGCGCGTCCTTCGTCGCTTACGCCCGGCAATATTCGCAAAGCTCGACCGCGACGGTCGGCGGCGATCTTGGCTGGGTGCAGCTGGAACAGCTCAGCCCCGAACTGCAGCCGGTCATCAGCCAGCTTCCGGAAGGGCAGATTACCGCGCCCATCCAGCTGCCTGGCAAGATCGTCATTCTCGCGCTGATCGACAAGCGCCAGATCCTGACCGCCAGCCAGGACGATGCCATCCTCAGCCTGAAACAGCTGAGCGTGCCGGTCGCGGAATCGACTTCCGAAGCCCAGGCGCAGGATCTGGTCGCCAGACTTCAGACGAGCGTGTCCGCCATGGGCGGCTGCGGCGGTGTCGAGAAGGTTGCCGAGGAATATGGCGGCAGTGTCACCGTCAACGACCAGGTCCGGCTCGGCGATCTGCCGCCGCAGCTCAAGTCGCTGATGGGCCAGCTTCAGACCGGCCAGTCCACGCCGCCCTTTGGTTCGCTTGACGATGGCATCAAGGTGCTCACCATGTGCGGCCGCGAGGAATTGCAGAATGCCCGCGCACCGGATTTCGACAATATGTATGCACAGATCGAACAGCAGCGCGTCAATATGATGGCGCGCCGCTACCTGCGTGACCTGCGCCGCGATGCGATCATCGATTATCGTTAGGGTCTGCCCATGATTGCGCCCGTCGCCGTCGCGCTCGGCGATCCTGCCGGGATCGGTAGTGAAATCACGGCCAAGGCCTATGCCGAACGCCACGCCCGCGCCCTGCCCTGCTTTTTCGCCGTCGGCAGTCTGCGCGCGCTGAAGGCGGCCTGGCTCGGCCCCGTCGAAATCATCGAAACCCCGGACCAGGCGGTCGAGGCCAGCAAGAACGCCCTCCCCCTGATCGAGATCGAGCACAGCGAGGACATTGTTTTCGGCGAACCCTCGCTCGAGGGCGCGAGGTGTGCCCTCGATTCGCTGGAACTCGCAACCGGTCTGGTGAAATCGGGCGCCGCCAGCGCGCTCGTGACCGCGCCCGTCTCAAAGGCGCAGCTGGCCGCCATCGGCTTCACCCATCCCGGCCAGACGGAATTCGTCGCGGAGCGCTGCGGCATCGCGCGGCAGAATATCGCCATGATGATCGCGGGGCCGACACTGAAATGCGTTCCCGTCACGATGCACATCGGCCTCTCCGCCGTGCCGGAAGCGCTGACTGTGGAGCTCATCGCCGCCCGCATCCGCGCGACTGCCCGCGGCCTTTCCCGCAATTTCGGCATCAGGCATCCGCGCATCGCCGTCGCCGGCCTCAATCCCCATGCCGGGGAAAGCGGTTTGATGGGCGAGGAGGAACGCAACCTCATCATTCCCGCCATGGAATCCCTGGCGGACGAGGATTTCGAACTGATCGGCCCCATGTCCGCCGACACCATGTTCCACGCCAGCGCGCGCCTGAACTATGACGCGGCCGTCTGCATGTATCACGACCAGGCCCTGATCCCGGTGAAGACCCTGCATTTCGACGAGGGCGTCAACCTGACGCTCGGCCTGCCCATCGTCCGCACGAGCCCCGACCACGGCACCGCCTTCGATATCGCCGGCACGGGTCAGGCGCGCCCCGACGCCATGGTCGCCGCACTCAACATGGCCGCCGCCTGCGCCGAACGCCGCAAATTGTTCGCGGAGTGAAGCTCGACCTTCCGAGCCTGAAGGACACCATAGCCGCGCACGGCCTTTCCGCGAAAAAGGCGCTCGGGCAGAATTTCCTTCTCGATCCCAATCTCCTTGCGAAGATCGCCCGCATTCCCGGCCCGCTGGCGGGTGCGGGGGTGTATGAGGTCGGTCCCGGCCCCGGCGGCCTGACCCGCGCCCTGATCGAGGCGGGCGCGCACGTCACCGCCGTCGAACGCGATGCCCGCTGCCTGCCCGCGCTTGCGGAGCTTCAGGCCGCCGCGCCGGGCCGCCTGACGGTCATGGAGGCTGACGCCATGACGGTCGACGAGGCGTCCCTCATCGGCAGCGGCGCGCATATCGTCGCCAACCTGCCCTATAATGTCGGCACCGCGCTCCTGACCCGCTGGCTGGAAACCGGCGCATGGCCGCCCTGGTGGGCCAGTCTCACGCTGATGTTCCAGCGCGAGGTGGCGAACCGCATCGTCGCTGCCCCCGGCACCGGTGCCTATGGCCGCCTTTCCGTCCTCGCGCAGTGGCGCAGCGAGCCGAACATCGCCATGACCCTGCCGCCGCGCGCCTTCGTCCCCGCGCCAAAGGTCGATTCCGCCGTCGTGCACATCACGCCCCTGCCCGCGCCCGCAGGCGTCGATGCGCGCACCCTCGGCCAGCTTACCGCCGCCGCCTTCGGCCAGCGCCGCAAGATGCTGCGCTCCAGCCTCAAATCCCTCCCCGGCGCGCTGGAGGCCCTCGCCGCCGCGGGGATCGACGAGACGCGCCGCGCGGAAACCCTGACCGTCGCGGAGTTCGTCAGCGTCGCACGCCGCCTTTGACATTGCCGCTCCGTTCGCCCTGTGTTCTAAAGGGCGCATGACCGTTCCCGCCCCGAAAGCCGACGAACCGCCCTATATGGACGGCCTCAACCCGCCCCAGCGTCAGGCGGTGCTGACCACCGAAGGCCCCGTCCTCATGCTGGCGGGCGCGGGCACGGGCAAGACGCGCGCCCTCACCTCGCGCCTCGCCCACATCATCTACACACAGCGCGCCTGGCCGTCGGAAATCCTCGCCGTCACCTTCACCAACAAGGCGGCGCGGGAGATGCGGGAGCGGATGCGCGCGCAGATCGGCGACATGGTGGAGGGTCTCCGCTGGCTCGGCACCTTCCATTCCATCGGCGCGAAGATGCTCAGGAAACATGCCGAACTCGCCGGGCTCAACAGCAATTTCACCATCCTCGACACGGATGACCAGCTCCGCCTGATGAAGCAGCTGATCAGCGCCGCCGATATCGACGAAAAACGCTGGCCCGCCAAGATGCTCGGCGGCCTCATCGACCGCTGGAAGAACCGGGGGCAGAACCCCGCCGACCTGTCCGAGGACGAAAGCTACGCCTTCGCCGACGGCAAGGGCAAACAGCTCTACGCCGCCTATCAGGACCGCCTCAAATCCCTCAATGCCGCGGACTTTGGCGACCTGCTGCTACAGCCCCTCAACATCCTGCGGCAACACAAGGATATCCTGAAGGAATATCAGAACCGCTTCCGCTATATCCTGGTCGACGAATATCAGGACACGAACACGGTCCAGTATCTCTGGCTGCGCCTCCTGGCGCAGGGCCACCGCAACATCTGCGTGGTCGGCGACGACGACCAGTCCATCTATTCCTGGCGCGGTGCGGAGGTTGCCAACATTCTGCGCTTCGACAAGGACTTCGAGGGGGCGGCTGTCATAAAGCTGGAACAGAATTACCGCTCCACCGGCAACATCCTCGGCGCGGCGGGCGCGCTCATCGCCCGCAACTCCTCGCGCCTCGACAAGACGCTCTGGACCGAGGATGACGCCGGCGAAAAGCTGAAGGTCGTCGGCGTCTGGGACGGGCCTGAGGAGGCGCGCCGCATCGGCGACGACATCGAAGCCCTGCAGCGTCGCGGCTCCAGCCTCGAAGACATCGCCATCCTCGTCCGCGCCCAGTTCCAGACGCGCGAGTTCGAGGATCGCTTCATCTATATCGGCCTCCCCTACCGCATCGTCGGCGGCTTCCGCTTCTACGAGCGCGCGGAAATCCGCGACGCCATGGCCTATCTCCGCGTCATCGCCCAGCCCGCCGACGACCTCGCCTTTGAACGCATCGTCAACACGCCGAAACGCGGCCTTGGCGACAAGAGCGTCTCCAAAATCCACCAGCTCGCGCGCAGCGAGGGCATCCCCCTCACCGCCGCCACCGGCCAGATCATTCAGACCACCGACCTCCCCGCCGGGGGCCGCAAGGCCCTCGCCGAGCTGCACGAGAATTTCCGCCGCTGGCGCGAGATGCTGGACACCACGCCCCATGCCGAACTCGCCCGCATCGTGCTGGAGGAATTGGGCTATATCGGCATGTGGCAGGCCGACAGCAGCGCGGAGGCGCAGGGCCGCGTCGAGAACCTGAACGAGCTCACCCGCGCGATGGAGGAATTCGACTCGCTGCAATCCTTCCTCGAACATGTCGCGCTCGTCATGGACAATGACGCCGCGCGGGAGGAGGCGAAGGTCACCATCATGACCCTCCACGCCGCCAAGGGGCTGGAATATGACCATGTGTTCCTTGTGGGGTGGGAGGAGGGCGTCTTCCCCTCGCAGCGCAGCCTCGACGAGGGCGGCACCAAGTCCCTGGAGGAGGAACGCCGCCTCGCCTATGTCGGCATCACCCGCGCGAAAGTCGGCGCCCAGATCAGCCACGCCGCCAACCGCCGCATCTATGGCCAGTGGACGTCCAGCATCCCCAGCCGCTTCGTCGGCGAACTGCCCGAGGATCACATCGAACAGGAAACCACCATGTCCGGCGGCGCAAGCCTGTGGCGCGCCGCCCTCGACGACAGCCGACCCCTTCGCCAAGGTCGAACGCCGCGGCACCAGAGGCCCCGGCTGGCAACGCGCCGCCGCCATGGGCAAAGCCCCGCGCGGCACCCACCAGATCGACACCAAACCCATCAGCGTAACCGTAGGCCAACGCGCCCGCAGTGACTTGTCCGTCGGCCAGCGCGTCTTCCACCAGAAATTCGGCAATGGCGAGATTATCGCGATCGAGGGCAACAAACTGGAAGTGGAGTTCGATAAGGCGGGGTCGAAGCGGGTGCTGGATAGTTTTGTGGAAGTGGGTAAATAGAACATGGATTTTTATGGTAGGATATTTCGATATCGTGAAAGACATTCCAGAAGCCCCTTGGAGGATTACCTAACCGAGCTGATTTGCTTCACCCTGCAAAGCCTTAGTACCCCTGTGCAACAAGCTGTGCTGCATTGGTTTGAAAGAATTGGGGGATTGAAGAAGCGTCCATTCCGCACCATTTGACTTGGCGAACACAGGTCGCTTATGCATTCGAGGAAGATAGCGGTTTTCTTGATATGGTCGCGGAACACGACGGAGCTCCCGTCCTACTGTTCGAGAACAAGACCTGGTCACCTTTCAGCAACCGCTCGGATCAAGCCTCGACGCATCAACTGAGTCGTTACATCGAATGGCTCAGCCACCATGGTGAAAAAATGGGAGCGCGCGCGCTAGTCGTTATGACAGCTTCGACAAAAGCTCCCGATTGGGTTTCGTCCCTCTGCGAAGAGCGTAAGCTTCATTTCATACAGATTCGCTGGAGAGATTTAGCTCAGACAATGAAGCGCGCCTGCAAGTCGTCTAGCAGTGAGAAAGACAGATTCTTAGTGGACTTGCTTTGTAGTTTTTTAGCAGGAAGAGGTTTGATGGATGTATACCCAAGAGCGACCGATTTCTCGGCGCTTCATACATATCTGGAGCATGCGAGACCGATTAATTCGCTTCTTAACGATATGTGGGAAACCGTGCGCACTTCGCTACCAACCGCCCCTTACGGTTCAAAAATTTTTGAATTTCAAGAAAGCGGAGCAATTCTATCTAATTGGGCTACTCTTGGAAAAGCATCTGATAAATTGGATTGGATTCAAGCGGGCCTACGGTTTCCCGATCTGGACGATTGGAATTTTGATCTCCCCGCAGAACCTCATGTCCTACTCGGTGTCAAGTTTGTTGTTGGTAAAATTGATGAGGCTCGAAGCAAGTTGAAGTGGCCAAATGAAGATGGCGAGTTTTACATCGGAAAATCTCTTTCTAGCTTGCCACATGATGATAATGAGCGGGCGAAAGAGGTGCTATCTTGGCTTGAGGGAAATATAAAGCAAGTCAATAACGTATGAGAAACCTGTGGTCATGTTTGTATAGAAATAGGGGCCCATTCTCAAAATGAGGTATGGTTATCAATAGAGTTCAAAATACAGGGACACCATACCTATTTCACAACACCCGAACGATCTTAGCCCCTTCGGCCAGCCGCTGCTCCACAGCTTCCCATCGCGGCTCCAGCCATTCCAGCAGTCCGCGACTCGTCTTATCGACACAGGAGTTCCGGGGCACAAGGAGTTCCGGGGGAGGAGTTCCGGGGACACGATACTAAATTGACGCCCCTGCCCCATACCTCTATCCCCCGGCCATGGCGCGCTTTGCGATCGCGACGCTTTCCAGATCGCTGGCGCCTGCACCCGGTCGCTCGGAAACATGAACGGCGTCATGGCCGCGCGATTCCAGGGCCGCGCACATGCCGGGCGGCAGTTGCGCATCGACGATGAACCTCACGCGGCGGCGGTGACAATGGGATGGTCGGACATGACCGCCGCATACGCGAGCGCGGCACGCACGCCCGCTTCATCCAGATAGGGATAGTCGGCGACGATTTCCGCGACACTCGCCCCGCCTGCGAGCATTTCCAATATGTCCGAAACCCGTACGCGCGTGTCCGCCACGCAGGGCCTGCCACCGCAGACGGCGGGATCGACGGAGATCAGGGAATGGCCGGGCATTATCATTGATTTAGCTTAGGCGGACGGCATGTCGCGGTCCAGAGTCCCCAGCGAGTTCGCATCAATCCACAATCTCTAAAGCCGCCTCGACCCGCCCCACCCAATCCCGCACCGCCGGAAACGCATCAAGATCAAACCCACCCTGCCCGGCCCAGCGCGTATAGGCGACCAGCGCCACATCGGCGAGCGTCGGGCCGTCCCCGACAAACCAGTCGCGCGCCGCTGTCCCGTCCCCCGCCAGATGCGCCTCCATCACTGCCAGTGCCGCATTTCCCCGCTCCAGCAGCTTCGGATCGAGCGTCGCCGGGTCCGCGCCCGCCAGGTGCAGGTGATAGCGGCGCACGGCGATATAGGGCTCGTGCGAATATTGCTCCCAGAACATCCATTGCAGCATGCGCGCATGGTCCAGGGCATCGTCCGGCACCAGTGCCGATCCGCGCGCCAGGTAATGGATGATCGCGTTCGATTCCGTCAGCAGTTCGCCGCCCGGTAAGACGATGGCAGGCACCTTCCCGCCCGGATTGACGCGCAGGAAGGCCGCCGTCCGCGCCTCCCCCGCCACGACATCGACAGGGTGCCAGTCATAGGGGATCCCCAGATGGTCCGCCGTCCACTTCACCTTCAGGCAATTGCCGCTGGCGACATCGCCGTAAATGACCATTGCCCCGTTCATGCTTCGCGCTCCCCGCCTCTCGCCATGCTGTCCTACAGCCTGCGTCTCTGCTACACTGACGGGACGCTCTTTCAAATCGTCACTTGTGCTCATCACCTGCTGCGTTTTCGGCGTGCTGGCGTGGCAACACAGGTCACACGAGGGTCACACCGACTCGCTGTGACCCGCTTGTTTTTCCCGTATTTTCCGGACTGAAAAACCAAAACGCGCGTGACCCTGATGCTATCCGTAACGGCTAGTCATGCGCTTCCGGCCATCGGCGCATAGCCCGCCCCAGCCGATTCTACGGGAACTCCCGCACAGGTTCATCCTTCCAGATACGGCACATATGCGCCGGGGCCGAACGAGTTGGAGGAACTCATTGTGATCGATGGAATCGGAAGCCATGACGCCGCGCAGCTGACCCAGTGGAACAGCACGGACACCGTCGATACGCGCGCTCAGCCAACCCGCGATTACGCCTATGATCAAAGCGGACCTGTCGGTGAGGGCGTTGCCACTTCTGCGGAGCTTCGGACCTTTCTGGGATCGCAGACCGGGCAGGATTTTATCGCCGACAACCTGATCGCACCGGAAACCGGGCCGATTTCTGGTGCCCGCGCCGACGCCATCTATAACGAGCTCGGTTATGATCCGGGCGGTATCGGCGAAACCGCGAATGCGGCACTGAACCCGTTCGACGCGCTTGCCGCCAGGGGCGATGCCGACACGGCCTTTGCCGAAACCGCCGCGCAATATCCGAACGTCCGAAACGCTCATAACAACGAGGCGGACGCCTTCCGCCACGCCACATGGAACGCGCACATGACGCAGTCCATAGGCGCGTCGGAGGCGAAGAAATTTGGCGACGCGCATGAACGCAGCGGCGCGAATCCGGAATCCGAAATCGTCATGGACCTGATGAACAATCATAATGGCCGCGTGCTGGCGGAGGCGTTCCCCGATATGGACCCGGCCACGCTGATTGCCACGGCGGCCGACATGGGCCTATTGCAGACGGCGCCCATAGAGGTGCGGCGCTGACATCATTCCTCTGTTGAGACAGGCGAATAGCCGCTAGGCTGACGCATATGGACATGAAATTCGTGGTCGCCGCCCTGATCGTCATCCTGCTCCTGGCAGGCGGATGGTTTCTGTACGACCGCCAGACCCGGACAGAAGTGCGCGTCGTCAACGACAGCGGCGCACCCTTGGCGGTGACCTTGTTCTGGAACGACCGCCGCCTCGCCGCCGGGACGATCGCCGCTGGCGGTGACTGGACCTTCGCGGAAAACATGCCCGGCGATGGCGGCCTCAGGCTGTCCTGGGCCGACGGCCGCCGGACGGAGGACCTCGGCTATGTCACCCGCAATCACGGCCAGAAGTTCGTTGCGACCATCGGCCAGAATGACGAGCTTCACGTCTCTGTCGATGGACGCCCCGCCCCCGGCTAGTCTGCGCGCGCGACGTTCAGGCGTTGCGGGCCTTTATGCCCCTGCGGCAAATCCGTCCGTCGCGCGGATCAGGCGGTCCAGGATGCCGGGTTCGTTATAGGCATGGCCCGCGCCCTCGATCAGGTGGAAGTCCGCGCGGGGCCACGCCTTGTGCAGTGCCCAGGCGTTCGTCGCGGGGCATGGCATGTCATAGCGGCCATGGATGATCGTGCCGGGAATGTTCGCCAGCCTGTGCGCATCGCGCAGCAATTGTCCCTCGTCCAGCCAGCCTCCATTGACGAAGAAATGGTT
Organism: uncultured Alphaproteobacteria bacterium; assembly: GCA_963710205.1. GTDB lineage: Bacteria > Pseudomonadota > Alphaproteobacteria > Sphingomonadales > Sphingomonadaceae > Pacificimonas. The sequence continues at coordinate 508,956 of CAVPZG010000005.1, read as the reverse complement.
CTCGATCCGTGCAAAGGCGTAGGCGAAATGCGGGTCCAGAAACACGTCCGAAGTCGCCGGATCGGGAACCAGCGTGATCGTGCGCCCTTCCCAGATCGACCAGGCCTGCGCCGCCGCCAGCCGCACGGCCTCGTCGTCTCCCGTCAGGCGGCGGTGATAGGCGGACAGCATGTCGTGCCGCTCATCCTCCGGGATCGGCGCGCAAAAGGCTTCCCACAGGTCGGGAAACATCTCGCTGACGCCAAACTGGTAATACCAGTCCATCTCCGCCTTCGTCAGCAGATAGACGCCGCGCAGGATCAGCTCCGTCACACGCTCGGGATGCGTTTCGGCATAGGCGAGCGCCAGCGTCGACCCCCAGGAGCCGCCAAAGACCTGCCACCGCTCCGCGCCCGCCATCTCGCGCAGCCGCTCGATGTCCGCGACCAGATGCCAGGTGGTGTTCGCATGCAGTTCGGCGTGCGGCGTGGAGCGCCCGCAGCCGCGCTGGTCGAACAGCAGGATGTCATATCGCCCGGGATCGAACAGCGACCGGTGGGACGGCGAAAAGCCGCCGCCCGGTCCGCCATGCAGGAAGACGACGGGCTTCGCGCCCTTCGTCCCGCATCGTTCCCAATAGATGCTGTGCCCGTCGCCGACGTCCAGCATGCCGCTGTCATAAGGCTCGATGGGCGGATAGAATGTGCGCAAATCGGTCATGCCGCGGCTTTAACCGCACCACTATGTGCAAGACCAGCCGGGATTGGCGGGCTAAGGTGGATAGCATGACCCGTATCTGGAAAACCACGCTTCCCGTCAGCAAGGCGGACGCCGACGCCTTGATGACCGATCTGCCCGCACTTGCGCATCTCGACCCGCAGCCTGCCCTGATCACCAATGTCTCGCATCCTGAAAACCCGCAGGAGCTGATGCTGGAGGTCTATTCCGAGCAGGAAGCGGATGCGGACTTCGTCGCGCTCATTCGGTCACTGCTGCCCAGCAGCCCAAAAGCGGATGCAAAAACGGAACTGCTGCCGGAAGAGGACTGGGTCACAAAAAGCCAGGAGGGGCTCGATCCGATCAGCGCGGGCCGGTTCTGGGTTCATGCGGCGAAGGACAGGGCCAGCCAGCCGAAAGGAACGATCGGGCTGCAGATCGAGGCGAGCCAGGCCTTTGGCACGGGTCATCATGCAACCACCGCAGGCTGTCTGCGCGCGCTCGATGCTCTCGATTTGCAGCCGGAAAATGCGCTTGATCTGGGGACGGGCACAGCACTGCTGGCGCTGGCGATGGTCAGGATGTTCCCCAATGCGCGCGTGACCGCTAGCGACATCGATCCCGTGTCAATTGAGGTGTCGCGCGGAAATATCTCGGTCAATGGCGAGCGGGAGGGCGATGGTGCAGGCGAAATCGCGCTGGTCATCGCCGATGGCTTTGTCGCGCCCGCGCTGGCGGAACGTGCGCCCTATGATCTGATTGCGGCCAACATATTGGCGCAGCCGCTGATCGACCTTGCTCCTGAAATCGCGGGCGCGTTGACGCCCGGCGGCACCGTCATCCTCGCCGGCCTTTTGACCGACCAGCAGGATGAAGTGCGCCGGGCCTTTACCGGCGCGGGGCTGGTCAGCCGGGCCACCGATCCAAATGGAGACTGGCCCATCCTGACTCTGTCCCGTCCGGACTAGATGTTATCCGCGCCAGGCGTGGAACAGCTTGCCTTCGGTTTCCATGCGGCTGCCCAGGCGGCGGCCCGGACGACCGCGCGTCAGCGAACTGGACGCGCTCATCGGTGCGGTGGAAATGGTCTGGTTCTTGTCGTTAGTCTTGTCGATGGTCATGGTCTGGCTCCGGAAATAGGTCGGCGCCATACGGCATGGCGCTGCGAATTGAAGCGCCGATATGATCTATCTCATGGGCAATGAGTAGGACTCAGAATTAGACAGCAGCCATGTTTGCGCGACATACCCGGCTAACAAAAGGTTAATGTTGCAGCACGTTAATCGCGCGTCATTGACACCATCTGCTTGTGATAGCCGTTGATGAAGGGGGACGAGACCCGTTCAGGCTCGCCGATACAGGTCAGCCGCATATTGCGCTTCATCATTTCCTCCATCAGCACCGCCAGCTGCAACTCCGCAAGGCGCGCACCGACGCAGCGATGGATGCCATAGCCAAAGGCAAGCTGGCGACGGGCGTTTTCGCGGTCGGGCATCCAGCGGTCTCCGTCTTCGAAGACCTCCTCATCACGATTGGCGGAGGCATACCACATCACCACTTTGTCGCCGGCCTTGATGGTCTTCCCGCGCAGTTCATAATCCTCCGTCGCAGTCCGCCGCATGTGCGCCAGCGGGGTCTGCCAGCGGATGAGCTCCTGCACGGCATTCTTGATGGATTTCGAACCTTCGCCCTCGCCTTTCAGCTTGTCCCACTCCTCCGGGAAGCGGGTCATGGTCCGGGCAATTCCCGTCATGCTGTTTCGGGTGGTGTCATTGCCGCCAACAATCAGCAGGATCAGGTTTCCGATGAACATCTTTTCCGGCATTTCATTCATGGCTTCAGAGCGCTGCATCATCTTGATCAGATCATCACCGTCCTCCTGGGATTTCTTCATCTCCCACAAACCGGCGAAATACATGCCCATCTCGTACATGATGTTCAGGCGCTGTTTGGCGAACTCAGGATCACGCGCCGCATTGAGGTTGCCAGCCCAGTCGGACCAGTAAGTAAGTTTGCGTCGCTCCTCCCATGGAAAATCGAACAGTAATGCAAGCATCTGCGTCGTGAGTTCGATGGAAACCTTGTCGACCCAGTCGAATTCCTGACCGGGCACCAGGGAATCCAGCAGTTCGCTGGTGCGCGCACGGATATCCGGTTCCATTGCGGCCATGCCCGAGGGGGTGAACTTCGGCGAAACGGTACGGCGCTGCGGTGTGTGTTCAGGCGGATCCATCGCGATGAACATCGGCATGCGCTCGTCTTCGGCCATGTCCTCCTGCGCGTCGGCGATCGTGATGCCGTCATATTTCCATGACGAGGAGAACACTTTCGGAAGCGCCTCCACAGTCTGGATGTCCTTGTATTTCGTAACCGACCAGTAGGGGCCGTAAACACTGTCGCTTGAAAAGTGCAGCGGATCCTCCGCACGCATCGCCTCAAACACTGCGGGCCAGGTCCGGGTCTCCCAAAGCTCGGTTGCTGACGGGTCGAAGACAGGCGTGTCGAGCTTCGGCTGCGTGGCCATGGTGCAAATCCTCCCAGATAAGGATTCAGAGTATCACTCAATTTGCGTGTCTTTGCAATCCAGCTATTAAGAGAGGATGACCGAAACGCTACGCGCCGCCGACGTCCCGGAAGAGGACGGACTTCTTTTTGCCGTGCAGATGGATGGGGCCGGTGGCGGGCAACTCATACACTGGAAGGACATCACCAATTGGAAGGCTACGCACGGCCCGCTGTGGGTGCATGTTGACGCGGGATCGGCGCATGTTCGCAACTGGTTGGAAACGGAAAGCGGCCTCTCCGCCATCACAATCGAGGCTCTGCTGGACCCGGAGGCCCGGCCCAGGGTATTTGCAGGCAGAACCGGATATATCTGCATCTTGCGCGGCATCAACCTGAACGAGGGCGCGCATCCCGAAGACATGGTCGCACTGCGTCTGTGGTCCGACGGCAGCAGGGTGATTAGCCTTCGGCACGAATATCTGCGGACGCCGCGCATCGCGCTCGATGAACTGATGGGCGAAGGCAAGGGGCCGGAAAGCGCCCCTGCCCTGTTTGAGCATCTGATCGGTCTGCTCGTCGATTACATCGGTACGGCAATCGATGAATATGAGGAGCGCCTGGAGGCGATCGAAAACGGGGTGGATGACCTGGACATCGACAAGCTCCGCTCCGAGCTCTCGGAGTTGCGTCAGGACATCGTATTCGTACGCCGCCACATGGCCCCGCAAAAGGGTGCGCTGGAACGCCTGCTGCTTTATCCGCCAGACTGGCTGAGCGATCAGCAATCGCTGCTGATCCGGGAAAGCACCGACCAGTTCGAGCGCTACCTGGAGGATCTGGACGAATTCCGCGAACGGGCGCTTGTGGTGAAGGACGACATCCTGAACCGTCAGAATGAACGCATGAACAAGAACATGTATGTTCTCAGCATAGTTGCGGCCATTTTCCTGCCACTAGGTTTTCTGACCGGCCTTTTGGGCATAAATGTCGGGGGAATGCCGGGCGTTAACAGCAGCGATGCCTTCTGGGTCACCTGTGCAGCCCTGGTCGTCATCACGGCGGGCGAACTCGCCCTGTTCCGGAAGATGGGCTGGGTCTAGCATCTGGGGCGGAAACTGTCCGCCTGTGCCATCGCCCAGTGACGCGCATATTTTGTGCCTTCCGGTTCCGCCAGAAGCTGGCCGGGAGCGAGGAATTCATAGATCATGTCCACCGATTTCATCTGCGACGGATTCAGCCGCATCCTGAGATGGAACGGGCGGAAGTCCGTATGGTGGCGGACTCCCGATGCCACCATGATATCACGCAATGCCTTGACGGTTTTCTCGTGAAAACTGGCGACACGCTTATATTTATCCTCAACGACAAGGCCGCGTTGGCGGGCGGGTGAGGTGGTCGCCACAGCGGTTGGACATTTGTCCGTATGGCATTGCTGCGACTGTATGCAACCGAGCGAAAACATGAAGGCGCGTGCCGCGTTGCACCAGTCGGCGCCGATGGCGAAATTCATGGCAAGCGATGCGCCGCTGTGAACCTTGCCGCCCGCGACAAGGCGAATATCGTCCTTGATTCCGCAGCCGACGAGGGCGTTGCGTGTCATGATGAGCCCCTCCCGAAGCGGCATGCCGACGCGGTCCGACATTTCCTGCGGCGCTGCGCCCGTTCCGCCTTCGCCGCCGTCGACAACGATGAAATCAGGCCGGATCCCGGTTTCCAGCATCGCCTTGCAGAGCGCGAAGAGTTCGTGCGGATATCCGACGCAGAATTTGATGCCTACGGGTTTACCGCCTGAGAGATCGCGCATTTTCGCGGCGAATTCCAAAAGGCCGGTTGGTGTGTGGAATGCGGAATGCGCGGCGGGTGACAGGACATCACGATGTTCCGGTACGCCGCGTATTCTGGCGATTTCCGGCGTCACCTTGGAAGCGGGAAGCATGCCGCCCTTCCCGGGCTTCGCGCCCTGGGAAAGCTTCAGTTCGACCATCTTGACCTGATCGTCCTGCGCCTTGTCCGCGAACATGGCGGGGTCGAAATTGCCGTCGCGATCACGCGCGCCGAAATAGCCCGTGCCAAGTTCCCAGACGAGGTCGCCGCCCTGGCGGTGATAGGGACTGATGCCGCCCTCGCCCGTGTCGTGGTAGAAATTGCCCGCTTTCGCCCCCTTGTTCAGGGCCATGATCGCGTGGCTGCCGAGGGAGCCGTAGCTCATGGCGGAGATGTTGAAGCAGCTGGCGGAATATGGCTGTTTACACTGCGAATTGCCCACATCGACGCGGGGATCGTGCGCGGCGTCCATCTCTGGCGCCATGGAATGCGAAAGCCATTCATATTCCGACTGATAGACGTCGAGCTCCGTGCCGAACGGCTGAGAGTCCTCCTCGCCCTTGGCCCGCGCATAGACGAGCGCGCGCTGGTCGTGGTTGAACGGCCGCCCTTCGAGATCGGATTCCACGAAATAGGCGTGGAAGAAGGGACGCAGATCCTCGAAGAACCAGCGCATGCGGGCCGCGAAGGGATAGAGACGCCACAATGTGTGCCGCGTCTGGAACAGGTCGTAAATGGCGATCAGGAAGGGCGGAACGACAAGGATCAGAAGTAGGTAAAGTGGAGCCCAAAGGAGATTGGCCGCCCATATAACCAATATCGCAAGAAATGGTGGTAACCACAGGAAAATATTGCGAATTATCGGATCGTCACCCGTCAGTGTCTTTCCAAGTGAAATTCCGTAGTCACGCTTCAACATGCATCATATCCCCTGCCGGCCGGTCAAAGAACGGACGAAGCCGCACTTGTGTCCGGCCGGGAGGATATTGCCCCGCCTTCCCTATGGAAAGCGGCGAGATGGCAACTATGACGGCGGCGTGCCGCGACGCGCCTGTCGACGCGCGAAACCGCCCAGAAGGAGGGAAAGTCCGAGCAGCCCCGCAATTTCAGGTTCCGGAATATCCGCCGAGGGCAGCGCGCAGACCGCGCCGGCGCGGCGGACGTCGATAGTGACGCTGCCGTCGAGATTGCCATCGATGGTGCAGTACACACCGCCATTGTCGGCCTGTCCGGTCAGCGCGAGCTCATATTCGAAATCGCGCGTGACATTGGTGTCGATCTGGAACGGCGGAAATTCCCCCATCAGAAGTTCGAACGATCCGACGGCGACGACGAAATCGCCCATGGCGAGCATGATGTCGTCAAAGCCCTGGAAATTCTCGCCCGCCATTCCGGGTGCCGACGCAATCAGCGGCCCCGGCGTGCCGTCCGCATTGACCTCATAGAGATTGATGCCCACCGCTTCGTCGGTAATGACATCGCAAAGCCCGCATCGGGCAACCAGGCCAATGTCGCTAAGACCGGCAGCCTCCGTGCTGAAATAAATGAGATCGACCGTCGCACGGTCGCCATCGGTTTCGATGACGCCCGCCTGGATCGTGACGGCGGCGGCGGCGGTGGAAAGCAAACAGGACGCAACAGCACAGAACGGGATTACAAAGCGGCGCATGATGGCCTCCCCTGTTGATTGCTGTGGGAACGCGCATAACAGAGTAGCGGCGGGATTCATATCCCGCCCGGACCGAAGCCCGCGGCCCCTGTTCCCTGTCTGTCAACATTGTCATGGATTCCGTTCATTGCTGTCCACCAGACAGTTCGCTATCGCGCGCGCTGAAATAACAGGCAGGACATGATTTCAATGCACGATGTGAAGATGATGGCGCAGATCGTAGGCGGCAACGGCTTTATCGCGGCGCTGGACCAGAGCGGCGGTTCGACGCCGAAAGCGCTGCGGGGCTATGGCATCGAGGAAGACGCCTATTCGGGCGACGACGAAATGTTCGCGCTCATCCACCAGATGCGGTCGCGGATCGTGACATCACCCTCCTTCAACGGGGACAAGGTGCTGGGTGCGATCCTGTTTGAAAAGACCATGAACGGCGAAGCGGACGGCAAACCGGTCCCGACGCTGCTGTGGGAGCGCGGGGTCGTTCCCTTCCTGAAAGTGGACAAGGGGCTGGAGGACGAGGCCGACGGCGTCCAGCTGATGAAGCCGATGCCGGAGCTGGAGGCGCAGCTGGACCATGCGAAGGCGAAGGGCATTTTCGGCACGAAGATGCGCTCTGTCATCAATCACGCCTCAGAAAGCGGCATCGCCGCCATTGTCGACCAGCAGGTCGAGGTCGGAAAGCGTATTCTGGCCAAGGGGCTGATGCCGATCCTGGAGCCTGAAGTGAATATCAAGTCGGAGAGCCGCGCCGCCTGCGACACGATCCTGCTGAAGGAACTGACGCGCGCCCTCGATGCCCTGCCAGACGGCGAGCGGGTCATGCTGAAGCTGTCGATCCCCTGCGAGGCGGACCTTTACGCGCCGCTGGTGGCGCACCCGAAGGTCGCGCGTGTCGTCGCGCTTTCCGGCGGTTTTTCGCAGGATGACGCCTGCGCGGAACTCGCAAAAAATCATGGCATGATCGCCAGTTTCAGCCGTGCGCTGCTGCAGGACCTGAGACACCAGATGGACGATGCGGAATTCGACCGCACGCTTGCCGCGGCCATCGACAAGATTTGCGCCGCGTCAACGACCTGATCCCGCAGGCCTGATGCCATGAACATGGTGAACTGGTTCCACCGCATGCTGGCGCGCCAGTTCGCACGGCCTTCCGGCGCGCTCGGCCGCCTGCTGATCGCGCCCTGGCTGAACCGCATGAGCCGGGAGGACAACCGGCTGATGCTGGAGCGCCTGCAACCGGGCGAGGCGGACGACCTGCTGGAGATCGGCTTCGGCGGCGGCGATCTGCTGGCCGCGGTGCTGGCCAGCGGACGCGGGCATGTCACCGGCGTCGACATTTCGCCCGATATCGTCGCCCGCGGCAAGCGCCGCTTCGCGGACGAACCCAGACTGAAACTGGTACAGGGAACGGCGACACATCTGCCGCTTGCCGATGCCACGGTCGACCGTGTCGCCAGTCTGCACAACCTCTATTTCTGGGACGACCCCGCGAAGGGCTTCGCGGAAATCCACCGCGTGCTCCGCCCCGGCGGACGTGCGGTCATTGGCTTCGAGCCCGCCGAACAAATGCGGAAATGGCCCGGCCACGAACATGGCTTTCGCCTCTGGACCGGGGAGGAAGCCTCCGGCCTGATGCGCCATGCGGGCTTTACGGACATTCGGCATGACACCGTGCGCAAGGCCGTGGATGCGACTTTCGTATCGGGGTCGAAAGCTGCTAGGCGCTCGGCGCATGACGCAGATTGACCTCGATCCCGAATTCGCCGACCGCTTCGGCGGCGCCATGAAGAACAAGGGCGGTGAAGGCCGTCCACCCTGCCAGCTTTACCTGATCTCGCCGCCGCGTTTCGATCCCGGTTTCCCCGAACAGCTGAAGGCGGCCCTTGACGCCGGACCCGCTGCGGCCTTCCAGCTGCGCCTGAAAGGGTGCAGCGACATGGAAGTCCTGCGCGCCGGCGGCGTCATAAAGCCCATCCTCGACGCCTATGAAGTGGCCCTTGTTGTCAACGACCGGGCGGACCTTGCCGCTCAGATGGAAGCGGACGGCGTTCACCTTGGCCAGTCCGACGGCAGTGTCGCCGAGGCGCGCAGCCTGCTTGGCCATCAGGCGCAGATCGGCGTGACCTGCCACGACAGCCGCCACCTCGCCATGCAGGCGGGCGAACAGGGCGCGGACTATGTGGCGTTCGGTGCCTTTTACGAGACCGGCACCAAGGATGTGACGCACCGGCCCGATCCCTCCATCCTGGGCTGGTGGACGACGATCAGCGAAGTCGCCTGCGTCGCCATCGGCGGCATCACGCCGGACAATGCAAAACCGCTGATCGAGAGCGGCGCGGATTTTCTGGCAGTGAGCGGTGCGATCTGGAACGCCTCCGGCGGTGCCGGCCCGGCAATGAAGCGCTTCGCCGCGCTCCTTGAGGAACAACCCGCTGCCTGATAAGGGCGGCACATATTCTCTCACATTTCAGGATTTCCCATGAAAATCTCTGGCGTGGACATTCGTCCGGGCAACATCATCGAGTTCGAGGGCGGGTTGTGGCGCGCCGTCAAGATCCAGCACACGCAGCCCGGCAAGGGCGGCGCATACATGCAGGTCGAAATGAAGAACCTGCTCGATGGCCGCAAGACGAACAACCGCTTCCGCTCTTCGGAGACGGTTGAAAAGGTTCGGCTCGACACCAAGGATTTCCAGTATCTTTATGCCGAGGACGACATGCTGACGTTCATGGATACGGAAACCTATGAACAGGTGATGCTGCCTGCGGACCTGCTGGGCGATGCCGCACCGTTTCTGACCGATGGCATGCAGGTCATGCTGGAGCTGTACGAGGACCGTCCGATTTCGGTCCAGCTGCCCGACCAGGCGGAATGCGAAATCGTCGAGGCGGACGCAGTCGTCAAAGGGCAGACCGCCTCCTCCAGCTACAAGCCTGCAGTGCTTGAGAATGGTGTCCGCATCATGGTGCCGCCGCATATCGCTGCGGGAACTCGCGTCGTTGTCGACGTATACTCCCAGGAATATGTGAAAAGGGCTGATTGATCATGCGTATCCAGAATATCGTTCTTGCCGCCGCGGTTGCCGGTCTGGCGATTTCGCCTGCCGCCGCGCAGCAAAAGCAGCCCAGCAAGGCCGAGATCGATGCGTCCGTGCGGACGCTTGGCCTGATTACCAGCGCCATCGAATCCAAGGATGTGCCCGTGCCCGTGAAGAACGCGCTGTTCGGGTGCCTGTATGGCAAGCCGCTGAAAGAGATCAGCGAGGCGCTGACGAAAACGCTGAAGGCCAATCCGCAGATCGACGGGAAGGACAATACCAAGGCGCTGATCGTGTTGTCGCGCCTGTGCGGCGCCCCCGCGCCCAAACCAAAGGCGAACTAGGCGTGCCCGCACGCCCCGCGCTGATCAGCGTCATGGACAAGGCGGTGAGAAAGGCCGCGCCGAAGCTGCGCCGCGATTTTGGCGAAGTCTCGCAATTGCAGGTCAGCCGCAAGGGACCATCGGATTTCGTGTCAACCGCCGACCGCGAGGCGGAGGACATGATCGTCGAAATCCTGCAGCAGTCGCGTCCGGAATGGAATTTCCTGCTGGAAGAACGCGGGATCATCGAGGGCAAGGAAGGCGAGCCGCGCTGGATCATCGACCCCATCGACGGCACGACCAATTTCCTGCACGGTATCCCCCACTTTGCCATATCCATCGCCGCCGAAGTGCGCGGCGAAGTCGTCGCGGGGTGCGTCTACCAGCCGCTGACCGACGAATTTTTCTGGGCCGAGCGCGGCAAGGGCGCGTTTCTGCACAACAAGCGGATGCGCGTATCGGGTCGCCGCGACATGGCCGAGGCGCTGATCGCCACGGGCATTCCCTATAACGCGCATGGCGACCATGCCGACTTCCGCCGCCAGCTGGACGCCGTCGCGCCGCAGGTGGCCGGTATTCGCCGCTTTGGCAGCGCTGCGCTCGACCTCGCCTGGGTGGCGGCCGGACGCTATGAAGGATTCTGGGAAAAGGACCTGAACATCTGGGACGTGGCGGCGGGTGTCCTGCTGGTCAAGGAGGCAGGCGGTTTCGTCACGGATTATCGCGGCGCGGACAAGCGGATCATGGATGGCGAAATCATTGCCGCCAACGGAGCGCTGCACTCGAAGCTGCACAAGCTGGTGGCGGGCGCGCTGAGGAAATAGCCTGACCTATCGCCGCCGTCGGCACCGCCAGAGAGCGGGTCCAACGGCGGGGCAGATATGGTCCCGGATCAGAGGACCTCAAACAGACCCGCAGCGCCCATGCCGCCACCCACGCACATGGTGACGCAGACATATTTCGCGCCGCGGCGCTTGCCCTCGATGAGCGCATGGCCGGTCATCCGCGCGCCGGACATGCCATAGGGATGGCCGATGGAAATGGCACCACCGTTGACGTTCAGGATCTCGTTGTCGATGCCAAGCTTGTCACGGCAGTAGATGACCTGCACGGCGAAGGCCTCATTGAGTTCCCAGAGGCCGATCTCGTCCATCTTCACGCCGGTCTGCTCAAGGAGCTTGGGGATGGCATAGACGGGGCCGATGCCCATTTCGTCGGGTTCGAGCCCGGCGACGGCCATGCCGACATAGCGGCCGAGGGGCGTCAGGCCGCGTTTTGACGCCTCCTTCGCCTCCATCAGGACCGACGCGCTGGCGCCGTCCGACAGCTGCGATGCGTTGCCCGCCGTGATCGTCTTGTCGGGACCGAGCACGGGCTGCAGCCCCTGAAGCCCGGCAAGATTGGTTTCGGGCCGATTGCCCTCATCCTTTTCCAGCGTCACTTCATGTTCCGTGACTTCGCCGGTTTCCTTGTTCTTCATCATCATCTTGCGGGTGAGCGGAACGATCTCGTCATCGAATTTGCCGGCTTCCTGCGCAGCGGCGGTGCGCTGCTGGGACTGCAGGCCATATTCGTCCATGACGTCACGGGAAATGTTGTAGCGCGCCGCGACAACCTCCGCCGTCTGCAACATCGGCATGTAGATATGCGGATGCATTTCAAGAAGCTCCGGATCCGCACCGACGCGCATTTCGGGCGTCTGCACCATGGAAATGCTTTCGACGCCCGCGCCGATGGCGATCGACATATTGTCGACGATGATCTGTTTGGCAGCCGTCGCGATGGCCATCAGGCCAGAGGCGCACTGACGGTCGAGCGACATGCCGGACACGCTGACCGGGAGGCCGCCGCGAAGCGCCGCGTTGCGGGCGATGTTCCCGCCCTGCACACCCTGTTGCATGGCCGCACCGACGATGACGTCGTCGACCTCCGCGCCGTCGATCTTCGCGCGCTTCACGGCATGTTCGATGGCATGGCCGGCGAGCGTCGGCGACGGCGTGTTGTTGAACGCGCCGCGATAGGCGCGGCCAATGGGGGTACGGGCGGTGGAAACGATGACGGCTTCACGCATGGCAATGGTTCCTTATCATTCTGATATTGGGGGAGACGGTGGTTTCGGGGGCGTCCGCTAGATGTAGGTCAGCGAAATCCATTCCGCCTTCAGTGCGGGTTTTTCCTCGCCCTCGATCTCGACCGTGACATCGTAGATCATCTGCAGGATGCCGCGGCCGCGTTCCTTGATGTCCTTCATCACGAAGACGCCGCGAACGCGCTTGCCGCTTTTGACGGGCGCCATGAAGCGGACCTTGTCCGTGCCGTAATTGACGCCCATTTTCGCGCCCTCGACCGTGGGAATGACTTCAAATCCCATGCCAGCAATCAGCGACAGGGTCAGGAAACCATGGGCGATTGTCTGGCCGAAAGGGGTTTTTGCCGCCGCTTCGGGATCGACATGGATGAACTGGTGGTCGTTCGTGGCGTCGGCGAACTGGTTGATGCGCTCCTGCGTGATTTCCATCCATTCGGACTTGCCAATTTCCTGACCGGCAGTGGCGAGAATGTCATCCTTGGTGATTGTCTTGCGGCCCATGGCGGTCCCTTTCCAAACTGGCTAGATATGGCTGACATCTAGTCCCCGCTGCGAGCCATTCAAACCTATGACTTCTTACCTTGACGAGATGCGCGCCCTGCACCGCGCACCCGAAGCCGATATTCTGAAAGGCATGATAGATCATGCCCGTGTCAGTCCGGACGAACGGGTGCGAATCGAGCAGCGCGCGCTGGGTCTGCTGGCGGAGCTGAAACACGCTGAGCGGGACAGCTGGATCGCGAAATTCCTGCAAGAATACAGGCTGAACACCGAAGAAGGCGTGGCGCTGCTGGCGCTGGCCGAAGCGTTTCTGCGGGTGCCCGACGACAGTACCCGCGACATGCTGATCGCCGACAAGCTGGGCGACAGCAACTGGACGGCGCACAGGGGGAAGAGCGAGTCCGCGCTGGTGAACAGTGCGACCTGGGGCCTTGTGGTGACGCGCGCGCTGGTCGGGGACGAAGCGAAGAAGAGCGCGCTGACCCGGCTGATCGGGCGCACGTCGGAACCATTTGTGCGCGGCGCGGTGGCGACGGCCATGAAAGTCATGGGCCAGGTGTTCGTCATGGGCCGCACCATCGACGAAGCCCTGAAGCGCATGGACAGGACGGAAAACAAGGGCTTCACGGCGAGTTTTGACATGCTGGGCGAAGCGGCGCGGACGTTCGATGACGCCGACCGCTATATGGAGGCCTATGTCCGCGCCATTGAGCGCCTGGCGAAGGCGCGGGGGCAGGACCGCACGAGCGGTGCGCATTCGATCTCGGTCAAGCTGTCGGCGCTGCATCCCCGATATGAGACGGCGCAGGCGGACCGCTGCGTCCCCGCCCTGTCGGAGCGACTGCGCGCGCTGTGCCTGAAGGCCGCGGAGGCCGATATCGGGCTTGCCGTCGATGCAGAGGAGTCGGAACGGCTGAAAATCTCGCTCGACATCATCGCCGAGACGGCGCGGGCACCGGAACTGAAGGGCTGGGACAAGTTCGGCATGGCGGTGCAGGCCTATGCGAAGCGCGCGCGCACCGTCGTCGCGTGGGCGGAGGCGCTGGGCGAGGAGACGGACCGGCGCATCGCCATGCGGCTGGTGAAGGGCGCCTATTGGGACACGGAAATCAAGCACAGCCAGCAACGGGGTTTCGAGGGGTATCCGCTCTTTACGCGCAAACCGGCAACCGACGTTTCCTACCTGGCCTGCGCGCGCGACATGCTGCATTCGCCGCATATCAATCCCGCCTTTGCCAGCCATAATGCCGTCACGGTCGCCACGATCCTGGAATGGGCGGGCGACAGGCGCGATTTCGAGTTCCAGCGCCTGCACGGCATGGGCGAAGGGCTGTACGACCGGCTGGTGCAGGAAGAGGGCTATAAATGCCGGATCTATGCGCCGGTCGGGGGACATAGCGACCTGCTTGCCTATCTGGTCAGGCGCCTTCTGGAAAATGGCGCGAATTCAAGCTTCGTGCATCAGCTGGCCGACGAAAATGTGAGCGTGGACGATCTGCTGGCCGACCCCGTCGAAAAGATGGAGCGGGTCGGCCTGTCGAAACATCCGTCCATCCCGCTGCCGGAGGATGTTTTCCTGCCGGCACGCAAGAACAGCTTTGGCGTCGACCTCGACGACAGCGTGACGCTGCGCGACCTGGCGGCGGAGGTGCAGGCCTTCACCCTGCCCGCCGCGCCGGAAGCGGCAAGCGCGGCGGACGTGGCCGCGATGGTGGACCGTGCGGAAAAGGCCGCCGATGCCTGGTCGCGGCAGCCGGTGGAGCTGCGCGCGCAGGCGCTGGAGCGACTGGCGGACCGGCTGCAGTCCGAGATGACGCCGCTGATCGCGCTTTGCGTGCAGGAGGCGAAGAAGACCTATGGCGATGCCGTGGACGAAGTGCGCGAGGCCATCGATTTCTGCCGCTATTATGCCAACCGCGCGCGGGCGGATTTCGCCCCGATCGACCTGCCGAGCGTGACAGGCGAGACGAACCAGCTGCAGCTGGCCGGGCGCGGCGTCTTCGCCTGCGTCGCGCCATGGAACTTTCCGCTGGCAATCTTCACCGGACAGGTCGTGGCGGCGCTTGTCGCCGGCAACGCCGTCATCGCCAAGCCAGCGCCGCAGACGCCGCGCATCGCCGCGCGCGCGGTGGAACTGGCGCATGCGTGCGGCATCCCGGCGGACGTGCTGCATCTGGCGGTGGGCGGCGCGGAGCCGGGTCAGGCGCTGGTCGCCGATCCGCGCGTCATGGGCGTCGCCTTCACGGGCTCCACCGCGACCGCAAAGGCCATTCAGCGCACGCTGGCGGAAGATGGGGCGCGCCCCATTGTGCCGCTGATCGCGGAGACGGGCGGACTGAACGCCATGATCGTCGATTCGACGGCACTGCCCGAGCAGGTGGTGACGGATGTGGTGACGAGCGCGTTCCTGTCAGCGGGACAGCGCTGTTCGGCGCTGCGCCTGCTGGTGTTGCAGGAAGAAATCTACGACCGCACGATGAAGATGCTGATGGGGGCAATGGACACGCTGCGCGTCGGCGACCCGGCAGACCCCCGCACGGACATCGGGCCGGTCATCGACGCCGAGGCGCAGGAGCGGCTGGAAACCTATCGGCAGTCCATGCGGGCACAGTGGGTGCACACGATCCCGGTTCCCGACGATGACACCTATGTCGCGCCGACGGTGATCCGCATCGAGAGCCCGGAAGACCTGGAACGCGAATGGTTCGGGCCATTGCTGCATGTGACGACGTGGAAGGCGGGCCGGCTGGCCCACACGGTCGAGCGCATCAATGCGCGCGGCTTTGGCCTGACGATGGGGCTGCACAGCCGTATCGCCGACGCCTCGGAAGAGGTGTCCGCTCTGGCGAAGGTTGGCAATCTTTACATCAACCGGTCGATGACGGGCGCAGTCGTTGGCTCGCAGCCCTTTGGCGGCGAGCGGCTGTCAGGAACGGGACCGAAGGCCGGCGGGCCGCACTATCTGCCCCGCTTTGCCGCCGAGCGCACCGTGACGGTCGACACGACCAGCGCGGGCGGCAATGCGAGCCTGCTGTCGATCGAGTCGATCTAAGGTTCAGTCCGCGCGGGCACTGTCCGGCTGGCCGCGCGGATCGACGGGCTTGCCGTCGGGACCGGCGAGGAAGCCCATCTGCGTCGGATAGGCGAAATCGACATCCATCTCCGCAAAGCGGCGCGTCATTGCCAGCATGATGTCATGGCGGCGCTGCATCATGTCCGCATAGTCCGGACTTTCTGAATAGAAAACAAGCTCATAATCGATAGAGCTGGCACCGAACTGGAAGACATGGACGCGGTCGAAAGTGGTGCCGTGGGTGTTTTCCACGATCGTGCGCACTTCGGCCTGAAGCGCATCGAGGACATCCGGAGGGGTCTGATAGGTCACGCCGAAATGCAGAATGACACGGCGGCGCTCCCACGATGCGAAGTTGCGGATATTGTCGTTGAGAAGATTGGTGTTGGAGACGATGACCGCTTCCCCGTCGAGGGCGCGGAGGCGGGTGGTCTTGAGGCCGATCTTCTCAACCTTAGCAGTCGTCGTGCCATAATTGATGACATCGCCCTTCTTGAAAGGCTTGTCGAAGATGATGGACAGGGCGGCGAAGAGGTCGGAGAAAATGCCCTGTGCGGCAAGACCGATGGCGATGCCGCCCACGCCGAGACCAGCGACCAGCGCGGTAATATCGACACCGATATTGTCGAGGATGAGGATGACCGCCAGCGCCCAGACAACAATGGTAACGAGCAAACGGATGATGCCCATCGCGGTCTGCAGGGTGGATTCGTCATGGTTGGGGTCCGCGGCCTTCCTGCCGACCACGGCCAGAATGAATTCACGCACCCAGCTGGCGCCCTGGATGACGACGGCAACGGTGAACAGGAAACCGACGATGCGCTGGAAGGGCAGCGGCGCACCGACGACCAGCGTGACGATTTCCGCCGCGACGGCGGCGAGGAAGTAGCTGCGTGTCTTTTGAACGAGGCGGGCGACGATACCCCGCCAGCTGTAGACGCCGTGGCGTTCAGGATCGCCGAGCACCTTCTTGAGCGCCTCGCGGACCAGAACCAGCGTCAGGTAGAGGATAACCGCAGCGCCGACATAGATCAGCGCGTCCTGCGAATCCTCGCGAAACCATGTGGTTACATATTCGATCGTATCGACCGCCCTTTTCGCGGGCGCGGCAATTTTCTCTTGCAAGGGGAACTCCGGGCGTTCTGGTCTCAGTCGGTCGCGGAGAGGAAGCTGATCAGCCCGCGTTCGTGGGGCGACAGATAGGCGGTGGCACGGGGGAGTTTCAACCCCGCCTGTCCCGCACAGCCGTCCGCCTTCACGCAGTCTATCAGCGCCGGGTGGACATAGGATTTCCGGCTGATGGCGATCGTGTTGCCGAGCTGTTCAGCGACTGGCGTCAGCATCGCCTTCAGCGTGAGGCCGCCGTCCGACTGGACAATCTGCTGATAAGCGATGGCGCTGGCGTGCCAGGTACGGAAATGCTTCGCCGTGAAATCCTCGCCCATGGCGCTGCGGATATAGTCGTTCACATCCTCGGACGAGACCGTGTGCGGCTGACCGTCACCATTTTCATAGGCAAACAGATGCTGGCCCGGCAGTTCGTCATGCACCCGCCGCGCAAGGCGCGCGAGGGCGCCATCGGCAACGCGGAACTTGCGGATCTTGCCGCCCTTCGCCCTGTAGTCGAGATAGAGGCTGTCCCCGCGCACATCGACATTGTCGTCGGTCAGCGTCGTCGCACCGCGCGTGTCGTTGCGGCGGGCGTAATCCTCGTTGCCGACGCGCAGGCGGCCAACATCGAGGAGGCGGACCGTCGCGGCCAGCATGCGTTCCTTTGAAAGGCTGGTACGGCGGAGATCGGATTCCACCTGTTTTCGCATGGCCGGAAGCGCTTCCCCGAACGCGGCGGTACGGGAGAATTTGTCAGCTTCTCTCTGCGCGCGGTAATCGGGGTGATAGCGATATTGTTTGCGCCCGCGATCGTCGCGCCCGGTCGCCTGCAAATGACCGTTGGGAAGCGGGCAGTACCAGACCTGCCGGTAAGCGGGCGGGACAGCCAGGCTGTTGAGCCGCCTGATCTCGCCCTCTTCCTTCACGCGGTCGCCATCAGGCGAAAAATAGTGCCAGGTCTTGTAGCGCCAGCGGCGGGTCAGACCGGGGATGCTATCGTCGACATAGCGCAGTCTGGCGGTCGTGGTTGCTGGCATGATCAGGACACAAACGCCGCTTCGGGCCGCTGCGTTCCCTGAAAAGGTTGCGACAAAAAAGCTATTCCGCAGGCACGGGTTCCGGCGTCGTTCCGCGCCCGCGTCCGCGGATGGGGACTTTGGTGGAAGCAATGGCCCTGTTGACGGTTTCCTCACGCAGGAAGCTGACGCTGACCATCAGCGCCAGCAACGTGTAGAAACTGGGCTGGAAGGCGATGCCGACGAAGAGCGAGCCAGTCATGTAGACCGGGATGGCGATGGAGATCGCCGTCCCGAAGCTGCGCGCCCATTCGGAATTGGCCATTGCCGGGCTGTCCGGCGGCAGGCTTTTCTGGCGCTTCTTTTCCGCCCGCACCAGGGCACGGCTTTTCCACATGCCGAGGATGACGATGCTGATCCAGATGGCGAAACCCGGATAGCCAAGCTCTCCCAGCACTTCGAAATAGCTGGAATGGAAGGCGCGGGCGCGCTGCGTGCTCGTGAATTCACGCGTGTCGATGTCACCATCGACCTCCGTGGTTTCCACCATCTGCACTTCTATCAGGTTGGTCTTGTAGATATCGAAGCCGCCGCCGAGCGGGCGCTCCTTCACCATGTCGAGCGTCCATTTCCAGACGGCGATACGCGTGGATGCCGATTTGTCCGACTGATAGGTTTCGATCGTGCTCATGCGTTCAAGGAACGACTGCGGTACGAACGGCAGGGCGACGACCCCAAGAACGATGAAGGTCAGGGCGATGACGAGCTTTCGCTTCGCCCGCAGCCAGATGAGCACCACCAGGGCCACCATTGCGACAAGTCCGGTCCGCGCCTCCGCCGCGACGGGCACGAGCGCGAAGCTGACGGAGATTCCAATGGTGGCAAGCAGGGTCAGCTTGCTGGGCGGCAACAGGCTGTTATTCTTGTAGAACCACCAGAGCATCGGCATCATGGCGAGCGCGGTCGTCGCCAGGATCGAGCCTTCGAACAGACCGGTGTTGTTGCCGACGAGAAATGTGAGGGCGCCGTAGCCACTGCTGCCGAGAAGTGTCTTGAACGCGCCGGACAGGGTTATGGCGCTGATCGAGAAAAGCGTGACGGCGAGCGCCGCCTCGATACGTCGGCGTGTCGTGAACACGAAGGGCAGGAAAACCGAAAACAGCAGCGATTTGGTCGTCCAGTCCCACTTGTCGAGCGTGGGCAGCACGGCCCAGCCAAATGTCGTCAGCGTCGAGTACACCACGAGAAGCAGCACGAGAAACTGCAACATGCTGAAACGCAGCCGCTTCTCCTTGTCGAAAAGCACGAAGCTGATGAGCGCGCCGACACCCAGGATCATGGCCACGGGGAGCTGGTTGAAGATGTAATAGGCCATGCGCTGCGGCTGCAGGAAATCGACCCACAGATAACCGAGCGCCATGAAGTAGGGCGCCCGAAAGCTCGCGAAAATGAAGATCAGCAAAATGCCGAAGAGAATGATATCGCGCACTTATCCGCCCCTTTTTCGCGCGTTTTTTGGCCCCTGGCGAGACGGCAGTCTATATTTGCTGCCGCTTTT
Source organism: uncultured Alphaproteobacteria bacterium (assembly GCA_963710205.1). Taxonomy (GTDB): domain Bacteria; phylum Pseudomonadota; class Alphaproteobacteria; order Sphingomonadales; family Sphingomonadaceae; genus Pacificimonas. The sequence goes on along the minus strand of CAVPZG010000005.1, from coordinate 489,555 downwards.
GAATTCCTGATTGCGGTCCCTCTCCTCGGCACGGAAAACACGCCAGAGAAAAACGAACAGCATCAGATGCGCGACAAAAAGGGCGATATTATCGACCAAAACGATAGCCCTTTCCATTCAGGCCCTGAACAAGGGGTTGCGGATACAGCCAAGGCCTTAGCTGCGCTTTCCTTGCCACGCCGTTTACAGATTTTTGAAGCATGGGGAAACACGAACAAATCCTGCATCCCGGCTTGCACCCCGGCGCGGGGCCGAACATAGGGGCGTTGAGAAGATATGAGCCGGAAGAATAGCCCATGACCACATCCGCCCGCCCCGTGCATCTGATCGCCGCCGCGCGGCCCAATTTCATGAAGGTCGCTCCGCTGTACCACGAGCTGACGCGGTCGGCGGAATTCACGCCCGTGCTGATCCATACGGGGCAGCATTATGATGCGAACATGTCGGATGACATTTTCGAGGATCTGGGACTGCCAAAGCCCGATCACCATCTGGGCGTCGGATCGGGAACCCACGCGGAACAGACAGCGGGCGTCATGGTCGCCTATGAGAAAATCGCCATGGAAAGCCGGCCGGACTGGCTGATCGTCGTTGGAGACGTGAATTCGACGGCGGCCTGCGCGATGGTGGGGGCGAAGCTGCATATCCCGACCGTGCATCTGGAAGCGGGACTACGATCCGGCGACCGCGCCATGCCGGAGGAAATCAATCGTCTGGTGACCGATGTGCTGGCGGACGTGATGTGGACCCCCTCCCCCGACGGCGACGCGAACCTGCTGGCCGAGGGAATTCCGGAAAGTCGCATCACGCGGGTGGGCAACATGATGCTCGACAGCTTTGAAATCATCCGGCCCAAGCTGGAAGCGGAGAACAGCGCGGCGAAATTCGGCGTGACGCCCGGGAAATACGGCATTGTCACCCTGCACCGCCCATCAAATGTCGATGAGCGGCAAAAATTCACCGGCATTGCCGAAAAGCTGGCGGAAGCGGCGATGCATATGCCGCTGATTTTTCCGGCGCACCCGCGCACGGCGGCAAAGATCGAGGAATTCGGCCTGAAGGACATGCTGACGGCGGCTGGCGTCCAGATCGTCGCGCCGCAAAGCTATCTGCCGTTCATGTCGCTGCTGAAGGATGCGGGCATTGTCATCACCGATTCGGGCGGGCTGCAGGAGGAAACGACCTATCTGGGCATTCCCTGTCTGACCCTGCGCGACAATACCGAGCGGCCCATCACCATCAGCGAGGGCACGAACCGGCTGGTGACGGCCGATACGCTGATCGCGGCGCTTGACGCCGCGCTCGCCGCGGACGCGCCCTCCGCCAGGCGACCGGAATTTTGGGACGGCAAGACCGCCGCACGCTGTGTCGAGGACCTTCGCCGCCGCACATCGGCACGCAATGCCGCATGAAAATCCTGCACGTTCTAGATCACAGCCTGCCCCTGCATAGCGGTTACAGTTTTCGCACCCGCGCGCTGATTGAAGGACAGAAGCGGCAGGGATGGCAGCCCGTGCTGGTGACGTCGCCGCGTCATCACCGGGCTGGGCCCGACCCCGAAACCGCGGAGGGCCTGACCTTTCACCGTAGCGGCAAGGCGGGCCCGCTGCCGCTGGTCGGCGAAATCCGCGCGACAGGCCGCAAGGTCGCCGAACTGATCGCGCGCGAGAAGCCCGACCTTGTCCACTGTCACTCGCCTGTTCTTACCTTTCTTGGTGCGCGGCGCGCGGCGCGGAAGGCCGGGCTGCCGATCGTGTACGAGATCCGTGCCTTTTGGGAGGACGCGGCCGTCGGCAATGGCACGGGGCGCGAGGGCGACTTCAAATTCCGCATGACCAGGGCGATGGAAACGAGTGCGTGCCGGGAAGCGGATGCGGTCGGGGCGATTTGCGACGGCCTGCTGACCGATCTGAAGGCGCGCGGGATTGCGGACGACAAGCTGTTCACCGTGCCGAACGCGGTCGACCTGGCCCAGTTCGGCGAACCTTTGCCGCGCGATGACGCGCTGGCGGCAAGGCTGGGGCTGGAGGATGCCGATGTCGTCGGCTTTCTGGGCTCATTTTACGATTATGAGGGGCTGGACGACCTGATCGCCGCCATGCCGCTGCTGACCCGCAAACATCCGAAGGCGAAGCTGCTGCTGGTGGGCGGCGGGCCCATGGAGGATGCCCTGAAGGCGCAGGCGGCGGCCCTGCCCGATCCCGGTTGCGTGATCTTCACCGGGCGCGTGCCGCAGGCGGAGGTGGACCGCTACTACGCGCTGGTCGATATTCTCTGCTATCCGCGCAAGCCCATGCGTCTGACGGAGCTGGTGACGCCCCTGAAACCGCTGGAGGCGATGGCGCAGGAGAAAATGGTTGCGGCGTCGGATGTCGGCGGGCACCGCGAGCTGATCGAGGACGGTGTCACGGGCACGCTGTTCACGGCGGGCAGCGCCGAGGCCGCAGCGGACGCACTTGCCGCGATGTTCGCGGACAGGGCAGGCTGGCCGGAACGGATCCGGACGGCAAAGACATGGGTCGCCGCCGAGCGCAACTGGGACCGCAGTGTCGCCAATTATATTCCCGTTTATGAAAGGCTTGTAAAATGAGCTTTGACGTTACCCCCGCCGATCTGAATGCGGAAAGACTGACCGAGAGACTGGCCGAACTCTATCGGCGCACCGACCAGACGCCGCTGTTCAATCCCGTCGCGCAGCTGGGTGCGGATATTTCAAAAGCGCTGGAAGCGGGAACGATCGCGCTCGCCGATATTGGCGACCTGCTGAAGGAGCTGGACATGCGCGCCTTTGACGGGCGTGCGGAGCGGCTTTCGGCGTTTCTGGAACTGGATGCTGACGGAGAGCCGGGCGGCGGCAAAATCGCGCTGCCTGATGACAACGATGTCTCAGCCTTCATGGCATCGGCGATGCGGCCCTGGCTGACCTGCGTGTTCACCGCGCATCCCACATTCCTGCTGCCAGGTTCCGGTTATGAGGCCCTGGCGAGCCGGGCTGCCGGGGGAGAGGGTCAGGCGCCGACGGGCCAGCGCGCCGCGCCGACACTGGTGGAAGAACATGACGCCGCCATTGCCGCCCTGACCCGCGCCGCGGCGGCGAGGGACAGGCTGTCCGCACAGGTGGTTGATGTGGCAAGGCAGCGTTTTCCAGAGGACTGGCGCCGCATTCGCCCCCGCCCCTTCGCCTTTGGGACGTGGGTCGGCTATGACATGGACGGGCGCACCGACATCGACTGGTCCACGCCCGTGCGGTTCCGCCTTGAGGAGAAGGTCGTTGCCCTGAAGCGGCATCTTGCGGCGGTAAATGCGGTCGCGGATGAAGATGCGCGGCTGAAGCCCATCGCGGCCATGCTGGAAGCGGGTCTGAGCGATGCGGAGCGTGTCGCGGCGCATTTCGCCCAGCCGCTGACGACCCCGGACGCCATCAGCGCCGCGGCCAATGCCGCAACGGAAGGCCGGGCCGGCAGTCTCACCAGTCTTGATCCCGTGCTGCAGGCACTGGACCCCGTCATTGCCGACGCGGAAGATGACCTCGCCGCAAAGCTGATCGTGATCGCCAGTACCATGCAGTCCGAAAGACTTGGCATCGGCACCGTGCATTTCCGGATCAATGCCGCACAGCTGCACAATGCGATCCGGCGCCGACTGGGCGGCGCGGCGGACCTGTCGATGGGCAGCCGGACGGCGATGGCGCGGCTGCGCACCATGATCGCAAGGGCGGAACCGACGCCCGTGAATTTCGGCGCGCTCGCCATCGAGAGCACCACGGCGATCCGGCAGTTCATCGCCATGGCGCAGATGCTGAAGCACATCGATTCGGACAGCTCCATCCGTCTGCTGATCGCCGAATGCGAGCAGCCCGCCACCGTTCTCTCCGCACTCTATTTCGCCCGGCTGTTCGGGATCGCGGACCGCATCGACATCTCGCCGCTGTTCGAGACCGGCGAGGCGCTGGAGCATGGCGGACGTTTCCTCGACGCGCTGCTGGGCGAACCCGCCTATCAGGACTATGCCAAACAGCGCGGCAGGATCGCCATCCAGACGGGCTTTTCCGATGCGGGACGCTTCATGGGACAGATACCCGCCGCGCTTGCCATCGAGCGGCTGCAGGGGCGGCTGGCGCGCCTGATGGAAAAGCATGCGCTGACCGGCGTGGAGGCGGTCATATTCAACACGCATGGCGAATCCATGGGCCGCGGCGCGCATCCGCTGTCAATGGAGGAGCGGCTGACGCATCCCATGAGTGCATGGGCGCGGGGTGAATTCGCCGCGCGCGACATCGCGCTGGTGCAGGAAGCAAGCTTTCAGGGCGGCGACGGTTATCTGTGGTTCGGCTCCGAGGCGCTTGCGAACGCCACGCTTGCCCGCATCGCCAGTGCGCAGTGCAATATCGCCATCGCCGCCGAAGGTGCGGAGAACGACCCCTTTTACGACGAGGTCGATGTCTCACTGGATTTCTACCGCGACGTGCGCCGCGTGCAGGCAAGGCTGTTCCGCGATCACAGCTATAACCGTGCGCTGACGGCATTCGGCCTCGGCCTCCTGCCACAGACGGGATCACGCAAGGCGCGGCGGCAGACCGATCTGGCGTCCGACCGCGACATGAGCCTGCGCCGCATTCGCGCCATCCCGCACAATAGCGTGCTGCAACAGCTGGGCTATCCCGCGAATGTCATCGCGGGGATCGGCGAGGCGACGGCAAGCGAGCGGGAAAGTTTTGCCGATCTTTACGCCCGCAGTCCGCGCGCGCAGGGCCTGCTGCGGCTGGTGGCCGCCAGCGACAGGCTGGCCAGCATCAAGACGCTGGTGGCCTATGGCGAGATGTTCAACGGGGCCTATTGGGCGACCCGGCCCTATCGCGGGGCGGAGCCCGAGCTGGAGCCGGCCTGCCTGGACCTTGCCGAACGGCTGGTACGCGATGACCGGACGACGGTTTTCCGCGAACTGGCGACGCAGCTGCGCGTCGATGGGCTGAAGCTGCGCCGCCTGGTCGACCTGCTGCCGGCGGACACGCTGCCGCCGCGTGACGAACCCCGCCGCCGGACGCTGGGCGTGCTTCATGCCGTCAGACTGGCGCTGATGCAGCACATCTTTCTGAACGCGGCGTCGATCCCCGCCTTTTCCACGCGCAACGATATCTCCCGCGACGATATTATGGACATGATCCTGTCGCTGAGGATCGAGGATGCGACCGAGCTGCTGCGGGCTGCCTATCCCGTGGACGCCCCCGGACTTGCGCGCTTCGACCTGAATGAACCGACGGGTTATCCCGATGATGGCAAACCGGAATATGGCAGCATTCGCGCGGATTACATCGATCCCATCGCCGATGCCTATGACCTGATCCAGACCGTGTCCGTCGCCATCGCGCACCATTTCAGCGCGCATGGCTAGGGTCGTCAGGCGGGACGAAGGTCGAGAATGAAAGTCGCGCCGCCAAAAAGGCTGTCGCCAACATGGAGGCGGCCGCCCATTTCGCCGGCATGGCGGCGCGCAATGGAAAGGCCAAGGCCCGATCCCTCCTCAGCGCGGCCAAGGCGTTCGAACCTTTCGAACACCCGCTCACGGTCGTCTGGCGCGATGCCTTCGCCCTCGTCCGAAATGATGATCCGCACCCACTCATCCTGTTGCAGGGAGATGTGAACGGCGCTGCCCCGGGGACTGAACTTGACGGCATTGGACAGGAGGTTTGTCAGGATCTGGCGCAGCCGCTGTCTGTCGGCCATGGCCACGACCTGCGAATCCGCGGGCTGACGTTCATATTCGAGCGCGATCTGCCTGGCGTTCGCCAACGGACGCGAAACCGCCAGTGCGTCGGCAATCACGGGCATGACCTGCAAGGGCTGGAGCCCGGAACGATCCTGACCCGGCTGGGCGGATGCCCCCAGGTTCGCGATGACCCGGCCAAGATGTTCACCGGCCTGCAGGATGTCGCCTGCGAACCGGACATATTTGTCCGCCAGTCCCTGTTCAACGCCGCGCGTCATGTTGCCGGCCAGGTTGATGATGTTGCGGACAGGCGAATCGAGTCGGTCGCTCAGGCTGCGCGCCGAAGCCATGCGGGACGACCGGCGCGCTGCCGGGAAATGACGGAATTTAACGTCATTTCGCGCGCTGCCGTCGATCTGGATATCGACCAGCATTGAGACCTTGCCACCCTTTCGTTGCGACTCCGTAATCTAACGGAACCGAAACGGGAAGGCCTAATCGGCTGGTTTGCGATCCTCCATTGCGGCGCGGAGGCCGGGGTCCAGTCGCCAGTAGCGGAGAAGCGAGGCTGCGAATTTCTGATCGATATCGGCCGCCAGTGCCGCGGCCTCCCGCAACAGGTCGTCGCGGTTCGAACCCGGCCGCCTGATTGCAAGCAGCCGTTCGCCAATTCTGGTGACGCCGCCCTGGCCGAGGCCGATCGCCGTCAGAAGGGCGATTGCCGCCGCCGGATTTGCCCGCATGAGAAGACCCCAGGCCGTGCCGCTGCTGATATTCGCCCGCACGGCGACACAGGCCGTCATGAGCAGGGGATGGCCTTCATCGGCACTGCGGAGAAGGAGGCGGCTGTTGATGTCGCTCCGCTCCTCAAGCCGGGCCGCGAGCTGGACGGCGCGGTGCTGCGCGGAATGAAGAGTGTCCCATCCCGCAAGCGCGGCGCGCGCCGCGCGGGAGAGGTCCTGATGGATATCATCCCCCTGCCCCTCGGCAAATGCCGCGGCAACCGCCCAGACGCAGGTCGCCCGCACCTGCGGCGGCAGTTCGTCGGCCATCAGAACAGGCTCCCCCTGCTCATCGGTGCGGGCGTCTGAAATCTCCGCGAAGATGAGGGCGCGGCGGCTGAGCTCCTCATCCTCTTGCGAGACAAGCCAGTCCTGCAGCGTTTCCCCTCTCGCCTCGTCATCCAGGCTGTCGAGCGAGGCCGACGCGGCGGCGCGTTTCAGCCGTCCGGCGAGCCGGTGTTCCTCTGCGCGGTGGATGAGACCGGATGCCAGTTCCGGCTGCCGGAGGGCCGCGCTGCCTTCGGCGCGCAGGACGGCGGCGTCGCTGTCCAGCCTGGCGAGGCTGTCGCCGCCGTGGTGAACGAGATCGGCAGCGATGTTGACGAGCAGGCTGTGAAGGGCGGCGAAGGCGAGAGAACGCTGTTCATCGCTGAGCGGCTGGACCAGCGGATCGAACAGGGCATCGACATGCTGGTGACCGGCACGCGTCGATGCGCCGGCGGCGGCTGCCAGTCGCCGGAAACGCTCATCGCCGCCAGATGCTGCCGCGCCAGTCAAAGCCGTCATTGCTCCAGAAATTCAAGATCGCGGAATATCCGCAAGGTCGCCTGTACAGCGACAGCCGTTTCGGAATGTTAAAGATACCGGGTCAGATTGAGATTCTGCAGCCTGGAAATGATCGTATAGGAGGCCTGCAACGCCGCCTCTGCCTGCGTGAGGCGCGTGATCGCCTCCGCCGCATCGACGCCGTTCAGCTCTTCCCGCGCGATCGTCAGCATGTCGGCGCGTTCCTGCGCGGCAATGGCGGCGCGTTCCGCCACCGCCTGCCGCGTGCCGATGCGGCCTTCATGGCCGACGAGCGTCGTCGCCATATCCGCCAGCTGACCGACGAGCGCAGTGATGCGCGCCGTGTCCGTATCGCCAAGCGGTGCCTCGGGCCGGCCGATGGACAGCGCCTCGGCCTCGGCGATGACGGCCTCGATGGCGGCCAGTTCGCTGACGTCGAACGCCGTGTCGAGCGCGCGCCCGTCGGCAATGAGCGGTTTTGGCGCAGCGGGATCGCCAAAAAGCGGTCTCCCTTCGTGCGCGGCGTCCTTCGCGTTCCGAACGGCGGCGGATAGCTCTGCCGCGGCATCGGCGATCCCGGCGTGGGTGCCGGAGGCAAGGGCCGTCAGGAGCTGGTCTCTTGCCGTCAGAACGGAATCGCGCAGCTTTCCAACCTCCGATCCCTGCCTTTCCAGCAGCAGTCCGACGCGCTGCGCGGCCGCGGCATAAGCCTCCTGCCGGGAAAATGCGCCGGTGAGGTCGATCAGGCGGCCGCTGTCCGTGCCAAGATCGGCGTAGCTGTCCGCACGCTGGCCCGACGCCAGCTGCGCCTGCGCGGTCTGCGCGGCGCCGCGCTGACGTGCAAGGCCCGCCAGCTGCGCCGAAAGCTGCTGGTTGTCACTGATACGGTCGAGCATGTCAGGCCCCCATTCTGAGAAGGATGTCGTACATGTCGCGCGCCGTCGTGATGATCCGGGCGGCGGCGGCATAGCTGTTCTGATAGGCGATCATCCGCGTCATTTCCTCGTCGAGCGTGACACCCGAAACGCTTTCCCTGCGCGAGACGGCAGCCGTCAGACGGGCATCGGCGTCGATCAATGCGGCCCCTGCCCGCGCCGCATCCGCGCCGAGCCCGCCGACAAGCGAGCCGAGATTCCCCTCCAGCGCCGCTACGCGCGTGGCGAAACCGCCCGTTTCGACGGCGCCAACGCCTGACGCCGAGACGGCATATAGCCCCATCCTGCCGGCATCTCGGGAAATGTCGGGGCGCAGCTGAACCGCGTTGACGTCAATCGCCCCGGCAAGTCCGAAGATCTGGCCAAGCGATGTTCCGGTCCCCGCCCGTTCGGTGGAGTCGCTGACGACGGAAAGACGGAAGCCGCCGCCCTCCCACACCATCCGGCCGTCGGCAGCCAGAGCGGCGCTGCCAAGACCGGCAAACGGTCCCGCATTGATGCTGCCCAGAAGGTCCGAAACACGGTCGCCGCCCGAAGCGGTCCAGTCCGCCGACGCAATCAGAACGCCGCCCGCGTCGCGCAATTCGAAGCCGAGCGTCTGGCCGGGTGCCGCGCCAAGTGCGTCCGAAAGCGGAGAGCGGCCTGGGCGCAGGCGGCAGGGAGATCAGATCGTTGAGGGCGAACGCGTGCGCGAACCCCCTGCCGCCGCGCGTGGCATCCCCGGCAATGACAAGGCTTTCCCCGGCAGCCGTCGTCGAGAGGCTCAGGCGACCGCCGGTGAAGCTGGCCTCCAGCGTTCCCCCCGACGCGGAGGAAATGAAGGTGGTGAGATCCCCGATCGTCGCGTCCGCTGGCAGGCTTGCCGCGGAAATGTCGACACGGCCAAGCGCGCGGCCGCTGCTGTCCGTGCGCACAAGGCTGAGCGTGCCCGAAAGGGACAGGCGGTCGCTGGCGAGCAGCCCCGTCGCCCCGCCCGCATAGCGCGATGGTGGCGGTAGCGATGTCAGTCCCGAATGCAGCGCGTTGATGTCATTCGCCACGTCGGTCACGAGGGCGGCCAGTTCCTGACGCGCCGCGCCGACCCTGCCGCCGGCAAGCTCAAGGCTTGCCCCGACGGCACCGCCAGGGGATGCAAGCATCGTATCGCCGACCAGGAATGTGCCACTGGACATGCTGACGGTTTCGGCCGTGCGGCCAACCAGCTCGACACCGCCCCGCGCGGCGACACTGATCGCGCCATTTGGCTCAAGGGTCGTGGTGATGTCGATCAGCGTGCCGAGTTCGGTGAGCGCCTGCTGACGGCGATCCGCAGCGCTGCCCGGATCGATGCCGCGAAGGGTCGCCGCAGCGACATCGCCGTTCAGTTTCGCGATGCTGGAAAGAAGATCGTTGATACGGACGACGTCCTGCCCCGCCTGCACGCGGGCATCGGCCGCGATGGCCTGCAGGTCGGCGTCCGTCCGCTGTGCGGCGGACAGGAAGTCCTCGATCGCGCCAAGGAACGCCTCGCGGCCAAGAATGTCGTCGCCGGCGCCAAGCGCGATGGCGGTCGCCGAGATGCGGGTCAGCTGGTCGGACAGGGCCATACCGGAACCGGGGCTGCCAAAGGCGGCGGCCATGCGCTCCGCCGCTGCGGCCAGCCTGCCCTGATAGCCCGCGTCGCCGCCCGCCGAGGCAGCGGCGGCATCGAGAAACCGATCGGCGATGCGTGCAATTCTGGTTGCCGATACGCCGCTGCCGGGTAGCGATTCGAACTGAATTTCACGCCGGGCATATCCCGGCGTCTGCTGGTTGGCGATATTGCCCGCGACCGTGCGCAATGCCGTCTGGCTGGCAAGGAGACCGCTTGTCCCCGTGGCGAGGATGGAGTTCAGCGACATGTCGGCACATCCTGCCACACGGCAATTTCTGCCGGGCCGTCACCATATGCCGAATGCGCCGTAAAGCGCGGAAAACTGGACATTCTGTCCTCCAGACCTTCGTTCGGTCTGGAGCGCTGCAATTGCGATGCCAGTTATCTGTCCAGCCGCTAGGCCGCCAGGCGGTCAGCAGCCTGCCGCAGCGCATCGACGCCCTGTGCACCGACGACCAGAGCCTTCCGGTCGATGACATGGGTCGGGACGCCGCTGATGCCGAGATCGCGGGCCTGTTCCGCCATGTGACTGACCTCGGCGCGGTCCGCATCACCGGCCAGAAGCTCGCGGATCAGATCCGCATCCATGCCTGCTTCCCTGCCGACATCGGCGAGGACGCCCGCTTCGCCGATGTCGCGGCCTTCGGCGAAATAGGCCCGGAACAGCCCCTCCGCGACGAAATCGCCCAGACCCTGCCCCGCTGCCCAGCGCGCAAGACGGTGCGCATCGAGCGTGTTCGGCACCCTGGTCACGGCGTCATAGTTCAGGGTCAGTCCAACAGCCGCGGCGGCATCGTGCAGGCCCTGCATGGCGGCCTTCCCGATCCCGCCCGGACCGAATTTCATCAGCACCAGTTCCTTTCGGCTCATGCCCTCGGGCGGCAGACCGGGGTGCAGGAAATAGGGCCGCCAGACGCGTTCGACCGGCCGCTCGTCCGCCAAGGCGTCGACCCCGCGTTTCCCGATCCAGCACCAGGGACAGACAAAATCGCTGACGACCTCGATCAGAAGCGGTGTTTCAGGCATCGGCGAGCGCGCGGTAGCCCTGCGCCTTCCACCGCTGCATGAACTTGATCAGATCCGCCGAGGATAGCGCCTCCGCACAGAGGAAGCCCTGATACCAGTTGCACCCCTCACGCACGAGAAGCTCAAGCTGCGCCTCTGTCTCGACGCCTTCGGCGATGACGGTCATGCCGAGCGAGCGCGCCATATCGACGACGCCGCGGACGATGATCTTGTCGCGCACCTCTCCCTCGATGTCGGCGGCGATGGTCTTGTCGATCTTGAGATAATCGAGCGGCAGGGACTTGAGATAAGCGAGCGAGGAATAGCCCGTGCCGAAATCATCGATGGCAACGCGGATACGGCGCGCCCGGACATTGGCCAGCATTTCCGCCGTGCGTTCAAGATTCTCAACGAGGCCGCCCTCGGTGATTTCCAGCGTCAGGCGTTCAGGCGGAAAGCCGGTCGCCTCGAGAATGGAAAGCATGTTGGCGACAAAATCGCGGTCGCGCATATCACCTGCCGTGACGTTCACGGACAGGCGGACATGGTCCAGCGATTCCGGCCATGCCGCGGCTTCGCGGCAGGCCTGCAGCATGATGTTGCGCCCCAGTTCGACGCTGAACTCCGCCCGCTCCGCCGTCGCCAGCAAGGTCTCGGCTGGCAGTGAACCGTAGAGCGGATGCTCGTAGCGGACCAGCGCCTCGACACCCGCGATCCGGCCATCCACGGCGTCCACCTGCGGCTGGTAGCGGATGTCGAGCGCGCCGTCGCGGGCCGCCTCCCGGACGACCTGCTCCAGGCTCGCAAGCCGTGCCGGATCGTCCGAGCGTCCGGAAAAATAGACCTGGAAGCTGTTGGGATCGTTGTCTTTCGCCTGTGACAGTGCCGAGCTGGCCCGGTGCAGCAGTTCGTCGCCGCGGGTCATGCCCTGCTCGCTTGCGGCAATACCGATGCGGCAGGCCAGGTGGATCACCCGCCCGTCGATGACGAAGGGACGCTCGAAAATCTTGCTGGCCATCTGGCTGAAGAAGACGGCCTGGTTGAGCATGACAGGCCCGAGGAAGATCACGGCGAATTCCGCCCCGCCAAGCCGCGCAATAACGACATTCTTGAGACCGCGCTCCTCGCTCAGCCGTTTCAGACGGCGACCCACCGCCTGCAGCAGGGAATCGGCGATCAGGCGGCCATGCGCGGCATTGACCTGATCCAGACGGGAAATGCCGATCAGGACAGCGATGGCGGCAGGCTCGTTGTCCCGCTCGGCGGAGAGAACATCGTCGAGGCGCGCGCGGATATTGGTCAGGCTCGCCAGTCCGGTCAGCGAATCATAATGGACCGACAAACGGTGCTGGTTGGCCGCGGCATCGACATCCTCCACCGTCGCGGAAAGGCCGGTAACAACGCTGTTCTCATTGAGGACCGGGTGAACATGGTGCACGATCCGGTGCGGCAGGCCGTCGAGCAGCATCTGATGCTCGACCTCCCCTGACATGCCATTCTGGACGAGGGGTCTGAGCGCGTGACCCGCCCGCAGCGCCTCGCGCGGCGACAGGCGGGAAAAGGCGTCGGAAACGGGAATGCGGTTATACTGCCGCGGCAGCCCGATCATTTCGGACAGATCGGGGGAAAGCTCCACCTCGTCGTCGCCGAGCTGCCAACGCCACGTCGCCGAGCGTGCCAGCAGCGCCTGCGCCTGCGCCATCGCCGCCTCTGTGCCGCTGGACCGCATGCGCCGGATGCCGCGCTCAATGAACTTCAGCATGATGGCGAGCTGATCCTGCCGAAACGGACTGACGAGATAGTGCGTCGCGCCCGCGTCGTAAATTCGCGGTAGCTGTTCCCCGTCATTGCGCGAAAGGAGCACGAGGAGGGCGCCGCGCCTGCGGATCACCAGCTCCGATATGGTGCGGATCTGCGCCAGGCCGATATCGAAGGCCCCGCGTGCATCGACGATCGCCACGAACGCCTTCGAATTGCGATAGGCACGCGCGAGGTCCTGACCGTCATCGCTGATGACCGTCCTGCCCGTCTGCTCGACCATGGCCGCCGTCTCCCGCCCATAACGAGCAGATGAGAGAAAGACGGGCGCATATTGCATGATGTGACGATTTCCCATTGGCGGTGCATGGTCTGCGCAGCCATTATCGGCATCGCTAGCGCAAGACTGGTCGTACTGGCCAGTCTTTCCGCGAGCTTGCCGCACCGCCGCGCCTAAGCTACGCGCATGATTATGTCAGAAACAGCGCCACTCGTCGATAAATTCGGCCGTCACATCACCTACCTGCGCGTTTCGGTCACGGATCGCTGCGACCTGCGCTGCACCTATTGCATGGCGGAGGACATGACCTTTCTGCCGCGGCGCGACGTGCTAAGCCTGGAAGAGATCGACCGGATTTCATCCGCCTTTGTCAAACGGGGGGTGAGAAAGCTGCGACTGACTGGCGGCGAACCCCTGGTTCGGCGCGGCATCGTCACGCTGATTGAAAAACTGTCGCGGCATCTGGACAGCGGTGCGCTCGACGAACTGACGCTGACGACAAACGGGAACCAGCTTGCCAAACACGCCGCCGCCCTGGCCAATGCGGGCGTGCGGCGCGTGAATGTCAGTCTGGACACGCTGGACGCGGACCGGTTTCGCAAGATCACGCGCTGGGGCGACATCGCGCGCGTAAGGGACGGTATCGCGGCGGCGCAGGCGGCGGGACTTTCCATCAAGATCAATGCTGTCGCGCTGCGCGGTGTGAACGAGGATGAACTGGAATCGATGATGTGCTGGGCGCATGGCGAAGGCCATGACCTGACCTTTATCGAGACCATGCCCATGGGGGATACCGGCAGCGACCGTGCGGACGACTACCTGCCGCTGTCCGTTGTCCGCAGCCGCCTGGCGGAAAATTACACGCTGATACCGCTCGTCATGTCGACCGGGGGACCGGCGCGATATTTTCAGGTTGAGGAAACAGGCGGCCGTCTGGGTTTCATCACGCCGCTCACGCATAATTTCTGCGAGGGCTGCAATCGCGTTCGCCTGACCGCCACAGGACAGCTTTACATGTGTCTGGGGCAGGAGGACCGGGCCGACCTGCGTGCGGTCGTGCGCGCGGCGGACGGCGACCAGGCGCTCGATGCCGCCCTGGAGGAAGCGATTGCCCGCAAGCCGAAGGGCCATGACTTCATCATCGCCCGTGGGGAACGGTCGGTCGCAACGCCGCGGCACATGAGCGTGACCGGCGGATGAGCGCGATCAAGGCCGCCCTCGCCGTTTCACCGACACAGACAGCACGGGATGCGGCGCACGCCCTGAGCGCAGGCATGGACTGGGTGCCACTGGAAGAGGCCGAGGTCGTCGTTGCCCTGGGAGGGGACGGCTTTTTGCTGCAGACCCTGCACGGGATGCTGGACCGCGGGCGCATATTGCCGGTCTTTGGCATGAACCGGGGCACGGTCGGTTTTCTGATGAACGAGTTCCAGCCGCACGGAATGGGCGAACGCCTTAAAAAGGCGAAGACATTCAGCCTCCATCCGCTGAAGATGGACGCGCGAACGATATCGGGGGAACGAATTGTGTCGCCGGCAATCAACGAGGTCTCCCTGCTGAGGGAGACGCGGCAGACGGCGAAGATCGAAATCACCATCGACGGCCGCGTGCGCATGGCGGAACTGACGTGTGACGGCGTCCTCGTCGCGACGCCCGCAGGGTCGACGGCCTATAATCTGTCCGCCCAGGGACCGATCCTGCCGCTGTCGAGCGACCTTCTTGCCCTGACACCGATCAGCCCCTTCAGACCGCGGCGCTGGCGCGGCGCGCTGATCCCGGACAGCGCATCCATCGAATTTCGCATGCTGGAGGCCGGGAAGCGTCCGGTCAGCGCGGTCGCCGACCAGCGCGAAGTCCGCGACGTGGAGTTGGTCACCATCGCATCCGACCGCCAGGTTCAGCTGAAACTGATGTTCGATCCGGAATATGCGCTGGATGACCGTATCGTGATGGAACAGTTCTTAACCTGAAATCCACGCTTGGCAGCATAGGCAGGCATTGTTATAGCCGCGCCTTCAGTGTTCCCCGGTAGCTCAGCGGTAGAGCAATCGACTGTTAATCGATCGGTCGTCTGTTCGAATCAGACCCGGGGAGCCATTTTTCCGAAAATCCATCATTCCTGCCATTTTCCCGGCCGTCTTAACTATGCCGAAACACCGTCCGGCTAATCCGGAAGGAGGGCGCTTTTTTTTCGCCCTTCTATCGCACGGGGCCGGTACGAATGAACATGATCAGGGACGTTTTCCAGAGCTGGATCACACGAAGTGGGGCAGTGACCGGAAATTGGCGGATTTCCAAAAAGACGATTGTCGCTTTTGGCGCGCTGGGCGTCATCGGCATCCTGACGGCGGTCATCATCACCGGCGGTCTGGCCCTGACGGCGAGCGCGGCCCTTTCCGCGCGCGAGCTGATGCAGAGCGGCCAGCAGGTCAGCGCGGCGGAAAATGCCGTGCGTCAGGCCCAAAGCAGCATCAAGGACTATGTCATTTCCCCCAGCGCCGCCCTGGAGAGCAAGGTGGCGTCGGAGATCGCAAGCGCGAAATCGGCCATCGATGATATCGGCGACGCCGCCAGCATTGCCGGTGTCGAAGATGAGGTCACGCTTCTTGGCAGTCAGCTGAACGCGCAGAAACGCGCCTTTGAACAGGTTGTCCAGGCGCAGGACATCATTTCCGGCAAGGCCGCGAAAACCATCGATCAGGGCGGGCCCGCCATTGGCGAGCGTCTGCTGACGATCGTCGACAAGACCTACGCAAATGGCGCCTATGCGGCCTCGCACCGCGCCGCCGCCGCGCTCAATCACTATTCGATCGCCCGGATTTATGTGAACGCCTACCGGTCGAGCGGCGATGACGGGCTGATCGACACCGCCAAACAGGGTCTTCTCGACCTGGAAGGCGCCATGAACGACCTGTTTGAAATGATGTCGTCGGCGGAGCTTATCGCCGATGCGGACAGCGTGATCGAGGATGTCGTCTCTTACGATCAGGCATTTGACCAGATCGTCAAGATGACGCGTGTCCGCGACACGAGCGTGGACACGCTGCTGAACCAGGTCGGCCCGGCCTTCGATCGGAACGCAAAAGTCATTCGCGGCGAAATCACCGCGCAGTCGGATGCCGCCATCGACAGGGCGAAGATCATCTTCACGACCATGCTGATCCTGCTCGTCCCGCTGTTCCTGGTAGGCACTGCCGTCGTCATCCTGGGCTGGATGATCAGCAAGCAGATGATCGCCGAGCCGATCATGAAGATTTCCGAGCTCATGCGGCGTCTTGCCAATGGCGAAACCGACATTGAAATTCCAAAGTCGGATCAGAAGGACGAAATCGGCGAAATGACCCGATCGGTCGTCGTCTTCCAGAGAAACGCGCATGAAATCGTGCATCAGCGTAGCGCCGCCGACGCCGCGAAACTGCGTGCGGCGGAAGTCGAGGCGCGCCGGCAGGAAGAACGACTGATGGAACGCGAGCAGGCGGAAGCGTTGAAACGCGCGGCGCTGACGGAACTCGCCGACAGTTTTGAAACCAGTGTGCGCAGCGTCGCCGCGGCCGTAAGCGCCGCAGCCCGGCAGATCGAAGTGGGCGCGCGCCAGGTCGCAGGCGCGGCCAGTGAAAATGCGCTGGTGACGGCGGATGTCGCAACGGCGGCGCACCAGTCGAGCCAGAATGCGCTGGCCGTGGCCAACGCATCCGAGGAAATGGCCCGCTCGCTCGCAGAGGTCTCAACGCAAGTTATTGATTCATCGTCAAAGTCACAGGGCGCAGCGAGACATGCGCTGGAAACCGACTCGATTGTCGCCGGGCTGGCCGAGGATGCCAGCCAGATTGGTGAAATCGTCGATCTGATCAACGACATTGCCGAACAGACCAACCTGCTCGCCCTGAATGCGACCATCGAAGCGGCGCGCGCGGGCGATGCCGGCCGCGGCTTCGCGGTCGTCGCAGGCGAGATCAAGGCGCTTGCCAGCCAGACCAGCAAGGCGACGACGCAGATCGGCGAGCGCATTGGCGGGATCCAGCATGTGTCGCGGGAAGCCGTGCGCGCGATCGAGGAGATCAGCCGGACCATCGCCGATATCGACAGCATCGCCGCCACGGTCGCTTCGGCGGTAGAAGAACAATCCGCCACGACCAGCGAGATCGCCAGCAACACCCAGCAGGCCGCCAGCGGGAGCGAAATGGTCGCGCGCAATATCGAGCGCGTGCGGGACGGTATCGAGGAAACCGGCAATCAGGCCCGGCAATCCCTGTCCGCCGCCGCCGACCTGTCCGGACAGGCGGAAATCCTGCAGCGCGAAGTCGATGATTTTCTGGCGCGGGTGCGCGCCGCGTAGGAATGTCTGGCATGATTTCGAGCAATCCGGTTCGCTCATGACAGAACATAACTGAGCTGCGCAAAACTCACATGTCAGCTTTCGACCCCATTGCTGACGTTTTGGTTTCCATCTAACCAAAAATCATGCGCTATCTCTTGATTCTCGCCTGCATCTTTGTGGCGGCGGGCTGTACGATCGAAAAACCAAATACTCTCGGAACAGGCAGCTTCGCTAGAAGTCCCGAGATTTCGAGGTCGTTAGAATTACGAGAACGCAACAGAATTTCAACGCCGGAAAGTTCGACGATAATTTATATCAGCAGCGTTTCGGTCCATCACACTTACAATGAGGCGAGCACGATAGCTTGGCGTGACGATGCTGGACACTGGCGCTGGAGCCAAGCAAGTGAGACCAGTCCGGGTGGGCTGCTCCAGATGGAACGAGAACTTCTTTATTTCAGAGAAAGAGATATGTCGCCTTCTGAAAGCCAAGCTCTCAATCGATTAATTCAGTCAGATGGTTTGTATCGTGGCGAAGTCGAAACCACAGGTAAGATAGGTGTTGGTGCGCCTATGCACTGGATGTCGGTCGTATCGCCATATGGACAAGTCACCGTCAATTGGAGCGCCAGACTTCGCGGAGATGTCGGTGAAATCGCCGACATGCTCCTCGGCCATCCCAAAGCGTCCGTTTTCCACCCACTAAGCGGACAAAATTGATCGAATGGCGGCGGGTAAGGTCAGGCATGGCCTTGCCGGCCGGTTTTCAGATCACCAACAGCTGGAATCCGAACGCCGTACGCACATCAGGACAGTTTGAACGTCACCGGGATGTCGATGGTCTTTTTGCGACCGCCAGGCGGCGGTGCGACGCGGCCGACCTTTGTCGGCATTCTAAGCGCTTCACGGTCGAGAATTTTCGAGCCGCTTTCCTTGATGATCTCCACATTGCCGATGCTCCCGTCGCCGGCGATGTGGACGCGGATGCGCACCGTCCCTTGATCCTCGCGGATCAAGGCACTGCGCGGATAGGTCTGCGTCGCGGCAATCTGCCGGCTGACATCATTGACCCAATCCTGCGCGACGGCAGGAACGCTCAACGTGGCAATGGCAAGGGCAGCAACCAACCCGGCAGCAAATTTCATCGACAAGACTCCGTTCATGCCGGACGGCGTTGGCCCATATCCGGTCATGTCACCTGGTTAGTGCCAATGTCCTTTACAAACGGTTGATAGAGACGGGGGGATCGACGCGTCAGATCTGCCGCTCGAGCATCATCTTCTTGGTCTCGGCGATGGCCTTGGCCGGGTTCAGCCCCTTCGGACAGACGTTAGAACAATTCATGATCGTGTGGCAGCGGTACAGACGGAACGGATCCTCAAGGTCGTCCAGCCGCTCCCCCGTCATCTCATCGCGGCTGTCGGCCAGCCAGCGATAGGCCTGCAGCAGGATTGCCGGGCCCAGGAACTTGTCCTGATTCCACCAGTAGGACGGACAGGCTGTCGAGCAGCAGGCACAGAGGATACATTCGTAGAGGCCGTCGAGTTCTTCCCGCTGTTCAGGCGACTGAATGCGCTCCTTGCCCGCAGGCGCTGGAGTCTTCGTCTTCAGCCAGGGTTCGATGGACGCATATTGCGCGTAGAAATGCTTGAAGTCGGGCACCAGGTCCTTGACAACTTCCATATGCGGCAGCGGCGTGATCTGCACATCGCCCTTCAGCTCGTCGATCGGCTGCGTGCAGGCCAGCGTATTGGTGCCATCGATGTTCATCGAGCAGGAACCGCAAATCCCTTCGCGGCAGGACCGGCGAAAGGTCAGCGTCGGGTCGATCTCGTTCTTGATCTTGATGAGCGCATCGAGAACCATCGGACCGCAACTGTCCATGTCGACGTCATAGCTGTCGTAACGCGGATTTTCGTCATCATCCGGCGACCAGCGGTAGATTTTGAAAGTCTTCACGCGTTTCGCATCGGCGGGCGCCGCATATTTGCGCGCCTTGCCAGTGATACGACTGTTGGCGGGAAGTGCGAATTCAGCCATCGGAAACCCTCTGATTACGTGTCTGATGCGGCGATAGCGCCTTGCACGCGCGCCGTCACGCGCCCTTTTGTCGCCGCTGCGCTGAAATGGCGGTCAGAGGTTCGCCCGCAGGTTGGTTTTCAGCGAGACCGCCATGAAAAGCGTTCCCAGAATGGCCGCGCCGAGGACGGCCAGCGCAATCCCTGTCGCGCCGCTTTGCGCGCCCAGGATCAGCATGGCCGCGACGGACAGGATCGTCGTGACGACGCGCACCTTCAGTGCCGCATTTTCCCCGCCGCCCGCGTAAAGCGCAGGCTCGAGCGGCACGGCGGCCAGATTGATGGCCGACGCGAGGGCGATGATGACGAGCAGGGGATAGGCGCTGACAAAATCGGGCCCGGCAATCGCGCCAAGCGCAGCCTTGCCAAGCAGAATGACGATCAGGAGGACGGTGAGTCCCGCAACCGCGCCGACCTTCAGCGACCCTTTCACCAGTTTCGCAAACCCGTCGCCCGCCGCCGAGAAGGTCTTTGACCGCATCATTTCGGGAAGCAGGGTCTGGACCGCGAGCGATCCCACCTTGGTGAGCGCGTGGCCAAGCTGCAGGGCGATCTGGAACCCGCCCGCCGCAGCCGGCCCGACAAACAGCCCCGTCAGAAGAACAGGCACCTGCCTGCCGGCAAGCCCGACCGTCTGGGCCATGTTCGTCGCCACGGTGAAGCGGGCCAGGCCGGGCGTTTCCCTGAGCGTCTCCAGCGGCTGCGCCTTTCTGGCACGCCAGTTCAGATGCCGGGACGTTCGCCATGCCAGCGACCAGGACAGGGCAGCGGCAAAGAGTTCCGATGCCGCCCATGCGAATATGAAGGCGGCAATGCCCGGACTGGTCAGCCAGACGATCGTCGCCGCGACCAGTCGCGCTCCCGTCAGCGCCGCCTCGACATTCGCAGCCAGCGCGAAGCGGTCGTAAAGCCGCAATATGCCCGCCGGGGTCGAACGGACGGAAATCAGGGATGCCGCGGAGAAAATCAGGGCGTAGCGTGTCAGCTCGTCGGACCAGCCGAAAACCGGGGCAAGGCTGAAGATCACGATCAGGGCGAGGACGACACCGACAAGCGCGCCAGCGATATCGAGGACGATACAATATTTGAGGAGGCCAACCAGCGCCCCCTCCCGGCCCGCACGAAGGCGCTCCATGCCGTGCCGGACGACAATCTGCCAGGTCTGGAAGCCGACGAAAGCCGTCACGGCCTGCGCCGTGCCGATGACAAGGGAAAATTGCCCGAAGCCCTCCGTACCAAGGGTTCGGGTCAGAATCGCAAGATAGATCAGGCTGAACAGGGCTGCGACGCCGCGACCGCCCAGCAGCCAGGCAAAATTGCTCGCAAGCGCACCCATGCTGCCGCTTCTTTGTGTGTTATCCTGATCGGCGCTCATGTTGCGGGGGCGTTAGCCGATACGGGCTGCGCTTGGCTACACCGCCGCGCAGCGATAGGAACGCCGAAAGCATGACGATGACAGGTTCGATATGATTACCGACAGCCTAGAATTTACAGGCGACAACAGCGTGAAACTGTGGGGCCTGAGCGCGGAAGAGCGGGCCAGGCGTATCGCGGCGAAACATGCGAGCGCCAACGGACCGCTGCCCGCCGGTCATCATATGGAAATCGACCGCCGCTTTGCGTTCGACCCCCAATGGTATGCCTATATCGCGGCCCGGCCCGGCGCGGCGCTGACGCTGGGCGGTGATGTGGTTATCGCTCATCGCGGCGCGCCGGAGCGCCGGCTTGCCTATGAGGACGGCCTGAGCATCTATAACCATGAACTTCGCAAGCAGGAGCGGCCATTTGTCGACCGCCTGACGCCGGACAAGGTCCGCACGCTGGAGCGGGCCAGCTATTTCGCGGCCTATAAGGGCGTTACAGACATCCTGACCAAGTATCTGTGGCCGGAATGGGCGCTGGTTCTTACCCGGTTCGCCGCGCGCATCGGCATGACACCGAATATGGTGACGGCGATCGGCGCGGTCCTTTGCGTCGCCACATTCTTTCTGTGGATGGCGGGATGGTACTGGACCGGGATGGCCACCGCACTCGTCTTCATGGTGCTGGATACCGTCGACGGGAAGCTGGCGCGCTGCACGATCACGTCGAGCTGGTGGGGCAACATCTTCGATCACGGTATCGATCTGGTACACCCGCCCTTCTGGTGGTGGGCCTGGGGCGCGGGGCTGGGCGCAGCGGGCTTTGTCATGGCCCCTGCCCTGTTCTGGGGCCTGATCGCGGCGCTGGTCGCGGGCTATGTGCTGCAGCGGCTGATCGAGGGCTGGTTCATTCATGCCGCCAAGATGCACATTCACGTCTGGGAGCGGTTCGATACGCGGTTCCGGCTGATCACGGCGCGGCGCAATCCGAACATGGTCATCCTGTTCGTCAGCCTGCTGTTCGGTCGTCCGGACCTGGGCCTGTGGGGGATAACCATCTGGACGGGAATATCGCTGGTGGTGCATTTCATCCGGCTCTGTCAGGCGGTTTCCCGCACGCGAAGCGGCGAGATGCTGACGAGCTGGCTTGTCGGTGACGGGGCGAAAACCACATGAATGAGACCATCAGAAAATTCGGATATCCAGCAACGCTGGTCCGCGAATACCGGCACTGGCTTGTCCTCCTTAGGCCTGCCCAGCCGACGTTGGGCAGTCTGGTCCTGGCGGCCAGGAGTGATGCGACGGCGCTGGCCGATTTGCCGGAGGAGGCATTTGCGGATCTGTCGCGCATTAGCGCGGATATCGATGCGGCGCTGACGCGCTTCGTGGAATTTGAAAAGCTGAATTATCTCATGCTGATGATGGTCGACCCTCATGTGCATTATCATGTCGTTCCGCGCTATGAGGGCGTGCGCGCGCATGACGGCACTGATTACAGGGATGCGGGATGGCCCGCGCTTCCCGCGCTGGGTGAGGCCATCAAATTGACGGACGCAATGACAAAGACGCTCGTGACTGATCTGAAGGCGGTCTGGCCGCGATAGAATCTCGACCCTAGAGCTTCCAGCTTTCCGTCAGGGCGCGGCCGGTATCCACATCGCGCGGGAAATCGACCTCGCCCCACTCATGACCGACGATCCGTGTCACCATGACCGGATTGGCATCGTCCCTCGCAAGATAGTGGATCGCGCGCAGATACCAGTTCCTGAGACCTTCGTCGGTCGACATCATCTCCTCGACCTGCGCCCTGAACAGCGCCGGGCCCTGCCCGCGAAAATGCAGCAGGCCGATGGATTCCGCATGGCTGCGCGCAACGGGCAGGCGTTTGCCGATATCGAGCAGCCGGTCGCCGTCCAGTTCCACGCGCATGTCGTCGCTGTCATAACCGTCCTTTACATCGACGGTGACGCGGATCGGCGCGGTCGGCGCGGCGAGGACGTCGGCCACCAGCGCCTTGGAGACGAGCGTGTCTCCATTCAAAATCAGGAAATCGCGGTCCATCAAATGACGTGCCAGCCAGACCGAACCCAGATTGTCGGCGACATTGTAAAAGGGGTTGAAAACCGTCCCGATCTCGATGCCGTCAGGATCGCTGCGGCCCGCGAGTTCAGCATCGATCATGTCGGCGCGGAAACCTGTCACAATGTGAATGTTCGTCACGCCATTGGCGATAAGCACATCGAGCTGCCAGCCAAGCAGCGTGCGCCCGTTGAAGTCGATAAGGCATTTCGGGCGGTCTTCGGTCAGCGGCAACAGGCGGCTGCCCTGTCCCGCGCTCAGGATGATGGCTCTGCTGGTCATGACTATGGTTCCCTACGCATTCGCAATATCCGTTCAACCAGAATGAGGTCCTCCTGTGTATCGACGTCGATGGCAGCCTCGGCCTCGCTGAGCGAAATGGCCGCCGCCGTGCAGCCGACCTTTCGGCCCGCCGCGGCAATCGCCTGATCGAGCGTCAGCAGGCGAAGGCCCGCGCCTGCCAGCAGCAGCGGGCCAAAGGCGCCCACAATCGCCCTGCCCTTCTTGCGCTGCTGCTCGACCGTCTTCCATATCTCCAGAGCGCCGCGAACCCGGTCATTGGCGAGAAAGAACAGATTCGCGCCGGTATAGGCCCCGCCCCGAAATTTCAGCCAGGTCCGCCGGGAGTGCGGAAACCGCGCCTGCAGCACATCCCGGGACACGACGCCTACACAGAGGTCGGCGCCGCTCTGCAGGGCACGTCCGGCAAATTCCTCGATGATGGCGGGCGTCAGGAGGGCATGGTCCGCAGTGACGACGAGATAGGGCCAGTCCTTGCCGAGAGCATCGTTGACAGCAAGACTGGCCGAAGCGCCGCCAGTGCCGGGCAGGACGCGCGCCGTGTCTATTCCGGCACGGGCGATGAGGGCCGCGGCATCCTGAGCGACGATGCGGATGTCGCCGACACGCTCGCTTGCCAGAAGGTTGCGGGCGACGCGGGCGATCATCGGTTCGCCATCCACCTCGAGAAGCGCCTTTGGCAGGTCACCCCGGCCAAGGCCGCGCTCGTCCGCCTTTGGGCGGGAGCCGGCCAGCAGCAGCGCGCTGACGGTGGAACGGGGTCGTGACATGCTGCGGGAGCTAATGCGCGAAGGAAGGATGGGAAAGCCCAAGTTACGACAAGGCGAAAGGATCCATCGACTTTCCTTTCCGCCGTACTAGAATAGCGGCATGAAAACATATGCCATTATCGCCGCCGTTTCCGCAGCTTTGCTGGTTCAGGGCTGCGCCATAAACCGGTCGGCGCGGGATGGATCGACCGGACAGACCGTGCGGGATGCGGCGATGCAGCCGCTCAACGATGTCGGCCTGATCAAGCCCAAGATCCAGCCGCAGGTCGCGCGCATCCTGGACGACCCCTATGAGATTGAGGCGAATCCAAGCTGCGCCCGCCTGAGTGTCGAAATCATTGAACTGAACAAGGCACTTGGACCGGATTTTGACGTCGATGTCGAGGATCCCAGCCGTGCCGAGAAACGCGCGAACGGCGCGCTGCGGCTGGCGGGCAAGATGGGCGCGGGGCTGCTGCTGCCGTTCCGCGGCGTCGTGCGCGAGATCACCGGCAGCGCGGAAAACGAACGAGAATTCCGCGCCGCCACCCTGATCGGCGTGGCGCGGCGGTCCTATCTGAAGGGCCGCGCCGTCGAAAAGGGCTGCCAGGTTCCCGTCCAGATGCCGGACGAGGACGAGAACGAGGACAGCGAAGACTGATCAGTAAACGCGCTTTTTCGGCTTGATATAGTCGATGGCGTCGCTGAGCGTGTAGCTGTGGACGGGGCGGGTATCGAGTTCGGTCTGGCCGTCGCGGAACCAGCCCAGGCTGTGCACCATCCATTCGTCATCATTGCGGTCCGGATAATCCTCCTGCATGTGCGCGCCGCGTGATTCCGTGCGGTTCGCCGCCATGCCGAGCGTCAGGACGGCCTGGCCGATCATGTTGTCGAGTTCCAGCGTCTCGATAAGGTCGGTGTTCCAGATGAGGCTGCGGTCGGTGATCGCGATGTCCGCCATGCGCTGGTAGACGGCGTTGATCTTCTGCTTGCCCTCCTCGAGGATTTCCGTGGTGCGGAAGACGGCGGCGTTCGACTGCATGGTCTTCTGCATGGCAAGGCGGATTTCGGCCGTGGGCGAACCGCCCTTCGCATTGCGGAAGCCGTCGAGACGGGTGAGCGCCTTGTCGTCGGCGGACTTGTCGATGTTGCCGTGGCTGGTGCCGGGCTTCGTGATCTCGTGAATGCGGTGGGCGGCGCCGCGTCCAAAGACGACCAGGTCGATGAGGCTGTTGGAGCCGAGGCGGTTCGCGCCGTGGACGGAGACGCAGCCCGCTTCGCCGACAGCGAACAGGCCGGGGACGACCGCGTCGGGGTCGCCGTCGCGCTTCGTGACGACTTCGCCGTGATAATTGGTGGGGATTCCGCCCATGTTGTAGTGGACGGTCGGCGTGACCGGAATCGGTGCCTTGTTGACATCGACACCCGCAAAAATCTTTGCGGTTTCGGATATTCCGGGCAGACGTTCAGCCAGCGTCTCAGGTGCGATATGGTCGAGATGCAGGAAGATGTGATCGCCCTCCGCCCCGACGCCGCGCCCCTCGCGCATTTCCATCGCCATTGAGCGGGAAACGACGTCGCGGCTGGCGAGATCCTTTGCGGACGGGGCGTAGCGTTCCATGAACCGCTCGCCTTCCGAATTGGTCAGATAGCCGCCCTCGCCGCGCGCGCCCTCCGTGATGAGCACGCCCGCGCCGTAAACGCCGGTGGGGTGGAACTGGACGAATTCCATGTCCTGCATGGGAAGGCCGGCGCGCATGACCATGCCGCCGCCGTCGCCGGTGCAGGTGTGCGCGGAGGTGGCGCTGAAATAGGCGCGGCCGTAGCCGCCCGTCGCAAGCACGGTCTGGTGCGCGCGGAAGCGGTGGATCTGCCCGGTTTCCATTTCCATGGCGATGACGCCGCGGCAGACACCCTCCGCATCCATGATGAGGTCGAGCGCGAAATATTCGATGAAGAAGTCCGTGTCGTAGCGCAGGCTCTGCTGGTAGAGCGCGTGCAGCATGGCATGGCCGGTCCGGTCGGCGGCGGCACAGGTGCGCTGCGCGGCCGGCCCCTCGCCCATATTCTGCGTCATGCCGCCAAAGGCGCGCTGGTAGATCTTGCCCTCCTCGGTACGGCTGAAGGGAACGCCGTAATGTTCAAGCTCGTAAACGGCGGCGGGCGCCTCCCGGCAGAGATATTCGATGGCGTCCTGATCGCCCAGCCAGTCCGACCCCTTGACGGTGTCGTACATGTGCCAGGTCCAGTGGTCGTCGCCCATATTGCCGAGCGAAGCGGCGATGCCGCCCTGTGCGGCGACGGTGTGCGAGCGGGTGGGGAACACCTTTGTGATGCAGGCGGTCTTCAGCCCCGTTTCGGCGATGCCCATGGCGGCGCGCAGGCCGGAGCCGCCAGCGCCGACGACGACGGCGTCATAAGTGTGGTCAATTACGGGATAGGCTTCGGTCATGTCGGGAATTTCCTACGCGGAGAACGCGATGGTCAAAATGGAGAAAAGCGAAAGTGCGCCGCCCGCAATGGCAAAGCCGTTAAGGAGCAGCAATGCGGCCAAACGCGCACCGCCATCGACATAATCCTCGATAAGGACCTGCAGGCCGAGGCGCAGATGCCAGAACATGCTGACGACGAGGAGCATCAGCGGCACGGCGACCAGCGGCTGCGCGATCCATTCGACCATGGTGAAATGCGCGAGATTGGGGAGCGTCACCAGCGAGGCGACGAACCAGGTCAGGAGGAGCAAATTGCCAACGGCGGTCAGCCGCTGCAGCCACCAGTGGTGGACGCCCTCCTTGGCGGAGCCAAGCCCGCGAACCTTGCCAAGCGCAGTGCCTCTTTCAACAGCCATATCCGGTCCTAACGCAGCAAGATGAACGCCCAGAGGGCGGCAGTGGCGAGGATCGAGACCGCATAGGTCATCGTCGCCGTTGTCTTCGAAATTTCAAGGCCGTAGCCCGCACCCGTATCCATCGCGAGATGGCGGATACCGGACGCGGCATGCTGGAAAAGGCCCCAGGTCATGCCGATGCCGACGATGATGCCAACGGGGCCGGTCGCCACCTTGAGGAAGGCCCCATAGGCCTCCGCCCCCATGGCGGCGCTGACCAGCCACCAGGTGAACAGGATGCCGCCGACGATGGCGAGGCCGTCGCCGGTGATGCGGTGCATGATCGACGTGACGGTATGGACGCGCCAGCGCCAGATGGACAGATGCGGACTGAGCGGGCGGCTTTGCGCGCCAGTGACTTGAGGCCGGGTGGCCATGGGCAATTCCCCTGAAATTCGGTCTGCCGCGTCTTTACCAAGGGGCGCGGCCTTCGCAACCGTCAAAGAGAGCGCAGGCAGCGGCGCAGCGTCACGCGCACTTCACACGGCTTCACACCCTCCCGCACGTTTTCTGTCGCTCCCGACGGCGGCGGACCTGCCGCGATTCGACCTCTGCCGCGCGGCGGGAGGCACGGTTGGCATCCGCCGGAGAGGGTGCGGCGTCTCCGACGGCACGCGCGGCCCCTGCCCGCTCCGCCGTGCGGCGGATGGCGTTGTTGCGGGCGGGAAGGACGCGGACGGGCTCGTCCTCCAAAGCCTGCGCGTTGACGGGCTGGACGCCCTGCAGGCGGCCATAGCGGGACGAGCGGTGGTGCTGCAGCAGGAATTGCAGCAGGCGGTCGTTGGTCCGGTGGCGTTCGGACACCAGCTCGCCGTCCGCGTTGTATGTCCGCTCGATGGAGCCATTGATGGCCCGATCGAAGGCAATATCAGTGAGGATCTGCGTGGCAGCCTGAATGGCATCCTCCCACGCCTCGGCAAAGGCGCGCGCGTCCGTGCGGCGGCGAAGATGGTAGGCGCTTTCCCGGCTCATCCCGGCCGTGTCGGCGGCGGTCTTGACGCAGCCCGTGATCGACAGCGTTTCAATGAACAGCCGCTGCCGCTCCGGCGTCCAGCGGCGCGGATGGTCGCGCGGAAGAGGGCAAAAGCCAGTGCGCTGCGTCCATTCGCGGGAATCGTCGTTGAGGGAGATTCTGGCGTTGGAAGTCGGGTTGGTGTCGGTGTGATCGGTCACTGGATTTTGCCCTTCGGTTCGAAATCGGAAAGGCCGGGATAAGAGACAGGAAATTTCCTATTATGCAAGGGGAATGTGAGTATGCGGTGGGTTTAGGAATGTCTGAATTGGGGTGGTTTTGCGCACTGTCCGCTTTTGAAACTTCGGCTTGGTCGTAACTTATTCTGCGTTCAAGCTCATATTGACATAAGTCAGAAGAGTGATGCTAGAATAGGTCCTGGTACTGCACCTTCGCAGAATCGAATTCTTCGCTATTTCCGAAAAAGTGTCTATAGCATCTCTAGAGCAACGATGCGCCTTTGCATCGGAACTGGATGCGACGTCATCCGGAAAAACTCTCGGCGTCGGTTTATGCCACGATCGCCGACTGGCGTTGGTGCACGCCATCGAAAAGCGTGTTCGAAACTGACTGCGGATTACAAGCCGCTGCAGCGGTGTTAGTTGACACTACAGTGCTAGATGCCGCTGTCACTCTGAAGGCGATAGTGCGGTGACAAGTTTGGCCGTGGGCCGATCGCGGTCTCGCCAGCGTCCCGAGGATGCCGGACCATGAAACCGACGCTCAACGTCGCCATCTACAAGCTAGGTGTATGATCGGGACTAGCTCCAATTCAGCTCGCAAAACAGCTACGTAGCGTGCATCCGATCTGCGCGACACTGAAAGATGAAATAATTCCGACTAAGCGCTTCCGGACGCTTTCGTCGGTTACGGTTACTATCGATTTCTCGATATTTCAAGACCTTGAAATCGATGCGATTGATCGGTTGCGGTCGTTGACCAATCTTCGGCGCCACACCGGATGAATTTGCCTCTCTGCCGCAATACAGCAGCGAAGGCGGCTCCAACTTTCGGATAGACACGTTGTTTCACGAACATCCAATCGCTCCTCAAGCAGCAACTCGGCGCAAAATGCAGTCGAGGATGCCTGGCATATTCGAACAGCGGAAAAGCGCCAGATGTATTGCTTTCGTCGCAACTGACAAGTCACCTTGTCAAAAGCTTGCAAGAGCCTTGCAATAGACAAGAACCAGCTTAAGTCACTTACGACCTTCATATTAACGCCCGAATGAGCTGTGCGGAGAGCCTAGGTGTCCGATTCGGGTCAAAACCATATTGGTACTTAGCTATAGCCCTAAGCCAGACTGTCGCTTTAGCAAAATAATGATCAAAGTCGAAAGAGCTGTCCTGTCACTGGATTCACGCTTTCGCTGGAATGACGGATGTTGTGCGGGGGCGGCGATGATGTCGCCAAGTCTGCTAAGGCGTCTCCCTCATCCCCCACATCGCAGCAGCACCGTCCGCTCCAGTCCCGCGTAACGATGCACCAGCCCTTCGGTGCGATACTGCTCGTTGGCCATCATGGCGAGGAAGTCGGATTTATCGGGGTAGCGGACGATGAGCATCTTGTCCCAGTCGGTGGCGTCGGTACCCTCCTCTCCAATGAAAACCTGTTTCACCGGGCCGGAATAGAGGACTTCGGCCCTTGAGGTTTTGGCGACCGCTACGGTGAAGACATGCTGATAGCGGGCATAGGCTTCCGCGCCGGAGACGTCGGCGTCGCCCTCGAAGTCATCGGGATATTCAGCGCGGTCGCGGAATTTCAGCATGTTGACCATGACGATGGGGCCGGTGTCGGGAGCGTCGCGGAGGGCGCGGACCTGGTCGGCGGTGGGGTCTATTGACGTCATGGCGTGTCCTTTCGCAGGCGCGCGAGGGTTGAGAATTTGGGATTGTCGACGGCGAGACGGGCCGTGACGAATTCGGCCATTTTCGCCAGCAGGTCGGGATCGTCGCTCGCAATCCTTCCCTGCCGGATCATCCGGCAGAAGGCCGCGCGCGCCGCCTGTCCCTCCTCGCCTGTCCGGTCCTCATACCAGGCGAGCTCCGCCTCCAGCGGGCGGGCCCGATCCTCCCGCGCGATGATGGCGAGGGCGTTCCGCGCGACCTTCGCATGGAAGGCGCGGCGGCCGTCGAGCGCGTCCGAAATCTCGTCCAGAAAACCGGAGACGGCCTCCGCCAGATCGGCGATGCTGGTAGGCATTCAGACGCTCCCGTGCCGCATGATGTGGAGAAGGTCGGCCTCGGTTTCGGACACGCGGCGGCCGATGGCGGCGCGCTCTACGCTGATGTCGCCCGCGCTGTCCCCCTTTGCGGACATCTGCAGGCACATGACACCCCAGCGAAGGGAGCCGAGCATTTCAAAGGCGAGGACGGCCTCGCGGTCCACCCTTGCCCCGCCCGCCGCCTGATAGGCCGCATAGAAATCCTCGCGCTGGCCGAAGCCGCCAACGGGCTGCTCCCAGTTGCCGAAACGCCAGGTGTTCGTCGAAAGCCAGCCGATATCAAGGAGCGGATCGCCGAAATGCGCGAGCTCCCAATCCAGCACCGAAGTCAGGCCCTGTTCCCCAACGATGAAATTGCCGGACCGGAAATCCCCATGCACAAGAACGGGTTCGGCGCAGGGCCTGAGACGGCCCCTGAGGGCGCTGAACGCCATTTCGAAGACGGGGACGTCGCCGCCCAGACTGTCATACAGGTCAAGGAGCGCGGCGAGCTGCGCGGGGCCGTCCAGGGTCGGGAGGTCGAGGCCGTCGAAATGGGACGTCGGTATCTGGTGAAGCTGCGCCAGCGCGGTGGCGGTGTCGCGGACCAGCGCGCTTCTGGCCCCGGCGAATTCCGGCTTTCTGAGATAGCGCGGGGCAAGCGTTTCGCCGGCGACAAACTCCATTATGAACCCGTCGCCGAGCCCATCCTCTGGCGACAGCACCGCGACGATGGGCGGCACGGTGACGCCGCCCGCCGCAACCTTCTGCTGAAGGGCGGCCTGAACGGCGCGGGTCATGGTGCGGGAGGAGTCGCCCTCAGCGCCCGCAGCGGGCGAGCATTGCAGGACGAGCGGCCAATCCCGCCCCGCCCGCGTCGCCGCGACCGCATAGCTGATGGACGCGGCGCCGCCGGAGAGGGCGCGGACGGACTGGACCCGAATATCCCGCCCCGTCGCTGCCGACAATTTGGCCTGCAGGCCGGAGATCAGATGTGCCGAAGAAAATGCGGTCATAGTTATGCTCGCATTAACCCGCCCCGCGTAACGACATAACCGTCATCATTAGGAGTGGGGCCGAGATGTCCGCAGGAACCGAATCAATTAGCGTCGAGCAGCGCCTGAAGGCTTATGGCGTTACGCACGCAGACGTCCGAAGTCATTCCTGGAAATCGGTCGTCTGCTGAAGATGATTTCGATCGGCTCGCCGAAGCTTCTGGGATGCCTTTCTGTCGTCTGAGGCCTTGTCCATTCCGGGGACTGAACTTGAAGCGGTGATCTGCCGGAATTCGCGCACCAGGATTATATCCGGAAGAAATTCAATTCGCCCGATCGATCGTGAACTGGATGGAATTATGCGCAGCACAGGGCACGTCTGTATCCAGCCAGAGGCAAAGCACCCGCCTATGCCGCCGTGGCGTGCGGTCGTCAGAGCGAACCAGGTCGGCGACGACCTGCTACTGAAAGCCACGGAACTGACAAGAGCGAACTGGAGATCATGGCGAAGCTTTCAGAATATCACGATTGAACAGCTGGAACTGGAACTGATGATGACGCGCACTCAGATCCTGCGCGATGCGGAATTCCGCGACCGCTTCAAGAATCAGAGCGAACAGTTCCGCCGCCAGATCGGCAGCGCCGTCGAAATCGCATCGAGCCAGAGCCGCGCCGCACGGGACCAGTCGAGCCAGGCCGCAGCGGATTCGCGCGGCATGCTGGGGAAGGCCGCCGAGGTCGCCGCCGCTGCCGAACAGTCCGCAACGGCGATGCGCGAAGCCGCCGAGACGTCCACCGGCCTGATCCACGCCATCGAGGAAACCCGCATCGAAGTGGACGGCGCCTCCGGCGTTGTCGACCGCGCCAGCGAGCAGGCCAAGGAAGCGATGGAAACCGCCGATCTGCTGGCGGAACATGCGAAGGCCATCGATTCCATCGTCAGCCTGATCCGCGACATTGCCGGGCAGACCAATTTGCTGGCGCTGAACGCCACCATCGAAGCGGCACGGGCGGGCGAAAGCGGTCGCGGCTTTGCCGTGGTTGCCAGCGAAGTGAAAAGCCTTGCCAGCCAGACGGCGCGGGCAACGGACGACATCGCGCGCAAGATTGCCGCCATTCAGGATTCGACCGGGAAGGCCGTCGATGCCAACCGGTCCATCCTGGAAACCGTCGAGGGTGTGCGCAGCTCAGCCAACCGCATCCGCGAGGCTATGGATCGCCAGTCCGTCACCGTCACCATGATCACGGGCTCCGTCGATGAAACCGCGCTGAGCGCCGATGCCATGTCGGCCGCGATCGCCAGCATCCGCGTCACCACGGAAGCCATGACGGCGCAGATGACAAGCGTTGCCGGTTCGTCCACCGAAGTCGATGAAAAGATGATGGAACTGCAGCACAATGCAGCGCAATTCCTGGACATGCTGGCGGCTTGATTGACCGGGTCTGACGGCCAGGCCCCGTCAGCGGGGATCTCAAGGCGCTGGTACCCCCGGCCGGAATCGAACCGGCAATCCCGTAGGAACTCGATTTTGAGTTCGAGCGCGTCTACCAATTCCGCCACGGGGGCCCGCCTGGGAACGACGCAGCCTTTAACGGGCGACTGCCCCCTTGCCAACGGCCCGTGCATGGTGCGAAGCGGCGCGCATGGCAGATGGTGACCGGATCGCAAAACTGATGGCGCGCGCTGGCGCAGGGTCGCGGCGTGAAGTCGAGCGCATGATCGAGGCCGGGCGCGTGGCGCTGAACGGGAAGGTGCTGACCTCTCCGGCGCTGAACCTCAAATCGCTGGCTGGCGTGACGCTGGACGGACAGGAACTGGCGAAAGAGGAATCGACGAGGCTGTACCTGTTTCACAAGGTGACGGGCACGCTGTCGACATCGCATGATCCCAAGGGGCGGCGGACGATCTTCGACGATCTGCCGAAGGGCCTGCCGCGGCTGATGACCATCGGGCGGCTGGATTACAATACCGAGGGCCTGTTGCTCTTGACCAATGATGGCGCGCTGAAACGGGCGATGGAGTTGCCGAAAAACGCCGTGCAGAGGCGATACCGGGTGCGCGTGTTCGGCCAGGTGTCGCAGCCGCAGCTGGAGGATCTGGCGGAGGGCGTCACGATCGAGGGCGTGCGGTATCGCAGCATAGACGCGCACCTGGACCGCCGGTCGGGGCAATATGCCTGGCTGAGCATGGGGCTGACCGAGGGCAAGAACCGCGAAATCCGCAATGTGCTGGACTGGATGGGACTGAAGACCGCGCGGCTGATCCGCACCGGCTATGGCCCCTTTGAACTGGATGACCTGCCGCCCAGGGCAATCCACCAGATGCCGGGCGATGCCGTAGACGCCGCGTGGGTGGCCACCAAGGCGGCAGGCCGCGCGAACGCGGAATGAAGGTTATCGCCGGGGACTGGCGGGGACGGAAACTGCTGGCCCCCGAAGGCGACCAGACGCGCCCGACATCGGCGCGCGGGCGCGAGGCGCTGTTCTCAATGCTGGTAAGCCGCATGGGCGGGCTGGACGGGCTGCGCGTGCTGGACGGGTTCGCAGGCACGGGCGCGCTGGGGCTGGAAGCGCTGTCACGCGGGGCGGCGCATTGTACATTCGTGGAACCGGACCGTGCGGCGCTGGCGGCGCTTCGGGGGAATGTGGAGCTGTTGAAAGCGGGTGACAAGGCGGCGATCCTGCCACGCAGGATGGAAGCGGTCGGGACCGCCGCGGAGCCGGTCGATCTGGTGCTGCTGGACGCGCCCTATGATCGCGGGCTGACGCTGCCTGCCATTGCGGCGCTGGGCGCTGGGGGCTGGCTGAAGGAGACAACGATCATCGCGGCGGAAACGTCCGTGAAGGAAATTCCGGCGGCTGATGGTTTGGAAGCAATAACAACGCGCGATCACGGAAAGGCGCGGCTGACTTTGCTGAGGCGGATCCCCCAGGTCTGAGCGCTGGATCGACGTTCTGGCCCGCCATGCCCGCAATGAGGTTGCTCCGCCCTCGACGGAGCGGTGCTCTAGTTCGTCGGGGGCAGGGTTTCCGATTTCGCTATGGATTCCGCGCTTTCGACAGGTGGCGGGCCCTTGGCGATGGCCGACGCGAGGCGTGTGGCCTGGGCGCATTCGCGGGCGCAGAGATCGCGGATACGCTTAAGGTTTTCCCGTGCCCGCGCAGTGGCGCCGCGTTCGACCAGCGCCTCGCCCTGTTCCTCTAGCGCGGTCAGATTGTCAGGCTCTATCGTCAGCCCCTCGCGGTAGAATTTCACCGCACCGCCCGGCATCCCCATCTGGTCGTGCGCGCGGGCAAGGCCAATATAGGCGCGCACATTCTTGGGATCGACAGCGAGCGCGGTTTCGAACTGGTCAAT
Source organism: uncultured Alphaproteobacteria bacterium (assembly GCA_963710205.1). Taxonomy (GTDB): domain Bacteria; phylum Pseudomonadota; class Alphaproteobacteria; order Sphingomonadales; family Sphingomonadaceae; genus Pacificimonas. Next base: position 455,330 of record CAVPZG010000005.1, on the reverse strand, counting down.
GGCATTTTCCGGCTGCTTGGCGGCCAGCAGGCCCTCGCCCGTTCTGGTGAACTGCATCGACGCGGGCGCGATATCCGGCTCTGCCGTCTTGCACCAGGCGACGCTTGACACACCGATGGCGGCGGCGATGCCCGCGCCCAGCAAAATGGCCTTGTTCATGGGTGTTCTCTCCATCCTGATCCGCAGTCTAGCACGGCTTTTCGTAACGCGCGATGAAGAAACCGTCGCATCCGTCCGTCTGCGGTTTGAGAAGGATACGGTCGGTTTCCCTGAAATCGCCCGCCATGAACGAGTCGGCCTGAGCTTCTCCCTCTGCCGGCAAGAGCGAGCAGACGGCATAAACCAGCGCGCCACCGGGCTTCACCATGTCCGCGCCAAGACGGATCAGGCGCGCCTGCAACGAAGTCAGCCGCTCCAGCCGTTCAGGCGTCAGCCGCCATTTCGCCTCGGGATTGCGCCGCCATGTTCCCGTTCCCGAACAGGGCGCGTCGATCAGCACGATGTCCGCCTGCCCGCGCACATCCTCCAGAGTCTCGACTTCCCGGCCGGGATTGAGAAGGCGCGTGCGGATATTGGTCGCCCCTGCCCGCTCCGCGCGCGGCATCAGTGCGGAAAGGCGGCCCCGATCCGTGTCGGCGGCGATGATGGTGCCCTCCGCGTTCATGTCGGCGGCCAGCGCCAGGGTCTTGCCGCCCGCCCCGGCGCAGAGGTCGAGGACCGTCATGCCGGGCCGTGCGCCGCAAAGCGCGGCGATGCGCTGGCTGCCCGCATCCTGAATCTCGACCAGTCCGGCCTCATATTCCGGACGGCGGGCTATGTCGTCGGGCGCGCCGGTGAGCGCATTGGGGAGATCCGCGACAGCTTCGCCGAGGTGCAGCATGTCGGCGCGCGCCGCCTTCAGACTGTTGACGCGCAGATCGATGGGCGCGCGGGCGAGGAGCGCGGGATCGGCGCGGTCGCCCAGTCTTTGCAGCAGCCAGGAGGGAGCGAGTCCGGGCGCGGCGGGCCGGTCTTCGGCAGTGAGGGCAGCCGGCGCATGGCCGTCCTGTCCGAAATGGTCGCGCAGATCGGCGCGCGCGCCGAGTATGGCGGCACGTCCATTTTCCGGAATTTCGCCAAGGGCGCGGATGCAGTCATAAACGATGTCGCGCACGGCCCGGCGGTCTTTGGATCCGGCATAGCGGCGGGTCCTGAAATAGCGTTGCGCCAGCGTGTCGGCCGCCGCGCCCGCGCCGCGCGCGGCGGCGATGACCTGGTCGAGGATTTCGATGGCGGCCTGTGTGCGGGCGGCCGGGGTCATGTTGCGCGTTCCCGCAGCCCGCCGAGGGCCGGACAAGAGTTCGGATGACCGGACCCAGACGAGCGCGCAAGAGCGGCAATCCGGCCCCGCACGGAATGGCGATGGTCCCGGGGGCTACCGCGTCGGATAATTGGGAGCTTCCCGTGTGATCGACACGTCATGGACATGGCTTTCGCGCAGGCCCGCGCCCGTGATCTGGACGAAATTCGCGCGCTTCTGAAAGTCGGCGATACTTGCCGAGCCGGTATAGCCCATGGCCGCCTTCAGCCCGCCCGCCAGTTGATGCAGGATATCCTGTGCCGGCCCCTTGAACGGGACCTGCCCCTCGATGCCCTCTGGCACCAGTTTCATATGGTCCTTGATGTCCTGCTGGAAATAGCGGTCGGCGGAGCCGCGTGACATCGCGCCGACGCTGCCCATGCCGCGATAGGCCTTGTAGCTGCGGCCCTGATACAGGAAGGTCTCGCCGGGCGCCTCGGCCGTACCGGCGAGCAGCGAGCCGACCATGGTCGCGGCGGCGCCGGCGGCGATGGCCTTCGCCATGTCGCCCGACGTGCGGATACCGCCATCGGCGATGACGGGAATGCCGTGCTTCCGCGCGCGTTCCGCCGTGTCCATGATGGCAGTGAATTGCGGCACACCCACGCCGGCGACGATGCGCGTCGTGCAGATGGATCCCGGGCCGATACCGACCTTGATACAGTCCGCGCCCGCGTCGATCAGGCTTTCGGCGGCGTCACCGGTTGCGACATTGCCCGCGATGATCTGGACATTGTTGGAAAGCTTGCGAACGCGGGCAACCGCCTCCGCCACGCGCACGCTGTGGCCATGCGCGGTGTCGATGACGACGACATCGCATTCCGCGTCAATGAGCGCCTCGGTACGCTCGAACCCCTGATCGCCAACCGTGGTCGCGGCAGCGACGCGCAGGCGGCCCGCGCTGTCCTTGGTCGCGTGCGGGTGATTGACCGCCTTTTCCATGTCCTTGACCGTGATGAGGCCGAGAAGGCGCTGATTGTCGTCGACAACGAGCAGTTTCTCGATACGGCGCTGGTGCAGCAGGCGGCGCGCCTCCTCGTGACTGACACCGGGTTTGACGGTGGCGAGATTTTCGCGCGTCATCAGTTCGGACAGCGGCTGGTCCTTATGTTCGGCAAAGCGCACGTCGCGGTTGGTGAGGATGCCGATCAGCCTGCCCGGCTGTCCGGGCGTGCCGCCCTCTACGATGGGAATGCCGCCGATCCTGTGTTTCGCCATGGTTTCCAGCGCCTCGCCAAGCGTCTGGTGCGGCTGCATGGTGACGGGATTGACGACCATGCCGGATTCGAAGCGCTTCACCTGGCGCACCGCGTGCGCCTGCTCCTCTATGGTCAGGTTGCGGTGAAGAACGCCAAGGCCGCCGATCTGCGCCATCGTGATGGCCATGTCGGATTCGGTCACCGTGTCCATCGCGGCGCTGAGGATGGGCGTCGAAAGCGCGATTTCCCTTGTCAGCTGCGTCGACAGGCTGACTTCGGACGGCATGACCTCTGACCGCATCGGCACGAGGAGGACGTCGTCAAAGGTAAGAGCGGTGCGAATCTTGGCCATATTTGGCAGGCTCCAGCGGGCGAATCTTGGGAGCGCCGCTATATGACATCGGACGCGTCTTACCGCTAGTGGCGTTCGCCCGGCGCGCGCTGGAAGGGCGAGCTGTCCTTCCACCGCGGCTCCGCGTCCGCATCCGCAATCAGGCGTCCGAGGCGGTAGATGGTGGCGGCATCGGCGATTGCTCCCGAATAATCGATGCCTGCATCCGCCTGATCGGCGGGCCTGTGATAGCGCAGCCGCGCGTAGGGACTGCCGACAAATGCCCCCTCCCCCGGTGCGAAGAGGCCGGATACGAACAGGGCCGGGATCCCCGCCTCGGCAAAGGCATATTGGTCGGACCGCGCATAGAAATCCTGCGCGCCGGAAGATTTCACGACGCGGCGGGCGTCGGCAGCGGCGGCCTGCCTGACGAGGGGATCGAGCGTGGTGAGCCCCGCCCCCAGAATGGCCACATCGCGTGTATAGCCCCGCGCGGCGAGCGTATCGACGCCAATGACGGCGCGGATCGACATGAGCGGTACGGGCGGGTCGGCGATGAAGGCCCTGCTGCCGAGAAAGCCGCGTTCCTCTGCCGCGCTTGCCAGAAAGATGACGGAGCGTTCCGGCGGGTCGGCAGCGAACAGACGGGCGATTTCGATCAGGATGGCGACGCCGCTGGCATTGTCGACGGCACCGTTGCAGATGTCGTCGCCAGACGCATCCGCCTCGCACCGGCCCTGCCCGTCATGATGGGCGACGTAGAGGACGTAACTGTCCGGATCGATGCGTCCGGGGACCATGCCGACGACGTTGCGGCTTTCGAAGGCACCTTCGCCGATCGTGCCGGTCACGGGCTGAAACCAGCTTTCGGCCACGGGTGACGCGCCTGCCGTTTCGAGGGCGTCGGCGATATAGTCCGTCGCCAGTCTGTCGCCGGGGGTTCCGGGCGCGCGCCCCTCCAGCCGGTCGTCAGCCAGATAGCCGACATGCGCGGCGAGGCTTGCCGTTGTGAAGAGCGGCGGCGGGACGGAGACGCTGCTGCTGACGCAGGCGGAAAGGAGTAGGGGAAAAGCGGCGCGAAACAAGAGCATCGCCGCAGCCTATACGGCAAATCGCGCGCTGCGCTAGCCCGCGAGGCCCTCCATCACGGCGCGGTTGACCTCAATCAGATCGTCGATGTCGCCGTGCCCGCGCGCGACATCGCTGGCATAGCGCGACACCCAGAGGCCGAGCGAAATGATCTGCGCGCGAAGCGATTGTGGCAGCTGGTTGCCCTCCTGCCCGCAATCGAACGCAAGCGCGCTCCAAAGGCGGCGGTTGGCGTCGAGTGCCTGCACGAGCGCCGCGCCCTTCAGGGCCTGCGCCTGCGCCTGCGCAAGCGCGCCCGTTACCTCGGCCATGAGGCGATATTCGGTGGCGCGCGGCGTTTCCGCGCGGCTACGCGCCTGCGTGTAGGCGTTCAGCGACATGTTCGGCTGCTCCCAGCAGTTTATCCTCATAGGCGATAAGCGCGCGCACCTTTGTGAGCGCCTGATAATAATCACCCATGAGGACGAGGTCAGAAACGGCCTCGCAGGTTTGACGGATGTCGGCGTTCAGAATGACGCCGAGGAAGTCCGCCATCAGGTCCGAGAACTGCGGCAGATATTCCGCGCGCTCCTCCGGATCGAGATAGGCGCACATCAGCGCGAAATAGACGCGGCGCGCAGGCGTGTTCGCTTCGTGCGCCTGCATGATGTCGCGGTCGCGCAGGATGGCGGCCTGGTTTTCGACGATCAGCACGCTGCGCCGGTCTCCGTTCACCATGACGGCACCATTGACGACGAAGCGTTCGCCGGCCTTGAGAGCGAGTTTCAGTCCCATCCGCCCCTAGCCCCCGAACAGCGACAGGATGGACTGCGACTGGCTGTTGGCGATCTGCAGCGCCTGGATGCCCAGCTGCTGCTTTACCTGCAGCGCCTGAAGACGCGCGGATTCGCGGGCGATGTCGGCATCAACGAGCTGGCCGATGCCCTTTTCAATGGCGTCGCCCAGTTTGACGGCGAAGGTCTGCTGGGTTTCGATCGTTTTCGAGGCTGCGCCGAAGACGGTGAGGCCCTGGCTGAGATTCTTGATGGAGACGTCGATGGCCGAAATAAGCGCGCGCGCTTCCGCAGCGTCGCCAAAGCTGGAATCGCTGGCGAGATGGATGAAATCGCCGGAGAAGGTGCCATCGGCGGCCTGGACGGGCGGTCCGAAGGTCGACGTGCCGGATGCGGCCAGCTGCAGGTTGACCCGCGGGACCGTGATGGTCAGCGAAGCGTCCGGCGCGACGATTGCCGTCAGCCCCTCGCCCGCCGCGCCGTCGATGATGTTGGAGCCGTTGAAGCTGGCGTTGCCGACCATCACCTGCATCTGGTCGCGCAGGCTGTTGAAATCGCGGCGCAGCGCCTCGCGGCTGGACGCATCCAGTCCCTCGTCGGCGGCGGCGACGGCCTTGGCGCGCATCTGGATGAGGATGTCCTGAACGGATTCGGTTGCCGCCATGGTGACGTCAAGCACCGACTGCGACCGGTTGAGGCTGTCCATCACGGCCTCAAGCCCGCGATGCTCGGCGCGCATGTTCTGCGCGATGGCGAAGACAGCGGCGTTGTCGGCGGCGCTGCGGACCTTCAGCCCGCTGTTCACGCGCAGCTGCGTTTCGTCGAGCTGGCGGGTGGACTGTGACAGCATCTGCAGCGCGTTCAGCGCGGCGCTGTTGGTGTTAACGGAAAGGCTCATTCTGACGCGCTCCCATGCGTATCGTTTCGGTTGGAAAGCGGGGAGAGCAATGTGCGTGCCATTTGGCAGCGCCTAGGGGGGAGAGGTTTAGATCGGGTTATCCGGCAGGCAGTTCTTGCCGCATCAGTGGCAGGAACTGCCGCGTCCGTCAGACCTTTTCATCCAGCAGCGCGCCGATGGCGAGGGAGGCTTCGCTTGGGAACTGGCGGGTCAGCTTGCCCGTGTCGGGATCACGGAATTCATAGATGAAGCGCTCGGACTTCGGCGCCTTGCGAACGACGAGGTCGCTTTTCGCGGTGGCGGGCGCGGCGGGCCGGTCGGGCCGCGCTTCGGGCGGCGGGCCGGGCTGGCGCGGCTGTACCAGGGCGATGGAGGGAGAAGCGATACGGTCTAGCATGATCCTTTTCCTCTGGGTGATGGGAAGGGCGGCGCGTCAGATGGCACGCCGCCCGGACCCCCGTCAGCGTCTTACTGGAAGAGCGCCAGGATGGACTGCGGACGCGAATTCGCGATCGACAGGGCCTGCAGGCCGAGCTGCTGCTTGATCTGGAGTGCCTGCAGCTTCGCGCTTTCGCGGGCGATGTCGGCATCGACGAGGTTGCCGATACCGGCCTCGGTGGCGTCCGACAGCTTTGCATTGAAGCTGAGCTGCGTTTCGAGGCGGCGCGAGGCGTTGCCGAACGTCGACTGCGTGGCGGCCAGATTGTCGATGCTGGCGTTCACGAGCGCGATCTGGGCGCCAAGTTGCGCCGCGGTCGCGGTCGCCGGATCGAGGGTACGCGACGTCGTGATCGCGGCGCTCACGCTGGAGCCGGCGACGGCCAGCGTCTTCGATGCGTTTCCGTTGAGGATCGCCGATACGCTGTCAGGCGAAGCCTTGAGGAGGTTCGTGCCGTTGAAGGATGCGGAGTTGGCGAGATCAATTGCCTGCTGCCACAGGCTGTTGAAGTCCTTCACCAGCGAAGCGCGCGATTTCGCGTCGAGACCGGTGTCGGAAGCGGCGACGGCCTTGTTCTTCATCTCGACCATCAGGTCCTGGATGCTGTCGAGGGCGGTCAGCGCGACGTCAACGGTGGAACGGGCGCGCTGGATGGAATTGGTGGCGGCGGAAAGGCCGGCAACTTCGGCACGCATGTTCTGCGCGATCGCATAATAGGCGGCGTTGTCTTTCGCGCCCGCGATCTTCAGGCCCGTGGAGATACGGTTTTCCGTACGGTCGAGCTGGAAATTGGTCTTCGTGAGGTTCTGGAGCGCCGTCATTGCAGCGACATTGGTATTGATGGACATGGCCATGATTTCGTGTTCCTTATTCTAAGGGAATGATGTGCCCGGCATTCGGCCGGCAGGACATTCTTGTCCCGGCGGACCCTTCGCACGGACCATGCCAACTGCCATGGTTTCGCAGCCGTTTACCGGCTTAACCTGCATGGGAATAAGGGAGTTTTCGGAAGCGGCGCTTGCCTGACCATATGGTAAATCAGGACTTTACCAGAGCGGGGCAGAATCTGCCGGGCAGCATCTGCCGGGCAGGCAGATCCTGCCGCACCAAAGAAAAAGGGGCGGCGACAACGTCACCGCCCCCCGTGGCTGGAGAAGCTGCCGACCGTCAGCCCTGCGTCGGCGCTGGTGCCGCCGCAGCCGTGGCAGCGCCCTTGTCCATATAGGCGGTCCAGTAACCGGCGATCGGCTTACGCGCGCCGGTAACGGCATCGAAAGCCGCCTTCGCGCCGGCCTTGTCACCGCTTCGCATCAACGCGATGCCAAGCCGTGTATTGACCTCGTCCGCATCCACACCGCCCTTTTCGAGCGCGAGTTTGAACAGACGGGCGGCCTCGGCATTTTCACCATAGCCAAGAAACGCGTTGCCGGTGCTTGCGGCCAGCTTGCCGTTAGCCTCTCCCGCAGCCTCCTTGGCGAGATCCGGAAGTTCCGCCCGGTCGGCGGACACGCGGCCGCTGGAAAGCGTCTTCAGTTCCTTGACCGTGCCGTTGTTGGCATCGAGTTCGCCAGAAGCAATCCCCTGGTCGAGAATTTTGCTGGCCTCGCCCGGAAAGCCCTTCTCGAACATGTAATTGGCATATTCGAGATAGAAACGACGCTCGAGAGCGCCCGTTTCATCCATCAGGCGAAACAGATCGACCAGCTGCTCGTCGCGATAGTCGCTGACGGCATAGGTCGTCACCAGCGCATCGCGCCAGTTTTCCTTGGTCGGATAGGCATTGACGAGCATCATGCCGAGCGGCGTGACCTCAGTCTTCAGATCGTTCTGGAAGGCCAGAACGAAGGCGCGGCGATACCATGCCTCCTCCGCCTTGGTTCCGGCGGCTTCCCGTGCCGAGATCGAGGATTTCAGCGACGCGATCCCGCCGGCGACATCGCCCTGGCGAATGCGCATTTCCGCAAGTCCGGCCGTAGCGCCGGCACTGCTCGGGTTGATGGCGAGAAGCTCGTTGTAAAGCGCCGTCGCCTCGGCAACATCACCGGCCTTTTCCGCCATCTGCGCGGCCCCGGTGAAGGTCTGCTCCGTGAGGGTCGGATTGAGATATCCACTACCGCTGCGCGCCATCAGGGTCAGGCCCTCGCGCTGCAGGGCCTCGTCGCTGAGGCTCTGGCCCGCCTTGTAGAGGGACGCCCCGACCAGATAGCGGTCGTCGTTCGTCTTGGCTTCGGCAAGCGCGGCCCGCGCGCCTGCGACGACGCCCGCATAATCACCGGCGGCCTCGGCTTCCTGCGCTGCGGCAAGGCCCTTGCGCGCGCCCTTGGAAAGATCCGCCTTGTAGGGCTCAGCCTGGTCCTGCGCCTGGGCGGCATGCATTGGCAGCGAAACGGCCGTGAGGCCGCCAAACGCCAGTGCCACGCCGAGAGCGATCTGTGATACCATTTTCATAAGTCTGTAACTCCCTAATTATCTTTTGGACTGGTCGGGTAAGACCCCGACATCCTGCCTGTGACTATAGGTAGGTCGGCTGAACCAGTCTTGAACCATTGAAACGCTTAGCCCCGAAGTCCGTTGCATAACGAGACAGTTTCGAAGGACAAAATCATTCAGACCGAACCAAGCAACAGTGCCGTGGACACAGCGATACGGCAACCGGCGGAAGTCGTCACAAGCCAGTGGGCGGACATCGTCAACGGCTTTTACGCCGCGATCCCCAACATCATCGCCGCCGTCATTTTCCTGTTCGTGGCCTGGCTGGTCGGCAAGCTTGTGAAGCGCGGAATTGCGATGCTGGCACGAAAGCGGGGGCGGCCCGATCTGGGCACCCTGCTAGGTTCCCTGATCCACGGTATTTTCATCATCGCGGCGATCCTGATGGCGGCGGCCATCCTGTTTCCCAGCGTTCAGCCCGCCGACGTTTTCGCCTCGCTTGGCATTGGCGGCATCGCCATCGGTTTCGCCTTCAAGGACATCCTGCAGAATCTGTTCGCCGGCCTCTTGATCCTGATCAGGCGTCCCTACCGGGTTGGCGACCAGATCATCGTCGATGATTTCGAGGGAACCGTCGAACATATCGAAAGCCGTGCGACGCTGATCCGGACCTATGACGGCAGGCGCATCATCATTCCCAACAGCGACATCTATACGAAGGCGGTCATCGTCAACACGGCGCATGCCCACCGGCGCGACGAATATGACGTCGGCATCGGCTATGGCGAGGACCCGCTGGAAGTCGCGGAACTGTTCCGTCAGGCCGTGCGTGACGTTCCCGGCGTCCTGAACGACCCCGCACCTGAATGTTTCCCGTGGGAACTGGCGCCCAGCACGTTCAATTTACGGGTGCGCTGGTGGGTGCTTTCGGAACGCCGCGACCTGGTGATGACGCGGGCGCGCGTGCTGTCCGCAATTTTCAAGATGGCGTCCGAACGCGATATCGACCTGCCCTATCCGACCAGCGTTTCGCTGGTGAAGGGCGACCGGCTGGACCCGCTGATCGCGGGCGGCGCGGCGGATGCGAACGGCGCTGGCGGCGACGGAAGCTGACAGGGCGTTCCTGTCGTCCCGCCAGATGCGCGAGCCCGCAGGAAATCCCCGTTCAGAGCCTATGTGATCGCCGTTTCACGGGCTATTCCGCGCCCTGATCCGGAACCTCCGCGTCGATCACGTCGGCAGGCGCTTCGACGACCGCTCCGCCCTCGCCCTGGTCGTCGCTATGATCCTCGTCCTCATCCTCTTCGAGGATTTTGGCCGCCGAGACGATCTTCTCGTTCTTCGCCACGCTGAACAGCGTGACGCCCTGCGTGGCGCGGCTGGTGACGCGGACGTTGGTGGTCGGGATGCGGATCATCTTGCCCTGATCGGTGACGAGCATCAGCTGCGCGCCGGGCTCGATCGGGAAGCTGGCGACGACCGGTCCCGTCTTTTTCGTCATGTCGATATTGGCAACGCCCTGCCCGCCCCGCTTGATGCGGCGATATTCCGTGCTGCTGGTTTGCTTGCCATAGCCATTTTCGCTGACCGTCAGGATCATGTTTTCGGCCGCGACCGTGTCGTCATCGCGGTCGCCGTCGATGATCGAGAGCGACATGACCTCGTCGCCCTTTTTCAACGTGATCGCGCGTACGCCCGTCGACGTGCGGCTGGTGAAGCTGCGAACGTCGGTGGAGGCAAAGCGGATCGCCTTGCCGTTCCGCGTTGCCAGGAACACATCCTGATCGTCCGTGCAGAGCGCCACGCCGACGAGCGCATCGTCGCTGTCATCCTCGAAGCGGATCGCCAGCTTGCCGCGCGTTGGAATGTTCGTGAACGCGCCCATGGAATTGCGGCGCGCGGAACCGTTTTTCGTTACGAATATAACGTTTAGCGCGCCCCATTCATCCTCATTCTCAGGCAGCGGGAGAATGGTTGAAATGGTTTCGCCCTCTTCAAGCGGCAACAGGTTGGCCATGGCGCGGCCGCGTGACTGCGGCGTTCCCTCCGGCAGTTTCCACGTCTTCAGGCGGTAAACCTTGCCCGCGGACGAGAAGAACAGCACGGGCGTATGCGTGGAGGCCACGAACAGCTGCGTGACGACATCCTCGTCCTTCATGTTGAGGCCGGAACGCCCCTTCCCGCCGCGCCGCTGGGCACGATAGATGCTGAGGGGAACACGCTTGATGTAGCCGGTCAGCGTGACCGTCACGACCATCTCTTCCCGCTCAATCAGGTCCTCATCGTCGATATCGTCCAGATAGGCGACGATTTCCGTGACACGCGGGCTGGCATAGGTGTCGAGGACGACCTGCAGTTCGTCGCGCATGACGCCATAAAGACGCGCCCGGTCCGACAGGATGTCGAGGAGATCCTCGATGGTGAAGCTGATTTCCTTCAGCTCGCCGGCGATTTCCTCCCGTCCCAGCTGTGTCAGACGGTTGAGGCGCAGGTCGAGGATCGCCTTCACCTGCAGATCGCTCAGCTGGTAGCTGTCGCCCTCCACCGCGGCGCCGCGCACACCGTCACCCTCAACAAGGGCGATATATTCCGCGATCTGATCGATTTCCCAGTGCTTTGCGAGCAGTTCCTCACGCGCGATGGCAGGGCTGGCAGCGCCGCGGATGATGCGGACGACCTCGTCCATATTGCTGACCGCAACGACAAGACCAAGCAGGATGTGGGCACGGGCGCGGGCCTTGCCGAGCTCGAATTTCGAACGGCGGGTGATGACTTCCTCGCGGAAGCGGATGAAGGCCTCGATGATGTCGCGCAGGTTGAGAAGTTCAGGCCGGCCGCCACGAATGGCGAGCATGTTGAACGCGAAACTGGATTGCGCCGGTGTGTGCCGATAAAGCTGGTTGAGCACGACGTCGGGCGTGTTTTCGCGCTTGATATCAAGGACGACGCGCACACCATTGCGGTTGGATTCGTCGCGCACCTCGGTCACGCCCTCGATACGCTTGTCCTTGACCGCCTCGGCGATCTTCTCGACCAGATTCCTGAGGCCCACCTGAAAGGGAACCTCTGTCAGGACAAGCGACGTGCGGTCGCCCTTCCGGTCCTCGACATGGCTTTTCGCGCGCATGATGACGGACCCGCGCCCGGTCGTATAGGCGGAGTTCATGCCGCCCTGGCCCATGACGAATCCGCCGGTCGGGAAATCGGGCGCGGGAACAAATTCCATCAGTTCCTCGGCCGTGATCGCCGGATTGTCGATATAGGCGAGCGCGGCGCGCACGACCTCGCCAAGATTATGCGGCGGAATGTTCGTCGCCATGCCGACGGCGATGCCGCTGGCGCCGTTGACCAGCAGGTTCGGGAAACGCGCGGGAAGAACGGCGGGTTCTGATTCCGAACCGTCATAATTGTCGATGAAGTCGACCGTGTCCTTGTCGAGGTCGGTCGTCAGCTGCTCGGTAACGCGCTCGAGACGCGATTCCGTGTAGCGCATCGCGGCGGCGGCGTCGGGATCCTGCGAGCCGAAATTGCCCTGTCCGTCGACCAGCGGGACGCGCATCGACCAGGGCTGCGCCATGCGGACGAGGGCGTCGTAGATCGCGCTGTCGCCGTGCGGGTGGTACTTACCCATGACGTCGCCGACGATACGCGCCGACTTGCGATAAGGACGTCCAGCCACATAGCCGGATTCATAGGCGGAATAGATGATGCGGCGATGGACCGGCTTCAGGCCGTCGCGTACGTCGGGAAGCGCGCGGCTGACGATCACGCTCATGGCGTAATCGAGATAGGAGGTCTTCATTTCCTCCGTGATGTCGATGGGGCGGATGTCGTCGTTATCGCCGCCGGAGACGGGGGTATTATCGTCCAATTTTGCTGGTCCTGCCGCTTATGGGATATGCTGCCTTCTCCTTACGCGGGTGCGCGCGCGAAGGCCAGTGGAGTCTCCCCGGCGTCAGAGATGATCAGCCGAGATGGGACACGGTTTCGCCCAGCAGTTTTTCGACCTTCGCGAACTGCTCGCCGCGGGTGAGCGCAAGCGCCGGCCCCTCAGGAAGGTCAGGCAGACGTCCGGACCGCCGCGCCGCCAGTTTCTCGTTGAGCCAGTCGGCGATTTCCGCAGGATCGTTGGATACAAGCCCCAGATCGTTCCGCTGGATCAGGTCGGATGCCTCTCCTGCCATCTGGCCATGGCAGAGGACGGGACGGCGCGCGCCCGCATATTCATAGAGCTTGCCCGCCACGACGTGCTTCTCACCCTCGGTATCGAAACGCAGCAGCAGCAATATGTCGGCGGCCCGTTCGATGCGGAGAATTTCGGCGCGCGGGATGGCGCCGTGACCCTCCACCAGATGCGCCACCCCTGCCCGTTCCGCCATGCCGAGGGCGATGCTGACATCCTCCCCATAGAAGTTCACGCTGATGCCCGTGGCGGCATCGCCCATGCGCGCGAGCGCCGCGAAAAGGGGTTCGGGCGAGCGGCGTCCGCCATAGGTCGAGCCGGCATGGATGATGGTCAGTTTGCCGGGATCGAGCGGCGCGGGGTCGTCCAGTCCGGCGAAATCCGCGGGATCATAGCCATTGGCAGCATCGATGACAGGCTTTGAAAAGCGTTTGGCGAGCCGGGCCGCCGCCCCCTTCGTGACGGCGACCAACGCCGCAGCGCCCGACAGCGCGCGGCGTTCCAGCCAGCGCTCCGCCGTGCCGATCAGCCGCCCGCCCAGTCCCTGCCGCTTGCCATAGAGATTGTCCGACCAGAGGTCGCGCAGCTCGGCGACATAAGGGATATCAAGCCGCGCCGACAATTTCGCGGCCACCAGATGCGAGCTGTGCGGCGGACCGGAGGAGAAGAGCACATCCGGCCGCCAGGACGCCGCCATGCGCGCGCCCGCCTCGACCGCCGGACGTATCCAGGTGACATGCGGGTCGGGCAGATATTGCAGCTTCCACCAGAAGGCGCGAAGGCCCGTGGCGGCGTCATGACCCGCGACGTCGGCGGCGGGTTTCGCATTTGGTGCCGGCTGGTCCGCTTCGGTCATGGGCGCGCTGCGGCCGCGCCGGACATAACGCACATGGGTGATGCGTTCCGCAGGGATCTCGGGATCGACGGCGGCGGGAAATTGCATGTTCTCAGCCGCCAGCACGCGCACATCATGTCCGGCATCGAGAAGATAGCGCGCGAATTTCGGCGCGCGGACGGTGGCTGTGGGGGCGTTGGGTGGGAACAGGCCCGTTATGATGAGGATCTTCATGGCCGCCCGTCCTAGGGAGAGCGGCGGACATCAGCAATCCGGGTCGGGCGCATCCTTGCGGGTGGCGGTGGAGCGGAATTCGTCCGGGTTGAGCGTTCCCGTACGGTCGCAGTCGGAGCGCGCAAAGCGTTCCCGCTGCTTCACGCTGTACTCGCTGAAATTGATGAGGCCGTCGCCATTCGCATCCATCTTTTCGAAACTGCGCTGGCGCGAGTTCAGATATTCGGTCTGATTTACGACCCCATCGTCATTGCGGTCGTTGCGATCAAAACGCTTGCGCTCGCGCAGAACGGGATCCGCCGCGGGTGCGGGCGGCGGGGCCTGTGTCTCGGCGGGCGCGCAAACGGGTGTGGCCGGACAGGAAATGGCCGCAGGGGCAGCCGCGACAGCAGCGCGCGGCGCGGGCGGCGGCGGGACGGTGATGGCCGGTTTCGACCGCGACCAACCAATGATCGCGATCGCAGCCAGAGCGGCAATCACCCCGAAGAGCGCCAGTCGTTTCCAGCCTGTCATTCCATGCCCCCTTTCACACGTCCGGCCTCTCGCCAGATCAGGGACGCCCGGTCAATATATGAGCCAGCATTGCGAACTGAGTCCGCGCCGGACTGCGGCCCTTGTCATCGGCAACGCGGCAGAGGGCTGTGATCGGCCGCAGAACCGCCGGTATCTGCGTTTCGGAAGCCATCCGCCTGCCCGCGCCCCATGCACCGCCCGCGCTTTTCAGCACATCCTGGTTGGCCCGCGGTGACAGAAGGGCGCCCGCGGCCACGAACAGAGCCCGGCCGCGCCGCGCGGGCGCGTCGGCCTGCCCTTCGGCCATATCCATATGCGCCTCGGCGAGAGCGGCCAGCAGGGGCGGCCAGTCGCCGACATCCGCCGCAGCGAGCGCGGCCAGCAGGGGCTCCCCTGCCGCCGCCCTCGCCGGCAGGTCGGCCAGCGCATCGCGCCACCAGGCAAGCTTGATCAGCGCGATCTGCAACTCGCTCGCATCCCGCCGCGCGGCAGCGAGGCGCAGATCGAGGAGGTGCAGATTAACCAGACCCGTTCGCCGTGACGACGGCGCGAACAGCGACGCGAAGTAGCGGGCGGGATCGAGCGCCATGAGGCTGGCAAGCCCGTTCGCGGCGCCCGCATCGTCTTCATTTTCATTAACCACGCCGCGTAACCCTGTTCATGAAACCCTTGTTAGCCCTGATCCCCTAATCGGCTCTCTCTGAAGAGTCCCGTTCAAGACGAAGTGGCGGGACTGAAAGCGGGAAAGTATGAAGACCATGACGGGGACTCAGAAGCAGATCGAACGACCGCAGGGCATCCTGCGCCGCCTCGCCAAAGACGAGAGCGGCAACGCGATGCTGATCATCACGGCCGGCCTTTTTCCTTTGCTGGCGGCTGTCGGCGGCGGCGTCGACATGACGCGCGGCTACATGGCCGAAGCCCGGCTGGCGCAGACATGCGACGCGGCCGCGCTGGCCGGACGCAAAGTGCTTCCCGAAGATACCTCGCCGTCGATGGGCGGGACGGACGCGGGATCGGTCGAGATCGATCAGTTCGTCGATTATAATTTCAAGGATGGCACCTTCGGCTCCACCCCCATCGAATGGGAGGCCGATGTGAATTCCACCAACGGTGAAATGACACTGACCCTGTCCACGGCCGTGCCAACGAGCCTGATGCGCGTCGTCGGCGTCGAGACACTGCCCATTTCCGTTTCCTGCTCGTCGCAGCGTTCCGGTAACAATGTCGATGTCGTGCTGGTTCTGGACGTGACGGGATCGATGGGGGAAACGCTTGGCAGCAAAACCCGGATCGAGGCCTTGCAGGACGCGACCAAGTCGCTTCTTGCCGTCATGGGCAACCTGCGTACGCAGCTGGGTCCAGCGGGACTGAGGGTGCGTGTCGGCGTCGTACCATATAGCCAGTCTGTAAATATTGGCCATCTGCTTTACGAAGAAGACTCATCCTACATAGAGACAACCGGAAAATACTACGCCAGAGAATATGAGCGTATTCAGTGCCGGTGGTTCAACAATTACTGCTATACGAACAACGATTATTACAATAATCGCTGGTATGACAAAGCCCAGGACTATTTCGGCTATCCTCGCGAGGAGGAAATGCAGCTGAACCTGTCCGGCTTCGTGAGCCGCGGTGTTGGCGGCGGAACGTCGCCATATGACTGGAAAGGCTGCGTTGAAGCGCGGCCCACCCGTCAGGACATAAACGCCTCGACTCCGCTGTCGTCCATTCCTGAAGACGCTTGGGACATTATCGACCGGGCGCCAGACGGCACCGCGCCCGCCTGGCAACCCTATATCTACCTGCCGGATCGCGGCCTCGCCCTGTCCGGTACATCAGGAGCCGATCAGTTTCCGGGTCGTTACGGGCCGCCCTCCAGCGGCGCGGCCGCAAGTGACAACACGTTCAAATTGCCCGAAGACAACGGCGACACGACGACCCGGCTTCCCTATCGCATCAGAAACGGTTTTCGGCCCAATGCGATCGCGGAATATGGTTCGGTCAGTGACAACAGGTCATCCGCACCGGGACCGAACTGGGGCTGTCCCGATGAAGCCCTACTGCTGACCGAAGACAGCATTTCCGATCTGGAAGATTATATCGATGACCTGAATGTGGGCGGCAACACCTATCACGACGTCGGGATGTACTGGGGGTTGGCCATGATCAGTCCGCGCGCGCCCTTTGAGAATGACAACGTCCATGGCGGACGTCCCGTGGCGCGCTATCTGGTTTTCATGTCCGACGGACTGATGAACACGAACGGGTCGCTATACAGCAGCTACGGCTACGGCCGCTACAAGACCAGCTATGGCAACAATGTCACGACCGGTGCCGATGCGGACCCGGTCGAACAGCATCGCCGGCGTTTCCGCCTGCTGTGCGAATCCGCCAAGCGACAGGGCATCGAAGTCTCGACCATCGCCTTCTCTTCCGATGTGGGCGGCGCCGACGAGGATGCCATCCGCAGCTGTGCGACAACGGTAGACCATTTCTATGAGGCCGACAGCGCGGAAGCCCTTGGGGATGCGTTCGAACGTATCGGTCAGAATATCGGCTATCTGAGGGTATCGAAATGATTGGCAAAAAGCGGAAATTCCGTTCCGACGAACGGGGCAGCTACATCATCGAATTTACCGTTCTGGTTCTGCCGATGATGACGTTCCTGCTCGGCGCGATCGAGGTCGGCTATTACTCCTACGCCACGGCCAAGACCGAAGGCATCATTCGTGAAGTTTCGCGGCTGTCCGCAACCGGCTTCTTCCTGACGAACGAGGCCACTGACGATTCCGATGATGACGAGGCAGGCGGTGAGGACGACGATGCCACGCCGCCGACATCGCTGGAACTGATCACGGAATATGTCCGTGAGCAGGTGAAGGGAATACCGGGAGCCAATTTCGACGTCGACGTGAAATCCTATCAGGATTTTCAGGACATCGAAAATCCTGAGCCGATCACACATGATGCCGTTCCGCTGGGCGGCGCGCCCGGTGTCGACGACTGTTTCATCGACGTCGACGGCAATGGCGAATGGACGGAAAACATCGCGGGTACGGACGGCGTCGGCGGATCGGAAGACATCGTCTATTTCGGTCTGGCTGTCTCCTATGAGCCGTTATTTTCCCTGTCGAAGACATTCGCCGGGGACAAGATGGTCATCGATCTGAATGCCGCGATCAAGAACGAGCCCTTCGGTAGTGCCGCAAGCTATGCGCGCGAAGAAGTCTGCATCGAGGAATAATGACAATGCTGAAACTTCGGTCGATCCTAAAGAATCGCAGGTCGAGACTTTCGAGTGACGAAAGCGGCGTCGCATTCCTTGAATTTGCGCTGGCGCTTCCGTTTCTGACCGTCACCTTTCTGGGCGGACTTGAACTCGTCAATCTGGCTGTGACACATCAGCAGCTTAGCCGCGTCGCGACATCGACATCCGATCTTGCCGCCCGTTTCCGCGATTCGATCGACGAAACGGACGTTCAGACCCTGCTGCTGGGTGCCAGGCTGGGAATGGAACTCGAAGAATTTTGAGGAGCGGGGGAATATCATCCTCTCCTCGATCACGGCCCATCCCCCGACTCCGTCCGCCACACCGGGCGGCAAGCCGACCTATAACGGCCATGAAGTTCGCTGGCAGCGCTGCGAAGGCGGCCTGAACGAAGAAAGCGCGATCGGCCATGAGTTTGACGGCCGCTATTCGGACGGCGAACCCAATCTCACGAAACTGCCACTCGTAAATGGAATGCAGGTTCTGTGGCCGAACACGGTCATGTTCGCAGAAGTGAATTACAAGTATGAGCCGCTTTTTGGTGGCGGCGGCGTCCTTTCGGACCTCTCCGAGCTGTTCAGGCCCCGAGACATCAAATATCAGGCCGCCTTCATCTCTCGCGAATTGTCCCTGCAGACGATCACCAACACCACCGGCCTGTCAGCCGCAGATCTGGCCAGCTGCACCTGGAACGACGGTAGCCGGGAAGAAAATCCTGGCGACGCCGCAGATGATGACGGCACCGAGGAAGATCCCGTGGCGGACGATGACGCCCCCGATACCGGCGGCGGCGGACCTGCAAGGCTCGACTGAGGCGAACCCCTACCGCGTCAGTTTGCGGTAGGTCATCGCGCTCGGGCGGTCGGCGGCATCGCCCAGGCGGCGGCGCTTGTCTTCCTCATAGGCTTCGAAATTGCCCTCGAACCATTCGACATGGCTGTCGCCCTCGAACGCGAGGATGTGCGTTGCGAGACGGTCGAGGAAAAATCGGTCATGCGAAATGACCACGGCGCAGCCGGCGAAATTTTCGAGAGCGTTTTCGAGCGCACGCAGCGTTTCAACGTCCAGGTCATTGGTCGGCTCGTCAAGAAGGAGGACATTGCCGCCCTTTTTCAGCATCTTGGCGATATGCACACGGTTGCGCTCACCGCCTGAAAGCTGTCCGACGACCTTCTGCTGGTCGGAGCCCTTGAAGTTGAAGGCGCCGACATAGGCACGGGTCGAAATGCTCTGCTTGCCGAACTCGAAATGATCCATTTCGTCCGAAATTTCCTGCCAGACATTCTTGTTCGGATCGAGATGGTCGCGGCTCTGGTCGACATAGCCAAGGTGGACGGTGTCGCCGATCTCGATCTTGCCGGAATCGGGCTCCTCCTGTCCGGTGATGATCTTGAACAGGGTCGATTTACCGGCTCCGTTCGGGCCGATGACGCCGACGATCCCACCGCGCGGCAGGATGAAATTCAGATTTTCGAACAGCAGCTTGTCACCATAGGACTTCGACAGACCCTTGGCTTCGATGACCTTGCCGCCAAGACGTTCGGGGTTCTGGATAAGAATCTCGGCGGAACCGACCTTGCGGTTTTCCTGCGACGCGACGAGGTCGTCGAAGGCGTTGATACGCGCCTTTGATTTCGACTGGCGGCCCTTTGCGGATTTCCTGATCCACTCCAGCTCTTCCTTGATGGCCTTCTGCTTGCCCTCGTCCTCGCGGCCTTCCTGATCGAGGCGCTTCGCCTTTTTCTCAAGATAGCCGGAATAATTGGCCTCGTAGATGTAGTAGCGGCCGCGATCGAGCTCCAGCACCCAGCTGACGACATTGTCGAGGAAATAGCGGTCATGGGTGACGAGGATGACGTTGCCCGGATAGTCCATCAGGTGGCGTTCCAGCCAGGCGACGCTTTCCGCGTCGAGATGGTTGGTGGGCTCATCGAGCAGCAGGATGTCGGGCTTTTGCAGGAGAAGGCGGCAGAGCGCGACGCGGCGCTTCTCACCGCCGCTGAGATTTTCCACGCCGGAATTGGCAGGCGGGCAGCGGAGCGCGTCCATGGCGATGCCGAGCGTGGTATCGAGATTCCAGCCATCGGCGGCGTCGATTTCTTCCTGCAGCACACCCATTTCGGCCATCAGCGCATCGAAATCGGCGTCCTCCGGAGGGTCGCCCATGATGGTCGTGATCTCGTTGAAGCGGGCGATCTTGTCGGCGACACCGCCAATGCCGTCCATGACATTTTCCTTGACGGTCATGTCGGGATTCAGCTGCGGTTCCTGCTCCAGATAGCCAACGGTGATATTTTCGCCGGCCCACGCCTCTCCGGTGAAATCCTTGTCGCGGCCCGCCATGATCTTCATCAGGGTGGACTTACCCGTGCCATTGGGGCCGACGATGGCGATTTTGGTGCCGGGATAGAATTGCAGCGTCAGATTGCTGAACACGGGCTTCGGCTGGTTCGGATAGGTTTTCGTCAGATCCTTCATGACGAAGGAATATTGGCCCGCGCTCATTGCAGCCTCCGGTAAGTCAAATGTGAGAAGGGTTCAGCGAACCCGTTCGATTAGGTCGAGTGTGCCGCTCAAATAGGCGTGAACATGCTCCCGCGCAACAGAGCGTCCGTCGAGGAAACGGCGGAGCCGGTACGGATTGGTTCCGGGCGCGTTTATACCTTCATCCACCAGCGTGGCGGACTTTATGCCCGCAGCCGCCAGGATCGCCTCTCCCTCGGGATCGAAACCTCCGCTGGGATAGCAGAACTGGTCGAGCGGCGGGCCGTCGCCGATCATCGCGCGGAGATGATCGCGGTTCTCCGCCAGTTCGCCCGCGACATGATCGACGCCGTTATGCAGACCCCGGTGGCGGTGGGTGTGGAGCTGGATGTCGAGGCCACGCGCACTGGCATCGCCGATCTCCTCCGGCGTCATCAGATGGAACTGCCGGCCGGAAAACCAGGGTTCCGTGCCGACGCCAAGGCGGTCCGCGACCGCGAGCAGCGCCGTGATGCGGTCATCGAAGCCGAGCGCGTCCAGGGCCTGCCGGATCTTCATGCCCGCCGCGTCCCGGCTGGCGGCATCGGACAGGGTGATGGGCGCCCCGAGCAGATCAGGCAGCTCATAGGTGCCGCCCGCCGCCCGCTCCATGAGGAAATTGACGGCCACGTTGACGACAGGACCGCGCTTTTCGGCGTAATAGGTCGTCACATAACATGTCGCGGGCAGGTTCAGCCGTTCGAACAGGGGCAGCATGTGGGTGTAGGTGGAGGCCCAGCCATCATCGATGGTGATGACGGTCGCGCCATCGGGCACACGATCCTCGGCCAGCATCTCCACCGCCTGCCCCAGTGGCAGGATGGGGTAGCCGGATGCGGCGAGCCATTCCATACGCGCGGCGAACTGAGCCGCAGGCATGAACAAACGGTCGCCATAAGGGGCATCCCCAACCGTCCAGAGGCCGTGATAGCAGAGGATTCGCAGGCGTCCACGCGTCATACGTCGCGCAAGACGCATAACACTCGCGGCCTCAGCGGACTTGAATATCAGGGACTTAAGCGACATTTCGTGCCTTTCCGCAATTCAGCACATCAGGCATGATGTAATGAATCTTGCATGAACTGTAGCGCATGCTAATTATCCGCGCGCGGTCTAGGGTAAACAACTAACTTGTGCCCCGCCGAGTTGACGTGCCGAGGGAGGCATTTTTGAGGTAAGGAGTGAAGTAAAGCCCGACAGCGCCTGCCGCGCCCAAAGCTGCACGAAATCCAGACCTGAAGCATATCGCCCCCGTAACAACCAGAACCGGTCGCCGGAACCTTACCTACAACTTAACCGTTCGGCGTCTGGAAACATAGGAGAGTATCATGAAGAAGTTCGCAATCGCATTCGCTGGCATCAGCGCCCTCGCCATCGCTGCCTGCGGTCCCCAGGACGCAGCCGAAGACGTCGCTGAAGAGCAGTTCGAAGCACAGGAAGACATCCTGGAAGAGCAGGCCGATCTGGCTGACGAAATGGGCAACGAAGCCGAGAGCGACATGCTCGACGCACAGGCCGACGCCGCTGGTGAAATGGCTGACGAAGTCGACGGTACGAACCTGATCGACGACAGCAGCATGACCGAAGACGCCGCTGGCGACACGGGCATGGACGAAGAGATGTAATCTCTTCGACATTTGTCGAATTTGGGAAAGGGCGTTCCGGCAACGGGGCGCCCTTTTTCTTTGCTGGAGAAAACTGGCTGGGGCGGCAGGATTCGAACCTGCGAATGGCGGCATCAAAAGCCGCTGCCTTACCACTTGGCGACGCCCCAGCATGTCCGTTCCCAAAAGCGCGTTGCGAGCCCTTAAGGGAATCGGAAGGGGCGCTCTAATAGAAGCGCGGCGAATTGCAAAGAGCGGGTTGCCGCAGGGCTGAGAGCGCATTAGCGCATGGGCCGGACCCTACGCCCACATATCCAAGAGAAGAACAGCATGACATTCCTCGTCACCGGCGCGGCCGGCTTCATCGGCTACAATCTTTCCGAGCGCCTGCTTTCGCGCGGGGAAACCGTCGTTGGGATCGATAATGTCAACGACTATTATTCCGTAAAGCTGAAACGTGACCGCATCGCCGACCTGCAGCGTCGCCACAATGGCTTTACCTTCATCGAAGTCGATTTTGCGGACCAGGCCGCGTTGACCGAGGCACTGAAGCCCCACCGGATCGACCGCGTGGCGCATCTGGGAGCGCAGGCGGGCGTGCGCTATTCCATCGAAAATCCGCATGCCTATGTCCAGTCGAACCTGGTCGGGCATATCAACATGCTGGAATATGCGCGCCATTCCGACACGGTCGATCACATGGTCTATGCATCGTCATCGTCCGTTTACGGCAGCAACAAGACCCTGCCCTTCCGCGTCAGCGACCGCGTCGACCAGCCGATCTCGCTATATGCCGCCACCAAGAAGGCGGACGAACTGATGAGCGAGACCTACGCGCATCTCTATCGCCTGCCGCAGACGGGCCTGCGCTTCTTTACCGTCTACGGCCCCTGGGGTCGCCCGGACATGGCGATGTGGCTGTTCACCCAGGCCATATTGGAAGACCGGCCCATCAAGGTGTTTGGCGAAGGCGACATGCAGCGCGACTTCACCTATATCGACGACATCGTGTCCGGTGTCGTCGCCTGTCTCGACAATCCTCCGCCTGACGATGGCAAGGAAAAGGCGGGCGGATCCGTCAGCCCGCACCGGCTTTACAACATCGGCAACAACCAGTCGGAAGAGCTGTCGAAGATGATCGCCCTGATCGAACAGGCCGTCGGCAAGACCGCAAAGCGCGAGCTGCTGCCCATGCAGCCGGGCGACGTCCGCGCCACCTATGCCGATATCGACGCGATTGCGGGCGATCTGGGATATGCGCCAACGACAACCATAGACGAGGGCGTGCCGCGCTTTGTCGACTGGTACATGCGCTATCACGGGCTGAAGGCCTGACGGTCGCCATCAGGCGCGGGCGATGAACTATCTGCTCTGGGGCCTGTTCGGGCCGGTGACATGGCCGCTGTGGTTCGCCGTCATCGCCGCTGCGGCCTTGCTGACAGGCCATGTTCGTCTTGCGCATCGCGCCATATGGATCGCGGCGCTGATGGGGATATGCCTTGCCTTTCTGCCGCTTGGTCCGCTGCTGATGCACAGTCTGGAGCGTCACTACCCGCCCGCCCCTCCTCCGGCGAAAATCGATCATATCCTTGTCCTTGCCGGCGGCGAGGATCTGCAGGCAAGCCTGTGGTCGAAGCGTATCGAACTGACGGCTGGCGGCGACCGCGTCGTCAACGCGGTTCTGGCCGCACGCGAAAACCCCGAGGCGCAATTGTGGACGGTCGGTTATGGCGACAGCGCCAGAAACGCCGCGAACGATACCCAGCTGATCGCCGCCTTCTGGCAGGACTCCGGGATCGCGGCCGGACGCATCCACCAGCTTCCGAACACGGCCGACACCTGCGCCAACACCAGGGCGTTTTCCGCAGCGGGCAATGTGCTGCTGATCACGTCAGCGTTCCACATGCCGCGCGCGATGGCTTGCGCGAGGGCGGCGGGGCTCGCCGTCATTCCCTATCCTGTCGATTACCGTTCTAGGCCCGGCATCCGGTTCAGCCCCGATGTGATCGGCAATCTGGAAAATCTGAACCTGGCCGCCCACGAATATGTCGGCATGGCCTGGTACCGGCTGACCGGCAGGATCGATTAAAGAACCCAGCGGCGGAAATCGCCCGGAATGTCCCGTCCGCGCCACGCGCCTTTCAGGTCGCCCAGCACGCCGTCCTTTCGCACGAGCGCGGCCAGCCTGTCCGCATCCATCTCAACATATTCCTCATGCGCGACGGCGAGCAGCACGGCATCATAGTCGCGGCCCTCAAGCGCAGCGGCATCCGGGCGCAGGCCATATTCATGTTCCGCCTCGTCGGGATCGGCCATGGGATCGTGCACGGTCACATTATGGCCCAGCCATTTCAGACGTTCGATGACATCGACGACCTTGGAATTCCGCAGGTCGGGCACGCCCTCCTTGAAGGTGAGGCCAAGGACGAGAACATCGCCGGCGCGCTGCAGATGGTCGTGCATGCGGTCGGCGACATAGGCGCCCATTGCGTCGTTGATGGACCGTCCGGCGAGAATGACGTGCGGCAGATGCCCGGCCTGCTGCGCCTTGTAACTGAGGTAATAGGGATCCACGCCGATACAGTGTCCGCCGACGAGACCGGGAGAGAATTTCAGGAAATTCCATTTGGTCCCGGCCGCCTCGAGAACATCATGGACGCTGACGCCAATCTTCTGAAAGATGACCGCGATCTCGTTCATGAAGGCGATGTTGATGTCACGCTGGGCGTTTTCGATGACCTTTGCCGCTTCCGCCGCCTTGATGGACGCCGCGCGGAAGGTTCCGCCGCTCGTAACCTTGCCATACATGTCGGCGAGAAGGTTCGTGACCTCGTCATTTTCGCCTGCGACGACCTTCATGATCTTGTCGACGGTATGGACCTTGTCGCCCGGATTGATGCGTTCCGGAGAATAGCCGAGGAAGAAGTCCCTGCCCTGTTTCAAACCGGACACCTCTTCAATGAGGGGGCCGCATTCTTCCTCGGTGACACCCGGATAGACCGTGCTTTCATAGACGATGACTGGCGCCTTCCCCGGCTTCAGCACGGAGGCAAGCGCGCGCGTGGCGCCGTGCACGGGACCAAGGTCCGGCTGGTTCGCGGCGTCGACCGGAGTGGGCACGGTAACGATGAAAATATCGGCGTCCGCCGCGTCGGCGAGGCTGCTGGTGTACTTCAGGCTGCTGGCCTGCAGCTTGTCGTCCTCAACCTCGCGCGTGGAATCATGACCGCCCTGCAGTGCGGCCACGCGCTCCTTATTCACGTCCACGCCGATCGTGTCGAAATGCTTGGCGAGCTGCACGGCAAGCGGCAGGCCGACATAGCCGAGGCCGACCACGGCAATCTTGGTTTCGGACGATAGCTGCATCACTCAGGAATTTCCCTTGAAATTTTGAAGTCGGTTACGCGCATAATTGAAAGTCGTTTAGTTTCTGTCACTCAGAATGATGGCCGTTGCCACGGCCTGCGCGACGCCGCCGAAAATTCCGACGACCTGGCTCGCGATCTCAAGGCCGCGCAGAGGCGACAGATCCTTCGGCACGATAATCGTCGATCCCGGCGGTATGACGGTGCTCGATTTCCGCCAGAAACTGCGCCGCGTGGGCTGGGCTGAACCATCCGGGAAGACCACGAAGAGGCGGCCCTCGTCGCTGTTTTCCTGATTGCCGCCCGCCTGCGCGACATATTCCGATGCGGTCTTGTTCGCCTGGAACTGCAGCGCACCAGGATTGAGAACGCTGCCGAACACATAGACGCTGTTCGGCCGGTTGGGGATATGGATGGCGTCACCAGCCTCAAGCAGCGGATCAAGGTCGGGCCGCGCCGCCAGCGCCACCGGATCGGCTTCCACGACCATGCGGCCAACGAACTCCGTCTCACCCATCGTGTCTATGATGCCGCTGACCGCCTGTACCGCCTCGGCCTGAACCTCGTCGCGTGCGGCTAGCACAAAGATGGATTCGCGAAGTTCGCGCGCGGTTCTTTTCTGGGCTGCGCGTTCCGCGACGCGCACCCTTTCGCGTGTGAACACCGCGCCATAGGGATAGGCCGCGTCCGTATATCCGCCCGCGCGCGCGATCAGCTGCGAAAGCCGCTCGCCGGGCCGAATGGCATAGAGGCCGGGACTGCGAAACTCCCCGGTCAGAAGCACGGAGCCTTCCTCGCCATTCCGTAGCGGGGCGGTCACACGCAGCTCGTCACCCGGACGCAAGATGACATTGGACAGGCCCGCGAGCGCGGCGGGATCCCCGGCGGGAAGATCGAACCGTTCAAAGCTCCCGTCCCGTGAAACGTCGAGCGTGCTTTCCCGGACAGCGGCAAGGATACCATCGGCGACCGCAATCATCGTCGCCGCGTCATCGCTGTCGGAAATCGGATATCCGCCCGGACGACGAACGGCACCGCCGACGCTGACCGTCTGTTCCAGCACGAATGGCAACAGATCCGGATTTTCCTCGAATATGTCGCGGCAGAAGCCAAATTCCTCGGATGTCCGGGGTCTCATCGC
Organism: uncultured Alphaproteobacteria bacterium; assembly: GCA_963710205.1. GTDB lineage: Bacteria > Pseudomonadota > Alphaproteobacteria > Sphingomonadales > Sphingomonadaceae > Pacificimonas. Next base: position 429,163 of record CAVPZG010000005.1, on the reverse strand, counting down.
GGAAGCGGAATTCGGTGTCATGCCCGGGTTGCGCGATCTGCGGGAAAGCGTCACGGCTTCCGGGTCCGACGCACTGCCGTCGACATCGCTGGCCTCCGCCAGGGCTGAACCTGCGGCGACGATATTCGAGCGGTTGGTGCGCGACCGGACGAAACTGTTTCTCAGCAGGGTATTGAACCGCGGCGACTGCGTGTTCGCAACCAGTCGCTGCAGGTTTATTTCGGCTTCGCACAGACGGGCGGGATCGCCCGACAGCACGCCAAGGACGCTCGGGCTGTTGATATATTCGATGTCGTCACGGCTAAAGATGTAAAGCTGGTCGTCCGCGCGAAGATTGACGGGTTTCGTCCCGTCGAGCGCGGTCAGCAGGTTGATCGCCTGATATTCCCTGAGGCCCGTGGTTAGGCTGCGGCGCACGAGCGCCGCCATGGGCAGATAGGTACCGAGCCTGAGCTGCTGATAGGCGCCGACCAGATCCGCCACGGTTCCCGCCGTCGACAACGGGCGCGGGCCGGGATTGGTGATGAAGCCATTGATTGTCACGCGATTGAGCGTGCCGCCCGCGCTGCCACCAAAGACCAGGATCCCGTCGCCGGGTTCGGCCGTCGTGGCGCTCGACACCGCATCGACGAAGTTTTCCTGGCCGTTCGCCTCGATGCGGCTGATGCTGAGCCGGTAACCGCGCGGCGGGACCGCGCCGCCAGCGTAGCGCAGCACCTCGCTGACGCTGACATCGCCGCGCAGTTCGTAGATACCGGGCCGTGCGACGCCGCCACTGACGGCCACCGTGTCACCGATGACGGGAACGACGATCCTGTCCCCCTCCCCAACGCTAACGGATGGCGGCGTGCCGATGCCGAGCAGCCCGTAAAGGTCGACGCTTCTCGAAACCCCGCGGCGGTACAGCAGCACATTGCGAAGGCTGCCGCTCTTGCGGATACCGCCGGCGCGGGCGATGACCGACGCGATGTCGGAAAGGGATGTCACCTGATACTGGCCCGGTCGCTCGACTTCGCCGCCGATGAACACGGTGATCGAACGAATGCCGCCAAGAGAGACGTAAATGTCCGTGCCAAGCATGGAGCTGCGCGTGGCGGAGGCAAGCTGGCGCCTGACGCTGCCAAGCGAACGCCCGGCGGCCTGAATGGGCGGCAGCGTGCTGACAATCAGGCGGCCGTCACGCGCGACACGTGCCGTTGTCGATTCGTTCGTGGCGCCGGTGAAGGTGACCAGCAGTTCATCGCCCACGCCCAGCGTGTAATTGTCGCCGACTTCGCCGGTTACCGGCCCCGCATCGGCGGAGGCGCTGCGAAACAGGTCATAGCCAAACTGCCTGAGAGTCTCGTCACCAAGCCGCTGGCGATAGTCTTCCTCAATGGCGGAAGGTGTTTCCAGGGATTCTATCGACTGGCGCGAACGAAGCCGCCGCAATTCCAGCTCCTCGGCCGTCAAGTTGCCGGAGGCGGGCTGCGTGAAAAAGGGATCGGTCTGATCCCCGTTCTGAGCCTGCCGTGACTTGTCAAGCTGGTCGGCGGGGTCGCGCTGCGGCGGCGTGGCCCCGGACTGGCGCTGCAGCCTTTCAATCATTTCGGGCGTCAGCTGCGCGGATACCGGCGTCGCCAGAAGCGCGAAAATGGCAAGCATGAAGGCCGCCCCCCGCGCCAGACGCGCAAGGTCAGTCATTCGGCCAATCAAAACCATGCAGTCATTCCCTATGAGCCCGGAATATATCAGGTTCGCGCTGTTAGAACGCCCGTCTTGTATGCGTCAACCAGACTGCGCTGGATTCATATATTGGCGCGGCGGCCATTCGCGAGGTCCAGATAATCCCTGCGAAGCCCCAGCGACAGGTCGCCAACTTCGAAATTCCACGGGCCGATCTCCGAAACCGGCGTCACTTCCGCAGCCGTTCCGGTCAAAAAGCACTGTTCGAAACTTTCCAGTTCCTCCGGCCAGATGGGGCGCTCGACAATCTCGATGCCGCGCGCGCGCGCCAGATCCATAACCGTGCGGCGCGTAATGCCGTCGAGGAAACAGTCGGGCGTGGGGGTGTGAAGTTTGCCGTCCTTCAGGAAGAACACATTCGCACCGGTCAATTCCGCCACCTGACCGCGCCAGTCGAGCATCAGCGCATCGCCGTAGCCCTTGTCCTCGGCGGCGTGCTTCGACATCGTGCAGATCATGTAGAGGCCGCTTGCCTTGGCCTTCGTCGGCGCTGTGTACGGCGCGGGCCGCCGCCATTGCGCGATGTCCATCCGAAGCCCGCGGCGGATGGCATCCTCCCCGAAATAGGCGCCCCATTTCCAGACAGCGATGGCGAGGTGCGGTTTGGTCTTCTGCGCCGCGACACCCATCTGCTCGCTGCCGCGCCAGGCGATCGGCCGCTGGTAGCAGTCGGAGAGGCCATTCTTTTCCATGACCTCGACACAGGCCGCATCAATCTCGTCGCGGGTCCAGGGCAGGTCAAAGCCCAGGATCTTCGCACTGTCGATCAGACGCTGATTATGCTCCGACATCTTGAAAATCTTGCCATTATAGCCGCGCTGCCCTTCGAAGACGGCAGAGGCGTAATGCATCGCATGTGTCAGGATGTGAATATTGGCGCTGCGCCAGTCCACCAGCTTCCCGTCGAACCAGATCCAGCCTTCGCGGTCGTCAAATGTGGGTTCGGGAAGGGGTTCAGCAGACGTTTCGGCGGACATGGTCGTGTTCCTGACAGAAGTTTGAGTCGCTTGTGACGCATCTTACTTGCCGAAAAGCGAAGCCCCGTGCAAGAACAGGTCAGCATGGCTGACCTTAACACGCCCTCCGTTCCCACGGCCTCGCCGCTTTTCCTGCGCGAGAACGAGGTGCGGCGCGGGATCGAACTTGTCTATTTCGGCTATGCCGACCTGATACGCGGTGCCGACGATCACCTGGCCAGTCACGGTCTTGGCCGGGCCCATCACCGCGCGCTCTATTTCATCGCCCGCCAACCGGGATTGTCGGTCGGCACGCTGCTGCGCATGCTTGGCATCACCAAACAGTCGCTGAGCCGGGTTCTGACGGAACTGCAGGCGCGCGGTCTGGCAAGCCAGACGGTCGGTGCTCGTGACCGCCGCCAGCGGCTGCTGACACTGACGGATGCCGGCCTGAAGCTGGAACATGAACTGTTTGAACTGCTGCGGCAGCGCATGGCGAGCGCCTATGCCGCGGCTGGCCAGGATGCCGTCAGCGGTTTCTGGAAGGTGCTCGCGGAACTGCTGCCGGAGGCGCAGCGCAGCGACATTCTCGCCATGCAGGCCGCCGACTAGCGTGCGGTAAAGCGCCCATGGTCAAGGTCGCTGAGCCGGACCGACATCAGGACATGTTCGCCATCCATGGCGCGTGACATCACCTTGCCATTGGCCTCAAGCCAGGCGATGCGGTCGCCCTCCCCCACGGAAATGCGGAAATCATAGACACGCGCTTCGGATTGCAGGCGGCTGCCGATCGCTTCCCGAAAGGCGTCGATGCCTTCACCCGTCACGGCGGAGAGGGCGAGGTGATCCTCATCGGTCCTCAGCTCAGCCCGGTCCTCCTCAGGCAGGAGGTCGATCTTGTTGAAGATCTCGACAATGGGCACGTCGCCATTCCGTTCAATGCCAAGATCGGCCAGGACGGCATAGACGTCTTCAGCCTGCGCCGCCGTGTCCGGATGGGCGATGTCGCGCACATGCAGGATCAGGTCGGCCTCCAGCACTTCCTCAAGCGTTGCCCGAAAGGCCGCCACCAGCTGTGTCGGCAGGTCGGAGATAAAGCCCACCGTGTCCGACATGATGACCTTGTCGATGCCGGGCAGGTCGACATTGCGGAGGGTCGGGTCGAGTGTGGCGAAGAGGAGATCCTTCGCCATGACCTCCGCACCTGTCAACCGGTTGAAAAGGGTCGATTTCCCGGCATTCGTATATCCCACCAGCGCGATCAGCGGATAAGGTGCCTTTTGCCGCCGTGCCCGGTGCAGGCCGCGGGTGCGCGTCACCTGTTTCAGTTCCCGGCGGATCTTTCGCCATGCGGTCGCGGATCAGGCGGCGGTCGGTCTCGATCTGGGTTTCACCGGGGCCGCCAAGAAAGCCGAAGCCGCCGCGCTGGCGTTCCAGATGGGTCCATGACCTGACGAGCCGGCTGGCCTGATATTCGAGATGCGCGAGTTCGACCTGCAACTGGCCTTCGCGCGTCGCCGCCCGTTCGCCGAAGATTTCCAGGATCAATCCCGTGCGGTCGATGATCTTGACGCCGGTGTCCGCCTCAAGATTGCGCTGTTGCAGCGGCGAGAGCGCGCCGTCGATCACGATCAGCTCCGCGTCCTCGGACGCCGCGAGCGCCTTCATCGCCTCGACCTGGCCGGATCCGAACAGCGTTCCCGCCTTTGGCGCGCGCACGCGAACAACGTCGCTGGCGACGACGTCGAGCGCGATCGCCCCGGACAGGTTTACGGCCTCCTCAAGCCGCGCCTCGGGATCGCGCGGATTTGCCGTGCGGCTGAGATCGGGCAGAATGACGAGCGCGCGCGCGCCGTAATTACGGCCGCTCACATCTTCGGTGATCGTGCTGATGTCAGTCGTCCTGGTCTTCTTCGGCCTCGAACATCTGTACGGGACCGGATGGCATGACTGTCGAGATCGCGTGCTTGTAGACCAGCTGGGACTGTCCGTCCCGGCGCAGCAATACGCAGAAATTATCGAACCAGGTCACATTGCCCTGCAGCTTCACGCCGTTCACCAGAAACATGGTGACGGGCATTTTCGCCTTGCGCACGGCATTCAGAAACGCGTCCTGAAGATTGTTGGATTTATCGGCCATATGGCTGCCATTCCCTTCTTTGGCGGGGGTTGAGAATGACAGATAGGCAGGACTTTATGACAATTGAAGGCGTGACAGCTTCACGCAGCCGAAACAATTTCAGTCTTTTCGAACCTCGCCCGCGGCATCACCCAGTTGGAGCGCCTTCAGTTTCCGGTGCAATGCGGACCGTTCCATACCCACGAAGGTCGCCGTCCTGCTGATGTTGCCACTGAACCGCTTGATCTGGACGCGCAGATATTCCCGTTCAAAGGCTTCCCGTGCCTCGCGCAGCGGCTGGCTCATTATCGACCGGCCGATATCGCCCTGCGCCATGTCCCCCGGCCCCCGGATGATTTCCTGCGGCAGGCATGTATCGTCGATCACGGTGAGTTTGTCCTGCGGCGCGAGGATGAGGATGCGCTCGATGATGTTCCTGAGTTGGCGCACATTCCCTGGCCATTCATAGCTTTGCAGGACAGCCAGCGCATCGGCACCCAATTTGGGCGTCACGATACCGCGTTCCGAGGCGAACCGGGACAGGAAATGCTCCGCCAGCGCGGCTATGTCCTCCCGGCGCTCCTCAAGTGAAGGCATGGCCAGCGGAACCACGGCAAGGCGATAATAGAGGTCCTCTCGGAAGCGTTCGTGCACGATCTCCTCGGCAAGCTCCCGCGACGTCGAGGACAGGACGCGCACATCGACCTTGACGGGATGGGCGCCGCCAACCCGGTTGAACACCTGATCGGTCAGCACGCGCAATATTTTCCCCTGCGTCGTCAGCGGCATGTCCGCCACCTCGTCAAGAAACAACGTGCCGCCATGCGCCTGCTCAAACAGGCCGACCCGGGTATGGCCCTGCCCGTCCTCGACGCCGAACAAGGCCTCCTCCATATGGTCGGGATGCAGGCGCGCGGATGACACAGTGACGAAGGGACCGGCTGCGCGCGCCGACCAGTCGTGCAGCAGGCGGGCAGCGATTTCCTTGCCCGATCCCGGCGGCCCCTCGATGAGAACCCGGCTTCCGGTGGGCGCGACGCGCTTCAGCGTGGCGCGAACATTGGCGATGGCGGCACTCTCGCCAATCAGGTCGGTGTCGACGCCGATGCGTCCGCGCAAATCCTCATTTTCGCGCCTCAGCCGCTCGGTTTCGGTTGCGCGGCCGACCGTCAGCAGCAACTCGTCAGCCTGAAAGGGTTTTTCAATGAAATCATAGGCGCCGCGCTTGATGGCGGCGACGGCGGTTTCAATATTGCCATGTCCCGAAACGATGATGACCGGCAGGCCGGCATCACGCTGCTTGATCTCGTCCAGCAGTTCTATGCCGTCCAGTTTCGAGCCCTGCAGCCAGACATCGAGAACGACGAGCGCAGGCCGCCGTTCTGCAATTGCGGCCATCGCATCATCGCTGTTCGCCGCGGTACGGGCCTCATAACCCTCGTCTTCCAGAACACCCGCGACCAGATCGCGGATGTCCTTTTCATCGTCGATGACAAGTATATCGAGCGGCATCAGGTGCTAGCCATCCGCCAGAGCCGTGCCGTTTTCGGCATTGCCACGCAGTCTCGCCAGTTCCTCTGGGTCGAAGCACATCCGGGCGCAGGTTCCGCCGCCACTTCGTTCGTGGAATGAAAGTGTTCCGCCATGTTCCTCCACGATCTTGCTGACGATGGCGAGGCCCAGCCCCGTTCCCTTCGCGCGGGTCGTTACATAGGGCTCCGTCACCCGTTCACGCAAATGTTCTGGCATTCCAGGTCCATTGTCGCAGATTTCCACAATGAACACACCGCCTTCGGCATGCAGTCGCATTTCAATTTCGGGCGACGGCAGGCCGGCGTCCAGATTGCCCTCGCTCGCTTCGGCGGCGTTTTTCAGCAGATTGGTGAGCGCCTGCGCGATCTGCCGGCGATCGCACACGAATTCCGGCAGTTCCCCCTCCCTCACCAGCCTGTGCCGGATAGCCGGATTGCCAACCTCCTGCATGAACAGCGTTTCGCGCGCGATCTCGCCCAACCGTTCCGCGCGAAAGACGGGTTTGGGCATACGCGCAAAAGAGGAGAATTCGTCAACCATGCGCCGCAGGTCGCCGACCTGACGTATGATCGTCCCGGTCAGCTTCTGGAAAACCTCGTCTCCGTCAGCGATCTTGTCGCCATAGCGGCGCTGCAGACGCTCGGCCGAGAGCTGGATCGGCGTGAGCGGGTTCTTGATTTCATGCGCGATGCGGCGCGCGACATCGGCCCAGGCCGCGCGGCGCTGATCGGCCTGCTGCTGCGTAACGTCGTCGAATGTCAGGACATAGCCATGCGCGCCGCCGGGCACGGCCCCTGCCCGCACCAGCAATGTCTGGGTATCGCCGTCATGATCCCGGCGAACCTCGCCCTGCGCGATGCTGCCGACCCTGGCCTTTTCGAGCAGGCTGGCGAAATCGGGAAGCACTGTTTCCAGGGACTGACCCAGCAAATTGCCTTCGTCCCGGGCCAGAAGGTCCTCGGCTGCGGTGGACACAAGCTCAATGGTTCCATTTTCATCGACCGAGATGACGCCTGCCGACACCCCTTCCACAACCGCCTCGATGAAACTGCGCCGCTCCTCGGCACTGGCATTGGCCGCGACCAGCGCGCCCGTCTGCGTCTGCAGCTGTTTCGCCATTCTGTTGAATGTGCGGCCCAGGGTGGCAAGCTCGTCCGGACTGCCGCGAACCGGCACGCGCGCCGCCAGATCGCCGCCGCCCAGACGCTCCGCGGCGAAGGCGAGGCGACCGATCGGTGCCGTCAGCCGGTTGGCAAGCCAGAGCGCGGACAGGATGCCAGCCGCCAGAACGACGAGCGCCACACCGCCCAGCATCAGGTTGAACCGCCATTGCAGTGTCCGGCTGTTCTCAAGCAGTTTCAGGTAATCCGAGCGCGCGCTCGCGGCACGCTGTGCCGCCTCGACGGCGCCGGGATCGACGGTCCGGCTGGCATAAAGATAGGCGTTTGTCGCCATATCCATACGCACGACGGCCTCCACCCGGTCGATGCGCCCGGTCAGGATCGCGGTGGTGCCCCGCGCGGCCCGCTCCATCGCCTCCGGCGTCACGCGCTCAGTGAGAATGGCCTGTTCGCCAAGCACATCCGTGTCCCCCGCAGCGGCGAACACGACATATCCGCCCGTTTCACGGGGTACGAAAACCACTGCCTCGGTCAGGTTGCGCGCTGCCCGCTGCCAGTCGACGCCGTCGAGGAACAGCTCGTCCTCGACACCATATTCCTGCGCATAGCCATAAAGATCGCCGCCCATCGCGACGATGTCGCCAACGATGCGCTCGCGGTTTTCGACGACATAGGCCTGCGCGACATCCTCCGCGTTCCTGAGCACGGTCTGCGCGCGGTCGTCGAACCAGAATCCGGTGCCGGACTGGAACAGCAGCGATGCGAAGATGACGACCAGGAGCGTCGGTACGGCGGACAGTCCGGCAAACAGCCCGACAAGCCGGACATGCATGCGCGCGCCCATCAGCCCCCGGCGCCGCTCCAGGTAGAGAACGGCAAGCCGCCTCGCAATCAGGATGAGAAGGCCCATCAGCGGCAGCAGCACCGCGATCAGCAATATGGTTCGCAGCGTTGGCCCCAGCACACCCGCCTGTATCTGCCCGGTCAGCAGCAGATAGGCGACAAAGCCGCTGGCCAGAGCCAGCACGCCCATGACCAGCTCCAGCCGGGGAGAAACGTCGACCCGGCCCGTGTACCGGCTAAGCTGCCGCCTTAGCCGGGAAAACCGGCTTCCTTCATTTTCATGGGCAAGTGTCGCCATACGGTCAGTCTAGCCGCATGGCGACGATCCGCAAATGCCGCGAAAGGACGCTTACGCGCCTTCGGCCTTGCGCGATGCCTTTTTCCGCTCGTGCGGATCGAGGTGACGCTTTCTGAGGCGGATGGATTTCGGCGTCACCTCGACCAGTTCATCGTCCTGAATATAGGCAATGGCCTGCTCCAGCGTCATCTTCCTGGGCGGGGTCAGACGAATGCCATCGTCCTTGCCCGATGCGCGGAAGTTGGTCAGCTGCTTGGACTTGAGCGGATTGACCTCCATGTCCTGCGGCTTGGCGTTCTCGCCGATGATCATGCCCTGATACAGGTCTTCACCGGGGCCGATGAACAGGACGCCGCGCTCCTCGATGGTGTTCAACGCGTAGGGAACCGCCTTCCCCTGCTCCATCGAGATGAGAACGCCGACCTGCCGGCCCGTGATCTTGCCCTTGTAGGGACCATATTTTTCAAACAGGCGGTTCATGATGCCCGTACCGCGCGTGTCGGACAGGAATTCGCCATGATAGCCGATCAGCCCGCGTGAGGGCGCGCTGAAGGTCAGCCGCGTCTTGCCGCCGCCCGACGGGCGCATGTCGGTCATTTCCGCCTTGCGAAGCGCCATCTTCTCGACGACCGTGCCGGAATAGTCGTCGTCCACATCGACGACCACGGTTTCATAGGGTTCCTCGCGGCCGTCCGGGCCATCGCGGAACAGCACGCGCGGACGGCTGATGGAGAGTTCAAAGCCTTCGCGGCGCATCGTCTCGATCACCACGCCCAGCTGCAGCTCGCCGCGGCCGGCCACCTCGAAGGCGTCCTTCTCGTTCGATTCCGAAATGCGGATGGCGACATTGCCCTCCGCCTCGCGCTCCAGCCGGTCGCGGATAACGCGGCTCTGCACCTTGTCGCCGTCCTGACCCGCGAAAGGACTGCCATTCACGGCGAACGTCATGCTGAGCGTCGGCGGATCGATGGGCTGGGCGTGGATCGGCTCCGTCACGTCAGGATCGGCGATGGTGTTGGAGACGGTCGCCGCGGTCAGGCCGGCGATGGCGACGATATCGCCCGCCCTGGCCTCATCCACCGCAACCCGTTCAAGGCCGTCAAAGGCAAACACCTTGGTGGCGCGGCCTGATTCGACGACATTGCCGTCCACGTCGATGGCGCGGATCGGCATGCCGGTCTTCAGCGTGCCGGATTCGATCCGTCCGGTGAGAATACGGCCGAGGAAGTTATCGCGGTCCAGAAGCGTCGCGAGCATCGAGAACTTCGCGTCGACGTCAAGGCCGGGCTCCGGCACATGCGTGGTGATCAGCTTGAACAGCGGTTCCAGCGTGCCCTCGTGAATGTCGGGACTTTCATTGGCGAAACCGCCGCGACCGGATGCGAACAGGTGCGGGAAATCCAGCTGTTCGTCCGTCGCGTCGAGCGCCATGAACAGTTCGAACACTTCGTCGAGCACCTCGGCGGGCCGGGCGTCACCGCGATCGATCTTGTTGACGACGACGATGGGCTTCAGACCCAGCGCCAGCGCCTTGCCGGTGACGAATTTCGTCTGCGGCATCGGCCCTTCGGCGGCATCGACCAGCAAAATGACGCCGTCGACCATGGACAGGATGCGCTCTACCTCGGCCCCGAAATCGGCGTGGCCCGGCGTGTCGACGATATTGATGCGGAAATCGTTCCAGACGACGCTGGTGCATTTCGCCAGAATCGTGATCCCGCGTTCCTTCTCAAGGTCGCCCGAATCCATGGCGCGTTCCTCGACGCGCTGGTTCTCTCGAAAGGTGCCGGACTGTTTGAACAGTTCGTCAACAAGGGTCGTCTTGCCATGATCGACGTGCGCGATGATGGCCACATTGCGAAGCGCCATGGCTTTCTCGTGTCCTGCTAATGAAGAAGAAATTGTCGGCGCTGCATAGCGGTCTTTGTGCAGCGCAACAACAGCCATGGTGTAACCCCCGCCGCAATCCTTGCGAAAAGACGGTCAGGCATGTGGATTTTTGATCTCCTCCACACGCCCTGTCGCCCGCCATTCTCCCCCTGTTGGATGGCGGGCGACAGTCCATCACCGGCACAGGGACGAAATGAAGATGCACGCCTCCGCTTTGCCAGCAGCCGCTTTTCCCCTAAGTCCCGCCGCAGGACCGGGGAAGGTGGCTGTGGCGCGAACATTATCGGATTGGGAGGCTGCCTTCGTCGCGGGGCAGGAGGGCGACCGGATCGCCTACCGCGCCTTTCTGGAACAGGCCGAAGCGCATCTGAAACGCTTTTTCGCGGGCAAGGCGTCGCCAACCGATGCGGCGGATCTGGTGCAGGAGGTGCTGATCGCCATTCACACGAAACGCGCCAGCTATGATCCTGCCTATCCGCTGATGCCATGGCTGAACACCATTGCGAAATATAAATGGATCGACTGGCTGAGGAAGACCCGCCGCGTGACCCATATGGAACTCGACGAGACCCATGGAGATCCGAAAAACCCGGAACAGCCCGTCGCTGGCCACGCCGTGGCGCTGCTGCTGGACCGACTGCCGGAAAGGCAGGCCGAGGCGATCCGGCTGGTCAAACTTGGCGGGCTCACCATATCGGAGGCCAGCGCCGAAAGCGGCCAGAGCGAAAGCCTGGTCAAGGTCAATATTCACCGCGGCATGAAAAAACTGTCCGCGTTCGTCATGCAAGAGGATGAAACGCTATGAGCAGCGATCTGCTCGACCGGCTGGCCGATGACGCCGCCCCCGTCCGCCGCGCCAATGCGGCGCTGTTCGTCTGCGTCTATGCGGCGGGCTTCGTACTGTCCCTGCTTTTCGTCATCTTCGCCATGAAGGTGCGGCCTGACCTGATGCAGGTCTGGGGCACGCTGATCTTCGCGTTCAAGCTGCTGGCATCGGGAATTGTCGCCGCTGGCGGCGCCGTGCTGCTGCTGCGCGCCGGACAGCCGGGACGCGCGGGTTTTGCCAGCGCGGGACAGCTTGCCGCGCTTGGCAGTCTCTTGTTCCTCGTCCCGCTGGTCATTGCCTTCGCCGCCGCGCCTGCCGCCGAGGCCGAGGTCATGGCGAACACAACATGGATGCGCGACTGCCTGACGGGCATCACGCTGGCGACCATTCCCGTCTGGGCCGCTTCCGTTTTCTGGCTGAGGAAAAGCGCGCCGACCAAGATCGAGCAGACCAGCTGGATCGCCGGCCTCGCCAGTGCGTCCGCAGGCACGACCGCCTTCGCTCTGCACTGCCCCTATGACAGTTTCACCTATGTCGGGCTGTGGTATCTGGCGGCGATCCTCGGGATAGCGGCGCTGACAAGACTGGTCCTGCCGCGCTTCATCCGCTGGTAGACCTTCGCGGGCGCGGTGCAGGGATCGTCCGCCCTAAAGCCCCGCCCGTGACAGCAGTTCGCGGCTCGACGGATCGATGTCCCCCAGGTCGCCGCCCGCAATGGCGCGCGCGACGTCCTTGCCCAGTTCCACGCCCATCTGGTCGAAGCTGTTTATGCCAAGAAGCGCGCCGAAACTGAACGTCCGGTGTTCGTAAAAGGCGATGAGCGCGCCCAGTGTGCGCGCATCGAGTTGCCGGAGGAGAATTGTGGCGGACGGAATGTCGCCGGGGAAGGTTTTCGCATGGGCCAGCGCGTCATCCGCGCCCGCCGCCTTCGCCTCCGCAAACGTCCGTCCGCGCATCAGCGCCGCACCCTGGGCGATGCAGTTGGCGATCAGTTGCCTGTGATGCTCCCCCCCCAGCCCGTGACCCGCTTCCCTTACGGCCAGCAGCTCGGTTGGGATCAGGTGCGTCCCCTGGTGCAGCATCTGGAATACGGCATGCTGCGCGTCCGTACCGACGCCGCCCCAGACGACGGGCGAACTGCCGCGCGACAGCCTCTCTCCGTCCCGCGTGACGCGCTTGCCATTCGATTCCGTTTCCAGCTGCTGCAGAAAGTCCGGCAGGAGCGCCAGCCGCTCATCATAGGCGAAAACCGCCCGCGTTTCCGCACCGATGACGCTCGCGTAAATGAGATCCATCGCGGCGGCGAGGAACGGCGCGTTCCGGTCTGGCTCGGCTTCGGCGAAATGCCGGTCCATCTCCGCCGCACCGTTCAGAAGCGCCTCATACTGATCCCAGCCGAGCGCCAGCGCGGCCGCCAGTCCCACGCCGGTCCAGAGCGAGTAGCGCCCGCCAACCGTTTCCGCGAAGGGCAGGATGTTGCTCGGGATGACGCCAAATGCCGCCGCCTTGTCCGGGTTGGCCGTTACCGCGACCAGCCGCGCCTTCGCGTCTTCCCCCAGTGCCGACAGCGCGCTTTCCGTATTCGTCATGGTCTCAAGCGTCGTGAAGCTTTTTGACACCGTGACCACCAGTGTGCGTGTCCTGTCGACCTTGGCCAGCGCGCGTTCCAGCGCGCGGCCGTCGATATTGCTGACGATGTGCACGTCATATTTCGGCTGCAGGGGCGCGAGCGCGTCGATCACCAGCGCCGGGCCGAGAAAGGAGCCGCCAATGCCGATATGGATTATGTGGCGGATATCGCCGAACGCGCCGCCCTCGATCCGGTCATAAAGCGCCTTCATCGCCGCCCGCGCCTCACGGGCCGCCGCCACGTCGGCGGCCGACCCCATACCGCGCTCGGCGCTGTGCGTCGCAGCGCGCGCCTCGGTCGGATTGACAACGCCCCCGTCCAGAAGCCTTGAACGCATCCCTGGGAAGTCCATCGCGTCGGCAAGGCGCACAAACGCCTCGACCACCTCGGCATCCAGATGCGTTTTCGACAGATCGAGATAAATCCCGTCCAAATCCAGGACAGCCGATCGAGCCTGCCGGGCTCGGCGGAAAACTTCTCCGACAGTCGTTCTTCGCGCGCCGCCCTTACAGCGGCTTCGAGCGCATCCCAGGCAGCGGCGGGGTTCGTCATTTCGGTCTCCTCTCGCAGCGCCGCTTGACACCTTGATGCCCCGCTGAAAAGGCCGAATTGATGACCGATACGCCGCTTGCCACACCCCTGCTGCCGCGCGTCCGCGCGCAGAGCCCGGCATGGATGGCGGGCTTGCGGATCATCTTCCTTGCCGTTCTGCTCGCGGTGTCGATACGCACGTTCGTTTACGAGCCTTTCTCGATCCCGTCGGCCTCTATGAACCCGGCGCTGGTCGCGGGCGACTATATCCTCGTCGCCAAATACCCCTATGGCTATGGGCCCGCGTCCTTTCCCTGGGGTGAGTTTCCGATGAAGGGGCGCATCGGCGCGGTCCTGCCGGAACGCGGGGACATCATCGTCTTCACCGATCCCAACGGAAGCGGGACGAACTTCGTCAAGCGCGTCATCGGCCTGCCGGGCGATGCCGTTTCCATGCGGGATGGCAGGCTGGTCCTGAACGGCAGCGTCCTGCCCCGCCAGCGCATTGGCGACTATGTGCACCCGGTCACGCCCATCACGCCCTGCGACGGCGGACGCGACATCGAAGATGCCTGTGTCTATCCCCGATACCGGCAAAGTCTTGGCGCGCGCGATCTCGACATCATCGAACTTGGCGACCGTAATCCGCTGGATGACATGGCGGCCATCACGGTGCCGCGGGACCGTCTGTTCGTCATGGGCGACAATCGCGACAATAGCGAGGACAGCCGCGTATCGCCCGAAGCGGGCGGCTTCGGCCTCGTTCCGATGACGACTGTCGTCGGCAGGGCCGACAGGATTTTCATGTCCGTGGACGGCACCGGCGAATGGAGCGATCCGACCACCTGGCCGGGTGCCGTCAGATTTGGCCGCATCGGTCTGAAACCTTGACGGGCAGCCTCACCGATTGGGCGGCGGCATCGCTTGGCCACGAGTTCAGCGACGTGTCCCTGCTTGAAAGCGCTCTTACCCACGGTAGCGGGCGGCGCGGCAGTGCCGAGGACTATGAACGTCTCGAATTTCTCGGCGACCGCATTCTGGGCTTCGTCATTGCCGAATGGCTCTACGATGCCTTCCGCGAATCCGAAGGCGATATGAACCGCCGCCTCGCCAGCCTGGTGGACAAGCAGAGCTGCGCCGATGTCGCCGCCGATATCGGCGTGTCCGCGCATGTCCGGCTGGAAAGTTCCGCGCGCGCATCGGGCGTGCACCGCTCCGCCAATCTGCTGGGCGATGTCTGCGAAGCGCTGATCGCCGCGCTGTACATCGACGGCGGCATGGACGCCGCGCGCGCCTTCATCCGCAAGGGATGGGCCGGCCGTGTCGACACGGCCAGCAAGCCGCCACGCAATCCGAAGAACGAGTTGCAGGAGTGGGCGCAGGGCCAGCGCAAACCGATTCCGAAATATGAAATCGTCTGGCGCGACGGCCCCGATCACGCGCCCAAATTCCGCGTCGAGGTTTCCGTTCGCGGCCTCGACCCCATATCAGGCGAAGGTGGCAGCCGGCAGGAGGCCGAAAAGGCCGCCGCGCTCGCCATGTTGAAAAGAGAAAATGCCCTATGACTGACATTCACGACGAGGACAGGAAATGCGGTGTCGTCGCCGTCGTGGGCGCGCCCAATGCGGGCAAGTCCACCCTGGTGAACACGCTGGTCGGCCAGAAGGTCGCCATCGTGAGCCCGAAGGTGCAGACGACACGCGCCCGCCTGATGGGCATTGCCGTCGAAGGCGTCACGCAGATCATCCTTGTCGACACGCCCGGGATCTTCGCGCCCAAGAAGCGTCTGGAGCGCGCCATGGTCAACGCTGCCTGGGACGGCACGTCAGGCGCGGACATCGTCCTGCTGCTGGTCGACGCGAAGCGGGGGCTGACGGAGGATGTGGAAACGATTCTGGAAACGCTGCAGCATCGCCGCGAACCCAAGATGCTTGCCCTCACCAAGATCGACACGACCTCGCGCGAGCGCCTGCTGCCGCTGGCGCAGCAGCTTAACGACCAGATCGATTTCGCCGACACCTTCATGATCGCGGCGCCGAAGGGAGATGGCATCAAGGACCTGAAATCGACGCTGGCCGCCGCCATGCCGAAGGAGCCTTGGCACTTTCCGGACGATCAGGTGTCGAATGTCACCAGCCGGTTGCTCGCGGCGGAAATCACGCGCGAAAAGCTGTTCCTGCAGCTGCATCAGGAGCTTCCCTATGCCAGCATGGTCGAGACGGAAAGCTGGACGGAGGGCGACAATGGCATCGCCATTCACCAGACGATCTTCGTCGAACGCGACAGCCAGAAGGGCATCGTCCTTGGAAAGGGCGGCGCGCGTATCAAATCCATAGGCTCGGATTCGCGCGCCGAGCTGGAGGACATATTGGGAAGCAAGGTGCATCTGTTCCTGACCGTCAAGGTGAAACCGGACTGGTCGGAAAGCCGTGACAGTTATGACTCGATGGGCCTCGACTGGGCCAAATAGGGCGCGATCACCGCGGCCAGCAGCAGCTGTGCCTGATGAAAGATCATCAGCGGCAACAGCAATTCCCCAACGAGAGGCGCCGCGAACAGCAGGCTCGCCATTGGGGCGCCCGCCGCCAGCGACTTCTGCGTGCCGCAGAAGACCAGCGTGGCGCGCATGTCCGGCGGGAACGACCGGCTGAGCACCCAGGTAAATGCCGTAAACGCCGCGAGGAGCGACAGACAGACCGCGAACAGCAGCGCCAGTTCACCCGCGCCGAGCCGGGTCCACACACCCTGTAGAACAGCGGCTGAAAAGGCGGTGTAGACGATCAGCACGATGGCGCTCTTGTCGGTCATTCCCAGCAGGCGCCTGTGCCGCCCGGCCCAGTCCGCCAGCCAGCGGCGCGCCAGATGACCCGCAATGAAGGGCGCCAGCAGCAGGCCGAAGACCTTCACCGCGCCGTCGGCAGAAACGCCCGCACCGCCAGCCGCAGCCATGGTGAGGCCAACGAGCAGAGGCGTCACGAACACGCCCAGAATGTTGGACGTGGACGCCGATGCGACGCTGGCCGCAACATTGCCGTTCGCAGCCGCCGTGAATGCGACCGACGCCTGCACGGTCGAGGGCACCAGCGTCAGGTAGAGCAGCCCCGCCGCGATCCCGGCGGGCAGGAATGACAGACTGATCTGGCGCAGACAGAGCCCCGCCAGCGGGAATGCGAGAAACGTGACCGCCAGAATCGCACCGTGCAGCCGCCAGTTCGTGACAGCGCCAAGGATCGCCATGCCAGGCAGCCTGACGCCGTGAAAAAAGAACATCAGCATGATCAGCGCATAGGCCGCCATGTCCATCGCCCGCGCCAGAAGCCCCGAGGCAGGGAATAGCGACGCGGCGACCACCGCGAAGAGCAGCGCGGCGACAAAGGGATCGACGCGGAGACGGCTCAGCTCGCGGGTTCCAGGATCACGCGGCCCACAGGCTCCCGCCGGTCCATCATGGCAAAGGCGTCGCGCCAGTCCTCCAGCGGGAAACGTGCATGGACGCGGGGACTGACGACGCCCGATGCGGCCAAGGCGGCGATCGCTGCCCGGTCCTCGCGCCCGCGATCCGGAAAACGCCGCCCATATTCTCCGGCGCGCACGCCTATCAGGCTAAATCCTTTGATCAACGGGTAATTCGCGCCGATTTCCGGGATACGCCCGCCCGCGAAACCGATGATCAGATATTTCCCGCCAAAGGCGACGCAGCGTACCCCCTCATCGAAAATATCCGCGCCAACGGGGTCGTAAATCACGTCCGCACCGCCGCCGGTGATCGTCTTCACCTTCTCGCGGAATGGTGCCGACACATCGAGCAGCGCATCGGGCGCATAATCCTTTCCGATCAGCGCCAGTTTTTCTTCGGATGCCGACGCCGCAATCACCTTCGCGCCCATATGCTTCGCCAGATCGACGGCGGCGAGGCCGACGCCGCCCGACGCCCCCTGCACCAGAAGCCACTGGTTCGCCTTCAGTTCGCCATGCCGGGTCAGCGCGACATAGGCGGTCAGATAGGGCTGCCCGAACGCCGCCGCCTGCCCATAGTCGAAGGATTCGGGTTTGGCGTTCAGCTGCGCCTCTTTCACAAGGATGTGGTCCGCGAACGCCCCGCCCAGGTTCATCCCCATGACCGCATCGCCCACCGCGAATTGCCCGCCGCCCGCCACCACATCGCCCGCGAAATCCGACCCGAGCGTGTAGGGCAGCTCCGGTTTATACTGGTAGCGCCCCGCCGGTCATCAGCAGGTCCACGAAATTCACCGCCGCCGCGCGCACCCGAACCAGGACCTCGCCGGGTCCGGGTTCCGGCAGGTCCAGATCGCGGAGTGCCAGACCCGCATAATCCGTTGCGGTCCGTTCCAGCCGAAGGGCGCGCATGGTCAAAGCGGCGATATCCGCAGCTCACCGTCCGCGCCCAGAACCAGTTCCGCAACGCCGCTCAGCTGCGCCCGCGCGCTGTCGCCCGTGCATCCGAGGCTCGCACTGCCAAGACCCGCCGCAGACAGCGTTCCCGCCGCCTCTATGCATTGCCCGTCCGTGAAAATGGCAGTGACGCCCGACAGGGTGACGTCCCCCGTCTCGCCCGGCAGGAACGCCGACATGGGCGCCGAGCCGTTCAGGTCGCGTAGCGCATAGCCGCGGCTGTTTCCGGAAAGCGTCCCGGAAATGCCGCCGTCTGGATCCGCGCCGAGCGACAGCCGCGCGTCGCCTGTCAGGAGGCGCGGCAGGGAAAGCCCGACATGCGGCGAACCCAGCGGCAGCGCGCCCAGCCGCGCATCCTGCAACTGACCCGACCAGACCGATCCCGATGCCGATCGCGCATTCAGCCCGCGTTCCGCCAGGCCGAACAGCTGCATGCCGAGGCCCAGCGGCAGCGTGGCAAGCAGCCAGAAGAGCGCGAGCGCCAGAACCAGAACGACGCGCCTTACAGGCAGGCGAATCCGGCGCATCATGCCGCGCCGCCCAGAACCAGATCCGCCGACAATGTGGCGTCCGTATTGCGCGCGATATCGGCCGCAATGACGCGCAGTCCATGGCGGTTTTCCAGGGACTCGATCCAGCCAAACAGCAGGTCGGACCGGGCGGCTGCGATCTTTACCGACACACCGCCATTCGCTTCGCGGACCTCAGCCGCGAACCCCGCCGCGGTGGCAAGCCCGCGCACCATCTCCGCATCGGGCACGGCGCCGCCGCCCGCGCCCAGTCGTCCGGCCAGCATCTCGGCCTCGCTCGCTGCCTGCACGGCATCGCCATGGCGTGCCTCTGCGGCACTGCGCCAGTCGAGCAGGGGCCGGACCACCAGCATCCAGCCAATCAGCAGGAGCGCGATGCCCGCCAGCCCCGCCAGCATCGTCCGTTCCCGCGCGCTGCGTGCGCTCCACCAGGGTTCGAAACCGCTCATGGGACGACCTCGACGGAGGCGATCCGGCCTTCTCCGTCCGCCCGCATCGGGCCCGCGACCAGCGTAAAGCCCGCGCCTTCGACCGCCGGCCGCAGCACGCCCGCATCGCCGCCCGCAGGAAGGATGACATCGGCAACGATACGTCCATCGCGCCAGCTGATCGAGCGAAGGGATGTTCCGGGCGCGGCCCGCACCGCTGCGAACAGCGCCGCGCTTGCGCCGCGCAGACCACTGCCCATGCCGCGCTCCGCAACCGCCAGACGCATCGCGGCAACCGGGTCGGCACCTGCGGGAACCGCGACGCCGACCGCCTCCGCCCACGCCGCCGTGCGGGCGTTGGCACGCGCCGCGGCCCGGTCGTGCCGCCAGGCGCTGATGCCGAACGAAAGCAGCAGCAGGATCACGATCGCCGTGCCAATCATGGCCAGCCGTTTCCAGCGGCGCGGATCCCCGGCCTGCCCCGCCTTTGCAAACGCGCCCTGCCGCAGATTGATGAGCGGATGCTCACTTTCAGCCAGTTTCAGCGCCAGTGCCTCGCGTGCGTCCTTAACGTGGCGGAGCGGCGCATCGCCGACGATCATCCGGGCGAGCGCGGCGTCCGCCACAAATGCGTCCGCCGCACCGCGCACCGTCATCTCCGCCTCATCGCCGATGGCCACGAACCCGTCCGCGGGTTCCGGCAGCAGCAGCGGCGCGGGCGTCAGGACGTCCGCGTCGATGCCGCTGACCGCCAGCCGGGCCAGCCACGCCGCCATCACCGGTTCCGAAACCATCGCCACCGGCCAGCCGGAGACCGGATCGGCGGCGCGGGCAACAGCCACATGCAACGGCAGGTTCGATGCGCTGACGTCCCGCGCATGATAGAGGGCGGCGGCGCGCGCCTGCGCGGCGGAACTGGCGTCGAGCGCGAACCAGCGCACCGTCACCGCCGCGCCCGGAACCTCTACAACGACATGGTCGCCGTCGCCGGTTTCCAGCCGCGCCCCGGCGGGCAGCAGCCCCTCGCCGCTGACCCGGCCATCCGCGCCGATGCGCGTCCAGGCGAGCGGCGCCTGCTCCTCCTCCGGCAAGGTTACCAGCAGCCGTCCCGTCATGCGCCTGTTCCCCAGATGCGCTGGACGACGTCGATCCGCTCACCCTCCGCTTTCATGAGCACGGTCTCCTCGACCGAAAAGCCGCTATCCTCGGCGCGGATATGCGCGCGGAACAGGTCGCTGGTCATCACGATCTGGTTCAGGGCATCCGAAGGCGGCGTCACGCCCGCCTGGGTCAGGCGCGACCAGAAGGCCGCACGGTCCGGCCAGCCCGCCTCCGGACGCGCCGTCACGGCCGCGCGCGCCTGCGTCGCGGTGATCTGTCCGGGCGCGAGCATGGCGACAAGGGGCGCATCCTCAAGGGATAGCGTATTGGCGTTGATGGGCAGCATGTCGGTCGTTGGTAACGCACAGAGATAGGGACTCAAGGCCTCATAATCCTGAGGGCGCACGCCAGCGACGGCGCGCAGCTCCGAAGGATGCGCGATCAGGCCGTTCGGCGTGAGATATTCGCCCTGATAGACCTCATCCTCTCCGCCGCCGCCCTGCGGAAAGGGGTCGCTGTCGAGATAGTCCACCAGCGCCATGGCATTGGCCCGCGCCCGCGCCGCGTCCACACCGACCGCCTGCGCCAGTGCGATGAACTGTTCGACGCCAAGCGGATGGATCATCAGGCTGGCGGGCGGCGCACCGCGCACGACGCTGTTCAGATTAAAACAATGCGAGCCGTCCATCAGCGTCATGGTGATGCTGCCCGTCGCCGTCGGCACCGTGACGGGCGTGTCGGACCAGCCGCCCGCCAGCGTCAGCCGGTCCGGCGAGGCTGTCTTGAGTGCCGCGATCCGCTCCGCCACGATCAGCGCCGCGCCCCGCGCATAATGACGAGCCTGCATGGCGCTGCGTCCGTTCGCCGCCATGGCGACGGAGCGGCTCATGACCTCCAGCGTCGCTGCCGTCAGCGCACCCATGACCGCGACCAGCATCAGGACGGTGATGAGTGCCATGCCGCGCTCGTCTCGCCGGGCCCGTTTCATGCCGCGCCCACCAGAAACAGCTGTTCAACCCTGCCAAAACGCGGGTGCGTTATGACCAGCCGGACCGCGTCTGGCAGCGGCGCGGGGCGCGGCTGGACCGTATCCGACCACGCGCCGTCATAATGGAAGTCGACCTCAGCCGCGCTCGCCTGCGGCAGCATCAGCGCGGCGGGCGACATTGCGGATCCGTCCAGCTGAACCGCGGCGCGGCGCTCCAGCCCCGCCTCCGTCATGCTATATTCGACATATTGCAGAGACGGCCGCGCGGCGCCGGAATTGTCCGGGCCATAGCGCGCGAAGCCGAGGAGGATATCCGCCCCCTCCCCGCCCGTCAGAACCCCGCGAGGTTCTCCCGCGCTATCGCGCGTCGGCCTGTCCGCCATCTGGCCAAGGTCCGATCGCAGGATCGCGCGCGTTCGCTGCAGATCCTGCAATTCGTCCGCTACGGCCTCGACGGCCTGCGCATTTTCGACACTGACGCCCAGCGTGTAGGCACCCGCGCTCGCCAGCAGGCCGAAGATGAACAGCGCGACCAATGTCTCGACCAGCGTAAATCCGGTGGCCGCCCGCCTATTCATAGCGCCGCATCCCCTCGACCCTCGCCGCGGACCCATCAGGTCCGCGCGCCGATATGCCGACCAGCATGACCTTTGGTTCCGCGGTGCGCTCGGCGGTACGCGTCAGTTCCCACACCTGATCGAACGCCGTCACGGCCTCCCGTGACGTGCCGAGCGCAGGCGGGGTCTTGGCGACAATGGTCTCGATCAGCGCGTTCTCCGCGACGATATCGGCAAGGGTCGCCTGTTCAAGCTGCACCGCCGTCATCGCCTGCGCGCCGCCCAGCCGCACAAGCGCCAGCATGGCAAGGCCCAGTATGGCGAGCGCCACCATGACTTCGACCAGCGTGAAACCGGCCTGCGCGGAGTCGCGGCCAACCCGCATCGTTATCCCGTAGGTCCGCCCGGCTCGGCCAGTACCGGGATCGTACCGCCCGCACCCGGAGCGCTCAGGTCGATGATGATGGCATTGTCATAGCCGGCCGCGCGCACGCGTCCCAGCAGCTCCTCGGCGGCCAGCCGCCCCTGCACCGGACCCAGGCGGACCACATTCGTCCCGGCGCGCGCCGTCACTTCGGTCGCACCGAAATCCTTCAGCTCCCTCGCGAAGCGCAGCGCCGCGCCGCGGTCCGCGAAGGCGGCCACATCGACGGCATAACCGCCCGCCAGCGGGGTCATCCCGGCATCGCTGGGAACGGCGGAGGGCGGCACCGTCATCAGATAGGTCCTGAGCACGCGGTCCAGCGCGGGCTCGCTGTCGGGATCGCGCGCCAGCTGGTCGGCGCGGGCATAATCGTAACGCTGCGCCGCGATGGCCTGCGCGTCGGCGCGGCTCTTGATGATGCGCGGACGGATGAAAACGACGAGGTTGGTCTTCGTCTTCGCCCGGCTGCGGCTGGTGAACAGCTCGCCGAGGATGGGAATGTCACCCAGGAGCGGAATCTTCTCGATGGTGCGCCGCTCATTCTCATCGAGGAGACCGCCGAGGACGACGATGTCACCGTCATCGACCGTGATCGTCGTATCGATTTCGCGTTTGTTGAGGATCAGGTCCGAGGAGCCGCGCGTCACGGGGCCGGAAATGGACGATACCTCCTGCTTGATGTCCAGCTTCACCGCGCCGCCCGCGTTGATCTGCGGCGTCACGTCCAGCATGATCCCGACATTCTGGCGCTCGACCGTGCGAAAGGCGTTGTCGAAATTCGGGCTGAGCGCCTCCCCCGTCGTGATCGGAATTTCCTGGCCGACGAGAATACGCGCCTGCTGATTATCCAGTGTCATGATGGAGGGTGTGGACAGGAGGTTGGATGCCGTGTCCGACTTCACGGCGTTGATGATCGCCCCGAAAACGGTATTGCCGGAAACACCGCCCAGACCGAACAGTCCACCCGTCACCCCCAGCAGCGACTGTGCCGCCGCCTGCTGAAGCTCGCTTGCGCCAGCCAGACCGTTCGAGCGCGAGATGACCTCGCCGTTCACTTCGACCGTCTGGTTCTCCAGCTCCAGCGTGCCGACCGCAGCACCGATGGCATTGGGGTTGAGCACCTGATTGGAATAGTTGGTGCTGGCGAAGGGCACCGTGCCGTCGAGGCCAGCCAGCAGGAACTGCACGCCAAGCTCCCTCGCGGCATTGTCGGAAACCTCGGCGATCAGCGCCTCGACGAGCACCTGCTCGCGCCGTGTATCCAGCTGCTTGATGACCTCGCCCAGGGTGCGCTGCACGTCGGGCGGTGCCGAGATGATGAGCGCATTCGCGCCTTCGTAACGGGCGATGACGGCGCGCGGCGGTCCGTCCTGCGATGCCGTTACGGTCGGCGCAGCGCTGGCCTGTGCGGATTGGTCCGCCTGCCGCTCGTCCGAACTGTCATCGAGCCCGCGCGACGACGTCCGCCTCTGGCTGGACGCGGCGGGGGATACGGTGGCCACACTCGTCGTCTGTCCGGCGATCTGCTGCAGCACGGGCAGCAGAAATTCCGCGTCGGCATATTCCAGATAATGCACGCGTACGTCCGCGCCGAGCGCCGCGCGGCTGTCGAGCTGCGCCACGATGGTTGCCATCTGCGCCACACGTTCAGGGTCGCCGCGCAGGATGACGCTGTTGGAACTGTCGACAGGCACCACGACGACGGCATTGCCGTCCCCTCCCGCCTGCCCGATTGCGCCCACCGCCGCCGCGATTTCCCGCGCGCCGGCATTGTCGAGGCCAATCAGCCGCATGGTCGAACGGTCACGGTCGATCTCGTTCAATATGCCCCGGATGCGTGCCAGATTATCCTCGTAATCCGCCACGACAATGCTGTTGCCGGTGCCGCTGGACGTCACCTGTCCCTCGGTGCTGACCAGCGGCGCCACCGCCTCCAGCGCCTGCCCGGCATTGATCTGCTTCAGGGTGATGACCCGCGTGACGAACCGTCCGCCGCCGCCCTGCGAGGGTTGCCGCGCCGCATCCGCGGCCTGCGTGATCCTGAGCCCGCCACCGGAAATCGGGATGGCCACCAGACCGTTGGCCCGCAGCGTTTCCAGGAAGACCTCGAAATACTGCGCGCGGTTCAGCGGGCGTTCGGTGACGACGGAGACCGTTCCCTCCACATCGGGATCGATCACCATGTTGCGTCCGGTGACGCGCGCCGCATCCTCGATAAAGGCGCGGATGTCGGCATCGCGCAGGTTCAGATATTGCTGCGCCTGAACGGGCATGGCGGCCAGCAGCGCGGCGGCGGCGACGGCGGTCAGAAATGGGCGTTTCATTTGGGCACCTTGATGTTCAGTGTGACGGTCTCGCCGCCGCGTTCAATATCCATGGCGACGCTCTGCCCCGGCACGACCGCGCCCAGCCTTTGCCGGACGTCCTCGGCATCCGCGACCGCGCTCCCGTCGATCGCGATCAGCACGTCCCCGGGGCGAAAGCCCGCTTCCCGAAACAGCCGCCCCGTTCCCGCGCCCCGGACCATCAGGCCGCCCGTACCGCCATCCAGTCGCGGCGATACGGAAAATTCGCGTGCGAAGGCCGCCCCCGGCGTTGGCGCGGCGTTGGGGATTGAAGCTGGCGCGCGCGGCTGTTCCGCGTCTGCCGCCAGTTTCTGCTGCGCATTCACGCGCAGTACCGGCGCGGACTGGTCGAGATAGAGCGCCTCGCGCGCGCCGCCCCGGTCCAGAATGACATGGTCGCCGCGCACTTCGAACAGGCTGAGGCCAGGCAGAATCTCCTCCCCCACGCTATAGCTGCGCTGGCCCTCTTCGCCCGCATCGATAATGGCCGCGCCGCGACCGCTTGCCTGATCCATGCGTATGCCGAACAGTTCCACGTCGCTGGCGGACACCGCCAGCGGACCTGCGTCCGCGCGAATGCCGAACACGGCATCGAGGGCGGTGAAATTGCTGTCCGGTCCCGTCAGCATCACCGGTGTCTCCGCCTGCCAGTCGCCGACCGGACCGATCGGCGCGAACATCGCCCAGACCAGCCGCGCAATGGCGAGCGCCAGCAGCGCCAGCAGGCCGAGCTCGGCAAGGCCGTAGGCCGTCCGCACATTGAAGCGCCGCCCCCCTGCCAAGTCCGTATCCGCCATATTCCACCCCGGAACCATATCGTGAAGCCGCCGCTCTGCCCCACTCATGCGACATTTCCAGAACTCTTCGCCGGACAGGTCAATCGAGCGTTCCCGCGATTGCCGCGCGTTCAACGGCCAGCCATTCGCTCGCGCCGTCCGCCGCTGGCTGCTTCACACCCGTCAGCGCATAGGCGACCCCCGCGCCGGTTTCGGGATCGAACCAGAGGCCCGACCGCAAATGATAGGCCTCACCCGCATGGCCCCATAGATCCGTACCCGCCTGCGGTGCGGTCCCGCAGTGCGCGCGCGACAGCTGCTGGATCGTCAGGCCGTAAAGGCACAGCACAGGCTCGGCCCTGGAAACCGCGCCCATCGCCTCGGGAGAGCGCAGCAAAACATCGTAACGCTCCTGCGACAGCAGACGCGGATCCCGTATCGCGAGCGCCCGCCCCAGCGCCGCCAGATCGCCGATGCTGATCCTCAGCCCACCCTGCGGCGAATAGAGCGAGCCGTTCGTTCCCGGCACATAGCCGGTCAGGTCGCACGCGCCGCCCCCGTCCATGGAGACCTGACAGTCGCGCAGCCGCTCGGCCCGGTCATCGCGCAGAACCTCACCGTCAGGGCCGGGCAGCATCATGCCCCGTGTCCTCGTCTCTGCCGAGCAGCTGTCCCAGTTGTAACAGGCATCCATATCCAGCGGTTGAAAAACCAGCCGCCGCATCAGCCGGTCGAACCGCTCGCCCGACACCCGCTCCATCACCGTCGCCACGATGGCCGATCCCAGATTTGCATATTCGAAAGCCGTGCCCGGCGCCGTTCCCCGCCAGCTGTCCGGCCCGACAAAATCCTCCAGCCGCGCGCCCAGCGGCACGACATAACCGCCTGCGTCCGTCAATCCCGCCTGATGCGACAGGATGTGCGCCAGCGTCACAGGCGTGCCGGGCGCCGCCGGATTTCTGAGCGTCCAGCCCAGATAGTCGGACACGTCCCGGTTCAGGTCGACTTCGCCCGCATCGACCATCCTCATCAGGCCGATGGTGGCAACAAGTTTCGAAATGGACGCAATTCTGACCGGCTGGTCGATGGCGGCGGCACGCCCGGGCTCCGCCTCACCGCGCGCGGTCACCTGCCTCGCGCCGTCCGCGTCCCACCCGACACGAACATAGGCGGCGTAAGGGGTTGGTGCCGTCCGGCTGATCGCGCAGCCTGCGGTTGCGAATGCCAGTATCAATACCGGAATGAACCTGTTCATTCGCATGTTGTTAGGCATGCCGTGGCAATATGCCAATCATGGGCTATCGCACCTTCATTTTCGGCAATGTGCTGCCACTGGCACTCATAACCTTTGCCTTGGCTCTGGCTTTCCTGCCTGACAGGAACAGCGCGACCGCAACGCCCGCGCTGCATCTGGCGAACGGCTTCACCTGCGATGTTACCGGGGTGCATGACGGCGACGGCCCGATTTATTGCGCGGATGGGCGAAAGGTCCGTCTGACCGCCATCGCGGCGCGCGAACTCGACGAAAGCTGCCGGCCCTGGCACCCCTGCCCGTCCGCCAGCGGCACGTCGGCGCGTGCGCGGCTGACCGCGCTCGCGTCAGGCCAGCGCCTGACCTGCGAACCGACTGGGGAAAGCTATGGCCGAATCACCGCCTGGTGCTGGCGCGCCGATGGCGTCGAACTGAACTGCGCGATGGTGGAAAGCGGCGCGGCGCTGCACTGGCGGCGTTACGATCCCGCGAACCGCCTCTGCGCCAGCTAACAGTCGCCGATCCGCGTCCCCGTTCCCTCATTTATCATCCGCATTGGCCCCGTGGGGCCATCCCCGGTCATCACCATGCGGCTTTGAAAGCTGGTGGCGTTGTGCGTGCCGGTCATGGTCATCCGCATCGTCATGCCCTGTTCCATCCTGCACACCGCCACGGCGTCAAGCTTTCCGCCCGACATATCGAACTTTTCATAGGAACACTGGCCGTCCGACTGCTGGAACATCTTTTCCGGCGCATCGTCGATGTCGGACTGCGTGATGCACTGCTTCATGCTGTGCACTTTTCCCAGCATCTGCTTCTTCATCATGTCCACCATGCCCGCAGGCATACCGGCGGGAAGCGTGATGTCGATGTCCGTCATCCGCCCGCTAGTCTGCCACTGTCCCGGCTGGATCGCCAGGACGGGTGCATGGGCGGCCAAAATTACGAGCGCAAAAAGACCGGCCTTCATATGTGTCCTCCTTCTGATCATTGAAGAGGAAATAGCAGCTGCCCGCCCGCGTCGCCCGTGACGCGCGTCACATGATCATTTCTTCAGCAGATCCAGCGCCGCCGCCGCCATCGCCTCCGCGCCCGTTTTCACCGCCGGCTCGGCCTGGACGCGGAAAAACGGCGAGTGATGGGAAGCGACGGGAGGCCCGCCCGCTTCGGCCGCGTCGATTTCCGCCTGCGGTGTGCCGCCGACCCAGAAATAGGCGCCCGGCACGTCCGTGTTCGGTGCGACGAAATAGGCGAAGTCCTCCGCGCCCATGCCCTCTTCCTCATTTTCCGCGATCATGCGGTCAGCGCCCAGCTGCGCACCAATGGCCGCGTGGACGCGCGCGGTCAGCGCCTCATCGTTGATGGTGACAGGCGTCGATTCAAAGCCGACCTTGACTTCCGGCATTTTGTCTTCGGCCATGCCGTTCATCTCGCCAACGCCGCGCGCGATGCGCTTGATTCCGTCCAGCAGCTTCGCCCTCACCGCGTTATCATTCGACCGGACGGTCAGCTGCAGGTCGGCACGGTCGGAAATGATGTTGTGCTTGAAACCGGAATGGAAGGAGCCGACCGTCACGACGCCGGGGGACAGCGGCGAAATCTCCCGCGCGACCAGCGTTTGCAGTGCCATTACCATTTCCGCGCCCATGACGATGGGATCCTTCCCCATATGCGGGGACGCGCCATGCGCGCCGACGCCGTGGATGGTAATGTCGACGCTGTCCGAAGAGGATGCCGTGATCCCCGGAAACAGCCCGACCTTCCCCATCGGTTCGCCCGCCGCGACATGGAAGGCGAGCGCATAGTCCGGCTTTGGAAAGCGCGTGTAGAGCCCGTCGTCCATCATCGCCTTCGCGCCGCCGATCCGCTCCTCGGCGGGCTGCACGACAAAGACGATGGTCCCTGCCCACTGGTCCCTGCGCTTCGCCAGCGCCCGCGCCGCACCGACCATCGCGGTGATGTGCGTATCGTGTCCGCAGGCATGCATGACGGGCTTTACCACACCGTCGATGTCCTCCTGCGTCACAGTGGACATGATCGGAAGGCCGCTGTCTTCCTTCACCGGCAGCCCGTCCATGTCGGCGCGGATCATGACGACTGGCCCCTCGCCATTTTTCATGACGCCGACGACGCCTGTCTGGCCGACACCTGTCGTGACTTCAGCCCCGGCCGCTTTCAGCTCCGCGGCCATGCGCGCGGCGGTTTCCGTTTCGCGGAAACTGAGTTCCGGGTTCCGGTGGAAATGCGTGAACAGGGCGTCCAGTGAATCGGTCCACTGCGCCTCGATGTCCGCGGTCAGGGAAGGATCGGCGGCAGTCGCCTGAGTTGCGAAAATGGTCGCCGCGCCGGCAGCTAGAATAGCCCTCATCATCATCGAAATGTCCCGCCTGGTTTCCGTTGGCGCGACCATCGCCACAAACGGGCCGACTGTAAATAGCGGCGCAACTTTTCAGGGAACCGGGCGTTATGTTCACGCTTCAAAAGGCCATTCAATATGAGTTTCACGCGACTTGAACCGCCCATCCCGCTGCATGTCATCGACCGCGGGGACGGGCTTGCCTTTGGCGTGATCGATTATGGTGCGGAACATAATCTGCTATGGGTAACGGCGCTCGATGCGACGGGAGAAATCTGGTGCGCGCCGAATCCGCAGGTGCGCATGCAGAAAAACTGGTCGATGGGCCGGGACGCGCCGAAATATCCCCCGGCACCTGAACAAAAGGCGAATTTGACCCTGACCCCGGCGGCCTGACGGCTGGCGGAATCGGGTTGCGCGCCCTATCTTCCCGCCATGGCCGACATCGCGATCCGAACCTCCGTCTCTGACCCCGAAAACGCGCAGGTCTTTGCGCCGCACCGTCCCGACCGGCCGGAGAAGTCGGAGGGCGGCAAACGCTTCGAACTCATCAGCGATTATGAGCCGTCGGGCGACCAGCCCACCGCCATTGCCGAGCTTGTCGCGGGCATCAACGACCAGGAACAGTCGCAGGTGCTGCTTGGCGTCACCGGGTCCGGCAAGACCTACACCATGGCGCAGGTCATCCAGTCGGTGCAGCGTCCGACGCTGGTCCTCGCGCACAACAAGATCCTCGCCGCGCAGCTCTACGGCGAGTTCAAGACCTTCTTTCCGAACAACGCGGTCGAATATTTCGTCAGCTATTACGACTATTACCAGCCCGAGGCCTATGTGCCGCGCTCCGACACCTATATCGAGAAGGAGTTGTCGATAAACGAAGCCATCGACCGGATGCGCCATTCGGCCACGCGCTCGCTTCTGGAACGCGACGACGTCATCATCGTGGCATCGGTTTCCTGCATCTATGGCATCGGCTCTGTTGAAACCTATTCGGCCATGACCTTCAAGCTGAAGAAGGGCGACAGCGTCGACCTGCGCGAGATCATGCGAAAGCTGGTCGCGCTCCAGTATAAGCGCAACGATACCAATTTCGTGCGCGGCAGCTTCCGCGTGCGCGGCGACACGCTGGAGCTTTACCCCTCGCATCTTGAGGACATGGCATGGCGTATCAGCTTCTTTGGCGACGAAATCGAGGAAATTGCCGAATTCGATCCCCTGACCGGCGAGCGCGGGCCGAAGATGGAGTCGGTGAAGGTCTACGCCAACTCGCATTATGTGACGCCCGGTCCGACCATGAAACAGGCGACCAGCGCCATCAAACATGAGCTTGCCGAGCGGCTGAAGGAGTTCGAGGCGGAAGGAAAGCTGCTGGAGGCGCAGCGCCTCGAACAGCGCACGCATTTCGACCTGGAAATGATCGCCGCCACCGGCAGCTGCGCGGGGATCGAGAATTACTCCCGTTTCCTGACCGGCCGCCTGCCCGGCGAGCCGCCCCCCACGCTGTTCGAATATCTGCCGGAAAACGCGCTCCTCTTCATCGACGAATCGCACCAGACCGTGCCGCAGATCGGTGCCATGTCAAAGGGCGATTACCGGCGGAAACTGACCCTGGCCGAATATGGCTTTCGCCTGCCCAGCTGCATCGACAACCGTCCCCTGAAGTTCGAGGAATGGGACGCGATGCGGCCGCAGACGACCTTCGTGTCGGCAACGCCCGCGAAATGGGAACTGGAGCAGACTGGCGGCGTCTTCACGGAACAGGTGATCAGGCCGACGGGGCTGATCGATCCGCCCGTCGAAATCCGCCCTGTCGAGAGCCAGGTCGACGACCTGATCGGCGAGCTGCGCGCCACCACGGCGAAGGGCTACCGCAGCCTGGTCACCACGCTGACGAAGCGCATGTCCGAGGATCTGACCGAGTTCCTGCACGAGGCGGGCATAAAGGTTCGCTACATGCATTCGGACGTTGAGACGCTTGAGCGTATCGAGCTGATCCGCGACCTTCGCCTCGGCGTCTATGATGTCCTGGTCGGCATCAACCTGCTGCGCGAAGGGCTCGATATTCCGGAAACCGGCCTGGTCGCCATTCTGGATGCGGACAAGGAAGGCTTCCTGCGCTCCGAAACCTCGCTTATCCAGACCATCGGCCGCGCCGCGCGCAACGTGGATGGCCGTGTCATCCTCTATGCGGACAGCATTACCGGCAGCATCGAACGCGCGCTGACCGAAACCGACCGCCGCCGCGCCAAGCAGATCGCCTATAACGAAGAGCACGGCATCACGCCCGCCACGATCAAGAAAGCGATCGGCGACATCGTCGCCATGGCCGACAAGGGCAGCGACCGCAGCGGCAAGGACCGCGGCATGCCCGGCGAACGCGGCGACGGTCCGGCCCCTGCAGGGCATAATCTCAAGGCCTATATCGCGAGCCTGGAACAGCAGATGCAGAAGGCCGCCGCCGACCTTGAATTCGAGGAAGCTGGCCGCCTGCGCGACGAAATCCGCCAGCTGGAGGCGGAAGATCTTGGCCTGCCTACCGACCTGCAACCCGCACGCCCGGCAGGCCGCGCCACCGAGGGCCGTCCCGGCACCCGCAAGGACCGTTACGGGAAGCAGCGCAAGCGGAAGATGGGGATCTGAATCCCAATTCCGGACGAGGATTTACGCTTGCTTTAGGTATGTGGTTCATCTGTAGCGCCATGCGGGGCGGTCGCGCCCCGTCAACTCTTACAGGGAATGCAATCTTGAAAAATTTCGTGACACTTGCGGCTGTATCCGTCGCGGCAATGAACCTTACCGGCTGTGCGACTGTCCTTAATGGGACAAATCAGCCCGTCGCCTTCAATTCCGAGCCGTCGGGCGCGGTCATCGAGCTCGTCTCGGGACAGAGCTGCACCACGCCGTGCGAATATGAAATGAAGCGTGGCAAGGATTCCAGCGTGACTTTCACGCAGGCGGGCTATGAGCCGGTCACTGTCTACATACAGAGCCGCACGGGGGGTTCGACCTTCGGCAATATCCTGGCTGGCGGTGTCATTGGCGGCGTCGTCGACGGGTCCAATGGCGCGTCCAACCATCTTTATCCCAATCCGGTCTATGTCCGCATGGTCCCGACCGGGTCGACCGAAGCCGCCGTCCTTCTCGACAAGAAGGGTGAAGTGGTCAGCACGGTCGCCGAATATAACGCCAAGGTCAAAGAAGATGTTCTCAAGGGACTTGAGAAACAGGGCGTTTATCCGACCGGCACCACAGCCGACGCAAATTAGGCGCTTGCCGGACGCGGGGTCCGCGGAGACATCCGCACCGCGTCCGGCCCGTTGCCATCGCGACGTCCAGACCGGCATCCGGCGCGAAGAGATGTCTGTCCATCGCTTATGACGTGACAGCGTTGTCACTTTCGCCCTATGATATCTTCCGTTGATTCTGGGGAGTATCATCATGCGTATCCGCTATCTTTGCGCCATTTCCGCGTTCGCCATATTGACCGCTTGCGGCGGTGGCAGCGGCGGCAATGCCGCGGCGCCCGGTCCGGGTGCCCAGTCGCCCGGTCCGACCCCACTTCCCCCGCCAACGCCAACGCCTCCCGGCCCGACCCCCGCGCCGACGCCCACACCCGGCGGCACGACCGGGCAATCGACGGACATGATCCCCGTCGGCACCTGCGTGAACATGGGCAATCATCTGGAGGCGCCGAACGAAGGCGACTGGGGCCGTCCCATCGAGCTCGCGGATTTCGACCGCATCGCCGCCGCCGGTTTCGACACCATCCGCCTGCCGGTGCGCTGGTCGAACCATGCCAGCGAAAGCGCGCCCTACACCATCGACGCCGCCTTCATGACCCGCGTGGAAACGCTGGTCGATGCCGCCCTTGGCGCAGGCCTCAACGTCATCCTCGACGATCACCATTATGAGGAGCTGCACAGGAATCCCGCCGGACACGCGGAGCGTCTGGCGGGGCTGTGGACGCAGATCGCCGCCACCTTCGCCGACCGCCCGCTGGACAGCCTGTGGTTCGAGATCGCCAACGAGCCGAACGACAGGCTCACCCATGCGAATCTTCTGGAAACGCTGGCCCCTGCCCTCGCAGCCATCCGGCAAAGCAATCCCACCCGCGCCGTGATCATCGGCGGCGAAAACTGGAGCGGGATCGGTTCGCTGGCGACTCTGCCCTTGCCGGACGACCCGCATGTCATTCCGACCTTTCATTATTACGACCCGTTCGAATTCACCCATCAGGGCGCGACCTGGCTGGACAATCCGCCGCCGCTTGGCCGTGTCTACGGCAGCGATGCCGACAGGGCGGCGCTGACCGCGGACGTGCAGAAGGTCCGCGATTACATTGCCCGGACCGGCAAGACGCCCTTTATCGGCGAGTTCGGCGCGCATGACACGGTCCCGCTGGAAGGCCGCGTTCCCTATTACCGTGCCGTCCGGGAAGCGTTCGAGGGCGAAGTCAGCGGTTACTGCGCATGGGGCTATACCGCGACCTTCCCGCTTTACGATGACGCGCGCGGCGTCTGGAACGAGGGGATGCTGGAAGCCATGGGGCTGGGCGGCTAGCCCGCCTTTCGCCGATGGTAGGTGAGCGCCAGTTCGATGCAGGTGCCGAGCGGGCCTGAAGGAAGGTCACCTTCAAGCGGGATTCGAACTTCCCGTTTCCCCTCGAAATCCAGAATATCGGCAAACAGCGTGCGATATTCGTCGACCAGTGTCGTGCGGCAATTCACGAAGAGCGCCGCCATTCCGGCACTTTCGCCAAGCCTGACAGTCGTCCCGGCTCCGGTCGCCTCTGTCAGATAGGACGGCTGTCCCCATTTCAGCGTCTCTGTCAGCGGTCCGGCACCAGCCTTCTCCGCGACCTCAAGGATCAGCGCACGCACCTCCATCAGCCTGGTCCGAACGTCCAGGGGAAACGCTTCATAAGCACAGGCGACATTTGCCGGCATCCGCATCAGTCTTCTCTCCCTAGGAACAGTCTGACTGCCCCCCGTGTTGGAGGGTTAGACGACATATTTCAGGAGACCGCAAATGAATGAGCCCATCAAACGCGTATTCGGGCAGCGCCTGATGATCGACCGCGAAGATATTCACAGCGCGAAGCTGGACGATGGCGGCGATGCGCCTGATCTGGAGGATGGCCAGGCGCTCTTCAGGGTTTCCCGCGTCGCGCTCACGGCCAACAACGTCACCTATGCCGCGGCGGGCGACATGATGGGCTACTGGCGCTTCTTCCCGATGCCGGACGGCTATGGTGGCCTGCCCGTCTGGGGCTATGCGGATTGCACGGCATCAAGGGCGAAGGGCGTTGATGTGGGCGAACGCGTCTATGGCTACTGGCCGCTTGGCGAGCAACTGCTCGTGGAGGTTGGCGATGCCGGCCCGCAGGGCTTTTCCGACCCCAGCGAACACAGGCAGGGCCTTTCGCCCGTCTATAACCGCTATGACCGCACCGATGATGACGGCGATGCGGCGCACGAGAACATCACCGCCCTCTTCCGCCCGCTGTTCACCACCGGCTGGCTGATCGCGCAGCAAATGGCGGGCGCATCCGATTACGGCGCGAACCAGGTCATCATGTCCAGCGCCTCGTCGAAAACGGCCATCGGCGCGGCCTGGAGCTACGCACGGCGGGACGGCGAGCGTCCCGAACTCATCGGCCTGACCTCCCCCGGAAATGTCGCGTTCTGTGAGGCGCTTGGCATTTACGACCGCGTGCTGACCTATGCCGACATCGATCGGATTCCGAACGACAGACCAACCGCCTATATCGACTTCGCGGGCAACAAGGCACTGAGGATGAGCGTGCATGAGCGCTTTGGTCCTCGCCTTGGCTATTCCATGGCGGTCGGCATGACGCACTGGACCGACACCCAGTCGGACGCCGACGTGCCGCCACCAGAACCGAAACTGTTCTTTGCGCCGACAGTCATGGAGTCCGAACAGCAACGGCTTGGCATGGACGGATTTCGGAGGGAAATGGCAGCGGCGTGGAAGGACTTCGCAGCCTTCGCCGCACCCCATGCCGATATCGAAACCATATCCGACATGGCGGCGGCGAGGACAGCCTATGAAAAGATCGCGCGCGGCGATGTCGGCGGCGCGACTTCGCTGATCATTTCGCTATAGCGATCGGAAGGCGCCGGCGGACATGGTGCCGCCGGCGCCCGGTTCCCCCGCATTTACTGCGGTGTTGACACCATGGCTTCGGCTTCCGCGTCCGCCTCGGCGATCGCGGCATCCGCGGCTGCCTTCATTTCCGGGCTCGCGACCTCTTCGGACCCGCCAATCTGTTCCGCGACGGCCGCCGTCGCCATTGGCGGCACGGGCTGGCCGTTGTCCTTCAGCGCCTGCCGATAGGCGATCTGATATTGTTCGACGTCGGCAAAGAACTTCTGATAGATTTTCTCCAGCTCGGCGGTTGCCGTCTGGCTATAGTCGGTGATCGCCGCTGTCGTATCGGGCAGCGCGACGGCTTCGGCAAGCATACGCTGCGCCACGGGACAGAAATCCGAAAGGGTCGCAGGCCGTGCGAAGTGATTGTAAAGCGAGGTCATGTGCGCATCGCGGGCGCGCTTCCCGCCTTCGACCTCCCGGACATAATGCGCTTCGACCTCTCGGTTCGCCTTGGCGAGCGTCAGCCGGTATCTCTTGATCAAGGCGTTATAGTCCTTGCTCAGATCCACAGTCGGATCTTCGCGGCAGGACAGCGCCGCCACGTTCATCGCCGAACGGAAATGGAACAGCGCCTCCTGCTCGGACAGGTTCACATTGGGCGTCTGGAAAACGCCGTTCGCATCGCGCACCGGCAGGACATAATTGAAATAATAGGCGTTTGGCGCAGCAAGGTCCGCGCGCTTCACTGGCGGCGGTGGTGGCGGCGCTTCGACGGTTTTCGTGGCCGGCGTACAGGCAGCCATTGCAACGCACAGCAGCGACGCGGCGATGATTTTACGCATTTCCCAAATACTCCCCAAAGGATGTTGCCGCCCTATTCGGATTTTGGGCCGCGCCGCGCAAGCGTCATAACGGGTTTTTGTGTCCGTATGACGCCAAATTCGGGCGAACGACCCGCCATCATGCCGGGGGTTCATCCAGCCAGCCATCGTCGCTCTCATCAGGATAGCTTTCGTCAGGATAGGGCTCGGCGGCCACGTCGGGCGCGGGCGCGGGTATTCCCAGCGTGCCCTGCCCCTGACCCGCATGCATGATGGTGCAGCCCATGCCGGTACGCAGCAGCGTCGTCATCAGCCGCTGGTCGTTCAGCTGGAACAGCTTCGCCTGAATGTCGTTCAGCGTCAGTGCTTTCAGTTCCTCGTCGGTCTTTGCGAGATCGGCGGCGAAACTCGCCAATGTGCGCCAGTCATCATCGGTCAGCGCCTGCAGACCGCCTGAAATGCACTCCGCCTGCTCGCTGTTCATCCCGCGTGCGCCGAGTGCCAGCTCGATGTCCACGGGGTCTGGCCGACAGGCGGACAGGCCGATCATCAGGCCCACACCCATTGCGATTTTCATGTTCATATCCGGTCCCCTACCCCGATATCGCGCATCCGACCCCGGCGCGCAGCATCACTTCGACCACTTCGCCGTCGCCCGCACCGCGCAGCAGATCCGCAATATCGCCAATCTTCATGCGCCCGACCTCGCGGCGGTCGATGTCCAGCAGGTCGGCGACATCTCTCAGCTGTGAACGGGAAAGGCGCTCGTCCATACGTTCGGCAACGCATTTCGACTGCGACTGCGGCAGACCAAAGCCCGTCAGGCTGCGGGCAATCTCAGCCTTGGGTCCACTGGCGCAGGCGGACAGTGTCAGCGCCAGTGCGCCAGCCATCAAAAATGCACGCATCGACATCTCCTTCATCCCCGTCCTAGCGAACGCCATGTGAATTTCACCTGACTGAGTTTCGCCTTGCCTTCCGCCATTGAAGGCTTTGCCGGTTCAGCTTGCCCAGGTCCGTTCCGCCGGCCGCTATCCCCTGCGCCAGTTCGACTGCCAGTTCCAGCTGGCCGTCAGTCATGTTCCGATAGGCGGGCCGTCCGGAAATGTGGTCATACCAGACGCCGCCGCAGACGGCATCCAGCACCACGCGCTGGAAACAATGATCCAGCCGAATGGGCCAGGCGCGCGATGCCGCAAGCCCCGGCAGGACTTCGCGCGTCAGGCGCAACCATTCCCGTTCAGCTGCCGCTCTCGTCATCACCGGTCAACGCGCCGCACCCTTCATTGATGCATCATTGGTTTTTCCGGCCTATATAATGCCCATGAGCATCTGGACCGGAATCCTCATCGCGTTTGTCACCGTGATTTTCATGGAAGGCTTTGCCTATGTCATGCATCGCTGGGTCATGCATGGTTTTCTATGGAACTTGCACAAGTCGCACCATGAACCGCGAGCGGGTATTTTTGAGAAGAACGACTGGTTTGGCGTGATGTTCGCCATGCCCTCCATTCTTCTCATTTTCATGGGGTCGCAGCTCGGATTCTGGGTGGGGTTTGCGTGGATTGGCCTCGGCATCTCGTTTTACGGCCTGATTTACTTCATCTTTCACGATTTGATGGTGCATCAGCGCCTGCCGAACCGCTATGTGCCCAAGTCCGCGTGGATGAAGCGCATCGTGCAGGCGCACAAGCTGCACCATGCCGCCAGTTCGAAACACGGGACGGTCAGCTTCGGCTTTCTTTATGCGCCGCCCATTCGCCGCCTGAAGGCCGAGCTGGCGCGGAATCAGGCCGAACTTCGCGCGCCCGGCAGCAGCAACACGAAAACCGCGTGAAGGCGCCTGGTCGGCTGGTCCGGCTCGCCAATCGCGGATTTCCGAAATTATGGGCGCGCGGCATCGTGCCGCCGCCCGTCCTGAATGCGGACAGGCTGATTGCCGACGCGGTGCGAAAGACCGGACTTCACGACTTTGGCGACCCCAAGCTGCCCACGCGGCTGCAGCGCCTTTGCGCCGCGCTGAATGAAGAGGCGGGGCTGACGCCCTTTGGCAAGGTCATGTCCTATGGCGGCACGCTCCGCGCCCTCACCCAGCGGCTGCGTTGCGAGGCGATCCTGACCGCCAATCCCGAAATCGAACAGCGTCCCGTCGCTGCGCCGGTCATCATCGTCGGCCCCATGCGAAGCGGCACCACCCGTGTTCAGCGCCTGCTCGCCTGCGATGACCGCTTTGTGCACACACATCTTTTCGAAGCGCTGACACCCTGTCCCGGCGGCGGCCGAATTTTGGCCGCCAGAGCCATGCAATGGAGCTTCGACCGCCTCAATCCCGCCATTCGCCAGATCCATCCCGGCAATGCGCGTGACGCGGACGAGGAACTTGGTCCGCTCGAACTCGCATTGTCCGGCGCGCAGATCGAGGCGCAGCGGCCCATTCCGTCCTGGGCGCGCTGGATGGAGTGCACGCCGCAAACGCACGCCTATCGCTGGCTGAAGCGATGGATGCAATTGACCGGCTGGGCGCGCGGCGACGATCCGGCCAAACCGTGGCTGCTCAAGACTCCGCAATATATGCAGGATCTGCCGGAAATTCTTCAGGTCTTTCCCGATGCCCGGCTGATCTTCACGCACCGCGATCCGCATGACGTGACGGCGTCCGCGGCATCCCTCGCATGGAATTACATGATGCTGCAATCGGACCAGGTGACGCCGGACTGGTGCGGCCGGGAATGGCTGCACAAGACCGCGCACCGCGTGGACGCCGCCAGGGCCTTTCGCGCCAGCCATCCGAACGTCCCCGCCATCGACATCCGCTTTCAGGACATGAACGAGGATTGGGAGCGTGAGATCGTCCGCATTTATGACTGGCTGGAGTCCGCACCCCCGCAACTGCCGTCATCGTCGCACAGTGACGGCAATGACGGATCGGGGCTGGACAGCAGGCTGGCCGCCATGCGCGCCTACACGGTCCGCGCGTCGCGCCGCCACCTCGCCAAGCCTCACCGCTACAGTCTGGCCGACTTCGGCCTCAACGCGGCTCAGGTCGACGAGCGGCTGGGCGCATATTCCGCCGATTTCGACCTCATCTGAGCGCGCTTCGCAGGCAGTCGCCACCAGGGTTCCGATGGAAACAGGTGGTGCTCGTGATGGTAACCGCCGAAATGAAAGCAGGTCAGCAGCGACAGAAAATCAGGCAATTGCGTAGAGCGCGCATTGTGCTGATCGGCGAACGCATGCGCGTCATGGCGGTGCGGCAGATATGTGCCGAAATAGAATAGCTGCAACAGCGCCATCAGCGCGGGCACGGCCCAGAAGATGACGATGTTCAAAAGGCTGGCGCCCAGCAGCAGATAGACTGTCGCCATCGCCGTAATCCGCAAAATCTGCCCATGCGTATAATAGCGCGCAAAGAAAACCGTCAGCCAGGGCAGGAATCTGGTCGGCTCACCGGCATGGAAATCAGGGTCGTCCGCTGTTCCGACATGCTTGTGATGCTCGAAATGCTTCGGTTCGAACTGTCGGTAGTCAAGGCCCGCATAGATCCACATCGCCGCCTGCCCCACGCGCCGCTGCAGTTTCGGCCAGGCCGGGGCAAGCGACCCGTGCATCGCGTCATGCGCGGTGATGAACAAGGCGGTGGACAGCCAGCTTTGCACCAGGACCAGCGCGATCGTCAGCGGAATGACGGCCGCATTCAACTGGATGCCAAAAATCGCGCCGACATGGACGCCCAGCCACGACGCCATGAACAGGGCGGCGACACACAGTCCAATCCAGCTTTGTGTCAGGCGGTTCATGCCGCCGTCTCTAACGCCTCCCGCGGCGGATGCCAAAGCGGCGTATCGCCATAGGTCCATAGCGCCTCGCGCCCCGCCAGCGGCAAGGCTGCGCGCTTCGCCTCACCGCGCGCCGCCCACAGCAAGCCCAGTTTTTCGAATGTGGACGTGTGCTGGCGCTCGTCCCACGCCGCCGTGCCTGCGGCGCGTACCCTGTGTCCAATGGCGCGGTAAACCTTCTCTGCGGTCAGCACCGCCCATGCCGCCCGCCGCGGCAGATGCGTGGCCCCGACCCTGGCGCTGTCGTAATAGCGGTCAGCGAGTTCCAGCAGTTCCGCCACCACATCGGCCAGCGCCGCGCGATGCTCGGGACGCGCGTGATCCCCAGGCGTAATGCCGCGCCCGACCAGCATTTCATCGGGCAGATAGCAGCGATCGTTGGCGGCATCCTCCAGCACGTCACGGCAGATATTCGTCAGCTGAAAGGCCAGTCCCAGATCTGCCGCGCGCACCAGCACGGCGTCGTCATCCGCTGGCACGCCCATCACGATTGCCATCATCCGCCCGACGACCCCCGCCACATGCTCGCAATAATCGAGAAGGTCGGTCAGCGACCGGTACCGCCGTTCATGCGCGTCCATGGAAAATCCATAAAGGTGCCTTAGCGGCAGTTCATGCGGCATACCCGTTTCGCGCGCAACCAATCCGATTGCGGCATAGGCGCCCGTTTCGGACGCGGGGTCAGCCAGCCCCGTCATCGTCCGCGCGCGCAGAACCGCAAGCCGTTCCAGCGGGGTGTCTTTGTTTTCACGGGCGCCGCGTCCACCATCCTGACCGTCGACGACATCGTCGCAATGGCGGCACCAGGCATAAAGCAGTCGCACCCGCCGCTTCGTGTCGGCGTCAAACAGCCGCGAGGCCAGCGCGAAGGATTTCGATCCCTTCGCAATCGAGGCCGCTGCCCAGCTTTCCAGATCGTCGCTCATGGAAAGCCCTCTAGGCGGAGAGCGCCCGACTGTCAGCTATTCGATGCCAGATCCGCCAGCATGAGCTTCGCCGTCGCCTTGGCAGACCCGACGACGCCCGGAATGCCCGCGCCCGGGTGCGTGCCCGCACCGGCGAAGTACAGATTTTTCAGCACGTCATCACGGTTATGCACGCGAAAATAGGCTGACTGCCACAGCACAGGCTCCAGACTGAACGCACTGCCCAGATGCGCGTTCAGTTCCGACTTGAAGTCCTTAGGCGTAAAGTGATGCCGCACCTCGATATTCTCTTTCAGATCCGGCAGCAGATTCTGTTCCAGATAATCGAGAATCTTGTCGCCATAGGCGTCGGCAACCTCATCCCAGTCCTTCTCGAACTTGCCCATGTGCGGCACGGGTGCGAGCACATAGAATGTCGAACAGCCCGGCGGTGCCAGCCCCTTGTCGGTCGCAGTCGGATGATGAAGGTATAACGAGAAATCCTCCGGCAAATCCGTCGACCCGTAAATTTCGTCCAGCAGTTCCTTATAGCGCTCACCGAACATGATATTATGATGCGGCACGCCCGGATATTCGCGCTTCACGCCGAAATAGAGAACGAATAGCGACGGTGAAAACCGTTTCCGTTTCAGGGCTTTTGCCGCCTTCTGTCCGCGCTTGTGACCTTTCAGCAGCTTGTCGTAGGTGTGGACGATGTCGCCATTCGAACCGACGGCATCGAAGCGCTCCCGTGTCCCGTCCTTCATTGTCACCGCCGTCACACGGTCGTTCTGCGTCTCGATCTCCTCGACCGCATTGTCCAGCAACATGGTTCCGCCGAGGTCGGTGAACAGGTTGACGAGACCCCGTACCAGGGCATGCGTTCCCCCGATCGGGAACCACACCCCATCCTGCTTTTCCAGCGCGTGGATCAGCGCATATATGGCTGACGTCTTGTAGGGATTCCCCCCACCAGCAGCGTGTGAAAGCTGAATGCCTGCCGCAGCTGCTCGTCCTTTATGTAACGCGAGACGATGGCGTAAACGCTGCGATAGGCCTCATATTTGATGAGTGCGGGCGCGGCGGAAATCATCGATTTGAAGTCCAGAAACGCTTCATGCCCCAGCTTTACATAGCCTTCGCGGTACACGTTGCGCGCATATTCCATGAACTTCAGATAGCCGTCGGCATCCGCTTTCGACCGCGCGGCAATCTGCTCATGCAGCAGCTTGTCATCATTGGTATAATCGAATTTACGTCCGTCTTCCCAATGCAGCCGGTAGAAGGGCTGAACCGCCACCATCTCGACATAGTCGGACAGCTTGCGCCCGGACAGTTCGAATAGTTCCTCAAGGCATGGCGGGTCTGTGACAACCGTCGGCCCGGCGTCGAACGTATAACCCTCGCGTTCCCAGACATAGGCGCGCCCGCCGGGCTTGTCCCGCGCCTCGATCAGTGTGACCTGATGCCCCGCCGACTGCAGGCGTATGGCGAGCGCCAGTCCGCCGAAACCGGCTCCGATGACTGCAACCTTGGACATCATATCCCTTTCGAGGAGGCGGCGCGCCAGCGTGGTCGCCACGTTACACTGGGCAGCGACCGGGCAAGCACACCCAACGCCTTTGTCACGGGAACGGGCGGTTTTCCGATAAGGACCCTTGCCATGTCGCTCCGCGTCGACTGGCCTGCGTAAAAGCGTTCAACAAGCGCTTCGTCCAGTGTGTAAAAATGTTGCAGGGTCCGATAACGCGTCTCGGGCTCCGCCGCCTCGAACATCATGCGGTTCAGCATCCTGTAAAAGCCCCTGCGTTTCCACTGCGTCACGCTGTGCGCCCGCAGCGCCTCGTATAACGGCCCTGCGTCCAGACGAACCTGGCTCTTGATCAGGTCGGCGGTGATGACGGCATCGGCAAAACTGTAGCCCGTGATGGGGTTGAACAGGGCGGCCGCCATGCCCGCTCTCGGCACGCCGTCCGCACCATCGTCCCAGAACGCCTCGATATCGCCGCCAAGCGCGATCGGCAGCACGCCCCGTTCCGTCCGCAGCTCCCGATAGGGACCGACCCCCATGCCGTCCACATATGCCCGCGCCCGCGCCAGCACCGCCTCGTCCGCCAGCTCCGGCCCGTCGGTGTAATAGGTGTCTTCGACCAGTATCTGCGTTTCTGTCATGGGCAGCACATAGACGAACCGGTAGCCGCCAAGCTGCGGCACCGTCGCGTCCATGATGACGGGACGGGTTATCCCGTGCGGCCGTTCCGTCTCGACCTCCAGACCGACGAACTTCTGCCAGGCCAGGCGCAGATGCTTCGACGACTGCTGACCCCGGCAGTCGATCACGGCCCCCGCCGTCAGAACGCGGCCATCCTCCAGCCGCAGCATCTTGGGCGTCACCTTGTCGATCCGTTGACCGGTGACGATGCAGCCCTGCGGCAATCGTTTCCTCACGGCCGCATCCAGAAGGTCGGACCGCGCACTGGCGTAAGGCGTCCGCAAGGTCCGCTCATATTCCGGAAAACGCACATCATAGCCCCGATCCCAGCGGTGCGCGTAAAGCTCATCGGTCCACATGCGCTGCGTGGTGCGGACATCGGTATCGAAGCTCGACCAGATATGATCGCCGCCAATGCTGTCCGACGCCTCGACAATCGCCACCGACAAGGACGGCCGCATGTCCGCCAGGCGCATGGCGATGAGCCCGGCCGCAAGCCCGCCACCTGCTAGAATAAGATCGAAATCACGCATGGGATCGTGCGTAGATCGTGTCGATGACCGCGTCGAGGTCTTTGATGACGCGTATCCCGGACGTGCGCAGAAAGGTTTATCCCACGGTCACCAAATAGCTGCTACATTGGCGACATGGTCACCCTCATCACCGCCACCATCGGTTTCACGATCATCGTCGCGCTGCGCTATCTCGCGGTGTCGGGCCTGTTTGCGAAAATCACGTCGCATTTTCGGCCCAGCCTCAATACGACGCCACGTTCGCTGCGCCAGCAGGCGACGGAGCGCAAATATTCCCTGGTCGCCGCCGCGATTTACGGCATTCCCGCCGGCCTCGTGTTCTGGACGTGGAAACAATTTGGCTGGACCGAGCTATACACCGACCCGGGCCTCTATCCGCTCTGGTACATTCCCGTCAGCATCGTCCTCTACCTGTTCGCGCATGACACCTGGTTCTACTGGACCCACCGGGCCATGCATGGCCGCCGCCTGTTCCCGATCATGCACAGGGTTCACCATGAAAGCCGTCCGCCGACCGCCTGGGCGGCGATGAGCTTTCACTGGACCGAATCACTGTCCGGGGCGGTTCTGTTTCCGGTCCTCGTCTACATTGTCCCCATTCATATCGGCGCACTTGGCGCCGTCCTCGCCATCGCCACGCTGTTCGGTGTCACAAATCATCTGGGATGGGAGATTTTCTCGCCCCGGCTTGTTAACGGCACATTCGGACGAATCATGATAACCGCGTCACATCATCACAGGCATCATCAGGCCTATAACAGCAACTACGGACTGTATTTCCGGTTCTGGGACCGGATCTGCCGTACCGACAATGGATTATCGGGGGACTTCGGTCGTGAAGAACAAATTGCGCGGAATCGCCATATCGCTCGCCGCGCTCGGCGTCGGCATGGCGGCGGCACCCGCGCCGCGCGCGGACCTGCAACTGACGCTTGAAGGGCTGCGCTCGACCAAGGGCAGCGTCAGGTTGTGCCTCTGGACGGACGGGACCGGCTTTCCCGATTGCCAGAAAAACCAGACCGTCAAACGGCTGGAAACCAGCGTCAGCGCCACGACCGTGACCCTCGACGTCTCCGGCCTCCGTCCAGGCAGCTACGGCATTTCCGTCATTCATGACGAGAATGACAATCATCGCCTCGACAAGAGCTTCATCGGCCTGCCGACGGAGGGCGTTGGCTTTTCCAACAACGCCTCGGCGTCCTTCGGCCCGCCGAAATTCCGGAAGGTGTCGTTCACGGTAAGCGGTGACACCAGCCAAACGATAAAGATGCGCTACTATCTTTGAGCCGACGCGCTAAACGGCGCTCCCATGCAGTTCGAACGCAGCGACCAGAACGTCGGCGGCCGCGTCCTGAAGGGCGCTGGCCTGCTGGTTCTTGGCCGCCTTGTCGTCCGGTCCCTGTCCATCATC
This sequence comes from uncultured Alphaproteobacteria bacterium, assembly GCA_963710205.1. GTDB lineage: Bacteria > Pseudomonadota > Alphaproteobacteria > Sphingomonadales > Sphingomonadaceae > Pacificimonas. Next base: position 384,689 of record CAVPZG010000005.1, on the reverse strand, counting down.
AACATCGCCATACTCGGCCGCCTGCTTTCCCCCGTGGACTTCGGCGTTGTCGCGCTCGCGATGATGGTGGTCGAGCCTGCTGACAGCCTTCAGTGACATGAAGGTCGCCGCGGCCATCATCGCGCTCGACCCGATCGACCAGAGCCATATCGATACCGGCTTCACCATCCAGCTGCTTCGCGGGCTGCTGATGGGCATCGCGATGTTCGCGTCGGCGGATCTGGTTGCCGCCTATATGGATACGCCCGAACTGGCGACTGTCCTGCGCGTCCTGTCGGTCGCCTTCGTCCTGGAGGGGTTCAACAATCCCGCCTTCATCATCTTCCAGCGCAATGTGGACTTTTCAAAGGAAGTCGGCCGTCAGATGGCGGCCAGCCTGGTTGCCGGGGCAGCGCTCATCGCCGCCGCATTCTATTTCCAGAATTACTGGGCGATCGTCATCGGCACCCTGGTGCAATATGGCGTCAACACGCTGCTGACCTACTGGCGCGTGCCTGCCCGGCCGCGCCTGTCGCTATCGAAATGGCGCGTTTTCTTCGGCTTCAGCGGCTGGATGACGCTTGGCACCATCGCCCAGCGCCTGACCTATGAGGCGCCTTCGCTGATGGTCGGCAAGATCCTCGGCGCATCGACGCTGGGCTTTTACACCATCGCCCGCGACACCGCGTCCCTCACCCTCAACGAGCTCATCAGTCCGCTTCGCCGCACCCTCATGCCCGGCTTCGGCGCTATCAAGCATGACGAGGCGCGGCTGGCCCGCACGTTCCTCGATGCACAGGAAATCCTCGCCGGCATTTCCCTTCCCGTCGGCTTCGGCATGGCACTCTTGGCGGAGGAACTGCTCTCCATCCTCGTCGGCACGAAATGGCTTCCGGCCACGCTGGCACTCCAGCTTCTCGTCATCAGCGTCACCATCAACATGCTGACCATCGCGGCAAATGGCCTCGTGGTCGCGCTTGGCAACACCAGGCTCGTCTTCTTCCGCTCGCTCGCGACGCTCCTTTTCGCGGCAGCCGCGATCTGGATCGGCATCCGCGAATTCGGCTTCATCGGCGCCGTTTACGGCGTGATGGCGACCAGCGGCTTCACGCTGATCGCCAACCTCACCATGGTGCACCGTTTCATCCATGTCGGCATGTTCCGCCAGCTTGGCAGGATCTGGCGCAGTCTTGTCGCGATCGCCGCAATGTGCGCCGCCGTGCTCCTCGCGCGCCCGCCGTTCGATCCGGACGCGCCCTTCCTCGAGCTTCTCCTTCGCGGGGCAGTGCTCTCCGCCCTTGGCGCCGTCACCTATGTCGCCGTGCATGCCCTTATGTGGCGCCTCGCTGGCAGACCGAAGGGATTTGAGGAGAATATCCTGCATTATGGCGGCCGTGCGATCACGGGCGTAAAGGCCCGCATGCAACGCCCCCGCGGCAATTGACTCGGCGCGCCTTCGGCCTCACTTTGGCATCAGCATTTGTTCCCAGGGGTGCCCGCCAGGGCTGAGATCGCCGACAGGCGGAACCCTTCGAACCTGATCCGGGTCGTACCGGCGTAGGGATGGAACGCGGCAATCCGCGCGCGAAGTCCCCCGCCGTCCGGCCCAAACCGGAAAGCGTTTATCATGGCAGACCTCCCCGCCCGCACGGAAATGAAAGTGACGACCGGCCCCCTTCCGGCCAGCCGCAAGCTCTACCTCAAGGGCAAACAGCACCCCCATATCCGCGTCCCCGTCCGTGAGATCACGCTGGAAAAATCCGCCCTCGAACCGCCCGTCCGCGTTTACGACCCGACCGGGCCCTATACCGATGCCAGCGCCCATATCGACATCATGAAGGGCCTCGAGTCCGTGCGCCGGTCATGGGTCGAGGATCGCGGCGACGTCGAACGCTATCAGGGCCGCGCCGTGAAGCCGGAGGACAACAGCCCCACCAAAAGCCGCAAGTCCGCCACCCTTCCCTTCCCCAATGTCGTCCAGCGCCCCCTTCGCGCCAAACCCGGCCACAACGTCACGCAGATGCACTATGCCAGGAAGGGCATCGTCACGCCCGAGATGGAATATGTCGCCATCCGCGAAAATCTGGGCCGCGAACGCGCGCTTGAGGCGTCACAGGGCGGCGAGAGCTTCGGCGCCAGCATCCCCGGCCTCATCACGCCCGAATTCGTCCGCGACGAGATCGCGCGCGGCCGCGCCATCATCCCGGCGAACATCAATCACACCGAGCTGGAACCCATGGCCATCGGCCGCAACTTCCTCGTCAAGATCAACGCCAATATCGGCAACAGCGCGGTGGCCAGTCCGACGTCGCGGCGAGGTCGACAAGATGGTCTGGTCCATCCGCTGGGGCGCGGACACCGTCATGGACCTGTCCACGGGCGAGAATATCCACGACACCCGCGAATGGATCCTCCGCAATTCCCCCGTCCCCATCGGCACCGTCCCCATCTATCAGGCGCTCGAAAAGGTCGGCGGCATCGCCGAGGACCTGACCTGGGAAATCTTCCGCGACACGCTGATCGAGCAGGCCGAACAGGGCGTCGACTATTTCACCATCCATGCCGGCGTCCGGCTGGCCTATATTCCCATGACCGCGAAGCGCGTCACCGGCATCGTCAGCCGCGGCGGCTCCATCATGGCGAAATGGTGCCTCTCGCATCACAAGGAATTGTTCCTCTACGAACGCTTCGACGAAATCACCGAGATCATGAAGGCCTATGACGTCTCCTACTCGCTCGGCGATGGACTGCGTCCAGGCTCCATTGCCGATGCCAACGACGAGGCCCAGTTCGCCGAACTCTACACATTGGGAGAGCTGACGAAGCGCGCCTGGGCCCAGGACGTGCAGGTGATGATCGAGGGGCCGGGCCACGTCCCCATGCACAAGATCAAGGAAAATATGGAGAAACAGCTGGAGGCGTGCGACGAGGCCCCCTTCTACACCCTCGGCCCCCTCACGACCGACATCGCGCCCGGCTATGACCATATCACGTCCGCCATCGGCGCGGCCCAGATCGGCTGGTACGGCACGGCCATGCTCTGCTACGTCACGCCAAAGGAGCATCTCGGCCTCCCCGACCGCGACGATGTGAAGGTCGGCGTCGTCACCTACAAACTCGCCGCCCACGCCGCCGACCTGGCCAAGGGCCACCCCGCCGCCAAACTCCGCGACGACGCCGTCAGCCGCGCCCGCTTCGAGTTCCGCTGGCGCGACCAGTTCAACCTGTCGCTGGACCCCGAAACCGCCGAGCAATATCACGACCAGACCCTACCGGCAGAGGGCGCCAAGACCGCCCACTTCTGCTCCATGTGCGGCCCGAAATTCTGCTCGATGAAGATCACGCAGGAAGTGCGCGACTTCGCCGCCAAGCAGAATACCGACAGCTATCTGGCGAGCGAAAACATCAGGCGCGAGACGAGCGCCGAGGAGGCCGAGGCAGCGCGCGAGGGGATGGAGGAGATGAGCCGCGTCTACGAAGAAACCGGCCGCGAGCTATATATCGGACGGGCAGATCGCGAGCATGACTGACAAGGTAAAGGGTCCCGCATCCTACTTTCCCTCAATCGAGGCAAAGTACGGCAAGCCGATCGCCGAGTTGCAGACACTGATTCGCGCGCGCCAACCCGCGAAGCATATGGAACTGGTTAGCTACCTTAAGGAAGAGCACGGCATGAGCCACGGCCACGCCAACGCGCTGGTTGCCGCGACGCTGGCAGGTAAATGACGCGAACCGCGCGCCCGCTTCAAGTTCCGCTGGCGCGACGAGTTCAACCTGTCGCTAGACCCCGAAACCGCCGAGCAGTATCACGACCAGACACTACCGGCGGAAGGCGCCAAGACCGCCCACTTCTGCTTCATGTGCGGCCCCAAATTCTGCAGTATGAAAATCACGCAAGAGGTGCGGGATTTCGTGGCGAAACAGAACACGGACAGCAATCTGGCGCGCGGGAACTTACGTGACAAGACAAGCAAAATAGAAACTGAGGCCGCTCTCGAAGGTATGGAAAAGATGAGAAATAGGTATCGCAAAGGTGGCGACCGCTACATCCCAAGCGCCGACTGAATTCATCCAGACCACATCATTCAATTCCACACAGCGCATCTTGTCTCGATACATACACCGGAGCCCATTTCGCCTCTAAAGTGCAAGAATAGTTGTATTGGACGTTACCACTAGGTCTTCTCCGTGAAACTTCTGACGAGGTCGCGATGGCAATCTCGCTAGGCTCGGTTATTGTACCATTTGCTATGAGCGAATTTCTATATTCAGTACACCATGCGGGTTGACTGCCGCCGCCGCCACGAAAACCAGAGCGACCCTCAAAACGTTGCGAGGCTTCCCACCGCTCAACTCCAAATTCTCTGCGTGCACAAGTCCTATAGACGATAGGTTTTGCTTCACAAAATCTGTCCGCTACAGGCGTATACATACTTTGCGAACATTGACTTACTTGATCGACATGAGCAGGAAGGTTTTCTCTTAATACTCCTTCAAATGATTCATATATAGCTTCCGTCTGTCCGCTAACATTTCCAGATGCGACGAACTTATCTATAATTCCTCTTGCTTTGACAGATAAGCCGCCGCCCCCTCTGACAAGAATAGATTCTCCCCGTACTTGATACTCTCCACATATTACTTTTAGCATATCTTTGACATAAATCGCGCATTCGTTTTTTTCATTGCCAAATTGACCCTTAACGTCTTCCACCGTTTCGGCTGGCTCTCCATCGTCAGGTGGAGGCACTGACATCCTGTCCCCACAAGAAAGAACAGGCAGCGACACAATGAGAATGCAAAATCGGCCTAGCATGAAGCCCCCCATCACTAAAAGTTTTTTTCTTTACTCATGCAGTAACATAGTTACCACTGTTCAAACGTAACTCACTAACATCTTGCCGTCACATAAATTGATCTATGCTTCATTCACGGAAAGAAGTTCGCTGGCAGCGATCCTAATCCGACCCAGGCCGGTAAACGGCGCTGTCGTCGGCCACCGCGTCCCGAGAAGTCGGTCCTTTGCAATGCGCGCTAACGAAACCAGTATCTCGCTGGTTGCCGCCCAAAACATTGTAGCCGTTCTCGTCTTCGCCTGCATAGAACCCAACGTGGCCCTTTCCTCCTGCGCGCGAGACGCGCCAAAAGACGAGCACGGCTCCCGGCGAGGGCTCGCACGGAACGCCAAATTTGAGCCACTGGCGCGCGCCGAGCGGATTATTCGGCAAGGGTTCGCTGTGGAGGGTAGCGCTAACACAGTGCGCAACAAACAGCCCGCACCAAGGAATATCATCGCTCTTATAAGGTATCCCGGCGTCACTCGCCCAATTTAGAATCTTAAGATTGCTGGCCTCGCCGGGCATCTCTTTCGTTCCGAACTGCCGCCGCGCCTCAAGAAACCACGGAATACCTGGATGGGTGAAGGGTGGGGCGTCGAGAGGTTCTCCGAACAGAGCGAGCCAGGTGATGGGACCGACAATCCCATCTGCCACAAGGCCGTTCGCAAGTTGAAAAGCAATGACGGCGGCTTCAGTGCGCCTTCCCCAGACACTGTCAATGGCGCCAGGATTAAAGCCTTTTCGCGACAATTCATGCTGAATTGCTCGTATGATACCGCTGCTCATATCGCCAAAACTCGTCTTTGCAAACTAAAAAATGTAAGCAAAGCAACCGGCTAGTAAACGGACACAGTATTCAAGGCAAACTCTGGAGATTTAATACCCTAATCTATTAGTTCGTGCCGTTCAACCTAATATTCAATTTCGGTGTTCTCGCTGAAACGGTGATGCAGGGCCTAGTTCGTCCCGCAGCCCCGCAATCGATTGCCGCGCCGAGCTCACCTAGCGTCTGCGCGCCGCGAAGCGCTAATCCTGGGCCGCCTGCTGCCCATCCTCGAACTCGCGGCAGCAGCAGGATGAGGGCGGCTTCAGGGTTTGGCCGACGAAAATCTGGTCGGGATTGCTGATTTCATCCGCATTCGCCGCGGCGATGCACTTTGTCCATGACGGCTTGCCGTACACTCGTAGGGCAATCTCGCTCAGGATGTCGCCGCGACGGATCACATATTCCTCGAACACGCTTTCATCCTTCAGCTCGACCGGCGGCGACTGGGCCTCGAGCGTGCAGGAGCCTAGGCTTGCAGAATGGCTCGTCCAGCAGGATAGCTAGACACGGCATAAGTCTGCCTTAAGCTGGAACTGGGACATGGGCGTTTCAGTGCTCGACTGGATTGTTGATCAACCGGACTGCGACAAAGGTACGGCTTTAGCCATTTATCAGCGTGGCAATCCATACGAACATTTAGCGGTCGCACGTGTTACAGCGATACAAAAGCGAGATTACTTTGATATGGAAACTATCGATCTTTTAGCCTGCATTTGCAGCCGCTGGGCCGATGGCAAATACAAAACTTATGATTTTCACCCAAGCATCTATGGCTGTCATGGCATCGGCGAACGGGAAGATTACGAAACGCCAGGCACGATCGGCGAAATGGAATACGCGCGGAGGGTACCTTGGCCAGTCCCCGACGATATGGTGACCGCATCCTATCGCGGGCGGGTGCCGGATATGTCTGGTTGGACTGAGGGATACCCAAACGACTTGCTTATCAGCCTAGGTTATTTGGAGGACCCCAAAAAGCGGCACGATGCGGCCTCCATAATGGAAACCTGGTTCAAGGCTTTCGAGACGCGGCTAGGGCATGAACCCGATAAGTTAAGAAAGCTTAAGCATATTCGAGACACGTATCACGCTCGCACCACGAAAGACGGAAATTCGAGTTTGTAAGAAATCGGGGAATTCGCGGAATAACATACTTGATTCCCCCCCTCACCCCACCCCCGCCGCCCGCAACTCCCGCCGCAGCCGCCCGGTCAGCCAGAACCACCACATGCGGAAATCCGCCGCCAGGCTCCACAGCGGATAGGTGAACGTCGCCGGCCGGTTCTTTTCGACGGCAACATGCGCCGCCCAGGCAAAGGCGTAGCCCGCCACGGGCATGGCGAGCAGCCACCACCAGCGCCCCGTCGCCAGCGCGAAGATCGCGACCGCCACCACCAGCGTCGTTCCCACATAATGCAGTGCGCGCGTGCCGGGCCGCGAATGTTCGCGCAGATAGTGGGGCCAGAAGGCGGCGAAGGTCGTATATCGCGCGGCAGGCTCGGTCATTCTTCGAATGGTGCCCCTTCTGCCTGCCTTGCGCAAGGGCGGGCGACGCACCCGGTCGTCAGGGAACTCCCGCATGGCCTCCCCTGCACCCGCTGCTACATTCCCCACCGTATCGTCATCACGGGGAACAGCTTCATGCAGATTGGCGCTTCGGGACATCAGGTTTTCAGCCGCGCGGCGGAGGATACCGCGCCCTTTTCGCGTGCCCTCGCCGGGCATGCATCCGGCATGACCTTCGACCAGGGCATGACGGAAATGCGCCAGCAGGGGACGCAGGCGACGCATTTCATCCGCCAGCCCAGCCCTGAACAGCAGCGCGTCGATCTCGCGCGCAGCATTACCTTGCCCGGGGGCAGCGGCACTCAGGAGGATGTGGATCTCGTCGTTGCGGAGCTTGCGCGTCTTCCCCTCGACGTACTCCATCTGCTTGCCGACAACGGTGTTCGCGTGCGGGCGGCGCGTGGTGCTGTGACCGACTATCTGCCGGAATTGTCCGGTCAGGCACCTTCAGGCTGGCCGCCGGGCTTCACATTCGACGACGTGCCGGGAATTTACCACCCCCCGACGAATGAAGTCGTGGTCTCCACCATCGGCCATGGCACGCCGGAGGGCGCACGTGTTCCGGCCTTTGGCGAGGGGCATGGTTCCGTCAATCTCGTCATTCACGAGGTCTTCCATGCCGTCGATGCTCACGCTCCGGTTGAGGCAAGCTCGCGCGGCGCGCCGTTCCAGATCGCGCGCACGGCGGACAGCGCCGCCCTGCCGCCCTATGAGGAAGGGTCCGAAAGTGAAACTTATGCCGAAAGCGCCGCGCGCCATTACAGCGGAGATACCAGCCTTTCGACGCCGGCGCTTGACGATTTCTGGCGCAATGTTGATTTTGGCGCTGAATAGCTGTGCGGCGGCGCAGCCCCCGGGGGAGAGTGCTGAAATGAGCGTCCACAACGCCCGCCTCCATCGGCGTTGCGACTATGGCGGAAGACGGCAGCCTGATCCTCGACCTGCGCGCGGAAGGGCCGGGCGGCACCATCGGCGACGCCCGCGTCGTCTACGCTCCCGATCACCCGCGATATAAGGTCGTCCGTGACCATATCGGCGACATGAAACCGGGGGAAGCGCGGTCCGTCCCTCCGTTTCCAGAACGGTAAGACGACAAGGGCTCGTTCAGACCCATCGACGACTGCCCTCCGCAAATCACTTGAAAAATAGGAAAATCCGCGTCTACTGATCTGGCTCCGGTCAAGTCAGGAGCATGTCGAGATGGAGTATAATTCGGGGACATCATAATAATTACCCCACTTAAGCCGCGCGAACCACGTCACCGCTCCGCTCACAATCCTCCCTGGCACATACCACCCGGTTCCGCCCCGCCGCCTTTGCCGAGTACATCGCGCCATCCGCCTGCTGGAAAATCTCGTAGAATGCGACCGCCGCGCCGCTGGCGATGCCCAGCAAGCCTGTCAGTGACAGCGTCTCCGGCCAGTGCGGCTGACTTGTCTCGGCCAGTCCGGCGCGCAGCCGCTCAGTCAGCGCCGTGGCGCCTGTATCTCCCGCACCCGCGTCACCCGCACCGGGAATGGCGACGATGAACTCTTCCCCGCCCCAGCGGCAGGCGAGCGCGCCGGGCGCGTGCGCGGCCAGCATGTCCGACAGGCAAGCGCCCACCGCCGCCGCCACCTCGTCGCCGCAGCCATGGCCGTGGCTGTCTTTGATCGCGGGGCTATTGGCGATCTCCACAACAATCCCCGCCGGGTTTCCGTTTGACGGCGGAACTGATGACGCTGCGCAGCGGTTCAGTTCGAACAAACCCACACACCCAACGAAATGGCAGAAAACATGGATTTCCAGTTCAATACCGACAGCAGCGTCATGGGCACCGAGAATGTCGCGGAGCGGATCGAGGCGCAGTTGCGCGCGAAGCTCCAGCGTTTCGAGGACCGGCTGACCCGGCTGGAGGTTCATATCCGCGACGAGAACGCCAAAAAGGGCGGCGGCGATGACAAGAGCTGCACCATCGAGGCGCGGCCGAGCGGCGGCGATCCCGTTTCCGTCACGGCGAATGCCGATGACGTCGACAAGGCGGCTCGTGACGCGGGCGCGAAGATGGTGACGCTGCTGGACCGCCATTTCGGAAAGCAGGGCCGCCGCCAGTAAGGGCGGCCGGCCCCCTTTCCCCGATCGTTAAAGCGTGATCTCACCTTCCTCGCGTCCGTCCCACCAGTCGATGCGCGACGGTTTCACTTCGATCAGGATCAGGCCGTCCGTGTCGAGGCCGTTCTCGAACCACGCCTTCAGGTCGGGCACCCAGTGCTTTTCCTGTTCGGCGCGGTCGCGGATCAGTTTCGCGCTGGCCTGCACGGCGGCGTAAAAATCGCCTTTGGCATAGGTCAGGCCGCACTCCGCGTCCGCCTTCAGGTCGTCGTCGATGCGGCCATCGTCCGTGGCGAAATGGTAGGTGGTGCCGTCCTTCGCGCTCACATCCTTGTTGTTCGACATGGGCCGCGCGGCGATCTTTCCCGCCCTTCGCCGTTTTCGTCACCAGCATGGCAATGTCGATGGATTTCATTTTGTCGGCCAGCTGGGCAAGCGAACGGTCGGTCATGGAAACGTCTCCTGTTTGGGATTGTGCGCCATGAACGCACGGGGGTCCCGTTCAGTGCCGCGCGTCAGGCCGCGTACGCCGCGTCCCGCGCGCTCCCGCCGCCGTCGTCCTTCCCGCCCGCACAAACCACCCGGTTTCGCCCCGCCGCCTTCGCCGCGTACATCGCATTGTCGGCCTGCTGGAAAATCTCGTAAAATGCGACCGCCGCACCACTCGCGACCCCCAGCGAGCCGGTCAGGGACAGCTTTTCCGGCCAGTCCGGCTTGCGCGTTTTGGCCAGTTCGGCGCGCAGCCTTTCGGCCAGCGCCGCGCCCTCAATTTCGTCGGCGCCCGGCACGGCGACGATGAATTCTTCCCCGCCCCAGCGGCAGGCCAGCGCCTCTGGCGCGTGCGCGGTCACCATGCTGGCCAGGCAGCCGCCAACCGCCGCCAGCACTTCGTCGCCGCAGACATGGCCGTGGCCGTCGTTGATGGCCTTGAAATGGTCGATATCGAGAAGGATCACCGCCATGCCGCGCACATCCCAGGCGGCGATATCGGCCTGCAGGGCGGAACGGTTGAGAAGGCCGGTCAGGCTGTCATGCCGCGACAGGTGCGATGTGCGCGCCAGTTCCTGCTCCAGTCGCTCCGACAACCGCTCGACCTCGATGCGCGACCGATAGCTTTCGCGGGCGCGCATGTAGACCGCGCGGACGACGACATAAAGCGACAGGATCAGGAACCACAGCGCTGCCGTCGAATGGTCCGTCACGTCCAGCGGGAAGAGGAGCGGCCCGATCAAGACGGCGATCGCGAAGCCCGTCAGCAGCGGAAAGGCGATGCCCGAAATGGGCGCGGCCAGAAGCAGGGAAACGGTCATGGTGACCAGGATCGTCACCCACACGGTCAGCGCGGCGTCCGAACTGCCCATATCGGCTGCAACCGCCAGCAACACTGCGCCCCAGACAAGGCCCGCCGCCCCCTCGGCCAGCATCCATGTCATTGTCCGGACTGCCAGTGCGCCGGAGTCCGCCATCCGGCTCTCAAGACCGCTCCGCAGCCACTGCGAGCTTGCAGTGATGAACAGCTGCACGGCAAGCTGCAGCCCGAGCAGCAGCCATAGCATGTTGCGGTTTGGCAATTCCGCAACCACCCAGGCGATCAGCCCAAGCGGGATCAGCAAGCCCAGCTGTCCGGCGATGCGCTGCTGGAGCCCGTCGGTCAGCAGCTTGTGATCGACGTCGGCATTGGAAATGGCAGCCGTCATGCCGGTCGTCGTCATGTCCGCACCTGCCATTCCTGTTGGTTTCCCCAGGCCCCGCTCCCGCCAAGCCTCGCAGAGCGGGCATAAGATATGGTTAACAGAACCTGTCAAGGCGGCTCGGGCCGGGCCTCCCCCGGCACCTCTCGGCGCGGCGCCCCGTGACCGTCATCACGGCACGCCCGCCCGCCGGCTGCTAGAACTCCTCTCTGGAAAGAAACTGGAGAGGGACCACATCATGCCGCCATTTTCCGTCAACGCGCACCGTTTCGATCCGTACAAGGACTTCAAGTTCCGCATCAAATGGGATGCGCGCTACATCGCGGGCGTCTCGAAGGTCAGCGCCCTGAAGCGCACCACCCGCGTCGTCGCGCACCGCGAGGGCGGCGACGTCAATGCCTCCCGCGTCGCGCCCGGCCGCACCCGCTTCGAACCCATCACGCTCGAACGCGGCGTCACGCACGACATGGAATTCGAAACGTGGGCCAACAAGGTCCACAATCTGGGCGGCGGCCTGGGCAGCGAAGTCTCGCTCGCCGACTTCCGCAAGGACGTGATCCTGGAACTTTACAACGAGGCCGGACAACTCGCCATCGCCTACCGCATCTACCGCTGCTGGCCGTCGGAATTCATCGCGCTCGACGATCTCGACGGCCACGGCAACGCCGTTGCGATCCAGCGTCTCGTGCTTCAAAACGAAGGCTGGGAGCGCGATTATGACGTGACCGAGCCCGCGGAGCCGTCGTTCGACGTGCCCTGAGCGCGGCGGTCCGTTCATCCTGCGTTGCCGGATGACGGCGCATCATGATAATCCGCTGTCCGTGTGTTCCCGAAAGGATGTCATGATGTCGCGCTCCCCATTCCGCCACCTCGCCGCCGCCGCCAGTCTCTCCCTCACTGCCCTCCTGGCAGGCTGCATGGGCGCCGCAGTGTCCGACACGCCGACCAAGGCGCAGACCGCTTTTGCCCGCGATATTGCGGACCGCACGGCGGGCGAGCCGCAGGACTGTATTTCGACGTTCGGCTCTGGCCAGAGCCTGAATATCGTCGACGACCGCACGCTGACCTACCGCGATGGCCGTATCCTTTGGGTCAACCGGCTCGAGTCCGCATGTCCGGGCATGAGGCCCAACGACATTCTGATCGTCCGGCGTTTCGGGGGCCGCCTCTGCCGCCTCGACACCGTGGAGCCGCGCGACTGGGGCCTGAATGACATCGCCGGTCCGCGCTGCGCGCTCGGAGCGTTCACGCCCTACACCTCGCCGGAATGACCGGTGCGCTGGCGACTGGCGGTCGACAGGGATCGATACGAACCGCGCAAAAGCCTTTATACAGGTTTCAGGCGCCTTGATTTTTAGGAAGACATATATGCGCGTATCTCTTGCCGTGATGACCATCCTCGCGATGACAGCCTGCAGCACCCCGCAGCCCCCAGCCGAGGCCGCAGCCGAAAACACCGCCTATGACCGCGGTCAGGCGTTGGTGGAGGCGAATTGCAGTGGTTGCCACGCGCGTTTCCCTGGCGAGGCAAGCAGGAACCCGGCCTCTCCCTCCTTCGCAACCCTGTTCCGGAATTACCCGCCGGAATATCTTCAGGAGGCTTTCGCGGAGGGCGTGTTCACGGGCCATAACGACATGCCGGCCTTCACGTTCACGCCCGGTCAGATCGACGACCTGATCGTTTACTTGAAAACGCTCGAAGAACAATGAGCCGACGCTGGCTGGCCGCTGATTAAAGGGCGCGATATCCCTCCGGATGTTTCGGAATCATGTCGCGGTAGAAATCATAGGCCACCTGCATATCGGCATCATAATCGCCGGTCGGATGGATGACCGGCCCGATTCCGCCCCGCCGCCGCCCATAATCCATGAAACCGCAAACGATCGGCACACCCGCGGCGACGGCGATCCGGTAGAAGCCGGTGCGCCACTTCCCGACCGCGTTCCGGGTTCCCTCCGCGGCGATGGTCAGGACGAACCTGTCCCGCCGGGCAAATTCGGCAGCCATCTGCTCGACCATGTCCTGCGCTGCCGCGCGGTCAACGGGAACGCCGCCGGTCTGCCGCAGAAACGTGCCGAACGGCCAGCGAAACAGGGACGATTTCGCCATGAAATGCACACGCATACCCAGCTCGTCCGTCAGGCCGAGCAGGTTCGGGAAATCCCAGTTGCTGGTATGCGGGACCGCGATGAGAACATATTTTTCGAACGGCGGCGCCTCGCCAACGACCGTCCAGCCGCCGCGCTGCCAGAAGCCGACCATCAGCCAGCGCACGAAACGCGCCAGCCAGCCCATGCGCAGTCGCGCGCTGTCAGCAGGGGAAACTATCGGGCGCCCCAGGGAGCGGGCGGCGCGGTAACCGGCGCCGTCAGGTCGAACTCGACCCGGAAAAAGCGGGCATTCTCGCCGGTACGCCGTAATTCATAGGCGAAGCGACTGTCATCCTTATCCATCGCCCATATATTGCTGACCGACGCATGCAGCCCCTCCTTGCGGAAGAGCGAGATGCTTTCCTCATCGACGTGAAATTCCTGTCGGTTCTGCGTGCCCTCTCCGGCAGTGTCGCCACCATACATGCTGACGGCATCTTCACTGCCATCCGCATGTCGGTGATCGTGTTTCAGGTGCAGGCCTTCAGTTGATTTTCTGACGATCCAGGTGCGGGAGCGGTCCCAGCCCTCCGCCGTCTCGACATGAAAGGGAATTCGAACTCCGTCATCGTCGCAGTCTCTCACGTGCATGATCATGTCCGCGGCCCGCATGTCGGCGTCGGCATCATCGTCCGACACAAGCCGCCCGGCAAATGCCTGGCCGCAAAGGGCGCGCAGGCCAGCCAGAAACGCAGCCTGAGGATCGGCGCTCACAGCCGCGGCGTGCTCGCCGAACGGCTCCGTCAGCCCACTTCCGGTACCGGAGCAGGCCGCCGCCGGCAAGATCAGGATCGCAGCGGCCAAGGCTCGCATTTTCATGTTCATTCCCATGCCCTATCAGCACTGGCCGTTCCCGCAAGTTCATGCGGGCTATAAACTTCTCACCATGACCAGTCGTGACATGACGCTTTACGGCGCGGCAAACCCTGCCCCCAATCCGCGCCGCGTGCGCATCTTCATCTCGGAAAAAGGCATCGACCTTCCCGAAGTCACGCTCGATATGCAGAAGCGCGAGCATAAGGCAGCGGACAACATGGCCCGAAATTCGCTGGGTCAACTCCCAGTGCTCGAGCTGGCGAACGGGACCTGCATAACCGAGTCCATATCCATATGCCGCTATCTGGAGGCGCTGCACCCTGAACCGACTTTGTTCGGCGAAACCGCACTGGAGTCCGCGCTGGTCGATATGTGGATCCGCCGAGTGGAAATGCGCATCATGGCCCCTGTGGGCCATTATTGGCTGCACGCCCATCCATTTACCGCGCGGCTTCTGAAGCAGCATAAGGATTTTGGCGCGACGGGTAAGACTGGCTATGAAAACATGCTCGCATGGCTCGACAGCGAACTCGCTGATGGACGCGATGGCCTGACCGGAAATGGCTTCAGCATGGCGGACATCGTGTTGCTCACGACGATGGACTTCGCCAGTTTCATTGGACTCGCCATGCCCAAGGATCTGCCGAACGTCGCAGGCTGGTATGCGGGCGTGGCGGCACGGCCGAGCGCGCAGGCCTGACGGTCAGCCCGCAGTTTTCTTTCGAAATCTGCGGACAGAGCGCGTCACCCGGAAACTGAAGACGTGCAGTCGATTACCCCGATCGTCTTCCGCCATGACCGAAAATTATATGCTTTTCGCGCCCAGTACGGTTCCCTTGGTCGACGGGTTGGCGGCGATCGTCTTTGCCTTTTCTTTCTTGGGCTTGCGCGCTTCCTTGTTGGTTTTCTTCTGACCCTTGGCCATGTCTGCTCTCCACGGTCCGGATGGCGGCATTTGCGGCCCGGAACAGGCCCAGGGTTACGCGATATTGCGTTTGAAAGCGCGCGTTTTCTTCCCAGCTTTGGTTTAGGTGATCCTGGTTCACATATCCCGGCAAGGCGAGCGAAACGGCCGCAGTTCCGCACCAGCGATCAGAAGCATCAGCAGCATGGCAGGCAGGGCCGCCATGGTCGCCCAGCCAATCTTTCCCCCCGCCAGATACCGAAGGCATCAGGACGGCGGATCCCGCCACCGATTTTTCCAACAGGGGCCGAGCCGTTTTTCAAGATGTCCGCGCGCGTGTCCGCTGCAATGGTCACCGCGTCAGCGCATAGTAAATGACATACAGCCATGACAGGAAGCCGTGGACGATCGCCCACAGGATCGACTTGTTCACGCTCCATGAGATGGCGATGGCGAGCGCACTGCCAAAGCCAATTCCCGTCTTTGCGCCCTGCACGATCACGCTACGGTTTTGCGCCATCTTCATCTCCGAAAGCTGCCTGAAGGCCTATTAGCGAGAGGAAAGCGGGATCAACAGAGCAAGCGTGCCGGGTCTCGCGGCAGGTATCGATGTTTGAACGCTCGCTCGAAAAGGCCGCTCCTGGTGCCGATTAACATCGGGACATGTCCTGCTTTGACCGATGCATCGGGAACAAAGTCCACTCATCTCGGCAAGATCAGGAAATCCCTTTTGGACGCCCTCCCCCAAACATGTCATTGAGATAGGCCGCCAGCCTGACGCCGCCCATGGCCAGCCGCTGCTTCAGAACGGCATCGTGCTGCCAGGCGTAGTTCCAGCTAATTCGCGGGTCGTCCGGATAGATGGTGTCGCGGATGGCCGCACTTTCGGTTACCCAGACCACGGGATCAGCATCGTACCATCGCTGAACCCGCTCCACAGGCAGGCTACGCAAGGTCCAGCGCGCCCATTCTGTATAGCTGAGTTGCTGCCGGTCTATCAGACCGGAATCCCAGACGCTGTGCAGATTGCGGTCTTCACCGAAGAAGTTCACGCTGAAATCATTTCCGCCGCGGTCGGTGCCGTTTCCGGCATGAAGAGGCTGGTGCAGGTCACCGGCGATATGAATGATAAGACGGAGCGCCCGGATGCGCTGCTCTCTTGGCAATGCGCCATCCAGCACCTCGGTGCGCATACGGGCAAGCGCGGTGATGGCATCACCCTCTGGCGGCGGGCCGACATCGGTGTAGGTCTGGCCTTCGGGAATTGTGACATAATGCCAGGGTGAGGCCTCCTCCTGCCAGAATTTTTCCGGGCTGGCCTTCATGAAATCCGCCCAGGTCGATGCTTCGGCCAGCGACTCGTTCTCCAGAAGGCTGGCAATCCCCTGGCGCGCTTCCGTGGTCAGGAAGCTGTCAGCCAGCTTGCCGACGATGCGGTGCCCCTGCTGGCCCCAGGCATATGCCGGAGCGGCGGCCAGTCCAGCGATCAAGGCAAGCGCCACAAGAGATTTGCGCATCATTCCATCTCCAGAATCGTCATTATCTCGTCGATCTTTTTCTTAACGCCGAAATATCCCGCTTTGGCATGCGGCCATGTTGCGCGGTCGAGCGGGCGAACGATGCGGACACATTCCGCTGTTTCCGCATGGGCGTTCAACTGTTCGCGCAGCGCGTCCCGCACCCATCCGTGACCCAGATAGGGCACAACCAGCGTCCCGACGTCATGCGCTGCCAATATGTCAGCCAGATTACGGTCAGCAGTCATGCTTTCGCCCGGACAGCCGAAAGCAGCCTGCCCTCGCTCAAGTGCATCGGCCAGGGCGCCGCTCTCGAATGCCTGCACCTTTGTGGAGACATCACCTGGCGACCGGGCAGAAGCCAAGCCCGCGCCAATGAGCAGATCTGGGCGGCGCCCACCAAGATCGAGCGTTTCGGGAACGAGATCATTTCCGTGCAACAGCAGCGCAAAACGCCCTTCCGGAATGGCTTCGTTCGGCAGATCCAGCGCCTTTCGAGCATGAAGCTGTACCGGATCCTCAAGCGGTTCCGCCCTTGCCGCCAGACCGTCAGGCGAGAAGCGCCCATCCGTGTAGCGTTTGATATTGGCCTTCGTTGCCAGATAGGTCTTTCCGCGGGTGTGAAGCCCCGCCGTCCAGCGCCAGTTTAACGTGTTGGACGCCGCATCGCCGTCCAGCAGATGCCGCAGAAAAAAATCGGCGCCCAGGGTCCAGGGCAGCTGCAGCGTGAATATCCAGATGGACGAGAACCACATGCGGGTATGATTATGCAGGAAGCCCGTTTCGCGCAGTTCCGCCGACCACGCGTCAAACGCCTCTATACCCGTTCGTCCCGTGACGGCGGCATCATGGGCCGCAGCCAGACCCGCATTGCCCTCCATTTGCGCAAACGCCGCATCGCGTTCATCACGATATGCCCGCCATACATCCGGCTTCCATTCCAGATGACCCTGAAAATACACGCGCCAGAACAATTCGCTGACCAGCTTGAAACTGTCGTTCGCGCCGTGCCTGCCCCGGACGGCGCGCAGAACTTCTTCCACCGTCAGCAGGCCGTGCGAGAGATAAGGCGATAACAGCGAGGTCGCCTCGCGATGTTCCGGGCCAAGGTCGGCATTGCGATTTGCCTGATAGGCACGGCCCGCGCGCGGGAGGAAAGCGTCGAGGCGCGCGAGGCCCGCGGCCCTTGTGGGTTCGAATGTCATGGGCGAATCTGTCATGGCCGCACGCCTATGCGAAGTGGCGCGCTTTGCCTATTGCGGCGCACCCTGTGCCGCACCGCTCAATTTTTTAACCCGGCCCCATTGACCCCGCCGTCCGAAACCGCTTCTAGGAGGGCTCTGGCGGTGGGGAGCGCCAATTTTGCTCCACGCTGCCGCAACAACAATCTTGAGGAGTGTCACCCATGGCAAAAGCACCCAATGCCCTGCAGCAGCCGATGAAGCTGTCTTCCGAACTGGCAGCCGTTACCGGCAAGGATACGATGACACGGGCAGAGGTCGTCAGTGCCATGTGGGTCTACATCAAGAAGCATGACCTGCAGAACCCTGAAAACAAGCGTGAAATCATGTCGGACGGCAAGCTGAAGCCAATCTTTGGCAAGGACAAGGTCACGATGTTCGAAATGAACAAGCTGATCTCGCCGCATCTGACAAAGGCATAAGCCTTTCGCGCAAATAGCGTGCAGAATGACGAAGCCCGCCGCGTTTCCTGAAACGCGGCGGGCTTTTTGTTGCCCTTGGCAAACTTCGAATCAGATTTCCGTCAGGTCGCCCTCGGTCATGTCCGGCTGTTCCACCACCTCAGGAACACCAGGAAGAGGATCCTGTTTGAACTGCTCGTCGATACCGGGCTGCGGCGTGGGCGTGGGCGGTACGGCGGGTTCC
This sequence comes from uncultured Alphaproteobacteria bacterium, assembly GCA_963710205.1. Taxonomy (GTDB): domain Bacteria; phylum Pseudomonadota; class Alphaproteobacteria; order Sphingomonadales; family Sphingomonadaceae; genus Pacificimonas. Next base: position 366,424 of record CAVPZG010000005.1, on the reverse strand, counting down.
TTGGCCTCTTCGCCCCCGGGAGCCACACCAAGCGTCGCCAGGGTCTCGTTATTGCCCTCGCCGCTCGGCGGAGACGTGAAGGGACCGAACAGCGCCGCCACAAGCAGCACCATCACGAAGACCAGGGCAAGGCCGGTCAGGCCAAGGCGAACACGGTTCATGCGGACAGAATAGAAGCGAAAAGCGCGCCCGCCAACCCTTAGCCCTCCTCCTTCTGACAAGGTAACACGCCGGGTGTTCGCGTTATGGTAGCCACAATTCTTTCGTTTTCAGAAGAAAATGGCGTCATGGACTTCGACTGTAACGACCGTGCCAGAGATATGCTGAACCGTCTGCAGGGCTTTATGGACGAGCCAATCCACCCCAATGGCCGCTGCCCTGCCGCCAAGGCCGGGTCATGCCTTCACATGCCAGGTAAGCACTGATGTCCGGATCGCCGCGTACGCCCGTTCTTGTCGGTGCCGCCCAATATGTCGGGCGGGAAACAGAGCCCGAAAAGGCTTTTTCCCCAGCGGACATGATTGCACATACGGCGAACATGGCGCTTGCGGATGCCGGGGTCAGCGACGCGTCCACCATCGACACCATCGCGAGCTGCCGCCTGTTCTGCCGACAGCGGTGCGGCGGCATGGAAATCGCCCTTTGGAAGCTACACCAACCTGCCCTGGTCGATAGCGAAGCGCATGGGCGCACGTCCCGAACGCATGATTTATGGACCGCCCAGCGGCAGCAGTCCGCAGATGTTCATCAATATGCTCGCGCAGCGTATCTGGGAGGGTGAGAGTGACATTGCGCTCGTCACAAGCGGCGAGGCGATGCGAACCGAAGCCACGGCCCGCAAGACCGGAGCCGCCTTGGAATGGGGTGAGGACGCGCCTTCGAGGCCCGAGGTGATCGCGGACGATTTCCCTGTTCTCAGCAAGCTCGAATATCTGAACGGCATGGCCTTACCCGCCAATATCTATCCGATCTTTGAAACCGCGTTTGGCGCGGCCAATGGCTGGGATATCGATGAACATTTGGCGCGTATGGCGGCGGTCATGGCGCCGTTCACGGATATTGCGGCATCAAACCCCTATTCGCAGATCGGCATCGCCCGGTCCGGCGAAGAACTCGTCGCAATAACAGACGACAACCGCTGGATATCATGGCCATATCCAAAGTATCTTGTGTCAAATAGCGTTGTCGATCAGGCGGCGGCGATCCTCGTCATGTCGAGCGGTAAAGCCGACGAGCTTGGCATTCCCAGCGATCGGCGCGTCTATCTGCACGGCCAGTCCGAAATCGCCGACAAACGGCTTCCGGCAGAGCGTGCGGACCTCGCCACCTCCCCCACGATTGGCATGGCGGCGCGCAAGGCCCTGGCGCAGGCGAACGTTAGGGTCGATGACCTCGGTCCCGTCGATATCTACAGCTGTTTCCCGGTGGCTGTCGAAATCGGTGTCCGGGAAATCGGCCTGTCCCTGGACGCTCCGGAAAAGCTGACGCTGACGGGCGGCCTTCCCTATTTCGGCGGGCCGGGAAATGGATATTCGCTGCACGCGATCGCCGAAATGGTCAGGGCCTGCCGCAAGGACCGCACAACGCCGGGCATGATCTTCGCAAATGGCGGTTTTCTGACAAAATCAGCGTTCGGCGTCTATTCTGGCCAAGCGGGTTATGGCGAGCGCAATGATCTCGGCCCGCTGCAGGCAGAGGCGGACGCCCTGCCCGTGAAAGCCCTCGACAAGTCGCCGTCCGGAACCGGCAGGATCGACGGCTATACAGTCGCATTCCATCGCGGGTCAGCGACGAGCGGCGTCATTGTCGGATCGCTGAATGGCAAGCGTTTTGTTGCCAGAATGCTGGAAGGGCTGGACCGCCTGATGGCGACAAACTGCGTAGGCCAGCGGGTGTCAGTTGTCCCTGCGGATCCGTCAAACATCGCTTCGTGGATCTGAGCCGCGTCAATAATCTATTCTGGTGGTGACAAGCCCTCGTCTGGCCAGCATCTCCTGAACGCTGCCCTCGCCGCCCAGATGTCCGGCGCCAACAGCGACAAAAACCGTTCCCGGCTGATCGAGCCTTGCGTCGATCCATTCTGCCCAGCTGGCATTACGATCCGTCAACAGGCGTTTCCGCAGCGCGCCATTTTCATCGAATCCCTCATTCATGACCCCGGCAAGCGCATCCATGTCCCCGCTGGACCACGCACCAATCATGCGGCCGATCGTCTGATCGACTTCATCCAGTTCCTCGATCGACGTTAGCAGCAGGTCCATCTGCTCAGCCTCGGGCATGGTGTCGAACAGGTCGATCTGCCATTCGAAACCTTCCAGTCCGGTAACCGGCTTGCCTTGCCGCGCGGCCTCCGCCTCCAGCACCTTCTCTGCGCCGCTCATTTGTGAGAAGCCCAGTTTCTCATAAGCCAGGACAGACAGGCTGATAGCGGCCAGCCATGGCTCCATGATGTCGACCTGCGCGGCCAGCGCGGGCGAGGCCGCGATCTCCCGCGTCAGCTGTTGCGGCGGCCTCTGCGGGCATTTCCTGCCGAAGCGGCGTACCGCCAATGTCAAAGCCCTTGGCCATGACGCTGCCCAGGACAGCTGGATCCGTCGGTGTGACGGCTTCCACGACAAGTTCATCGCTGGCGTCGAACGCCGTTTTCACGCCATCGTCGAACCAGGTGCGCCCTTCGTCCAGCATGTGGATCGTGCCGAACAGGTATATGACTGTATCGTCATCGGAAATACGAAACAGCGCGGGATCGGCGTCCAGGCTGGCGGCGACCGGGGCGCTGTCGGCTGCGCAGGCCGGCGCAAATCCAAGGCCGCACAGCGACACGCATAAGGCAAGCGCCCGTTTCATTTCTCGATCTCCTCATCGTCGACTGTGAGGACAGCGATAGCAGCACCAACCTTAATCGAAGGTGGAGATAGATGGCCCAACGAAAAAGGCCAGGCCTGCCATTGCGGCGGACCTGGCCCCTTCTGTCGGAATGAACCGGCTTAGCTGCGACGGCGGCGCATCGCTGCACCCATGCCCAGCAGACCAAGGCCGAGAAGGCCGAGAGCGCCTGGTTCAGGAACGTCCTGATCAAGGCGCGTGATGATGTTGAAGCGGAAGTCAACGCTCGTCGCCGCCTCTTCCTCGGTCATGAAGCCGATGCAACCTGCTGCCGAACCGGCCGCTGCACAGGCAGCGTCGCTCAGCGTGTCGAACGACCCGTCAACGGTGAAGAAGTTCAGACGATAGTTGGTCCCGTCATAGGAAAAGTCATAGCCGCTCGTGTCGCCCAGCACCACGAAGATGTCCATGCAACCATTGCCGGTGGAAACCGTACCGTCGGCGCAGGTTTCACCCGCGGCCTTGTTGATCGTTTCCGTGAACAGGATGTCGAAACTGAACATTTCGATCGGCAGGGCGGGGCCAGCCGGATCGGCAGGTGTCAGCGCAATGTCGATTCCCAGAACGGCTGTATCCAGCGTCTTGAAGCTCGTCGAGATCGAGTTGTTGAAGTGCGTAAAGCTGTTGGCAGCCGCGTCACCGATATTGGTGAAGATTTCACCCTGCGTCGCACTGGATGCGGGCGAATTGGTGATGACGAGCGCACTGCGGTTGCCGCCGGGAACGGCGTGCGTTCCGCCCGTCTTGCCCCAGGACAGCTCAAGCGGTGTAACGATCTGCGTGCCCAACGTGCCCGGACCACCGAAAACGGCTGAGTCCCAGGCTGCGGTGATGTCATAGTCCCAGCTGACGACCGGAGCCGCGCTGGCGGACGTGGCGGCAGCCATTGCACCGAATATGGTGGCGACGGAAACCGCACTGCGAAGAATTAGAGACTTGCTCATGATATTGCCCTCGTTGTTGCGTTGTGGAAATCAAAAAGCAGCGCGAACACCCGTGCCCCTGCCGATGGTCAAGCAACCATCATGCCAGACTGCAAAGTCACACATAATTTACTGTTTTCGTTATACTTCCAGCGCCATCTTTCGTTGCGTGAAGGATATGACGCGTTGAAAGTGTAAAATTTGCCGACAGTCCGTCGCGGAAAACACACCGTTCATCGCCGCCGCGGGCGTTTCCGCGACGGCAGCCTATGCGGCATTGCGCGGCCGGGAAAACTGTACTAATATAGTAACACACCAAAGGAGAACCGCCGTGCAGAAATCCATCCTCGTTTGTCTTGCCGCACTCGTTTCAACAGGCGCACATGCCGCTGAGAAAAACTGGATGGTCACGAATTTCGAGACGATCAATGTCGGCGGAAACTACGATGTCACGGTAACGACGGGAAAGGCGCCGTCGGTCACGCGCCAGCGGGGATGACGACGCGCTCGAAACTCTTGATATCTCTGTCGCCGACCGCACGCTCAAAGTGAGAAGCCAGAACAGGCGCGGAAACTGGATGCCATGGTCGAAAACCGGAGGCAAAGTGAAAATCATGGTCACCGTTCCCGCAGCTGACGGCGGCAAGCCTGAGCGGCTCGGGAGACCTGGCGATCAACATGATGAAGGGCGACGCAATCAGCCTTGCCGTGTCCGGTTCAGGTGACCTGTCGGTTGGCCGCATTGAGGCTGAAACCGCGAAAATCTCCATCGCCGGATCAGGCGATATGGTCGTCAATGGCACCTGCCGGGATGCCGCTTACAAGGTTGCCGGAAGCGGAACGGTCGACGGCAGTCGCCTGGTGTGCAGGACCGCCGACGTCAGTGTATCGGGATCCGGCGATGTCGCTGCCAATGCCACGCGGACGGCGAAGGTCAGCGTTGCGGGTTCCGGTGATGTCGCCATCAGCGGCGGTGCCAAATGCGAGACGAAGGTCGCGGGTGCCGGCGACGTCAGCTGCAGCTGAAAACCGCCGCTCGTCTCACTCAGACCAGACCAAGCTCAGCCAGCGTCCTGACCATCTTTTGCGGCATGTCGCCAACCGCGCTGGCACCGTCCATCAGATCGGCGGGCGCGTCGCTTGCTTCCAGATAGCGCCACCCCTGATGCGCGCGTTTCCGGCGCGGGATGACCGGGCGCATCTCTGCGGCCAGCCAGATGCGGCATCCCGGCTTTCCCTTCCATGTCGCCGTTTCGAAACCCAGAATTTCCTGCCGCACACTGATGACATGCTTGATGATCCAGTAGAGCGACCCGCCAACCAGTTCTTCATGTCTCGTCGGGCGGTAGCGCGTGTAGATTGCCGTTGCCAGACGGCCCTGCCAGTCACGCGTCCGTGTCCTGTTTCTGTTTTCGAGCGCGCCGGTGCTGGCGCACCCGACGGCGGTCTTGGTCATGCTCAGTTTCGTCACAGGCTGAGTTTTAGGGACTGGGCGGCGTGACGGAATGTGGCATCCCGCGCCACCTGCTCGAACCGCTTCAGCAGCGGTTGCAGTTGCGCCATTCTGACTTCGCCCATTCCGTTCACGAGCGCGCTGACGGTCTCCAGCCGCCGCAGCTGCGCGAGGCCATTCGAGCGCGCGAGCAGCGCGAGCGTGCCGTCGATGACACCAAGCAGGCGCACACGCTCGACGGGCCTTTCGCCGAAATGCACATCTTCTCGGCTCAGGAGATCGTTCACGACCACGGCTGCGCGGCTGACAAGCCACTCGAGATCGCCATGCAGGCGGGCAATTGGCGGACTTGGCGGCGGGCGGCGGCCGATACTCTCGCGCGCGTCCGCCCGAATATGCGCGGGCAGTCCATCGAACGGGCCATCGATCCAGTGCTTCAACCGCGCACGGAACTGGACGAATGGCATGCCCTTGACCATGAAATCATCCACGCCCGACCTCACGCCCGCTTCCAGAAGGCTGGATGTGTCATCGGCCGTCATCAATATGATGGGGAATGTCTTTAGCCCGCGCCTCAATATGCGTTCGGCCAGCGCGTCCCCGCCCAGACCCGGCATATTCAGATCGGTAACAAGCAGGTCCGGCGGCGCCTCGACGATCTTTTCATACGCGGATTCCCCGTCTCCCGCGAACCGGGCCTGATAACCGGACGCTTCGACTGCGCGTGCGTATAGCCGTGCGACCAGCGGCTCGTCGTCGGCCAGCAGAACTGACTTCTTTGCCATAGTCACAACAGCAGCAGGCTCGCCAGCCCGAGGAACAGAAGAAAACCCATCACATCGGTCGTCATGGTGACGAAAACGGAGGAACTGATGGCGGGATCTACATCCATCCGGTCGAGCGCCACGGGGACAAGCACTCCGGCCAGACCGGCCACGATGATGTTTCCGAGCATTGCGATTGCGATGACCGCGCCAAGCCCGGGATCGCTGAAAAACAGCGCCGCTCCCCCTCCAATCAGGACCGCGATCGCAAGGCCATTGATGCAGGCGACGCTGATTTCCTTCCTGATCGTCCGGCGTGTATTCGCTTCGGTCAATTCATCCGTCGCCAGCGCGCGGACAGTGACGGCCATGGTCTGGGTCGCCGCATTGCCGCCCAGCGACGCCACGATTGGCATCAGGATGGCGAGCGCGACCATCTGCTCTATCGTGGCGGCGAACAGGCCGATGACAAGACTGGCAAGCGCTGCCGTTCCAAGGTTGATGACCAGCCAGCGCAGCCGCTGCCGGACAATGTCGCGGGTCCGCTCGTTCAGACCGCCCTCTTCCGCGCCGGACAGTTTGCGGAAATCCTCGTCCGCCTCCTGGCGCACGATATGGACGATGTCATCGACGGTGATCATGCCCACAAGGCGTTCATTTGCGTCAACTACCGCTGCTGAAATAAGGCTGTATTTCTGGAATCTTAGCGCGACTTCTTCTTGGTCCATGTCAACGGGAATAAGGGTCTGCTTTTCCTCCATGATGTCCTGAACATGCACATCGCGCGCACTTCTCAGCAGCTGGGAAAGGCGGATGGTGCCAACAGGATGATGGCGCAGATCGACAACGAAAATCTCCCAGAATTCGTCGGCAAGCTCGTCGTCTGGACTCGTCCGCATGTAGTCGATGACCTGGCCGACATCCCAATGTTCCGGGACGGCGATCAGGTCGCGCTGCATCAGGCGGCCAGCGGACTCCTCCGGATAGCCAAGCGCCTCTTCGATGGCCGCGCGGTCGTCCGGGCTTAGTTCGCGCAGGACAGCCTGCTGATCGGCCTCGTCCAGATCCTCGACAATGGCGACGGCATCATCGGTATCGAGCTCGCCCAGAACCTCCGCAACCTGCGCTGCTGGCAGCAGGTCGATCAGATCCTCGCGGACCTCATCGTCCATTTCGGCAATGATTTCAGGGTCTAGCTTGTCGCCCAACGCCGCTGCCAGACCAGCGCGGTCCTGCGGCGCGAACTGTTCGATCAGATCGGCGATATCGGCATTGTGCAACGGTTCGACCAGCGCCTGTACCAGCGCCTCGTCGCCCGCATCGACGGCATCGCCGACTTCGTCGATGAAGCTCGACTTCAGCCGGTTGTCCTCCATTGCGTCCGCGCGCGTGGGGTCGGTGCTGATGTCGGTTTCGCTCATGCCTGCGGCTTATAGCGTTGATGCGCGCCTGCGCTAGAAAAGTTCGCTCTGCGGGACAGGCGGCGGCATGACGTCACGCGCACCGCGTCGTTCCAGTTCCATTCGGGCGGTATACCGCATGTCCTCGTTGCGGTCCTTCAGCAGACGTTCCAGCTTTTCGATCGGCAGTTCCGAAAACGCCGTTCCGCGGTCTTCACCATATTGCACGCGGGGGAGAAGCCCGGGCAGCGCCGTCCATTCGATGAGCTGGTCCACGCTGACTTCGGCAAGCATGTCACGTACATGATGCGCAGTCACATAGGCGTCGGGAAAAGCGCGGTGAACGGGCAACCCCCTTTCGCGCACCAGCCCCGCCGGCTTTCGCCAGTAGCGCAGATTCTGGTTCGAGAAGCTTGGCGCATCCGGCCAGAGGCGTAGCGCGCATTTCCAGGTGCAGATCCAGTCCGCCCCGCGCGTCAGGTCAGGCGTACAGAATCGCTGCTCAAAACTCGCCCGGTGCGCCACCAGGGCGGCAAATCCACCCTCCCGCTGCAACACCGAGGGCGCGCTTTCCTTCCAGTAGGGCGCACCGCGAACATCTTCTGTCGTGATATGATGGACGGCCTGCGTGACGGACGGGATCTCCCGCCCGGGATCAACGAGGAACGCGCCGCCCTGTCCCGACAGGGTCCAGCTGCCATCGCCATCCCGCTTCAGGTCCTGCCAGCCAATCTCGCACACGGCGTGCGCAGGTGGGCCAGAGCCGGTGGTCTCCAGATCAACAACGCGGATGATGTCATTCATGGCTTCAGCATGACAATTTTACGATATGGTCGCAAAGGCCTCGCATTGCCGCAGTGCAGCAATTATAGAACCGCACCATGGACATCACCAAAATCGCAACAGGCGACAATCCGCCCGAAGACATCAACGTCATCATCGAGGTTCCCGTCGGCGGCGAACCGGTGAAATACGAGTTCGACAAGGCGTCAGGCGCGCTGTTCGTCGACCGTATCTTGCATACGCCGATGCGCTATCCGACGAATTACGGTTTCATTCCGCATACCCTGTCTCCAGACGGCGACCCGCTGGATGCGATGGTCGTGGCCCGCTCACCCTTCATTCCTGGCTGCGTGGTCAAGTGCCGCCCAATCGCCGTGTTGATGCTGGAAGACGAGATGGGCGGCGACGAGAAAATTCTGGCAGTGCCCGTAGAAACCACGTTCCCCTATTATAATCGCGTCGGTGAACGCAGCGATCTGCCACACATTGTCATGCAGCAGATCGAACATTTCTTCACGCATTACAAAGATCTGGAATCCGAAAAATGGGTTCGGGTCGGCAAATGGGAAAACCGCGACGTTGCCGAGCGTATCGTGACGGAATCCATTGAAAGGGCTAATCAGGCCAAATGAAAACCCTGCTTTCCGCTGCCGCCATCCTTGCCATCACGTCCACCGCGGCGGCCGGTGCGCAGGAGGTCGGCAGCGCGGAAGCCAATGTTGCCGCGAGCCTCAAACGGATCGAGGCGGTGGAGCCGCTGGTCAACGCCGTCATTGCGCTGGAGCCTGATGCCATCGCGGCAGCCCGGTCACTCGATCTCCAGCGCAAGGCGCGCGGGCCGTTATTTGGTGAGCCTATCCTGATCAAGGACAATATCGAGACTGCGGGCCCGCTGCCAACGACGGCCGGCAGTCTTGCCCTCGCCGATAATGTCACTGGACGGGATGCCCCGCTCGTCGCCGGTCTGCGCGCCGCGGGGGCTGTCATCCTTGGCAAGACGAACCTTTCGGAATGGGCGAATTTCCGCTCTGAAGAATCGATTTCCGGCTGGAGCGCGGTGGGCGGCCAGACCCGCAACCCCTTCGCCCTCAACCGCAGTCCGTGCGGGTCCTCTTCCGGAAGTGCCGCCGCCGTTGCCGCCGGAATGGTCGACATCGCCATCGGCACGGAAACGAACGGGTCTATCACCTGCCCCGCCGCAATGAACGGCCTCGTCGGGTTTAAACCCACTGTCGGTCTTGTCAGCCGCAGGCACATCGTCCCCATCAGCGCCACGCAGGACACAGCCGGTCCGATCACCAGAACGGTCCGTGATGCCGCGCTTGTCATGAACGCAATTGCGGGAACCGATCCCGCTGATCCGGCAACCGCGGAGGCCGATGAACGCCGCACGGACTATGTTGCCGCGCTGGACGGGAACGCGCTGAGGGGCGTTCGGCTGGGCGTGATGCGTTTCGCCACGGGATTCAAAACGGATGACGCCTTCGAACGCGCGTTGGTCTGTCCTTGCGGAACAGGGTGCCGTGCTCGTCGATATCGATGAATATGGCGCAGAGCCGCTGGAGGGTAATCCGGAATATCTGGTGCTTCTCGCCGAATTCAAGGATGGGCTGAACACGTATCTGGCAGGCACGCCGGAAGGGGTGGAAACGCGGACGCTGGAAGACCTGATCGCCTTTAATGCCGCCACTCCGCGCGAATTGTCTGTTTTCGACCAGTCCATCCTGGAAAAATCACAGGAAACCTCGATCGACGATCCGGCCTATGTCGACGCTAGGAAGGCATCGCTTAAATGGTCGGGCCCGGACGGCATCGACCGCCTGCTTGCCGACAATGATGTCGTCGCCCTCGTTGGGCCGACGACCGCGCCCGCCTTTCTGATCGACATCGTCCACGGCGACAGCTGGAATGGCGGCGGTGCGGGTTATGTGGCGGCTCGGGCCGGTTATCCACATATCACCGTACCGATGGGCATGGTGAGCGGGCTTCCCGTCGGTCTGAGTTTCATGGGGACAAAATGGGACGATGCCCGCATCCTCGCGCTTGGCCACGCCTATCAGCAGGCTGCGGATATCGAGGTTGAGGCCAGTCTGCTACCCTCGCTGGAAGATGCCAGCGCGGCGTTGCGACAGCAGGATTAGAAGTTCAGCAGCCCCATCAGCTCGAACGTGGGCAGCAGTGCGGCAAGCAGGATGAGCGGGGAGGCTTTCATACACGCCCATTTGGGCGCGAATGAATAACAAATCCCTAATTTTGGCCGCTGTCGGCCATCAGGCGCCTGCGCCGAAACGGATAGGCGAATTGCGCTCCATATCCTTTTGGGACCATTTCCGGAACGCCGTAACCCGATGGCCAGGCCGACTCAGGCAGATAGTAAGTGCCGAAAAGTCTGTCGATAAACGGGAAATGGATGGCAAAATTCTTGTCGACGCCTTCCGCCTCGATCGCGTGATGCCAATGGTGGAAGCGCGGCGTGACGACGAAGCGCCCGAGCCAATTGAAATCGCCGCGCAGGTTCGCGTGAACAAGGGATGCGTAGATATAGACAAAACCGACATAGGCCTGCATCACCGATGGCGCGAACCCGAAGGTGAGGAGCGGCAATGACGTCACACCGCGCAGCAGGATGATTTCGAAAAAGTGCATCCGTGCACCGGCCAGCCAGTCCATCGACTTTGCCGAGTGGTGCACGGCGTGGAAACCCCACAGGAACGGGACGCGGTGGAAGGTGCGGTGAAACCAATATTGTGCCAGGTCGGTCAGCAGCACGACTTCAAGGAACTGCAATGCCCAAGGCTGGCTTGCGATGGCGGTGCGGATGTCATCCAGGCTGCCCGTCGCCGCCATGATGAAACCGGAAGGTGCAAGCGCGAGGAAGGTGATGATCTGCACCATCATGGAGCTGACAAGGAAGTAGAACAGGTCTTCGCGCCACTCTTGCCGGAACAGGCGTTGTTCACGGCGCTTCGGGAACAGCCGTTCAAGCGGCGCGAACAGCAAACCGGTAGCCACCATGTTCACGGCGAAGAAATCCAGACCGAAGAAGATGCCCCAAAGCCGTGCCTCGTCAGGCTGCACATTCGCACCGCCCATTATGGTCGCGGCAATGGCGATGATGAGCGCGAACGCGCCCATGACCTTGCGCGGGCGCAGCATCAGGCTGAGCAGCGCCAGCGCATAGCTGGCAAGCAGGAAGGCATGGATGACGACACGAAGGCCGGACCACGCGTAAACTGGCGCCAGTTCCGGCGTCGCCAGAAGTTCTGGCCAGCGCAATGCCGCGACGAGGCAAAGCGCGACAACGGCCATGACAATTGAGAAAAATCCTGCGAACCAACCGCTTCCGAAGCGCCGCACCTCGCGCGGAGACTCCAGGTCGCGCTTCAGGTTTGCAATCCAGTTCCGCGCCATTTCAGATACGTCCCCGCCCTGCCCGATAGCCTTGTCTAGTCCGCCCTTGCCGCGTAACCCGCGAAATATTCGTAAACGTCGTCGGGATCACGGCTTGCTGCGTCGCGCCAGCCAAGCACGTCCTCCTCCGCATTCAGCCGTTCACCGGCCGCCGTCAGAATGAAGACATTTGGCGTTCCGATGAGAGTGTCTATCCCGAAGCGGCGCGCGACATCCAGATTGGCAGCCTCGTTCTCACGCGGCTGACCAGCATGAACGTAAACCACTTCGAAATTGTCATCGAGCATGGCTGTAAAACGGTCCGTTTCGAGCAGTCCCGCAAGTCCGCGGCTGTCATGGCACCAGTTCGCGCCCATGACGAGAATGACGCGCTTGCCCTTCTCCGAGGCCCGCCTGAGCGCCGCATCGACGACCATCATCGCATTGGCGTCTTCGGCATAGGGATTGGCTTCAGGATGACCCGAAACCTCGTCATCGACCATGGCCGACGCAGCTGCCGGACAGGTCAGCAAAACACCAAGGGCCACGAAGGCGAAGCGCACGGGTCTAGGCCGCCGCTTCGCGCCGTGTGTCGGCGGCATCGCTCGTGCCCGCCTCGATCTCCGCTGCCTTCTTCTCGACGAGGGAGACAATATGCTCGATCATGTCCGCATCCTCGACATGATGATCGGTGACGCCGGACAGATAGACCATATGCTTGCCCTTGCCGCCGCCCGTCAGGCCAATATCGGTTTCACGCGCTTCGCCCGGGCCGTTGACGACACAGCCAAGGACCGAGAGCGACATGGGCGTCTTGATATGTTCGAGGCGTTTTTCCAGTTTTTCCACCGTGCGAATGACGTCGAAGCCCTGACGCGCGCAGCTGGGGCAGCTGACGACGCGAACGCCGCGCGTTCTGAGGCCGAGCGCCTTCAGCATCTCGAAGCCGACCTTGACCTCCTCCATCGGTTCGGCGCTGAGTGAGACGCGGATCGTGTCGCCGATGCCCGCCCACAACAGACTGCCTATCCCGATCGACGATTTGACAGTGCCGCCGATCAGGCCGCCGGCCTCGGTAATCCCAAGGTGCAGCGGACAATCGACCGTCTCCGCCAGCTGCTGATAGGCCGCGACGGCCAGGAACACGTCGGAGGCCTTCACGGCAACCTTATATTCGTGAAAATCATGATCCTGCAGCAGCTTGATGTGGTCCAGCGCGGATTCGACCAACGCCTCCGGACATGGCTCGCCGTATTTTTCCAGGAGATCCTTTTCCAGGCTGCCCGCGTTGACGCCGATACGGATGGCGCAGCCATTGGCCTTTGCCGCGCGCACAACCTCGGCGACGCGCTCCGATGACCCGATATTGCCCGGATTGATGCGAAGGCAGGCCGCGCCCGCATCTGCCGCCTCAAGTGCGCGTTTATAGTGGAAATGGATATCGGCCACCAAAGGCACCGCAGCCGCCTTCGCGATCAGCCTGAACGCCTGCGTCGACTCCACATCCGGGCAGGACACGCGAATGATGTCCGCGCCAACGTCTTCGCAGGCGCGGATCTGGTCGATCGTCGCCTTCGCATCCGACGTCGGCGTATTGGTCATGGTCTGAACGGTGATCGGCGCATCGCCGCCTACAGGGACGTTGCCGACCATGATCTGACGGGACTTGCGGCGCTCAATATCGCGCCATGGTCTTACGGACATTCTGGTTTCCAACTGGGCTCGTTCAATATGGCAACATAGCCGGTTCGCATGACAATTATAAGCGAAAGCCTCAAATCACACGCGTCATGCACATTGAAAACGCATCTTCCGCATAGTCAGCAAAGGGCGGACAGGGGGTGAAGCCGTACTTCCGGTAGAGCGCATGTGCCGCATGAAAAGGCTGCGTTCGGCCCGTCTCGAGGCTCAGGCGGCCATACCCCCGAGCCTTTGCCTCCGCCATCAGATGAATGAGGATCGCCTCCGCAACGCCCTGCCGCAGAAATTCGGGTGCGGTCCGCATCGACTTGAGTTCGCCGTGCGCCGCATCGATTTCCCTCAATGCACCGCAGCCCGCCAAGCACGTCGTCCCGCCAAAGCGACCAGAATGTGATATCGGGCTGGCTGAGGCGCTCGACAGGCATGGCATGGACACTGTCCGCGGGCGAATGCCGGTGCATTTCATCCAGATGATAGCGCAGGAGAGCCTGGATCGCTTCACTGGACAGATCGTCTTTGACGATGGTGAAATTCATTTTCAATCCACGAAAAAGGGGCCACCTTTCGGCAGCCCCTTGTCGTTTTCCGATGGATGCGATCTAGCTGGCTGCGGCACCGGACAGCACCGTCACCGTGCGGCGGTTCTGGGCATAGGCAGCTTCGCTTGAACCTTCGACGGCAGGACGTTCCTTACCATAGCTGATCGTGGTGATGCGGCTGGCGGGAATACCCTGCTGCTGCAGGAACGTGGCCGAGGCGTTGGCGCGGCGTTCGCCAAGCGCGAGGTTATATTCGCGCGTGCCGCGTTCGTCGGCATGACCCTCGACGCTGATGCGGACATTCGGATAGCGCTGCAGCCAGGCAGCCTGTTTGGTCAGCGTGTCGCGCCCTTCGGCATCCAGGCTGCTGCTGTCATAGCCAAAATAGACCGTATCGGTGCCAGCCTGCTGCATGAAATCTTCCATGCTGCCTGGAACGACGGACCCGGTAACGTTTCCGCTGCTCGTCGTCGTGGTGGCGGACGTGTCAGGGGTTGCCGGCGCCTCCTGAGGCGGCGGGGGCGGCGGAAGTTCTTCGTTGTTCTTGGAACAGGCGGCCACGCCGATCAGCAGGCCAATGGTCAGTGAACGGGCAATTATGGTCTTCATGATGATTCCCCTCTCTTATCAATATGCTTGTCTTCGCAACTTTCCGCCAGCGGATTCGTTCCAGCGGATATTTAATTCAAAACAATCAGTCCAGCAGCGGCGACCAGGCCGGATCGCTGCCCTCCAGCGGTGTCGGAATGCGCCGCTCGTTGATGCCGGTCAGGTCGATCGAATGCAGGTCGGCCCCGCCGCCCCGGCGCGAACGAAAGAACATGATGACACGGCCGTTCGGCGACCATGTTGGCCCTTCGTCCTGCCAGCTGTCGGTCAGCAGACGTTCGCCCGAACCGTCCGGGCGCATGACGCCGATGCGGAATTTGCCGCCGCCAATCTTGGTCATGGCGATCAGGTCGCCGCGCGGGCTCCATACCGGCGTGCCATAACGGCCATCGCCAAAGCTGATGCGCCGCTGGCCGGAGCCGTCCGCATTCATGACGTAGATCTGCTGCGAGCCGCCCCGATCACTTTCGAAGGTGATCCGGCGTCCGTCAGGAGAGAAGCTCGGCGCGGTGTCGATCCCCGGCGCGCTGGTCAGGCGGCGCACGTTGCCGCCATCCGCGTTCATCACATAGATGTCGGTATTCCCCCCGCGGGACTGGCTGAATGCCATCGTCCGTCCATCAGGAGAAAAACGCGGCGCGAAGCTCATGTTCGGGAAATCGCCGATCAGTTTCTGACGGCCCGATCCAATGTCATAGGAATAGATGCGAGGGCGGTTTTGCGCATAGCTGAGATAGGCGACGGTTTGCTGCGTCGGTGAAAAGCGCGGCGTCAGCACAAGATTCTGACCGTTGGTTAGAAAGCGGTGGTTGGCACCGTCCTGGTCCATGATGGCCAGACGCTTTACGCGGCTGGTCGCGCGTCCCGTTTCCGAGATGTAGACGATGCGACTGTCGAAATACCCGGTCTCGCCTGTCAGGCGTGCATAGACGGCATCGGCGCATTTATGCGCGGCCCGGCGCCAGAACGGCGGCGTGGTGTTGAAGCCCTCACGCACCAGCACCTCTTCGGAAAAGACGTCATAGAGGTAGCAGCCGACGGTGATCGAACCGTCCGCCTTCGCCTCGGCGAAGCCCGTAACCAGCGCCTGCGCGGCGACGGTGCGCCAGCTGGCGAATTGCGGGGCGAGGACGTCGGGATAACGCACGGTGGTGGTAAAGGCGAGCGGGTCGATTGGGCGGAACAAACCCGACGATCGCAGGTCATTGGTAATGACTTCTGCAACGCGCTTGCCAAGCTCCGTTGTATTGCCGGCCGGGGTATCGACATTCGCCTGCGTCGTGAATGGCGGGATGGCGATCGGTAGCGGCTTGGAAACACCCTGATTTATATCGACCGAGAGGTTCTGCGCAGCGGCAGGTGCGGCGACAAGAATGATTAAAAACGCAAGCAGGCGGTGCATCATCTAGAAATCCTTCGGATCGAAGTTGAGCGTGAAATCTTCCCAGCCGCCAGCATAAAGTTCGGGCGGCAGGCCTTTCAGGGAACAGGATGGATTCATCACGGCGCGAATGGCGGCGTCGCGGGCGGCACGCTTGTAGCCAGCCTCGCCGCTGCCCGTCTGTTTCACCATTTCGGGACGCCCGACAATCTCGCCTGATTTCGCGGCCCTGACGCGCAGGGTGGTGACGATATTTGCCGAATCCGGCCCGCCGGCGTTCGGATCCCAGCACTTGTAGATGCGCGCCTGAATCGCCTGTGCCAGTGTTGCCTGCTGGATGGACGACAATTTGGCCTGGGTTGGCAGCGCGTCGGTAATCAGCTTTGCGAAATCCTGCTCCTCGCGCGGTTTGTCGGCGACGGCCCTGGATTTATCAATTGGCGTCGAAAGTTCCTGCTTCTTCGCGGGTTTTGGATCGGGCTTTGGCTTTGGTTCAGCCTTGGGTTTGGCGGACGGCTTGGGATCGGGTTTTGGTTTCGGTTCCTCGGCGGGCTTTATGGGCGGCAATTCACTCATTTCCGGCAGATCGGGAATTTCAGCGGCGGTAATTTCCTCAAGCGGCGGCGCGTCGTCAATGTCGGGCGCCTCAATGGTTTCGCGCGGCGCGGCGGCAAGAGAGGGTTCCGGCTTCTCCATGACCGTCGGCACATCGCTGATGTCGACGATTTCGACAGGCATGGGCTCCTGAAACATGGGCTTCTCCTCGCCCAGCAGGCTCCAGCTGAGCGACAGCACGGCAAACAGCCCCAGATGGGCGACACCCGCAAGACTGAGGGCGCGCGCTTCCGTCACTCGCTATCCTGCCCCGTGTCACTGACCAGCGCCACGCGGCGAAATCCGGCGCGATTGACTTCGCCCAATACCGCCATGACGCGGCCGTAATCGAGCGCGCGGTCGGCGCGGATGTAAACGCGCGGTTCTTCCTCACCGCTGCGGGCCTCGCGGATGGCAGCAAGGCGCTGCGGAAAGGTTTCGGCGTCCTGCAATTGCTCGTCGATGAATACGCCGCCTTCGCCGTCCAGGGAAATCTGGATCGGCGTGTCGTCGTTCTGCAGCGCACCCGCATTTGAATCGGGCAGATCAACGGGCACGCCAGCGACCAGCAGCGGCGCGGTGATCATGAAGATAATGAGCAGCACGAGCATGACGTCAACGAGCGGCGTCACATTAATCTCGCTCATCGGCGCGCGGCGACCGGAACGACGGGAGGCCATGCCCATACCCATGTTCTAGTCCCGTTCATCCAGTTCGCGGGAGAGGAGATTCTGAAACTCCTCGGAAAAGCCGATCAGCCGTCCTTCCAGTGTCCCGATACGGTGCAGCAGACGGTTATAACCGATGACGGCGGGGATGGCCGCGAACAGACCAAGCGCAGTGGCAAACAGCGCCTCCGCGATGCCCGGCGCGACGACCGCCAGCGTGGTGTTCTGGCTGGCCGCGATGGACGTGAAGGCCCGCATGATGCCCCAGACCGTGCCGAACAGCCCGACGAAGGGCGATACCGAACCGATCGTTGCAAGCACGTTGAGGCGATCCGACAATTGCCCGATCTCACGATCGATCGTCACCTGCATGGTGGAGGCGAGGCGGGTCCGCAGACCCTCCCGCCTTACCTTGCCGCCCGACGTAGACCGCCGCCACTCAGTCATGCCCGCGTTGAAAATCTGCGCGGACGGATGCGTGAGCTTCGACTGTGAGCCGTGGAATTCCTCCAGGCTGGCCGCCTTCCAGAAGCGATCCTCGAAGGCGTCCGACTGTTTCCGCACCTTTTTCATGCGGCCGGACCGGTCGAAAATAATCGCCCACGACCAAATGGAAGCGAGGAGCAGACCCACCATCACCGCCTTCACGACGATATCGGCCTGCAAGAACAGCGCCCAGGGCGACAGGTCGGCGGCGGCTGCCATGCCAACCTCTATGGTTTCAGCCTGCATCATTCCCCTTTTGCCTGATCCATCAGGCTGTTGAATGTCTCGCGCCAGCCCTTGGGCTGCCGCATCGGGCGTCCTTCTGGACCGACCAGTGCAGCCGTAACAAGCGCCTGTACGGCAAGTTCCCCGTTTAGAAGGACAAGCTGTTCGATTTCCGTCGCTGCAGCCCTGACCCGCGTCACCCGGCTTTCGACGATCAGCACATCGTCCAGCTTTGCCGGGCGTTTATACTTTATGTCCATTGCCGCAACTGCATAAACGCCCTCCCCGGCCTCATACGTCGCCAGCTGGTCAATTCCCGCGAGGCGTAGCATGTCGGACCGGGCGCGTTCCATGAAACGCAGGTAGTTGGCGTGATAGACGATCCCGGAAAAATCCGTGTCCTCGAAATAGACGCGGAGCGGGAAGTGGTGGACGCCGGACCGGAACTGGCCTGATGCGGGTTCCAGCACCGTCATTTGCCTCCAAGTGGCAACTGGTCGCCTGTGCCCCCAGGTGCGTTCAGGCCCAAATGCGTCCACGCCTTGCCATTCATCTGGCGTCCCCGGGCGGTCCGGGCAAGAAGGCCGATCTGAATGAGATAAGGTTCAATCACGTCCTCTATCGTGTCGCGGGGTTCGGAAAGCGCGGCGGCAAGGGTTTCCACGCCAACCGGGCCGCCCATATAATCCTCCGCGATAACGCCAAGATAGCGGCGGTCCATGGCGTCAAGGCCAAGAGCATCGACTTCAAGGCGCATCAGGGCCTGGTCCGCCGCCTTGCGGTCGATGCGATCATGCCCCGCGACCGAGGCGAAGTCGCGCACACGGCGAAGGAGGCGACCTGCTATGCGAGGCGTTCCCCTCGCGCGGCGGGCGATTTCTTCTGCGCCATCCGCCTGCAGGGGCATGTCAAGCAGCGCGGCGGCGCGGCTAACGACACGTTCCAGTTCCTTTGGTGTGTAGAAATTCAGCCGCACCGGAATGCCGAACCGGTCGCGCAGCGGTGTGGTCAGCAGACCCGAGCGTGTCGTCGCGCCGACCAGCGTGAAGGGCGGCAGGTCGATCTTGACACTACGCGCCGATGGCCCCTCACCGATCATGATATCGAGGCTGCGATCCTCCATGGCGGGATAAAGCACTTCCTCGACAGCCGGCGACAGGCGGTGGATTTCGTCGATGAAGAGAACGTCATTGGGCTCCAGATTGGTCAGGATGGCGGCAAGGTCGCCCGCCTTTGCGATGACAGGCCCGGACGTGGCGCGAAAGCCCACCCCCAGTTCGCGCGCGACGATCTGCGCCAGCGTCGTCTTGCCGAGACCGGGAGGGCCGAAGAACAGCACATGATCCATCGCCTCGCCGCGCGATTTCGCCGCCTCGATAAAGACGCGGAGGTTACCGCGAGCTGCCTCCTGCCCGACAAAGTCCTCCAGCCGCTGCGGACGAAGCGCGGCATCAACATCTTCAGGCTTGCGGGTCGGCGCGATGACGCGCTCCGGTTCGGGCATGAGCGGGACTTAGCGGTACAGCGGGGACTTGGGAATCCCGCTGTTAACTTTATTCGCTGCTCCTCCGAAGGGCGCAATGATGGCCTTCACGACCTTTCAGCGCAGCCCTAGTCCAGCAAATCCATGCGCATCGGCGCACTCACGACGCTCGCCAGCGCCCCCATCTTCCGTGCGGCCTCCGCTGTGCGCGCATATTCCGTTTCATGCGTAATGATGGCGATGAACACATCGTCGTCAGCGCCCTCGCCGCGCTGGATCAGGCTTTCGATCGACACGCCGCAATCGCGCAGGATCGCGGTCAGGTCTGCCATGACGCCGGGTTCGTCGCTGACCTGCACGCGAAGGTATGAACGGCCGATGCCCTGTTCGTGATCGCCCGCTTCGACATTGCGCAGCGTGGTCGCCGGAATACCGAAGGCCGGGGCCGCCTCTCCGCGCGCAATGTCGATCAGGTCGGCGACCACAGCGCTCGCGGTCGGTCCCGCGCCCGCGCCCGCGCCCTCGAAGGTCAACCGCCCGACGAAATTGCCGTCGGCAACGACCGCGTTGAGGCTGCCGGTCACCTTGGCGAGCGGATGCGCCAGCGGGACGAGGACAGGATGCACGCGCTGCAGCAGCTTGCCCTTCGAGAGGCGCGCTTCGCCAACCAGACGGATACGATAGCCGAGCGCCGCCGCGCGCTCGATGTCGATTTTCTCGATTTCGCGGATGCCGCGCGTTTCCACGGCGGCAAAATCGAGCGCCGTACCGAAGGCGAGGCTGGCGAGGATGGCCAGTTTGTGTGCGGCGTCTATGCCGTCGATGTCGAACGTAGGATCGGCCTCCGCATAGCCGAGCGCCTGCGCCGCCTTCAGGACATCGGCGAACGGCGCGCCCTTCTCTTCCATTTCGGTCAGGATGTAGTTGCAGGTGCCATTCAGAATGCCGAACAGCCGCTCGATCTCGTTTGCCGCTGCGCCGCCGCCCAGCGCCTTGATGACGGGAATACCGCCCGCCACCGCCGCCTCATATTTAAGGGGCACCGCTTTCGCTTCCGCGGCCTGTGCCAGTTCGCTGCCATGATGCGCAATCATCGCCTTGTTCGCGGTGACAAAGCCCTTGCCATTTTCCAGGGATTTTCGCGCCAGCGAAACCGCCAGCCCGTCCGCGCCGCCGATCAGTTCGACCACGACGTCAATATCGTCGGCGGACGTCATCGCCGTCGCATCGTCCTGCCAGCGGTAGGGCGACAGATCGACGCCGCGATCCTTTGACCTGTCGCGCGCATTGATGGCGACAATATCTATGGCGCGCCCCGCCCGCCCTGCGATCAGGTCACGGTTTTCCGTCAGGATCTGAACGACGCCGGCGCCAACCGTACCGAGGCCGACGATCCCTATGCGAAGGGGATTGGTCATTCCGGGTCTCTGCCTGCCGCCTGAAACAAGGGCTTAATCTGCCGCGCCGCCTGACGGATGCGCTGCTCGTTCTCGACATAGGCGATACGGACGAAGGCTTCCCCCATTTCACCGAAGCCGACGCCCGGAGACACAGCGACACCAGCCTCGTCAATCAGTTTCTTGGCGAAACCGACAGCGCCCAGATGCGCGAACGGCTCAGGAACCGGCGCCCAGACATACATGCTGGCGTTGGGAACGGGCAGTTTCCAACCGACCCGGCCAAAGCTCTCGACCAGCACGTCACGGCGGCTCTTGTACATCATGCGCCGCTTCTCGATTTCCTCTTCGGGACCGTCAAGGGCAGCAACGGCGGCGACCTGAATGGGCGTGAAAGCGCCATAGTCCAAATAGGATTTCACCCGCGTCAGCGCGCCGATCAGCCGCTGGTTGCCGACGGCAAATCCCATACGCCAGCCTGCCATTGAGAAGGTCTTGGACATGGAGGTGAATTCGATGGCCACGTCCATCGCCCCCTCCACCTCCAGGATCGAGGGCGGCGGATTGCCGTCAAAATAGATTTCCGCATAGGCGAGGTCGCTTATGACCCAGATGTCGTTCGCTTTCGCAAAGGCCACGACCTCCCTGTAGAAATCCAGGTCGACCGTCTCCGCCGTGGGATTGCTTGGATAGCCAATCACCATCCCCGTCGGGCGCGGAATGGTGTATTTCATCTGATATTCGAGTGCCTTGAAAAAATCAGGCCCCGGGCTGACGGGAATCGAGCGAATGGTCGCCCCGGCGATAATGAAGCCAAAGGCATGGATCGGGTAGCTGGGATTGGGGGACAGGATGACATCGCCCGGCGCAGTGATCGCCTGCGCCAGATTCGCGAGACCTTCCTTCGAGCCCAATGTGACGCAGACTTCGAGTTCCGGATCGATATCCACGTTGAAGCGCCGCTTGTAATAGCGCGCCTGTGCGCGCCGCAGGCCCTTGATGCCACGCGATGCCGAATAGCGGTGTGCCTTCGGATCGGCTGCAACCTCGGCCAGCTTGTCGATCACAGCCTGAGGCGGCGGTGTGTCCGGATTGCCCATGCCGAGATCGATGACATCGACGCCGCGCGCCCGTGCCGCCGCCTTTGCCGCATTTACCTCAGCAAAGACATAGGGCGGCAGGCGTTTGATGCGGTAGAAATCTTCGGTCACTTCGGAACCCCGTTGAACATTATGTGCGCCGGGCGCATTGTTCCGGCAAAGACGCCTATAAACGCGGGCGAATCCGCTTGGCGAGACATAATGCTGGGGAGCGATTAGAAATATGGCAGAACAGACACCGCAGGCAGACCCTGCCGAAACCTTCGAGCGCATGACCTATCTGGCCGGAAAGGCGCAGCAGATGATGCTGGATTTCTGGTCGAAGCAGGAATTGCCGACGGCCTCCGACATGCCTTCGACCTTTGCGATCAACACCGATCCCTTTGGCATGGCCGACATGTGGTCCGGCATGACCCAGCCACCGCTGAGCGATCCCGTGAAGCTGGCGCAGATGCAGATGGATTATGTGCAGGAGGCCGCGCGCATGTGGCAGGGGTTCCTGGGCGGCGACATGATGACGCCTGCGGAGGACGGCGGCAAACCCGACCGCCGTTTCGCCAGCGAGGCCTGGGAAAATGTCCCCGCCTTTTCCTTCATCAAGCATGCCTATCTTCTGTCCAGCCGTTACATCATGGATGCGATCGGCGCGCTGGATGGTCTGGATGAAAAATCCCGCAGAAAGGCGGAATTCTACACACAGCAGTTCGTCGATGCGATGTCGCCGTCAAACTATGCGCTGACGAATCCCGACGTTCTTCAGCGCACCATTGAAACGCGCGGTGAGAATCTCTTGAAGGGAACCGAGCATTTGCTCGACGATCTGGCACAGGGCCGGATGAAAATGACCGATGAGGATGCGTTTGAGGTGGGCGTCAATGTTGCCGTCACGCCCGGCAAGGTTGTCTTCCAGAACCGCCTTTTTCAGTTGATCCAATATGCGCCGACGACAAAGGAGGTCTACGAGACACCGCTCCTGATCTTTCCGCCCTGGATCAACAAATTCTACATTCTGGACCTTACGGCGGAGAAAAGCTTCATTCGCTGGGCGGTCGAACAGGGCCTGACAGTCTATGTCGTCAGCTGGAAAAATGCCGATGAGACAACAGCGGATGTCGAACAGGACCATTATGTAAAGGAAGGTTTCCTGACAGCCATCGACCAGGTTCTGGCCGATACCGGCGCGCCCGCCGTTCATACCATTGGCTATTGCGTGGCGGGTACGACCCTTGCCGCCGTTCTGGCGCTGATGGCTGCGCGCGGCAACGCCGACAAGGTGAAGACCGCGACCTTCTTTACCGCGCAGGTCGATTTCGAACATGCGGGCGACCTGAGCGTCTTCATAGACGACCCTGAACTGATGATGATCGACGAGCAGTCGAAGAAACGCGGCTATCTGGATGGACGCGCGATGGCGACCAGCTTCAACATGCTGCGCTCGAACGACCTGATCTGGAACTATGTGGTAAACAATTATCTGCTGGGCAAGGATTATTTTCCGTTCGACCTCCTGTTCTGGAATGGCGACGCGACCAATGTTCCAGCAAAGTGGCATCAGAATTATCTGAAAGACCTCTACCGCGACAACAAGCTGGCGAAGCCCGGAGGCGTGACCATCGACGGCACAGCCATCGACCTAGGGAAAGTGAAAACGCCAGCCTATGTCCAGGCGGGGAAAGAGGATCACATCGCCCCCCTGCCCTCGGTCTGGAAACTGACAAAGCACCTTTCCGGTCCCGTTCGCTTCGTACAGGCTGGCAGCGGCCATATCGCGGGCGTGGTCAATCCACCGAGCGCGCAAAAATACCAGCATTGGACAATGGACGGCGACCTACCGGATACATTGGCGGAGTTTCAGGAGAAGGCAACGGAACACAAGGGCAGCTGGTGGCCCGACTGGATCAAATGGCTGGCACCGCAATCCGGGAAGAAGGTTCCCGCCCGCACGCCCGGTAAGGGGAAAGCCAAATTGAAGGCGATCGAGGACGCGCCGGGCAGTTATGTCAAGGAGAGGGTCGGCTGATCGACGTTCCAGCACGGCTCGCCGCACAAGAGGTAACGTCTCCGCAACCATTGATTGTTTATTAACACCGATTATAGCAACGCTGCATCTCGAGATGTGCGCAGGGGGCTGACGCACAGCATTTGTACGAGTGGGGCCAGCGTATCTTTAGCGATTCCATAGCGAAGCTGAGGCAATATTTTCCGGACCGGGAATTCTACATGCGGGCCAATGGCCGCGTGCGCTTCCTGACCATCTCCAGCCGTTTTCAGATGATGTCCGCAGCGGCGCTTTCACTGGCGCTCGTCGCATGGCTGGCGGTATCCGGCATCATGCTGGTCACGCAGGCACGGGTCAGTGCCGAGCGTCTGGCCATAACCGCCGAGGCGGCCAATGTGGCCCGTACCGCAGCGGAAGTGAAAAGTTATCGTGGCAGCGTCGAAGATCGCGCCGCCGCGCTGGAAACCCGGCAGCAGCTGCTGGAAACGCTGGCCGAGGAACATTTTGGCAAACCCGCCGCTACCGCCGCACCAGGGGCGGAGGACGAAAGCGCCGCCCGCGCCATTCCCGGAGCAGGCAAGCTCGCCAATCTGGAACGCCGCCAGCTAGCCTTCGCATCCGGCGTCGCGGAGCTTGCCAATGCCCGCGCCGACCGTGTGCGCAGGGAAGTCGCCCGGCTTGGGTTGACCGCCGCCCGCCTGACGGGCGGCACGACGGGGACAGGCGGTCCGTTTGTGCCCGCATTGGGCGCGGAGGCGCTGGCGGATGATCGTTTCGCGGCAATGACCGAAGCGCTCGCCACCCTCTCCCAGCTTGAAAATGCCCTGATCGCCCTTCCTTCCTTCATGCCCGCTCGGAACGGTAGTCTGTCGAGTGCCTACGGCTTTCGCTACGATCCGATCACGGGCCGCGCTGCACAGCATATGGGCCAGGATTTTCGCGGGCCGCATGGCGAACCGATCCTTGCCGCCGGGCCAGGAAAAGTCGTCAATGCCACGCGCCTGAATGGCTATGGCAACATCGTTGTTCTGGATCATGGCAAGGGCATTCGCACGCGCTATGCCCATCTGAGCAGTATTGACGTAAAACCCGGCATGACCGTCGAGCGAGGCCAGCAGATTGGCCGCATGGGCTCCACGGGCCGTTCAACTGGTACGCATCTGCATTTCGAAGTCCGCGTCGATGGCCGCGCGGTCAACCCCCGTCCCTATCTGGAGGCATCCCCCCATGTTCTCGAAATCCAAAAGCTCGCCGGACGACATGGCCGCGCCAATGACGATGATGGGTGAGCCAAAGCCGAAACGCGGCGGCAATCCTACGGGCGGCACCTTCTCGGTGATTGGCGAAGGCGTCACCATTACCGGCAACATCGCGGCCGAGGGCGATCTTCATATAGAGGGGCGCGTCGAAGGCGACGTCAGCTGCGGCGTGCTGGTTCTTGGCGAGCGCGGCCACGTCGCGGGCGCAATTCAGGCCGCGGAAGCGCGGATCGCGGGCGAAGTATCGGGGTCCATCTCCGCTGACCAGCTAACCATCGAATCGACCGCGCGCACGTCCGGCGACATCAGCTATGTCCGCATCGACATGAAGGCGGGCGCGCAGACGGAGGGCCGCCTTAGCCACAAGGGTACGGCGAGCGAGCTCAAGCTGGTAGCGAGCAAGAAGGGCGACAAACCCGCCGGTGACGCAGGCGGTGCCAAACCCGCGCAGGAAAACGCCTTCTAGAGCTTATCTGGGGCGTGGGAGGTTCGGCATCGGCGTCCGGCCCGGACGGTCCTTGCGGGGCTGCTGCGCCTGATAGGCGACGGCGCAGTGCGCGTTGCAATAGGGAAAACCCGGCTCCGACTTCTCACCGCAGAAATGAAATTCCGGTTCGCCGGGATGCCCGATCGGCCATTTGCAGATGCGCTCGTTCAGGTCGAGAAGACCAGTCTTGTCGGCAACCGTTTCGCTGATACGCACAGGGCGCAGCGGCTTCTTCGGAGCGGGACGCGGTGCGGGCCGCGGATCGTGGATCTGGATGCGCGGAGCAGCGACCGTGGACTGATCGACGTCGGAGCGCGAGCTGAGCGGAACGGCAGGGGTCAGCGAGACGTGCACGTCGTCATCGTCTTCATCCTCGTCATCATCGTCCCGTTCGGGGGCCGTCACTTTCGGTGTTTCGGCCTTTGCGGGCTTCGGCGCCTTTGGTGCGGCCTTGGCCTTTACCGCAGGCTTGGCGGCGGCCTTCGCCTTGTTCTTGTCGGACTTCACGGGCGAGGGGCGTTTGGCGAGGCCAAGACGATGCGCCTTGCCGATGACTGCATTGCGGCTGACGCCGCCCAGTTCCTCTGCGATGCGGGAGGCCGGGTGGCCTTCGCTCCACAATTTACGCAGCTGCTCAATTCGTTCGTCGGTCCAGGACATGCGGCACTTTCCAAAGATAATGGCAGGAACAGCGTCTTGCGGGTGGAAAGGGAGGCGCTTAGGCGGACGGCATGGACATGAAAGCCCCGACACCCACGCGCCACCCCGAACCGGGCGAGCCGCTGATCCCGTTCATAAACTGGCGGGGATTACAGACGCTCTATATGAAAGAGGTGCGGCGGTTCTTCAAGGTGCAGTTGCAGACCGTCTGGGCACCGGCGATCACGACATTGCTGTTCCTTGCCATCTTCACGGTCGCCCTGGGCCGCGGCGAACGGCAGGTCATGGGCGTCGACTTCAACGACTTCCTCGCGCCCGGCCTGATCGTCATGGGCATGATCCAGAACGCATTTCAGAACAGCCAGTCTTCGCTGCTGCTTGGCAAGGTACAGGGCACGATCGTCGATGTCCTGATGCCGCCGCTATCGACGGCGGAACTGCTCGTCAGCTTTGTCGCCGGGGCGGTCACACGCGGATTCCTCGTCGGTTTCGCTGTCTATGCCGCGATGTGGTTCTGGCCGGGCGTCACGCCTGTCATCCGCGAACCCTGGGCAGTGCTCTATTTCGGCCTTAGCGGGACGATCCTGCTTAGCCTGATGGGAATCATCACGGGCCTGTGGGCCGAAAAGTTCGATCATGCGGCCGCCGTTTCCAATTTCATCGTGCAGCCACTCTCGCTTCTCAGCGGCACCTTCTATGTCATCGACCGATTGCCGGAACTGGCGCAGAAGATCAGCCTCGCCAATCCGTTTTTCCACATCATCGACGGGTTTCGCTACGGTTTTCTGGGAGTTGCCGATGGGCCGATTTTGGGCGGTGCTGTCATGCTCGCCGTTATCAACCTGTTGCTCGCCGCCCTATGCTACTGGCTGCTTGCCATTGGCTGGCGCATCAAGAACTAGACCGCCCTCATCTCGAGTATGTCCAGAACCGACTCGTAATAGGGCTCGGGCTGGACGAGGCGGTAATTGCCCTTCCCGAGCCTTTCGATCACGCCAACGACGTTGCGTTCCGTGATTGCGCCATAGCCGACGCTGCCGGTGTCGTCGCCAAGCGCCAGACCGCCCAGAAATGTCCCATCCGGAAAAATGCGCCCGGACTGACGCTGCGATCCCGTCTGCTTGACCAGCCATGTCTGCCCGTCCTGCGCGAAAACAATGCAGCGAAACCAGCCATAGGCGATACCGCCCAAGCCCTCGATGCCGAGCTTGATTGTCCGGCATTTGTAATTGCCTTCCTCAGGCACGGATGGAATGCCGCCTCCCGGCTGAAGCAGCGCGCCTTCATCTGCAATCAGGGCGCGCGTTGCCCGCCGCGGTGATGGTCAGCGCCCGCTCCCACGTGGCGGCGCGATTGCCAAGCCGGACCGCGTCCTCCGGCAGGATCGCCGCCTCCCATGTACCCGCAGCGGGAACCACCAGCGCCGCCTCCACGCCGCGATCGGGCTGCACCATCGTACAGGCTGGCAGCATGGCGGCGACGGCCAGGCAGAACAGCTTTCCGGCAACTGAAAAGGGCGGCGCTTCGCCCGGCCATGTCGTTTGACTGCCCTTCGCCATCCCGGTAATCTCCCGCACCATAGAGGCGGCCTCTTTCAGCCGCCTTTTTGCTTTTTTACACGAAATGAGGACCATCGCCATGACAATCCCCGCCCTGATGCCGACCTACGCCCGCTGCGAAGTCGAGCCTGTGCGCGGGGAAGGTGCCTATCTGTTCGGCGCCGATGGCAGGAAGTATCTGGATTTCGCCAGCGGCATCGCCGTCAATTGCCTCGGCCATGGACACCCGCATCTGATCAAGGCCATCCAGGAACAGGCGGCGACACTGATGCACGTGTCGAATCTCTATTCCGTACCCGGCCAGTGGAAGCTGGCGGAAAAGCTGGTCGAGCTGACGTTCGCGGACACGGTTTTCTTCACCAATTCAGGCGTCGAGGCGTTCGAGTGCGCGGCGAAGACCGCACTTGCCTATCAGCATGTCTCGGGCCATCCCGAGCGCAATCGCATCATCACCTTTCACAACGCCTTCCACGGCCGCTCCATCGCGGCAATTTCAGCCACGGGCAGCGAGAAGCTGCGCGTACCGTTCGAGCCGCTGCCCGACTGGTCGGACCATGCGCCATTCAACGATCTGGAGGCGGTCAAGGCGCTCATCACCGACAAGACCGCAGGCATCATGGTGGAGCCGGTTCAGGGCGAGGGCGGCATCCTGCCCGCCACGCCTGAATTCATGACCGGCCTTCGCAAATTGTGTGACGAGCACGACCTGATGCTGATCCTGGACGAGGTTCAGTGCGGCGTGGCGCGTACCGGCACGCTGTTCGCGCATGAGCAATATGGCATTACGCCCGATATCATGGCCATTGCGAAGGGTATTGGCGGCGGCTTCCCGCTTGGCGCCTGCCTCGCCACCGAAAAGGCGGCGGTCGGCATGACGGTCGGGACGCACGGCTCCACTTATGGCGGCAACCCGCTGGGAATGGCCGCCGGTCTCGCGGTCCTGGACGTCGTTGCGGAGCCGGACTTCCTGCAGCATGTGCGCGACACCGGAGAGCGTCTGCGTCACGCCCTCGAACAGTGGATCCCGAACCATGACGATCTTTTCGTCGGGGTGCGTGGAAAGGGCCTCATGCTCGGCCTGCAGATGACCGAAGCGACCCGCCCGTTCGTGAACTTCGCGCGGCAATATGGCATCCTGACCGTCGCGGCCGGCGACAATGTCGTGCGTATCCTGCCGCCGCTCAATATAGACGACAGCCATATCGCCGAATGCACTCAGGCACTGACCGAAGCCGCCAATGCCTATCGTGAAGCGAAGGCAACGGGTTCGGTTTCGTAACGCCATAGTAACGCTTTTGCTGTAGTGCAGCATCGGCGGGGCCGCAAATCATTGGTATTATCATGCCCCATTTTCTCGACCTCGATCCACTCGGCCCCGAAACGGTCCGCGCCATTCTGGATGAAGCGCATCGCCGAAAGGCCGCACGCACCGGCCTGACAAAAGGGGCTTTGGATGCCGATGCCCCACTGGCCGGGCATATCCTTGCCTCGATCTTCGAGAAAAGCTCGACCCGCACGCGCGTTTCGATGGATCTCGCGATGCGCCAACTGGGCGGACAGGTGCAGACGCTGTCAGCGGGCGACATGCAGCTGGGACGCGGCGAAAGCATCGAGGACACCGCCCAGGTCCTGTCGCGCTATGTCGACATCATATCCCTCCGAACGGACCTGCACGACAAGCTTACGATCCTGGCCGAAAAGGCCAGCGTTCCCGTCATCAATGCGCTGACCGACGATACCCACCCCTGCCAGATTCTTGCCGACGTGATGACGGTAGAGGAAACGCGCGGCGCGAATGTCGCCGGCACGACCTGGGCCTGGCTGGGCGATGGCAACAATGTCTGCAACTCGCTCATCGAAGCTGCGGGCCTCCTCGGCTTCACGCTGCGGCTATCGACACCAGCGGCATATGATCCTGAAGCGCGCTATGTCGCTGCTGCTGAAAAGCGGGGAAAGACGACTGGCGGAAGGATCGAAGTCATCCGCAATCCTGAAGAAGCCGTGGTTGGCGTCGATGTCGTCGTGACCGATACCTGGGTCTCCATGGGCGACAAGGACGCGTCCAAACGTCTGGTGGCGCTGTCGCCCTATCAGGTGACGCCAGCACTGATGAAGCAGGCTGCAGCGGACGCGATATTCCTGCATTGCCTTCCTGCGCATCGCGGCGAGGAAGTGGATGAAGCCGTCATCGACGGGCCGCAATCCTACGTCTTCGACGAAGCGGAGAACCGCGTCCACGCGCAGAAGGCCGTCATGCTTTGGTGCCTGGGCAAGCTGTAAGCCCTTGGCGGCGCGCGATGCCGTCCTACATAGGCGCATGACTTCAAAAACCGCCGCCGCCGTTCATGCGCCCTCGCCCGAAGACAACCGCGTCATCGGATTCACCATTCCTGACAGGTCCGGACGCGGGCGTGCCATGCGCCTGGGCGATACACTGGGTGTGATCCTGTCCGCGCATGACTATCCGGCGAAGGCCGCGCATGCGCTGGGCGAGGCTCTGGTCCTTACCGCCCTGATCGGATCCGCCCTCAAGGGCGATGACGCACAGGCCACCGTGCAGGCCAAGGCTGAGGGCGGCGGAATTGGCCTGATTGTCTGCGATTATCGCGCGGGCGAACTGCGCGGCTATCTCCAGTTCGACGCTGACGCCATCGCGGCGCTGCCGGACGATGCGGACCTGGAGGCGGTTTTCGGCAAGGGCTATCTGGCCGTTACGCTTGATCCGGGCGGTGAACAGGAACGCTATCAGGGCATCGTGGCGCTTGAAGGGGCGGACCTGTCCACGGCCTTCGCGCGATATTTCGAATCCTCCGAACAGATTCCGACGATCCTGCGTGCCGGTGTGCGGCAGGACGAGCAGGGCGGCTGGCACGCCGGCGGCATCCTGGTGCAGCACCTTCCACGCGGCGAGGAAGGCCAGGCCCGCCTGCACGCCAGCGAGAACCGCGAGAACTGGGCACATCTATCGGCACTGTCGCATACGGTGACGACCGACGAACTGACCGACCCTGAGCTTTCACTTGAAACACTGCTCTGGCGGCTGTTCAACGAGGACGAGGTCCGCCTGCAGCCCGCGACGGGTCTGTCACGTGGCTGTCGCTGCTCGGTCGCCAATATCGAGATGAAACTGGGTACATTTCCGGAAACGGAAAAGGCACAGATGCGCGACGGCAATGGCAGGGTCCGCGTCGACTGCGAATTTTGTTCGCGTCAGTTCGACATAAAGATTTAGGAAATTTCGACTTTTGAAATTCATCATTCCGGTTGAGGCCGGAAGCCGGTCCCCGAGCGCAAGGCGAATTGAATAGGACAGGCATAGACTTCAGCCTGCGCCGCGGTGACGGTCTCTTTCCAGAATTTGGTTTTCAGAAATCCTAAAGTCCGACCGTCGCCAGCGCCTGATCCAGGTCGGCGATGACGTCGTCCGCGTCTTCCAGTCCGATCGAAAGGCGCAGCATGCCCTCGGTAATACCCATTTCCGCCCTGCCCTCTTCGCCAACACCATAATGTGTTGTTGACGCCGGATGCGTCATCAGGCTGCGGGAATCACCGATATTGTTTGAGATGTCGATCAGTTCCAGCGCATCGAGCAGGCCATGCGCCTGCGCGCGGCCACCATCCAGAAACAGCGACATGATCGTCCCGCCAAGCTCCATCTGCCGCATGGCAAGGTCATGCTGCGGATGGCTTTCAAGGCCGGGATAGAGGAGGCGCGGAAGGCGGGCTTCGATCGCCCTGGCCACCTTCAGCGCGTTTTCGGACTGACGCCTGACCCGCAGGTCGAGTGTTTCCAGCCCCTTATGCACCACCCACGCATTGAACGGCGACAGGTTCGGCCCGGTGTTGCGCTGGAAAGGTAGCAGCACGTCGTTGATATATTCGGCCGAGCCCAGGACAGCGCCCGCGAGAACGCGGCCCTGCCCGTCCATCATCTTTGTCGCGCTATAGGCAACCATGTCGGCGCCCATTTCCATCGGGCGCTGAAGGATCGGCGTCGCGAAGGCATTGTCGACCGCCAGCAGCGCACCGGCATCATGCGCGATATCGGCGACGGCGCGAATATCCGTTATATCCAGCGTGGGATTGGCGGGCGTTTCAAGGAAGAACAGTTTCGTGTTCGGGCGGAGCGCCGCCTTCCACGCCGCTGTGTCCCGTCCATCGACGACGGTGACCTCGATACCGAAGCGCGGCAGCAGTTCGTCGCCAAGCCATTTGCATGAGCCAAACATCGCCCGCGCCGTCACCATATGGTCGCCGGTGGACAGCTGGCTGAGCAGCATCGCGGTCATCGCCGCCATGCCGCTGGCCTGCGTCCGGCACGCCTCCGCGCCTTCAAGCAGACAGAGCCGTTCCTCAAGCATCGCCACAGTGGGATTCTGCAGGCGCGAATAGGTCATGCCCGGATCATCGCCGCGGAACCGCGCAGCAGCGGTTTCAGCAACATCGTAGCTATAGCCGGAGGTCAGGAACATCGCTTCCGACGTCTCGCCGAATTCGCTCCTCATCGTACCGCCGCGCACGGCCTGCGTAGCGGGTTTCCAGCTGCGTGTGACCTTGCGGTCGTGTCCGGTATGTCTCTTCATGCGCCGGGCATTGGCACGGCGCGTCGCCTTTGGTCAATCAAGCGCCAGCCCGGTGGGGCGCTATGCCGCCTTGGCTTCCAGTTCCGTTTCCAGGCAAACCTTGTTCCGTCCCGTCTGCTTGGCGA
The DNA here is from genome assembly GCA_963710205.1 of uncultured Alphaproteobacteria bacterium. Lineage (GTDB taxonomy): Bacteria > Pseudomonadota > Alphaproteobacteria > Sphingomonadales > Sphingomonadaceae > Pacificimonas. Next base: position 333,970 of record CAVPZG010000005.1, on the reverse strand, counting down.
GGTAAAGCGCCTGGTCGGAGCGTTCGATCAGGTCTGCCGGATCATCCTGAAGCCGCAGCTGCGCGATACCAAGCGACAGGGTAATGCGGCCCACTTCCTTTTGCGTGCCCTTGGCGCGGACGGTGCGCGACGCGATGAAGTCACGGATCTGCTCGCAGATGTCGTGCGCCGCTTCCAGATCGCGGCCAGGGAGCACGATGACGAACTCCTCGCCGCCGTAGCGCGCGGGATAGCCCACGCCGTGGCAGAGTTTTTCAAGGCTCTGCCCCACAAGGCGCAGCACTTCGTCGCCCAGCCTGTGACCCCAGGTGTCGTTGAACTTCTTGAAATGGTCGATGTCGCAAAAGGCGAGGCAGAGCGGTTTGCGATCGGCCATTGCGCGCGCACACTGCGCGTCGAGATAGGCATTGAACGCCTTGCGGTTGTGCAGTCCCGTCAGGGCATCGGTGCGGCTTTCCGACTGCGCCGTGACCAGATCCTTCTTCAACGTATCGATCTCGCCAGTCGATGCCGCGAGGCGCCTTTCCAGCGTTTCGGTTTTTTCGATCATCGCATTGGTGGCATTGATCATTTCCGCCAGCAGTGCCGCCTGCCCACCGGCATCGCCAGCATCGGCCATGCCCTCCCGGCCAGCATGCAGCGCGCGATTGTAGCTTTTCGCGTCCGCATCGGCATGTTCGACATGCCGGCCAATCTGGCCAAGCTGTTCCTGGGTTTTCTGCAAAAGTTCGGCGACATCCGGCTCGACGCGCGCGCCGTAGATCTCCCGGCGGATATTCTCCATGGCGCGTGGGGAGACACGGCCCATGGTGCGCATGACGGCATCCACGGCCTCGATCAGCGCCGGGTCGCTGCGCGTCGCATAGGTATACCAGAACTCATAGTTCGCAGGCGTCGGCTTGATGCCGCCCGCGTCCATATAGGTCTTTATCCGGTCAAGGAGATGTACCTGTTTTGCCATGACCCCAAGCGTAGCTACGAATTCGCAGGCATGGGTATAAACATGCGCCGGTTAACGCGCGGTATGCCGGACGTCGATATTCAGCGGTTAAGGAAACCGGGCACGGGGCCGTTCCATTCCGGCGAAGCGTCAGGAGCCCGCGCATCATCGTCGGTGTCATCCTGATGACTGGACCGGCGGGATTCAGGCTCTGCCCTTGGTTTTGCCGCCCTGGCGGGCTTTTCCGCGGCCTTTGGCTTCGCGACCGATCGGGGTTCAGACTTGCGTTCGGTCTTCTCGCCGCTGGCCGGCTCGGCCTGCGCATCGTTCGGTTTCCGGCGGCGCGGCGATACGGATTTCTCATCGGCCTTCTGCTGCGCCTGTTCGACCGGCGTTTCGCCCAGACGCGGAATGCGCGTTCCGATCAGCTTCTCGATATCCTGGACCAGCTCGGCATCGGATTTCGTGGCGAACGTAAAGGATTTACCAAGCGCGCCCGCACGTCCGGTGCGGCCGATGCGGTGGACATAGTCCTCGGCATTGAACGGAACGTCATAGTTGAACACGTGACTGACACCCTTGATGTCGAGCCCGCGCGCGGCGACGTCCGACGCCACAAGGATATTGACCTCGTCCGCCTTGAAGGCATCCATCATGGCCGTCCGGTCGCGCTGTTCCATGTCGCCGTGGATTTGCCCGGCCCGAAAGCCTTCGCGCTTCAGGCCATCGACCAGGTCCTTTATGTCCTTCTTGCGGTTGCAGAACACGATGGCGCTGGTGACGTCCTTCGCGCCAAGCAGCTTCTTCAGCTGCGTCGCCTTGGAACGCGGCGCGACCTCGACCAGGCTCTGTTCGATGTTCGCGTTCGCTGACGCGGCCCGCGCAACCTCGATCTGCTTCGGCGAATCCATGAATTTATCCGCCAGCTTCTTGATCGGCGGCGCCATGGTCGCAGAGAACAGCAGCGTCTGCCGATTCCTGCCGAGCAGACTGCAGATTTTCTCGACATCGGGGATAAAGCCCATGTCCAGCATCCGGTCAGCCTCGTCGATGACCAGGATATCAACGCCGGACAGCAGGATCTTGCCGCGCTCGAACTGGTCCAGCAGACGTCCCGGAGTGGCGATGAGAACGTCTACGCCCTTCTCCAGCATCTTGTTCTGTTCGGCAAAACCGACGCCGCCAATCAGAAGCGCCATGGCGAGATTATGGTTCTTGCCATATTTTTCGAAATTTTCGGCCACCTGCACGGCCAGTTCGCGCGTCGGCGCAATAATCAGCGAGCGCGGCATCAGTGCGCGGCTGCGACCCTGCGCCAGAATGTCGATCATGGGCAGCACGAAACTCGCGGTCTTGCCCGTGCCGGTCTGCGCGACGCCGACGACGTCCTTTCCCATCAGGATAAGCGGGATCGCCCCGCGCTGGATGTCGGTGGGTTCGGTATAGCCGCTGTCGGCAACGGCGGATAGCAGCTCGTCCGAAAGGCCGAGGTGAAGAAAGCTCAAGCGCAAATATCCATTTTGGGGCGTGAAACGCGGCCTTCGCCCCCTAGCGGGCGTTAGTCAAGCGGTAGCGGCCATACGCGCCGTTACGGCAGCCTCGATTTCCGGCGTCACGAACTTGTGAATCTCCCCGCCGAAGCGCGCGATTTCCTTCACCAGACGACTGGCAATGGGTTGCAGGGCGACATCCGCCATCAGGAAAACGGTCTCTACATCGTCGTCCAGCTGCTGGTTCATGCCCGCCATCTGATATTCATATTCGAAGTCGCTGACAGCGCGCAGGCCGCGAATGATCATGCTGGCATTCTGTTCCGACGCGAAATGCACCAGAAGGCCGTCGAAGGTGACGACCTTGATATCCTCGTCCAGTTTCGACACTTCCGCCTCGACCTGCGCCCGCCGCTCCTCAAGAGAGAACATCGCCGTCTTGGAGGGGTTGGTGCTGAGGCCGATAATCAGACGGTCCACCAGCTTCGCGCCGCGTCGAATGATATCGATATGGCCCAGTGTCAGGGGGTCGAACGTGCCTGGATAAACGCCAATACGCATCAGCGGTCCCTCTCAATGGCGAAGCGGGCGATCGCGCGCAGCAGGTCCGCTTCCGCACCAAAACCATGCAGATGGTCGATGGCCTGATCGATCAGCATGGCTGCCTGCGACTTCGCACGCTCCACCCCGAGCAGCGATACGAATGTCGCCTTGCCCGCCGCCTGATCCTTGCCCAGCGCCTTGCCCGCAACATTTTCGTCGCCCTCGATGTCCAGCAGATCGTCGGCAATCTGGAACGCGAGGCCAAGGTCACGGGCATAGCCGCGCAGCCGCGTATAGGCCTTCTCCTCCGCCTTTCCCATGATCGCTCCAGCCTCGACAGCGAAGGCGATCAGCGCGCCCGTCTTCAGCTGCTGCAGCCTCGTTGTCATGTTGAGGTCGAATGTTTCCTGCTCAGCCGCCAGGTCCATGACCTGCCCGCCCGCCATGCCGTCGGGTCCACTTGCCTTTGCCAACGCAAGACAGAGCCGCGCGCGAACGGCGGGGTCTTCATGCGTGGCCTCGTCGGCCATGACTTCATAGGCCAGCGCCTGCAGCGCGTCGCCCGCAAGAACGGCGATCGCCTCGTCAAATGCGACATGCACGGTCGGCTTGCCGCGCCGCATGTCGTCATCGTCCATACAGGGAAGATCGTCATGGATCAGTGAATAGACATGCACGCATTCCGCCGCGACGGCGACGCGCAGCGCGCGTTCCTTGTCAACGTGGAACAGGTCGCAGGCCGCCACTGTCAGCAGCGGCCGCATCCGCTTGCCGCCGTCCATCGCCGCGTGTCGCATTGCCTTCATCAGCCGTGCACGCGGGTCGTCCGGGACGGGCAGCAAACGGTCGAAACGCGCATCGACCGCTTTTGCAATGGCGTCGAGCGCGGGCTTCAGGCTGGCGCTGCTCACCCGTCTATTCCGCGTCGAGCGGACGGACACCCGTCGGCTCGCCCGCCGCGTTCAGTGTGATGGCCTCGATCCGTGTTCGCGCCGTCTCCAGTTTGGCGTCGCACATCGCCTTCAGTTTCGTGCCCCGTTCGTAAAGGTCGAGCGATTTTTCCAGCGGAACATCGCCGCGTTCCAGCGTCTGGACGATTTCCTCCAGCTGCTTCAACGCAGCTTCGAAATCGAGTTCGGTTTCAGGCATGTCTGTCATGGGGAAATCCTATTGGATGGACCGCTGCATAGGGTCAACAGGGCAAGCGGCGCATTTCGCCAGTGTTGCGCGAATAGGCCGGTCTTGGCAGAGCAAAAAAAAAGGAGACCGTCATGAACATCGCATTCATTGGCCTTGGCAATATGGGCGGGGGCATGGCGGCCAATCTGGTCAAGGCCGGGCATGATGTTGTCGCTTACGACCTGTCAGACGCTGCGCTCGCTGCCGCCGAGAAGGCCGGTTGCGCCCGCGCCGCCTCCGCAGCGTCCGCAGTTGCAGCTGCGGACGCTGTCGTAACCATGCTGCCAGCCGGGACGCATGTGGAGGCGGTCTATTCAGGCGATGTTTTCGGCGCGGCCCCTTCCGACTGTTTGTTTCTCGACTGCTCGACCATCGATGTCGCCACGGCGCGCGCGGTTGCCAAGGCGGCCGGGGATGCCGGTTTCGCCATGGTGGATGCGCCTGTGTCTGGCGGCATCGCCGCTGCCGCCGCAGGCACACTGACCTTCATGGTTGGCGGGGATGACGACGCCTTTCGCCGCGCCGAACCCATTCTTGCCGCCATGGGTAAGGCCGTCATTCACGCAGGCGGCGCGGGCGCGGGACAGGCCGCCAAGATTTGCAACAACATGCTTCTCGGCGCGACCATGGTGGCCACCTGCGAGACACTGGCGCTTGCGCAAAAACTCGGTCTCGACCCGCAGACCTTTTACGACATCGCAAGCGTCTCGTCCGGCCAGAGCTGGTCGCTGACATCCTATTGCCCCCTGCCCGGCGTCGGCCCCGAAAGTCCCGCCGACAAGGATTATCAGGGAGGCTTTGCCTCTGCATTGATGCTGAAAGACCTGAAACTGGCGGGCGAAGCGGCGCGGAGCGTCGACGCCGCCACGCCCATGGGCGGCCTTGCGCAGGCGCTTTATCAGATGCAGGTCGGCGCAGGGGAAGGCGGACGGGACTTTTCCGCCATCATCGAACTTCTGAGCGGAAAAGGGGCGTAGCGCGGAAGGTTCGCCATCCCCCATTCATGGAAACCATGCTATTCGCATACCATGAATGCGCCGTTTCCATTGCATATTCCCGCCTTTCCCTGGGCGCAGGGCAGATTGGATCAAATGGTTCGGCCCGGGCCATCGGAGGCGGGCTGCGACGACAGGCGCGCGTCCGCTCTTGCGGATCAGATCAGCTCAGCCGGCATTGGCACGAGCGACTGGACGGGGCGCATCTCTCAGGCGCGGCAGCTTGTGACCGACTGGACCTATAGGGATCCTTTCCACGGCAGGCCCACGTCCGCGGAGGACATCGTTGCCATTCTCGCTCTCTGGCACGATCAGCAGATGATCAACCGGACCGTCGCCGCCACCGCTGGCATAAAGGCGTGGAAGCAGCGCGCCATCGACCACCTGCTCTGGGATGGCACCCGCAGCCCGCCGCACAGCGGCGGCGCGGCTGGCGACCGCCGCGCGGTCTGGCCAACGAAAGCCGACCCGCGGCCCGGCGACATCATCTTGGAGGACGGCTTCATTCGTTCCGCCGGCCTTGGCGCGGAATGCCGGGAACCCTTTTCCATCGCCGCCGACCGCACCGGAATCTATTACGATCCGCGCACCCCCAATGACCTTGAAACGCTGATCCAGTCGACCGACTTCACACCCGCGCTGACGACCCGCGCCGCCGCCCTGCGCCGCCGCCTCGTCGCGGCGGATATTTCCAAATATGGCACGCGTGGAAACATGCTGGACCTGCCGCGCGGCAGACGCTTGATACTCGTTCCTGGACAGGTGGAGGATGACCGCTCCGTCCTGACCGGCGGCGGCGCCATTCGGACCAATGCCGCCCTGCTCGCTGCCGTCCGCCTTGCGGAACCGAACGCGCATATCGTCTACAAGCCGCATCCGGACGTGGAATCCGGCCTTCGTACCGGCGGTCCGGAACCGGCCGAAGCGGACGAACTTGCTGACACGGTCGCGCGCGATGCGAATCTGACCGCGCTGTTCGCGCAGGTGGACGGCGTTCACACGCTCACGTCCCTGACGGGATTTGAGGCCCTGCTGCGCGGCCTTCCGGTCACCACCTATGGTGCGCCTTTCTATGCGGGCTGGGGCCTGACCGATGACCGGGGCACCATTCCGGCACGTCGCACCGCGCGCCGCAGCCTCGACGAGCTGGTCGCCGCCGCGCTCATCCTCTACCCGCGCTATCTGGACCCGGTGACCCGCCTGCCCTGTCCGCCGGAAATCCTGATCGACCGTTTGGTCGCAGGACTGCCGCAGAATGTCACCCTGTTGACCCGCGTCCGTCAGGCGCAGGGACGCCTGAAAACCCTGTTCAGGCGGGCGAGCTGATGCTGAGACAGGAAGATCGCAGCGCGTCACCGGTTTCGACCACGCCGACAAGTGCCGCCATCGGTCGGGCCGCGCCAAGCTTTTACCTCGACCTTTCTCGCTTGCTATCCCGCGCGCGGCACGGCGCGCCGACGGGCGTGGACCGGGTTGAAATGGCCTATGCGCGCGAACTCGGCGCGCGACTGGGACCCGCGCTCGGCTACAGCGCGCGTCATCCGTCGGGACGCATGGGTACACTTGCCGCTGACGATGTGACGCGGTTTCTCGCAGACACGCGCAGCATCTGGGAAGTGGGCACGCGTCAGTCGCGCGCGCAGGTCTGGCGGCGGCTCGCCCGCATCGTTCCAAAGACACCCGATGTCCGGCACGACAGCGCCCTCATTCTGGCGTCGCCAAGCAATCTCCACCGTCCCGCACGGATCGCGCGCATGCGCGAAACCCTGAACGCCCGCCTTGTGGCACTGGTGCACGACCTCATCCCCCTCACGCATCCCGAATATGCCCGGCCGGGCGGCGCGCGCCTTCATGCGATCCGAATGGAAACGCTGAGGACGGAGGCAGCGGCAGTGGTCACGAACAGCGAGGCGACGGCGGCGGCCTTATCCGGTCACTGGGAAACCCAATCCCATCCGCCCATCCATGCCTCCGCACTTGGCATAGATCCCCCCGCGCGTGCGGCCCCACACAAAACGGACCGCCCGTATTTTCTCTGTCTCGGCACGATAGAACCGCGCAAGAATCACCTGCTGCTGCTGAACATCTGGCGGCACATGGCGGAAACCCTGCGCGCTGCGGACATCCCGCTTCTCATCATCGCCGGTCGGCGCGGGTGGGAAAACGAGATGGTGCTGGACATGCTGGACCGCGCGCCCGCGATGAAGGCGCATGTGCACGAGGCAGGCCGCCTGGGTGAACGCGATCTCGCCGCCCATCTGCGCGGTGCGCGCGCGCTCTTGATGCCGAGTTTCGCGGAAGGTTTCGGGCTACCAGTCGCCGAGGCCCTCGCCGTGGGTACGCCCGTCATTGCCAGCAACCTTCCCGCCCATCGCGAGGCGGGCGGTAACGCGCCCGATTTCCTAAGCCCGCTCGACGGTGAGGGCTGGCTGGCAGCGATCATCGACCATTCACGCGAAGGTTCGCTACAGCGTGCACAGCTGACGCGGCATCAGGGCTGGCAGGTCCCGACATGGGACCGCCACATCGCCGACGTCCTGACTGCCGCCGAAGGCGTGCTTTCATGAGCGCGGGCACCATCCGCCGCGGTCTCTCCGTCCAAAGGAGCGTGATCGGCGCGCTGCTGATGCGCGAACTGCACACCCGCTATGGGCGCGACAATGTCGGCTACCTCTGGCTGTTTCTCGAACCCGCACTCCTTGCCGTCGCCGTCGTCCTCATCCACGCGGGCGCGCACGACGAAATCGGGCTTTCGGTCGAACCCGTCCCGTTCGCCATCCTGGGCTACACCGCCTTCATCATGTTCCGGTCGATCTTCACCCGCGCCGAATCCGTAATCGAGGCCAATGCCCCCTTGCTCTACCATCGGCAGGTCACGCTGTTCGACATGCTCTTCGCCCGCGCGCTGCTGGAACTGGCGGGCATCGTCGTCGTGCTCGTGGTGCTGCTGGCCATCGCCGCGCTCACCGGGCTCGGCGCGCCGCCCGCCCGTCCGCTGATGCTCATCGCGGGAGTCGGGCTCCTCTGGTGGTGGTCCTTCGCGCTTTCGCTGCTGATCTGCGCGGGTACCAACAACAACCGGCTGCTGACAAAATTCGTCCATCCGGTCAGCTATATCCTGCTGCCGCTGTCGGGCGCCTTCTACATGCTGGAGTGGCTGCCGCAGCCCTGGCGGGATATCATGGCGAAATTTCCCATGACACAGATGTTTGAACTGATCCGCCACGGCCACTTCGCCGCCGCCGACGCCCGCTATGTCGAGCCTGTCTATCTGCTGTTCTGGTGCCTTGGCCTGTCCTTCCTTGGCCTGCTGTCACTGCGGGCGGTTCGCAGTCACATCCATATCGGCTAAGGGCGGAAGACGATGGACACGCAGACCCCTCCCTATCTGTTGCAAGAGGCCGCGCTGGTGAAGCCGCAGCCATGGTGGCGCAGGCAGCGCTGGTTTCTGGCACTGGTCGTGCTGCCGACGGCGATCGCAGCAGTCTGGCTGTTCCTGTTCGCCGCCGACCAGTATGAATCCCAGGCGCATTTCCTCGTTCGCTCTGCAGACACCGGCGGCGGTAGCGCAGAGATACCCGGCGCGCTGCAAATGTTCGGTTTGGGCGGCACGTCGAACGCCGCCGGACAGGCCATGAGCATTGCCGACTATCTGGACAGTCACGACGCCGTCGCCGCCGCAAATGCAAAACTTGACCTGGTCGCGATATTCCGCAGGCCAGAGGCGGACATCATATCGCGCCTGTGGAACGCAAATCCGGAAGCCGAAACCCTCGCCCGCCATTACCGGCGCCATGTTGACATCAGCTATGACGTCGACACCGGCATCACCGACCTTGCGGTCACAACCTACCGGCCTGAGGACAGCCGGGCGCTCGCGGAAACGCTCCTCGCACTAGGCGAGGCGCGGGTGAACGCGCTCAACGCGCGCGCGCAGGACGCCCTGCTGCAGTCCTCCCAGGCACAGCTTGCCGAGGCGGAGGCGGCATTGGGTGACATCAACACCGCTCTTGCCGCCTACCGGCAGCAGCAGCGGCAGGTCGATCCCGCCCTGTCCGGCAAGGCGGAGACCGAACTTGCCACCACTCTGCGCGGCGAGCTCGCCGCCCTCCGCGCGCAGGAGGCGACCATGGCGGGCATTTCGGCATCCAGCCCGCAGCGTATCGCCGTCCGGCGCCGCATCGCCGCGCTCGCGGCCGAAGTCGCGTCCGTCGATGCCCGTCTGAGCGGCGAGGCGCGCGGCATTTCCGCAGGCATCGGCAATTTCGAGAATCTGCGTATGCGGCAGGAATTTGCCGCCAAGCGTTACGAACTTGCCGCAGCCATGTATGAAAAGGCGCGTATGGAGGCGATGCGGCAAAATCTCTTTGTCGTCCGGGTTGTGGAGCCCAACCTGCCCGAACGCGCGCTCTATCCCCAGCGTTTTACCATTGTCCTGACGCTGTTTTCCGGTCTGGCACTGGCTTATGGCATTGGCTGGCTGATCCTGGCCGGCGTCAGGGAACATGCCAGCTAGGGGCTGGCAGGCCGAAGTGCCCTCTTCATACGGTCATTTCAGTACCATTGGATTGCGCCATTCCCCGCGCTTCGGCAGAGAACGATCGATGTTTCGATTCCTTCTTGTCTGTCTGGCTTTCCTTGCGTCACCGGCACACGCCCAGTTCGCTTTCGACGGTGACCAGCTGACGGCCGCGTCGGGGACCAAATTGCGCCGCGCGCCGTTATCCTCTGTCCTGCAGGGCAACACGGCCTGGCGCACGCTGTTCGATGCCGCGCCGCTCACCATAGAGCAGAGCAGCTGCTTACCGCCCACGTACCGGCTTTGCCTGCTGTCCCTGTCCACGCCTGGCGAACCGGGTGTCAGCATCCTGGAAGTCGATGTGGATCGCGGTCAGCCAGTTCCGGGCGGCTTCGTCCTCGGTCGCGGTCCGAACCGCGTCGCCTGGTATGACGACGAGCGGATCATGCTCGCCGGCAATAGCGGACCCGGCACGGTAACAGCTGAAGGGGAGCCGCGCCTGCTGACCCTGTGGAAGCGCGGATCGCTACCCAGTTCGTCGGAAACCATCCTGGCTGTGCCCCCCGGCAGCACGGGCCTCAAACCAATTTTCGATGTTTCGACCGGCGGCCTTTTCCACGCCGCCACGCTTACCAATGAAGCGGGTGCAGACCAGCTCTACCATTTCGGATGGGAGCAGAATTTCGTCGAATCCCGGCTTCCCGCCCGGTTCACCTTCCACGGCTTTTTCCAGGGGCGGACCATCGCCCTCCTCGGCGCGACATGGAACGGCATTCCGGCGGGCGCGCTCGCTGCCTATCCAATGTCGGCAATGATGAGCCGGGAGCGGCAGACCATTCCGGAACGCGCCTATCTGCCGCCACCGGGTTATGGCGTCGAAAGTGCCAAGGGCGGCCGTGACCGGCTGTTCGTTCACCTGCGCGGCGCGGGTGGAGACCGGCTTCTCGACCTCCGCGTGGGCGAACCCGCCTGGCGCGAACGCCGTCTCGACGTTCCCGGCGATGGCCCGATGGATCTGCTGGCAGTCAGCGATCTGGCCGATACCGCGCTCGTCCGCCGCGCCGGCACGCTCTATGCCGTCGGACGCGGCACGACCCGCACGGTCAGCGCACCTTGACGCCGCGAAACGAAACCCGTCTGGACATTCGCGCTGTTCTCCACGCCTCACTACTGCGCTGGTGGCGTGATTTCGCGCCGATAACCCTCCTCGGTTTCGCGTTGCTGATCGGGCCGGAGCTGATCATGTACGCCATGGGCGCGACTGGCGACGGTGAGGCATCGACCAGTACGCTCGTCCTGACCGCCCGCTCGTTCGCGTTTCTTCTGTTCTTCAGCACCGTGACCACTGCGACGCTGGCGAGCCGCACGGCACTGCCGCCGCGCACCTATATCCTGTCAGGCCTGCGCGGTGCGCAGCCGCCGCTCGTCGCCGGGCTCACCGCCGCCGCGGGCATCATCTCCGTGCTGATCATCGGCCAGCTGCTTGCGCTCTTCATCACGCCCTGGGCGCGGCTCCTGATCCTGCCGCCCACTGTCGCCCTTGTCATTCTCTGGCTACTTGCCATGCCGGTCGCGGCGGCCGAGAAGAAAGTACCCTTCGCGGCCATCCGTCGCTCCCAGCAGATGGCCTGGGCGCATATGGGCGCGCTTTGCGGCATCATGGCCACGGTTACCGCCATGCTGATGCTGCCGCTTATCCTCATCAGCCTCGTCATCTATGGCTATGGGCCGACCCCCGAGGAGGCGCGCGCCACCCTTGCCACGATTACGCCCCGCACCGCCGCGTTCTGGATCGGGGAGCTGGCCGTGGTCATCCTGAGCGGCATGGTGGCTGTCATCCCGCCAAGCATATACATCGCCATGTCAGAACTCGGCGATGCCCCGCCGCGCTAAAGCGGCTTGCACCTTCCGGCTCCCGGCCCCTTCAGGAAACGCCCGCCCGCAGCGCCGGTGGCTTCGCCATTCGTCAGCATCTGCACGCCATTGACGAACACATCGCGCACGCCCGCCGCATATTGATGCGGCGTTTCGAAGGTAGCCCTGTCCACGACCGTGTCCGGATCGAAAACCACGATATCGGCCGCCATTCCCGGCGCAAGCTTGCCGCGACCGCTCAGCCCCATCTGCTGCGCCGCGAAGCTGGTCATCTGCCTGACGGCCTGCGCCAGAGGTAGCGCCTGTTCGTCGCGAACATATTTTCCGAGGAGACGCGCGAAATTGCCATAGGCCCGGGGGTGCGTGCCCCGGTTGGTGAAGGGTGCCTCCACGGCGAGTGCGCCCGCGTCAGACCCAAAGCTCATCCACGGCAGCGACACCTGCCGCCGGACATTGTCTTCGCTCATCATGAAATAGACGACCTGAACGCGGCTGCCATCCTCGACAACCAGATCGACTGCGGCCTCCTCCGCACTGACGCCGCGTGCGCGCGCCACCTCGCCCAGTGTTTTTCCCTGCAGATGCCTCAGTTCCGGATTGCGAAAGCCGACAAGCAGCACCCCGTCACCACCGCCCGCCTCGCGCAGGCGGTTTTCCTCCATCGCGTTTTCGCTTTGCATTTCGGCGATGACGCGCGCCCTGATTTCCGGATCGCGCATTCGCTCTACCCACGCCTCGGTTCCGCCCTCCTGCACCCAGATCGGAATGGCCGCGTCAAAGCCCGTGGAGCTGGCGGGGTAGGTGTACATCGTCGCGGATATATCGAGGCCCTCGGCCCGCGCCGCCTCGATCCGCGCCAGTACGTCATCCTGCTTGTCCCAGTTGGACCGGCCGGACTGTTTCAGATGATAGACGATTCCTGGCGCACCGCTGTCGCGGCTGATGGCGATCAATTCGTCCAGCGCGGGCAGAATATCCGCTGCTTCCGATCGGATATGGCTGATATAGCGACCGCCGCACGCCGCCGCCGCGCTGGCAAGCGCCGTCAGCTCCGCCGTCTCGGCATATTTTCCAGGCACGTAGATCAGCGCGCTGCCAATTCCCAGCGCGCCGCCATCCATCTCCCGCCGCACCAGGGCCTGCATGTCCGCCAGTTGCGCGGGCGTCGGGTCGACATCGTCGCGCCCCAGTTCGTGCACGCGCACCGTCGACGCGCCCAGAAAGCTCGCCACGTTCACACTGACACCGCGGTCCTCAAGATGCTGGAGATATTCAGAGAGCGACGTCCAGGGAATGTCGTATTTGAGATCGCCCTGCTCGCGCAGCTCCTCGGTCCGCATTTCGGGTGTCAGCGGTCCCATGGACATACCTTCGCCGAAAACCTCTGTCGTCACACCCTGTTTCAGGTCGCTCATTCCGCGCGGATCGACCAGCAGACTTTCCGTCGCCCAGCTTTGCACATTTATGAAGCCGGGCGAGACGGCCATGCCGGTCGCGTCGATCTCCTGCAGACCCCTGGCAGCTGGCCCGACCGACACGATAACGCCGCCATCGACGGCGACATCGCCAATGAAGCCATCGCCGCCACCGCCATCGTAGATCGTACCGCCCTTGATGACGAGGTCATGCGTATCCGCCGCCATCGCCGCGCTGCTCGCGGCCGCCAGAAGCATCGCCAGAACCATTTGCCGCATTAAGCCTCTCCCTTAACCCTTCCGCTATGCTAGGCGCGCCCGCAAAGGAGTCCAGTTTCCCATGGCGGCGCGCCGTTTTCTTATTGTCTTTGCAGTGCTCATCATCATTGCTGTCCTGGCTCTCGTCATCTGGTTCGGTTTCGGCCAGTCGCTGATGCGGACCTACATGACGCCCAATGTCGCCTTTGCCGAGAGCCCGGAGCCGCCGCCGACCTTTTACGACAGGCCCGATGCGTGGGTCACTCGCCCCGGCACGCCCGCCGATGTCGTCAACTGGACCCCGGACGGCTATCGCCCCGCGCCGGAAACGGCCGTTTCCGTGTTCTATGTTCACCCAACCACCTATTTGCAGTCGGACCGCTGGAACGCGCCCATCGAGCTCGATGACAAGCATGGCGCGCTTTACCGCCGCAGTCTGTTCACGCGCAGCCAGGCCAGTGTTTTCAACGGCGTTGCCGAAATCTGGGCACCGAAATACCGCCAGGCCGCCTTTGGCGCCTTTCTGTCCTATGGCAAACCGGATGCCGCCAAGGCATTCGCGCTCGCCTATACCGATGTCGAAAAGGCGTTCGACATTTTCCTCGCGGGGATTCCCGAGGATCGCCCCATCATCCTGGCGGGACACAGCCAAGGTTCGCTCCATCTTGTCAGCCTGCTCGCCAGGCGTGTCGCCGGAACGCCGCTCATGGATCGCATCGTTGCGGCCTATCTGCCCGGCTGGCCCATTTCGATGACGTCGGACCTCCCCGAACTTGGTCTGCCTGCCTGCGGGACGCCCGAACAGGTGGGCTGTATCCTGGCCTGGCAGAGCTTTGGCGAGCCCGCCGATACCGGCCTCATTTTCGATGCCTTTGACAGCACCAGCGGTCTGAATGGCGGTCCGCGCCGCGACACACCGCTTCTTTGCACCAACCCGCAAAATGGCGGCGTGACCGGGCCTTCCCCGCTGCAGGAAAATATCGGCGCGCTCATACCCGATGAGTCGCTTGAGGATGCCGAGCTCGAACCCGGGCTCGTCGCGGCAGAATGTGTCGGTCGCGGCTATCTCAGTCTTGGCGAGGACGCGCTCAGCATGGGCGAATATGTGCTGCCTGGGAATAATTACCACGTCTATGACTATGCTCTGTTCTGGGCCAACCTGCGTGCCGATGCGGAGCGGAGGACGGACATATTTCTGGCCCGCTGACACCCGAAGGCTTCCGGCATGCCCTGCCTTCGGGCGGCGTTCTCTGCGGTATCGATAGCGGCACGAAACAGACCGGACTTGCCTTTTGCGACGCGGAATGGCGCTTTGCGGGGCCCGATATCGTCGTCAGGAACCGTGCCCGCGCCGCCGACCTCGATGCCATTGGCTTGCGGCTGTCCGCGTGGAACGCGAAGGGCATCATTCTCGGTATTCCCCTCAATGCGGACGGCAGGCCCGACCGCGGCGCGCAAAGGTGCCGCGCCTTTGGACGCGCGCTCGAAGACCGGTTTGGCCTGCCGCTCCTGATGTGGGACGAAAGCCTGACCTCGGAAGCCGCGGAGGACGCCATGATGGCGGCAGGCGTCCCGCGGGCCAAATGGCCGGAAAAAATCGACGCCCACGCCGCGGCGCTCATTCTGCAGGGTGCGATAGACTGGTTTGCACGGGAAGCTTGACGCGGATAGCGCACTGACATAGCTGAATAACACACCTTGGGAGGACCATTCATGAACAAAATTGTCACCGCACTCGCCATCTCGACCGCCCTCACCCTGGTCGGCCCGGCTATCGCCATGGACAATCATCAAGGGGCTGAAATGCAGGCCAGTGAACTGCCGCGCTACTCCGCGGCGACCTTTTACGATACAGTCAGTTACAGCCTGGCCAGCCCCGGCGCGGTGGCGTTTTCCAGTGATGGCCAGAATGTCCTTATCTCGAGTGACAGCACGGGCGTGTTCAATGCCTATGCCCTGCCCATCGCCGGCGGCGAGCCCGTGCCACTGACGCAGTCCACAGCCGACTCGACTTACGCCGTCAGTATGTTTCCCGCCGATGACCGCCTGCTCTTCAGCCGTGACGGCGGCGGCGACGAGCTGGACCACATCTATGTCCGCGAACTGGATGGCAGCACCCGCGACCTGACGCCGGGCGACAAGGTCAAGGCCCAATATCTGGGCTGGAGCGGAGACAAGAGCCGCTTCTTCATCGCCACCAACGAGCGTGACGAGAAGGTTTTCGATCTCTACGCCTATGCTGCGGACGGCTACGACCGGACGCTGCTTTTTGAGAATCCCGGGTTCGAACTGGGTGACGTTTCCCCCGACGGCAATATGGTCGCGCTCCAGAAACCGCGCACCAGTGCCGACAGCGATGTGTATCTCGCGGATCTCACCAAGCCGGGAAGCGAACCCGAGCTCATCACGCCGCATGAGGGAAATGTCGCCTATGGCGTCTATGGTTTCACACCGGATTCAAAGGCGCTGATCTACGCGACGAACGAGTTTGGTGAATATAATCAGGCGTGGCGGTACGATATCGAGAGCGGCGAAAAGACTCCGCTGATCCAGGCGGACTGGGACGTTTCCTATGTCGCCTATTCCCCGTCGGGCCGCTACCGGGTGCACAGCGTCAACGAAGACGCGCTCGGTACGCTTACCATTCTGGACCAGACAACAGGCAATGAAGTCGCGTTGTCGGGCATTCCCGAAGGACAGCTGGGGCAGGTGCGTTTCAACCGCGCCGAGGACATGATCGCTTTCACCGTCAATTCCGACACCTCTCCCAATGATATCTTCGTCGCCGACCTTTCGAGCGGACAGGCGCGCCGCCTGACGACCGCGCTCAACCCGGCCATCGACGAGGCGCAGCTGGTTGAAGGTGAAGTTACCCGGTTCAGGAGTTACGACGGCCTCGAGATTCCCGGAATCCTGTACCGCCCGCGTGAGGCGAGCGCCGAACGTCCCGTTCCTGCGGTCGTTCTCGTGCATGGCGGTCCTGGCGGTCAGTCGACGCGCGGCTACAGCGCGCTGATCCAGCACATCGTGAACAATGGCTATGCCATCTACGCGATCAACAATCGCGGCTCGTCGGGCTATGGCAAGACCTTCTTTCACATGGATGACAAGAAGCATGGCGATGTCGATCTGAAGGATGTCACGGCGTCGGCGGACTGGCTGAAATCGCTCGATTGGGTGGCGGACGATCGCATCGCGATCATGGGCGGCAGCTATGGCGGCTATATGACCGCCGCCGCGCTCGCCTTTCATCCTGAGGTGTTCGATGCGGGCGTCAATATCTTCGGCGTCACCAACTGGGTCCGCACGCTGGGTTCCATTCCGCCCTGGTGGGAAAGCTTCAAGGAAGCGCTTTATGACGAGATGGGCGATCCCGCGACCGACGCCGAACGCCACCGCGCCATCAGCCCGCTGTTTCACGCCGCGAACATCGTCAAGCCCATGCTCGTTGTGCAGGGCGCGAACGATCCGCGCGTCCTGCAGGTCGAGAGCGACGAACTGGTCGCGGCCGTCAAGGCGAACGACGTTCCCGTCGAATATGTCCTTTTCCCCGACGAGGGCCATGGCTTCTCGAAAAAGGCCAACCGCATCACGGCATCGGACGCCTATCTGAAATTTCTGGACGAACATATCGGGCGCTAGCGTTACGCGGGGGACATTGCGCGGCGGCGGTCATGGGCCTATTGCCCTCATTTTAATGACCGTCCCCGCCCTCTCTCCGCCCGTTCCCGACGGCGCGCACCCGTTTCCGCACGACCATCTTCTTGCCATAGAGGGGATGCAGCCCTGGGAGATCGGGACACTTCTCGATCAGGCGGATCACTGGGCCACGCATAAACAGCGCGGCAAGCAGCTGAAGGGCCTGACGCAGATCAACGCCTTTTTCGAGAATTCGACCCGAACGCTGGTCAGTTTCGAAATCGCGGGAAAGCGTCTGGGCGCCGACGTCGTCTCCATGGCTGTCGCGCAAAGCTCGGTAAAGAAGGGCGAGACGCTGCTCGACACCGCGCTTACCCTCGACGCCATGCACCCCGACATCATCGTGATCCGGCACGAGGCGGCAGGCGCGGTTCAACTCATAGCGTCCAAGGTATCCTGTCCCGTCCTCAACGCAGGCGATGGCCGCCACGAACATCCGACGCAGGCGCTGCTCGATGCCCTCACCATCCGCCGCCGCAAGGGCCGTCTCGAAGGGCTGAGGGTCGCGATATGCGGCGACATCCTGCACAGCCGCGTCGCCCGCTCCAATTTCCACCTGCTGTCCGCCATGGGCTGCGAAGTCCGCGCCGTCGCACCGCCCACATTGATGCCGCCTGCCATAGACCGGCTGGGTGCGCGACCGTTCACGGACATGGATCAGGGACTGGCGGGCGTCGATGTCGTCATGATGCTTCGCCTGCAGCGCGAGCGCATGGCCGGGGCTTACCTGCCCTCCGAACGGGAATATTTTCACTTTTACGGTTTGACGGAAGCGCGGCTGGCACATGCTGCCGATGACGTCCTCGTCATGCACCCCGGTCCCATGAATCGCGGCGTCGAGATCGCCACCAGCGTCGCCGACGACATCCAGCGCAGCGCCATTACAGAGCAGGTCGAAATGGGCGTCGCCGTCCGCATGGCCTGCCTCGACGTACTGACCAGAAAGCGGCGGGGCGTGGAGGGTTGGACATGACAGCGCTTCATATCCAGAACGCGCATATCGTCGATCCCGCGCAGGGCATTGACGCGCGCGGCGATATTCTGATCCACGACCGCCATATTGCCGCGACGGGCAAGGTTGATGCCCCGCCGGACGCGAACGTCATTGACGCAGGCGGCCTGATCGCCGCGCCGGGTTTCATCGACGCGGGCATTTTCCGCGCCGACGCCGCGGCCTGTCTGGCGGGCGGTATTACCCGCGCCCTCCTGATGCCGGACCAGTCGCCGCCGCTTGACGACCCTGCCCTGATCGAACGCGCCATGCGGATCGGGAAACCGCATGTGTGGGTCCACCCTCTTGCCGCCGCCACACGCGCCCTCGCCGGTGAAGAACTGGCAGAGATCGGCCTGATGCAGCTGGCGGGCGCGGTGGGCGCGGCAACAGGACGCCGGGGCATTGCGTCGGCCGCCGTGATGCACCGCCTGCTCAGCTATGCCAGCGCCTTCGGAATCCGCGTCGTCACGCATGCGGAGGACGCGGACCTGACAGGCGATGCCAGCGCCACCGATGGCGAGACCGCGACCCGCCTTGGCCTCCCGTCAGCACCGGCCATTGCCGAGAGCATTGCCGTCGCCCGCGATATCCGCCTGGCCGAGGATACAGGCGCGAAAATCCATATCCGCACCGTCACCACGGCCGAGAGCATCGAGATTGTCGCCCGGGCGAAACAGCGCGGCGTCGATGTCAGCTGCGGAACCACACCCGCGCATCTTCTCCTGAACGATACCGCAGCGACCGACTACCGCAGTTTCGCGCGCCTGTCGCCGCCGCTTCGCTCCGAGAATGATCGCCTCTCACTCGTCGCCGCACTGAAGGATGGCACGATCGACATCGTTTCATCCGGGCACGATCCGCGCACGCAGGAGGAAAAGCGTCTGCCCTACGCCGACGCCGCCCCCGGCATGGCAGGTCTTGAAACCCTGCTGCCGCTGACGCTAATGGCGCTCGGCGATGACGCCGGGCTGTCCCGCCTGATCGACCTTATCAGCGCCGCCCCCGCACGCCTGTTCGGCCTTCCCGGCGGAACACTGGCAAAGGGCGCACCCGCCGACATCACCCTGTTCGATCCCGGCAGGGCCTGGCGTATCGACGCCAACACGATGACCCATTCGGCGGCCAACACCGCCTTTGACCGACTGCCCGTTTCAGGCCGGGTACACACCACCATCAAGGGCGGCGAGATCGCCTACTCCTGACGGGTCAGCCCCGCCCGATCGCTTCGCGCGCCATCTGATCGGCCATGCGGTTCGTGGCCACGCCTTCACTTTCCGCGCGCGCCAACAGGTCGCCGACCCGGTCCTCGATCTTTTCGATCCGCGCCATGACCGCATCGGAATCCCCGTCGCCCAGATATTCCGCCATCACGTTGATGATGCCGCCCGCGTTAACAACATAATCCGGCGCATAGAGGATGCCGCGATCCTTCAGAAAATCGCCGTCCTCTGGCAGTTTCAGCTGGTTGTTAGCGGCGCCCGCAATCACGGCGACATTCAGTTTTGGAATCGTGTCAGCGTTGAGCACAGCGCCAAGCGCGCAGGGCGCCAGCACATCGGCCTCGGTAAACAATATTTCGTCCGTCGATACCACTTTGGCACGCAGTTCTCCCGCCAGCCGCGCCGCGCGGCCCTCGTCGATATCGGCGACGGTCAATTTCGCACCGTCCGCCGCCAGCTTTTGCGCCAGCACCTTGCCGACGCTGCCCAGACCCTGCACCGCGACATGCACGCCCTTGAAACCTTCACGGCCCAGCTTGTGACGCACCGCCGCGCGCATGCCGAGAAAGACGCCTTCCGCAGTCCAAGGCCCCGGATTGCCGCCAGCCTTGCCGCCCTCGACAGGCAATCCCGATACATGCCGGGTCTTGCGCGCGATGACGGTCATGTCCTCATCGGTCATGCCGACATCTTCGGCGGTCACATATTTCCCGCCCAGCGAATTGATGGCGCTCCCCAAAGCTTCCAGAATCGCATCTGTCTTCGGGAAGGAAGATCGCTTGAACAGCACGGCCTTGCCGCCGCCCGCGGGCAGTCCAGCCAGTGCGTTCTTGTAACTCATCCCGCGCGAAAGCCGCAGGGCGTCGATCATCGCCGCTTCGCTGCCTTCATAGTGCATATAGCGGCAGCCGCCGGCTGCCGGCCCCAGATGCGTCGAATGCACCGCGATGATGGCCCGCATACCCGACTTCGCATCGTCAAAGACATGCACGGCCTCATGATCGTCAAAGCTTGGAAGGTCGAAGACGGACATAGACTGGCTTTCGATGGCGGATGGCGCCCGCGAAGGCGCGCGCTTTCCAGGAAATGGGGCGACCGACGGGATTTGAACCCGCGACCTCCGGTACCACAAACCGGCGCTCTAACCATCTGAGCTACGATCGCCACGCGCCCGCACTTGACGGGAAGCCGCGCATCTATGCCGGGGGCGGCAAAGCGTCAACCTAAGCGGGAGCGAAAAGCCATGCCGGCAGGCCGCCCGGTCCGCGCATTTCCGATCGTCAACGCCTCATATAACGGACATGCGGAAGCGGACTGATCTGAAACCGCGCCCGGAACGGCCTGAAATTCACGGCTGTGAGGGTTGTCCATTTCGCGCCTCCGCTTGATAATTGGGCACTTGCCGAAAATTTGATCAGGAACCCGCGGCGCATTTACCCATTGTTAAGGGACAGGCGCAGGCGAAACGGTTGGCATGTTTCGTGCTGGGCATTCCCTGCACGCGCGCACCTTGAATTGGGGGATCAGTGAAAAAGATCGAGGCGATCATAAAGCCGTTCAAACTCGACGAGGTGAAGGAAGCCCTTCACGAGGTTGGCGTACAGGGCCTTACGGTCACGGAGGCCAAGGGATTCGGCCGGCAGAAGGGCCATACGGAGCTCTATCGCGGCGCGGAATATATCGTCGATTTCCTCCCCAAGGTGAAACTCGAGGTCGTTGTCGAGGACAATCTCGCGGAGCGTGTTGTCGAGGCGATTGCGGGCGCCGCGAAAACCGGCCGCATCGGCGATGGCAAGATCTTCGTCTCTGACATTGCGCAGGCCTACCGTATCCGTACCGGAGAACGCGACGCCGACGCTCTCTAATTCACGCGCGAAACCAATATCTCAGCATAATTCGAAAGGACCAGACATCATGGCCAACAAGGCATCAGACATTCTCAAGATGATCAAGGACAAGGAAATCGAATGGGTCGATATCCGTTTCACCGATCTTCGCGGCAAGTGGCAGCATCTCGCCATGTGTTCGAATGTCGTCGACGAGGACATGCTGTCCGATGGCTTCATGTTCGATGGTTCGTCCATCGCCGGCTGGAAGGCGATCAATGAGTCCGACATGATCCTGATGCCGGACCTCGACGCCGTCTATTTCGATCCCTTCAGCGCAACGCCGATGATGATCCTGTTCTGCGACGTCGTGGAGCCGTCCACGGGCGAGCTTTACGAAAGCGATCCCCGTTCCGTCGCCAAGCGCGCCGACGCCTTTGTCGGCCAGCTCGGCATCGGCGACAAGGTCTTCATCGGGCCGGAAGCGGAGTTCTTCGTCTTCGACGATGTCAAATTCTCGTCCGGTTACGATCACGCCTCCTACAGCATCGACGATATCGAGCTGCCGACGAATACCGGGCGCTCCTACGATGAGGGCAACTATGCCCACCGTCCGCGCGCGAAGGGCGGTTATTTTCCAGTGGCGCCCGTCGATTCCGCGCACGACCTGCGTTCCGAAATGGTTTCGACGATGATGGAAATGGGGCTGCCCATGGACAAGCATCATCATGAAGTCGGCGCGGCGCAGCATGAACTCGGCCTCACCTTCGGCGAACTCGTGGAAACCGCCGACCGGATGCAGATCTACAAATATGTCGTGCACAATGTCGCGCACGCCTATGGCAAGACGGCGACATTCATGCCGAAGCCGATCGCGCAGGACAATGGATCGGGCATGCACACGCATATTTCCATCTGGGACGGGAAAAAGAACACCTTTGCGGGCGATGGCTATGCCGGTCTTTCGCAGACGGCGCTCTATTTCATCGGCGGCGTGCTGAAGCATGCCAAGGCCGTCAACGCCTTCACCAACCCGACAACCAACAGCTACAAGCGTCTGGTTCCGGGCTTCGAGGCTCCGGTGCTGCTGGCCTATTCCAGCCGCAACCGGTCGGCGTCCTGCCGCATTCCCTATGGTACGGGCGACAAGAGCCGCCGGGCGGAGTTCCGCTTCCCCGACGCGCTGGCAAACCCCTATCTCGCCTACACGGCGATCCTGATGGCGGGCCTGGACGGTATCGAGAATCGCATCGATCCCGGTCAGCCGATGGACAAGAATCTCTATGACCTGCCGCCGAAGCAGCTGAAGCGGGTCCCCACGGTCGCCGGTTCCCTGCGCGAGGCGCTGACGCATCTCGACAAGAACCGCAAGATCTTCACGAAGGGCGGCGTCTTCACCGATACCCTGATCGACAGTTACATGGACCTGAAGATGGAGGAACTGCTGCGCTGGGAAATGGCCCCCAGCCCGGTCGAGTTCGACATGTACTATTCCGGCTGATCCCGGACAGCGTTAAGCGAAAAGCCCGGAGCGCCAGACTGGCACTCCGGGCTTTCCTTTCTGATAGGGACACCACTCAGTCGAGCGCGATGTCCGGCGCGTCCTCCTGCTTCATGCCGACGGTATGATATCCTGCGTCGACATGGTGCGTTTCGCCCGTAACCCCGGACGCCAGATCGCTTAGCAGGTACAGTCCTGCCCCGCCCACATCCTCGATGGTGACATTGCGCCTCAGCGGGCTGTTCAACTCGTTCCACTTCAGAATATAGCGGAAATCGCCGATGCCCGACGCCGCGAGCGTCTTGATCGGGCCCGCCGACAGCGCGTTGACACGTATGCCTTTCGGCCCGAAATCATTGGCCAGATACTGCACGCTCGTTTCCAGCGCGCTTTTGGCAACCCCCATGACATTGTAATGCGGGACAACCTTTTCAGCGCCATAATAGGTAAGGGTGACGAGACTGCCGCCGTTCGGCATCATTTCAGCGGCGCGGCGCGCGCAGGCGGTGAAGCTGAACACGCTGATGTTCATCGTCATCAGGAAATTGTCGAGGCTGGTGTCGGCATATTTCCCCCTGAGCTCGTTCTTGTCACTGAAGCCAATGGCGTGCACCAGAAAGTCGATCGTTTCCCAGCGTGATTTCAGCTGGGCAAAGGCGGCGTCCATCGCCTCCTCCTTCGACACGTCGCATTCGATCAGGAAATCGCTGTCCACCTGTTGCGCCAGCGGGCCGACGCGCTTCTTGAGCGCTTCACCCTGATAGGAAAACGCCATTTCCGCGCCCTGTTCATGCAGTGATTTCGCAATCCCCCAAGCCAGCGAGCGATCGTTGGCCAAGCCCATGATCAGCCCGCGCTTGCCCTGCATCAACCCCGCCATCACACATCTTCCTCTACTGTTTGCGCGCCTTCTAACTCGGCTTTGGCGGTCAATGCCAGCGCCGCGTTCAGATGCGCGCCCAATACGAAACCCAGACCGACGATGAAGAAGAAGATCAGCGTCACCATCACCCCTGCCAGCGGGCCATAGAAGCGGTCGGTGTTCGAGAAGTTTGTTAATATCCACGGCAGCAGGTTCGTCGCCCCGATCCAGGTCGCCGTGGTCGCCAGCGCCCCCGGCCATTTCGGCCAACCCTTTCGATATTCGCGCGGGGTCAGGCTGGTGAACAGGATATAGAGCGCGATGAACAGGGCGATGATCGGACCCAGCCGCACGCTCTTGATGAAGCTGCTGTCCAGCCCCGGCAGCAATTGGTCGATGAACTGCTCGATACCGGTCAGCAGAAACTGACTGGCGAAGGCGATGAACATCAGGAGGACACTTCCAAGGATGATGGCGAAACTCAGCAATCGCCGCTGCCAGATTGGACGGACAGCCTTGAATCCATAGGCGCTGTACAGGATTAGCCGAATGGTCTCGACATAGCTCGCGCTGGTCCAGAGCGCGACGAGGATGGAAAAGGTGATGAGGCTGCCCGATCCCTGCCGCAAGAGCGCCGCGATGGGCTCCGCCAGCACGTCGGCAACGCTTGGAGGCACGGTTTCCAGAAACGTGCGCACGGCCCGCACGCCGTCGCCCGACCGGCCCAGAAACCCGGCGATGGTTCCGATCAGGACGAAAAACGGAAACAGCGTCAGCAATGACAGATAGGCAAGATTTCCGGCGTGCAGAAACCCTTCGTCGAACACGCCAAAGAGAACGCGTTTCAATACCTCGACAGGCCGGTGCCCGCTGGCAAGCAGCGCGCGCGCGGAAGCGAGATAATCCTTTAGCAAAAGCGCGTTACAGATTGGCGCGCGGATCTATCGCCCGCCCGGCATCCCAACCCTTCACAAAGGCTTCCAGCTCGGCGTCGCCCTTGGGAATGGCGATCTCTATCGTGACGAGCTGGTCGCCCCGCCCACTCGGCTTTTTCGAAAACCCCTTGCCCTTCAGCCGCATGGTCGTTCCGCCGTTCGTACCTGGCGGCAAGGTCAGCATGACGCCGCCCGATGTCGTCGGCACGCGCACCTTCGCGCCCAGCACGGCCTCTTCCAGCCGGACAGGCAGGTCGATGCGGATATCGTCACCGTCCTTTCGAAAGAATTTATGCGGTTTGATCGAGAGCGTAATCAGCGCATTGCCCTTTCCGCCCGGGCCATCTTCGCCCTGCCCGGTCAGCTTGATGGTCTGGCCATCCTCAAAGCCCTGCGGCAGTTTCACCTCGATGGTCTTGCCGCTGCGCAAGGTCACGCGCTGCGGTTTCAGTTCCGCGGCATCCTCAAACGAGACGGGTAGCCTGTACTGCACATCCGCCCCTGGCTGCGGCCGCGCACGCGGCGGCGGCTGTCCGAACGGATTGCCGCCGCCCCTCCGTCCGAACAGTTCGTTCAGCAGATCGTCCGCGCCGCCAAAATCCTGCCCGCCGCCGCCGAAGCCGCCACCAAAACCACCAAACCCGCCGCCGCTCGCCGCGCCCGGCTGCGGACCACGCCCGCCGCCAAAGCCGAACGGCGCCTTCTGGTCGCCATTCTCGTCAATCTCGCCGCGGTCATATTTCGCGCGGTTGTCCTTGTCGGACAGAATGTCATAGGCCTTCGTCACGTCACTGAAGCGTTCCGCCGCCCTGGGATTGTCCTTGTTCTTGTCGGGATGCAGCTCTTTCGCCAGCTTGCGATAGGCGGACTTGATCTCCTTCTCGTCCGCGCCGCGCGCCACGCCAAGTCTCGAGTAAAGGTCTGCCATATAAATCCGTCACCATAATGAGCGCGGAATATCCAGCCGATATTCCACTGCCCTAGCCTGATAATACAGCTCAGATAGGGTCTTCGCCGCCGTGCCGCAAGCTACTGCGAAACAGCCGCAAAGATCATGGTTGAAGGCCGCGCGGGCCACGCATACATCCGTCATCATGGATTTGCCCCACACCCCCTTCGCCCTGTTCGACACCTGGATGACCGAGGCCGAAGCCGGTGAACCGCACGACGCCAATGCCATGGCGCTCGCCACCGCAACGACGGGCGGCACGCCGTCCGTGCGCATGGTGCTGCTGAAGGATGTGTCAGAGGGCGGATTTGTCTTCTATACCAATCTTACCAGCCGCAAGGGTGACGAACTCGCGGCAAATCAGGCGGTTTCGCTATTGTTCTACTGGAAGTCGCTTCGCCGTCAGATCCGGATCGAGGGAAAAGCGCAGCCTGTGACCGATGCCGAGGCCGACAGCTATTTCGCCAGCCGTCCGCGCGGATCGCAGATCGGCGCATGGGCCAGCATGCAGTCGAGCAAACTCGATGACCGGGCAACGCTGAAGGCGCGCGTCGCGGAATATGAGGCGAAATTCGCAGGCGGCGATGTCCCCCGACCGCAGCACTGGTCCGGCTGGCGCGTCATGCCTGACCGCTTCGAATATTGGATAGACCAGCGCAGCCGCCTGCATGAGCGCTATATTTACGAACGTGACGATGACGGCGGCTGGGCAACGCACATGCTCTATCCATGACGGTACGACCATGACGGAACGGGGCACATTGATGCGGCGCGCGGCCATCGCTTCGGTCTCGGCTGCGCTCATGCTGCTGGGCGCGAAGACCTGGGCTGTCTTGCAGACCGGGTCGGTTGCCCTGCTCGGCTCGCTGGCCGACACCGGGCTCGACCTGGTCGCCTCGCTCGTCACCTTCTTCGCCGTTCGCGTCGCCGCGGAACCCGCCGACAAGGAACACCGCTTTGGCCATGGCAAGGCCGAGGCGATTGCCGCCCTGTTCCAGACGATGCTGATCGGGATAAGCGCGCTTGCCATAGCCTGGCGCGCGGGCGCGCGGTTCTTCAGCCCTGCCGAAGTGACGCAGCCTGTCTATGGTATCGGCGTCTCGCTGTTCGCGATCGCCGTCACCTTCATGCTGGTCATCTATCAGAAGCGCGTTGCGAAACAGACGGGATCGCTCGCCATTGAAACCGACAGCCTGCACTACCAGTCCGACCTGGCGCTGAATATCGCCGTCATCGCGGCGCTTTTCCTGGCAAGCATCGGTTTCTCCGGCGCCGATCCCGTGTTCGGCTTCGGCATTGCCCTCTGGCTGGCCTGGACCGCTTTTCACGCCGCCAGGCGCGCAATCGATATGCTGATGGACCGGGAATGGCCGGAACTGAAGCGGCAGCAGCTTCTCAATATGATCTCCATGCTGCCCGACGTTCACGGCGTGCATGAATTGAGGACGCGCCGCGCCGGCGACCAGGATTTCGTGCAGTTTCACATGTGGGTCGATCCCGACCTGACCGTGAAAGAGGCGCATGACATTTCCGAGCGGGTGGAAATGGCGGTCTTGCGAGACTATCCCGGCACGGAACTGCTCATTCATATCGATCCGCGCGGGCATATGGATGACAGCGAGATCGAGGAGGATCATTTTTGTCCGATAAACCCGGAAGACGAGCTTCCTTCCGCCACATAGACGCATTCGCGTCGCGCGCCTTCGAGGGAAACAGCGCCGCCGTCTACCGCGTCGATGAATTTCCCTGCGACCGTTTGATGCAGAAAATCGCGCGCGAGCATAATCTGGCGGAAACCGCTTGGATCGCCCCCGATCCAAGCGGAGAGGCCGATTATCAGCTCAGGTGGTTCACGCCTGCCGTTGAAGTTGAAATGTGCGGCCATGCGACACTGGCGTCGGGTCATGTGATCCTGACGGAGGAGCCTGACCGTGCCCATGTCCGTTTCAAAACGCTGAAGGGCGCCGGCATCCTGGGCGTCGCGCGCGACGGGAACCGCTATGCGCTCAGCCTCCCCGCCTGGCAGACAAAGCCGATCGCGAACGGGCCTCTTGCGGCAACGTTCGGGCACGCGCCGCGGGAATTGCGGGTCACCACCACGGCTGCCGAGGACAGCTTTCTCGCCCGCTTCGACAGCCAGGCCGATATCCTCGCGCTCTCGCCGGATTTCGGTGCGATGGCGAAACTCGGCAATTTGCTGGTCATAGCGACCGCGCCCGCTGACACGGGGAGCGATTATGATGTGGTCAGCCGGGTGTTTGCGCCAGGGGCAGGTATCAATGAGGACCCCGTCACGGGCGCAGCGCATGCCATCCTGACGCCTTACTGGACCGAACAGCTGAACCGAGGGGCGTTTCGCGCCTATCAGGCCAGTGAACGGGGTGGATATGTCGATTGCCGGTTAGAGGACGATCGCGCGATACTGGGGGGCGGCTGCGTCGACGTCATAGAGGGGACGCTACTGCTTGATTGAGCCCCGGGAACATTTCGCCTAGGGGTGGGCCTGCAATGTACAGCCTGCCAAACCTGCTGACCCTGTCCCGGATCGTCGTCGTTCCGGTGCTGATCCTTGTCATGTGGCAGGCGAACTGGCCCGGCTATCTGGCTGCATTTCTTCTTTATTCGGTTGCCGGTGCAACAGACTATCTGGACGGCTATCTGGCGCGGTCGCAGGGAACCGTCTCGAAACTCGGCCAGTTCCTCGATCCCATCGCCGACAAGGTCATGGTCGTGGCCGCCATCGTCATGCTGATCGAGAACGACATCATTCTTGGGATCACCACGCTTGCCGCCATGATCATCCTCCTGCGCGAAATTGTCGTTTCCGGTCTGCGGGAATTTCTCGGCGGCGTGCAGGTATCCGTTCCCGTATCGAAGCTCGCCAAATGGAAGACGGCGTTCCAGATGGTGTCGCTCGGTGCCCTGATCCTGCATGGATTTTCCATCGAGAAGATGCCTTACCTGCCCTCGATGCAGGTCGGCGTCGTCTGTCTGTGGATCGCCGCGGTCCTGACCCTGATCACCGGCTGGGATTATCTGCGGGCAGGCTTGAAGCATATGACATGAAGCTGGAATTGCTCTATTTCGCCCGTGTGCGCGAAGCGATCGGGCGCGACGGTGAAATCGTCGAACTGCCGGACAGCTTGAAGACCGTCGCCGATGTCCTCGGCGCCCTCAAAACCAGAAGCGCAGGCCATGCCGAAATCCTTGCGGATCTGGACCAGCTTCGATTTGCGCTGGATCATGAATTCGTGACTCTTGACGCTCCTGTCCATGACGGCGCCGAGCTTGGGGTTTTTCCTCCGGTCACAGGTGGCTGATGGATGTCCGCGTTCAGAAGGAAGCCTTCGACATCAGCGCGGAGATGGACAGGCTGACGGCCGGGCGCGGCGATATCGGCGCGCTGGTCAGCTTTACCGGCATTGTCCGGGGCGAACCCGGCGACGTTCTGGAACTCGAACACTATGCCGGAATGACGGAAAAACTGCTCACCGAAATTACCGCCGAAGCCAGAAAGCGGTGGCAGCTCTCAGCTGGAACGGTCATTCACCGTTACGGCAGGCTACAGACCGGCGATGCGATCGTTCTGGTCATCATGGCGTCCGCCCACCGCAGCGACGCCTTTCAGGCGGCGGAATTCGTCATGGACTGGCTGAAAACCCGGGCTCCCTTCTGGAAGAAGGAAATCAGCGGCGGGACAACCCGCTGGGTCGCGGCGCGCGGCAGCGACGATGCCGCCGCGGCGCGCTGGGATTGATCAGACCTTTTGCATGACCAGCGACGCATTGGTGCCACCAAAGCCGAAGCTGTTGTTGAGCACGGCGCCGATCTTGCGCTCCTTCGGCTGCAACGGGACGAGGTCGACGCCTCTGCAGCCCTCCGACGGATTGTGCAGGTTGATGGTTGGCGGGGCGACCTGATCGCGCATCGCCAGCAGACAAAAGATCGACTCCACAGCCCCTGCCCCCCCCAGAAGGTGGCCGATCGCGCTCTTTGTCGATGACATGCTGGTGGTATCGAGCGCGCTGCCAAACAGGCGGCGAACCGCACCCAGTTCGATTTCGTCGCCCAGCGGCGTCGAGGTGCCGTGTGCGTTGATATAGTCGATCGCACTGGGATCGAGGCCGGCGCGGGCCAGCGCATTTCGCATGGCGCGGAAGCCGCCATTGCCGTCAGGATGCGGTGCGGTCGTATGATAGGCGTCGCCCGTCAGGCCATAGCCGGTGACCTCTCCATAGATCGTCGCGCCGCGTTTCTTCGCGCGTTCCATTTCCTCAAGCACGACGATGCCCGCGCCTTCGCCCATGACGAAACCATCGCGCCCCTCGTCATAGGGGCGGCTGGCGGTTTCAGGATCGTCGTTGCGTGTCGACAGCGCCTTGGCCTGCGCGAAACCGGCAATGCCCAGCGGGCAGATGGCACTTTCCGCGCCCCCCGCGATCATCACGTCCGCATCGTCGAGCATGATGAGGCGTGCGGCATCGCCAATCGCGTGCGCTCCCGTCGAACAGGCGGTCACCACACTGTGATTTGGTCCCCGGAAGCCATATTTGATGCTGACCTGACCGGAAACGAGGTTGATGAGGCGGCCATGCACGAAATGCGGGCTGACCCGGCGTGGGCCACGTTCATGGAGAACGATAGATTCCTTTTCGATTCCGGGAAGGCCGCCAATGCCGGAACCGATAAGGCAACCGATGCGCTCGGATTCCTCCTCGGTAATGTCGGTCAGACCCGCTTCCTCCACCGCCTGCCCGGCGGCGTCGATACCGAACTGGATGAACAGGTCGACCTGACGCTGAATCTTGTGATCCACACGCTTTGACAGATCGAGCATGCCCGGCCCGTCGCCCATCGGCACTTCGCAGCCGATCGTGCAGGCGTGGCCCTCGGTGTCGAAACGGGTCAACTGGCCCGCGCCCGATTTCGACGCGAGAATATTCTTCCAGCTGGTCTCCACATCGCCGCCAAGCGGGGTGACGAGCCCCAGTCCAGTGATCACGACACGGCGCATAAGCAGGCTCCAATAGGCTCAAAAAACGTCAACGGCGGCCCCTCCACCCGGAAGGCCCGCCGCTCACTCATCCGGGTTCAACGTGACCGAAACAGTTCTAGCTGTCCTGATTCTCGTTGATGTAGTTGATGGCGTCCTTGACCGTCAGGATCTTTTCCGCGGCGTCGTCGGGAATTTCCACGCCGAACTCTTCCTCGAAGGCCATGACCAGCTCGACAGTGTCGAGGCTGTCGGCACCCAGATCGTCGATGAAGCTTGCCTCTTCCGTCACCTTCTCGGGCTCGACACCCAGATGCTCGACGACAATCTTCTTCACGCGTTCTGCGACATCGCTCATATTCGGTGGTCCTTGCTCAAGTTTTGTTCTGGGTCCGCCCTATCCGCTGACCCGTGACGTGACAAGTGGGACATGAACCCATTTCCGGCAAGATGCGTTGGCGGCAGGACTGCGAAACCCAATGGAGATTATCATGCGCTTTTCCGGCAAGACCGTCATTGTCACAGGTTCGTCGAGCGGCATTGGTGAGGGCATCGCCCTTCGCTTCGCTGCCGAGGGCGCCAATGTCGTCCTCAACAGCCGCAGCCGGGAGGATCTGGAAAGGGTGGCGGCTGGCATGGATGCATCGCGCACCCTCGTCATCGCGGGCGACGTTTCGGATCGCGCCTTTTGCGACCGCCTGATCGCAGACACGGTGGATCGGTTTGGCGCGCTCGACACTCTCGTCAACAACGCCGGTGTCGGCGCGTTCGGACCGCTTGAGGATGCGGGCGACGACGACATCGACAGGGTAATGGCGATCAACGTGAAGGGCGTCCTTTATCTGTGCCGCGCCGCCATTCCGTACCTCAGGAAAAGCGGCGGCAACATCGTCAACACGTCCAGCGTGTCGGGGATCGGCGGCGACTGGACCCTGCCCGTCTACAACGCGTCCAAGGGCGCAGTGACGAATCTCACCCGCAGTCTGGCGCTTGGACTGGGCAAGGACGGCATTCGCGTCAATGCCGTGCTGCCCAGCCTCACACGCAGCGACATGTCGGAAGGCATTCTTCAGCAGAAGGCCGTCGTCGACCGCTTCATGGACCGCATTCCGCTCGGCCGTATCGGCGAGCCCGATGACATTGCCGGGCCGGTGCTGTTCCTCGCTTCGGACGACGCGAAATTCGTGACGGGCGTGAATCTACCCGTCGACGGCGGTGTCAGTGCGTCGAACGGTCAGCCGAACATGCAGGCGCTTGGATAAGCGCCTGCGGGCGCCGACACTCAGAACCCGATCTGGGCGCTGACGAACACGCGGCGCGGATCGCCGTAGAAGCCTGTCAGCGTGCCTTCGCGTCCCAGGGTGGGCGTGACTGGTCCGCCAATCGGCGCCGTGACGAAGTTATATCCGGCAACGATATAACGCTCATCGAACAGATTCTTGCCGTAAACGCCGATACGTAGCCTGTCGTCGTCCGCCGTCCAGGTGATGCTGGCATCGACGAGCGCAAAGGCGTCCTGATCGAGAAAGCGATTTGGTGTCTCGAACTGGCTGGCATCACTTCTGAAGCTGAGCTGGCTGCCAATGACCAGTTCGCCGTCGCCGTAGAGGCTCATCGGCAGACCAAGGTCGATGCGGGTGGATGCAGTGACATCAGGCGTGTTCTGGAAGACGCGCTGGTCGGCCACGTCATTGCCGAAGGCATCGATGAACTGGTCGAATTCAGCATCGAGAAGGCCGAGCGACCAGCCAAAGTCGAGGCGGCTCCCCGCCCCCGCGAAATCGCGGCCGACTTTCGCCGATCCCTCGAACTCCATGCCCTTTATCGTCGCTTTGCCCGCATTCGATGTGATGCCGATGAACCCGTCATTGGTGCCGTCACCATCGGTGTCGAAGCCTACGGAACCGGGTATCTGAACATCGGTATAGTCGGCGTAAAATGCTGCCAGGCTGAAATTCAGGCTGTTGTCGAGCAGCGACGCCTTCCAGCCGAGTTCGTAACTGTCGACGGTCTCAGGCGCGAAGCGGAGAAACTCGAACCGCTCATCGGCGTCGACGGTCCCATTGCCATCGAAGTCGGGTGCCGCGCTTGTCTGCCCGCGCGGGTCGAAACCGCCGCCCTTGAACCCCTGCGAATAGCTGAAATAGACGTTGTGATCTGACGTTGGCGTCCAGCTGACAGAGGCGCGCGGCGTGAACTTCTTGAAGGTTTCGGAGCCGTCGAAATCCGACGTCGTCAGGATCGGCGGCAATTCCGTCCCGCCAAAGGTTTCGGATGGCCCGCTGAACAGCGTCCGCCTCAGGACCCGCGACGAGCGCTTGTCCGAAGTGTAGCGTCCGCCGACCGAAATGCTGAACTGATCCGACAGGTCGTAGGTGAAGTCGCCAAATACCGACCAGGTCTTCGTGTCGACATTGCCCGCCGTCTGCGCATTGAGACCGGGCAGGGTCGTATCCAGAAGCACATCGAAAATGGTGACCGCGTTGGCGTCCAGATAATAGAAGCCGACGAGACCAGCGAGATTGCCATCATCGTAAAGAAGCTGGATTTCCTCCGAGAGCTGGTCGTTCTCGTAAATGGCGGGCACATCGACATCGGCAGCAGGCAGGCTGTCGAAGTCGATCGGCGTCGCCGACTGGTCCTCGCGATAGGCGAGCACATTCTTGACCTTCAGTGTGTCCGACAGATCCAGCTCGACCAGCAGAGCGCCGCCATAGGCTTCCACTTCCTGCTTCGGAAAATCGAGGCCGGAACGCGTATCGTAGACATCGTCGAGGACGGGCGCGCCCGAAAGCAGGCCGGGCAGGAAGCGGTGACCCTGGCGCGGATCGCTCTCGTCCTTCACATAATCCCCCGACAGCCGCACAAAAATGCTGTCTGATGGTTCGACCTCCAGAGTGCCGCGCGCCGCCCAGACATCCTTGTTGTAATTCTCGACACCGTCCTGAACCAGGTTGTCGCCAAAACCGCCCCTGCTCAAACGCGCGACGGAGCCGCCAATCCGGACGGCGTCGCCAATTGGCGCGGATGCGGTCAGCACACCCTCGGCCTGATCATAGCTGCCATAGGTGCCACGCAGTTTGACGCTGAGGTCGGATGGAAGTTTCGCCGTTACATATTTGATCGCGCCGCCAATGGTGTTGCGACCGTAAAGCGTGCCCTGCGGCCCGCGCAGCACCTCGATCCGTTCCACGTCGTAGACGTCAA
The DNA here is from genome assembly GCA_963710205.1 of uncultured Alphaproteobacteria bacterium. Taxonomy (GTDB): domain Bacteria; phylum Pseudomonadota; class Alphaproteobacteria; order Sphingomonadales; family Sphingomonadaceae; genus Pacificimonas. The sequence goes on along the minus strand of CAVPZG010000005.1, from coordinate 300,570 downwards.
GAACGCTGGCCTGCGGACGGTTCAGATAAACATCATCGATGTAAACACCGACGCCCTGTTCGAAACCGGCGACGGGATCCTGTTGTCCCACCCCGCGAATGAAGGCGGTCAGCGTCGTATTGGTGCCGCGAGAGACCTCCAGCGTCACATTCGGAACGGACTGGGCGATTTCCGTGATTTCAAGGACGCCCTGCTGTTCCAGCGCCTGACCGGAGAGGGAGGTGATCGAAATCGGAACGTCGATCAGCCGCTCATCGCGCCGCCGCGCCGACACGATGATGATATCATCGTCCAGGCTTGGTTCGGCCGTCAGCGGTCCCGCCGTGTCCTGCGCGATGGCGGGCATGGCAAGCGACAGCGCGGTCACGGAAGCGGCGAGCAAGGAAGGCATGGTGTTGGCAGTCAGGCGCATGATGGTCCCCATAGGATCGCCGCATTGTTCACGGCAGTTGTGCGCCTCGTTAATGAAAGTTGAACCAACTTTCAACTTTCGTTACATCATGCTCGCTAAAGGGGCAGGTTATGGCCGGGCAAACAGACGAGAACGCGCGCCTGCCGCGCACGGCACGCGGCAAGCGTACCCGCCGGGCGTTGCTGGATGCGGCGGCCGCGGAATTCGGTGCGCTCGGTTTTCAGGGGGCATCCGTCAGTGGCATCACACGGCGGGCGGGTACGGCACTTGGCAGTTTCTATACCTATTTCGAATCCAAGGACGAGATTTTCCGCGCGCTCGTCAAGGACATGTCGGCGCAGGTGCGCGGGGCGGTCGGTCCCAGCATCGTCGCCGCACCCGACCGCCTGTCCGGCGAACTGACGGGTCTGACCAAATTCATCGCGTTCGTGCGCGAGCACAAGGAACTCTACCGCATCATCGACGAGGCGGAGTTTGTCGATCCGGACAGCTACCGGGATCACTATCGCAGCACTGTCGCGGGTTATCTCACCAGCCTCTCTGACGCCGCGCGGCGCGGAGAGGTCCGCGCGGACATCGGCGAGGTACACGCCTGGGCCATCGTGGGGATGAATGTGTTCCTGGGCCTGCGCTATGGTGTGTGGAGCGAAGATGGCGACCCGGAGGACGTCGCGGCCCGGGCGTTCGCGCTACTGAAGGACGGATTGAAACCTCAGGCGCGGTAGAGGGGCGCCGCTAGTCCCGTATCCGGAAATCGACCGCATCTATCCCGCGCTGCTCAAGCCGCGTCCTCAATGTGTTGCGATTTATACCAAGCAGGGCCGCGGCCTTGATCTGGTTGCCGCCGGTCGCGGCAAGCGCGGCGCGGAGGACGGGAGGTTCGACTTCGGCCATGATCGCTTCGTAAAGCCCGCCATGGCCCTGCGCGACCAGGCGGGCAGCCTCGGTTTCAACGGCGAGTGCGAGGCCCTCCGATCCGTTCGACGAGGGGATGGCAGCGACACGCGTGCCTTCCATCGCCTGCGCCACCGCGGCGGCGCCGACAACATCCTCACGCGCCAGCGCGGCCATGCGGCGGACGATATTCTGCAGTTCGCGAACGTTCCCCGGCCAGTCATGCCCGCCAAGACGCTCTATCGCGGACTGCGACAGCGCCTTTTGCGGCAGGCCCTCGGCGGCGGCAAGTTTCAGGAAATGCGTGGCGAGTTCCGCAATGTCATCCTTGCGGGCGCGCAGCGGCGGCAGCGCGATGGGAACGACGTTCAGGCGGTAATAGAGATCCTCCCGGAAGTCGCCGCGCGCGATGGCTCCCTCCAGGTCCTGGTGCGTGGCGCAGATGATGCGGACGTCGGTGCGGATGGTGCGCGCACCGCCGACAGTGGTGAATTCGCCCGATTGGAGCACGCGCAGCAGCCGTGTCTGCGCCTCGATCGGCATGTCGCCGATTTCATCCAGAAAGAGCGTACCGCCCTGTGCCTGCTCAAAGCGGCCCGTACTGCGTGCCTGTGCCCCCGTGAAGGCGCCGCGCTCATGCCCGAACAGCTCGGACTCGATGAGGTCGCGCGGAATGGCGGCCATGTTGACGGCAACAAACGGCTCGGTTCGACGTGGACCGAGATCATGCACCGCGCGGGCCACGAGTTCCTTGCCTGTGCCGGACTCGCCCAGAACCATGACGGTCAGATCCGTCGGCACCACGCGGGCGATGAGGCGATACACCTCCTGCATGGCGGCACTGCGTCCGATCAGCGGCAGGTCGTCGCCGGGAGTGGGCGTGGCGATCGCCGGTTCATGACTGCTGCGTTCGAGCGCGCTCGCAACCGTCGCTGTCAGTTCATTGAGATCGAACGGTTTCGGCAGATACTCGAAGGCGCCCTGTTCGGTGGCGCGAACGGCCGTGGCAAGGGTGTTCTGCGCGCTGACAACGATCACCGGGAGGCCGGGGCGCTTGGCGAGCAGACCTGGCAGGCTGTCGAGCCCGTCACCGTCCGGCAGGCCGACATCGGTGATGACGACATCGCCGATACCCTGGTCGGCCAGGCGGGCAAGACCGGCAAGGCTATCGGTCGTCCGCACCTCATGCCCCGCGCGGATCAGGGCCTGCCGGACGACGGTGCGGATGGCGGCGTCATCGTCGGCAACGATGACAGTGGATGCGCGTGCGGTCATTTGCATTCCGCCATTGGCAGCAGAACGCGGAAAATCGTGCGACCTGCCCGCTCGTCGCGGTCATATTCGACATGGCCGCGATGGTCGCTGGCAACCTTTGCCACAAGTGCGAGCCCAAGTCCGCCAAGGCCTTCTTTCGAGGAAACAAACGCATCGAATATATTGTTCGCCATGTCGTGCGGGACACCGGGGCCGTCGTCGATCACACAAATCTCGATGGGCACGCGCACACGGCCCGGCTGGCCGGGTACACCGATTTTCAGCCCATGGCGATAGGCTGTTGTGAAACTTATGTTTCCTTCTTTTCCAGCTGCTTCACGCGCATTCTTCACAAGATTCAGGAACAGCTGGACAAGCGCGTCGCGGTCGGCGGCAACATCCGGCAGCGACGGATCATAGAGTTCCTGGATGACGATGCCGTCGGCCTCGGCCAGCTTGCGGACATGGCCGAGAATGGCGTGGATATTCTCGGCCTTCAGCTTTGGCGGGCGCGGATCGCTGAAATATTCCATGCGGCCGATCAGGGCGCTGATACGGTCAACTTCACTGATGATGAGGGCAGAAAGTTCGTCGCGCCCCTCGTCAGAGCCATCGCCGCCGCCAAGCAGCTGCGCCGCGCCCCTGATGCCGCTCAGCGGATTCTTGATTTCATGCGCCAGCATGGCGGACAATGCCGCCGCCGAGCGCGCCGCACCGCGGTGGTCGCTATTGCGCTCCACCAGACCCGCAACACTGCGGCGTTGAAAGACAAGGGTCATGTGACCGCCCTCACCCGCAACAGGGGCGATGAGGACGTCAGCGGTGAAGGCGGCAGCCTCCATCAGGGCGACGGTAACGTCATAGGCCTTGATCTCGGACTGGTGTTCCAGGGCTTCGTGCAACAGCGAGCGGACCGGACTATCGGGCGGCAAGAGGCCATCCCAGCCCTTCGATGCCAGGGCATCCTCCGACCGGCCCAGCAGCATTTCAGCCGCCGGGTTTGCCTGCACGGGATGGCCCGAGCGGTTGACGAGAATGACAGGAACCTGAAGCGCATTCAGAACTTCCGCCGGGACCGGGACGGCACGGCGTCTGAACCGCAGCGGCACGAGCGAGCTCATGCGGCGATGCGTTCGCGGTAGGGCGCGTAGAAATCAGCCAGCATGGCCTTCACCCTGGCGGAGTCCGGCTCCTGGTTGACCTTGTTTCGGAACTCAGCAGATCCGTGCAAGCCCTTGGTGTACCACCCGATATGTTTTCGGAACATGTTGACGCCGTTGATCTCGCCATATTGCTCCAGCATCATTTCATAATGTTCCGAGACCAGCTCATACTGTTCGGAAATGCTGGGATCGGCGACGGCACCTTTCCCGGCCAGTTCGGACATGACCTGGTTCAGCAGCCAGGGTTTTCCATAGGCCCCCCGCCCGATCATCACGGCATCGGCACCAGATTCCGCCAGCGCCGTGCGGGCATCCGCGACGGAGCAGATATCGCCGTTGACGACGACGGGCAGGCTCGTGGCCTCCTTGACACTGCGGACGAATTTCCAGTCAGCGGAGCCCTTGTACATCTGATTGCGCGTGCGGCCATGGATCGTGATCATGCGGATGCCCAGGTCTTCAGCGGTCTTCGCCAGTTCGGGCGCGTTCAGATGCTCATGGTCCCAGCCCATCCGCATCTTGAGCGTTACCGGCAAATCGACCGCCTTCACGGTCGCGTCCATCAGCCGCGCGGCAAGGTCCGGTTCCTTCATCAGCGCTGAACCGGCATGACCGTTGACAATTTTCTTCACCGGGCAGCCCATGTTGATGTCGATGATCGCCGCGCCGCGCTGTTCGTTCAGCTTCGCAGCTTCCGACATCACATCGGGATCGCAGCCCGCCAACTGCATGGAAACCGGATTTTCGATGGGATCCCAGGCAGCCTGTTGCACGCTGCGGCGGGTTTCCCGCACAGCGGCCTGACTGGCAATCATTTCCGTGACCGTCAGACCAGCGCCGTAACGTTTCACCAGCTTGCGGAACGGACCATCGGTCACGCCAGTCATGGGCGCGAGGATGACCGGCTGTTCGATGCGGACGGGGCCGATCTGGATTGGCTTTAATTCGGGCACAAATTTTCCATGCTTAAAATTCAGGCAAAGACTTAGCCGGTATGGGGGCTGTTCGGCAAGCAGGCGCGGCGGTAAGGCGCGGACCCATGCACAATATCGCCCTGATCGTCGCCGCCGGGAGCGGCAGCCGCGCAGGGTGCGGCGCGCCTAAACAATATCGGCTGCTGGGCGGCAAGCCCTTATTGCGCTGGTCGGCGGAACGGCTGGCAGCGCATCCGGACGTGAACGAGGTGCGTGTGGTCATTCATCCGGACTGGCAGGCTGAATATGAGGATGCCGTCGCTGGACTGGATCTGGGCGCGCCCATCATGGGGGCGGATACCCGGCAGGGGTCGGTGCGCGCGGGTCTGGAGGCTGTCACCCATGCGGACCGCGTGCTGATCCATGATGCGGCCCGGCCCTTCGTTACCCGCGACGTGGTCGACCGGCTGCTGGCGGAACTGGACTATCATACAGGCGCGGTCCCTGCCCTGCCCGTCGTCGACAGTCTGCGCACGGGCGACAGCGTGATGACCGGCGAGATGGCGCGCGAAGGTCTGAACCGTGTGCAGACCCCGCAGGCGTTCCGCTTTCCCGAACTTCTCGCCGCGCACCGGCAGGCTGCGGACGGCGCGACGGACGATGCCGCCATCGCCCACGAAGCGGGCCTGCCGGTCGCTTTCGTGGCGGGCGACGAAAACCTCTTCAAACTGACTTACGAAGCCGATTTCGCACGGGCCGAAGCGATGATCGCCGCGCGCGGGTACCGAACCGGAATGGGCTATGACGTTCACCGTTTCGCGCCCGGTGACCATGTCTGGCTATGCGGTATCAAGGTGCCGCATGCGCACGCGCTGGCAGGGCATAGCGACGCCGACGTCGGGCTGCATTCGCTAACGGATGCCCTGCTGGGCGCGATTGGCGCGGGCGATATCGGCGATCATTTCCCGCCCAGCGATGCGAAGTGGAAGGGCGCGGCTTCGCACCTGTTTCTGTCCCACGCGGCAGAGCTTGTCCGCGCGAGTGGCGGCACGGTAGAGCATGTCGACGTGACCATCATCTGCGAGGCACCGAAAGTTGGACCGCATCGCGCCGCAATGAAGGCGCGCATCGCCGAAATCTTGCGGCTTCCCGCCGACAGGGTTAGCGTGAAGGCAACCACGACCGAGAGGCTGGGCTTTACCGGCAGGGGCGAGGGTATCGCCGCGCAGGCCGTTGCAACGGTACGCATTTGAACTTCAGGGATTACTCATGACCACGCTGTTCCCCCAGGATTTGCTGGATCTTGCCAGGCGCGTCATCGACGAAAATCGCGCCGCCGGACGGCTGGTGGCGGTGGCGGAAAGCTGTACCGGCGGTCTGGTGTCCGCGATTCTGACGGAAATTCCGGGCAGCTCCGATGTCGTGGGGCGCGGCTTCGTGACGTACTCCAACGAGGCCAAGATGGAGCTGCTGGGTGTCCATTCGGACATGATCGAAACCTTTGGCGCAGTGTCCGTCGCCACCGCATGGGCGATGGCGCAGGGCGCGCTGGAGAGGTCTCGCGCCGATATCACGGTTGCGATCACCGGCATCGCCGGACCCGGCGGCGGGACCGCCAAGAAACCCGTGGGAACCGTGGTGTTTGCCCGCGCGCTGCGGGCCGGCGATCCACAGGATATCGTTGCCGATACGAAAACCTTCCCGGATGAGGGGCGAACGGCGATCCGGCTTCAGGCCGTGCGCTGCGCGCTCGAACTGTTATTGCCGGGCGCGGTCGCGGCGTCTGACGCGCCGTAAATCGCCGCCGCCCGCTTTTCGAACGCGGCGACCATGCGGCGGAAGGCCTCATGAAAGAAACTGCCCGCCAGCCGTTCGAACAGTTTCTGGCGGAATTCGAAATCGACGCAGAAATGCACGTCCGTGCCGCCCTCACCGTCGGACTCGAACCGCCAGTCGTTCCTCAGATATTTAAGCGGGCCATCGAGATATTCGACATGCAGGCTGTGCGGGCGCTTCAGATCGACCTTGCTGGTAAAGGTTTCCCTGACCATCCTGAACCCGACAATCATGTCGGCGACAAGTTCGCTTTCCGTTTTCGATTTGACGCGCGTCGCCACGACCCAGGGAAGGAATTCCGCATAGCTGCCGACATCGGCCACCAGATCGAACATCTGGTGCGGCGTGTAGGGCAGGCTTCGCACTTCCTGATGGCGTGGCAAATCATTCTCCTCGCTGTCCTCCGCAAAAAGGGTGTGGGGCGGAGGACTGGTGGGCGCTGACGGGCTCGAACCGCCGACCCTCTCGGTGTAAACGAGATGCTCTACCAACTGAGCTAAGCGCCCACTTGCGTCGATATGGCAAGCCGTTAGGCAGCGGGCAATCCCAAACGCCAATTTTCAGGAGAATTTTTATGGCTGACGCCAAAACGCTCGTTCTTACCCTCGATACGTCGGACGATGCCGAAGTCTGGATCAAATTGCGCCCCGATCTGGCACCCAATCATGTGGCACGCATAACCGAGCTCGCCGAAAGCGGTTTTTACGATGGCGTTGTGTTCCACCGCGTAATCCCCGGTTTCATGGCACAGGGCGGCGATCCGACCGGCACGGGCATGAATGGCAGCGACAAGCCCAACCTGAAGGCGGAGTTCAATTCCGAGCCGCACACACGCGGCACATGTTCGATGGCACGCGCGCAGAATCCCGATTCGGCGAACAGCCAGTTCTTCATCTGCTTTGAGGATGCGGAGTTTCTGGACGGGCAATATACCGTCTGGGGCCAGGTGACCGAAGGCATGGAACATGTCGATGCCCTGCCGAAGGGTGAACCGCCGGCAAAGCCCGGCAAGATCGTGTCAGCCAAAATCCGTTAAACGGCGTTTCGGCGATCGGTCGGCGCTCGTTCGACCGGCCGGTCGCCCGCAATCAGTGCGTGCGCGGGGCACGAAGCGCCGTAATGCGTTTGACTTCGCCATAAGCGAGGCTGGTGTTTACAGAGGCGATCCCCGGCAGGCCCTGAATATCCTGCCGCATGAACCGCTCATAATCCTCCAGATCCGCGACGACGACGCGCAGCTGATAGTCCGCCGTCCCGGTAAGAAGGTGACATTCCATCACCTCCTCCATCTGCTGCACCGCGTCCTCGAACCGCGCCACCGTCTCCTGCGCATGCCGGGTGAGGCTGATCCGCACGAAGACAGTGATGGGAAGACCGAATGCCTTCTGGTCGATGACGGCCGCATAGCCGCGGATGATCCCGCGCGCCTCCAGCGCACGTACGCGGCGCAGGCAGGGCGATGGCGACAGGCCGACGCGCTCCGACAAAACCTGGTTTGTGAGACGGCCGTCTGTTTGCAATTCGCGAATGATTGACAGATCTATCTTATCCAACGCCTGTTCCTGGCAGATTATGCCAATTCACTGACATTTTTCGACAGAGTTCGCAAGAACGGACAGCCTCCAAGCTGCTATGAGTACGGCTGAGGGAGATCGATATGCTGACCAGCGACATGAGGTCCGGGGATCAGGTGACCGCGCCGGGATTCTCGACGCGCGCCATTCATGCGGGCTATGACCCGGAGACGGAACAGGGCGCACTGGTGCCGCCCATCCACATGAGCGCAACCTTCACTGCGCCGAGCGCCGGGGAGCTGGGTGACCGGTTCAGCGGTGATGCGGCCGGCTATTTCTATTCGCGCATATCGAATCCGACGGTCGACCTTCTCGAAAGGCGCTTTGCGGCGCTGGAGGGCGCGGAAGCCGCGTTGGGGACCGCGTCGGGCATGGGCGCGATATCGGCAACCTTGTGGACACTCTTGAGGCCCGGCGACGAAATCATCGTCGACAAGACGCTCTATGGCTGCACGTTCGCGTTCATGCGGCATGGGCTGGCGCGCTTCGGGGTGGTGGTGCATCATGTCGACCTGACGGACCCTGACGCGCTCGACGCCGCAATGACGAAGCGTACCCGGCTTGTTTATTTCGAGACGCCTGCAAATCCGAACATGCGCCTGATCGATATCGCCGCGGTCGCAGAGCGCGTTCGGGCACATGGCGGCCTCACGATGGTCGACAATACCTATTGCACGCCCTGTCTGACACGGCCTTTGGCGCTTGGTGCGGACATCGTCGTTCACAGCGCGACGAAATATCTTAGCGGTCACGGCGATGTCGTCGCCGGGCTGGTCGCCGGACGGCGGGAATTGATGGACGAAGTGCGGCTGTTCGGCCTCAAGGACATGACAGGCGCCGTCATGTCGCCGATGAGTGCCATGCTGGTGATGCGCGGTTTGAAGACCCTGTCCCTGCGGATGGAACGTCACTCACAGTCTGCCGAACAGATCGCGCGTTTTCTGTCGGTGCATCCGGCGGTGGCGAAGGTCCATTATCCCTATCTGGGCTCCAACCGCGACCGCGACCTGGCCGTGCGCCAGATGGCCCTGGGCGGCGGCATGATCGCGTTTGAAATGACGGACGGACTGGCGGCAGGCCGTACGCTGATCGACAGCCTGAAATTGATCCGCTGCGCCGTCAGTCTGGGCGACGCGGAATCGCTGATCCAGCATCCCGCGACGATGACGCACAGCACCTATACGCCGGAGGAACGCGCGGCCTATGGCATCGACGACGGCCTCGTCCGCCTGTCGGTAGGTCTGGAAGATGTCGGCGACATCCTGAACGACCTGGATCTGGCCCTGCCCGCCTGAGCGGGTTTTCAGCCAAGCGCCGGTGCGCCGCCACGCGTGTGCAGCGTTCTGAGGATCATGAACAGGAGGAAGCCGACGGGACCGAACATCAGCGTCAGGAACAGGCAGGGCAGCAGCAACCAGTGCGACAGACCGATCCGCCTGGCTTCCCGCCCCTCCCACGCACCGACGAACAGATCGAAGGCGAGAAAGTGGAACCAGCCGATGACGACTCCCGCATCGGTCGAGAAAATATTCCGGACGCCTTCGATGGACTGGAAATCGACCGGGCCACCATCGCCCGGAAACGCGCCCGACATGCTCATGGCCAGGAGGATCGCATAGGCGGCCGACAGCAATAGCGGCACCAGCAGCGCCGCGATCAGCTGCGTACCGCGCCATTTCGGCAGCACTGCCAGCAACAGCCATGCGGGCAGGATCGCCATATTTCCAATGGAAAAGACGGTCTCGATCATCAGGCGCTCCCCGTTCGCCGCCCTTATGACCGCGTGATGGTGGGCGCGGCAAGGTTCGAACTTGCGACCCCTGCCGTGTGAAGGCAGTGCTCTACCACTGAGCTACGCGCCCATTCGGTTGGGAGCGTGGGCTTTATCGCCCACGCCCGGTTTCGTCCAGAAAACAAATGAAGGGCTGAAGCGCGCCAGAACGCCAAAAGGCCGCTTCCCATGAACCCAGCTAGTTGACCGCGTCCTTCAGGCCCTTGCCTGCCTTGAACTTGGGCAGCGTCGACGCCTTGATCTGCATCGGCTCACCCGTTCGCGGATTCCGGCCTGTCGAGGCCTTGCGCTTCGTGGTTGAAAATGTGCCAAAGCCGACCAGGCGCACTTCGTCGCCTTTGGCAAGTGCGGCCTGTACGGTATCGAAGACCGCCTCGATGGCCTTTCCGGCATCGGCGCGACTCATGTCAGCGTTGTCGGCAACGGACGCAATCAGTTCCTGTTTGTTCATACTCACTCCCCTTGAAACTCCCCATGGCGCATATCGAGACGCCAAGACCCGACTTTAAACGCAGCCTGGACCGGGGAGTCAAAGGGATTCCCTCAATGCCGCACCGAAACATTCTCTCCGGCGGTATCGGGATCGGGTTCGGTCGCAAGGGTTTCCGGCTCGATCCATTCGATGGGTTCCAGCTTCTTGGTGAGCGCCAGGTCCAGAACCTCATCGACATGCGCGACCGGATGGATGGCCAGACCGTCCGTGATGTTATCCGGGATTTCCGCCAGATCCTTTTCATTTTCAGCAGGGATCAGAACGGTCGTGATGCCGCCGCGCTGCGCCGCCAGCAGCTTCTCCTTCAGGCCGCCGATAGGCAGAACACGGCCCCGCAAGGTGACTTCACCCGTCATGGCGACATCTTTCCGGACAGGCGTATCCGTCAGGGTCGAAACGATGGCGGTCACCATGCCGACGCCTGCTGACGGGCCGTCTTTTGGCGTCGCGCCTTCGGGTACATGAACATGAATATCGCGGCGCTGAAAAATGCCCGGATTGATGCCATATTCCGGTGCGCGCGCCTTGATGAAGCTGAGCGCGGCCTGGATGGATTCCTTCATCACGTCGCCAAGCTTTCCGGTCGTGCGAATCTGCCCCTTCCCGGGCACCGTGACAGCCTCCAGCGTCAGAAGTTCGCCGCCAACCTCCGTCCAGGCCAGGCCGGTGACCGCCCCAATCTGATCCTCGACCTCACCGACGCCGTAACGGAATTTACGAACGCCGGAATAATCGCGAAGATTCTCGGTCGTGATCGTCACGCTGGTCTTAGCGTTCTCAATGATCTGACGCAGGGATTTGCGCGCAAGACGCGCAATCTCGCGCTCGAGCGTACGGACACCCGCTTCGCGCGTGTAATAACGGATCAGATCACGCAGAGCGTCGTCCTCGACGGTGAATTCACCAGCCTTGAGGCCATGTTCCTTGATCTGCTTGGGCAGGAGATGCGCCTTGGCAATCTCGACCTTTTCGTTCTCGGTATAGCCGGACAGGCGAATGATCTCCATCCGATCAAGAAGCGGACGCGGCATTTTCAGGCTGTTGGCGGTCGTTACGAACATCACGTTCGACAGGTCGTAATCGACCTCGAGATAATGGTCGTTGAATTTCGAATTCTGTTCCGGATCCAGGACTTCCAGCAGCGCCGATGCGGGGTCACCGCGGAAATCCTGGCCCAGCTTGTCGATTTCGTCGAGCAGGAAGAGCGGATTCGAAGCGCCTGCTTTCTTCATATTCTGCAGCACTTTGCCGGGCATGGAGCCGATATAGGTCCGGCGATGCCCGCGGATTTCGGATTCGTCGCGCACGCCGCCCAGCGACTGGCGGATGAACTTGCGGCCGGTCGCCTTGGCGATGGAGCGGCCGAGCGAGGTCTTGCCGACGCCGGGCGGCCCGACGAGGCACAGGATGGGCCCCTTCAGTTTCTTGGCGCGCGCCTGAACGGCCAGATATTCGATGATGCGGTCCTTGACCTTTTCAAGGCCGTAATGGTCTTCATCCAGAATTTTCTGCGCCTCGGCCAGATCCTTGCGGGTACGGCTTTTCTTTGCCCAGGGAAGGCCGAGCAGAACGTCGAGATAGTTGCGGACCACCGTGGCCTCCGCGGACTGGGGCGCCATGGTCTTCAGCTTCTTCAGCTCTGACGTCGCCTTTTCCAGTGCTTCCTTCGGCAGGCGCGCCTCGACCATCTTCTCCTCGTAATCGGAGATTTCGTCGCCATCGTCATCGTCGCCCAGTTCGCGCTGGATCGCCTTCATCTGCTCGTTCAGGTAATATTCGCGCTGGGTCTTCTCCATCTGCCGCTTGACCCGGCCCTTGATCTTCTTCTCGACCTGCAAGACGCCGAGTTCACCCTCCATCAGTCCGAGCACCATCTCCAGACGCCTGGCGGCGTTGGTTTCCGAAAGCAGCTTCTGCTTGTCGGAAATCTTGACATTGAGATTGGACGCGATGGCATCGGCGGCGCGCGCGGGATCGTCCATCTGCTGGACCTGCACCACGACTTCCGGCGCGATCTTCTTGTTGAGGCGCACATAGGCGTCGAACTGCTCGCCCGCCTGGCGCTGAAGCGCGGCGATTTCATCCCCGGTCGGGACGATATCGTCAAGAGCGGTCAGATCGGCCTGAAAATAGTCCCCCTCCGTATGGAGGGCATCGACCTTGGCGCGCTGCTGGCCCTCGACCAGCACCTTCACCGTGCCATCAGGCAACTTGAGAAGTTGCAGGACGGTGGCAATCGTTCCCACAGGATAAAGGTCATCTCCCTCGGGATCCTCAACCGAGGCATCCTTCTGGGAAATCAGAAAAACATTCTTTTGACCCGTCATCACGGCATCCAGCGCCTGAACGGATTTGTCGCGGCCGACGAACAGCGGCACGATCATCTGCGGAAAGACGACGATGTCGCGAAGGGGAAGGACGGGCAGGGTCTGGGTGGTCATCATATTCTCCGAAAGGCGGCACGCCCGGACGGGTGTGCCGCTTGCTTATCAGGAATATGGGAAGGGGGAGTTAACCGATCAACTCCCCCATGTCGGGCCAAGTTCAGGCCGCGTCGTCGGCGACCTTTTTCTCTTTCTTTGCAAAGACCTTGACGGGGTCCTTTGACCCGGCGACCACATCCTTGTCGATACGGACCTCGTCGACGCCGTCCATCGTGGGCAGGTCGAACATGGTGTCGAGCAGGATGCCCTCCATGATGGAGCGCAGGCCGCGCGCGCCGGTCTTCCGCGCGATCGCCTTCTTGGCGACCGCGCTCAGCGCATCCTTGGTGAAGGTCAGCTTGACCTCCTCGATATCGAACAGCTTCTGATACTGCTTCACGAGCGCGTTCTTCGGCTCCGTAAGGATGGTGATGAGCGCGTCCTCGTCAAGATCCTCAAGCGTGGCAAGGATCGGCAGGCGGCCGACAAATTCCGGAATCAGGCCGTGCTTCAACAGGTCTTCGGGCTCGATCTGGCGCAGCACTTCACCGGTGCGGCGCTCGTCGGGGGCGGCGACATACGCGCCGAAACCGATCGACTTGCCCTGCAGGCGGTCGGCGATGATACGCTCCAGGCCCGCGAAAGCACCGCCGCAGATGAAGAGGATGTTGGTCGTGTCAACCTGCAGGAATTCCTGCTGCGGATGCTTGCGCCCCCCCTGAGGCGGCACGGAAGCGGTCGTACCCTCCATGATCTTCAGGAGCGCCTGCTGGACGCCCTCACCGGAAACATCGCGTGTGATGGACGGATTGTCGGCCTTGCGGCTGACCTTGTCGATCTCGTCTATGTAAACGATGCCGCGCTGGGCGCGCTCGACATTATAGTCTGACGCCTGCAGCAGTTTCAGGATGATGTTCTCGACATCCTCGCCGACATAACCGGCTTCGGTCAGCGTCGTCGCGTCCGCCATCGTGAACGGCACGTCGAAGGTCTTGGCGAGCGTCTGCGCAAGAAGCGTCTTGCCGCAGCCCGTCGGACCGATCAGCAGGATGTTCGACTTCGCCAGCTCAATGTCCGCACCCTTCGCGCCATGCGCGAGCCGCTTGTAGTGATTGTGAACGGCAACGGAGAGGACACGCTTGGCGAATTCCTGGCCGATGACATAATCGTCGAGCACGTCGCAGATCTCGCGCGGCGTTGGCACACCGTCGGCACTGTCCTTGACAAGGCTGGTCTTGGTTTCCTCGCGGATGATGTCGTTGCACAGCTCGACGCATTCATCGCAGATGAACACGGTCGGACCGGCAATGAGTTTCCGCACTTCATGCTGCGACTTGCCGCAGAAGGAGCAGTAGAGCGTGTTCTTCGAATCGCCGGAGCCGCCGTCCGAGCCGGCACCCGATCCTTCATTTCCGCCCGTCAGCTTCGTCATGATATTCCTTTCCCAAGGGCAGCCATCGCCGCCCTTCCCGCCTTCATGGCGGCTACTATCCTACCCCCGTGTTTCCTATCGGGGCAATGGCAGTGATGCCATATATAAGCCTGCTGAGACGACATAGCGCGGCCACCTCAACAGAAAATGAACCGGCGCGCGACTATGTAAAGGAGGGGACTAGTCTTTCTTCCTGTCCTCATTTTCCTCAGCGGGAACAGGGCGCTTCTCCATCACCTCATCGACGATGCCGAACTCCTTGGTCTCTTCGGCGGACATGAATTTGTCCCGTTCGACGGCATTCTCGATCACGCCGATATCCTTGCCGGTATATTTCGCCATCAGTTCGTTCATGCGGTGGCGAATGCGAAGGATTTCCTTGGCCTGGATTTCGATGTCCGTGGCCTGGCCCTGGGCGCCGCCGGATGGCTGGTGAATCATGATGCGGGCGTTGGTGAGCGCAACGCGCATGCCAGGCTCGCCCGAGGCAAGCAGGAACGCCCCCATCGACGCCGCCTGGCCCATGCAGACCGTCCCGACACGCGGGCGGATATATTGCATGGTATCGTGGATCGCCATGCCCGCCGTGACCACGCCGCCCGGCGAATTGATGTACATGTAGATGTCTTTCTTGGGATTTTCACTCTCAAGATAGAGCAGCTGGGCAGAGATCAGCGTCGCCATATGGTCCTCGACCGGACCGGTCACGAAGATGATGCGCTCGCGCAGCAGACGGGAGTAGATGTCAAAGGAGCGTTCGCCGCGATTCGACTGTTCGATGACGATGGGAACGAGCGCGCTGAGCGGGTCGTGCATGTGGGATAGGCTTTCTGGCTGGTTTCGTGGCAGCAAGGTCGGTGCGCGGCGCGCCTGAGTCAAGGGGCCAGTGGTTAACATCCAAAAGAAGAATGGCCGCTCCGGGGATCTCCGGAGCGGCCATTTCTGAAGTCGTTACTTCTTGGCGGCGGGCTTTTTCGCGGCTGCCTTTTTCGCGGCAGGTTTCTTGGCCGCTGGCTTGGCTGCGGCCTTCTTGGCCGGTGCCTTTTTGGCGGACGGTTTGGCCGCGGCGGCTTTCTTGGCAGGCGCAGCCTTTTTCTCGGCGGGAGCCTTCTTTTCCTCCGCCTTCTTTGCCGCAGCGGGCTTCTTGTCGGCAGGCGCCTTCTTGGCCGTTTCCTTCTTTGCCGGTGCCTGCTTCGCTGCGGGCTTCTTCTTCGCTGCGGGTTTCTTTTCCGCGGCGGGAGTCTCGTCCTCATCCTCAATCGCGGCCGTCAGCTCTTCGCGGGTAACCTTGCGCTCCTTGATTTCGGCATTTTCCAGAAGGAAATCGACCACCTTGTCCTCAAACAGCGGTGCGCGCAGCTGTGCGGCGGCCATTGGGTTTTCACGGAAATATTTGACCACCTGCTCCTGCTGACCCTGATATTTCTGCGCTTCCTGGAAAATCAGCTGGTTCATTTCCTGCTGCGAAACCTGAACGCCTTCCTTCTGGCCGATCTCGGACAGGAGCAGGCCAAGGCGCACGCGGCGCTCGGCGATGCGGCGGTAATCATCCTTTTCCGCCTCCAGCTCTTTCATTGCCGCATCCTTGTCATCGGCATGACTGGCTTCATGTTCGAGCTGCTGCCAGATCTGGTCGAATTCAGCATCAACCATCGACGGCGGCACGTCGAAATCATAGCGCGCGGCAAGCGTGTCGAGCAGCTTGCGCTTCATGTGCGTGCGCGTCAGGTTTTGCAGTTCCTGGTTCAGCTGCCCGCCCAGCAGTTCCTTCAGCTGGTCGAGACCTTCCAGACCCAGATTTTTCGCAAGTTCGTCATCGACCTTGCCGGGCTTGGGCTTGCGAACCTCATTCACGGTCACGGCGAATTCAGCCTTCTTGCCCTTCAGATAGGCGACATTGTAATCGTCCGGGAAAGTGACTTTCACCGTCTTGGCATCATTCGCCTTCACGCCGACAAGCTGGTCCTCGAAGCCCGGAATCAGGCGACCCGTGCCCAGCTCGACGGTCATATCCTCGCCCGTACCCCCTTCGAACGGCTCTCCATCGACCGTCCCGACGAAATCCATCGCCACGACGTCGCCCACGGCAGCCTTGTAGCTTTTCGCGGCGGGCTCGAAGCTTTTCTGCTGTTCGGCGAATTTCTCGAGCGCTTCCTTCATTTCGGCATCGCCCGCCTCGACGACGAGCTTTTCCAGCTTGATCTTGTCGATGTCGCCGACCTCGACCTTGGGCAGGATTTCCATGTCCATGGTGAACTCGACATCCTTGCCCTGCTCACCGGACTTCAGGTCGACAGAAGGCTGGGTCGCCGGGCGCAGTTCCTTTTCCGACATGACCTTCTGCACGCTTTCCTGAACGGCCTTCTGCAGCGCCTCGCCATAAAGCGCGTCGCCGTGCATCTTGCGCACCAGGTTCTGCGGTACCTTGCCAGGGCGAAAACCGGGCATCCGGATCGTTTTCGAGACGTTGGCGAGCTGCGCGTCGACACGCTTTTCGAGGTCCGCGGCGGGGATGGTCACGGTATAGGCGCGGGCAAGGCCCTCGTTCTTCGTCTCTTTGATCTTCATGGAAATAACGGGCCTTCTTGAATAATCTTGTCAGCGGCTTGCGGGCGCCGGTTGGATGGTGCGGACGAAGGGACTCGAACCCCCACATCTTTCGATACTTGGACCTAAACCAAGCGCGTCTACCAGTTCCGCCACGTCCGCGAGCTCGATGGGAAGCGCCGCGCTCTATAAGATGTGCGCGCATAGGGCAAGGTGTCGAGGGTTAAAGCGGCGCGCGTGCCCCGATCAGGAATTCGACATTGCCAGCGGGGCCCGTGATCGGGCTTTGCGTAATGCCGTGAACATTCCAGCCGGCGTGGTCCGATAGCCAATATTCGACCTCCGCGCACACACGGTCATGAACGGCGGTGTCGCGGACGACACCGCCCTTTTCAACATCGGCGGGTCCGGCCTCAAATTGCGGCTTGATGAGCGCAACGAGGTGCGCGCCGGGGGCAGCGAAGGTCAGCGGCGTTTCCAGAACCTTGGCGAGGCCGATGAAGCTGGCGTCGCAGACGATGATCTGCACAGGTTCCGGAATATGGTCAGCGGTCAGATGGCGCGCATTGGTCTGCTCATGGACAATGACCCGGTCGTCCTGCCGCAGTTTCCATGCGAGCTGGTTCGTGCCGCTGTCGACGGCATAAACGCGCGCCGCGCCCTTCTTCAGCAACACATCGGTAAAGCCGCCAGTGGAACTGCCCACGTCGAGCCCGGTCATGCCCGCAGGCTCGATACCGAAATGCGTCAGGCCATGTTCCAGCTTCAGTCCGCCGCGCGATACCCAGGGATGATCCTTCCCGCGCACTTCGAGAGGCGCGTCCGCAGCCAGCATCTCGCCCGCCTTGGCGATCCTGCGCTCATCGGAAAAAACGAGGCCCGCCATGATGAGCGCCTGCGCGCGTGAACGGGACTCGGTGAGACCGCGCTCGGTCAGGAGGAGGTCGGCGCGCTGTTTCGCTATGCCCGCACTCCAGCTTCCACATCGACATTATTGTGCCTCAGCGCCTCCAGCACGGTCTTCACGATGCTGGCGGAATCAAGCCCGGCTTCCGCATATTGCTTGGCCGGGTCGTCATGGTCCTGGAATCTGTCCGGCAGGCGCATCGTGCGAATCTTGAGGCCTGCATCAAGAAGGCCGGTGTCGCTGGCAAGCGTCAGGACATGCGCGCCAAGGCCTCCTATCGCCCCCTCCTCCAGCGTCACGACGACATCGTGCGTGGTGGCAAGCTTGCGGATCAGCGCTTCGTCCAGCGGCTTTACAAAGCGCAGGTCAGCGACTGTTGCCGACAGGCCCTTCGCGTCCAGATCGTCGGCGGCTTTCAGCGCCTCTTCAAGGCGGGTTCCCAGTGACAGGATCGCCACCTTGTTGCCCTCGCGGACCACCCTGCCCTTGCCAATGTCGAGCCGGATCGGCGTTTCGGGCAGGTCGACACCCGTGCCATTGCCGCGCGGATAGCGGAAGGCGATGGGGCCGTCGTCATATTCAGCGGCGGTATACGTCATGTGGACCAGCTCGGCTTCGTCGGAGGGCGACATGACGACCATGTTGGGCAGGGTTGACAGATAGGTCAGGTCAAAGGACCCCGCATGGGTCGCGCCGTCCGCGCCGACCAGTCCCGCGCGGTCGATGGCGAAGCGCACGGGCAGATTCTGGATGCAGACGTCATGCACCACCTGGTCATAGGCGCGCTGCAGAAAGGTTGAATAAATGGCCGCGAACGGGCGCATGCCCTGCGCCGCAAGACCCGCCGCGAAGGTCACACCATGCTGTTCCGCAATGCCGACATCGAAGGCGCGGGCGGGATGCGCCTTGGCAAATTTATCGACGCCCGTGCCGGACGGCATGGCAGCGGTGATCGCGCAGATCCTGTCGTCCGTCTCCGCCAGCTTTGCGAGCGTTTCGCCAAAGACGTTCTGATAGGAGGGCGGCCCCTTCTTCTTGGGGGCCATCTCGCCGGACACGACATCGAACTTCGTCACGCCGTGATATTTGTCGGCGCTCGCCTCGGCGGGGGCATAGCCATGCCCCTTCTTGGTGACGACATGAACGAGGATCGGTCCCTGATCCGTATCGCGCACATTTTCGAGGACGGGGATCAGATGGTCGAGATTATGGCCGTCGATGGGACCGACATAATAAAAGCCCAGCTCCTCGAACAACGTCCCGCCGGTCGCCATGCCGCGGGCATATTCCTCCGCCTTTGCGGCGGCGTCGTGAACCCGCTTGTGGAGTTTCCTCGTCACCTTCTTGGCAAGGTTGCGGATGCCGAGATATTCCGATGAGGAAACGGCGCGCGCCAGATACGCGCTTAGGCCGCCAACGGGCGGCGCGATCGACATGTCATTGTCGTTCAGAATGACGATCAGCCGGTTTCCGGCCTGCTCCGCATTGTTCATCGCCTCATAGGCCATGCCGGCCGACATCGCGCCGTCACCGATGACAGCGATCGCCTTGCCCGGCGTGCCGGTCAGCTTGTTGGCGACCGCGAAACCGAGCGCCGAGGAGATGGACGTCGAGCTGTGCGCCGCCCCGAACGGATCATATTCGCTTTCGCTGCGCTTCGTGAAACCGGAAAGGCCGCCGCCCTGGCGGATGGTGCGCATCCGGTCGCGGCGACCCGTCAGGATCTTGTGCGGATAGGCCTGGTGGCCGACGTCCCACACCAGCCGGTCGTCCGGTGTGTTGAAGACATAATGAATGGCGACGCTCAGTTCCACGACGCCCAGGCCTGCACCCAGATGTCCCCCGGTCTGGCTGACCGCGTCGATCATTTCGGCACGGACTTCATCGGACAGCTGACGAAGCTGTTCGGGTTTCAGTTTACGCATGTCCGCCGGAACGTTGACGGTATCGAGTAGTGGCGTTTCAGGACGCGACGTCACAGGTTTCCCCAAAGCTATTTTACAGTTTGATTAACCCGCAGGGCAGCGTTTGTCGAACGCCCTTTATGTCGCTGTTTTGTGCAGATGCCGTGCAGAAATCAGGCCGCGCATTTTTCGCAGGTGCCACGCACTTCCATGACGGGGTTCGCGGGGCGAAATCCGGTATTCGCGGCTTTCGCGCGCATCGAGTTGGCAAGGTCGTCGTCGTCGAGATGCGTGATCGCGCCGCAATCGTCGCAGATCAGGAAGATGCAGTCATGCACGCATTCGGGATGCGCGTTGGCGATATAGGCGTTGCGGGTCTCCACGCGCTTGGCGACATTGTTGGCCACGAACAGATCGAGTATGCGGTAAACGCTGTTTGGCGCAACGCGCTTCCCGCGCGACTTCGATACGGCGTCCGCGATGTCATACGCACTGGCCGGGCCCTCGGTGTCTGCCAGCGCCTCGAAAATCTGCGCGCGCATTTCGGTCCACTGCTCGCCCGCGGCGGTCAGCGTGCCCCTGGCCGCATCGGCAAGCGCCGCGCCCCGATATTCTTGATGTCCGCTCATGGTCCGCAATATCGCGCGTACGCCGCGCGAGTTCAAGGTCAGCGCGCCTTTGCCGCCCAGCGGAGGTTGAGCGCATGGGCAATGCCGACCAGGAGAACGCCAAGCACGGTCAGGATGACTTCACGCGGACCGTGGCCGGAAAGCAGCGCCCCGGCCATGGCGCCAATGCCAAAGCCGCCAACGGCGACCGCCTGCCAGCGCCCATGGCTCATTGCGCCGCCCACCAGACCGACGATCGCGAGCGGAACCGCCACGGCAAGGCCCCATTTATGGACCTCATGCCCGAACAGGGCCGAACCCGAAGCGGAAAGAATCGCCACGAACAGCGCGCCGAACAGACAATGCACAAGGCACAGCCCGGAGAGGCCGATCGCGATTCGATCGAAGGCGTTGTGAAATGTGCGGGCCATGGTGCGGTGCGAGATAGTATAACATTAGACGCCCCGCAAGAGCCGCTTTTGAGAGGTGCGCGACAATCGGCGCGACTTGGACCGTTAACGCTGCATCGCTACATGGCGCGGCATGACACAGACCATCAGCACCCCTGCCCGTCCGAAAGCCATCGCCGCGTGGCTCTCCGCCGTCGCCGCACTCGTCGTGGTCATGGTCGTCGTGGGCGGCATTACGCGCCTCACCGAATCGGGCCTCTCCATGGTCAGGTGGGAACCGGTCACCGGGATCCTGCCGCCACTCACCGACACGGCGTGGCAGGCCGAGTTCGCGGACTACCAGGCCTCGCCCGAATATCGTTACAAAAATGCGGGCATGTCCCTCAGCGAATACAAGAACATCTACTTCTGGGAATGGGCGCACCGCGTGCTGGGCCGGCTGATCGGGCTGGCCTTCGCGGTGCCGCTCGTTTGGTTCTGGGTGCGCGGCCGCATTCCCGCCGGATACAAGCCGCGCCTCGTCGCGCTGCTGGCGCTTGGCGGATTGCAGGGCGTCATCGGCTGGTGGATGGTGAAATCGGGTCTCGCCGATGTGCCGGATGTTTCGCATCTCAGGCTGGCCGTGCACCTGAACCTCGCCTTTTTCATTATCGCCGCGCTGATCTGGACTGCGGGTGACCTGATCCGCGGCAAGGCGAGGCTGACGAAACTGGCCATCATCGCCTTCGCCGGGCTTTTCGTTCAAACCATATTGGGCGCGTTCGTCGCCGGCATGGACGCAGGCTATATCTATTCCGAATGGCCGATGATGGGCGGACAATTTTTCCCGGCGTACCCCGAATGGATTGAGCCCGCATGGCGCAATCTCGTGGACAATCCGGTCGTTGTGCAATGGACGCACCGCTGGTGGGCCTTTATCGCGGCGGCCCTTCTGGTGTGGCTGAGCGTCAGCGCGATGAAGCGCGGATCGCGCAAGACGCCGATCATGCTGAAGATCTTGCTGATCGTGCAGATCCTGCTCGGCATCATGACGCTGATGTCGGGCGTGGAACTGTGGATCGCCGCAACGCATCAGGGCGTTGCCGCCTTGATCGTCTGGTGTGCCGCTGCCTGCGCGCACCGCATCGGCGAACCTGGGGAGACGCTGGCATGAAGAACGTCCTTGGCGGAAAACTTGCCGATTGCAGCCATGATCCGCTGACGGGCTGGCATCGCGACGGCTGCTGCAACAGTGCGCCAGAAGATGCGGGAAACCACAGTGTCTGTGCCGTCATGACAGAGGAATTTCTGACCTTTTCGAAGGCGGCGGGCAACGACCTGTCGACGCCGCGCCCTGAATACCGGTTCCCCGGTCTGAAGCCCGGTGACCAGTGGTGCGTCTGCGCGGCGCGCTGGGAAGAGGCGCGGGCGGGCGGAGCGGCGCCCCTCGTCCGGCTTGAGGCTACGCATGAGCGGGCGCTCGAGGTTCTTCAGCTCGGGCATTTGCAGGCCCATGCGGCGGAGGACGAGCCTGCCTCGCGGTAACATTTTACCACATACACAAGCCACCAAATTCCTTGACCTTTTTCCCGGATGCAGCCATAAGAATATCACAAAGCGAGTTCCTTTCGGGGCTCGCCTTTTGTTTTCTAACAGGAATTT
Organism: uncultured Alphaproteobacteria bacterium; assembly: GCA_963710205.1. Lineage (GTDB taxonomy): Bacteria > Pseudomonadota > Alphaproteobacteria > Sphingomonadales > Sphingomonadaceae > Pacificimonas. Next base: position 278,366 of record CAVPZG010000005.1, on the reverse strand, counting down.
CGACATGTACAGCAAACAGACCGCCAGCCTGAAGGCCGGCGAGATCGACAAGAAGTGGGTGCTGATCGACGCGGAGAACCTCGTCGTCGGTCGCCTCGCTGCGGTGATCGCCACGCGCCTGCGCGGCAAGCACAAGCCCTCCTACACCCCGCACATGGACTGCGGTGACAATGTCATCGTCATCAATGCGGACAAGGTGCGCTTCACCGGCCAGAAGATGACTGACAAGGTCTATTACCGCCATACCGGCCATCCCGGCGGCATCAAGGAAACGACGCCCGCGAAGATTCTGGAAGGCAAGTTTCCGGAGCGCGTTCTGACGAAGGCTGTCGAGCGCATGATTCCGAAGGGTCCGCTGGGCCGTCAGCAGATGCGCAACCTGCGCGTCTTCGCCGGAACCGAACATGCACATGAGTCTCAGTCGCCCGAAGTCCTCGACGTCGCCGCGATGAACCGCAAGAACAAGCTGGGTAAATAAGATGGCTGAAGAGAAAAAGGGTCTGGAAGACCTCAAGGACATGCAGAAGGAAGCGGCTGCGGAAACGAAGTCCGCCGCGCCCGCGCCGAAGGCCGATGCCGCGCCTGCCGGCAAGGAAGAGGCCCCTGCCCCCGCCGCGGCTCCGGAAGACCCCAATGCGGTGAATGCCGCGCCGCTGCGTGAGAAGAAGGTCGACGAATATGGCCGTGCCTATGCAACCGGCCGCCGCAAGGATGCCGTCGCCCGCGTCTGGCTGAAGCCGGGCAAGGGTCTGATCACGGTCAATGGCCGCGATCAGGCGAAATATTTTGCGCGTCCGACCCTGCGCCTTGTCATCAACCAGCCGTTTGAAATTGCCCAGCGCAAGGGTCAGTACGACATCGTCGCGACCGTATCGGGCGGTGGTCTGTCCGGCCAGGCGGGCGCGGTCCTGCACGGCATTTCGCAGGCCCTGACCCGCATGGAGCCAGAGCTGCGCACCGAAATCAAGCGTGCCGGGTTCCTGACCCGCGACAGCCGCGTCGTGGAGCGCAAGAAATATGGCCGCGCGAAGGCCCGCAAGAGCTTCCAGTTCTCGAAGCGCTAGGCTTCGGAAACCTGTTTGCGACATGGGGCGGCGAACCGGTGGGTTCGCCGCCCTTTTTCTTGTGCTATGCTTGCCTCGTGAAACTGTTATAGCTATCTAATACAGAAGGGCGAAAAAGATCGCCCGCTGACTGGAGATCCGAATGCCGACCGAACCAGAAACCGCCGCAGACCCCGTTTCCGCCCCCACCGCGCTGAAACTGGATGCGCCTGATCCGGTCATCAAGGTTGAGACGGAGAAAGCGTCCGGCCTCGTTCCCATCGAGGACGAAAAGAAGACACAGCTTTCCGCCAATGTGGACAAATTCATCGCGGAACTGACCGAACAGGACGCCAACAGCCCGGAATTCGGGCGCCGGGTCGATCAGCTGACCGCGCTTGGCCGCAACGAGATCGAGGAGGCTGCGAACTATTCAAACCGCTTTCTCGACCGCCCGACGCGCGCGATCAACAGCGACACCGATATCGGCAAGGACCTGACAGAGCTTCGCCGCACGGTCGAGGATCTGGATCCCGGCAAGAATGGCAAGATGCTCACCAAGAAAAAGCTGTTCGGCATCATTCCGATGGGCAACCAGGCGCGCGCAATATTTCGCCGGCTACCAGTCGGCCCAGGGTCATATTTCAGCGCCATCCTGAAGCGGCTCGCCTCCGGCAAGGACGAACTGCTGCGCGACAATGCCGCCATCGACGTCGAACGCCAGAACCTGTGGAAGACCATGGGCAAACTCGAACAGATGATCTTCGTTGCCAAGACGCTCGACGAAAAGCTGGAAGCCAAGGCGGCCGAACTCGACGCAAGCGAGCCCGCCAAGGCGAAGGCGCTGCGGGAATCGGCGCTGTTCTACACCCGTCAGCGCGTGACGGACCTGCTGACGCAGATGGCCGTAACGGTGCAGGGGTATCTGGCACTCGACCTTGTCAAAAAGAACAATATCGAACTGATGAAGGGGGTCGACCGTGCCTCCACGACGACGGTTTCCGCGCTGAGGACCGGAGTGACCGTCGCACAGGCGATGACCAATCAGAAGCTGGTGCTGGACCAGATCACGGCGCTCAATACCACGACGGCCAATGTCATCGATTCCACGGGTGAGATGCTGCGGACGCAGACAGGGGAAATCCATCGGCAGGCCGCCTCATCGACAATCCCGCTCGAAACGCTGAAACGGGCCTTCGAGAATGTTTATGCCACCATGGATGAGATCGACAGCTTCAAGCTGGAGGCCCTGGGGTCGATGAAGCAAACCGTCAATCTGCTGACGGACGAAGTCGAGAAAAGCCGCGGCTACATCGCCCGCGCCGAAGGCGTGGAGCAGGGCAAGCTGGAAAACGCGAAGCCCGCCTTCACGGCGATAGAAGGCTAGGCGCATGGTGAAATCCGTCGATCAGGTTCTGACAAAATATCACGACTTCACGGCGCGCGCCGACCGGCAGCTGCAGGAACTGCGCCGGTCCGATGAAGGGCGCGCGGCTGCCAGACGCATGGAACGACGCGAACAGTCGCCATGGAAGACGAAGCTGAAGCGGTCAGGCATCGCGGTCGCCGCCGTCCTCGTCGCGGCACTCATACTTGGCATGGTCGTGCAGGGTATCGGCATCGACGGTTTCGTCCTGATGATCCTTGCTCTGGTGGCGGCATTTGCCGTCCCCATGATGCTGCCGTCCCGTATCAAAAAGGAACCGGAACCCACGGTCGACAATATTATCAATGCCGAACTTGGTGCGCTTCCCGTCCGCGTCGAACGCTGGCTGGCTGCGCGCCGTTCGGAACTGCCGCAAAGTGCGCGGGTACAGGTGGACGAATTGCTGCTGCGTCTCGAAATCCTCGCACCGCAGCTGCAGAAGGTCGACGCGGATGCTCCTGTCGTTACCGACGCCCGCCGCCTGATCGGGAACGAGCTGCCGCGCCTCGTTACGTCTTATGTGGAGGTTCCCGCCAGCTACCGCGAGCCGGGCGGTGAGGCAGACACACAGCTGCATGAAGGGCTGGCAACGATTTCCGCCGAGCTGAAACGGCTGTCGGAACAGCTGGCCAAGGGCGATCTCGACCGCCTGGCCATAGAGGGCCGGTTTCTGGAGATTAAGTACAAGGCGGGCGAGAGCGCTGCCTGACGCAGGCCTAGTCTTTCACATCTAGCGGAAAGTTGAGCGTGTACCGCCCGCGTTCCGGATCATAGCTGAGTGTCCCACGCAGCTGCCGCACCATTCCCTGAACGATGCGGGCGCTGGCGCCGGGCTGTCCGCTTGCGAACGGGTCATGACCGGCAAAGGCCGCGCTTTCCATGAGCAGACAGCCCTTGTTGCGGTCGCCGCTGTCCACGGAAAGAGTCAGTGCGGCGCTGAGAGCGCTACCCGGAGCGAGCCGCGATCCCGTGGCCGCCATGATCTCCGTAACCAGAAACGACAGGGGAACCGCGGCATCCTGGCCGACATACAGGCTCTCAAGCTTGGTCGTCAGGTTGGTCTCGACGCCTTCGACGCTTTCTATGCTCGATTCCAGTCCCGACGTCAGGTCGGTCATGAGCGCCGACAGATCGACGCCGCGCGAAATGTCGTCGGCGTATAACCAGCGGTGGACGTGCGAAAGCGCAGTGACGCGCATCTGGATCGCGCCATAGGCGCGCTGCTGCCCGGCATCGTCGGTATCGCGCGCCTTGATGCTGATCAGGCTTGCGATGATCTGGAGGTTATTCTTCACGCGGTGATGCACTTCGCGCACGAGGCGCTCCTGCGCGGCCAGCGCCTGTTCGCGCTCCAGCCGGTCGGCCGTTTGTTTTTCGGACAGCTCGTCGAACGCGTCCGCGAAACTCGCGAGTTCGGCGGTATCGCCGGAATATTTCCGCAGGCGGATGCCGGCCTCTCCCGCCCTGCGCTTGCGGATTCCGGATTCCATATTCGCGAGCGGATGAACGACAAAGCGCCTGAGCGTAAGCCAGCTGATGACAAGGGCTGCGATCCACATGAACGGCGGTGACGCAATTGCGGCGATCGCCTGCCATCCAAGGGGTTCCAGCTCCTCATCATAGCGGACCGACAGGCCGCCAAGGCGTGTCGGCGTCATCAGCTGGTAACGGTTCCCGTCGACAAAGCCTGGTGCCGGCAGGTCTTCTTCCACGGCATCCAGCTTCGCCACCTGAACGGTCAGCCTGGATCCGGCGGGTCGCACGATGTCGGAAAGCTCGTTGCGAAACGCATCGACCGGCATCATCGCCACGACGCTGTCACTCAGGCGTACGGATGGCCGCGCCTGCACCGCGAAGATGATGTTCCTGCGATCCTGGTCGAAGAAGATCGCATTGTCCCTGGCATTGCTTTCCCTCGTGATGTTCAGAACGCGCGCGGCATCGCTATCGGACAGCCGGGGGCCCTGCTGGGATGCACAGAGAATATTGCCCTGCCCATCGACACGGTAGAGTGAGGCGAACAGCGGATCGAATTCCGCAAAACGCGTCAGCTCTCCGTCACATATCAGTCCTGTGCTGGCCATTTGGTCCGTGCCCTGCACGGCCAGCGCGCGCAGCACGAGCCCGTGATCGCTGACGATATCGTCAATCTCCCGCGCCAGCGCTTCACCCCGTGCTTCGACACGGACCAGCGCCTCTGCGCGATTGCTGCGGAAACTGTGTATGGACAACAGCGCGGCGATCAGGCCAATGGGCAGCAGCGCGAGGGTCAAAGCTGCCAGGAAACGGTAGGAAAGCGGTTTAATCACAGGCTAAGGAACATCGTCAGGGGCTGGCGGTTAAACAACATGTCACTGGGCGAACGAGTCTGGCTGGGGGGCGTTCCCTGCTACGGTCAAATTCGTTTCAGCCGCACTTGCCAGCCGCCGAAAATATGGGTCAAAGAACGCCCGCCATCCCAACAGTTGGAGTTTCCTGTTACATGTCGCTCGCCACGGACATTGCCCCGCATCTTCCCTATCTGCGCCGTTACGCCCGCGCCCTGACAGGCTCCCAGACAACCGGCGACGCTTACGTCCGGGCTACGCTGGAAGCGATTGTTGCCGCGCCTGAATCCTTTCCAAAGGATGTCGATGCCAGAAGCGGGCTGTACAGGACGTTCCATGCCATCTGGTCATCCGCAAGCGTCGAGGTCGATACCAGCGACGCGGATTCCGGCTCGGAGTTCGAGCGGGTGGCCGATGAGCGCCTGTCCGCCGTCACGCCGCTGTCGCGTCAGGCGCTGCTGCTGACCGCCATGGAGGGCTTCAGCCAGGAGGACACGGCCTATCTGATCGACCAGACACCTGACGAGGTCGCAACGCTCGTCCAGGACGCACTGGCAGAGATTGAGCGGCAGACGAAAACGCGGGTTCTGATCATCGAGGACGAGCCCATCATCGCGATGGATATCGAGAGCATCGTCCTTGATCTTGGCCATGACGTCACAGGCATCGCGACGACGCGCGACGAGGCCGTGGCTGCAGCGACGGAACAGAAGCCCGGCCTTATCCTTGCCGATATTCAGCTGGCAGATGACTCAAGCGGTATAGACGCCGTCAAGGAAATCCTCGAAAAATTCGCGGTTCCAGTCATCTTCATCACTGCCTTTCCAGAGCGGCTCCTGACGGGCGAGCGGCCGGAGCCGACATTCATGATCACGAAGCCCTTCCAGCGGTCGACCGTGAAAGCGGCCATCGCTCAGGCGCTCTTCTTCAAATCCACCGCAGCGGTGCCGTCCTGACAGGTCGCGGTTTGGTTGCGAACGGGGCACGCGCATCCTAGATCATTTCAAACAGCTAAATAGAAAGTACCGTTATGGACGAGCAGCACGAGGAAGTCGCAAAGCAGGAAGCCCGTGCGGGGGAAACTCCGCATGTTGCGCGCTATGTTCTTCTGGTTTCCGTTATCCTGATCGTGATTGCGTTCGGCATCATGCTGGCTTTTGCCAGCTAGCGGGTGGAGGGGGGAATGGTTGACCCGGTAACCGCTGCTGCGGCCGACAGTTCGCGTGATGCGAAAGATGTCGGTGGATTCCTGCGTTCCGTTTTTGCCGGAAGCACGGCGGAGGCCCTGCCCCCCGTCTTCGCGGACTTGCTGGAACGGCTGCACAGCTCGCCCTCCAAACTCCCGAAACCCAATACCGAGCAGTTGTCGGACAAGGATTTCAAGGCGCAGCTTGCGCTTGTGATCCCCCATCTGCGCGCCTTTGGACGCTCGCTTTCCGGGAACGCGGACACGGCCGATGATCTTGTCCAGGAAACCCTGCTGAAGGCATGGGCGGCACGCCACCGTTTCCAGGCGGGCACGAACATGCGGGCCTGGACCTTCATCATTCTTCGCAATCTGTTTCTCAGCCAGATGCGCCGCGCGCGCTTCAAGGGCGAATGGGACGATTTCACAGCTGCAAAAATTCTCGCGGCGCCCGCAGGTCAGGACCAGCAGATCGAGCTTGCCGACCTTCAGCGCGGACTACTGGAGCTGCCACAGGCGCAGCGCGAGGCCCTGATCCTGGTTGGTGCGGGCGGTTTCGCTTATGAGGAAGCTGCGAACATCTGCGGCTGCGCGGTCGGAACCATAAAAAGCAGGGTGGCACGGGGACGCGCGGCTCTCGAAACCTTGCTCGCCGAGGGCAATCTGCCCGGAAGGACCGAGTCTCCAGACCCGGAAAATTCGGAAGGCCCGCTGAACAGCATCATGCGCGAGGTGGATGACCTCTCCACGAAATAGACCTATTTGAGCTTATCCAGCAGATCCTTGAATTCCTGGCTCAGCGGTTCATCGAGGGCATTGTCGTAGAGTTTTTTCAGGGACGCTCCGAATATGCGGCTTTCCGGCTGGTCATGATGCGAGCGCGCCTTTGGTTTTCTCTTGTCGCGAGAGCCGTCTTTATCAGGTGCGTTGCAGGACATAATTAGGATAACGCAATGATTCCGTCTCCGTTCCCTTATCATCATGATTGAGCCGGAAAAATGGAGTGAGGCGGCAGCGCTTGCCGCCGAGAATGCGCCCTTTCTGCGGAATCTGCTCGTCCGCCACCCGGAATGGCTGGAAGAGCTGAAGGCAGGCCGCACCGCGCAGTTTTTTGGCCATGATATCGATGAGGACGACATTCCGGGAAGCCTCCGAACATTACGCGCGAAAACGGCGCTCGGGACGGCGCTCGCGGACCTTTCGGGCCATTTCGATTTAACAGAAGTCACCCGCACGCTTAGCGATTTTGCGGATTTTGCCATCGATCAGGCAATTCGCGCGGCATTTCAAGAACGTGTGCCGGGCAGCGCGCCGCACGGGTTCACCGCCATCGCCCTGGGAAAGCTCGGCAGCCGCGAACTCAATTACTCCAGCGATGTGGACCTGATCTTCATTTATGACGGTGACCGGATCGCGATCAGGGACAGTGATGATCCTGCAAGCGCCGCGGTTCGGATCGCACGCCGTGTCAGCGAGATTTTGCAGCGCCCGACCCGCGGTGGTTATGTCGCGCGTGTCGATCTGCGGCTGCGCCCGGATGCGGAGGTCAACCCAGTGGCGATCCCGTTCCGGCGGGCCGAGCTCTATTATCAGTCGGAAGCGCTGACATGGGAGCGGGCAGCGTTCATTCGTGCGCGTTCCGTCGCCGGCGACATTGCCATGGGAAATGATTTTCTAGGCCAGATCAGCCCGTTCATTTGGCGCCGCTCGCTCGACTACACGGCGGTGCAGGACATTGAGGACATGTCGCTTCGCATCCGCGATCATTATTCCGACCGCCAGACGCTCGGTCCCGGCTTTGATCTGAAGCGCGGACGCGGCGGCATCCGGGAAATCGAGTTTTTCGCCCAGGTGCAGCAATTGATTTTCGGCGGTCGAAATCCCGACCTCCGCATCGCCGATACCCGCGCCGCCCTGGCCGCACTTGCACGGGCTGGACATGTCACGCAGGCGCTCGCGGCGGACCTGTCGCGGGGTTATGAACTGCTGAGAAACGCGGAACATCGCCTGCAAATGCGCGAAGATGCGCAAACGCACCAGATCCCGACCCGTAAGGAAGACCGCGCTGCCTTTGCGGCACTGTCCGGCAAGCGAAGCTATGCGGAGGTCGAAACGTCGCTGCGTCCGCACATTGAGCGCGCCGCATCGGCCTATGATCAGCTTTCGGAGCGGGCGGAGCGGCCGGCCGTCCCACGCGGAAAGCAACTGCTGCCCTGGTTGCGGGCCAGAAAGGCTGCGCCTGCGACTGAACTCTCGGAACTGATCGTGAAGTGGCGAAAGGGCGGCTACCCGGCACTTCGTAGCGATGCTGCGCAGCGGGAGTTCGAAAAGGCGCTGCCCCTTTTCGTCGATGGTTTCGCTGCGCTGTCTTCTGCGGGAAACGCCATTCGGCGGTTCGACGACCTGCTGGCGAACATGCCGAGCGGTTTTCGCCTGTTCGCCCTGATCGCGGCCAATCCGCAACTCGCGCCGCTGCTGGCCAGGGTGATGGGGCATTCCCCACTGCTGGCTGGCAAACTGGCCCGCAGACCAGAGCTTTTCGACGCCATGATCGGTGCCGCGATCGACGAATCGCTGCATCCCGGCGCCATGCAGGAGCGGCTTTGCGAGATTGTTGATTCCGCCGCCGATCTTGAACGCGCCCTCGACGCGGCCCGGCACTGGTCCGGGCGAGCAGAAATTCCGCGTCGGCGTCGCACTCATCGAACAGCGGCTGGACCCGCTGGTGGCCGCGCGGACCTATTCCGATATCGCCGACGCCGTGGTCACTGCGCTGGCAAGACGTGCGCAAGCCGAGTTTGCCATGAAGCACGGCGATATCGATGGGGGCGATCCCCTCGTTCTGGCGTTCGGCCGTTATGGCGGACAGGCACTGACGGAAAAGTCCGATCTCGATCTCGTATTCCTGTTTTCAGGGGATCATGAGGCGCGTTCGGATGGTCAGATCCCGCTTACGGCCACGACCTATTTCAATCGCCTTTTCCAGCGCCTCGTGTCCGCGCTCACGGTGCCCACAGCCGCCGGCCCCCTTTACGAAGTCGACACGCGGCTACGCCCGTCCGGCGCGCAGGGTCTTCTGGCGGTCAGCATCGACAGCTTTGCTTCCTATCAGCGGGACACGGCCTGGACCTGGGAGCATATGGCGCTGACCCGCGCACGCCTTGTCTTCGGACATGGCCATAAGGATGCGATGGAAGCGGTCATCACGAACGCGCTAAATCGCCCGCGCGACAGCGATAGTCTGCGCCAGGACATCATGTCCATGCGCGCCGACATGGACAAGGCGCATCCGGGCGAAGGGCCACTGGATGTAAAGCGCGGACGCGGCGGCCTCATTGACCTGGAATTTCTCATACACCACATGCAGTTGAGGCATGGAACGGCATTCATCACCGACCTTCGTGCGGCGCTGGTGGCGCTGGCGGGCAAAGACCTGATGCCGTCCGGCCTGATTCCGGCACATGATCTGCTGGCACGTTACCTGACCGCGTCCCGGCTGATGGACGGCGTATCGGACGCCAAGGGCAATGCGACGACCAGGGCGCTGCTTGCGCAGATTTGCAAGATGGAGACATGGGCGGCATTGAAAGCCGCGATTCTGGACGCGCGCAAAACCATTGCAGCGGAATGGAAGCGACAGTTCGAAAGGAAATGACATGACGAAGACAGTGCAGGAAGGCGACAAGGCTCCGGAATTCGAGCTCGCGGGCGAGGACGGCAAAACCTTCCGGCTCTCGGATTTCGCAGGCAGCAAACTCGTGCTGTATTTCTACCCGAAAGACGACACGCCGGGCTGCACAAAACAGGCCATCGGCTTCACCCAGCTGGCCGGCGAGTTCAGCGCGGCGGACACCGCTGTTCTGGGGGTTTCCAAGGACACTGTGGAAAAGCACGGCAAGTTCCGCGCGAAACATGATCTCGGCATTGATCTCGGCAGCGATCCTGAAGGCGAAGTGATCGACCGCTATGGCAGCTGGGTGGAGAAATCCATGTACGGCAAAACCTATATGGGCATCGATCGTTCGACATTCCTGATCGACAGGGACGGAAAAATCGCGCGCATCTGGCGGAAGGTCCGCGTGAAAGGACATGTGGATGACGTTCTGGAGGCCGCAAAGTCACTTGGCTGATACGGTCGCCAAAGCGGCGATAGCCGTACTCCAGACAGGCGATGCACGGCTGAAGGCGGCAGAAAGCCTGAAACGCGCGGCCGCGTGGGAACAGGGCGAACTCGTCCTCGCTTTCGATGGTCGTCTGCCGGACCGCCCTGCCCGTCCCGACAAGCCGGAGCTGCTGCCCGCGTCGCAAATGCCGCGCCGGGGCCGGGCGGGTTCCGAACGATCACGCATCGCGCTTCTCCACGCGCTGGCGCACATCGAACTCAATGCCATCGATCTGGCATGGGATGCGGTGGCGCGCTTTGGCGCGGATATGCCGCGCGCGTTCACAAGTGACTGGATTTCGGTCGCGAAGGACGAGGCGCGGCATTTTCTGATGTTGGCGGACCGGCTGGAGGCGCTGGGCGCAGCCTATGGCGACCTTCCCGCGCATGATGGGCTGTGGGAGGCCGCGCAGGATACGGCACATGACCTCATGGCCAGACTTGCCGTCGTGCCGCAAGTGCTGGAGGCGCGCGGCCTCGATGTGTCTCCCGCCACCATCGAGCGGCTCCGAATTGCGGGAGACGACACCAGCGCCGACATCGTGAATGTCATCTATCATGACGAAATCGGTCATGTCGAAATCGGCAACCGCTGGTTTCGGCACATGTGCGAATCAGAAGGGTTGCCACCAGCGGAGACGTTCCGCCGACTGGTAAAAACCTATTTCAAAGGCCGGGTTAAGCCGCCTTTCAACAACTCGGCGCGCGAAACAGCCGGTTTGACGAAGGATTTCTACACCGACCTTGAACATGCTTAACGCCTGCCTCAGAACAGCATCCAGACGGGCCTTTCCGGTCCATCCTATGGTTAACGAAATGTAAGGCATCATCGGCGATGGTGGATTTTGCGACGAGGGCTGAGGTCGCACGAACACATGCCGATGCCGGGGGAAGCTTTAATGAGTGATAGCGTTTCATCAAAGGATCGCGGCATCTTCGGCAATTTCTTCCGCGACCGAGAGTTTCTGCACTATCATGACGAACGCGGCATGCGCGTTATTAAAATCACCGGACGCCAGCAGATGCTGGGCACAGCGCTGGCCGTAGCGCTCCTTGGCTACACCGGCATCGCGACGGGCTTCCTGGCTGCCGGCGGTGAAGAGGCGGAGCTGGCAACGGAACTCGCACAGACGCAACTGGAGCTCAGCAAGACGCGCGCCAGGGTCGCTGCCATCCAGAATGATGTCGTCATGCAGGCCGCGCGCATGGAGAAGCGTCAGGCCTTCCTGACCGATCTCTTCGAGGGCGAGGCGGACCTCAACCAGCTGGTCACGATCATGCCCCGCGAGGGTGAGGCAGAAACGGCCTCCGCCGCGTCCTCCCTGCTGGCGCCGTTTACGGAGCTGGAGGCTGAACAGCTGGCGTTCGTCGATCATGCCGCCACTGCCGCAGAAGCGCGCTACAGGGATCGGAGCGCGCAGCTGAAAAAACTGGGGCTTCGGCCGGAACGGTTCCTGAAACAGTCGACAATCGCCATGGGCGGTCCCGACATACCTGTCGACGCCAGCGGCAGCCCGCTTGCCGGGGCTGAGCCGCGCTTCAAGCAGCTGTTCATGAGCTGGAAGAAGCTCGACCTTCTCGAAAAGGAACTGAGCGCGGTTCCGAGCGTGAAGCCGGTGAAGGCCTATACCTACACGTCCAGCTATGGCATCCGCTTCGATCCCTTCAAGGGCACAACGGCGATGCATCAGGGCGTGGACATGTCAGGCCCCGTCGGGGAACCGATTTATGCCGCTGCTGACGGCATCATCGTCAAATCCGGCCGCGCTGGCGGCTATGGCAAGATGATCGAAATCGACCATGGCAAGGGGATGACAACGCGCTATGCCCACATGTCGCGACTGAATGCCAATGTCGGTGACCGTGTCGTCGCGGGCGAGCAGATCGGGCAGATGGGGTCAACGGGTCGTTCTACGGGCTCGCATCTCCATTACGAGGTTCGCATCGATGGCCGCGCCGTCAACCCGATGCCGTTTCTTGAGGCGGCCGACATGGCGATGAACACGGCGGCGAAGCTGTCCGGCGCCGAATAATGCGCCGTTGCGGCAAAGGCCGCAGCGCCCTACATTCAGGATCATGTCCGGTATAACACTCTCACCGTCCGCAGCGGCACGCGTGTCCGCGATTGCGGCACGTCAGAATGCCCCCGCCATCCTGCGCCTTTCCGTCGAGGGTGGCGGCTGCGCGGGCTTCCAGTATAAATTTGGCCTCGAATCCGCTCCCGAGGCGGACGATCTCATCGCGGAAACGGACGGCGTGAAGCTGGTCGTGGATCCGGTCAGTCTCGACCTGATCGACGGATCGGAAGTCGATTTCGTTTCGAACCTTGGCGGCGCGTCATTTCAGGTCAGGAACCCGCAGGCAGCTTCCGGCTGTGGCTGCGGCACGTCCTTCTCCGTATAACTGGTGAAAATCGCCACCTATAATGTGAACGGCATCAAGGCCCGCCTGCCTCGCCTCATCGAATGGCTGGAGGAAACGAAACCGGACGTCGCCTGCCTGCAGGAAATCAAATCCGTCACAGAGAACTTCCCGGTCGCCGAGATTGAGGCCGCCGGTTATCATGCGCTGGTCCACGGACAAAAGGGCTTCAACGGTGTCGCCATTCTCAGCCGCGAACCTGCTGAACTTGTCCGCACCGGGCTGCCCGGCGAAGACAGGCTCGACGACGACAAGGACGATCAGGCCCGCTATATCGAGGCTGATGTCGGCGGTCTTCGGGTCGCCAGTATCTACCTGCCAAATGGCAATCCGCAGCCCGGACCGAAATTCGATTATAAACTGCGCTGGATGGAACGGCTTCGGCTGCACGCGCAAGGCTTGTGGGACAGGGAAGCGCCCACGGTCCTGACCGGCGATTTCAATATCGCCCCGCACGACCGCGATGTCTTTTCCATGCGTGCCATGGCGGACGATGCACTGGTGCAGCCGGAAAGCCGTGCGGCCTGGCAGGCGATCCTGTCGCAGGGCTGGCTGGAGGCCCTAAGGGCCGTCCATCCGCATGACGACGAACTTTACACATTCTGGGATTATCAGGCCGGCGCATGGCCGCGCAACGCGGGTCTCAGGATCGATCATCACCTGCTCAGCCCGAATGTCGCGGACAGGCTGATCGACGCGCAGGTGGACAAGGAATATCGCGGCCGCGAGAAGGCCAGCGACCATACGCCGGTCTGGATAGAAATCGCCTGAGTAGCCGGCGCCTCAGCCAATCACCTTGAAGCGTTTCAGCTGCTCCTGTGGCAGCGCCCATCGCGGGCTGATTTCCGCCGCTTCCTTATAGTCGTAATAGGCCGCCTTCACATTGCCGAGCGCCTCGTTCACGGCAGCGCGGGTGTAATAGGCGACCTCCGGACTGGTCGTATCGAGTTCAAGTCCGCGGGTGAGGGCCGCAAGCGCCTCCCGATTGTCGACCTCGGCATACCAGAGCGCGATGCCGCGATTGGTATGCGCTTCGGCAAGATCGGCATTGATGCCAAGCGCGGCTTCGTAATCGGCAAGGGCTTCCGTGAATTCCTTGCGGTGCATATGCACAATGCCGCGATTCACGAAGCTGGCAGCGCGGTCACGTTTTGACAGCGCCGCGTCTTCAAGGGCCTTCATCGCAGACCGCCAGTGCCCCCGCTCCGGTACGCTTATACTCCGCGGCCTCATAGCAGCTGCGCGCCGTTGTATTGCCAACGACAGTGATCGCGGCGTGCCCGCTCCCGGCAAGCATGGAGACGGTCATCGCGGCCAGAATATATGACTTACGCATGAGATATTCTCCCCTTCAGCAGGGGAGAATATAGCAGTTTTCAGCGCGGCAAGGAACCGGGCCTGCGGATCGTTATCAGCTCGGCTTCACGAATTTCAGCGTCATCCGATCGGATTCACCGATGGCGGCGTATTTCTCCCGGTCCGTGTCACCCTCCGCGAAATTGGGCGGCAAGGTCCACACACCCTTGGGATAATCGGCGGTATCGGCGGGGTTGGCGTTGACGTCGCTTTCGCTGACCAGCTCAAATCCCGCAGCTTCGGCCATGGCGACAACGGCGGAGCGTTTCATATAGCCGCTGGTCTTCATCAGCTCATCAGCGGCGGATTCGGGCAGGCGGTGCTCGACAACGCCCAATATGCCGCCCGGCTTCAGCGCCTTGTAGAAACTGGCGAATGATGTCTCCGCCACATCAGCCATATACCAGTTGTGGACATTGCGGAACGTCAGGACCATGTCGGCACTGCCGTCCGGCACGGACAGCATTCCCCCTGAAAAAACGGCGAGTTCGGTATTGCCATAAACCGAGGGTGCGGCATCCAGCTTTTCCTGGAAACGCGCGACGGCGGCGGCGGCGCGTTCACTGGCGGCCGGATCGGCATGCGCGGCGAGCAGCCTGCCGTTCGGCAGAACCGCGGGTGCGATGACTTCCGTATACCAGCCGCCGCCCGGACCGATTTCCACGACTGTCATTCCGGGCTCCAGCCCGAAAAAGGCAAGCGTTTCGGCGGGATGGCGGTACTGGTCGCGGGCGCGGTTGTCCGCCGACCGGTGATCGCCCGCCAATATGGCCGCATAATCGACCGCCATCCTGTCGCCATCAGTCACCATCGCGGCCGGTGCCACGTCATCGGCGGTCATGTCATCCTGCGCGGCGCAGGCGACAAGGGTGAAGGCGGCAACGCTTGCAAAGAGGAAGGTACGGATCATGACGGACTCCAGATTTCAGATTCATCTCTGCTGACCACTAGCGACGAAATCGCTATGTGGCGAGCATGGGATTCGAAGCGACTTTGTTCGGACTTGGTTTCGGCATCATCATGCTTGCCATCAGCCTCTTGGGCACGAGGCGGAAGACCGTTGGATTCCGCGTCGGCTTCATCCCCTGGCATGGCATCATGCTCATTTCGCTCCTCCTCACCTTTGTGATGGCGGCGCACCTGCTTGCGATCTGGCCTAAGGGGTAGCGAAACAAGGAGACGCAGAAATGAAAGTCATCGCCCTCAAGCAGCCTGCAGGCCTCGACAACCTTATCCTTGAGGATCGGGCAGATCCCGCTCCAGGTCCAGGCGAAATCCTGGTGCGGGTGCGGGCAAGTTCGCTGAACTATCATGACTATGTCGTCGCGCTGGGCGGCATCCCGACCGCGGACGGACGCATCCCGATGTCGGACGGCGCCGGCGATGTGGTTGCGATCGGTGAAGGCGTGGAACGGTTCGCGGTCGGCGACAGGGTGCTCTCGACATTCTTTCCGAACTGGCGGCGTGGTCCTGCGACGCTCGAGTGCCTGCTGGGCGTTCCGGGTGATCATGCGGACGGCTTTGCCGCAGAGCTGGTCGCCATGCCGGAAACCGCATTCACGCGGATGCCGGAAGGCTACAGCTATGCCGAGGCCGCCACCCTGCCCTGTGCGGCGCTGACGGCATGGCGCGGCATGTTCGTCGAGGGCAGTGTGAAGCCGGGCGACTGGGTGCTGGTCCAGGGCACGGGCGGGGTCAGCATGTTCGCGCTGCAATTTGCCAAGGCGGCGGGCGCGCGGGTCATCGCCACGTCATCCAGCGATCAGAAACTGCAGCGACTGACCGAAATGGGCGCTGATCATGTCATCAATTACCGGGATACGCCCAAATGGGGCAAGGAAGCGAAGGCGCTGACCGGTGGACGCGGCGTCGATGAAGTCGTCGAGATTGGCGGGCCGGGCACGCTGGCACAGTCCATCGTGGCGAGCCGGGTCGGCGGTCATATTTCGCTGATTGGCGTGCTGACGGGCGTATCTGGAGAGGTGCCGACCGCGGCATTTTTCTCCGCAAACCTGACGATGAGCGGAATCACGGTGGGATCGAGGGATGATCAGGAGGCCATGATCCGGGCCATAGAGGCGTCGGACATAAAGCCCGTTATCGACCGTGAATTTCCCTTGGGCGAACTTGGCGATGCGTTCCGGCACCAGCAGGCACAGGCGCATTTTGGAAAGATCGTGCTGACGATTTGATCCGCTTTTTCGCGAAGAGGCGACAGCAGCGGCAGGGCCTGCCGCTGCCCGGACCGCACCTGCCACTGGCCACAATGTAGGACATCGGCGTCGGCGATGACGCGCTAAGGAAAGCGGAATAAAACCGGTCTGTGCTGTACGCAGCCACCCAATAAAAAAAGGGCGGCCTCAGGGACCGCCCTTTTTGTTGAGAGATACCGAAACCTATTGCAGCGCGGCGTAGGCCTCATTGCCGACGAAACCGATCTTGGTGATACCGTTGCGCTGGGCGTTGGCCATCAGCTCGCTGACCACCCTGTACTGCGCGAGTGCATCGGGGCGAACATGGATTTCAGGCTGCGGATCCATGCGCGCGGTCTGCTGGAAATAGCCCGTCAGCTGCGCCGGGGACACGGGCGTGTCGTTCCAGTAAATATCGTTCAGGAAGTCGACGGAAATGCGGTTGACTACCGGATCCACCAAAGGTGGCGGGGCATTCGGGTCATCAACCGGAAGATCCAGTTTCACGGCATGAGTCTGGATGGGGATGGTGATGATGAACATGATGAGAAGCACAAGCATCACGTCGATCAACGGCGTGGTGTTCATCTCGATCATGGGGCCACCGCTTGACCCGCCTACTGACATACCCATTGGGCTTACTCCTTAAAAACCTGAACCAGAAACTGCCTTAGCGGCTGCCGACGACGGCACCGGGAGGCGGCTCTGACAAGAAGGCGATCTTGATGAAACCGGCGCGCTGCACGGTAAAGATCACACCGCCGATATTCTGATATTCAACACCGGCATCCCCGCGGATATGAACTTCGGGAAGCTCCGTGACAGGTCGGCCCGCAGCCTCTTCCGTATCGATGTAATTCTGCAGATAGGCCGCAAGCTGCTCGCGAAGCTCGTTATAATTGTCCATCCGCGTCTGACCAATGTAGACATCGCCCTGAGCGTCGACCGAAAGGGTCACGTTCTCCGGCTTGGTCGTCGTCGCTACGGATACGACTTCCGGCAGCTCCAGTGGAACTGTCTGAATGGCAACAGGCACGGTGATGAGGAAGATGATTAAGAGAACCAGCATGACGTCCACCAGGGGCGTCGTGTTGATCTCGTTCATCGGTGCATCGGCGGGGCCGTCTCCGACTTTCATACCCATGGAATTGGCATTCCTTCAGTTACGCTTGACGTTCAAAGGCTTGTGGTGCGGGCTTGACTGCCCGCACCACATGACATCTTACTTCTTCGGCGGTGTGGTGGTCGCCTGACCGGGAACGGTCGTCGATCCGCTGGGCTTCGCAACGGCGACCGTCGAAGGACCGACGCGCGCACCCGAAACCAGGAAGCCGTGGACGTCATCGGCAAAGATGCCGAGATGCTTCAGAACATCGCGGTTGCGACCGAGGAGCCAGTTATAGGCAAGCACGGCAGGCACGGCGACAAACAGACCGACGGCGGTCATGATCAGCGCCTCACCGACGGGACCGGCAACCTTGTCGATCGAAGCCTGGCCGGAAAGACCGATGCCGATCAGCGCGCGGTAGATGCCGATAACCGTCCCGAGCAGGCCGACGAACGGCGACGTCGAACCGGTCGATGCGAGGAAGCTGAGGCCCTTGGCCAGCTTCGAGGAAATCGCGGCCTGGGAGCGTTCGAGCGACATCGTCACCCACTCATGCTGGTCGATCTTGTCCGTCAGGCGGCCTTCATGATGCTCGGAGGCGCGAATGCCGTCGTCAACGATCATGCGGTATGGCGATTCCTTGGGGAGCTTGGCAGCACCTTCGCGCAGGCTCGGCGCGGCCCAGAATTTCTTGTCGATTTCCTTGGCCTCGTTCATGATCTTGCGCTGGTCCCACCACTTGGTGAACAGAATGTACCAGGTGCCGAGCGACATGATGATCAGCACGGCCATCAGGAACCAGGTCACCGGTCCACCAGCGATCAGCGCTTCACGGATACCGAAACCGCCGGAATGGGCGACCTCCGTCTCCGCAGCTTCCTGTGCGAAGGCTGGCGCGGCAGTCATGAGAGCACCGGCAGCGAGGATCGCCTTGGTGGAGAGGGTGTCAAAACGCATATTCATTTCCTTTGTCCCCTAAGAGATACACTAATATTCGGTCCGGTGAGCGATTTGCTCAGCCGGTAATTTCCCAGCGGAACCGCTGTGTGTAGTTGGCCTGCACTTCTTCGCCGTTCTTCAGCGCCGGATCGAAGCGGAAGCGACGTTCGGCGAGGCGGCAGCTCTGGTCGTCCAGCCGGCTATGACCGCTGGAGGCGACAACGGAGCAACTGCCCTTCACCACACGGCCGCTCGTATCGACGGTCATTGAGATGGTCACTGTGCCTTCTTCCTCCGAACGGAGCGAAGCCGAAGGATAGTCATCCTGGGTAAAGCCGAAGCCGCGGCTTTTTGGTTCAGGACCGCGTGTCGGACCCGCTGGCGCTGGCGGCGCGGGTGGCGGCGCCGGCGGCGACGGAATCACGACCCGCGGCGGCGGTGCGGGCGGCGGCGGCGTACGAACCGTCGTTACAACCGGCGGCGGCGGCGGCAGATTCTGCACCTGCACGTCAGGCGGTGGCACATAAGGCGGAATTTCGTCGAGCTGTTCGGGTGGTGGTGGCGGTTCGTCCTCGACCTCGACCTGCTCCTCGACCTCGAAGGTTTCCATCGGACCGGCGATGACCTCGATCGCTTCCATCGCGAGACCGCTGACAAACGCCCAGGCGAGGGCCACATGGATAAGCGCAACGAGAACAAGCGATATCATTCGCTTGTTGCTCATCCCACCGTCGTCGACAAATGAAGAAGCCATGGCTGTCCCGAATACTCCCAGACTGTTCCAAGATATACGCCCGAAGGCGGATACCGTTTCATATTTTTCGGGAAAAGTTGACCTGTCAGCCAAAGCCGCATCGCCCAAAGCGGGCCAGTATGCGGAACTCCCATTCCCTTTCAAAAGTCCTAACTAGCCGTTTCACCGCCCGCAAGCGCCTAATCCGGTAAAGCGCATGTTCACATGTTACCGGCTCTATGGCACGATGGTTGTCGCACATATTGGAAATCCAAGGGAAACAAGGGTATGAAGGCCGCATTTTACACAGGACAACGCCGCATAGTCGTTACGGTCGCAGCTGCAATTTGCTTACTCGCGGCTCCCGCCATCGCCGCAGAATCGCCCGTTCCCGGACGTGCCGACCTTGCCGACATGACTTTAGAGTCGGACACGATTCTTTCCGCAACGATCGCGAAAACCAGCAAGGTTTCCAGCGAACGCTCGCCTGGACTGCCCTCCGGCTACGCGCGCCTGCTGGTGCGCGCGAACGTGGATTCGCTGCTTACCGCGCGCAGCGCCGTGCCGGGCGAAATCAAATATCTTGTGGACGTACCGCTGACCCCGCGTGGCAAGGTGCCCAAACTGAAGGACCAGCGCGTCCTTCTTTTCCTTGGCCGCGAATATGCGCCGGGCGAGTTCCAGCTTTCGCACAAATACGGGCAGCAGATCATGGACCCGGCGCGGGAGGCCGATGTGCGTCGATTCCTGAAGGAGCGCGCCGATCCGCAGCTTGCGGCGCTGAAGCCCACGCGGATTGTCTCGGGATTTCATGTGCCGGGCTCCCTGCCAGGAGAATCGGAAAGCCAGATTTTCGTCGAGACCGAATCCGGACGGCCGATGTCGCTGGTGGTATTGAACCGTCCCGGAGAGACGCCGCGCTACGCGGTGGCGACAGGCGACGTCATTGATGCCAGTGCCGCCCCGCCCGCGAAGGGGTCGCTGGTCGCCCTGATGCTCGCATGTGAGTTGCCGGACGCGCTGCCACAGGATGTTCTGCAGGATCAGTCGCGTGACAATGCCGCCGCGCTTGCACAGGACTATGCCATCGTGCGCGCTTCACTCGGAACCTGCGACCGGAATTTCTGACTAGAGACGGTCGAAGTCGCGGCCGAAGCTGACATGCCGTGCGCCGGCATCGACATGGATGGTCTGTCCGGTGATGGCGGGGGAGGCGATCAGAAACGCCGCGGCATCCGCGATGTCATGCGGTTCGGGTAACAGGCCGAGCGGCATGGCGGCGGTCGCGGCGGCCATATGGTCTTCCGTGTAGCTTTCCGTCGGCAGCGTCAGACCGGGCGCGACCGCATTGACGCGGATGGACGGGGCAAGGCTGCGCGCCAGGATTTCCGTCAGCCCGGCCAATGCGTATTTGGACATCGTGTAGGCGAGATTGTCGCCGTGCGGCTGCGCGAGACGCTGGTCGAGCAGGTTGACGATGACGCCCTGCCCTTCCGCCGGAAGCCGCGCGGCGAACGCCTTCGCAAGAAGCGCCGGGGCGGCGGCGTTCACTGCATAATGGCTCATCAAGGCCTCGGCATCCGTGTCGGCCAGCGTGTCGCCGCCGAACAGCGAGGCGCTGTTGACGAGCGCCGTGACCGGTGTCCTGAAACGCGCCTCTATGGCCGCGAACAGCTCTTCCGGCGCGTTCGGTTGCGACAGGTCGGCGGCGAAGCGTTCATAGCGCACGCCGCTGAACGCCAGCGCATGGGCCAGATCATCGTCCAGCGTCTCCTGCGTGTGATAGTGCAGCGCGAGTGCCCAGCCGTCCTCGGCCAGACGCGCCGCGATGGCCGCACCCAGACGCTGCGTTCCGCCGGTGACCAGGGCCAGATTCATCTTGTGCGGCTGCGTTCGATGCCGATGCTTTCGTTCTTCTCCGTCAGCGCGGTCTTGATGATGTGAATATTGACGTGGAGGACACGTTCGTCCGCGAACAGCCGGTCGATAATCGCGTCGGCCACCGCCTCCACCAGCACATAGTGCTGGCCCTCCGGACAGCTGTTCAGGATCGCATCTTTCAGATCCATATAGTTTTTTGATTCGGTCAGCTTGGCATCGGGCGGAAAATGCGCGGGCGCGGCGAGATCGCAGGTCACGGATACGCGCAGCAGCTGCGGCAGGTGCGTCTCCTCGGAATAGATGCCGGTCAGGACCATCAGGTCGATGTCGCGGACCTGCAGCTGAAGTGTCGTTTTCATGGGGAGCGTTCATGCCGTCCGTTGGCTTGGCGGTAAAGCCACCTTACATCGACCGCCATGGCGACAGGTTCACATGACGACCGCTTTTCGGAGGAGCAATCCGCCTATACCGTGCGCGGAACGGAAAAGCCGGATTTAGACACTGGCGTAGCCGCCATTCGTAACGTACTGAAAACATTGCCTGCGCGGCCTGGCGTCTACCGGATGCAGGATGCGGCGGGGACCGTGCTCTACGTCGGCAAGGCAAGATCGCTGCGCGCGCGGGTGACCAATTACACGCAGGTCGCGCGGCTGCCGAAGCGGTTGCAGCGCATGGTGTCGCTCACGCGCGAGATGACCATCGTCACGACCACGACCGAGGCGGAGGCCCTGCTGCTGGAGGCGCAGCTGATCAAGCGGTTTCGGCCCGCATTCAATGTGCTGCTGCGTGACGACAAGAGTTTTCCCTTTATCTTCCTGCGCGAGGACCATGAGTTTCCGCAAATCCGCAAACATCGCGGGGCACGGCGGGGCAAGGGCATCTATTTCGGCCCCTTCGCCAGCGCCGGCTCGGTGAACCGCACGCTTAATGCGCTGCAAAAGGTTTTCCTGCTAAGAAGCTGTTCCGACAGCTATATGAACAACCGTTCGCGACCCTGCCTGCTATATCAAATCCGCCGCTGTTCCGCACCCTGCGTGGGAAAGGTCGATGCGCCGGGCTATGCCGAGCTGGTCGCCGATACGAAAGACTTTCTCGACGGCAAGAGCCAGAAGGTGCAGCGCAAGCTGGGCGAATCGATGAGCGCCGCTGCCGAAGCTCAGGATTATGAACTGGCGGCCATTTATCGCGACCGGCTGCGCGCACTGACCTTCATTCAGGGCCAGGCGGGGACCGCGGAGGGCGCGCGGGATGCCGATGTCATCGCGCTGGCGGCAAAGGCGAATCAGGTCTGCATTCAGGCCTTTTTCATTCGCGGCGGGCAGAACTGGGGGCATCGCGCCTTCTTCCCGAAAAATGTGTCGGGTGAGGATCTGGACGAGGTCCTGTCGAGTTTCCTGATGCAATTCTACGAGGATATGCCGGTTCCGCCGGAAATCCTGATCGATCGTGAGCTGATCGAAGGGGATCTGATCGCTGAAGCGCTGGACGAGCGCGCGGCGCGCAAGGTCGTGCTGAAGGCCCCGAAGCGCGGGGCGCTGAAACGCCTGGTGGCGCAGGCGGAACGGAATGCCATCGAGGCGCTGGACCGGCGGCTGGCCGAATTGACCACGCAGGCGAAGCTGTTGCGGCAGGTGGCTGAACTGTTTGAACTCGATGAACCGCCACAGCGTATCGAGGTGTATGACAATTCACATATTCAGGGCACGAATGCCGGCGGCGCCATGATCGTCAGCGGACCCGACGGCTTCCAGAAGAACGCCTACCGGAAGTTCAACATCAAGGATGCGACTATCGCACCAGGCGACGATTTCGGCATGATGAAACATGTCCTCAGGCGGCGGCTGGGGCGGCTGGCAAAGGAAGACCCCGACAAAACGAAGGGCATGTGGCCCGGCCTGTTGCTGATTGATGGCGGCAAGGGGCAGCTGTCAGCGGCGCAGGAGATCGCCGATGAACTGAATGTCGGCGACGTCCCAATGGTTGGCGTCGCCAAGGGGCCGGACCGCAATGCCGGACGCGAGACCTTTCATCTGCAGGACGGTCGCGAGTTGACGCTGCCTGTCAACGATCCCGTCCTGTTCTTTCTGCAGCGGCTGCGCGACGAGGCGCACCGGTTCGCCATCGGCGCGCACCGGGCGAAACGCTCGAAGGATATCAGGGCCAATCCGCTTGACGAGATTGCCGGTATCGGACCCGCCCGGAAGCGCGCCCTTCTCATGCATTTCGGGACCGCGAAGGCAGTGCGCGGCGCAGCGTTGGAGGCGCTGCTGGATGCACCGGGCATATCGAAAACGGTAGCGCGGAAGGTCTATGACCACTTCCATTCCGCAGGATAGCCCTTAAGGTCTGAGCCAGACTCAAAGAACAGGGCGACTTATGTTCAGCATCACCTATCCACTGACCGCACTGGGCGTCTGCCTGGTCTTGATCGTTTACGCACTTGCAATCGTGGCCGTTGGCAGAATGCGTGGCAAGCATGGGGTGAAGGCGCCTGCCGTGACGGGCGATCCGGAATTCGAAAGGGCATATCGGGCGCATCAGAACATGGTGGAGGGGCTGGTCATGTTCCTGCCGCTGGTCCTGATCTTCGCAATGCTGTTCGGTGACGTCTTTGGCGGTCTCTATGCGGTGATTTTCGCTGTCGGGCGCTATATGTATCAGACGGGATATGTGAAGCAGTCCGAGAAACGTGCTCCCGGATTCATGATCGCGACATTTTCGTCGCTTGGCGTGCTGATTGCCTGCATTGGCGGCATCATCTGGCAGCTGCTCAGCTAGCCGGATAGCGGTCCCTCAGCTCCCGCTTCAGCACCTTGCCTATGGCGCTGCGTGGCAGTTCGTCCACCATGACCACATCGGACAGGCGCTGTGTCTTTCCGACGCGCGCGTTCGTCCAGGATTTGATTTCCTCCGGGGTGGCGGAACCGACAGCGAAGGCGACGGGCGTTTCGCCCCATTGTTCGGACGGAACGCCCACCACCGACACGTCCTCGACGCCTGGACAGGTTTTGGATACCGCCTCGATATCGGACGGAAAGATGTTGAAACCGCCGGATATGATCATGTCCTTCTTCCGGTCGGTCAGGATCAGGAACCCGTCCTCGTCAAAGCGGCCGATGTCGCCCTGGCGGAACCAGACATCGCCATTTTCATCATGCCACAGCATCTCCGACGTCTTGTCGTCGCGGTTCAGATAGCCGTTCATCATGGTGCCGGAACGCCCGACGATTTCGCCCGCTTCTCCGGGCGCGGCTTCCCTGCCCTCCTCGTCGATCAGCTTTGCCTCATGGCCCGGCAATGGACGGCCGACGGTATGCAGCTTGTCGGGATATTCATCGGCGACAAGCGCGAAGGAACAGCCGCCTTCGGTCAGGCCGTAATATTCCACCAGCTTGCCCGGCCAACGGTCGAGCACATCGCGCTTGAGCGCGGCCGAAAACGGCGCGCTGGTACAGGTCTTGTACCGAAAGGCGCTTAAGTCGAAGCGGTCGAACTCCGGATCGGCCATGATGCGGCTATACTGGACCGGGACCAGCATGGCGTGCGTGGCCTTCACCCGTTCCGCCAGTTCCAGGAATCCGCGTGCGTCGAATTTCTTCATCAGAACGACTGTTCCGCCCCAGGCAAGCGTTGGCAGAAAGGTCACGAGCGTTGTATTCGAGTAGAGCGGCGTCGAATTGATGATGACGGCCTGATCGTAGCCGACCTTGCCCGTCCCCGCGATCTGCCGCCAGCGCATCAGGTTGGAATGAACGATACCCTTGGGCACGCCGGTCGTGCCGGACGAATAGATGACGTTGAACGGCCCGTCAGGCTCAATGGTGACGGCGCTGGGGGCGCTACCTTCCGACGCTAGCCAACCGGTCCAGTGCTGGCCGATATCGCTATCGTCCAGGGCGATGATCTGCGCGCTGAGGCGATCTGCGTGATCGCCAAGCGTTTCACGCGTGGCGGCATCCAGAAAGGCATGGCGCGCCCCGGAATCGGCGATCATCGCGGCCATCTGTTCGCCCGTGACGCTGGGCGCGATGGGCGCGACGGCAGCCCCCGCCCTCAACGTGCCGATATAAAGAATGGCGTAATCCACGCTGGTTCCGGCGCAGATGGACACATTCTCGCCGACTTTGACACCGTCTCGCTGCAGCGCGGCCGCCGCGCGGTCAACCATGGCGTCGAAAGCGGCCCAGGTCAGCGCGCGGTCGTCCATCTGAACAGCGATCTTGCCGGGCTGGCGCTTCGCATGGTCGCGAACCAGGTCGGGCATGAAGCCGAAGGATTGTTCCAGTTGTTCGGTCGCGCTGAGTTTATGCATTGGACGCTATCCCTATCCTCATTCCTGCGCACGGCGGGATGAGGATAGGAGATGGGCGCGGAATCCGCACCCTAGTCAATCTCTCCGGCAGGGGTCCGCCGACTAACGAAAATTATCGGAATAGGCCTGTAGTTTCAGCCGATGAACGCGGGGAGTCTCGACATTGTAATCAAGGCCTTTTCGCGTCGCATAGGCAACCGCCTCATCCTGGCTATCGAAACGCAGGCGCAGCTGGCGCTTCGTGTCGCTTGAGCCAACCCAGCCGGTCAGCGGATCGTGGTCCTGGCGGGACGCCGGCGCATATTCCAGGACCCACTCGTCGGCGCGGGCCTTGCCGGACTGCATGGCGCTCATGGCGCGCTGGTAGATTCGGGCGGTCATGGTGCGCGAAGTGCCCCCGAACGGCGTACAGGTCAATAGGCCCGCGCAATGGCAAAGCGTACCGTCTCCGACAGCGCATCCTTCGCGGCGCCTCCGGGAAAGTCGGCAATGGCGTCCAGCGCCAGCCGGCCGTAATGCCGCGCCCGCTCCAGCGTGTCGTCGATCGCGCCAATATCCGCCATGCGCTGGCAGGCTTCCGTAAAATCGGCTTCCGACGTCCTGCCATTCTCGATGGCGTTCTTCCAAAAGGCGCGCGCATCAGCATTGCCGCGCTTGTAGGCAAGGATGACGGGAAGGGTCAGTTTTCCCTCGCGGAAATCGTCGCCCGCGTCCTTGCCCATCGTGTCCGCGTCGCCGCCATAGTCGATGGCGTCGTCGACCAGCTGAAAGGCGATGCCGAGGTTGCGGCCATAGCTTTCCAGCGACTCGATGGCACTTTCGGGCGATTCCGCGACCACCCCGGCGATCTGGCAGGCAGCCGCGAACAGGACCGCAGTCTTGGCCGTGATCACGCCCAGATATCGGTCCTCCGTCGTGTCGATGCGGCGCTGCGTCTGCAGCTGGTCGACCTCGCCCTGCGCGATGACGGCACTGGCGGCGGAGAGGATCTTGAGAACGCGCAGGCTGCCATCCTCGACCATCAGTTCAAAGGCGCGGCTGAACAGAAAATCCCCGACAAGGACCGTCGCCTCGTTGCCCCAGATCAGGTTCGCTGCCTTTTTCCCGCGCCGCTGTCCGGATCCATCGACGACATCGTCATGCAGAAGCGTTGCGGTGTGGATGAACTCGACGGCGGCGGCCAGCTTGTGATGGCGCGCGCCCTCATAACCCACCAGGCGGGCACTGGCGAGCGTCAGCATCGGCCGCAGCCGCTTGCCGCCGCCTGAGATCAGATGCCCGGCCAGCGCGGGAATGACGGAAACATCGGACTGCATCCGCGTCAGGATGATTTCGTTGACGCCGTTCATTTCCGGCGCGACCAGTTGCATCATCGGCTCGATGGACGGCGGTTTTTCCGCATTTGGCATCTGATGGATGGTGGCGGTCATCGGTACGGACACTCGCTTTCTATGCGCTTTGCGTCCGTCTGCCGTGCGCGCGGGGGCTTGTCACTGTCACATTTGGCCGCAAATGAGAGGATATGTCCGACGCCATGACTCCAGAGCAATCCGCCCGCCTGTCGCAATTCCGCTCCAGCATCGACAATATCGATGCGGCGCTGGTCCATATGCTCGCGGAACGGTTCCGCATCACAAAGGCCGTTGGCCAGTACAAGGCGGCGGAGGGACTGCCGCCTGCCGACCCGTCGCGTGAGGAAGCGCAGATCGCGCGGTTGCGCGCGCTTGCGGAGAGCGCCAATCTGGACCCGGAGTTTTCAGAGAAATTCCTGCGCTTCATCGTTGCGGAAGTGATCCGCCACCATGAACAGGCGCGGGGATGAGAATATTTTTCGTTGCACTCGAAACCATCTCCGATCCCTGCTAGTTAGGGCGCATGGCAACAGGATCCCCCACCCTTACCCGCCCCGAAGACGCCGCCGCCGACTGGACTGTTCCGCAGGACTGGGAGCGATTCACAGCTGAGGAGCACGGCGTCTGGGACACGCTCTTCGCACGTCAGTCGAAACAATTGCCGGGACGGGCGGCAAAGCCGTTTCTGGACGGGCTCGACGTCCTCCACCTCTCGCGCCCCGGTATTCCCAATTTCGAGGAACTGTCCGACAAGCTGGGGAAGGCGACGGGCTGGTCGGTCGTGGCCGTTCCGGGACTGGTTCCGGACGACGTGTTTTTCGACCATCTGGCCAACCGCCGCTTCCCCGCGGGCAATTTCATCCGCCGCGCGGACCAGCTCGACTATTTGCAGGAACCCGATGTGTTTCACGACGTGTTCGGTCATGTGCCGCTGCTCGCCGACCCGGTGTTTGCGGATTACATGCAGGCATATGGCGAGGGCGGCCTCAGAAGCCTCCAGTTCGGCGCAATCCACAAGCTTGCTCGCCTTTACTGGTACACAGTCGAATTCGGCCTGATCCGGGAGGATGGCGACCTGCGCATCTATGGCGCTGGAATTGTATCCAGCCACGGCGAAAGCCGGTTCGCGCTCGATTCGGACAGCCCCAACCGCATTGGCTTTGACCTGAAGCGAACGATGCGGACGGAATATCGCATCGACGACTATCAGCAGACCTATTTCGTTATCGACGATTTCGAGGGGCTGCTGAAGGAAACGCAGGAAACGGACTTCGCGCCGCTTTACAGGGAACTGGAGGCGCTGGACGACCTGCCGGTGACGACGATCCTCCCCGACGACGAAGTCCTCACGCGCGGCACGCAAAGCTATGCGGAGGGCAAGAGCGTCAGCGGGTAATTTCGCGCACGGTGAATACCGGCGTGAACAGCCGGTTCACGATGTCGACAAGCTTGGTGGGCTGGTTCGCGGCACTGTTGGCGACATAGATCAGATCCTTGTCCTGCATCTGGAATCGCTGGGCGAGGAAATATCCGGACGGACGCAGCAGATCGACACGGTAAATGGTCGGCTGATCCGGCGTATCGCGAAACACGAAAACGGCACTGGGGTCGGCGAGATTTTCCGCAGGACCGCCCGCGCGCGCGATCGCCTCCGCAAGGGTCAGACGCCGCGTTTCAAAGGGGATTTCGCGGACGCTGTTCATGGCGCCAAAGGCAGTGACGGAACGGCGCGAGGGGATGAGTTCGATACGGTCGCCGGGCTGGAGCGCGATATCGTCATCGCTACCGCTGATGAGGGCGGCAAGCGGCAGTTCGATGCTCTCGCCGCCGCGAGAGACCCGCAGCTGGATGTCCTGCGGGGGCGCGCTTGGTCCGCCGGAAAGCGCGATGGCTTCGCTGAGCGTTTCCGGCTTTGGCGAAAGGGAAAAGCGGCCCTGGCGGCCAATGGCGCCGGAAAACACCACCATGTTGTTGAGGTCGCGCGTGACGGCGACCTGCGCCTGTGGCTGCTGGCTAAGGCCGCGATAGGCGCGCTCGATGCGGGCGGCGGCCTCGGCGCGGCTCAGGCCCGCGACATTGACCCTGCCAGCGAAGGGCAGGTCGATGTCACCGGTCGGCTGGACTTCGATACCGGAAAGAACACGTGACCGGGCAGACGGATCGAAGGCACTGCCGCCGACAGCGGGCGGTCCTGAAAACAGGGCGCTGCCGACCTCGTAGAGCGTGATGTCCAGCATGTCGCCGGGGCCGATGCTGCCATTGACGGGCCCGGCGGCGGGCAAAGCCGACAGGCGGCCGGACTGACCCTCTGGCGGCGGCGGTATCGTGCCCGCCGCCACATCGACATAGCGGTAGCCGATGGCGGCCGCGGCATCCCGCTCCTCGTCCAGCACCTGGCTGGCCGTCGGCCCGCTCGTGGGCAGCGACGCGCAGGCAGAAAGCACAAGCGCACCTGAAAACAGGATGGGAAGGCGTGAAATGATGGTGTTCGCCATGACCCGCGCATAGGCTGGGCCCCATGATTCGCCTAGACAAGGTCTCCAAAAGCTATCGGCTGAAAGGCTTTACGAAGCCCGTGCTGTCAGATGTGGATATGGTCGTCGCGCCGGGCGACGCCATCGGCATCTGCGGTGCGAACGGCGCGGGAAAATCAACCCTCATGCGGCTGATCGGCGGTGTCGAGCAGCCGACGGCAGGGCGGATTTCGCGCGGCATGACGGTCAGCTGGCCGCTCGGCTACGGCTCGTGCTTCCAGTCCAGCCTGACGGGCGCGGACAATGCGCGCTTCGTGGCGCGCATCTATGGCCGCGATCCGGTATCGCTCATCCGTTTTGTCGAGGACTTCGCGGAGCTCGGGGATTTCCTGCGGCAACCGGTACGGACCTATTCGGCGGGCATGACGGCGCGGCTCGCCTTTGGCATCAGCCTCGCCATCGACTTCGACTGCTATCTGGTGGACGAGATCACGGCGGCGGGGGACGCGCGCTTTCGGGAGCGCAGTCATGCGGCGCTCACGGAACGGGCGGAAAACCGGACGCTGATCATGGTCAGCCACGATCCGGCAACGCTTCGGACCTATTGCCGGACCGGGGCAGTCATCGAAAATGGCAGGCTGACGATGTTCGACAGTGTCGACGACGCCATTGAGCGGCATCTGCAATTGCAGGCCGCCTAAAGACGTTCCTCGAACGGCCGGGATTTGATGCTGCGGTCGAGGTCGATCAGACGTTCCAGAAGCCCGTCCAGCCGGTCCAGCGGCCAGCTGTTCGGACCGTCGGAGAGCG
Source organism: uncultured Alphaproteobacteria bacterium (assembly GCA_963710205.1). Classification (GTDB taxonomy): domain Bacteria; phylum Pseudomonadota; class Alphaproteobacteria; order Sphingomonadales; family Sphingomonadaceae; genus Pacificimonas. Next base: position 248,644 of record CAVPZG010000005.1, on the reverse strand, counting down.
CGCTATCAGGGTCGGGATGGGTTTCCATGAACAGCCCGCTGATGCCCACGGCCACGGCGGCGCGGGCAAGCACCGGAACGGCGTTCCGGTCGCCGCCGCTGCTGCTGCCCTGCCCGCCCGGCAGCTGCGCGCTGTGCGTCGCATCAAAGACGATGGGGCATCCCGTCTCCCGCATTTTCGCAATGCCGGTCATGTCGACGACAAGATTGTTGTAGCCAAAGGCGGAGCCGCGTTCGCACAGCATGATGGGCACGTCCGCGCCGCCCGCGGCGCGCGCCTTTTCCACAAGCGGGATGGTGTCGGCGGGCGCCATGAACTGCGCCTTCTTGATATTGACCGGCCTGCCGGACGCGGCGGCGGCGGCGACCAGGTCGGTCTGGCGCGACAGGAAGGCGGGAATTTGCAGGACATCGACGATCTCGGCGGCGACGGGGACCTGCGCGGCTTCATGAACGTCGGTCAGAATGGGAAGGCCCGTCGCGCTCCGGACCCGGTCCAGGATCGCAAGGCCGTCGTCCAGTCCGGGGCCGCGATAGGAGCTGTGCGCCGTGCGGTTGGCCTTGTCGAAACTGGCCTTGAAAATCACCAGAATCCGGTGCCGGTCCGCGATGTCCGCCAGCCGTTCGGCGATGTGCAGACAGGCGGTTTCGCTCTCGATGACACAGGGGCCGGAAATCAGGAACAGGGGCTGATCAAGACCGACGGACGTGCCGCATAACTGCATCAGACCTGTCCTCTATCTGCCAGCGCCGCCTCCACAATGGCGACGTCTTCAGGATTGTTGACTTCCCAGAAGTCGTCGACCGGCGGCACTTCCACTATATCGACACTGAACCCGGCCTGAAGGAAACGCAATTGTTCAAGGCCTTCCGCGACTTCGAGATCGCCAACAGGCAGGCCGGGATAGGCGGAAAGCGCCGCGCGGCGATAGGCATAGATGCCAAGGTGCAGGCGCAGCGGCAGATCCGGATCATGCTCGACGCCGTAGGGGAGCAGCCGTTTTGAAAAGTACATCGCGCGGTTTTTCGCGTCGGTGACGACGCTGGTGCCGCCGACGCGCCCAGCGGCGGCATCCGCGATCAGCCGTGCACGGACGTCCGGGCCAGCGACGAACGCGGGCGTTGCAACATCCGCCTCCGGATTGGCCTCCATATGCGCCGCGAGCGCGGCAATGATGCCGGGCGGAATGAGCGGGGAATCGCCCTGCAGGTTCACGATGATCTCCGCCTTCGGCAGGGCATCGAGCGCGGCGGCGCAGCGCTCCGTTCCGTTCGCGCAGGCCGCCGGCGTCATGATGACATCCGCGCCAAAGCTTCGCGCCGCGTCCGCGATGCGCTCGTCATCGGTCAGGACATGGCACGGCCCCGCCGCGCGCGCCGCTTCCCAGCTGCGCTGAATGAGCGGCTTCGCCGTGCCGTCCGCGCCGCGCAGCATCGCGAGCGGCTTGCCGGGAAAGCGGGTGGACGCGAACCGCGCGGGGATCAGGATGGCAGTCATGGCCGGCCGGGCGCGCAGCGCTGCACCCTCTCCATCGCTATTCGCGGAAGGCGCGCTGTTGCAGCCGCGTGATCGGCCGCAGGATATAGCTCAATATGCTGCGTTTTTCGCCCAGCAGGCTCACGTCCGCCGCCATGCCCGGGCCGATGGGCAGCTGGCGTCCCGCCTTATCGGTAATCGCTTCCGCCTCTGTCCGCACGCGCACTTCGTAGAAGCTCTCGCCCGTCCGCTCGTTGACGGTGGCATCGGGACTGATGGTGATGACTTCGCCGTCCAGGCCGCCATAGACGGTGGGGTCATAGGCCGTGATGTTGACCTTGGCGCGCTGGCCGATGGCGATCCAGCCAATATCCTTCGGCAGGATGTTCGCCATGACGATCAGCGCCTCGTCGGATGGAACCATCTCCACCAGTGGTTCGCCCGGAGAGACGGAACCGCCAACGGTGGTCTTCAGGACGCGGTTGACCTTGCCGGACAGCGGTGCGCGCACCGTGGTGCGATCGACGCGTCCCTGCAGGGCGGGCATCGTCATCCGGCGGGCGGCCAGGTCGGACTGGGCGGCGGCAAGTTCGCCGGCTGCCCGCGCCCGCCAGTCCTGTCGCTGTTGATTCAGGCTGGCGCGCGCCTCCACAACGGAAGCCTGCGCGCGCGTTACGCCCGCGGACGCCGCGGCGACATCGGACTGCGCAACCGATGCACGGCTTTCCGCCTGGATCAGCGACAGGCGCGGTTCGATCCCGCGCTCCACCAGTGGACGCAGGATGTCGAGTTCGCGCCGGGCCGCTTCGGCGGCGCTCTCCCGCGCGCGAAGCGCGGCTTCTGCCTCAGCGACGCTGCGTTCGGCCTGGTTGACGCGGGCGGCGGCGGCGTTGGTCAGGCTGGCGAGATCGGCCATGCGGCTGGCGTAAAGCGAACGCTCGATCTCGACCTGTTCGCGCATGGGCCCTTCTCCGCCGCCGGGGAAATTCGGCTGGCGTCCGGCGACTTCGGCCTCAAGCCGGGAAATCTTGGCGATCAGCGCGTCCGCGGAAGCGCGGTTGGAACCGAAATCGCTGGTGGTTTCCGTGCGGTCCAGCTCCATCAGCGGGTCGCCCTGTGCGACCACGTCGCCCGCTTTCACCAGAATGCGGTCGATGATCCCGCCTTCCAGATTGGAGACGACCTGCAGCTGCGAAGACGGCACGACGCGCCCCTGCCCGCGCACACTGACATCAAGGTCGGTCAGCGCTGCCCAGATGATGAAGATGACCACGACGGCGGCGATCAGGAACAGCAGCCAGTTGGCGGCCTTCTTGGGCTCGATATGCGCCAGCCGGTCTTCGATACGCTCGGCCATCAGCTCTTTATCTCCGCCTTGATGCCGCTCTTCACCAGTCCGCTTTCATCGATCGCCGGCCGTTTCGCGGACGTGGCGGGACCGGTTGGCGCGCCGCCCGACTGTTTCTGCAGCATGGCCATGACCTGGGTCTTCGGCCCGTCGGCGACGACCTTGCCCTTGTCCATCAGGATGATGCGATCGACCAGTTTCAGGAAAGGCGGACGGTGGGTGATGACGATCGTGGTCTTGCCCGCCAGTTCGCCCTCTAGATTGGAAAGGACCTGTCCCTCCGTCTGCGCATCCATCTGGCTCGAAGGCTCATCGAGCAGCAGCACCTGCGGCGTCCCGGCAAGCGCACGGGCGAGCGCGATCGACTGGCGCTGGCCGCCCGACAGTCCCTCGCCGCGGTCCGCCAGCTTGCGGTCATAACCGTCGGTGACATGCTGCATGAACCCGTGCGTCCCGGCCAGTTCCGCCGCGCGCAGCATCTCCTCGTCGGAAATATGATCGCGGCCCAATATGATGTTTTCGCGCACCGTGCCGGACAGCAATACGGTTTCCTGCATCGTCGTCCCGATCCGCTGCCTGAGCGTCGCGGGGTCGAGCTGGCGCACGTCGATCCCGTCGAGAAGGACGGTGCCCTCCTCCGGCTCATAGAGGCCCAGCATCAGGCGGGCGATGGTCGACTTGCCGGACCCGACACGGCCAAGCACAGCGACATGTTCACCGGCGCGGATCGTGAAGTTGAGGCCGTCCAGTGCCTTTTCCGATGCGCCGGGATACTTGAAGCTGACATTGCGAAATTCGACCTCGCCCTTCGTCGCCGCCAGTTTCAGCGGCTGGCCCGCCGGGCCCTCGCGCGGGGTGTCCATCAGGCCATTGATCTGGCGATAGGCGGCCCGCGTCGTCGTCAGGCGTGACAGCAGGTTGGCGATCTGGCCCAGCGGCGCAACCGCGCGGCCCGCCAGAATGGAACAGGCGATCAGGCCGCCCATCGAAAGGTCGCGGCTGGCGATCATGCCGACGCCGACGATGACCACGCCCGCATAGCTGATCATCTGCGCCGACTGCGATATGGTGATGCCGATATTGCCGAGCAGGCGCAGGCGCAGGCTGGTGGCGGCATGATCGTCGATCGCCGCGACCCAGCGCTGTGTCAGCAGATTTCCCGCCCCTGCGGTCTTCACCGTCTCAAGCCCGCCGATGGTTTCCACGAGCACGGTCTGCTTCAGAAGGCCCTGCCCCATGCCCTTCGCGCTCAGACGGTCCATGGCGGGATGCGTCAGGTATCCGGCCAGAATGACAATCGGCACCATCGCGGCAGGGACCAGAACGACGGGACCGCCGATGACGGCGATGACCGCCAGAGTCAGGAAAATGAAGGGAACATCCACGATTGCCGTCACGGTCGCGCTGGCGAAGAAATCCCGCAGCGTTTCCAGTTCGCGCATCAGGCCGGCCAGCGCGCCCGTCGAGCCGCGTTTGGCGTCCAGACGCACGCTTAGCAGCTGCTGGAACACGCGCCCGCCAATGTCGCGGTCGATGCTTGCCCCGGCCAGGTCGGTGAAATAGCTTCTCAGCAGTTTCAGGATGAAATCAAAGATGATGACAATGCCGAGCCCAATGGAAAGCGCGATCAGGGAATCGACTGCGTTGTTGGGGACGACACGGTCATAGACGACCATGGTGAACAGGCTGGAAGCGAGCGCGAACAGGTTGATGAAGAGGGCGGCGAGCGCGACCCGCATGTAAACGGGGCGGTTCTGGCGCATGGGCTGCATCAGCCACTCGGCGAAGCGCGGGGCCTTCCCCCGGAAATCCATATCGCGGCTCATCTGGCGTCCCCTTCGGCGCGCGCATCCTGTTTTCCGCGTGCGTCGATGCCTAGCGCATCGAGCAGGCGGCCGGTCCGCGCCAGCAGCACATAGCGCGCCGCATCGCGTTCGGTAACCGCCTGCACGTAACTTCCGGCGACGGCGAAATAGGCGTCCTCCGCCTGAAGGACATCGAACAACGTCCCGCGCGAGACGCGGAAACGCTCCGCAAGCACATCGCGGGTCTGACGGCTGGCGATGTAATTGTCCTGCAGGGCATCGACCTGCGCCTCCAGCGCCTCGACATCGGCCCAGGCGATGGCGGCATCGCGCGCGGACTCTTCCTCGGTCGCATCGGCGCGCGCGCGCGTGGCGGCGGCGCGGGCCTTTTCCGCGTCGGCGCGGGCAAAACTGCCGGAAAAGAACCGCTGGCTCACGTTGACCGTGCCCCGCACATCATAATCGGAGCCGATATCATTGTCGAAGAGACCATAGCGTCCGCCTTCCACACCTGCCGTCACCCGGGGAAGCCGGTCAGCCTTCGCCGCGCGGCTCTCGTCATAGGCGGCGCGGGCCGTCGCGCGGGCCACCTCGACCTGCGGCGTGCTGCGCCCCAGATATTCGGCCATTTGCTGCGTGATGGCGGGAAGGTCGGGGCGCGGGGCGCGCATGGTCCCGACACGCGGCGGCGTGCCGATCAGCTGGCTGTAACGCGCCTCTGCCCCGGCGGCGAGACGCTGGTACCGCGCCAGGTTCGCTCCCGTGACGGCGATGCTGCTATCGGCGCGGGCCAGGTCGCCTTCCGCGTTGACCCCGCTGGCGATGCGCGCGGCGACCGACGCGCGAAATTCGGTCTGGCTTTCCAGAAAGCTCTCCGCCAGCTCGACCAGCGCACGATAGGCGAAGACATCGTACCAGGCGGCGATGGCGGCGAGCGCGGTGCGTTCCGCCGAAACGTCGATTTCCCATGCGGCTGCGCGCAGCCGGTGACCGGCGGCGACGATGCGTGCGGAGGTCGCGCCGAAATCGAGGATCGGCTGTTGCAGGCTGAACGTCGCGTCCGCCCGCCCGCGCGACCGCGACCGCTCGATCAGATTGTCGGGATCGTTCGAAAAATTGCGGGCGACGCTCTGACGGGCGGAAAATCCGATCTCAAGGTCGGGAACCAGCCCCATTTGCGCCTCGCGCCGGCGCGCACGGGCTTCGTCCAGATACGCTTCGGCTTCGGCGACGCCCGGATTGCGCGCAACGGCGGCGGCGATGGCCGCGCGAAAATCGTCCGGCGTCTCGGCACGCCGCGTCAGCGTCAGAAGCGGGTCGGTCTCTGCACTGACGGACAGCGGTTCGCCGCTCGCCGCGGGAAGCGCGGCCTGCGCCAGCACCGGGCCCGCAGGCAGCAGCGTCGCCGCAAGCAATATCCGCGTGCAAATCCTCATGCTGTAGATAATGGCCCCGCCTTCTCGTTTGTCGGCGCCATTCATGCGCCATCTGCAAACTGGCGCTCTAGCGAAAGGCAGGGCCGGTCACAATTGCCTTCCCGGCGAAGCGAGCGGATCAGCAGGCCGGATTGCGCCTGCGCGTAACGGCCTGCGCGGCCATCTTGTCCAGAAAGCGAAGGCCGACCTGCTTTCCCTCCGACCAGACGACTTCGGCGGGGCGCTCGCCCATGCGGACACTGGAAAAAATAAGGCTGTCCCCGACCGTCAGCGGCGCCGACGATTCCACGCGCGCGCCGATAAGCGATATGTCGAGAAGAAGGCCGTTGCAAACGCGGCCGTCCGCCATCTTCAGCCCGACCAGATGGCGACTGCGCGCGCGGGTCTGGCGGCGGCCCTCCACATCGGCATCCGCCTCCGGATCGACAGGCTTCTCCCAAAGATCGGTCATGTCTCGCATATAAAAATGAGTTGGTTAAAGGATCGCTTATGAGCCAGCCGATCCTGTCCGTCCGCATAGAGCGCTTTCCGACCGAGGGCGCATTCACGATTTCGCGCGGTGCAAAAACGCATGTCGATGTTGTCGTTGCCGAAATCACCGTCGGAAACATTCGCGGGCGCGGAGAGGCGACCGCCATCTACTATCGCGGCGAGACGGCGGAAAGCGTCGCGGCGGACCTGTTCGCCATGACCGATGCTGTCGCCGGATCGGTCTCGCGCGAGGCGTTGCTGACGGCGATGCCCGCCGGGGCGGCACGCAATGCGCTCGACGCGGCATTGTGGGATCTTGAGGCGAAACTGACCGGCAGGCGCGTATGGGAACGCATTGGCCTGCCGAAGCCCGCGCCGCTGCTGACCGCCTATACGATCAGCGTCGCGGAGCCCGAAGTGATGGAGGCCGCGGCGCGAAAGGCGGCTGGCCGGGAACTGCTGAAGGTCAAGCTGGCGGGCGAAGGCGACGAGGACAGGGTCGATGCCGTGCGGCGTGGGGCGCCCGATGCGCGCATCATCGTCGATGCCAACGAAGCGTGGGACGGCCTCGACATCGAACGCATGACGGCGGCGCTGGCACTGCACCGGGTGGAGCTGATCGAGCAGCCGCTGCCCGCGGGACGTGAGGCGGAGATGGAGCATGTGCGCGCCGCCATCCCCTTCTGCGCGGACGAAAGCGTGCATGACCTGGCCAGCCTCGACGCCTGCCTCGGCCGCTTCGAGTTCATAAACGTGAAACTCGACAAGGCCGGCGGACTTACCGAGGCGCTGCGCCTGATTTCGGGCGCGAAAGCGGCGGGGATGGGCGTGATGACGGGGTGCATGCTGTCGACCTCGCTGGGGATCGCACCTGCCTTTTACGCGGCAATCCACGGCCAGTTCGCAGACCTGGACGGACCGCTCCTGCTGGCGCGGGACCGCGAACATGGCTTGCAATTCGAAGGCAGCGATGTGTTCCCGCCGACGGCGGAGCTTTGGGGCTGAACTGAAAAGGGCCGGTCGAAACCGGCCCTTCCGCAAACTCGCTCAATCGCCGCTTATGCCGCGAAGCGCGTCTCGATATGATGCTTCTTGGCTTCTTCATGCGCCGTGTCTGAGAAGATCGCCGACGCCATCTCCTTCAGGAAGGATCCGGTTCCGGCCTCCCAGAACTCCGCGCGGCCAAGGTCCATGCGGAGGAGCGTCACCTTGGGATCTTCACGTCCGCCCTCGAACCATGCGGAAACGACTGGCGACCAGAATTTGTCGATCTTGGCCGGATCGTTGTCGATGGTCATCATGCCGTGGATGCTGCCAAAATAATCATGTCCCTTGGCGACATAACTGACAAGCGCGCGGTTCGTGTCGCGCAGGCCCTTTACCCAGCCGCTGTCGCTCGATGTGAAAAAATAGAGCTGGTCCGGGTAATCATCGTCGAACTGCACCGACATGGGCTGCGAATGGCCGCCGTCCACCGCTGGCAGGGACAGCATCACAAAGGGGCTGTCATCAAGATGTTTCCAGAATTCTGCCTTGAAATCGCGGGCGGTGGTCATGTCGTTTCTCCGTGTGATTATCTCTAATCAAACAACGGCCTGACCGCGGTCTTGTTCCTCAGGACCTAGCGCGACGAAATGGCATCCCTTGCCAGCGGCAAGGCGAGGACGAGACCGAGGAGGAACCCGCCGACATGCGCCCAGATGGCGATACCGCCGCCTGCCCCGCCGCTGTTGAAAACAAGGCCCGTCATCAGTTGCAATCCGATCCAGACTGCCGCCAGCTTCAGGCCGCGATTGCGGTCGCTGGTATCGCCGCGATTGCCAAAGATCATGACATGCGCGGCGAATATGCCTGAGATGGCCCCCGATGCGCCGACATGCGGCACCAGCGATTCCGGCGTGATGACCGTTTCCAAGAGGGCGCCCGCAATGCCGCAGACCAGATAGAGCGCAAGGTAGCGCCCGCTGCCCAGCAGCCCCTCGACAAACCGGCCGACGAACAGCAGCATGACCATGTTGATGAACAAATGTCCGATGCCCGCGTGGACGAACTGCATGGTAACGGGCGTCAGGATTGCGGGAACGACCGCGTCGGCAACGCTGATCGCGCCCGTCAGCCGGGCGGGGATCAGCGACAGGTTCATGCCGACAAAAGCGGGATCAATCAGGTCGAAAAGAAAAATGACGCCGCAAATGGCAGCCAGCGCCGAAGTGACGGGCGCCTGCTGCCACAGTGCGGACTGACGGGGTCGAACCGGGTCTATTTGAACTCTATCCCGGCGACTTCGTAATATTTCTCGCCAGAAGGCGTGGAGACCTCGATCTCGTCGCCGACGCGGCGACCGATCATCGCCCGGCCCAGCGGCGAGGTGTAGGAAATACGTCCACCCTTCGCGTCCGCCTCATAGGGACCGACGATCTGATAGGTGACGGGCTTGTCGTCTTCGTCGAGCAGCTTCACCGTCGCCGCGAACACGATCCTGTCGCCGCTCAGGTCCGCCGGGTCGATGATCTGCGCCCGGCTGATCTTGTCCTCCAGGTCGGTGATCTGCGCCTCGATCTGGCCCTGCTTTTCCTTGGCGGCGTGATATTCGGCATTCTCGGACAGGTCGCCGTGGGCGCGCGCCTCCTCGATGGCGGTCACGACTTCGTGACGGTCCGTCGATTTCAGCCGCGTCAGCAGCGCCTGCATCGAATCGTACCCCTCTCGGAGCATTGGCATTTTTTCAAGCGTTGCCATTGGCTTATTTCCTCATGACAAAAGACAGAAGCCGCTGCCGGCGAAACCCTCGCCAGGCCATTTAGCTGAGCTGTCGGAAAACCTAGAGGGCCTGATAATAGGATTGTAGAGAGCGAACTTCAAGAGGACGTGTACGAAGCGCCGCAATGGCTTCCACACCGGCCCGGCTCGCCGCCGCCGTCGTGTAATAGGGAAGCTTCTGCGACACGGCACTGGCCCGGATGGACTGCGAATCCTTCAGCGCCTGCGCGCCCTCGGTGGTGTTGAAGACCATCGCGATATCGCCGTTCTTGATAGCATCGACGATGTGCGGCGACCCCTCCAGCACCTTGTTGATCCGGCTGACGGGCAATCCCTGCCCGCGCAGATAGGCCTCCGTCCCGCCCGTGGCGACCAGAGAGAAGCCCAGATCGACGAGCTGCCGCGCCGCGCTCAGGATGTGCGGCTTGTCGCTGTCCTTCACGGACACGAACACAGCGCCCGCATCCGGCAGCACGGTATTCACCGCCATTTGCGACTTTGCGAAGGCCGTGGCGAAATCCATGTCGATTCCCATGACTTCGCCCGTGGATTTCATTTCCGGGCCCAGCACGGGATCGGTGCCGGGGAAGCGCGCGAAGGGGAAAATGGCTTCCTTCACGGCGACATGCGGCGTCGCGCGCGGCGGCATGTCGAAACTGGAAAGCGTCTCCCCCGCCATGATGCGCGCGGCGATCTTCGCGATGGGCGTCCCCTTGGCCTTGGCGACGAAGGGCACGGTGCGGCTGGCGCGCGGGTTGACCTCGATCAGGTAAACCTCGCCGTCCTTCACCGCGAACTGCACGTTCATCAGCCCGCGTACATTCAGCGCCTTTGCCAGCGCCTCCGTCTGCCGCTCGATCTCCGCGATGATCTCGTCCGGCAGGCTGTAGGGCGGCAGCGAACAGGCGCTGTCGCCGGAATGCACGCCCGCTTCCTCGATGTGCTGCAGAACGCCCGCGACATGAACGGTCTCGCCGTCCGCCAGCGCGTCGACGTCGACTTCGATGGCGTCGCGCAGATATTGGTCGACCAGGACGGGCGCCCCCTCCGAAACATCGACGGCGGTCTGGATATAGGCTTCCAGCTGGCGCGGGCTGTCGACGACCTCCATACCGCGCCCGCCAAGCACGTTGGAGGGGCGCAGCAGCACCGGATAGCCGACGGTTTCGGCCTCGGCGAGCGCCTCCTCGAGATTGCGGGCAAGACCGTTGGCCGGCTGCTTCAGACCGAGCCGGTTGACGAGCGCGGCAAAGCGTTCCCGGTCCTCCGCCTCGTCGATGGCGCCTGGCGACGTCCCTAAAATGGGTATGCCCGCCGCCTCCAGCGCTGGCGCCAGCTTCAGCGGCGTCTGGCCGCCGAACTGCACGATCACGCCCTCAAGCGTGCCGCTCAGCTGCTCGACGCGCAGGATCTCGAGGACGTCTTCCGGCGTCAGCGGCTCGAAATAGAGCCGGTCGGACGTGTCATAGTCGGTCGAAACGGTTTCCGGATTGCAGTTGACCATGATGGTCTCATATCCCGCCTCGCCCAGCGCAAAGGCCGCGTGGCAGCAGCAATAATCGAACTCGATGCCCTGCCCGATGCGGTTCGGCCCGCCGCCCAGGATGACGACCTTCCGCCGGTCCGTCGGCTGCGATTCACATTCGGGCGCGCCAAAGATCGGCGCCTCATAGGTCGAATACATATAGGGCGTCTTCGCCTCGAACTCCGCCGCGCAGGTGTCGATGCGCTTGAAGACGGGATGCACATCCAGCGCCGCGCGGTGGGCGGCGGCGTCCGTGCCCGACAGGTCGCTGAGGCGCCTGTCGCTGAACCCCATGGCCTTGAGGGCGCGCAGCCCCGCGGCGTCCTGCGGCAGACCCTTTTCGGCCACCAGCGCTTCGGCATCGACGATCTCGCGGATGCGCGCCAGGAACCAGGGGTCGTAATGCGACAGGCGGTTGATTTCCTCGTCGGGAAAGCCGCGCCGCATCGCTTCGGCAACGACAAGGATACGGTCAGGCGCGCGGTAAGCCAGCCGCGCGGCAACGTCGCCGTCGCCTGCCAGATCGGTGACAGGATCAAGCCCGGAAAGCCCCGTTTCCAGCCCGCGCAGCGCCTTCTGGAAACTCTCGGCAAAACTGCGGCCGATGGCCATCACTTCACCCACCGACTTCATCGCCGTCGACAGCTCGTTGGACGCGCCGCGGAATTTCTCGAACGCGAAGCGCGGGATTTTCGTCACGACATAATCGATGGTCGGCTCGAACGACGCGGGCGTCGCGCCGGTGATGTCATTCTCGATCTCGTCGAGCGTATAGCCGACCGCCAGTTTCGCCGCGACCTTCGCAATGGGAAAGCCCGTGGCCTTCGACGCCAGCGCCGACGACCGCGACACGCGCGGGTTCATCTCGATGACGATCAGGCGGCCCGTCTTCGGATCGACGGCGAACTGCACGTTCGACCCGCCGGTTTCGACGCCGATCTCGCGCAGCACCGCGATGCTGGCATTGCGCATGATCTGATATTCCTTGTCCGTCAGGGTCAGCGCCGGGGCGACGGTGATGGAATCGCCCGTATGGACGCCCATCGGGTCGATATTCTCGATGGAACAGATGATGATGCAGTTGTCGTTCCTGTCGCGCACCACCTCCATCTCATATTCCTTCCACCCCAGCACCGATTCCTCGATCAGCACTTCGGTGGTGGGGCTGGCGTCCAGACCGCCGCGCACGATGTCGATGAAGTCCGCGCGGTTATAGGCGATGCCGCCGCCCGTGCCGCCCAGCGTGAAGGACGGGCGGATGATCGCGGGCAGCCCGACCTGTTCCAGCGCCTCCAGCGCCTCCGCCTCGGTATGCGCAATGGCGGAGCGCGGGCTTTCCAGCCCGATCTTGTCCATGGCGTTGCGGAATTTCAGCCGGTCCTCGGCCTTGTCGATGGCCTCGGCGTCCGCCCCGATCAGCTCGACGCCATATTTTTCCAGCGTCCCGTCCTGATGCAGCGCCAGCGCCGTGTTGAGCGCCGTTTGCCCGCCCATGGTGGGAAGGACGGCCAGCACCTCCTCTGGATGTAGCTCGCGCTCCTTTGCGATGACCTTGGCGACCATTTCGGGCGTGATCGGCTCGATATAGGTCGCGTCCGCCATGTCGGGATCGGTCATGATCGTGGCGGGGTTGGAGTTCACGAGGACGATCCGATACCCCTCCTCGCGCAGCGCCTTGCACGCCTGCACCCCCGAATAATCGAACTCGCACGCCTGCCCGATGACGATCGGGCCAGCGCCGATGATAAGGATGGAGGAGATGTCGGTGCGTTTAGGCATTAAATCGTGCCGATCTGTGTCAAACTATGTACCGCTAACAATAACGCAGCGCTCTCAATTATAGTCTCCCAAGCTGTTTTCTAAGCCGGACTCGATAACACGCTTGATCGGATCAATGATGAGAAATTTTAGAGCCCCTATAGAAACAGGAATTGCTTTATTTTTCATGCTCTTCAATAGCATAATTCCTGATCGGATGTGCTCATCCGGCCTGAGAAATATTGGCGTCATTATTGCTTTTCAGCAGAACTCCACAAATTCTTCCAGTCTCTCGATTTCGTCTTCGATTGGAATATAGTTGTCGTCGTAGCGCACATCTCTGTCAGCTGCAGGACGCAATCGCATGCTGAGGCTTCTTTAACGGTCGATAATTCTGCTGCTTTTGCGAACTGACTCGACACTATTAGAAGACGATTTTATGACTTCATATTTAACGTCACCTTGGCGAAATTAGTCTTTCTGCTTCTTTAATGCCAGAAGCTGAATAGCCAGACGGACTGTCTCTAATTCTCCGCCCATACGCCTAGCGTCTCTTGCAAGTCCTGTATCGACAAACTGTGCTAAAGCCCTGTGTATCCAGTTTGGTTTTGCGTTGCAGGCCGCACTTTTCAACGATTTCGCTTACACTAACCATGTCTTTGGCCATCTTGCTCGGTAAGGACATAGGCACTCGATCAAAAGAACAGTCTCAAATTCTGTGTAGTTCATGGCTGCACTCATACTGGCAACCCACCCACGAACTTCTCGAACAGATAATCGCTGTCCATCGGACCCGGGCTGGCTTCCGGGTGATACTGCACCCCGAACGCCCGCTTGCCCGTCACCTCGATCCCGCAAAGCGTGCCATCAAACAGGCTGGTATGCGTTGCCTCCACGCCCTCCGGCAGTGTGTCCGCATCGACAGCGAAACCGTGGTTCATGCTGGTGATCTCGACGCGGCCATCGGAGAGCCGCTGGACGGGGTGGTTCGCGCCCCGATGCCCCTGGAACATCTTCGACGTCTTCGCGCCCGCCGCAAGGCCGAGGAGCTGGTGGCCGAGGCAGATGCCGAAAATGGGCATGTCCGCCTCCAGCAGCTGTGTGATGACAGGGACGGCATATTCGCCCGTCGCGGCGGGATCGCCGGGGCCGTTCGACAGGAACACGCCTGCGGGCTTCAGCGCCATGATCTCGTCGAACGTCGCCTTTGCCGGAACGACCGTCACGCGCGCACCGGCATTGACCAGGCGGCGAAGGATGTTCTTCTTCGCGCCATAGTCGATGGCAACGACATGCGGGCCGTCTTTGGGGCCCACGGCAAAACCCTGCCCCAGCTGCCACGGCCCATCGTTCCAGCCGCCCGTATCCTCGCGCGTCACGTCCTTGGCGAGGTCGAGGCCTTCCAGCCCGCTCCAGCCCCTCGCGGCGGCCAGCAGCATGTCCATGTCGAATTCGCCGTCCGGTGCGTGCGCGATGACCGCGTTGGGCGCCCCCTCGATCCTGACTTTGCGGGTCAGCGCGCGGGTATCGACGCCCGAAATGCCGATGCGCCCGTGCCGCGCCAGCCAGTCGTCGAGGCGCTCGGCGCTGCGGAAGTTGCTGGGGGCGGTCACATCCTCCCGCACCACGCAGCCGACCGCGTGCGGCGTGTCCGCCTCCACATCCTCGTCATTGACGCCGACATTGCCGATATGGGGAAAGGTGAAGGTGACGATCTGCCGGGCATAGCTGGGATCGGTCATGATCTCCTGATAACCGGTCATCGCCGTGTTGAAGCAGACTTCCCCGACCGCATGGCCCGCCGCGCCAAACCCCCTGCCCCAGATCACCTCGCCTGATGCCAGAATCAGCGCGCCCGTGGCTCCGGACGGGGGGCGCAGGCGGTCGTCTTCGGTCACGCGGGGTGCGCTCCTTGGGTTGGGGCTGATCTGTAAGCTAAGGGGGCGTGCTACGCGCCGGATGGATTCGGGTCAATTCTGTTAATCATGCGCACCAGTGATTATCTGTACGCCTCATTCAAACGGAGTTCGCACCATGATCGCACAGCAGGTGAAGGCGGCGCAGATCGCCGCCATGAAGTCGGGTGACAAGGGCCGCGTCGCCGCCACGCGCGCCATCCTGGCCGCCATCAAGCAGAAGGAAATCGATGACCGCCTCGGCGTCGGCGGCGGAAATGACGTGCTCGCCGCCTCGGTCCTCACGAAAATGGCGAAGCAGCGGCGCGAATCCATCGACATGTATGTGAAGGGCGGACGCGAGGAACTGGCGGATCAGGAACGGTCCGAACTGCAGGTTATCGAGGAATTCATGCCGCAGATGATGCCCGCCGCGGAGGCGCAGGCAATTGTGCGGGAAATCGTCGCCGAACTCAACGCCACCAGCCTGAAGGACATGGGTGTCGTCATGGCCGAGCTTAAGGAGCGCTTTGCGGGTCAGATCGACATGTCGACGGCGGGTGCGATGGTGAAACAGGAACTGATGGCGGGCGACTGACAGGGTGTGAAGCGGTGTAGAGGTTTGCGCCGGCGACGTCCGGCCCGGACGGCCATTCGCTTGCCGTTGCCGGAGTCGCGCCGCTAACGATCGTCCCTGTGTCCATCCCACCATCATTTCTCGACGAAATCCGCACCCGCGTCCCCGTCAGCGACATCGTCGGACGGCGGGTAAAGCTGATCCGCGCGGGCCGGGAAATGAAGGCCTGCTGTCCTTTCCATAATGAAAAGACGCCCAGCTTCTACGTCAATGACGACAAGGGCTTTTATCACTGTTTCGGCTGCGGCGCGCACGGCGATGTCGTCAGTTTCCTGATGGATCAGGAGGGGCAGGATTTTCGCGGCGCGGTCGAGCAGCTGGCGGGACAGGCCGGTCTCGACATGCCGCAGGAAAGCCCGGAGGCGCGCGAGCGGGCCAGGGCGGCGCAGGGCCTGCACGATGTGGCGGCGCTGGCGGAGGACTGGTTCCGCAGGCAGCTGGGCAGCATCGAGGGTGCGGACGCGCGCAAATATGTCGAGGAACGCGGCCTGACCGCTGAAACGGTGAAAAGCTTCGGCATCGGTTTCGCGCCCGACAGTCGCGGGGCGCTGATGCAGGCGGTCGATGCGCCGCGGGAAAAGCTGATCGCGGCGGGGTTGCTGGTGCAGCCCGAAGATGCGGGCCGCGATCCCTACGACCGCTTCCGCAGCCGCCTGATCTTTCCGATCCACGACATGCGCGGCCGCACCGTCGGTTTCGGCGGCCGCATTCTCGGCAAGGGCGAGCCGAAATATCTGAACAGCCCCGACGGGCCTTTGTTCGACAAGGGCCGCCTGCTTTACAATCTGAACCGCGCCGCCGCGCCTGCGCGCAAGTCCGGGCGACTGGTCGTCGTCGAGGGCTATATGGACGTCATCGCGCTGGCACAGGCA
Source organism: uncultured Alphaproteobacteria bacterium (assembly GCA_963710205.1). Lineage (GTDB taxonomy): Bacteria > Pseudomonadota > Alphaproteobacteria > Sphingomonadales > Sphingomonadaceae > Pacificimonas. Next base: position 232,661 of record CAVPZG010000005.1, on the reverse strand, counting down.
GGCTTTGCCGAAGCCGTCGCGCCCATGGGAACGGCGATGACCGAAGACCAGATGAAACTCGCCTGGCGCGCCGTGCCGGAGCCTGTCCTGTGCTTTGACGGCGACGCGGCGGGCGTCAGGGCGGCGAACCGCGCGGCCGTGCGCGCGCTGCCCCTGCTGGAACCGGGAAAGTCGCTGCGCTTCGCCATCCTGCCGGAGGGCAAGGATCCTGACGACCTTGTCCGCGCGCAGGGCCTCAAGGCGTTCGAGACCCTCGTTGAAAACGCGGAACCGCTGATCGAGCATATCTGGCGGTCGGAAACCGAGGGAATCGACCTGAAAACGCCCGAGCGCCGCGCCGCCGTTCGGCAGCGGCTGGGCGAACATGCCTCCACGATCGGGGACGGCAGCGTCCAGCAGCTTTACCGCAGCGAGTTCAAGGCGCGCTTCGACGCCATGTTCGTGCAGAAGCGCGGCGCCGATGGCGGCGGATTTGGCAGGCGGTTTGATCGTCGTTTCGACAACCGCTTTGGCGGTGCGTCGGCTGGCATGAAGACGACGGCGGGCAGCACGCCCTATGAGCGGGAAATCCTCGCAATTCTGGCCGGCCTTGTGGAAAATCCATGGCTGGTGGACCAGGCCGGCGAGGCTGTTGCCGATCTCGAAATCACGAAATCCGGAACAGGCGCGGCTGCGGGCGGCGATTTTTCGTGCGGTTTCTGACCGGCCCGCGCTTGACAAACAGGGGCTGGCTTCCGACCTGAACGATAGAGGGCTCGGTCAGCTCGCGGAAGAGGTCACGGTTGCAAACCGGCTGACCTTCAGCTTCACGCGGCCCCGGACGCCGGATACAGAGGTCGCCCGCGTGGCGGCGGAAGACTTGGCATGTGTCGCTGGCCACCTTATGGCGCTGGCGCATATCGATGTTGAGGAAGCTGATCTGCGCGCGCGCTATGACACGCTTTCCCAGCAGGATTTTGATAACCGCACTGCTCTTACCAAAGAGAAGCTGCGCATTGACAACGAGCTAAGGGCGCTCGCCCAGGGTCGACGCACTGCCGAGGAAGAGGCGGCGATGGACGATCCGAAAGACGAGTGACCGGCGCTCAAAAAGGTTCTGGAACATATGGCAACGGCGGCAAAATCGAAGAAAAATGTGGATGCGGAAGACGGCGCACCCCTGATCGACATGAATGATGCGGGCGTGAAGAAGCTGATCGCCGCTGCAAAGAAGCGCGGCTGGATCACGACGGAGCAGCTGAACGACGCGCTGCCGCAGGACCAGATGACCGCCGACCAGATCGAGGATGTGATGGCGTCCCTGTCCGAAATGGGCATCAACGTCACGGAATCGGACGAGATCGACGACGATAGCGGTGATGACGGCACACCCGCCCCCGCCGATGCCAAGGCCGACGGTACGACACCGGAAAAGTTCGTCTCCACCCGCACCAAGGAAAAGCTGGACCGGACCGACGACCCCGTCCGCATGTACCTGCGCGAGATGGGCGCGGTCGAACTCCTGAGCCGGGAGGGCGAGATCGCCATCGCCAAACGCATCGAGGCGGGCCGCGACACCATGATTCTGGGGCTTTGCGAAAGTCCCCTCACCTTCGCGTCGATCATCTACTGGGCCGATGCCGTCCGAGAGGGCGAGATGCAGCTGCGCGAGATTCTCGATCTCGATGCCATGCTCAATCAGGGCCCGACCGAGGAAGAAGTCAATTCGGACGACGACAGCGACCTTCCCAAGGGTGTCGAACTGAAGGACGACGACGACGAGGTCGAGGACGAGCCCTCCGTCGATGGCGATGATGACGAACAGGATGCCAAGCCCAAGAAGGCCGACAAGGACGATGATGACGAGCAGGTCATGTCGCTCGCGCAGATGGAAGAGGCCGTCACGCCCATCGCGCTCGAACAGTTCGACGCCATCAAGAAGGTCTATACCAAGTTCGCCAAGCTGCAGGACGAGCGTCTGGACGCGATGAATTCCGGTCTCGATTATGATGAGAAGCAGGAAAACAAATATCAGAAGCTGCGCCGCGAACTGACCGACAAGGTCGAGAGCGTGTTCTTCAACAATGCCAAGATCGAATTTCTGGTCGAACAGCTCTACAGCTACAACAAGCGGTTGATGTCGCTGTCGGGTCAGATGCTGCGGCTCGCCGAACGCTACAAGATCCCGCGCCGGGATTTCCTCGAAACCTATGTCGGCAACGAGCTTGATGAAAGCTGGCTGGACGAGGTCAAGTCGCGCGGCCCGAAATGGGCCAGCTTTGCCGAGGGCGAGCAGCAGGCGGTCGAAAATATCCGTATGCAGGTGACAGACATCGCTGCGCAGACGGGTGTCAGCCTGCCCGATTTCCGCCGTATCGTGAACATGGTGCAGAAGGCGGAGCGCGAGGCACGCATCGCCAAGAAGGAAATGGTGGAGGCGAACCTGCGTCTCGTCATCTCCATTGCGAAAAAATACACCAATCGCGGACTGCAATTCCTTGATCTTATTCAGGAAGGCAATATTGGCCTGATGAAGGCGGTCGACAAGTTCGAATATCGCCGTGGTTACAAATTCTCGACTTATGCGACCTGGTGGATCCGTCAGGCGATCACGCGGTCCATTGCTGATCAGGCGCGCACCATCCGCATTCCGGTGCACATGATCGAAACGATCAACAAGCTGGTCCGCACCAGCCGCCAGTTCCTGCACGAATTCGGCCGCGAGCCGACGCCGGAAGAGATGGCGGAGCGCCTTGGCATGCCGCTCGACAAGGTCCGCAAGGTGATGAAGATCGCCAAGGAACCGATTTCGCTCGAGACGCCCATTGGCGACGAGGAAGATTCGCAGCTGGGCGATTTCATCGAGGACAAGAATGCGATCATCCCCGTCGACGCCGCCGTCCATGCGAACCTGAAGGAAACCGTGACGCGCGTGCTCGCCTCGCTGACGCCGCGCGAGGAGCGCGTGCTTCGCATGCGTTTTGGTATCGGCATGAATACCGACCATACGCTGGAGGAGGTCGGCCAGCAGTTCAGTGTGACGCGGGAGCGCATTCGTCAGATCGAGGCGAAGGCACTCCGCAAGCTGAAACATCCGAGCCGCAGCCGCAAGATGCGGAGCTTCCTCGACGTCTGATCCGTTCAGGGGATCGACAGGCGCGGCGGCGTAACAATGACCATGATCCGCTTTTTCGCGCTTGCCGCGCTGTTCCTGTTTTTCGCCAGTCCGACGCTCGCGGGGCCGTTGCAGGATGCCGTCCTCGCTCATGCGAAGGCGCAGCCCGAAAACGGACTGGCCTTTACCAGGACGACCAGTTTCGAGTCGTTGCAAAAGAATGGCGAAAGCGACACGAAAGTCTTTGTCGAGCGCTATGATCCGTCGAAGCCCGCGGGCAGCCGCTGGACCCTCGTCAGCATCGACGGCAAAGCGCCGACGAAGAAGGAATTGAAAGAAGCTGCGAAGCGGTACGAAAAGGAAACCATCCCCTCCTATTTCCGTCTGAGCCGCTGGGTCGGCCAACCCGCCACCGAAACCGCATCCGAACTGCGCTTCGCGCGCTTTGCCAAGGACACGTTCGAAGGCGGACCGGCGGACCTCTCGGATAAGCTGTCGGGCGTCGCCGTCATTTCGAGCGAAGGTGGTCCGGCCTGGGTCAAGGAGAGCAGGTTTCGCCTCACCGCGCCGACCCGCATCATGTTGGTCGCCAAACTGGACGACATGCAAACCCACACACGCTTTCGCCGCCTGCCCGGGGGAATGCCCGTCATCGATCAGCAGTCCGTCACAATGACCGGCTCCATGATGGGCAAGAGCGGGACGCAAAAGACGGTGACGCGCTATTCGGATTACCGCGTCGTCCGCTGATCCACGGTCGGTATTTACGGCCCGCGACATTAAACACCTCTTCACCAACATGGCCTATGGGGATGCGAACAGATCGCGCCGTTAGAGGACCTATATGACAAGAGCCGCGCCGCTAATGGCAACGCAGCCCATGCAAGTGACCAGCCTGCACGGGCTTGTCACAGCCCTGGAGGATGTGGGCCGGGCATCCCGTGTGTCCCTGGCGGCTGTCGCCAATGGGGAAAGCCGGCAGCCCGATGCCTTTGTCGCCGATACGGTCCACCTCTTCGCGCTGCTGCATGGTGAATTGCCCAGCCTGTTCGACAGCGTGGCCAGGGGCAATGCCGATTTCGCCGCATGGCTGAAACCCGCAGTGGCGACATTCCACGCCGACCGGGCCTGGCTGACGGATCTGTGTGTCCTCACGGGTCCCAGCACCGACCTTCTCGGCATCACCGAAGCGGAAACCCTGGTGAGGGGTTTGCGTGACGCGATGCTGACCCTGGCGGAATCGAGCCGGGATGGCTGTGCGCTGGGTGCTGTTCTCGCCTTTCTGGCGGACTGGCCGGAGCTTCGCGCCGCCATTGACAGCGCGGGAACGCTTGTCCTGTCGGCGCGCTGGCCGTCGCCCAGTATGAACTGGCCCGCCGCACCGCTGCACGCGGCCAGTCTGGCCGCCGAGGCCGCCTTTGCCAGCCGCCCCAGAATGCGGGCGCTCGCCTTTGGCGCGCAGCAGTTCATTCATATTCATGCCCAGCTTCTCGACCTTGTGGCAAGCCGTGCCGCGGCGCGCCGGAGCCGCTGACAGCCGCCGGCATCACGGCGAAAGCTGACAGGTTGCCGCCCCCTTCGCATCTATCTAGCAGGGCATCCGTAAACCTGCATTTTTACGGAGCATGAGATGCGTTTCGACGGCACAAAGGACTATGTGGCAACCGATGACCTGAAAGTGGCGGTCAACGCCGCCGCAACCCTGCGCCGTCCGCTTCTGATCAAGGGCGAACCCGGGACCGGCAAAACGGTTCTGGCCGCGGAGGTCGCCAAGGCCATGGGGGCGCCGCTCATCGAATGGAACATCAAGTCGACCACCAAGGCGCAGCAGGGCCTTTACGAATATGACGCCGTTTCGCGGCTGCGCGACAGCCAGCTGGGCGACGAGCGCGTGCATGACATCGCCAACTACATCAAGCGCGGCAAATTGTGGGATGCCTTCACGGCGGACGAGACGCCGATCCTGCTGATCGACGAGATCGACAAGGCGGATATCGAATTTCCGAACGACCTGCTGCAGGAACTCGACCGGATGGAGTTCTTTGTCTACGAGACCGGCGAGACGGTGAAGGCGAAGGAACGCCCGATCATCATCATCACGTCGAACAACGAGAAGGAACTGCCCGACGCCTTCCTGCGGCGCTGTTTCTTCCACTACATCAAGTTTCCCGACAAGGAGACGATGAAGGACATCATCGACGTCCACTTCCCCGACATCCAGAAGGCCCTTGTGAAGGAGGCGCTCAGCGTGTTCTTCGACATGCGCGAGGTGCCGGGCCTCAAGAAGAAACCCTCCACCTCGGAACTGCTCGACTGGCTGAAGCTCCTGATGCACGAGGACCTGCCGCTGGACGTGCTGCAGAGCCGCGATCCCAAGAAGCTGATCCCGCCGCTGCATGGTGCCCTTCTGAAGAACGAGCAGGACATCATGCTGTTCGAGAAGCTGGCCTTCATCAACCGGCGCGAGGGGTAGCGATCAAGGAGGTCGTCACTCCGGCGAAAAGGCCGGAATGACGATGTCCTGGTGCGGAGCTTCCTGCACCTTGGCTGAGATATGTGAAGGTCACACGGGTCACACGGGTCACACGCGTTTTCGCGCGCCTGTCACCCCTCCCTGCCCTTGGCCTTTCCCCAGCTGCGCGCCGCAGTATAGCCGAGATAGCCGGTTCCAAAGAGAACGTAGAGCGGCTCCGGTATCCCGTTCAGATAGGCGCTCATGCCGCCGGCGATGGCCGTCGCCATATCCGGCTGCACGGCGCTGATGAGGCCCATCGGGATTGCCCAGAGCAAAAGCGCGTACATGACATAGAGGAAGCTGGGCCGCGCGCGGCTGGTCCAGGGATCGTTGCTGTTCGCTTCCGCAACGATGGCCGACAGCTGCGTGCGGACCGTCTCCAGTTCCTGCGCGCTCTGCAATCGCAGCAGTTCAAGCTTGGCGCGGTCACGCGCTTCGGGATCGGGAATGATCCTGTCGATAAGTCCGGCTATGGGGCCAATGAGGCTGCCGAGGACGCTCATATCTGGCCCTCCACATTGCCAAGCCGGTGTGCGAGCCAGCCATAGACGAAACTCTCATTGGCCGCCCTGCCCTCGGCAAGTTCGATATAGCGCGCACCCTGCAGCGCATCGAGCGCGCGCAGCAGGACCGCTTCCCCCGCCGCGCCGCGCCTCTTCGAAAAGGCGGACAGCGCCGCCAGCGTGGCCTCGTCGATGCGGCGCGTCAGCGGCACGTCCGGCCAGTCGCGTCCGCGCCGGTTGAGCGCGTTCAGGGCACGCTGCAGAAAGCTGGTGGCAATGGCCGGGCCCATGTTGACGCCCGTGTCGAACAGCTCTGCCGCGACCAGCGGAAAGCGGACGGCCACCCGGTCGAAGCGCGGCCCCTCCCAATAGCGCTGCTGATAGATGTCGAGCGCCAGCGCACGCGGGAAGTCGCGCATGGCGCCGTCATAGCCGTTGGCACGCGCCGTCGCCGCCGTGATGCCGAACTTGGTCGGACCGCCCCTGTCGTCGGGATGCGAAACAAAGCCGCCTTCCCGTGCGATCAGGTCGTCGAGAAGATGGTCGATCGTCTTGGTCATAAATGCTCCAATTTGAGTGGAGCCGATCCAATAGACAGGAAATTTCCTATTTTGAAAGGGGCAATCTTGTCAGCCCGCCGCGCGCGGCAGCGTCAGGCGCGCGCTAAGTCCGCCCAGATCCTCGCTTTCCCCGAGTTCCACCGAACCACCATAAATTTCAGCGACGTCGCGGACGATGGCCAGACCGAGGCCCGTTCCCGGTTTCCCGGTGTCGAGTCGCGCGCCGCGCTGGAACAGGTCCGCGCGGGCTTCGGCGGGAATGCCGTCGCCGTCATCCTCGATCTCTATGAGGATCTGATCGGCTGCGCTGGCGGACAGCGTTACGAAAACCCGTCCGCCGCCATATTTCGCGGCATTTTCCAGAAGGTTGCCGACCATCTCCTCCAGATCCTGCCGCTCACCCAGAAAATCGAGCTTTCGGTCGCCGTCCAGATCAATGGTGACGGTTCCCGGATACATGCGCTCCACCGTACGGCGCAGCGCCTCAAGACTGGGCCAGACGGAAGCGCGCATGTTGAGCGCGCTGCGGCGACCGAGCGCGCGCGCACGGGCGAGGTGATGATCAACATGGCGGCGCATGGAGGCGGTCTGCCGCTGCACGACAGCGGCAAGCGGTGTGTCCTTCCCGATGCTCTCATTCACAAGCACGGTCATGGGCGTTTTCAGCGCATGGGCGAGATTGCCAGCATGGCGGCGCGCGTCCTCCGCCTGATGCTCGGCCTGTTCCAGAAGCTCGTTGATCCCATGCATCAGCGGTTCCACCTCGGTCACGAAGTCGGTCGACACACGCTGACTGTGCCCCGCGCGCACTTCGGCGATTTCGGCGCGGACGCGGCGCAGCGGTTGCAGGCCGTAAATCGCCTGCAATGCCGCCAGGATGAGCAGGCCAAGGCCGAGCGCGCCAAGCGACCAGAGCAGGGTGGACCGCACGCGGCCCAGCTGCTCGTCGAGCTCCGTGCGGTCCTCGGCGATCTGAAAGTGAAACAGCGTATTCGCGCCCGGCAACTGGGCGCTGCGTTCAGCGACACGCAGGGGTTCGCCCGAAAAATCAATGTCATAATAGGCCGCACTGTCGGTATCGCCAGCGATGTTGGCGGGAAGTGCCCGGTCCCATAACGAGCGCGACCGATAGGGCGCCTGACCGTCGGTCGCCACCTGCCAGTAGAGCCCCGAATAGGGTTCCTGAAACCGCTGCTGCTCCAGCGGGCGGGCCAGCCTCACCTCGCCCATGTCGGTCAGCTCTGCGCTGGCGATCATGGAGCTGAGCGCGGTTTCCAGCTGGCTGTCGAAATTGTCGGAAATGATGGCACTGACCGTGCGGTCCAGAAAAAACCCGCCAATGAGCAGCATGATGCCGACCCAGGCCGCCGCGATGGCAAGCATCCGGCGCGACAGGCTGTGCGGGCCGAAGGGGCGGTCGGCGCGGGCCTCTGCAGGGTCTATGGGCGGGCGGCTGGGCATGGATTTCTATTTCCGTCACTCCCCGCGAAGACCGGGGTTCGTCTCCTCAATCGGGAAGCCGATCGCCGCGCAAGGGAAGGAATGCGACCGTCGCCGGAATGACGGCATTGTTCTCCTCAGAAAACCAATGTCCTCAGCCCGCCCGGTTTTGCGGATCGTCGAGCGTGTAGCCCATACCCCGGATCGTCTCGATCAGGTCCGCGCCCAGTTTCTTCCGGATGCGGGTGATGAAAACTTCGATCGTGTTCGAATCGCGGTCGAAATCCTGATCGTAGATATGCTCGATCAGCTCGGTGCGGCTGACCACCTTGCCCTTGTGGTGCATGAGATAGCTGAGCAGCTTATATTCCTGCGCCGTCAGACGAACGGGCTGTCCGCCCTTCGTGACCCGGCCGGAGCGCGTGTCGAGACGCACGTCGCCCGCCTCGATCTCCGAGGACGCGAGGCCAGCGGAACGGCGGATCAGAGCGCGCAGACGGGCGATCAGCTCTTCCATCTTGAAGGGCTTGCCAAGATAATCGTCCGCGCCGGAATCGAGTCCAGCGACCTTGTCGGACCAGCTGTCGCGCGCCGTCAGGACGAGGACCGGCATGGTGATGTCCGCCTTGCGCCATTTGTCGAGCACGGTCAGACCATCCATTTCCGGCAGCCCCAGATCGAGGATGGCGGCGTCGTAATCCTCGGTTTCGCCCAGAAAATGGCCATCGACTCCATCCGTGGACAGATCGACCGCATAGCCCGCGCCCTCAAGCGTTTCCTTGAGCTGGGCCCCAAGCGTGGGTTCGTCCTCGACGATAAGCAGGCGCATGGCTGTCTCCTTATTTGCGGGTGGAGATGATGTTGCCCGTGCGCGCGTCCACGTCCACCTCGATCACCTGGTTGCCGCGCATGTATTTCATGCGATAGCGGGCAGCGCCCGGATCGCAGTCGCAGCCGATGAACTCGCCGCCGACGCGCGCGCCGACGCGGGATTTTATGTCGCCAAAACTCATCAGCGTTCCGGCCTGCGCGCCCGCAAGGGCGGCATCCTGGTCGCGCGGATCCTCGATCGCCTGCGCGCTGGACGTGCCTGCGATCAGAAGAGTCGCGGTCATGGCGGCTGTAAGCAACTTCACATCATTTCCCCGGTTGATCGGTCCCATCCCTAATGCCCCCGCCGCACTGAACAAGTTCTGAACATCAGAAAGTTGCATCGGCGGCGCATCGCCGCCACATGCGCGGTCTATGGCAGCCCCCATCCTCTCCCTCGAATCCATCGGCCTGAACCAGGGCGCGCAGTGGCTGTTCCGCGACCTCGACCTGTTCATCGGCGAGCGCGACCGGCTGGCGCTGATCGGCCGCAACGGCGCGGGCAAGACGACCCTGTTCCGCGTCATCCAGGGACTTGTCGAGCTGGATGAGGGCCAACGCAAGCAGCGCCCCGGCACCAGGATCGTGACGCTGGCGCAGGATCCGGACGTGGCGGCGTTCGACACATTGCGGGATTTCGCCCTGGCCGGCGACGGCGCACCGCCGCTGCATGAGGTCGAGGCGGTCGCCGACCAGCTTGGCATCGATCTTGACCGGCAGGCCGCCACGGCATCGGGCGGCGAACGGCGGCGGGCTGCGCTGGCAAGGGCGCTGGCGTCGGAAGCGGACCTGCTGCTGCTCGACGAGCCGACCAACCACCTCGACATCGCTGCCATCGAATGGCTGGAGGGATGGCTGGAACGCTATACGGGCGCCTTCCTGACCGTCAGCCATGACCGCGAATTCCTGAAGCGGCTGACAAGGTCGTCGCTATGGCTGGACCGCGGAAAACTCCGCCGCGCCGATATCGGCTTTGGTGGTTTCGAGGCCTGGACCGAGGAAATATTGGAGCAGGACGCCCGCACGGCGGCGAAAATGGATACCAAGCTGGCGCAGGAACAGGCCTGGCTGGTGAAGGGCGTCACCGCGCGCCGCAAGCGCAATGTCGGCAGGCTGGAAAAGCTGTGGGAACTGCGCGCCCAGCGCGCGGAAATCATGGGTCAGGCGGGCAAGGCCAAACTGGCGCTGGAAAATGACGATGCGAAAGCGAAGGTCGTCATCGACGCGAAGGGGATTTCCAAGACCTATGCGGGCCGTGAAATCATCAAGCCGATGGACCTGCGTCTGCAGCGCGGCGACCGCATCGGACTGGTCGGACCGAACGGCGCGGGAAAATCGACGCTCCTGAAGCTGCTGACCAGGGAAATCGAACCGGATACGGGCCGGGTACGCCACGCGAAGACACTGACCGGGATCACCATCGATCAGCAGCGCAGCCTGCTGACGCCGAAAAAGCGGGTGCGCGACCTCCTGACCAACGGCACGGACTGGATCGACGTGCGCGGCGAGCAGCGGCATATCGTCGGCTACCTGAAGGATTTCCTGTTCGACCGCAGCTATATCGACGCGGAGATCGGCAGCCTGTCGGGCGGCGAGCAGTCGCGCCTGCTGCTGGCGCGGGAATTCGCGCGGCCGTCCAACCTGCTGGTGCTGGACGAGCCGACCAACGATCTCGACCTCGAAACGCTCGACCTGCTGCAGGAAGTGATCTCCGACTATGACGGGACGGTCCTGCTGGTCAGCCATGACCGCGATTTTCTCGACCGCACGGTGACCATGGTCGTCGGCCTTGACGGGTCGGGCGACGTCGATGTGGTGGCGGGCGGTTTTGCCGACTGGGAGGCGAAACGGACCCAGCGTGCGACGCCCAAGGTTTCAAAACCAGCAGCGCCCGCCGAAGCGCCGGTGAGCCGGCCGGAACGAATGACCTTTCGCGACAAGCATGAGCTGGAAACACTGCCTGAGCGGATCGCGGCGATCGAGAAGAACATCCTGGTGCATGAAACGGCGCTCGCCGACCCGGCGCTTTATGCGGACGGGCCGGAGGCGTCGCTGAAACTGGGGGCGGCGCTCGATACGCTGAAGGCCGATCTGGCGGCGGCGGAAGACCGCTGGCTGGCGCTGAGCGAGATTGCCGAAGCCCTTGAATAGGCGGCGCTGAGCCCCGGCGCCTGCACGGGATCTGCACGGCATCGGGACGCCGCGCGCACGGCTTGCACCGCACGCGCTGCACCGCCCCCGGCCAGAACCGGAGCCTCGTTCCATGAGGAGAGGTTCCGATGCCGACCAGCCCGAAATTCACCTTCCGCCTCAAGCTGCTCGCCGCGCTATCGCTCGTCGCGCTGGCAGACTGGCTGTTCTGGCAGCGCGACTTCATCGCCACCGGCATAGGCTGGCTGGCGCTCGCCTGGGTAGCGGGCATCGTCGTCGCCGTCCCGGCGGTCAGGCGGGACCGGCGCGCCCTGTTCGCCGCCGCCTGCGCCGCCAGCTTTGCCGCCGTGCACCTGTGGGACCCCAGCCTTCTCAGCTGGTGGCTGTTCTGGGGCGCGCTGATGATGGCCGTGCTGCTGCCGCGGCAGGAACGGTTCGGGGATGCGTTCTTCTGGCTGCAACAGCAATTCTGGACCGCGCTGGCGGCCGCCTTCGGACCGGTCATGGACCTGAAACGGATCTATGCTGCGCGCAGGGCAGGCCTGCCGGTCGACCTCGCGCGGACGCTGCCGATGATGGCCCTGCCCCTCGTCGGCGGCGGCCTGTTCATCGCGCTTTTCGCCAGCGCCAACCCGATCCTCGACAGGCTGTTCATGAAGATCAGCCTACCGGAAATGCGGATCGCGCGCGGCCTGCTATGGATATTCCTGTTCTTCATCGCGTGGAGCGCCTTTCGGCCCCGCCGCGTGAAGCGCGCGCTCGCCATTCCGCTCGGCGAAATGGCGCTGCTGGAGCGTGTGCCGCCCGCCTCGATCATCCTGTCCCTCGCCATTTTCAATGCGATCTTCGCGGTGCAGAACCTGCTCGACATCGTCGTCCTCTGGGGCGGCGCCGGCCTGCCGGAGGGGATGACCTATGCCGAATATGCCCATCGGGGCGCCTATCCGCTGATCGTCACGGCATTGCTGGCCGGGCAGTTCGTCATCACGCTGCTGCGTCCAGGATCGGCGACGGCCCGGCGGCCCGTCATCCGCAGGCTGGTCCTTGCATGGGTTGCGCAGAATATCTTCCTCGTCGCCTCGGCGATGCTGCGGCTCGACCTATACGTGGAGGCCTATCAGCTGACGCCTCTGCGCCTCGCCGCGTTCGTCTGGATGCTGCTCGTCGCCCTCGGCCTCGCACTGATCTGCTGGCGCGTGCTGGCCGGGAAAAGCGCGGCGTGGCTGGTGAATGCGAATGCGGCGGCGGCGCTGACCGTGCTGGCGGCGGGCAGCGTGGTCGATCTGGGGTCGGTATCCGCATGGTATAATATCGACAACAGCCATGAGGCCGATGGCAACGGCGCGCGGCTCGACCTCTGCGATCTCGAAAGGCAGGGGGCATCGGCGCTGCTGCCGCTGATCGCCCTTGAAAGCCGGCTTGCGGACGGCATGTTTCGGGACCGCGTGACCAGTTCCCGCAGGCGGGTCATGGACAGGCTTGAACGCAGACAGCGCTGGAACGACAGCTGGACGTGGCGGAGCGACATGAGGCTCCGGACGGCGAAACGCCGCCTTGCCGACGTGCCCGATGCGGACCGCTGGACACCAGCGCTCGACTGCAACGGCGACATGAAATCCGTCCCGGCGCATGCCGCGCGGCAGGATGACGGCATCACGGTCGATGTCCCGCCCCCATCGCTCGAAATAGAACCCGCCGACACCGGGTCTGCGCAGTGATCCGCGCCATTCATATTGACGCCGCGCCCGCGATGATGGTCAGGTGCCCCATGCCGCGCACCATCCTGATCGTCGACGACGACCCGCATATCCGCGAACTCCTGAACTTCGCCTTTCGGAAAGCAGGGCTCGACGTGCGGGAGGCGGGCGACGGCGAACAGGCGGAGGCCATGATCGCCGCAGCCCCGCCGGACCTCGTCATTCTCGACATCAACATGCCGAAAATGGACGGGATCGAGCTTTGCCGCCGCATCAGGAAAGCGGGCGACCTGCCCATCATGTTCCTGTCTTCGCGCGACGAGGAAATCGACCGGGTGCTGGGTATTGAACTGGGCGCGGACGATTATGTGGTGAAGCCGTTCAGCCCGCGCGAAGTGGTGGCGCGTGCGCAGGCGATCTTACGGCGCGCGGGCGCGAACGCGCCGAATGTCGCGGCCGAAAGCGAGGCTGCGCGCGGCCTCCTGGCGCTCGACGCCGATGGCTGGCGCGCGAGCTGGAACGGTGCGGAGGTGGCACTGACGCGGACGGAATTCAGCCTCATCCAGCTGCTCGCCAGTCTGCCCGGCAAGGTCTTCAGCCGGGACGCCATCATCGACCGGCTGCACGGCCCCGGCTTTGCCGTCACCGACCGGACCATCGACAGCCATGTGCGCGGCATCAGGGCGAAATTCTCTGAGGTGGGCGGAACCGACGTGATCGAAACGCGGGCGGGGATCGGGTATCAGCTGGGACCATGTACAGGTGGAAACTGACCCCCGGTCCGCAGCCCGTCAGTCCCGCGCAGGCCACAATCCACCTTCAAGGTTTGCGTCCGCGCCGGATCGTCCGCGACAGACACCGCCCTGCGCCTGCCTGACAAACCCTTTCTGTGCTCGCTAGCCTGAAATCCGCCATCAAGCGCCGCTGGCCGCCGCTCCGCCTGCGCGTCATCCTGTTCGCGGCGCTATTCTTCGTCGCTGCACTGCCCGGTGTCGCGGCGGTGTCGCTGCGCGTTTACGAAAATACGCTGGTGCGCCAGACAGAGGCGGAACTGATCGCGCAGGGTGCCGCGCTGGCGGCGGCGGCGGCGGTGAACTGGCCGGGGGCCATGCCTCCGGATCCGGAGCCGCCAGCCCCGCCGGCAACCACGTCGCGCGCGCCGGTTTACGATGTCGCCATTGATGCGCAGTCCTACTGGCAACCGGAATCCCTCGGCATAGACCTGAACGAGGATCGGATCATGCCGCCGCGCCCCGCGGCGGCGGCGGGCGGCGCGGCAGACCCGGACGCGCTGAGGGTCGCGGAAATCCTGCGCCCCATCGTCCAGTTGACCCGTCAGCGCACGCTCGCCGCCATCCAGATGACCGACGCCAGGGGGATCGTCGTGCTGGGCGACGAAGCGGGCGGAAGCTATGCGAACCTGCCCGAAATCCAGGCCGCCATGAACGGCGGGACGGCGACCGTCCTGCGCCGCCGCAGCGATTACCAGCCCCGCTATAATTTCGAATGGCTGAGCCGCGCCGCCGCGCTGCGCCTGCACCACGCGCGGCCCATCATCGTCAACGGAGACGTGGTCGGCACGCTCATCCTTTCGCGGTCATCGCGCGCGCTGTTTCGCGGCCTCTATCAGGATTGGGGCAAGATCGCGCTGGGCGCCTTTGCCATCTTCGCCATGCTGTTTGCGCTGACCGCATTGCTGACGCGCGGCATCGCCCGGCCCATCGAGGCGCTCAGCCGGTCGACGCGGGCCGTGGCGGATGGCGGCGGTGACGTCCCGCCCGTCCCGCCGCTGGCCGCCACGGAAATCCAGCAGCTCTACCGCGATTTCGGCGACATGGCGGCAGCGATCGAGCGGCGTTCGCACTATCTCAGGGACTTCGCCGCCGCCGTCAGTCACGAGTTCAAGACCCCCCTGGCCGGGATTGGCGGCGCCATCGAAATTCTGGAGGACCATGGCGAGACGATGAGCGCCGGGGAGCGCGCACGCTTTCAGGGCAACATCGCCGGCGATGCCGCGCGCCTGTCGACTCTGGTCGGCCGGCTGATGGAGCTGGCGCGCGCCGACATGGCGCGGCCGGACGCGCCAGAGGGCGGCGCCGATGTGGCAGGCCCGGTCCGCCGCGCTGCGGATGCGCAGCGACGCGGCGGCTTCTCCATAGATGTGAAACTGGACGCGCTGCCGCGCATACGCATCGGTGAAGCGACCATCGAGACCGTGCTGACCATCCTTCTGGACAATGCCCGGAAGGCCGGGGCCAGGCGGGTGCGGATCGCGGGCATTCAGAATGACGGGCAGGTACAGTTGACCGTCCACGACGACGGGCCCGGCATCGCCGCCGGCGACCGCGACCGCCTGTTCGAACCCTTCTTCACCACCCGCCGGGCCGAAGGGGGAACCGGCCTCGGCCTTGCCATCGCGCGCTCGCTGCTGACGGCAGGGCGCGGACAGATCCACCTTGTCGAAAGCGATAGCGGAACAACCTTCCGCATCGACTTGCCCCTGATGGTGTAGCAGGGTCCGGCCGAAGAGAAGGAGTTTTCCAATGCTGACCGTCCACCATCTGCGTATTTCCCAGTCCGAGCGTATCGTCTGGCTGTGCGAGGAACTCGGCCTCGACTACGAGCTGAAACTCTATGACCGGCGCGAGGACAACCGGCTGGCGCCCGACGACTATAAGGCCCTGCACCCCATGGGCATCGCGCCCGTCATCACCGACGGCGATCTGGTATTGGGCGAATCCGCGGCCATCATGGAATATATCCTGGGAAAATACGGCACGGCCGAACAGCAGGCCGCGCTGTCGCCCCGCCCGGACAGCGCCGACTATGCCGATCACCTGTTCTGGTTCCACTGGACCAACGGCACCTTCATGACGACCAACATGATGCTCTTGATGCTCGGCATGTCGGGCGCTCCGGAAGGCAACATGGCCGAGGGCTTTGCCAAAGACCGGTCCGCCAAGGGCTGGGCCATGATGGAACAGCGGCTTGGCGAGGCGGATTATTTCGGCGGCGCGCAGCTGACGCTGGCCGATATCAACATGGGTTACGCGCTGACGACGGGCCGCGCCTTTCGGCAGACGAGCGTGGAGCCCTATCCCAACATCCAGGCGTGGCTGAAGCGCATCGGTGCCCGCAAACCGTACCAGTCCGCGATGGCGAAGGCCGAACCCGGAATGCAACCCATGTTAGAATGATTGCCCTTATTCTATCAAGAATTCCGTAGGGTTTCCCGTCTACTCGGCACACTCGGTGTGTAGAGTAAGGGGCCAGCGTAAATGTCGAAACGGGAAGAGCGGGCGCGGATAGCCGCGCCCAGGGCGCAACCGGACGATATTCTGCCCCAGATGATCGACGTGCACCGGAACGCCCTTGCCGATGCCGCGCGAGACCTGGGTCTGGCCGCGATCACGCTCTACGCCGTTCTTGCATGGCTGGTGCGCCCTGTGTGGCTGCCGCTGGGCGCGGGATTGCTCTCCGCCGCCGGTTTGCTGGTGGTGGCGCTCTGTTTTCGTTCGGACAGGCTGCAGGGCCAGCGCGCCCGGATTGCCAGAATCATTGCCGAATATGGCCTTGCGCTGATCCCCCTGTTCCTGGTGACGTTCCTGTCCGCCGCAACGCTGCCAGACGAATCCCGCCTGTCGCTGCTGTTCCTTCCGGCAATGGCAACGGCGGTCGGCATCATCACGGCGCGCTACCTGCCAAGAGGGCCGCGCGCTGTCGCGATCACCTGCGGCATCGCGCTGGTGGCGATCTGTGCGCGCATGACCGGTTTCGACATCTGGACCGCGGGCATTGGTCTGATCCTGATGACCTGCCTGATGGCCGGCGTCGCGGAATATAGCAGCGGCGATCTTGCCGAACGGCTGCTGGCAGGGAAACGCGGGCGCGCTGCGGAATTGTCGCTTGCGGATTATCAGGAACAGGCAATGGACCGCCTGTTCAGCATCGATCCCGCAGGCAGACTGCAGGACACGACCGCAAGATTTGCCCGGATGGCAAGCCGGCGCGAAACCGACCTGGAAAACAGTATCTTTGTGGATCTGTTCACAGCTGGACAGCAGCGGGACCAGCTGGCTGCCCATATCGCGCAGCGGACCGAATTTTCCGATCTGGTCCTGCCGATCGACATACGCGGCGAAGCGCGCAAATGGTCCGTCAGCGCCCGGCCCCGCTGTGACGACGCGGATATGGGCATGCGCGGCGTGGTCAGGGATGTCACCGCGGAACAGGCGGCGGAAGCGCGCATCGCCAGGCTGGCCCATTACGACCCCGTCACCGACCTCCCCAATCGCCTGACGCTGGAAAAGAAGGCGGCGGCGGTGCTGTCTGCGGTCACACCCGACCAGCCCTGCGCGCTGATCTTCATCGATGTCGACCATTTCAAGGTGGTCAACGATGAGTTTGGCCACCGCGCGGGCGACGCGGTTCTGCACGAAATTGCCAGTCGCCTCAGAAATTCCACACCGAACGGGTCCATCGTCGCGCGCATGGGCGGCGACGAATTCGCCATCCTGTTGCCCGAAGGCGCGGATCCGGTGCGGATCGGGGACACGGCGCAAAATCTCGTCGATGGCATATCCCGGCCCATCTCCCATGACGGTCTGGCCGTCCATGTCACCGTCAGCATCGGTGTCGCGATCGCGTCGGACAGGAACATGGGCCTGACAGACCTGCTGCACCACGCCGACCTCGCGCTCTACGCCGCGAAGGAAAACGGGCGCAATGGCTGGCGGCTTTATGACCGCAGCATGGGCGCGTCCGAGCGTCAGCGTCACGCCCTTCTGAAGGACATGGAAACCGCACTCGAAAGGCGCCAGTTCCAGCTATATTATCAGCCACTGGTCGATGCCCGCACTCAGGAGATTCGTGGCTTCGAATCCCTTCTGCGCTGGATACACCCGACCCGCGGATTCATTTCCCCGGCCGAATTCATACCCGCCGCCGAGGAAAGCGGTTTCATTGAAAAGCTTGGCAAATGGGTCATCGAGACGGCCGTTAGGGAAGCAGCGACATGGCCCGGAAATCTGACCGTGGCCGTGAACGTCTCCCCCGTCCAGCTGAGCAGGGACGGTCTGGAGCATATCGTCGCCGACGCGCTCAGAAAGGCGAACCTGCAGCCGCCCCGACTTGAGCTGGAAATCACCGAGGGCGTCCTGTTGCAGGAAAGCAAGCGCGTCCGCGCGCTCCTCGACCGCGTGCGCTCCCTCGGCGTGCGGTTCTCGCTGGATGATTTCGGCACGGGATTCTCGTCGCTCAGCTATCTCAGGACATTTCTGTTCCACAAGATCAAGATCGACCGCAGCTTCGTCATCGACATGCAGGCGGACAGGAATTGCAACGCCATCATCAAGGCGGTTATCGCCATGGCGCGGGACATGGGCATGACCACGGTCGCCGAGGGGATCGAACTGCCGGGACAGCTGGCGGCGCTGCAGGCGCTCGGCTGCAACCAGATACAGGGCTATCTGACCGGGCGGCCCATGCCCGGCGAGGATGTCGCGAAGTTGCTGAGAATCGAGCAGAAGCCGGCCTTCACCGGGTTCCAGCGCCACCAGCAGTGAATCGAGTCACACACGCCCCCCGATTGTGACTATAATCGCGCCATGGCGGCACGGTCCTATCTCGACAGCAGGTCTGACTGGCGGCGCTGGCCCGTCATCATCGTCATCGCCGCCCTGCACGTCGCCCTGGCGCTCCTGATCCTTGCGCGGTCCGGCATCGTACCCGCCGATCCCGTGGAGGACGGTATCGACGTCGCCAACATTCCCGCAGACGCGCCGCCCGAAGAGGAGGGCGCGGAGTCCGCCGCGAATTTCGAGGCCGAGCCCATCCCGCTTTCCGTGCCGCCGCCGGACATAGAGATCGAGCGGCCCCCGGTCATCGTTGCGCCAACAGCGGCCAGTGACGGACCAGAACGCCGCGCGGGCACTGCGACCGAAGACCGCGGCGGCACACAGGCGGGGGACAGCGGCGATGGGACGGGAACGGGCAATTCTGGCTTCGGACGCGGCGGCGGCGGCATCACCCGCGCCGTCAAGATTGGCGGCGACATCAGCGATGCGGACTATCCGCGAAAGGCCGCGCGGAAAAAGCGCGGCGGCACGGTGACCGTGCATTATGACATCACGGCAGAGGGGCGCGTCACGAATTGCCGCATCGTCGGTTCAAGCGGCAATGCCGAGCTGGATGCGACCACGTGCAGGCTCGCGACCGAACGGTTCCGCTATCGTCCCGCCACACAGAATGGCCGCCCGATAGCCGATGTGGCGGGCTGGCAGCAGAACTGGTGGCTGGAGCGCTAGGCGTCCTCGAACTGCAGCCGCGCCAGTCGCGCGTAAAGACCGTCCTCGGCGATGAGTTCGGCATGGGTGCCTTCAGCGACGATGCGGCCTTCGTCCATCACGACGATGCGGTCGGCATTCCTGACGGTGGCGAGGCGGTGCGCGATCACCAGCGTCGTGCGTCCCTGCATCAGCCGGTCGAGCGCCGTCTGGACGTCACGCTCGGATTCGGCGTCGAGCGCGCTCGTCGCCTCATCGAGCAGCAGGATGGGGGCATCACGCAGAATGGCGCGGGCGATGGCAACGCGCTGGCGCTGTCCGCCCGACAGGCGCGTGCCCGCCTCTCCAAGGAAGGTATCGAGGCCGTTCGGCAATGCGCGCAGGAAGGTTTCGGCATTGGCGTCGCGCGCGGCCTGCCAGATTTCCTCCTCTGTCGCGTCCGGGCGGCCATAGGCGATATTCTCGCCCGCGCTGGACGCGAAGACGACGGTTTCCTGCGGCACGACGGACAGCCGCTGACGCAGGTCACTCGGCCGCAAGGTGTCGATGGGAACGCCGTCGACACAGATGCGCCCGGCCTGTGGATCATAAAAGCGCTGTATGAGCTGAAACAGAGTGGACTTGCCGGCGCCCGACGGTCCGACCACGGCAACCGTCTCACCCGCCGCGATATCGAGGTCGAAATTGGTGATGGCGGGGTCATCGGGCTTGGTCGGATAGCGGAATGTGACATTCTGAAACGAGACCCGGCCCGACGCGGACGCCGGCAAGGTCGCGGGCAGCTCGGGGGCGCGGATCGCGGGTACCTGCGCCAGCAGTTCGCTGACCCGTCCCGCGGCCCCTGCGCCGCGCATGACATCGCCGTAGACTTCGGTCAGCGCGCCGAACGCGCCCGCGACAAGCGCACTCGCAAAGACGAAGGCCGTGATCGTGCCGCCGGTGATGCGTCCGGTAATCACGTCCACCGCGCCCTGCCAAAGGACAAGCGTGATGGCGCTGAAAATAAGAAAGATGACGATGCTGGTCATCATCGCGCGGATGCGGATGCGGCGGCGGGCGGCGGCGAACGCGGCATCGACGGCACTGCCAAAGCGGCGGCTTTCCCGCGGTTCCTGCGTGAACGCCTGAACGATGCGGATTGCGCCCAGCGTCTCGGCGACGATCGCGCCGACATCGGCGATCCGGTCCTGGCTGTCACGGCTGAGCTTGGAGACCTTGCGACCCAGGAAGATGATGGGACCGATGGTCAGCGGAATGACCAGCATCATCAGGCCTGTCAGCTTTGGACTGAGATAGAGAAGATAGGCGACGCCGCCCGTCCCCATGAAGACATTCCGGAGCGCGACGGAGAAACTGGTCCCGACCACCTGCTCGATCACGGATGTATCAGCCGTCAGTCGGCTGGCGATCTCAGACGGCCGGTTTTCCTCGAAGAACGCCGGGTCCAGGGACAGAAGATGGCGATGAACCGTGACGCGCAGATCGGCGACGACGCGCTCACCCAGCCAGGACACGAAATAGAAGCGCACGGCGGTCGCCAGCGCCATGATGATGACAATGCCGATCAGCCCGATGAAATAGGGCGCGATGGCATCGGGATCGCTGCCGCCGAAACCCTGATCCACGATCAGCTTCAGCCCCTGCGGAATGGCAAGGGTGGACGCCGCCGCAACGAGAAGGGACAGGAGCGCCGCCACGAGCTGCAGGGGATAAGCGCGCGCGAAATCCCAGATCAGCTTCAGCTTGGAAAATTTGCGGCTTTTGGGCGGCAGGTCGGAAGTGGGAATATCAGCCATTCGGGCGGGACTTAGGGAGCCGGAGGTCCAGCGTCGAGAGGCTGACCGAAATTGCGCGGATTAACCGCTCCCCGTGGGCCGACGTTACTGCCAGTTCAGAATGACATCGAACTTCTCAGGCTTGCGCGTGGGGGGCGGGCTGACCTGCCCGACGCGCATCATGATGGTTTCGACTTCCCGCATCAGGAAGATCGAACGGCATGGCTTCAGAATGTCATATCCCGTTATCAGACCATTCAGGTCCACACTGACCCGGACCTTCACTTCGCAGTCCAGTTTCATGTCATTCATGCGAGCGGGCACGCTTTTCGAGCCGACCACGAGCGCTGCGGAGGTTTCCCGCCAGCCCGCCTGTGCGGGCATGGCGACAACCATTGCAGTCACGAGCATGAAGCCCAGCTTCAACAGATCCATATTTCCCTCTTGGCCGGGCCAATATTACGGGAAGATTACGGAGCCGCTAACCGCGTGCGTTGAATATGAAACTGGTCCCGATGTTCAGCGCTCAGGACTCATCTGCCTCACTGTTGTCGTCATCGCCCTCCAGCAGCGCCTCGTCGACGACCTTGGACTTGTCGCGGATCAGCTTCTCGATCTTGGCGAGCATTTCCGGATTTTCGTTCAGGAACGTCTTTGAATTCTCGCGGCCCTGGCCAATGCGGATCGAGTCATGGCTGAACCAGGCACCCGCCTTCTCCACGATCCCGGCCTTGACACCCAGGTCGAGGATTTCACCCGTCTTCGAGATGCCCTCGCCATACATGATGTCGAATTCGACCTGGCGGAACGGCGGCGCCACCTTGTTCTTGACGACCTTGACGCGCGTCGTGTTGCCGACAACCTCATCACGGTCCTTGATCTGGCCGATGCGGCGGATATCGAGACGGCACGAGGCATAGAATTTCAGCGCGTTGCCGCCGGTGGTCGTTTCCGGATTGCCGTACATGACGCCGATTTTCATGCGCAGCTGGTTGATGAAGATAACCGTCGTCTGCGACCTGTTGATCGATCCCGTCAGCTTCCTCAGCGACTGCGACATCAGGCGGGCCTGCAGGCCGACATGGCTGTCGCCCATCTCGCCCTCGATTTCCGCACGCGGCGTCAGCGCCGCCACGGAGTCGATCACGAGGATATCGACAGCGTTTGAACGCACCAGGGTATCGACGATTTCCAGCGCCTGCTCGCCCGTGTCGGGCTGCGACACGATCAGCTCGTTGGTATCGACGCCAAGCTTCTTGGCATAAATCGGATCAAGCGCATGTTCGGCGTCGACAAAGGCTGCCGTCCCGCCCGCTTTCTGCGCCTCGGCGATGGCATGCAGCGCCAGCGTCGTCTTGCCCGAGCTTTCCGGGCCATAGATTTCGATGACCCGTCCGCGCGGAAAGCCGCCCACGCCAAGCGCCAGGTCGAGGCCGATCGAGCCCGTGGAAATCGCGTCGATTTCGACCTTTTCCTGCTGGCCCAGCTTCATTGCCGACCCCTTGCCGAATGCGCGGTCGATCTGCGCCAGTGCGGCGTCGAGCGCCTTCTGCTTGTCCATACCGGTGTCTACTACCTTCAGAGCTGCTGCCATCGTTCCGAACTCCCTAGCTGGGCCTTCACGGCCGTTCAACATGAGTCGGACGTACCGGCTTTGTTCTCCTATCGCAAGCAGAAAGTTCCTATTCTGTTCCAGTGAATGGCAAACGGCGTGGGAACGGCATCGCGAAGCCGGACCGGGTTCCCGCTAACCCTTCAGCGTCGCGCGGACCTTGTCGGTAATTTCCGCGACGCTGAACGGCTTCGCCAGAAACCCCGCGTCGTCGATCTCCACGGAGGAACGCAGCTGTTCCTCGGCATAGCCCGACATGAAGATGATCTTGAGGTTGGGGAATTTCTTTCGCGCCGCCGCGACCAGCGCGGGTCCGTCCATGATCGGCATGACGACATCGCTGATCAGGAGGTCGGGCGGCGTGTCCATGGCCTGCAGCAGTTCAAGAGCGGCTTCGCCATTTTCAGCGGCGATGACATCATAGCCCTTCCGCGCGAGCGCGCGCTCGGCAACGGCGCGCACCATGTCCTCGTCTTCCGCGATCAGGATCGTGCCTTCGCCAAAACCGCTGCCTTCCTCCTCCACGGCCTTCGTCTGCACGGCGACCTGGGCGGGCGCTTCCTGCGCGGGCAGATAGATCGTGAAGGTCGTCCCCTCCCCCTGCTCGGAATCCGCAAAGATGAAGCCGCCCGACTGTTTCACGATGCCGTAGACGGTCGACAGGCCAAGGCCGGTGCCGCGCCCGACTTCCTTCGTCGTAAAGAACGGCTCGAAAATCTTGGGCAAGGCCTTTGCGGGGATGCCCGTGCCGGTATCCTGCACGGCGATGGCGACATAGTCTGCGGCGGGCATCCCCTCGCGGTTCAGGCGCTTGGCCTCCGCCGAGGAGACGTGGAACGTGCGGATGGTGAGCTCGCCGCCCTCCGGCATGGCATCGCGGGCATTGACGGCCAGGTTGACGATCACCTGCTCCATCTGGCCGGGGTCGGCGCGCACGGGGGCCAGGCCGCGCCCATGCTCGGCCTTCAGCGTCACGCGCTCGCCCAGCAGGCGTTTCAGAAGGTGTGACAGCTCCCCCACGATATCGGACACCTGCAGCAGCTGCGGGCGCAGGGTCTGCTGGCGGCTGAACGCGAGCAGCTGGCGCACCAGATTGGCGGCGCGGTTGGCGTTCTGGCGCACCTGGTTGATGTCATCGAAATCGGGATCGCCGGGCGTATGGCGCATCATCATCAGGTCGCAATAGCCGATGATCGCGGTCAGGATGTTGTTGAAGTCATGCGCGACACCGCCCGCCAGCTGGCCAACCGCCTGCATCTTCGTCGCCTGCGTGATCTGCCGCTCCAGCTTCATCTGCTCGCGATTGTCCTTCAGCGACAGCACGACAGCGGGCCCATCCGCCCAGGGTGCGCGTCCGATGGTGAGAACCACAGGTTCATCAGGACGGTGTTTCAGGCGGACGCGCAGGTCGCGCACCAGGTCGCTGCTGTTCGCCGCCTTCCTGACCATGTCGGCGACGGCAGCCTTGTCGTCCTTGGCGACCAGATCGCTGGGATAGAGAAGCCCGCCTTCCTCCTCGGCCACCCCGGCAGCGGCGCGGAAGGCATCGTTCATGAACACGAGCTGCCCGTCCCGGTCGGCCAGCGCAAGGCCGATGGGAAGCACACCCATCAGCGCGGGCAGGTCGGTGGGCGGCGCGACTTCGGTCTTTGCGACGGCCAGCCGGTCGCGGATCAGGAACAGAAAGGCTTCGGCATCGCGGTCGCGGCCATCCTCCGTCATCGGCAATCTCGAGAAATGCACGGGCAAACGGTCGGGCTCGCCCGTTCCGGCATCCGCCAGCAGCCACGCTTCCTCGTCCTCGTCGATCTCAATGAGGTTGCCGAGATTGAGCTGCATGCCCGGCGGCTGGCGGCCGATGTCCTGCATAAATTCGCGGTTGGCGGTCAGCAGGCTGCCGTCCGCGCCCGTCATGGCCGCCCTGATCCCCGCCGCGCCGAACCAGCGCCCAAGCGGACCGTCCAGCATGTCGCGCGTATCGTCGACGGCCTTGTCCAGCCGGTCGCGGCGCAGCGTCCACATCAGATAGTCGCGCCCCTGTTCGGCGGGCCGGACGGTGATGCGCAGGCGGCGGCTCAGTCCGTCCTCCCCCTTCAGCTTCAGGTCGGCAAAGCCGCTGCCATCGCGCCGCGCCGCCGCGGCGGCATTGCGGATCGCGTCACGATCGGCACTGCTTTGCGAGGCGAGGTCAAAGGGCGAAGGAAAACCGCCGGCGCGCGTCCCATAGGCGGCGTTGGCGCTGACCAGGCGGTCCTGCCGGTCCGTGATGGCAAGCGCGACCTGCTGCGATTCCATGCCCGCGCGCACCAGCGCCCAGTCGATGCGTCCGCCGCCGCGCTTGGCCTTGCCCAGCGCCGTGAAATAGCCGACCGTGGCGCTGGCCAGGATCAGCGCGGCAAACATGGCGGCGAACTGCCAGACCCCGAGCGCCCAGCCGACAAGCGCCGCCGATGCCAGTGCCATCAGCAGCGCCGCGACGATGACGAACCACATTCCGCGCTGCACGCCGGGCAGGCGCGGCCACTCGGTCGGGTCGGGCAGATGTTCGGCGCGGATGGGAGACGGTGCGGACATGATCGGTCCTCACTAGCGGTTGCGGCAGCCTGTTGCGACCTCTTCTGCGGCGGAACCGGCTATTTCTTCGCCAGACCCAGCACATAGCTGATGACCGTGGCCACCGCCTGATAATGCGATTCGGGCACTGGCTCGCCAATGTCGATACTCGCATGAAGCGCGCGGGCAAGCGGCGGATTTTCAATCACGGGCACGCCGCTTTCCTCCGCCAGTGCGCGGATGCGAAGGGCGATGTCATCCGTCCCCTTTGCCGAACATATGGGCACGGATGCTTCGCCATGTTCGTACGCCAGCGCGACGGCGAAATGGGTCGGGTTCATGATGACGACAGCGGCATTCGGGACCGCGGCCATCATGCGCTGCGCCGCCTTTTCCATCCGCATGGCGCGCAGGCGGGCGCGGATTTCCGGCGAGCCTTCCGTGTCCTTCTGCTCGTCCTTCACTTCCTGCCGGGTCATCATCATCTTCTTCGTGAAGGCGTGGCGCTGCCAGGCGAAATCCGCCGCCGCCATGACGATCACAAGGACGGTGATCGTCAGCAGCATGCGGACGGTCAGGCCCATGACGAGCCCGGTCAGTTCCGCGGCATCGCCGGCCAGCGAGGCCTCCAGCCGTCCTGCCTCCGGCCAGACCGCGACGATGGCGGCAATGGTGACGATGACGAATTTCGCGGCGGTTTTCAGAAACTCGACGAGGCCCTGCATGCCGAACAGCCGCTTGAGTCCCTTCATGGGCGACAGTTTGGAAACATCGGGTTTGATGCGTTTCCACGCGAGCGTCGGCCGTCCGCTCATCAGGCCGCCCAGGACCGCGGCCACCATGAGCGCGGCGAACACCGGCGCAAGGATGATGGCAAGACTGCCGAACAGGCCGGTCGTCAGGCGGTGCGCCCCGCCCGGTGACAGATCGAAACTCTGCGCGTCGCCCAGCAGCAGCTCCATCATCGGCATCATATATGAGGCGCCGAGGCCCAGCAGCACGGCAGCGACCAGACTGGCGCCGCCGAACATGGCGGCATGGCGCATTTCCTGCGCGCGGGCGCTGTCGCCCTTCTTGTGCGCGTCATCCAGCCGCTTCTGGGTGGGAAGCTCGGTCTTTTGCGACTGGTCCTTTTCCTCTGCCATCAGAGGAGCTTCCCGATCGCTTCACCAAAGCTGGCGATGAACTGCGTAAGGATGATTCCGCCCAGCGCCAGCATCAGCGCAAATCCCAGGAGCAGGTTGAGGGGCTGCGCGATGAAGAATACCTGCAGCGTCGGGGCCAGCCGCGCCATCAGCCCCAACCCGACATTGAAGACGATTCCGTAAACGAGGAACGGGGCGGCCAGCTGCAGACCAAGCGCGAAACTGCCCGCCATGGCATCGACGGCGAGCGTGGCGAAATCCCCCGGCATCAGGCCGTCACCCGGCGTGAACATCATGTAGCTGCGCGCCAGTCCCTCGATGATCTGGTGGTGCAGCCCCGCCGCGAACATCAGGACGATGGCGGCGAGACCGAGAAAGCGCGCAATGATCGCGCTCTGCCCGCCCTGACTGGGATCGAACAGATTGGCGGCGGCAAGACCCGATTGCAGGCCGATGATGGCGCCCGTGACGACAAGCGCGGAGAACAGGATTTTGACGATGGCCCCGATCATCAGGCCAATGGCGACTTCCGCGATGATCAGGCCGCCAAGCCCCATGGCAGTCACGGGAATGGGCGGCAGGTAACGCGCCGCCAACGGGAAAATGACGAGGCTGAGCGCAAGCGCCAGGATCAGCCGGATCCGCGGACTGACGGCGGCATCGCCAAAGCCCGGCAGCAGCATGATCACCGCACCAATGCGGGCGAAGACGAGGAAGAAGCCCGCAACCTGAAAATCGAGGAGGGTCATGACCCCCTCACCCGGAAATGATCTGCGCCGCGATCAGGTCCATGAACGCCGCGAGTGCGCCGCCCATCAGCGGCAGCGACAGAAGGAGGGCGCCGCCCAGCGCCACCATCTTGGGTACGAAGGTCAGCGTTGCCTCCTGCACCTGCGTCAGCGCCTGAAAGAGGGCAATGGCAAGGCCGACGACAAGGCACACCATCAGCGGCGGTCCCGCCACTACAAGGAGGGTCCAGAAGGCTTCGCGCGCCAGGTCGAGGGTTTCACCGCCAGTCATGTCCGAAAGCGGTAAAGCGAAGTGGTTAACAGCGGGTTAGGATGTATCGCGACTGATGCTGCGCGGGACGCCGCAGGCTGGTGCGGTGACTTACTTTCCCGGCGCCTTCGCCCGGCTGACGATGCCGCGGTGGAAATCCTTCACGAACGGCGTCTGGCGGATGCCCTTGTCGAACAGCCACTGGACCACCCGGCCGCCGCCGCGCAGGGGCCGCTTCACATGCACCAGCAGATTGAGGCGCGGCCGGTCAGTGCGGTTCCACGCTTCGTGCCGGCGGGTATCGTCGAAGATGAACCATTCGCCTTCGCGCCATTGATGCGTGACATCCTCCACGCGAATGGCACAGTCGCCGTCCGGAACATCGAGGCTCAGATGACAGGTCAGCATGCCCTTTGTCACACCCGCATGTTCCGGCAGATGCGCGCCGGGTTGATGCACGGAAAACATCGCCGAGATCAGGCCGGGGATACGCTCGATAATGGCCGCAGTCCTTGGATAGCGTTCGTAATTCGCATCGATGCGAATGCCATAGCCGTGCAGGACGGCGCTGTGCCATTTCTCTTCCCGGTCAAGCCCGACATGGTCCGGCGACAGCTGACCGATCGGTTTGAAGCTGTCATCGTCCGCCGACTGCGCCGCGAACTCGTCACGGATCGCCTGCCATTCCGCCAGCGATGGCCCCGTCCAGTCGAATTCGTCCGCCGCGAAGATCGGCTTGTCGGGGATCAGCGAATGCCGCCCGACATAGTCGTTCACGCGGTAGCGTGCGGGGTAAAGATATTTCTCAAGGAAGAAGCGCGCGAAGCCGGCCATGTTGGGAAACAGATACTCGCGGATGATGGCCGGAAGACGGCAGGGTCGGGCGGGAAGTCCGCTCCTTTTTGCCAGTCTATCCCGTCTGCGGAAACCCTGAATCTGACCCGGGTGACCGCATCAGTCCTTCGATTTGTCCTCCAGCAGTTCCCGCGTGCCGCGCCCCATCAACTGCGCCACCTTCGCGCCCATGGCGGCAAGAATGCCTGTCAGCCTGACGGTGACACGCACGCGGTCATCCAGAATCTCGATCTGCGCCGCCGCGCTCTGGCCAAGCGCGCGGTAGTCGAGAAACATCGTGTCGCCCGTCCAGTGATGCTGCGCCTTGCCGCCCGGAAGCATCTGCAGCAATTTGGGCAACCCCTCGCCGATCCGGCGCTTCGCCTCCGCGCGGCCAAGGCTGTGCGGGACGTCTTCAGTGAAACTCTGCTCGGACATGAGGGCGTATCTGCCCGTCATGGCGCGAATAGGCAATAAGGCGGGCAGCGTTCGGGCGCTGCCCGCCCTTCCGGCTAGCGCCGCAGGCGGCGCGCGCCGATCCCAAGCAGGCCGAGACCGAGGAGGCCAAGGGCCGCCGGTTCCGGGACCGCACTGGAGAACACCTGGATGTCTCCACTCGCCGTCTCGCCATTGCCGCCGACTTCGCCGATATAAAGGAACAGCCCCGATGCCGCCAAAGCCGATGTCAGGTTGAAGGCGATGACGCCGCCATCGCCGAGACTGAGAAAGCCGTCGGGGTCGCCGGTCGTCGCATTGCCGTCGAAGAGCCCGAGGCGCGCGACGCTGTCATCGACGTTGGTACCCGCCGCATTCGTCCCGAACAGCTTTGGCGCCGCGGGCGGACGCATGGCACCGGCGGAAAAGAACGTCCCGCCGACATTGAAGTCGAAGACGTTCACGCCAGCTGCCGCCGCAGCGCAGGCCGCCGTGGCGCAGTCGGTATAGGAGAGCTTGATGCCGTCGAGATCGTAGCCCGAAAACTCGCTCGGCGCGCCGCCGATGCCCGACCCGCTGTCGCTGATCTGCAATGCGGCGATGCTGAACGCACCGAGGCCGGAGAGGTCAGCCTTGAAGACCGTCGTGTTGGCGGGAACGCCGCCGGTCGTGCCTGTCAGGGCCGTCAGCGTGACGGGAACGGCATTTGCCGCCGTCGACAATGCCGAAACGGCGAGAGCCGCGAGGAAAAGATGCTTTTTCATTGGAAATTCCTTTTTGTTTGGTCACGCAAGCAAGCAACAAAAGCAGGAACTGTCCGAGACAGAGCAGGGACTGTGCCAGATGGCACAATCCCTGAAATATCCACTGGTTAAGCGGGTCGGTCTTTGCAGAGTGTAAATTCTGCCGACAGGACAAGGGGGGACAGTCGCTAGTCCGCGACGAATAGCGGTTCGAAACCGCCCCACATCATTCGCCTGCCGTCGAAGGGCATTTCCTCGGGCATGTTCTGGAATTCCGGCTCACCTGGCATGGCCTCGAACGCTTTCTTGTAGGTTTCGGCATCGGGCCAGACGATCCACGAAAACACCACGGCCTCACCCTTCTCCCCCTTCACCGCGCGATAGAAGTCCGTAACCTCGCCATGCGGAACGTCATGACTCCAGCACTCCATCGTCGAAAGCGCGCCAAGGCGTTTGAAGACCGGCCACATGTCTTCCGCCATTTGACGATAGGCTTCCCGGCGATCCTCTGGAACCGGTATCAGAAATCCCTGCACATAAGTCATTTCACCTCTCCCTCTGCGATTGCGGCCAGTTGGTCCGCTACGGCACCCCATCCTTTGACGAAGCCCATATCCTCGTGCTGTTTGCAGGCCGCCTCGGTCCAGTGGCGCGCGGTGGCGGTATAGCGTGTGCCCCCATCCTCCGGTTCGAAACTCGTGATCGACACCATGAATGGCCCCTGTGGCTGCCACCCGGCTGAAAAGGCATCGGTGGACACGATCTTCCGGTTCCTCACCACTTCCAGAAAGACACCCTCAAGCGCGTTGCGCTCCCCGTCCGGGCCGTGCATCACGATGGCACTGCGCCCACCCGGTACCAAGTTCTGCTCGACGATGTCCGCGCGCCAGGGCTGCGGGCAGAACCATTCCGCCGTTCGCTCCGTCCAGACCTTCCAGACGGTTTCCGGCGGCGCGGCGATATGGCGGGAAATCGACAGTTCGTGGGCCATTTCAGTCTTCCTCTCCGGCCGCGGCCTGCTCGAGCGCTGCGATATCGATCTTCACCATCGTCATCATGGCCTTGAAACTGCGCCTCGCGACGTCGGGATCGGGACTGGAATTCAGCTCCATCAGGCGCCTCGGTGTGATCTGCCACCTGAGGCCATAACGGTCGTGCAGCCAGCCGCAGGCCACGGGCTTGCCGCCGTCCGCGATCAGTCCGTTCCACAGCCGGTCGATCTCATCCTGCGTGTCGCACATCAGCATGATCGACACGCTGTCGTTATACGCCGCATGACCTTCCGCCGGACCACCGTTCATCGCCACGAACGACGCGCCGTTCAGGGTGAACTCCACGGTCAGGACCGTGCCTGCCTTGGGCCCGGGCGTGTCGGCGGGCGCGCGCATGACGCGGCCCATGGACGAATTCGGCACGAGCGACGTGTAAAGCCGCGCCGCCTCCTCCGCCGTGCCATCATGCCAAAGAAAAGTGACCGGCTCCGAAATCGTCATGTCCTGCTCCCGCTGCGGCGACTCGCCACGTCATTTCCGTTTGAAATTAAAACCACTAAGTTCTAAATTACAACCACAAAGTTTCATGGCACTTAGAAAATGGGCGCAAAATATTGCAATTGAACGGAAAACGCCGCTATGACGATGCCTGCGCCGCCGCGCACGCCATGGATCTGATCGGCGAACGCTGGGCCCTTCTGGTCGCCCGAGAGCTCATGCTGGGACCAAAACGCTTCGGCGATCTGCGCCGCGCGCTCCCTCAAATCAGCGCGCCGGTGCTCTCGCAGCGGCTGAAGGACCTGGTGGACAGCGGCATCGCCGTCCGGGAGGATCTGCCGCCGCCGGCGGGCGTCCAGGTCTATCGACTGACCGACTGGGGGCTGGAACTTGAATCGGTGTTGCAGGCGCTTGGCGGCTGGGCCGTCAAAAGCCCGGCGCGCGACCCCGATGCCCCGATGGGCACGACGTCGCTGATCCTGTCGCTCCGCACGATGTTCTCTCCGGACGCCGCTTCCGGCATGGGCGCGCGCGTACAGCTGGACGTTGGCGGAGAGCCTTTCCGCCTGACCGTCGCGGCAGGCGAACTGACCATCGAACGGGGCGAACATGACGCGCCCGACACGCACATCACTGGCGAGGCACAGGCGCTGATGGATTTCATTTACAACGCTGTGCCGCTCTCCGACCTCGAACAGGCGGGGCGCTTGCGGGTCGCGGGGGCACGCGCCATCGCCATGGGTCTGCCATCCCTGTTCCCGCTGCCGAGCGCCGCCTGACCTGCCCCCGCCTGGCCTGCCCCCGGGCCTCAGTTATCCAGAGCCTTTTTCAGAAGCGTGTTCACGACCGCAGGATTTGCCTGACCCTTCGTGGCTTTCATGGTCTGACCGACGAAGAAGCCGAACAGCTTGTCCTTGCCGGCGCGATATTCGGCGACCTTGTCGGCATTCGCCTCCATGACCTTCGCAATCTCCGCTTCGATGGCGCCGGTGTCGGAGACCTGTTTCATGCCGCGCTCCTCGACAATCTTTTCGGGATCGTCACCGGTTTCCAGCATGATGGCGAACACGTCCTTCGCCAGACGGCCCGACAATGTGCCGTCGGCGACCAGCGCCAGCAGCTCCGCGCCCTGCGCCGGGCTGATGGGGCTCTCGGTGATCGACTTGCCAAGGCCGTTCAGCGCACCGAACAGGTCGGAAATCACCCAGTTCGCCGCCGCCTTGCCGACTTCCGTCGCGGGCTTCCCCTGTTTCAGCGCGGCTTCATTGAGCAGCAGCTCGAACCAGGCCGCCGTCTCCTGCTCCGCCGTCAGGACGGCGGCGTTGTAGGGGCTGATCTCCAGCTGTTCGACATAACGCGCACGCTTCGTGTCCGGCAGCTCCGGCAGGGTCGCGCGGCAGTCGGCGATATAGGCGTCGTCGAACACCAGCGGCAGCAGGTCGGGATCGGGGAAGTAGCGGTAATCATGCGCCTCTTCCTTCGATCTCAGCGACCGGGTTTCCATGCGGTTGGGGTCGAACTGGCGGGTTTCCTGCACGACCTCACCGCCCGCTTCCAGAATCTCGACCTGCCGCTGCGCCTCCAGCTCGACGACCGTCTCGACGAAGCGGACCGAATTGACGTTCTTGCACTCCGTGCGCGTTCCCAGCGGTCCGCCCGGTTTCCGCACGGACACGTTGACGTCGGCCCGCATGGAGCCCTGGTCCATATTGCCGTCGCACGAGCCGACATAGCGCAGGATGGAGCGCAGCTTGCGCACATAGGCACCCGCCTGCGCGGGCGAACGCATGTCGGGCTTCGACACGATTTCCATCAGTGCCACGCCGGAGCGGTTGAGGTCGACGAACGAATAGTCCGCCGACTGGTCGTGGATCGACTTCCCGGCATCCTGTTCCAGATGGATACGCTCGATGCCGATGGTGGCCGTCTCCTCACCTTCCGGCTCGACGAGGATTTCACCTTCGCCCACGATGGGATGCGCGAACTGGCTGATCTGGTAACCCTGCGGCAGGTCGGCGTAGAAATAATTCTTGCGATCGAAGCGCGACCATTTGTGGATCTCGCAATTGAGCGCCACGCCCGTCCGCACGGCCTGCCGCACCGCCTCGCCATTGATGACGGGCAGCATGCCCGGCATGGCCGCATCGACCAGCGAGACCTGAGTGTTCGGCTCCGATCCGAAATCGGTCGCCGCGCCGGAAAACAGCTTGGCCTTGGTCGTGACCTGCGCATGAACCTCAAGGCCAATGACGACCTCCCACTCGCCGGTGTCGCCGTGAATTCGATAGTCCGTCATTTCCTATTCCTGTTTCGGCCCACGGTTCGCCTGCGCGAACGCTTAGATTGCTTGGAATTGTCGACTTCCGTTTTAGACATTTTCCTGCCATCCAATTTATGGCGCCATTTCTCAGGTAAAATTGCGTGGAAACGCCCTCAACGAAGAATTGCAGGATTGGCTGAACGATCCACCGTCCGATAGTATCGTCAAGCGGCACTAGACGAAACTCAGCTTTGTTCGTGACTTGAGCGTGAACCTCAAGGCCGACCACGACCTTCAACTCGCCGGTGTCACCGTGAATTCGATAATCCGTCATCTTACCACCATTTCTCAGGCTGAGCCGTGAACCCGGCTGCGCGCTCCAGCGCATAGCCCGCATTGAACAGCCCCTCCTCATCCAGCGCTTTCCCGATCAGTTGCAAGCCAAGCGGCAGGCCGTCGGCGTTGAGGCCTGCGGGGACGCTCATCGCGGGCAGCCCGGCAAGGCTGGCGGGGACACAGAAGACATCGTTCAGATACATGGCGATGGGATCGTCGGACTTCGATCCGGCGGCGAATGCGGCGCTGGGCGCGGTCGGCGTCAGGATGGTGTCGCATTTTTCGAACGCGGCGTCGAAATCCCGCTTGATCAGCGTCCTTACCTTCTGCGCCTGCAGATAATAGGCGTCGTAATAGCCCGCCGACAGCACATAGGTGCCGATCATGATGCGGCGCTTCACTTCATCGCCAAAGCCCGCCGAACGCGTCGCCTCGTACATGTCGATCAGATTGCCGCCCTCCGGCGTCTCGCGCTGGCCGTAGCGCACGCCGTCATAGCGGGCGAGGTTGGACGACGCCTCGGCAGGCGCGATGATATAATAGGTCGGCAGCGCATATTTCGTGTGCGGCAGCGAAATCTCGACGATCGTCCGCGCCCGCATCGCGCAGCATGTCGGCGCCCCTCGTCCATAGGTCGGCGATCTCGGCG
Source organism: uncultured Alphaproteobacteria bacterium (assembly GCA_963710205.1). Lineage (GTDB taxonomy): Bacteria > Pseudomonadota > Alphaproteobacteria > Sphingomonadales > Sphingomonadaceae > Pacificimonas. The sequence goes on along the minus strand of CAVPZG010000005.1, from coordinate 198,716 downwards.
GGAATGCCCTCGATGCTATATTCCTTCGGAATGCCGATGCGCTTGCCGCGAATATCGCCCGTCAGCGCCGCCTCGAAATCGGGGACGGGCAGGTCGAGGCTGGTGGAATCCTTCGGATCGAAGCCCGCCATCGACCGCAGCATGATCGCGCAGTCGCGCACGTCGCGCGCCATCGGCCCCGCCTGGTCGAGCGAGGACGCGAACGCCACCGTGCCCCAGCGCGAGCAGCGCCCATAGGTCGGCTTGAACCCCGTGATGCCGGTAAAGGCGGCGGGCTGGCGGATGGAGCCGCCCGTGTCCGTCCCCGTCGCGCCCGCGGCGATGCGCGCGGCGACGGAAGCGGAGGATCCGCCCGAAGACCCGCCCGGCACCAGCGTCTCGCCATTCGGTCCGCGCCACGGATTGACGACATTGCCCCAGGCGCTCGTCTCGTTGGACGAGCCCATGGCGAATTCGTCCATGTTGAGCTTGCCCAGCATCGCCGCACCGTCCGCCAGCAGATTGGCACTGACGGTGGATTCATATTCCGGCTTGAAGCCCCTCAGGATGTTCGATGCCGCCGTCGTTTCGACGCCCTCGGTGCAGAACAGATCCTTGATCCCAAGCGGAATACCCGCCAGCGGTTTCGCGCTGCCATCGGCCAGCGCCTTGTCGGCGGCATCGGCAGCGGCGCGGGCGATGTCGGGCGTTTCCACCGTGAAGGCATTGAGGGCACGCGCGCCCTCGACCGCGGCGATATGCGCGTCCACCAGTTCCCGCGCGGAAAAGGACTTGTCGCGCAGGCCATCGCGCATCGCGGCAATGCCGAGGTCCGTCAGCGCCGTCATTATTCGATCACCTTCGGCACGGCGAAGAAGCCGTGCATCGCCTTCGGCGCGTTCGCCAGCACCTTGTCCCGAACCGCGCCGTCCGTCACGACATCCTCGCGCCAGCGCAGCGTGTTGGCGATGACGGCGGTCGTCGGCTCGACACCCGTCGTATCGACCTCGCCCAGCTGTTCGACCCAGCCGAGGATGTTGTTAAGCTCATCCTTCATCGGCTCCACCCGTTCCTCGGGCAGCTTGATCCGCGCAAGATGCGCGATCCGGCGAACGGTATCGGCGTCGACTGACATATAGACTCCAAAAATTCCGGTGAGCGGAACAGCGGTTAGCAGAGCATGTTGCGCTGCGGCAAGGCGGTGCTGACATCTGCCGTCAGAAAGACAGAACACCGCCGGGATTCTGCGCTTCCATCCGGCGGTGCTTGGCGGCGTTGCAGCCGATATCGGCCCCTGCCCCCACACCGTCGCAGCTGCCGATGCCGATCCCCTCCCGCCCCGTCTGCATGTGGCCGAGCCGTTCGCGCGACACGCTGTCGAGCGGGCCGCGCGGATCGAAAACGCCCTCTCTGTCGGGCAGGCGATATTTGGAGCGCACTGGTTCGGGATTGGCACAGACGACGATGGTGCCGTCTTCAAGGCGGGACTTGCAGGTCGCGGCCGCCCCCGACCCGCTCTGGGTCGTCCGCGTGGCCGGCAGGAGGGACAGGTCGAAATCATCCGGCACAGCCTGCGCCGAGAGCGGGGATGCCATGAAAAGCGGTAACGCGTAACGCAGCATGGCCTCTACTTCCCCCCGACCTGCGCTACGGCGCGCCTAGACCGCTTCCCCCGCCGCGACGCCGCTGGCCCAGGCCCATTGGAAATTATAGCCGCCAAGCCAGCCGGTGACATCGACGCCCTCGCCGATGAAATAGAGGCCAGGGACGTTTTTGGCCTCCATGGTCTTGGAGGAGAGGTCGGCGGTCGAGACACCGCCCGCCGTCACTTCGGCCTTGGCGAGACCCTCCGTGCCATTCGGGTTGAACGCCCAGCGGTGCAGCCGCGTCGAGGCGCCTGCCAGCTTGCGGTCCGGCATGTTGGCGAGTTCGCCGGGCAGGCCAATCCGCTCCGCCAGAACGCCCGCCAGCCGGTCCGGCATCAGGCTGCCCAGCGCAGTCGCCATGTGGATTCGCGGGCGTTGGCGTTTCTGTTCGACCAGCCATTCGGCGGAGAGGCCCGGCAGGAAGTCGATGGCGATATCCTCGCCATGCCGCCAATAGCTCGAAATCTGCAGGATGGCGGGGCCGCTGAGGCCGCGATGCGTGAACAGCGCCGCCTCGCGAAAGCTGGTCTTGCCGCAACTGGCGATCACCTCCGCGCTGACGCCGGACAGTTCGCGGAACAGCACCTGCGTGCCGCCGAGCGTGAAGGGAACGAGCGCGGGACGGGGCTCGACGACTTTCAGGCCGAATTTGCGGGCGATGTCATAGGCAAAGCCGGTCGCGCCCATTGCCGGGATGGACGGTCCGCCCGTGGCGACGACGAGCGCCTTTGCGCTCACCCGGTCAAGCCCGACGCGCAGATGATAGCCATCATCGTCGCGCGAGATGTCGCTGACGCCCCTGCCAAAGGACGTCTCGACACCCGCATCCGCGCATTCCGCCATCAGCATATCGACGATCTGCCGCGCGCTCTGGTCGCAGAACAGCTGGCCCAGCGTCTTTTCGTGCCAGGCGATGCCATATTTGCCGACCAGCGCGATGAAATCCTGCGGCGTGTAGCGACTGAGCGCGGACTTCATATAATGCCGGTTGGCGGACAGAAACCGGTCGGGCGCGGTATGCAGATTTGTGAAATTGCAGCGCCCGCCACCGGAAATCAGGATCTTCTTTCCGGGTTTCTCGGCATGGTCGATGACAAGAACCTTGCGGCCGCGCTGGGCCGCGCGCGCCGCGCACATCAGACCGGCGCCGCCCGCGCCGAGGATGATGGTGTCATAGGATGTTTTCAGGGTCATGCGCCGCCTTAACCTAATCGTCGTTCCGGTGCAGGCCGGAAACCATGTTCTGCGCCTGCCCGCGCATTCCCGGCGCCCGGGACGGACCTTCGCCCGCGGCGCCATGACGACACTCCACGAAAAAGGGCGGCCCCGAAGGACCGCCCCCATTCGATCGCCTGTGCGGCGGGCGCCTAGCGGGAGTAGAACTCGACGACCAGGTTCGGTTCCATACGCACGGGATAGGGAACCTCGTCCAGCGTCGGGACGCGGACATATTCCGCCTTGTTGTGGCTTTCATCGACAGCGACATATTCCGGCACTTCGCGCTCGTTGAGCGTCTTTGCCTCCATGACCAGCGCCATTTCCTGCGCCTTCTTGCGCAGCTCGATGACGTCGCCAACGTCGACGCGGCGGCTGGCGATGTTGCACTTCACGCCGTTGACGCGGATATGGTTGTGGCTGACCAGCTGGCGCGCGGCGAAAATGGTCGGTGCCCATTTCGCACGGTAGACCATCATGTCGAGGCGGCGTTCCAGAAGGCCGATCAGGTTCTGGCTGGTATCGCCCTTCATCGCGGACGCTTCCTTGTAATAGCCGCGGAACTGCTTCTCGGTCACGTCGCCATAATAGCCCTTCAGCTTCTGCTTGGCGCGCAGCTGGATGCCGAAGTCGGAGGTTTTGCCCTTGCGGCGCTGGCCGTGCTGGCCGGGGCCATATTCGCGCTTGTTCACCGGGGATTTCGGACGGCCCCAGATGTTTTCGCCCATGCGGCGGTCGAGTTTATACTTGCTGGTCTGGCGCTTCGACATGGAAGTGCTCCTTGTTTGAATTTGCGTTTCTGTCACCCGGTATCGCACCGCCCGACCGAACAAGTCAGACGCGGCACCCGCTTCACCGAGCGTGCGGGGCCAAATCACGAAGGGCGCGACATAAGCGGATATGCGCTGAAGTCAAGCTTGCCTGGGAATCGGGTGGGCGATATGTGACCCACGACAGGGGAGATTAGCATCGTGAGTTCATTTCGTTTAGCCGCAGCCGTTTTTTGCCTTGCTGGCGGTCTGGCTCCGGCCAGCGCGCAGACAGACGCCGACTGGGCCAAGAAATTTGGCCGGATGCCGGACGTCACCAGCATGCGGATCGCTCCTGACGGGAAACATGTCAGCTATCTCGACATGTCGGGTTCCGTTCCCATCCTGAAGGTTGCCGACGTCGAAACCGGAAAAACGACTCCGGTTCTGAATTCCGGGGAGAAACTCAATTTCCGCTACTGCCAGTGGCTGAACCACGAGCGCCTTTCATGTACCGTGTCCGGTCAGGCGGATATCGGCCAGCAGCTGATCGGATTTACCCGCATCGTCGCCTTCAATCTGGATGGCTCGAATATCACGGAGCTCGGTCAGCGAAACACCAGCAGGTCGCTGCGCATCAATCAGTTTTCCGGTGATATCATCGACATTCTGACGGACGATCCCAAACATGTGCTGATGGAGGTTGACCTTGTTCCTGAACGGACGGTTGGCACAAGGTTGGCCAAGACCGAAGACGGGCTCAGCGTTCAGAAAGTCGACATTTATTCCGGGCGGATGACCATGGAACAGCGTCCCTTTCAGGACGCGCAGAGTTTCGTCGCTGACGGACGCGGCAACATCCGGGCGATCCTGCAGCGGGACGTGTCCGCCCTGGGCCGGATGGAGGACAGCTACCGGTACAAGGTCAATCCGGTCGGCACACGCGACTGGGTCACCATCGCGGAAACGAAAAACAGCGATCCCGGCTTTGTATCCGTCGAGGGCTTCAGCGAGGATGGCAGCGAGGTCTACACGCTGCGCCCGCATGAGGGACGCCAGGCGCTGTTCCGGCAGCCTGCGGATGGCAGCGGCCAGCCCGTTCTCGTGTTCGCCCATGACAAGGTCGATGTGAACGGCCTCGTCACCTTTGGCCGAAATCGCCGCCCCGTCGGCGTCTCGTGGACCGAAGACTATGATCACATCGAATTTTTCGATCCAGAACTGGAAGCACTGGGCAAGGGCCTCGAAGCCGCGCTTGGCGGAGACCTGGACGTTTCGCTGATCGAGGACAGCCTCGACGGGAACCGCATATTGCTGGTCGCGGCGTCCGACGACAGCCCGGAAAGCTATTACATCTATGACAAGACCACTAAACAGCTGATCCTGATGAGCACGACGCGCCCCGTGCTCAGCGATACCGTCCTCGCCAAGGTCACGCCGATTTCCTATCCGGCCAGTGATGGTACGCGTATTCCCGGCTATCTGACGCTTCCGGCGGGACAGCAGGAGAACGCCAAGGGATTGCCCATCGTCGTTCTTCCCCATGGCGGCCCGTCGGCGCGCGATACGTGGGGCTTCGACTGGCTCGCACAGGCACTTGCCGCCGATGGCTATGCCGTGCTTCAGCCAAATTATCGCGGGTCGTCAGGTTTCGGCGCAAGCTGGCTTGGCGAGAACGCCTTTCGGGCCTGGCAGACGTCCATCGACGACATCAACGCCGGCGCACGCTGGGCGATCTCGTCGGGCCTCGCCGACGCGGACAAAACCGCTATCCTCGGCTGGTCCTACGGCGGCTATGCCGCTTTGCAGGCGGCGACCGTCGACCCTGACCTTTACAAGGCTGTGGTGGCGATCGCTCCCGTCACCGACCTTGGCCAGCTGAAGGATGACGCGCGCGGTTTCACCAACTTCCGGCTCGTCGCCGCGCAGGTCGGGAATGGTCCGCATATCGAGGCGGGCTCCCCTCGCCGCCGCGCGGCCATGATCCAGGCGCCCGTTCTGATGTTTCACGGCGACAAGGATCTCAATGTCGACGTGAGCCACGCCCGCCGCATGGAAAACGCACTCGAAAATGCGAACAAGGCGGTCTCTTACACCGAATATGAAAATCTGGAGCACAGTCTGCGTTCCAGCAAGGCCCGCACCGACATGCTGACCAAAATCGGCGCGTTCCTGGATACGAACGCGAAATAGCGGTCAGCCGCCGCGCGCCCGGTAATAGATATTGATCGGACCGTCCATGTCGGCGGTCCGGTCGAACGCGAAACCGTGCTTTTCCGCCACGCGGATGCTGGCGGCATTGGCAGGTTCGATGATGCAGCATGTCCGCTCGATCGCCTGGCCGTCGGCCCAGGCCAGCATCGCGCCGACCGCTTCGCTGGCATAGCCCCGCCCCCATGCGGTCTCGGCGAAGACCCAGCCGGCCTCCGGCCTGCCCAGCGGCGGATTTAGCTCACGCGGCAAATGGCCGAGGACCACATTGCCGACGAAACCGTCCGCATCCTCGACGGCCCAGCTTCCCATGCCCTCCACAGCCCACAGGCCCGTCCAGGCAAGGGCGCGGATCCAGTTTTCCGACGGGCTGCGACGATGGCGGCCAAGAAAGCGGTGGAAATTGGGTCCCGCGTGCATCGAATCGAATGCTGCCCGGTCATCGGCGCGGAGACCGCGCAGCATCAGGCGTTCGGTCCTCAGGACCGGAACGATGGCCGGATCAGGCTTCCTGCTGGCCATCGACGCGCGGCTCGTCTGAACGCAGATCCTCGATATCGCCGGCCTGCGGAGAGCCGACGGCACGGCGCACACGCTTCGGCTTGGCCTCTCCGTCACTCCCGTCGGCACGGACGGGAATGAAGTCCGGTCGCTGTATCGACGCTGTGGCGTGGCGCAGCTTGTTGGACCATGTTTTCGATAGCCGCGTGAAATAGCGGTCATTTTCCTCGATGGTGTGCTCCACGGCCTTGGAGCCGGAATCATCGCGCAACATGACCATGTCGATAGGCAGGCCGACGGCGAGATTTGATCGCATGGTGGAATCGAAGCTGATCAGACCGATTTTTGCCGCCTCGTTCATGCGCGTGTCATAGCTGAGCGCACGGTCGAGGATCGGCTTGCCATATTTGATCTCGCCGATTTGCAGAAACGGGTTTTCCGGACGGCATTCGATGGCGTTTCCGGCATCGTAAATACGGAACAGTTTCAGCGGTTCGTTGCCGACACGGCCACCGATCAGCATCGACGCTCCGGACCTGATGCCGTCCTTTTTCAGGGCGTCGCGAACGTCAGCGCGGCTACGATGCAGCGCCTGGCCGACCAACTGCGTGATGCGGAAAATGCTGGGCTGATTGTCGATGGTCGCGCGGTCTTCCTCGCCCTGCATTTCCAGGCCTTCGTCCAGACGCAGAAGCGCGGCCTGCGTCACGGAAAGACTGCCCGCCGTGCAGATGGCGACAAACCGGTCCGGCCGGTCGTAAATATGCAATTTGCGATAAACGGAAATATTGTCGACGCCCGCATTCGTCCGGCTGTCGGCCATCATGACGAGCCCCGCCGCGACCCGCATCCCCACGCAATAAGTCATCTAACCGCCCTGCACTACTGTTGCTGCGACTGACTCATATTGCCCATCGATTGATTCTGCGACTGCCTTAATGGCTTCGCGGAGGTCTGCGCCGTGACGTTCAGCGTTTCGAAACCGCCGCCCGTACGCGTTCCCACCATGGGCGCGGCCTGCCGGTAATCCATACCGACCGCGATGCGGACATAATGCTCGTCGGTGGAAATGCCGTGCGCCGGGTCAAAGCTCACCCAGCCCAGGTCCTCGATCCAGGCCTCCGACCAGGCGTGCGATGCCTCCTGATCGTTCTGGCCATCCTGCCGGAACAGATGCCCGGAAACGTAACGCGCCGGAATGTTGAGCGATCTTGCGGCCGCGCAGAACAGGTGCGACAGGTCCTGGCAGACGCCGGATTTGGATTTGAACGCCTCGATCGCCGTCGTCGTGACATCGGTCGCGCCCGGCTGGAAATCCATGCGGGTGAAGATCGCCCCCAGAAGCGCATGGGCACGCGCCAGAGGGGCAACCGTGTCGCCAACCGCCTCGCGCGCAAACTCGGCGATCTCGGCATTGGCCTTCGTGAGTTCGGTCGTCTGCAAATAGGTCATCGGCGGCAACGGGTCGGAGGCACCGGCAATGATGCCGCCATTGGCTTCGCAATCGACGACGCCGCCAGCGGTGATGATCAATTCTTCAGGAACATCGTCCACAGTCAGCATGTGCACGATATTGCCATGCGGATCGCGTTTCTGCCGCAGGGCGGCGTCGCAGTTCAGGTCGATCGACCAGTCACCGACCTCCTGTCCCTCAAAGCTGTCGGGCGTCAGCCTCAAAAGCTGCATGACGCGCTTGGGCTGCGTCTCGTAGCGGTAAATGGTTTCATGTTTGACGGTGATACGCATCAGAAGGAAAACTGCTCCGCAATTTCACGGCTCAACTTGTTGTTGTCCGAAATGAATTCCTGCAGGAATTCGTGCAGCCCGCCCTTGTAGATGGCATCGACGTCGGTGCGCTTGAACTTGTCGGTCATGCGTTTCACCAGACGGTCGGCGGGGCCGACGCGGCCGTGCGCGGCGCGCAGATCCTGCAGATATTCGTTGGCCACGTCCATGCAGTGCGACAGGCTTCGCGGCATGTCCTCACGCAGAATCAGAAGGTCTGCGATATTCCACGGCTTCAGATTGTCGCGGTAGATGTGGCGATAGGCAGTGACGGCACTGACCGAGCGAAGTACGGCGGTCCACTGCGCCTGATCCAGCGCGCCGCCGACATCCTCGCCTTCGGGAAGAAGCGTGTGATATTTGACGTCAAGAAGCCGCGCCGTATTGTCGGCCCGTTCAATCACGGTTCCCAGCCGCAGGAACCAGAAATTCTCGCCCCGGACCAGCGTCCGCCAGATCGCGCCCTCGAAATGGCGCACCTCCTGCTTCACGCGGTCCACCAGCGCCGCCATATCGAGCGGCCGGTCCACGGCGCGAATGCGCTCCGACATTTCTATATAGCCCTGGTTCAGCGTCTCGAAAACTTCGCGTGTCAGCGCCGTGCGAACGATGCGGGCATCGTTGCGCGCCTTCATGACGCAGCAGCGAATGGAGCTCGGATTATCGGGATCGAGCGCCAGGAAGTCCGTCACCGCTTCGCGGTTGGGCGGAATGTTCTTCTCTTCGAACAGGCTGCCGGTGCCGGACGATTTCACCGCGCTCGACCAGCCGGAGTTCTTGTCAGGCTGCGGCAGCGATTCGAAGCGGTACGCCGCCTCGATCAGACGCGCCAGGAAGTCGGCGCGCTCGACATGGCGTCCCAGCCAGAACAGGGCGGATGCGGTACGACTAAGCATCTGAAAGCACCCAGCTATCCTTGGTGCCGCCGCCCTGGCTGCTGTTCACGACCAGCGAGCCTTCTTTCAGCGCGACCCGGCTCAGGCCGCCCGGAACGACCTTCGTCGCCGTCGGACTGGACACCACAAAGGCGCGCAGATCGACATGCCGCTCGGCAATCCGGTCGCCGATGACGGTCGGACATGTGGACAGCGCCAGTGTCGGCTGCGCGATATAGCCGTCCGGATCGTCCTTGATACGCAGGGCAAATTCTTCGATTTCCGCCTTGGTCGCGGCAGGCCCGATCAGCATGCCGTAACCGCCAGACGCATCGACGCGTTTCACGACCAGTTCGGACAGGTTCTCGAGCGTGTATTTCAGCGCCTCCGGCTCCCGGCAGCGATAGGTTTCGACATTTTTGAGCGTTGCCGACTTTCCGGAGTAAAACTCCACGATTTCCGGCACATAGCTATATATGGCCTTGTCGTCGGCAACGCCCGTGCCGGGGGCGTTCACCACCGTGACATTCTCCGCCTCATAGGCGTCCATCAGGCCCGCAATGCCAAGAATGGAATCGGGCCGGAACGCGAGCGGGTCCAGATAATCGTCGTCGATCCGGCGATAGATCACATCGACACGCTCCGGACCTTCGGTCGTCCGCATGTAGACGACACGGTTTTCCACGAAGAGATCGCTGCCTTCAACCAGCTCGATGCCCAGCCTGTCGGCCAGAAAGCTGTGCTCGTAATAGGCGCTGTTGAGCGAACCCGGCGTCAGGATGACGCCATTGATATTGCCGCGCGCACTTTTCGGCGCGACGTCGCGCATCATGTCCTGCAGAAAGTCGATATAGGTTTCGACGGGGCGCACACTGTGTTCCTGGAACAGCGTCGGGAACAGCCGCAGCATCGCCTCCCGGTTCTCCAGCATGTACGCCACGCCGGACGGCGTGCGCAGATTGTCTTCCAGCACGTAAAAATCCTCGGCGGTCCGCACCATGTCGATGCCGCTGATGTGCGAATAAATGCCGCCCGGCGGCTTGATCTGCGTCATCGCGGGCTGGAACTGCGGGTTGGCGAGGACCAGTGCCTCGGGAATGATGCCCGCCTTCAGGATCTCGCGCGGCCCATAGATGTCGGCAAGGAACATCTGCAGCGCGTCGATGCGCTGGACGATGCCCGTTTCAAGCGCTGCGAATTCGTCGGCGGCGACGATGCGCGGCAGCACGTCGAAGGGAATGATCTTCTCATCGCCCTCGTCGTCGCCGTAGACCGCGAACGTGATCCCGAGCTTGCGAAAGGCCAGTTCCGCAGCGCCGTGGCGCTTGGCAAGTTCCGCGACCGGAACCTCCTTCAGCCACTTCTGCAGCTGCACATAGGGCGGGCGCACATCGCCGTCGGCGCCGCCGCTGCCATACATTTCGCTGAATGAATTCGTCCCCGTCATCCGTTAAACAAGGTACGAGACCGATATAAGTTCCGCTGCACTGCAACATAAATCATATGGGTCAATTCCCGCCTCTCCGGAAAGCCAGTGACAGATTGTTTGCGGGCATCGCAGTCACCTTTTCCAGCGTCAAGCCATTCCGCTTCGCCAGCGCGGTGACGTCGTCCAGCCGCCGCAGTCCCCAGGCCGGATTGCGCGCGCGCAGGCTCTCGTCAAACGCGAGGTTGGAGGCGGCGGTCTCGACGTCGCTCTGCAGATAGGGACCATAGAGAAACAGCGATCCGCCGCTGGGCAGTACCGCTGCCGCCCCGCGCATCAGGCCCTCGGTCGCGGACCAGGGCGAGATATGGACCATGTTGATGCAAAGGACGGCATCCGCCTTCCGCACGGGCCACCCCGCCGCGCTGGCATCCAGCCGCAGGGGCGGACGCAGGTTCGGCAGAGTCGCCGCCGCGCGGTAATGGGCGATCGAGGCCAGCGCCTCCGGGTCCGGATCGGTCGGCTGCCAGTCCAGCGCCGGGAACCGCTCCGCGAAATGCACCGCGTGTTCGCCGCTCCCTTCGGCAATCATCAGCACCAGACCGCCAGCGGGCAGAATGTCCGCCAGCACGTCCGCGATCACCCCGCGGTTGCGAAGGGCGGCAGGTGACGATCTTGCGCTCATATGGCGGCTTTCCCTCCTCAGCCCCGCTGGGATAGAGGCACCGTCCCCGGAAAGGAAATGCTATATGTCCGTTACCCTGTGGTTCAATCCGCGCTGCGGCACCGCGCGCAATGTCCGCGCCTGGCTCGACGAGAACGACATCGCCTATGAGCTGCGCGAATATCTGAAGCAGCCGCCCACACGCGCCGAAATCTCCGACGTCCTGAAAAAGGGCGACATGCAGCCCAGCGACCTGCTTCGCGCGAAGGAAACGCTGGCGGAGGAACTCGGTCTGCGCGGGTCGGGCGACCAGGAGAAGATCCTGGACGCGATGGCGGCACATCCCATCCTCATCAACCGGCCTGTGGTCATCGACACGGCCCGCGCGAAACTCTGCCGACCGGCAAGCGAGGTGGAGAGTTTCTTCGGGGACCGCTAGACGCACTGCCATGACCGTCACCACCCGCTTCGCACCCAGCCCCACGGGCCGCCTTCATGTCGGCAATGTCCGCACCGCGCTCGTCAACTGGCTGTTCGCACGAAAGCATGGCGGGCGCTTCCTGCTTCGGCTGGACGATACCGATGCGGCGCGCTCGACCGAGGCCTTCGCCGGTTCCATCCGCAACGATCTGGACTGGCTTGGCATGACGCCGGATGGCGAAGTCAGACAGTCGGACCGTTCGGCACTTTACGAGGCGGACTTCAACCGGCTGCGCGCATCCGGCCATATCTACGCCGCCTATGAAACCGCGGAAGAGCTGGACCTCAAGCGAAAGGTGCAGATGTCCGGCGGCCGCCCCCCCGTCTATGACCGCGCCGCGCTGGACCTGACAGAGGCGGACCATGCGCGCTACAGGGCTGACGGCGTCGCCCCGCACTGGCGCTTCAAACTCGACACGGGAAAACCCATCCACTGGCAGGACCTGGTGCGCGGCGATGCCCATATCGACCCCGCCTCGCTCAGCGATCCCGTGATCCGCCGCGCCGATGGCTCCTGGCTCTATATGCTGCCCAGCGTCATCGACGATATCGACATGGGCATCACCCATGTCGTGCGCGGAGAGGACCATGTCACGAACAGCGGCGTGCAGCTGCAGATGTTCGCCGCGCTGGGGGCGCAGCCGCCCGCCTTCGCGCACATCAGCCTGCTGACCGGCGCGGAGGGCGGCAAATTGTCGAAACGTGCCGGATCGCTCGACCTGGACGCCTTTCGCGCGGACGATATCGAGCCCGTCACCATCGCCGCCCTCCTCGCCCGCATCGGCACGTCGCAGCCCGTGGAGCCGGTCACCTCGCTGGATGCGCTGGTCGCCGGTTTCGACTTCGCGCAGTTCAGCCGCGCCGCCGCGCGCTTCGATCCCGCCGACCTCGCCGGGCTCAATGCGAAGATCGTGCATCAGCTTGCCTGGGAGGATGTCGCTGACCGCCTGCCGGACGCGATCGACGCTGCGGCATGGCAGGTCATCCGGCCCAATCTGACGACCGTCGCGGAGGCTGAAACCCTCTGGCGGATGGTCGAAGGTCCAGTGACGGGCCCGGTGGCCGAAGAGGATCGCGCGTTTCTCGGCAGGGCAGCCGACCTGCTGGCGGAACTCGACTGGTCGGACGACATCTGGAAGCGGTGGACCGCGGCGCTGAAGGACACGGGCCGCAAGGGCCGCACCCTCTTCCTGCCGCTCAGGCAGGCGCTGACGGGTGAGGATCATGGTCCCGAAATGGCAGGGCTCCTGCTTCTGATCGGCAGGGACCGCGCGCTCAGGCGGCTGAGAGGCTAGCCGAGGCAGCTGATTCACGCTCAGAATGATATCTTGTAACATTTGTGATATGTGATACTGTTTCATCTATGCCGCACTGGGAGGCGCGGCGCAACAGAGGGAGAACTTCACATGTCCTACGCAGATGCAAAATCCACCGCCCGCAGCCCCGGCGCCATGGGCGCGACCGTGGCGGCGCATGTCGCACTCGGCTGGGCTGTCCTGCACATGGCTGGCGTCACGCCTGACATCATATTCACGCCCGAACCGATCGTGGTCACTCCCATTCCTGATGATGAAAAAGTCACTCCACCAGAGACACCGCCTCAGCCCAATATCGATGAAATCGACGTTTACACGCCCGTACCGATCGTCGACGTCAGACCCGAATTGGTCGAAACACCGATCACGGTCACGGAAATCGACACGCCGACAATTCCATCCCTGCCCCCGATAACCGGTAGCGGCGCTGGCCAGATCTTCGACCTGCCTGCAACGCCGGTCCCCGACCCGGTCTATACCGCGTCACAGCTTGACCGCCGCTATATGGCGCGCTTCCAGCCGCCTTATCCCAGTTCGGCGAAGCGGGCGGGGCATGAGGGTGTCGTCGCCGTCTCCGTGAAAATCGGCACGGACGGGCGCGTTACATCGGCGACCATTGCGAGTTCCAGCGGCCATGAAAGCCTCGACAGTGCCGCGATCGAGCAGGCGCTGAAACGCTGGCGCTTCACGCCCGCCACCAGGGACGGCGTCGCCATAACCAGCGAACAGGTCATCAAGGTACGCTTCGAACTGAGCGAAGCCTGACCTTGATGCCCGGGAGAGGGGGCGGCATTCAGCCACTGGCATGTGCCGTCCCGGCTCTCTATCTACTGCGGCATGTTCAAGTCCTTGCGCGCAACGATCCGTGAAATCGACACTGCGAAACTGGTTGGCGCGGGCCTGGCGTTCGCCATTGTCGGCGCGCTCGCCTCGCTGTTCGTCATCGAATATTTCTTCGGCTATTACGAGGCGGAAGAGGAGATCATCTACTTCCAGAGCTGGAACAGCGATCGCGGCGTGGAGGATGCCGCCATCGTGCAGGAGGAGGAACGCCGCATGCGCCGGGATGCCGAGGCGATGGCCGACCAGCTGGCCGCCGAGGCGCTCGGTAATTCCGACACCGGAGAGTGAGCGCGAGCGACGCCCGCTACATGCGCGCCGCCATCGCTCTGGCGGCAAGGGGCCGCGGTCTCGCAACACCCAATCCCAATGTCGGCTGCCTGATCGTCAGGGATGGCCGCGTCATCGGCAGCGGGTGGACAGGCGCGGGCGGGCGCCCCCATGCCGAGGCCGCCGCGCTGGCGCAGGCGGGCGGCGATGCGGCGGGCGCCGACCTCTACACCACGCTCGAACCCTGCGCGCATGACAGCGTCCGCGGCCCTGCCTGCACCGACCTGATTCTCGCCGCCAGACCGAAGCGCGTCATCGCCGCGCTGGAGGATCCCGATCCGCGCACGGCGGGCCGCGGCTTTGCGAAACTCCGTGCCGCCGGCATCGAGGTTGTCGCGGGCATAGGCGCCGGACCTGCGCTGCGGGAACATATCGGCTTCTTCGTGCGCCAGCGGAAGGGCCGCCCCCGCGTCACCCTGAAACTTGCTGTCTCCATCGACGGCCGCGTCTCGCTCGCCACCGGCGAAAGCCAGTGGATCACTGGACCCGAAGCGCGCGCCCACGCTCATCTCGTCCGCGCCGAATCGGACCTTGTCGTTATCGGGCGCGGCACGCTGGAGGCGGACGATCCGTCCCTCACCGTGCGCCTCGCCGGCCTTGAGGATCGCAGCCCCCGCCCCGCCGTCATGTCCGCCACGCTCGGCGAAATTCCGCCGTCCGCGAACATCGCCGCGCGCGATCCGCTCATCCTGCGCGGCGCATCCGATCTTCACGGTCTGCCCTATAATGACGTTCTGGCGGAGGGCGGCGCGGGCCTGGCGGGATCGCTGCTGGCGGAGGATATGGTCGACCGCCTGCTCATCTACCGTGCGCCGATCCTGATTGGCGACCGCGCGCCCGGCATCGGTCAGCTTGGTCTCGAACATCTTGCCAGCGCGCATGACCGCTGGACCCTGAAGGCGGTTCGCCCTCTCGGAAAGGACCGGCTCGAAATCTACGCACGGACGGCCTAAGGGGCGCTCCATGTTCACGGGAATCATCACGGATATCGGCACGGTTTCAGAGACGGAGGCGCGCGGCGACCTGCGCGTCTGGGTCGACACCGCCTATGACACGGCCGGGATCGACATCGGTGCGTCCATCGCCTGCGCGGGCGCGTGCATGACGGTCGTCGCGAAAGCGCCGGGCCGCTTCGCCTTCGACATCTCGGACGAAAGCCGGTCGAAAACCGCGGCCTTTCGCTGGCGGGAGGGGGCACGCCTCAATCTGGAGCGGGCGCTTCGCATGGGGGACGAGCTTGGCGGCCACATCGTCACGGGTCATGTCGATGCCGTCGGCCGCATCGACCGCATCACTCAGGTTGGCGACAGCCGCGAGGTGTGGATTGCCGCCCCCGCCGACATCGCGCCCTTCATTGCGCCCAAAGGCTCGGTTTGCCTCGACGGCACATCGCTCACGGTCAACCGGGTGGAGGACACGGACGGCGGCGTCCGGTTCAGCTTCAACCTCATCCCGCACAGCGCGTCCGAAACCACCTGGGGCGCCTCTGCCGAGGGTGACGAGGTGAATATCGAGATCGACACGCTCGCGCGATATCTCGGCCGCATGAAATCCGTCCTGGAGAACCGATAATGGCGCATGTCCTGCTGGTTGAAGCCCGCTTTTATGAAGGGTTCGCCGACGCCCTCCTTGAGGGTGCGCGGCACGCGGTCGAGGCTGCCGGCCACACGCACGAGACCATCACCGTGCCGGGCGCGCTCGAAATCCCCGCCGCCATCGCGCTCGCCGATGCGTCCGCCAAATATGACGCCTATGTCGCGCTTGGCACCGTCATCCGCGGCGAAACCTGGCATTTCGAGATCGTCGCCGGGGAAAGCGCCCGCGCCATCATGGCGCTCACCCTCGATGGCCTCGCCATCGGCAACGGCATCCTGACCGTGGAAAATTCCGAGCAGGCCCGCGTCCGCGCCGAGCGGAGCGAGAAGGACAAGGGCGGAGAGGCGGCGAAGGCGGCACTGGCGCTGCTGGCGCTTCGGGAGCGCTTCACGGCCTGATCGCCATGCTCACCTTCATCGGTGGCAATGCCTGCGGGCTTGGGGGCCGGGTTTCTGCTGACGATGGTCTCGTCGTTCGGACAGCCCTTCTTTATCGGCCTTTCGGGACGTCTTCGTGATCGCACCGGCGCGCACGCCTGACTGCGACATTTTGTCATTTCATTTCAGTACCATAATGTCGGTCAGCCTTACAATTTGCGAAAGCGGGATTCGGCATTTTACCTAAAAACATATGGTTAACGGACTGGCATGAAATCTGCTTGTCGCAGGGCGTGGGGGTATTGCGTGTCGTCAGACACATGTTGAGTAAGGAGTCTATCCCCATGAAGCCATTTGCAATATTTGCGACAGCTTTGCTTGCCACTGCGGCCACCGGCGCCAGCGCCGCCACATTGCCCACGCCGATCGTCGAAAGTTTCGCAGCGGTGTCCGGCGGCGAAACGCGCGTTTCGGTCACTGCCGATCTGGAAGGGCTGGGCCTGACGCCCGGTCTTCTCGGCACGGCAAGCATCGTCGATACGGACGGTCTGGTCATCAGCTTCCCGATCACGGGCGGTGAACTGGACGCCGATCTCGCCGGCACGATCGAGCATGAAGGCTCGGGTGTCAGCCTGACCGCTGGCGACGTGGTCCTTAACCTCCAGAATTTCGTCATCGATACGACGGCATCGTCCATTTTCGGCGATGTTTCCTTCGCGGACACGTCGTTGATGGACGTATCGCTGTTCACGTTCGATCTGAGCGCGCTTGAGGACGATGATTCGATCAGCGACCTCGATGACCCCGACATCGAACTGTTCATTTCCGCAGCCGCGGCCGGCGTCCTGACCGAATTGTTCGGCGCGCCCGACCTGACGGGAGCCACATTCGGCTTCGCCGCCACCGCTCCGGATCTTGCGGTAGATGTGCCAGCACCCGGCGCGCTTGGTCTCCTTGGCCTTGGCGTTCTCGCCATCGGCTTTGCTCGCCGCCGCGCCTGATTTGCTCGCACGTTGAGGGCGGCCCGTTTCTCCTTTGGGAAATGGGCCGCTTTCGCGTAGGTGGGCTCCATGTCCGCACCAAATCTTAAAAAGCCGCCCCGCCCCTCGCGCCCCGCTGCGCGCCTCGCCGCCGTGCAGGCGCTTTATCAGCGCGAAATGTCGGGCGCGGGCGTTTCCGACCTGCTGCGTGAATTTCACGAACACCGGTTGGGACGGGAAATCGAGGGCGACGAAATGGCCGATGCCGATGTCGACCTCTTTGACCGCATCGTGTCCGGTGTCGCCCTGAATCAGGTCCAGTACGACGAAACCATCGCGGCGGCCCTTTCAGAGGGCTGGAGCCTCTCCCGGCTGGACAAGCCCATGCACCAGATTCTGCGCTGCGGCGTGCATGAACTCGTCGCCGAACCGAAAACGCCGGTCGGCGCCATCATTTCCGAATATGTCGACGTCGCAAAGGCATTTTACGAACCCCCCGAACCCGGCTTCGCAAACGGCGTTCTCGACACCATCGCCAAGCGGGTCCGCACCCCTGCCTGACCGCTTTGGACGAGGCCCGCATCATCGACCGCCTTCGCGGCATTGACGATCATCCAGCGGCACGCGGTCTCAGGGACGATGCTGCGGTCTGGCTACCACCGCTCGGCCGCGAACTCGTGCTGACGCATGATATCGTGGCCGAGGGGGTGCATTACCTGCCAGGGGGCGATCCCGCCGACATTGCCTGGAAACTGGTCGCCACGAACCTGTCCGATCTCGCGGCAAAGGGGGCCGTCCCCGCCGGTGTCCTCCTCGGCCTCACGCTCTCCACACAGGATGACGCCTGGCTCGACCGCTTCGCCGCCGGCCTCGCCCGGGTTCTCGGGGATCATGGCACTTGCCTTTTCGGCGGCGATACCGTCCGCGCGGGCAGCACGGTTCTCGGCTGCACCGCCATCGGCCATGTCGAGCGCGGCCGCAGCCTAGCAAGGTCGGGCGGGCGCGCGGGCGACCATCTCTATGTCACGGGCACGATCGGCGATGCTGGCCTCGGCCTCGCGGCGCAGCGCGGCGATGCCCCCGCCGACCGATATCTGCAGCGCCGCTACCGCCTCCCCATGCCCCGCCTCGCCGCCGGTCAGGGGCTGCACGGCGCGGGCGCGACCGCCGCCATGGATATCAGCGACGGCCTTCTCGTCGACGCGCAGCGGCTGGCGGACGCTAGCGGTCTCGCGGCGGTGATTGACCTCGCCGCCCTGCCCCTCTCGGACGCGGCGGCCGCGCGGCTGCCCGCAACGACCGAGGGCCGCCTGACCGCCGCCACGGCGGGGGACGATTACGAACTCCTGTTTTCCGCCCCGCCCGCGGCCTTTGCGGGTCTGGTTACCCTTTGTGAAGCCTCCCGGCTTAGACTGACGCGGGTCGGCACGCTGTCGGCGGGCTCCGGGCTGACGGTCCTCGGCCTCGACGGCGCTGCGGTCACGCCCGAACGGCTGGGCTATGAACATTGGGAACGGGAATGATGGCGGCAGGCTTATGGAGCGCGGGACTTGCGGGTGCGCTTCTCGGCATGGCTGCGGGCGCGGGCGCGCTGCAGGCATGGCAGGGCAGCGAGATCCGCGCTGAGGATGACGCCGCCAGCGCCTATGTCGAAATCCGCCGGATGCCGCTGCCGCTTGTCACGGACGAGGGCGACCTCGTGCGCTACGCCGCCGTCGATTTCGCGCTTGAGGTTCCGGAGGCGCGGCGCGGCCAGGTGCGCCGTTTCCTGCCAGAGGTGCGTCACCGCATGAACGTGGCCGCGCACCGGACTCCGCTGGCGGCAGGTGCGGACGGGCGCATCGACATAGAGGCGCTGCGCCGGATGACGACGGCCGCCGCCCGCGCCGCCCTTCCGGAAGAGGAGATCCGCAGCGTGAAAATCCTCGCCGCGCAGCAGATCTGACGCCACACCCCCTTGACCCCCGCCCGTTTCCGGCTAGCAATGCGCCGCAGACGGAGCCGGGACCACCCGGCCCGTAACCTATAGGGACTTGGGGAGTTTCACCGATATGGACATTGTCGTCGCCGCGCTATTGTGCGGTCTGGCCGCCGTTCTTTACGGCATCATCACATCGAAAAGCGTGCTGTCGGCCAGTGCCGGTACGGAAAAGATGCAGGACATCGCCGCCGCCATTCAGGAGGGCGCGCGCGCCTATCTCGGCCGGCAATATACCGCCATTGCGGTCGTCGGCATCGTGGTCGCCGTCCTCGTCCTTGTCTTCCTCGGCCTGGTTCCCGCTGTCGGTTTCGTGATCGGTGCCGTTCTCAGTGGCATTACCGGCTTCATCGGCATGAACATCTCCGTAAAGTCCAACGTCCGGACCGCGCAGGCCGCCTCGGAAAGCCTGCAGAAGGGGCTTTCCATCGCCTTCCGCGCCGGGGCCATTACCGGCATGCTGGTTGCGGGCCTCGCGCTCCTCGCCATTGCGGGCATGTTCTATGTTCTCGTGAACATGACCGGCTACGCGCCCAATGACCGCATCGTCATCGACGCGCTCGTCGCGCTCGCCTTCGGCGCATCGCTCATTTCCATTTTCGCGCGTCTTGGCGGCGGCATCTTCACAAAGGCCGCCGATGTCGGCGCCGACCTCGTCGGCAAGGTGGAGGCGGGCATCCCGGAGGATGACCCCCGCAACCCCGCCGTGATCGCCGACAATGTGGGCGACAATGTCGGCGACTGCGCCGGTATGGCCGCAGACCTTTTCGAAACCTATGTCGTCACCGTCGGCGCGACGATGGTGCTGACTGCGCTCCTTCTCGGCAGCGGTCTGACGGGCAGCGCGCTCTACGGCCTCATGGGGCTTCCGCTCATCATCGGCGGCGTCTGCATCCTGACCTCGATCTTCGGCACCTTCTTCGTGAAGCTGGGCAAGAGCCAGAACATCATGGGCGCGCTCTACAAGGGCTTTCTGGTGACGGCGATCAGCTCCATTCCCGTGCTGTTCTTCGCCACGCAATGGGCCGTCGGCGGCGATATGTCCGCCCCCATCGGCGCGGCTCAGGAGGCGCTGGAACCGGCGCTCGACCTTGGCGCGGCGGAAGCGGACGCATCGCAGTCGTTCCTCGCGGCGACCAATTTCACGGGCATGGATCTGTTCTGGTGCATGATCGTCGGTCTCGTCGTCACTGGCCTCATCGTGTGGATCACGGAATATTACACCTCCACCGAATATCGCCCCGTCCGCAGCATCGCGGCGGCGTCGGTCACGGGTCACGGCACGAACGTCATTCAGGGCCTCGCCATCAGCCTGGAGGCGACGGCGCTGCCGACCCTCGTCATCTGCGCCGGGATCATCGTCGCCTACGGGCTTGCGGGCCTCATCGGCATCGCCTTTGCAGCCACCGCCATGCTGGCGCTTGCGGGCATGATTGTTGCGCTCGACGCCTATGGTCCGGTCACGGACAATGCCGGCGGCATCGCCGAAATGGCGGGTCTCGACGAAAGCGTGCGGGCGAAAACCGACGCGCTCGATGCGGTCGGCAACACGACGAAGGCCGTGACGAAGGGCTATGCCATCGGCAGCGCCGGTCTCGCCGCGCTCGTCCTCTTCGGTGCCTATACGGAGGATCTGAAATATTTCACCGACGAGCTCGGCCTGACCGCGCCCGTCAATTTCAGCCTCTCCAATCCCTATGTCATCGTCGGCCTGCTCCTGGGCGCGCTGCTGCCCTATCTGTTCGGCGCGTTCGGCATGACCGCCGTGGGACGCGCAGCGGGCGAGGTCGTCAAGGACGTCCGCCGCCAGTTCAAGTCCGACCCCGGCATCATGGCGGGGACCAGCCGTCCCAATTATGCCTCGACCGTGGACCTCGTCACAAAGGCGGCGATCAAGGAAATGATCATTCCGTCGCTGCTGCCGGTGCTCGCGCCGATCGTCGTCTATTTCATCATCGCCGCCATCGCGGGTCCGGCCGAGGGCTTCGCCGCCGTCGGCGCGCTCCTTCTCGGCGTCATCGTCTCCGGCATCTTCGTCGCGCTTTCGATGACGAGCGGCGGCGGCGCATGGGACAATGCGAAGAAATATATCGAGGACGGCAATCACGGCGGCAAGGGCAGTGAGGCCCACAAGGCCGCCGTCACCGGTGACACCGTCGGCGATCCCTACAAGGATACTGCCGGTCCCGCCGTGAATCCCGATGATCAAGATCACCAACATCGTGGCGATCCTGCTACTGGCCGCGCTGGCGCATTGACGCGCCGGTCTCAGGAACGTTCGGGCCTGGTCGCCGCGGTTCGGCGGCCAGGCCTTCATTGCCGCGACGAGACAGGCGTCGTTCCGGCGAACGCGAGCGCCCGGGCGGCCGGTACGTCGTCACACATTGCTCGTCCAGGCGAATAGCGGCGCGATCTTCTCGCGCGCGGCAAGAAACTCGTCGCGACTGGGGGTCTCGCTCATGTCGCCAAGACCGTAATAATCGTTGCCGCCGGTTTCCTGGATGAGGAGACCGTCGCGGCGGGAGAGTGCCGTCACGTTGCGATGCGAAATACCGTAAAGCCGGTCCGTCTGCGGCGGCATCCAGGCGATCTGGCCTCTGACAGGAACAAGTGACATATCGCCTGCCAACACCCGCGCGTCGAACCCCGCGCAGTTTACGACGACATCCCCTGGCAGGCCCGCAAGTTCATCGCCCGGTGCGATCTCCGCCCGTTCGATACGGCCGCCCATCATCAGGAAATCCTCCGTCAGCTGACGTGTATATTCGGTGATGTTGAATGTCATGACGAGCCCGCCCCGCACGCCGCTGTCGGTCGGGAACGGGTGTGAGCTTCTTTCGCCCCAGGACGGCGTCAGCCCGCGGAGCCTGCGATCGAGATGCAGGAAATCGTCACCCCCGGCGGGCGGCGAAACGGCAGGCGCATCGCGCATCGCCGAACTGATGTAGAAACGGGGCGTAAACTCGACGGGACGTCCTTCACGCCCGACATAGGTCAGATGCCGTGCATAGGATCGCCGCGCCAATGCTTCCCACCGCGCGGGGAAGCCGGCATCGACGGCCGACGCGAAGCCGATGCGGCTGGATGGCGACCACACCCCCGTCGCGCGTGCAGAACGGCTTTCCATGGGGAGATCACGAGCGAAGATCGTGACCTTCGTTCCCGTCTCGGCTAGCGCGGTCGCCGTCGTCAGGCCGACAGCGCCTGCGCCGAGGACGGCCACCGACCGCGGCCGC
This sequence comes from uncultured Alphaproteobacteria bacterium, assembly GCA_963710205.1. Taxonomy (GTDB): domain Bacteria; phylum Pseudomonadota; class Alphaproteobacteria; order Sphingomonadales; family Sphingomonadaceae; genus Pacificimonas. The sequence continues at coordinate 176,532 of CAVPZG010000005.1, read as the reverse complement.
GCGGCGAGGGCGAGGTCGCGCGCGCGTTCGGCATAGCCCCAGGCGAGCGACCAGCCGGCACCGCCATGGCCGTAATTGTGTACGATCGTCCTTTCCCCGACCGCTTCCGCCTCCAGCCGCGGTCCCGCTGGCCGGAATGGTCGAAGACAGACGGTAATTCTCGCAAGATTTGCGGGCGACAGGTCGAGCGGCCGCAGCGCTTCAAGGCCATAGGCAGCTGCCAGGCGCGCGGACGCATTGGCAGCCGGACGCCTGTCGATGCATCCGACCAGTGCCAGGCTCAGGCCCGAGGCGATAAAGCCGCGTCTGCCCGCCAGGGTCATGGGCGATCCACCGCACGTGCCGATGCCGCGGTTTCGATGGCGATCTCCCCGGCCGCGACCGGTGTGGCGGCACGGCGGCAAGCGAACCCGGCACGGAAGCGGACCATGTCGGTCAGCCGCACCAGATCAACGCACACGCCGTAAATAGGTCAGCGCGGCGAAGATCATCACGACCATGGCGTAAACGGCCGCAGCGATGCCTGCCGTCAGGCCGGTCACCACGGGCATCCCCGCCGCCTGCCCGATGGCCCCGCCCAGTGCGGAAAAGATGACCATCGCCAGCGTCATCACGATCAGCGCAACCAGAAGGCGCGGCCAGATGCCCGCCGTCAGTTCCCAGCTGCGCCGGAACACGTCACCGACACCGCCGCCCTCGGCGACATAGACGGGCAGGATCAGCATCAGCCGCGACCACAGCAGCAGTCCCGGCAGGATCAGCGCCACCATGCCGATGCCGATGGCGATCTGGCTGCCGATCGCAATGACGACACCCAGCGGGAACAGCTGCGCCGCGCGCGTCAGGGCCTGTTTCTCGGTCACGCCCGACAGGGCCAGCACCACCAGCGCCAGATGTCCCATGACCGCGACGATGTTCGATCCCATCATGGCCGCCACCGTCATGGGCGGGATCGGCTCCGTCAGGCTGGTGATGGGCGGGATCAGCAGGCTGACCGCCATTTGCGGCAGGAACACGAACGCCGCGGCGGGCAGCGCATAGCGCCCCGCATTCGCGGCCAGCTCGGCCTTGGTGTCGATCCAGATATCGCTGATGGAAAAGCTCATGGCCCTGCCGTTAGCCGCCCGCACCCGTCCCGCGCAATGCTTTCCGCCGCGATGGTTTCCGGTTGAAGCCAGCCCTGCCCCCCACTACACCGCAGTGCAACATGACCGGCACGCCGCTTTCCTTTCAGGACATCATCCTCACCCTGCAACGCTATTGGGGCGACCGCGGCTGCGTCATCCTGCAGCCTTATGACAAGGAAATGGGCGCGGGCACGTTCCACCCCGCGACGACGTTGCGCGCGCTCGGCCCGGACGCCTGGAACGCCGCCTATGTCCAGCCATGCCGCCGCCCCACCGACGGCCGCTACGGCGAAAACCCCAACCGCCTGCAGCATTATTACCAGTTTCAGGTCATCCTGAAGCCCAGTCCGCCCGATCTGCAGGACCTCTATCTCGGCAGCCTTTCGGCCATCGGCATCGACGTCGGCCAGCACGATATCCGCTTTGTGGAGGATGACTGGGAATCCCCCACCCTCGGCGCCTGGGGCCTGGGGTGGGAGGTGTGGTGCGACGGCATGGAGGTGACGCAGTTCACCTATTTCCAGCAGGTCGGCGGCTATGACTGCCGCCCCGTCGCGGGCGAGCTGACCTACGGCCTCGAACGCCTCGCCATGTATATCCAGGGTGTCGACAGCGTTTACGACCTCAGGTTCAACGATGCGGGGACCAGCTATGGCGACGTCTTCCTTGCCAACGAACAGCAGCAGAGCGCCTATAATTTCGAGGTGGCGAGCACCGAAAAACTGTTCGCGGAGTTCCGCAACGCGCAGTCCGAATGCGAAAAGCTGATCGCCGCCAGCCTTCCCCTTCCCGCCTATGACCAGACCATCGCCGCCAGCCACCTCTTCAACCTGCTCGACGCGCGCGGCGTGATCTCCGTCGCCGAACGCCAGGCCTATATCGGCCGTATCCGCGACCTCGCGAAGGGCGCGTGCGCCAGCTGGATGGAAACGAACGGCTGGCTGACCGCGGAGAAGGCCGCATGAGCGACTTCCTCCTCGAACTCCGCTCCGAGGAAATCCCCGCGCGGATGCAGGCGAAGGCGTGCGACGACCTTGCGCGCCTGTTCACGGACGCGCTCACCGAAGCGGGCGTCACGCCGCAGCATGTGGAAACGCACGCCACCCCGCGCCGCCTCGCCCTCATCGCGCGCGGCCTTCCCGCCGAAACGCCTGCGACATCGGAGGAGCGCCGCGGCCCCCGCACCGACGCGCCTGATAAAGCGCTCGAAGGCTTCCTGCGCGGTGCTGGCCTGACCAAGGACCAGCTCGAAGCCCGCGAAGAGAAAAAGGGCAGCTTCTGGTACGCGAAGATCGAAACGCCGGGCCGCGCCATGGCGGATATCCTCGCCGAGGCCATCCCCGCCATCGTCCGCAACTTCCCCTGGCCGAAATCCATGCGCTGGGGCGCGGCGGGCGAAAACAGCCTGCGCTGGGTCCGTCCGCTTTCCGGCATCGTCGCCCTTCTGGACGGTGACGTCGTTCCTTTCGAGGTCGGCGGCATTTCGTCCGGGCGGAGCACACGCGGCCACCGCTTCATGTCGGACGGCGAGATCGAGATCACAGGCGCCGACGATTATGCCGACAAACTGCGCGCCGCCCGCGTCATCCTGTCGGCGGAGGAACGCCAGCAGATCATCCGGAAGGGCGCGGGCCGCGCCGCCGAGGCCGCGGGCCTGCGCCTGATCGAGGACGCCGCCCTCCTCGCGGAAAATGCCGGCCTCACCGAATGGCCCGTCCCGCTCCTCGGCCGTTTCGACGCGGATTTCCTGACCGTTCCGCCCGAAGTCATCCAGCTGGCGATGAAGACCCACCAGAAATATTTCAGCGTCGCCGACACGGCGGGCACGCTCACCAACGCCTTCATCTGCACCGCCAATATCGAGGCCCCGGACGGCGGAAAGATGATCGTCGCCGGTAACGAGAAAGTCCTCGCCGCCCGCCTCGCCGATGCCCGCTTCTTCTGGGACCAGGACCGCAAACTGCGTCTGGAGGACCATGCCGAAAGGCTGAAGGACATCGTCTTCCACGAAAAACTCGGCACCGTCGCCGACAAGGTCGAGCGCGTCGCAAAGCTGGCAAGATGGCTGGTGGAGGAGGGGATCGTGGGAAACACGAACGCCCCACCCTCCCCCGTCACCCCGGCGAAGGCCGGGGTCCATCTCCCGGACGACGAGTCATCGCACGCGCCGAAACCCCAGGAGATGGATTCCGGCCTACGCCGGAATGACGGAGCTGAGAAATCAGCCCTCGCCAACCAGGCCGAACGCGCCGCCCGCCTGTCAAAGGCAGACCTCGTCACCGGCATGGTCGGCGAATTTCCCGAACTGCAAGGCATCATGGGCGGCCACTACGCCCGCGCCCAGGGCGAAGACGATGCCATCGCCGACGCCATCCGCGACCATTACAAACCGGTTGGGCAAGGTGATGAGGTGCCGACCGCGCCGGTTACGGTTGCAGTTTCGCTGGCGGATAAGCTGGATACCATTGTCGGCATTTTTCGAGTGACGAGGGACCACTGGTTCAGCCGATCCGTTGCTCGCGACAAGCACTCGCGATTTCGCACTGCGCCGATCAGCCGATGAAGTTCTTATCGAGCTGTATAATGCAGCGGTCAATCGGTCTCGAACTAGAACGAGCGCAATGAACGATTCAGGCTGCGTTATGGCAAGCTTGCGCAAAACGACTTCGGAATTGCAATGGCGTCATGAAGCAATGCATGGCGAGAGAACTGCTCATCAGGGTACGCATATGCTCGAGACTTTGACTTCTTCGCCGACCGCCTCAAGGTCCAGCAGCGCGAGGCGGGCGTCCGCCACGACCTGATCGACGCCGTCTTCGCGCTCGGCGGCGAAGACGACATCGTCCGCCTGCTCGCCCGCGTGAAGGCGCTGCAGGCGTTCATGGAAACGGACGACGGCGCGAGCCTCCTGACCGGCTACAAACGCGCCGCGAACATCCTCAGGAAGGAAAAATACGAGCCGCCCGCGCCCGGCACCATCCCGCAGGACGGCGAGGAGGACCCGCTCGTCCTCGTCGATGATCCCGCTATGAGGACGGTGGTCGCCGACATGGCGAACCCGCGCTCCCACCTCGGCTACGACCCCGACCCCGCCGAAGCCGCGCTGGTCGCTGCCCTCGACGAGGCCGAACCCCGGGCGAAAGCCGCGGTCGCCGACGAACGCTTCGCCGACGCCATGACGGCGCTCGCCGCCCTGCGCGGGCCGATTGACGACTTTTTCGAAAACGTCACCGTCAATGACGAAAATGCCGCCAAACGCACGGCCCGCCTCGCCCTTCTGGCCCGCATCACCGGCGCGGTTCACGCCGTTGCGGACTTCTCGAAGATCGAGGGCTGACGATAAATTTACCTGCGCGGGTCCAGACCGGCGCGGGCAGTAAGGTGAGATGAAGATGACCAACTGGGTTTACCGTTTCGGCGGCGGCATTTCGGACGGCGGCAAGGGGGACAAGAACCTTCTTGGCGGCAAGGGCGCGAATCTCGCGGAAATGGCGTCGATCGGCCTGCCCGTCCCGCCCGGCTTCACCATCACGACCGAGATGTGCACCGAATTTTACGCGAACGGCGAACGCTTCCCCGACGCTTTGGCCGCGCAGGTCGAATCCGGCCTCGCGCATATCGAGGAGATCACCGGCAAGCGGTTCGGCGCGCCCGAAAAACCCCTGCTCGTCTCCGTCCGCTCCGGCGCGCGCGCGTCCATGCCGGGCATGATGGACACCGTCCTCAACCTCGGCCTCAACGACGCCACCGTCGCCGCACTGGCGTCGGAATCCGGCGACGCCCGCTTCGCCTGGGACAGCTACCGCCGCTTCATCCAGATGTATTCCGACGTCGTCCTCGGCCTCGATCATTATATCTTCGAGGACGCGCTGGAAATCATGAAGGAGGACAAGGGCGTCAGCCTCGACACCGACCTCGATGCCGGCGACTGGCAGGCGCTCGTCGCCACCTACAAGGAAAAGGTCGAGGAGGAACTCGGCAAACCCTTCCCGCAAAATGTCCAGGACCAGCTATGGGGCGGCATCCGCGCCGTCTTCGCGTCCTGGCAGACGGAGCGCGCGAAGATCTACCGCCGCCTCAACGACATCCCGCATGAATGGGGCACGGCCGTCAACGTGCAGGCGATGGTCTTTGGCAATATGGGCGAGACCTCGGCCACCGGCGTCGCCTTCACGCGCGATCCGTCGACCGGCGCGAACGCCTATTATGGCGAATTTCTCATCAACGCGCAGGGCGAGGATGTCGTCGCCGGCATCCGCACCCCGCAATATCTGACGCGCGCCGGGCGCGAAGCCGCAGGCGCGAAGTCCCCCTCGATGGAGGAGGCGATGCCCGCCGTTTACGCCGAGCTCGCCGACACCTTCCGCAAGCTCGAAGCGCATTATACCGACATGCAGGACATCGAGTTCACCGTCGAGCAGGGCACGCTCTGGCTGCTCCAGACCCGCAATGGCAAGCGGACGGCGAAGGCCGCGCTGAAGATCGCCGTCGACATGGTCGCGGACAAGGTCATTTCAGAGGAGGAGGCCATCCGCCGCGTCGAGCCGCAGGCGCTTGACCAGCTTCTCCATCCCACGCTCGACCCCGATGCGGCGCGCGACGTCCTCACCATCGGACTGCCCGCCAGTCCGGGTGCCGCTTCCGGCGTCATCGCCTTCACCGCCGACGAGGCGGAGCGGCGCGCGACCATGGGCGAGGACGTGCTGCTCGTGCGCGTCGAAACCAGCCCCGAGGACATTCACGGCATGCACGCGGCAAAGGGCATCCTGACCGCGCGCGGCGGCATGACCAGTCACGCCGCGGTCGTCGCGCGCGGCATGGGCCGCCCCTGCGTTTCCGGCGCGGGCGCGCTGCAGATCGACCGCGACGCGCAGACGCTGACGGTCGCGGGCCGCACCTTCGGGGAGGGCGACCGCCTGACCATCGACGGCGGCACCGGCGAGGTCATGGCGGGCGAGGTCGCCACCATCCAGCCGGAACTTTCCGGCGATTTCGCCTCGCTGATGAAATGGGCCGACAAGGTGCGCCGCATGAACGTCCGCACCAACGCGGAAACCCCCGCCGACTGCCGCGCCGCGCGCGAATTCGGCGCGGAGGGCATCGGCCTCTGCCGCACCGAACACATGTTCTTCGACGCCGCCCGTATCACGGCCGTCCGCCAGATGATCCTGGCCGAGGACGAGGCCGGCCGCCGCGAGGCGCTGGCCAGGCTGCTCCCCGAACAGCGCAGCGACTTCGCCGAAATCTTCCGCATCATGGCGGGCCTGCCCGTTACCATCCGCCTCCTCGATCCGCCGCTCCATGAATTCATGCCGCAGCGGGAATCCGATTATGACGACGTCGCCGCCGCCTCCGGCATCAGCGTCGACCGTCTGAAACGCCGCGCCGGCGAACTCCATGAATTCAATCCCATGCTCGGTCATCGCGGTGTCCGCCTCGGCATCACCTATCCCGAAATCTACGAGATGCAGGCCCGCGCCATCTTCGAGGCGGCGCTCGACGTGGCGCAGGAGGGCGAACCGCCGCTTCCCGAGGTCATGGTCCCGCTCGTCATGGGCGCGCCCGAACTGGAGCGTATCCGCGCCCTCATCGACCGCGTGGCGCAGGAGGTCTTTGCCGAGCGCGAGACCGAAATCGCCTATCTGGTCGGCACCATGATCGAGCTTCCCCGCGCTGCCCTCCGCGCGGGCGAGATCGCCAGACACGCCGATTTCTTCAGCTTCGGCACCAATGACCTGACGCAAACCACGCTCGGCATCAGCCGCGACGACGCCGCGCGGTTCCTCGGCGAATATGTCGGCAAGGGGCTTCTTCCCAAGGATCCGTTCGTCAGCATGGATGTGGACGGCGTCGGGGAGCTTGTGCAACTCGCGGTCGCGCGCGGCCGCGAAACCCGCCCGGACATAAAGCTCGGCATCTGCGGCGAACATGGCGGCGACCCGTCCAGCATTCATTTCTGCGAGACGGCGGACCTCGCCTATATCAGCTGCTCCCCCTACCGCGTGCCCATCGCAAGGCTGGCGGCCGCGCAGGCTGCGCTGGCCAGGGAATAGCGCCGATCCCGAAACAAAACTCAGGGAACTCCCGCACAGCCAGACCCGCCTTTTCCGCGTAATCTCCCCTTTTCGCAGTGGGCGTGTCTGCAGCGTAGGGAGACTTTTCATGGGTATCGGTTCAATTGGCGCGAGCAACGGATTTGATCCGGTATCGCTGTTTCGGGAGGCGGCGGCGAGCGTCCCCCTTCCCGGTGTCACGGAAAGCGCGAACCGCATCGGCGAGATGATCCAGCGCCTGTTTGGCAGCGACGCCCATCCGAACGGCACGGTCAACAGCAGTGACCCGGCGGACCGCACGCTGATTGCCAGCGACAATGCCGTCACGGCGGGCGACCTCAATGTCAGCGATGCCTATGACCTCCGCCTCTACCAGGAGGCTGACGGCAACTACACCGCTGAAGTCTACATGAAGCTCGACTTCAATTTTGAAAACGGCGTCGATGCGTCCGGCAACCCGATTGAATGGACGGAAGCCGACAGGCAGCAGTTCATCGCCGACTATGAAACCGCGATCGAGAATGTGTGGGATGGCCGCGTCCTCGAAACGCTGCCCGACGGCTCTGAGGTCCGCCTCGACGTCAATCTCGATTCGCGCGATGCGCCGGTGGTGCTCGGGGAAAACTGGACCGTCAACGTCACCAAGATCGAGCCTGGCGGCTTCGCCCGCAGCTCCGTGACCCCCAGCCGCAACATCGCAACGCTCGACAGCGAGGATGTTGTTCTGACCACGAAATCGGGTGGCTTCCAGCAAACCGGCGCGGCGCATGAATTCGGCCACATGATCGGCCTTCTCGACGAATATACTGCGGGCTCGCCAAACATCGCCGATACCGATAGCATCATGCACGGGGGCCAGGTCGTGGAGAACCGCCATGTCGAGGATTTCGGTGACTGGGTACGCGCGCAGCTGCCGAACTAGTGCGCTCGCGGTAGTTCTGGCCCTGTCATCGCCCCTGGCGGCCTGCGCATCGCCGGACGATGCGCAGGCACCGGGCGCGACCGAGCAGCAGGAGGCAGCCATGACCGAAACCAGGACCCCGGGCGAAACCAGCATGCCGCCCGTCCATGCCGACTGGCAAACCGTCACCGGCGCGAACGACGCCGCCGCCGAAGTGGAGGCGATGGAACGCTTCTGGCTGCATCACATCCGCGAACCGGACGCGGCGCTGACCGTCACCCTGCGCGATCCCGCGACCGGAACGCCTATCCCCGTCAACGATTTCAAGGCCGACACCCCCGCCGCCCAGGAAGTCGTCCTGACCGTAAACGGCGAAACCCTGACCTTCCGCCCGCAATCGGCGGAGTCATTCTATATGCTGCTCAGGGAATGAAGTCGTCCGGCCCCCGCAGGTGGATCAGATCTGTCCGCATTGGAACGTGAACCATTGGCATCAATCCTCCGATCGCCGAAAATCGCGATTTCGATCCAAAGCACCAGCGGTCAAGATCTTGCGATCGCTTCAGGAGTGAAGATAAATATACCCAATATATTCGTCGATAGCACTTTCGTTTTGAAGGCTAAACTCTGTCGATTAAAAACATACTTTTTGATTATTAGAACTATAATCGACTTTAAACTGGTATCCTGATATTAATTGATAACGTCATGACCATTCTCTAGTGTAATTTATATCAACCCTTTTTCTATCGTTACAGAATTTGTGATATCTGGCCATTGTGGGGTGATCTTGTAATATTGCCCCTGTTTGTCCGAAAGCAGGTGGAAACGGTGTGATTCTTCGCCATCGGAAAGAGTTAGCACGAGATCATCCTCGAGCGAATATGGCTCCCTGCGAGGAAACCTGTCGGTCGGATCTCTATACATATCGCTGTCCAAAAATTGCATTCGCCATTGCGAACCCGATATCATAATACCATCAAATATAAGTGTGTTTCCGACGAGAAGCGTGGCCAGTTCCGCACTTTCAATTATGCGCATATCGACAACGCGTGCGGCCCCTACCAGCGGTCGATACAAATAAGGTTTGTAGATGTGCTCATCAGAACCCAACGCCGCCACCCTTGGATCGCCAGTGACGGACTTTTGAGTCATACATCCGCATAGAAAAACGCTAATAAATATGACCAAGCTATACTTATTCACAATCCCACTCCTGATAACATCATCTTCAATCATGCGGGTCAGTCGCTATTTGGTCTTGTATTACCAATTATAGAATTGGCAATATCTGAGTTCCCTTCGAACTCGAGACCAGCATCGTAACCTCTGTTATATGAATCTATAGCAAGGATAGCTGAAAATAATGAGCTACTCGTCACAATTTGTTCCTTTGAAAGCGCGGCCTGTCAGGCCGAGTGGAGTTGATCGATTTGTAAATCCGCCGTCGATGTAACCACCGTTAAGTGCGCACAACCAAGGCAAAATCTTGACGATCTTTGCGGTCGGATTTGCATCTGTTGTTAAAATTAGAATACGTCGCACTCTAAAATTTTTGTCAAATGATCCTTCTAGACTACCTGCTTCCAGCTTTTGTACAGACATGGGATCTTTAAGGTCGTTGAACCGCACAAACGTAGGATACATATCTTCCGGTACCTCGGCGCGATAATCGCCGCTCGCCAGCGCCTTCACGGTGTAATTCAGATGTTCGCAGCTATCGCTGAACCCGCGCCCCTTCGTGATCTGGCGCAGAAAGACATTGAACGCGACATGCGCCGCCTCGCCATTGTAGGTCGGCGCGCTCAGCAGGGCGAACAGCGTCTCGCCATTCGGCAGATCGACCGCCACCGCCTCCCCGCGCACATCCATCGACGCCCCGCCGCCCGCATAACCGTCGCGCGTCGAACAGCTCGACGACACCTCCCGCACCGCCGACCCCGACACCACCCCCTCAGGCGTATCGACCTCGACGGTCAGCCTGTAACGATAGGTCGGCAGCTCTTCGCTGCAGCCGAAAAGAAACAGAGCCGTCAGCGCCGCCAGAAACACGGATCGAATCATATGAAAGCCACCCCCAAGCGGCCTGGGTCAATATCTATTCCGTGACGGCTAACGAGCGATAGCGGAAAATGGCAAATCGAGGGTTTACGATCGCGCATGTGGCATCAGCGGGCAGCGCCTGAAAAGCAGCTTCCAAAACACGACCTCGCCTGAGACAATAAGGCATGGCTGCTCCGCAAATTATGCTTCGCACATTTTCTTTTTATAAGGAAGCATTTGTGCGCAATACATGCAGTGGCAAATGAGGAATTTTCACTAAAGCACTGTAATTTAAATATACGGCCAGAAACAGGTACTCGCACTTATGCGCACGGGGCAACACTTCGTCCACTTTGCGCGCGCTGGACCGCCTGAAAGCAAGATCAGCGGGCGTGTTGAGACCACGGCATCAGATGACATAGGAAGCACATGTTTTCACGTCACTTCCTGCCAAACGCGCCACCGGCGAACAGGGAATGAGTCTATTGCGGCGGTCCGCCCTGCGGGATGCTCGACACGCGGCCGATATTGCCGAAGATATCCTCGAACAGGCTGGTGTCGCGGCCGAAAACCGGGGTCTTGTCGCCGCTGGGGTCAAAGCTTGCGACCTGGTCCAGCGTCTGGTCGCGGTTCACCTCGGTCACGTTGCCGGCGGTATCGAAGGTCACCATCAGCACTTCCTGGCTTGTCGGCTTCGGCGCCAGAAACGCCAGCTGTTCCGTATTCCGCGCGACATAGTACCAGATATTGTCGTTCCACTGCGACGTGAAGGTCGGACGGCCCAGCGTTTTTTCGACGGATTCCTTGTTGTCGACGCCCGCCGATACGGACTGGATGATCTCGGGCTCGGCGACATAGCCCTGATGATCGCGCAGGCGCTGGCAGCCGCTGGTCGCGGTCAGGATCAGGGTTGCGCCGAGCAGGATGCGAATGCTGGTCTTGTGATCTGTCATGCGGGCCTCAATATGTCCTCTGACGTTACGCGGCAATCCCCGCCGCTCCCCCGAATGACGATAAGGCGGTCCGATGGTCTTCAGACGCAAACAGCCCGATCCCGAAAGCGTTGCCGCGCTCGGTCATTACCAGCGCATCGTCGCGCGCGCCCGGAATGCCGACTGGTATAGGGCGGGCCAGGTTCCCGACACTGTCGATGGCCGCTTCGACATGGTCGCATTGATGCTCGCGCTCTACACCTTCCGGCTGGAGGCGATCGACACGGACCTTTCGCGCCGTATGATCGCGCGTGTCGATGAGCATTTCGTCGAGGATATGGACGCCTCCCTGCGCCAGATCGGTATTGGCGACATGATGATCGGCAAGCATGTCGGAAAGACCATGTCCGCGCTGGGCGGACGGCTGGGCGCCTACCGCGACGCGGGCGATGATGACGCGGCGATGAAGGCCGCGCTCGATCGCAACCTTTACCGCGCGGTGGACGATGCGCCGCTGGACTGGGCGCTGGCGCGGGTCCGGGCCGAACAGGCGCGCCTCGCCGCGCTCCCGGATAGGGAGCTGCTGGCATGAGCGGCGGCGAGTTTTCCCGCCCGGTCCGGCTGGACGAAATTGGCGGCGGCATCACCCGCAGCATAGAGGCCAGCGAGATCGAGCGCGCGGCGCTTGCCAAACGCTTTGGCCTGATCGCCGTCGGCGCCCTGACGGCGGAGCTGAACCTGACCGGCACCGCCGCGGGCACCCGCGTTTCCGGGACGGTCCACGCAAAGGCAACCGCCGCCTGCGCCGTCTCCGCGGAACCCGTTGACCAGCTTATCGCGGAAGAGGTCGCCATACTGGTGTTGCCTGACGTACCGCGCAGCGCCGATGAGGAGATCGAACTGTCGGAGGGCGACCTTGATGTCGTCCTGCTGCAGGGCGGCCGCATCGATCTGGGCGCGATTGCCGCCGACAGCTTCGCGCTGGCGCTCAACCCGTATCCGCTGGCCGATGAAACGGTCCTGGCCGAAGCCCGCAAATTACTGCTCTCGGAAGAGCAGGCGGAAGCAGAGCGGCAGGCCGCAAAACAGGCCAGTTCACCCTTCGCCGCGCTGAAAACCTTGCCAGAGACACCGCAAAAGGGATGAGTCCGCACCCCTTTCGCATCGCCAATTTCCGTGCCTACTGGGCTGCGCGGCTGGCAATGACGCTGGCGCAATATGCCATGCTGCTGATCATTGGCTGGCAGACGTACAACATCGCGCGCGATGGCGGCATGAGCGTTGGCGGCGCATCGGGACAGCTGGCGCTTATCGGGCTGCTGCAGTTCATACCGCTTTTCCTGCTGACGCCGTTCAGCGGTCTCGCCGCCGACCGTTTCGACCGGCGCACGGTCGCAAAGGCCACCATCGCGCTGCAGGCGCTATGTGCCGCGGCACTGGCCGCCGTCACATGGAGCGGGGCGATCACCCTCTCCATATTGTTCACCATCGCCGTCCTGCTCGGCATCGCGCGCGCCTTCGCGGGTCCGGCGCTCGGTGCCCTTGCGCCGAACCTTGTGCCGAAAGAGGTTCTGCCCAACGCCATCGCGCTCAGCTCGATCAGCTGGCAGACGGGCGCGATCGTCGGGCCGGCCATCGGCGGCTATCTCTACAAGGCCGCGCCCGCCCTGCCCTATGTCGCCGGATCCGCCCTCTTCGCGCTCAGCTTCATCGCCCTCAGCCTGATCGGCGATGTTCCGCGCTCGAAAATCAGCGGCGCACAGCGGCCCGTGGCGCAGATCATCGACGGGATGGTCTATGTGAAGCGCAACAAGGTCGTGCTGGGATCCATTACGCTGGACCTCTTCGCCGTCTTCCTGGCGGGCGCGACGGCCCTGTTTCCCGTCTATGCGCGCGACATCCTGCAGGTCGGTGCTGACGGTCTCGCGCAGCTTGCCGCCGCGCCCGCGGTTGGCGCGACGGTGACGGCAATCTGGTTCTCGTTCCATCCGCTCAGAACCGGCGTCGGGCCAAAGATGCTCGGCGCGGTAGCGGTTTTCGCCGTTGCCACAATCATTTTCGCTTTTTCGCGCAGCATGCCGCTTTCGCTCGCCGTTCTCGTCATCATCGGCGCGGCGGACATGTTCAGCGTTTATATCCGCGGGTCGCTGATCCAGCTGCACACACCTGATGACAAGCGCGGGCGCGTACAGGCCGTGTCGCAACTCACGATCAGTGCCTCCAACGAGCTGGGCGACGCCTTCTCTGGCAGCCTCGCGCTTCTGTTCGGGCCTGTCGCTGCGGTTGCGATCGGTGGCAGCGGCGCGCTGATTGTCGTCGGTGCGTATCTTGGTTTATTTCCGGAATTGCGCCGCGCACGGACCTTCGACCCGCCTGATGAATTGTCTATGCAGGAACTGACGAAGGAGACCGCACCATGATCGCCGCCAATATTCTCGAAACCATCGGCAACACGCCGCACATCCGCATGGCGAAGCTGTTTCCGGACCATGAAGTCTGGATCAAGTCCGAACGCACGAACCCCGGTGGCAGCATCAAGGACCGCATCGCCCTCGCGATGGTGGAGGATGCCGAAAAGTCCGGCGCGCTGAAACCCGGCGGCACGATCATAGAGCCGACGTCGGGCAACACCGGTGTCGGCCTCGCCATGGTCGCGGCGGTCAAGGGCTATAAGCTTATCCTCTGCATGCCCGAATCCATGTCCATCGAGCGCCGCCGCCTGATGCTGGCCTATGGCGCGACATTCGATCTGACTGACAAGACCAAGGGCATGAAGGGTGCCATCGAACGCGCCGAGGAGCTGAAGGCGGAAACGCCGGACAGCTGGATCCCGCAGCAGTTCGACAATCCCGCCAACTTCGAAGTCCACAAACGGACCACCGCGCTTGAAATCCTGAACGACTTCGACACGCCGCTCGATGCCATGATCACGGGCGTCGGCACGGGCGGCCACATTACGGGCTGCGCGGAGGTGCTCAAACCGAAATGGCCGGAACTGCAGGTCTGGGCGGTGGAACCGACGCTGTCGCCGGTCATATCGGGCGGCCAGCCCGGACCGCACCCCATTCAGGGCATCGGCGCGGGCTTCATTCCGGACAATCTGCACACCCAGAGCATTGACGGGGCCATCAAGGTCGACCCCGAAGACGCGAAGACCATGGCCCGCCGCGCCGCCGCCGAAGAGGGTATGCTGGTCGGCATTTCCTCAGGTGCGACCCTGGCGGCGATCGGCCAGTGGCTGGCGGACCAGACGGGGAAGAAGCGTGTGATCGGATTCAACTATGATACCGGCGAGCGGTATCTGTCCGTGCCCGATTTCCTGCCGGTAGAGTGAATGGCGCTCCCTCTCCTCAAGGGGAGGGAACGGCTATCCGTCAGCCTTCGCGACCAGCGCGGCCCACGCCGCCTCGTCGATCACTTCGACGCCAAGCGTCTCCGCCTTCTTCAGCTTCGATCCCGCACCCGGTCCGGCGATCAGCAGATCGGTCTTCGAAGAGACCGATCCCGCCACCTTCGCCCCCAGCCGCTCCGCCTGCGCTTTCGCCTCGTCACGCGATACAGCTTCCAGTTTCCCTGTGAAGACAAGGGTTTTTCCTGAAACGGGCGACTCCAGCGTCTCGAAAACCTCATCGACGGGCTGCGCCTCCGCCATCAGGTCCGACACGGCGTCGCGGTTGTGCGCTTCCGCCCAGAAGTCGGCGAGCGCGGCGGCGACCTCCGGTCCGATACCGGCGACGGCGATGTCGGTCGCCATCGCCTCATTCACGCGCTTTTTCGTCTTCTCTTCGGTTTCACCAAGCGCAGGGTCGCCGTCCGCCCTCATCGCAGCAAGCTTCGCCAGCTGCGCTTCCAGCAATGTCCAGCTCGGATAGGCCCGCGCCAGGTCGCGCGCGGTAATCTCGCCGACATGACGAATGCCCAGCCCGAACAGCAGCTTCGACAGCGGCACGCTGCCCCGCCGCGCTTCGATTGCCGCGATCAGATTGGCGGCGGACTGTTCGCCCCAGCCTTCCAGCGCGGCAATGTCCTGCTCGCGCGCCGACAGGCGGAAAATGTCCGCCGGTCCTTCCAGCCAGCCCTTTTCAAAGAACAGCCGGATGGACTGCTCACCCAGACCGTCGATATCGACCGCGCGCCGCTGCACGAAATGTTTCAGCCTTTCGACGCGCTGCGCGGCACAGGTCAGACCGCCGGTGCAGCGCCGGTCGACTTCACCCGGCTCACGGACGGCGGCGCTATGGCATATCGGGCACGCGGACAGCGGTTCGAATTTCGGCCGCTTGCCATGTTCGGCTTCGTCCGAAACCTGCGCCAGAACCTGCGGGATGACGTCGCCCGCGCGCTGCAGCTCCACGCGGTCGCCCACACGCACGTCCAGCCGTTCGATCTGATCCTCATTGTGCAACGTCGCATTGGTCACGACCACACCGCCCACGGTCACAGGCTCCAGCCGCGCCACCGGCGTCAACTTGCCCGTTCGCCCCACCTGAATGTCGATACCGAGCAGCCGCGTGACCGCCCGCTCCGCGGGAAACTTGTGCGCGACGGCCCAGCGCGGCGCGCGGCCCACGCTCCCCAGCCGTGCCTGCCAGTCCAGCCGGTCCACCTTGTAGACCATGCCGTCGATATCATATTCCAGCTCCGTCCGGCGGCTCGCAATGTCGTGATAGAAATCCAGCATGGCCGCGCTGTCGCCCAGCACGCGCTCTGTGGTCTCGAAACCCAGGTCACGCAGCCAGGACATCATCGATGCCTGCGTGCCGTGCGGCACATCCGAAATGTCACCCCAGCCATAGGCAAAGAAGCGTAAGGGCCGCGCCGCCGTGACGCCAACATCCAGCTGTCGCAGCGATCCTGCGGCGCTGTTGCGCGGATTGGCGAATATCTTCTCGCCCGCCTCGGCCTGACGCGCGTTGAGCGCGGCAAAATCGGCTTTCGACATATAGACTTCTCCGCGCACCTCCAGAATCTCAGGCGCGCCGGTCAGGGTCTCCGGTATGTCATCGACCGTGCGAAGATTTGCGGTGATATCCTCGCCGATCCGCCCGTCCCCGCGCGTCGCGCCCTGCACGAACACGCCCTTTTCGTAGCGCAGCGAAACCGCGAGACCATCGATCTTGGGCTCACCGAGAAGGTCGACAGCCTCATCGTCCGGCAGCGACAGGAAACGTTTCAGGCGCGCAGTGAATTCCCGCACATCCTCGTCCGAAAACGCATTGTCGAGCGACAGCATGGGGCGGACATGCGTAACCTTCTCGAATGATGACGACGGCGCCGCGCCAATCCCTTGCGTGACCGCTTCGGCGGCCAGGTCCGGATGCGCCGCTTCGATCTCCCGCGCCCGCCTGACCAGCGCGTCATAGTCCGCGTCGCTGATGTCGGGATCGTCCTTCTGGTGATAGGCGATGTTCGCGGCGGCGATACGCGCGGCAAGGTCGGCATATTCGGCGGCGGCATCGATGGGTGGAGGATTGGCGGTTTCGGGCATGTTCCGCCCTATAACCGCAGCCGTCATTCCGGCGAAGGCCGGAATGACGCCTTGATTGCAAATGGCAAGAGCCTAAGCGAGCAACCGGTCCGCCTGCGCCCTTGCCTCGTCCGTCACTTCGGCAGCCGACAGCATCCGCGCGATCTCCTCGCGCCGCTCGGCATCGGAAAGCGTCGCCACGTCCGTCCGCGTCACATTGCCATCCGCGCTTTTCGCAATTCGGAAATGCGCGCGGCCACGCGCCGCGACCTGCGGGCTGTGCGTAACGACCAGCACCTGGGACTCTTCGGCCAGCCGATGCAGACGGTCGCCAATGGCGCTCGCGGTCGCTCCGCCGACGCCGCGGTCGATCTCGTCAAAGATCATGGTTCCCGCCGTTCCCGCCGCCGCCAGCGCGACCTTCAGCGCCAGAATGAAGCGCGACAGCTCCCCGCCCGATGCGATCTTGATCAGCGGGCCGAAATCCGATCCCGGATTGGTGGAAATCTCAAAGAACACGGCGTCTGCCCCTGCGCCGCTCCACGCGCGCTCGGGCAGCGGCTCGATCACTGTGCGAAAGCGCGCCGCATCGAGTTTCAGCGGCGGCAGTTCCGCTGCCATCGCGCCGTCCAGCCGTGCGGCGGCCTTCCGGCGCGCCGCCGTCAGTTTCACCGCCGCCGCTTCAAAGGCGTCCCGCGTCGTCGCGACGGCCGCTTCCAGCCGCGCAAGGTCCGCCGTGCCTTCGTCAATCCCGGTCAAACGCGCCTGCATGGTTTCCAGAAGGTCGGCCAGCATGTCTGGCTGGACGCGGTGCTTTCGCGCCAGCGCGCGCATGTCGAACAGCCGTTCCTCCGCCGCGTTCAGATGCGCCTCGTCATAGGCGAGCGCACGTTCCGCCTCGTTCAGCTGACGCTCCGCCTCGTCGGTTTCAATGAGCGCACGGTCGAGCGCCGCAAGCGCCTCCGACAGCGCCGGATGCAGCTCGGCGATCCGCTCCAGCCGCCGCGCGGCCGCACGCATTTTCGCCAGCCCGCCCTTCGACCCCGACAGTTCGTCCTGAACCGCGCCCAGATCCTCGGCGGCCTTCTGTCCATCCAGCATGGCCTTGCGCTCGCCCGCCAGTTCGGCCTCCTCGCCGGGGCGCGGGGCAAAGGCAGTGATTTCCTCGATGCTATGTTCCAGATATTCTCTGTCCCGCGCCGCCGCCTCGATATCGTCCTTCCGGGCCGCCAGCGCCTTTGTGGCCGCGCGCCAGTCCGCATGGGCCGCCGCGCATGTCGCCTTTTCAGGCTCAAGCCCGCCGAACAGGTCCAGCAGGTCGCGGTGCCCCTTCGGATCAAGCAGCCCGCGTTCGTCATGCTGGCCGTGAATCTCGACCAGCATCGCGCCGGTCTCCTTAAGCAGCGACGCGCTGACCGGCTGGTCGTTGATCCATGCACGGCTGCCGCCATCCGCCTTGACGGTTCGGCGCACAATGATGTCATCGTCGCCGACATCGATATCCTGTTCGGCCAGATGCGCGCGCAGTGGGTGACCGGCGGGCAGTGTGAAACTGGCGGATACCTGAGCTTTTTCCGCGCCCGCACGCACCAGACCGCTCTCGGCACGCGCGCCCAGGGCCAGGCCCAGGCTGTCCAGCAATATGGACTTTCCCGCGCCCGTCTCGCCTGTCAGGACGGTCAGGCCAGCACGCATGTCGAGGTCAAGCGCCTCGATCAGCAGCACGTCTGAGATGGTCAGCGCGGTCAGCATCGGCCCGCTCTAGCGCGGAACAAAGCAGCAACCAAGTGGGGAGTTGTTCGCCGTCAGGCCGAGCCGTATTTCTGGATCAGCTCATAGCTGCGCTGATACCATTTCGAGCCGGGATAGTTCGCGCTCAGCACAGCCGCCGTGCGCCGCGCCTCCTGCGGGATCCCCAGCAGCAGATAGGATTCCACCAGCCTGTGCAGCGCTTCCGGCGTATGACTGGTCGTGTCATAGGTCGTGACCACATTTTCGAACCGCTTCACGGCGGCGATATACTGGCGACGCTCCTGGTAGAACCGGCCGATTTCCATTTCCTTGCCCGCCAGATGGTCGCGCGCCAGATCGATCTTCAGCCGCGCGTCGGCGGCGTATTTCGTGTTCGGATAGCGCCGCGTCAGTTCCGTCAGCGACGTCAGCGCCTGCAGGGTCGTCGCCTGGTCGCGCTGCACGTCCTCAATCTGCTCATACTGGCTCAGCGCGATCAGATAATAGGCATAGGGCGCATCCTTGTTGCCGGGATGCAGCTGCAGGAACCGCTGCGCCGCGCCGATGGCGTCCTGATATTCCTTTGCCGTATAATAGCTGAAGGCACTCATCAGCTGCGCGCGCCGCGCCCAGACGCTGTAGGGGTGCTGACGTTCGACCTCGTCAAAGATGATCGCGGCCTGCTTGTACCGTCCCCTGTCGAGCGTATCCCTGCCGAGCGTGTAGAGCGTCGCGACATCGCGGGCGACATATTTGCGGTCTATGACGTCGTTCGTCCTGCCGCCACCCGCACAGGCAGTCAGGCCAAGCGTGGCGGAAAGGGCGATAAGCGCAGTGCGCGAAAAAGATGACATGTTCATATGAGCCCAGCCTAACCCGCCAGCGCCGCAACGCCAAATGATTTGCTTACGCTTCCCTAAGGGCGCGTCCCCCGCTAGCAGGGCGCGATGTTGCGCGTTCTCACCCTGTCATCGCTTTATCCCAACAGCGTACAGCCCGGACTCGGCGGGTTTATCGCCCGCCAGACCGAGCGGCTGGCGGCGCGGGAGGATGTCGATCTGACGGTCATCGCACCGGTGCAGGAATTTCCGCTATCCCTTAATCTGCCGAAACTTCCCTATGCGAATCTCAGGGACATTCCCGCCTGCGAGGAGCGCGGCGGCGTCACCGTGCATCATCCGCGCTATTCGTCACTGCCCGCCATTGGCTGGCGTTTCAATGCCAAGGCGATGTCGCGCGCCGTCGTGCCGCTGGCGAAGTCCCTGCATGCAAAGACGCCGTTCGATGTCATCGACTGCGAATTCTTCTTCCCGGATTCGGTCGCTGCGCTCGATGCCAGCCGCGCTCTCGGACTGCCCTTCTCGGTCAAGGCACGCGGATCTGACATCCGCCTCTGGGGCCGGAAACATCGCGCGCGCCGTCAGATGATGGGCGCGGGCCGACATTCCAACGGCATGCTGGCCGTGTCGAAGGCCCTGCGCGACGACATGGTGAAACTGGGGCTGCCGCGGGAGCGCATCTCTGTCCATTATACCGGTGTCGACATGGATCATTTCCATCCGGGTGCCGCACCAAAGGCGGAGGGGACCCTGCTCGTCGCCGCCAGCAATCTTGTCCCCGGCAAACGCATCAACATGATCATAGAAATGATGGCGCACCTGCCGGACGCGCGGCTGGAAATCATTGGGGCCGGTCCGGAACAAGGCAGCCTGGAACGCCATATCGAACGCCTGGACCTTGGCGACCGGGTGACCATGACCGGCCGCCTGCCGCATGACCAGTTGCCGGCGCGCATGGCAGCGGCGCACGTGCTCGTCCACGCCTCTGTCAGCGAGGGGCTTGCCAATGTCTGGGTGGAGGCGCTGGCGTCGGGAACCCCTGTCGTCAGCACCAATGTCGGCGGGGCCGCTGAACTGGTCGACCCGGCCGTGGGCAAATTGATTCCCGTCGACACGAATCCGGTCCGCCTGGCCAACGCCGTGCAGGACCTGCTGGCGGCATTGCCGTCGCCCGCGGCGGCGCGCGCGGCGGCGGAACCCTTTTCGTGGGAGCGCAATACGCAGCTGCTATATGATCATCTTGCCCTGATGGCCGGGAAAAACTGATCCCGGCAAAGACGAGGAACTCTTCGGATATCAGCCTAGCGGCAGGATCAGCGCCGCGACCGCGCGCTCTTCCGCCAACAGCAGGTTATAGGTCCGCGCCGCCGCCCGGCTGTCCATGACCTCGGGCCCCAGGCCGCGCCCGCGCAAGGCTTTCAGCAGGGCGAAATCCGGCCAGCGCATGTCCGTGCCGCTGCCGATCAGCAGCACGTCGCGCGGCACGTCCAGTGCGAACAGCGGCGCAAAGCTGTCTTCCGTCAGATCGGCGACAGCGGCCCCCTCAACCGGCTGCAGTCCTTCGGGCCAGATCAAAAACGCGCCTTCGATGGCTGTGCCGCCAACGACGAAATGCGCGCCGCGCACCGCCTCGATACGCTTGCTTCCAGCGGGACCGTGCATTTCCTCGAAGGCCATGGATCAGGCCTTCTTGGCGTCCACCCGTTCCGCGCTGCCCTGTTCTTCCGGCAGGAAACTGTTGGGACCGACGCCCAGCCAGATCAGGATCGGACCGGCGACATAGATGGAGGAATAGGTACCGACGACAATGCCGACCAGCATGGCGAGCGTGAAGCCAAACAGGACCTCGCCGCCAAAGACGATCAGGGCGATCAGCGCGACCGCCATGGTCAAGGATGTCATCACCGTTCGCGCCAGCATCTCGTTAATCGACAGATCCAGCAGCGGCACCATTTCCATCTTGCGGTATTTTCGCAGATTTTCCCGGATACGGTCATAATTGACGATGGTGTCGTTCAGCGAATAGCCGATGATCGTCAGCAGGGCGGCGATGATGTTCAGGTCGAACTGCAGGCTGGTCCAGGCAAAAAGGCCCAATGCGATCACGACGTCATGCACCAGCGCGATCAGCGCGCCGACGCCGAACTGCCACTCGAAGCGGATCCAGATATAGGCGGCAACACCGACCATCGCGAGGATCGCGGCGAGCGTGCCGTCGCGGATCAGCTCGTTCGACACCTTGCCGGAGACGATATCCTGACTATCGAGCGTCGCGTCGGGATAGGCCGACTTGATGTCATCGAAGATGCGCTGGTTGAGGCGCTGCACCGCCTCGGCATCGTCACTGTCGGGAAGGGGAAGCTGGATACGCACGTCGTTGGGCTCGCCGAACTCCTGTATCTTGAAATCGGCAACCCCAAGAGCCGCCACCCGGTCGCGCAGCGCCGGCACATCGGCGGGCTCCTCAAATGACATCTGCAGTGTCACGCCGCCTGCGAAGTCCACACCATAGGTCAGCCCGCGCGTGGCGAGGCCAACAATCGACATGACGACCAGAAACAGCGTGACACCGACGCCGACATAGCGCCACTTCACAAAACCGATATTGGTATCGTCGGGGACGAGTTTCAGGAGTTTCATAGCGTAATCTCCTGCGGACGGTTGCGCCGCAGCCACAGCGACGCGAACAGGCGCGTGACGGTAACGGCGGTGAAGACGCTGGTGATGATGCCGATCGTCAGAACGACGGCAAAGCCCTTGATCGGACCGCTGCCCAGCCAGAACATGATGACGGCGGCGATGATGTTGGTGACATTGGCGTCCCAGATGGTGCGGCTGGCCTGCTCATAGCCGGTCTCGACCGCCTGAATGACCCGCCTTCCCTTTCTCAGCTCCTCGCGGATGCGTTCGTTGATCAGCACGTTGGCGTCCACCGCCGCGCCGACCGTCAGCACGAAGCCCGCAAGACCGGGCAGCGTCAGGGTGGCGCCGAGCAGGCTCATCACGCCAACAATCATCACGAGGTTGAACACGAGGGCGATATTCGACCACATGCCAAACCGGCCATAGGTGACGAACATGAAGATCATGACGAGCGCGACGGCAAGAATGGACGCCTTTGTCCCCGCCTCGATGGATTCCTTGCCAAGGTCAGGTCCGACGGTGCGCTCCTCCACCACCTGCAACTCGACCGGCAGCTTGCCTGATCGCAGCAGGATGGCGAGCTCATTGGCGCTTTCCGTCGTGAAATTGCCGGAAATGACACCAGAACCACCAAGGATCGGCGACTGTATGGTCGGCGCCGATATGATGCGGTCGTCGAGAATGATGGCGAAGGGCTTCCCGACATTCTCGCGTGTCACGCGCGCAAACCGCTGGGCGCCTGTCGAATCGAAACGGAAATTGACGACCGCCTGCCCTTCCTGAAAGGTCTGCTGCGCATCGACCAGCTGATCGCCCGTTATGATCGCGCGGCGCTTCACCGCCATGGGAAAGCCGGTGTCGGCATTGGGCAGGATTTCGCTTCCGGCAGGCGCGCGTCCGCTGGCCAGCTGTTCCTGGCTCGCCTCCAGATCGACGAGCTTGAATTCCAGCTTCGCGGTCTTGCCGAGCAAGTCTTTCAGGGCCTGTGGATCGTCAAAGCCCGGCACCTGCACGACGATACGCTCGTCGCCCTGACGTACGATGTTCGGCTCGCGCGTGCCCAGTTCGTCGATACGGCGGCGGATAACCTCGACAGCCTGCAGCATGGCCGCGTCGACCGCCTGTACATTGCCCTGGTCCGTCGGTGTGAAGATGATGCGGTTGCCATCGACGATGCTGACATCGAAATCGCGCGCGCCGGTCACGCCAATCGGGGCGGTCAGCTGGCGGGAAATGTCGACCGCCTCATCCACGCGCGACATGTCGCGGACCAGAAAGCTCAGGCGGTCGCCGGTCAGCGAGACATCGCCAATTGCAATGCGGCCGCCGTCGGCGCGGCGCATGGAATCGGAAACGCTGCCCTCCAGGGTCTCCAGGCGCGTCTTGAACAGGCTGTCCGTATCCGCCTCCAGCAGCAGGTGGCTGCCACCGCGCAGGTCGAGCCCCAGGTTCATCTGCGATCTGGGCAGGGGATCAGGCCAGGTCGCAACCGTGCTTTCGGGAAAGACGTTCGGCAGCGCGAACCAGAACCCCGCCAGAATGGCGAGGATGATCGCCCAGATCTTGCCCTTGGAAAAATCGAGCATTTATTTAATCGTTCGCCGCCTTGGCCGCGACCGGCAGGCGAACCTCGGCAAGCGTGCCGCGCACGACCTTCACGACATTGCCGGGATTGAGTTCGACCTCGATCTCATTGTCGTCGTCGCGCACCTTCTTGACCTTGCCAACCAGGCCGCCGGCGGTGACCACGGTATCGCCGCGTTTCACCGCCGCGATCATCTCCTTGTGCGCCTTCATGCGGCGCTGCTGGGGCCTGATAAGCAGGAAATACCAGATCAGACCGAGGCCGACGAAAAGCGGGATAGGACCGGCAAGAAAACCGGCAACACCGCTAGGGGGAGCGGCGGCCTGCGCATAAGCGGGAAAGGAAAACATGAAAATCTCTTGGCTGTCAGTGTGCGGGCGCTACTTAGGCGGCCATGACCGGACGTGCAATGGACGAGACACAACAGACCTTGCTGGCGCGCATCGCGGACGCGCTGGAGCGGCTGGCACCGCCGCGCACGGACCCGGACCTGTCCGCCGCACCCGCCTATCTATGGACGCATGCCGGCATGCAGGCGGTCCGGGATATGGACGCCATGCCGCTGTCCGCGTTCGCCGCCATCGACATGCAAAAGGCGGCCCTCTTGGAAAACACGCAGCGTCACGGCCGCGCGCGTCCGGCACATGACGTCCTTCTGTGGGGCGCCCGCGGCATGGGCAAAAGCGCCCTTGTCCGGGCTGTCGCGGCTCATGTCGGTCTGCCGCTGGTGCAGGTCGGCGCGGACCGCCTTGCCGATCTGCCGGACCTGTTTTCGCGGCTTGCGGGAATATCCCGGCAATTCCTTGTCTTCATCGACGACCTTGGCGTCGACGAGGAGGCCAGCCTGCGCCACCTCCGCTCTGTTCTCGACGGCGGCGTGGAGGCGCGTCCCGGCAATTGCCGCCTCGTCGTAACCTCCAACCGCAGGCATCTGGTAAAACGGGATCTGTCCGAAAACGAGGCGGCCGGCAGCGTCAATCCGCGCGACACGCTCGACGACCGCCTCGCCCTCGCGGAACGCTTCGGACTGTCCCTTGGCTTTCACGCCTGCAGCCAGGACGATTATCTTGCGATCTGCCGCAGCCTCGCCGCCGCGAAGGGCCTTTCCATCGACGACAGCGCGGCCATCCGCTTCGCCACCAATCGCGGCGCACGGTCCGGCCGCATCGCCAGCCATTACGTCACCGAACTGGCGGGCGCTGCATGACAAATCATTTGTCCCCCCCGTTCGCCGCTCTATAGCTGCGCTGATGGGGACGAGGACGAACATGAGCAATTCTGAATGAACCCGGCACTCATCAGTGCGGGGGTGCTCGTCGTCGCGCTCGTTCTCTTTGTCTCGGACCGGGTCCGCGCCGATCTCGTCGCGCTCATCTCCCTCATATTGTGCGTCGCCTTCGGCCTGGTCGCACCGCGAGAGGCGTTTGCGGGCTTCGCCGATCCCGCCGTCATCACTGTCGCCGCCGTTCTCGTCATTGGCCGCGCCATAGAGCTGTCCGGCGTCGCGACCGCTCTCACCGCCCGCCTCGCCAACAGCGATGCTTCGTTTCAGGTTCAGCTTTTCTTCGTGATGATCGTCGGCGCGGTCCTCAGTGCGTTCATGAACAATATCGCCGCGCTCGTCATCGCCATGCCGATCGCCTCGAAACTGGCCATCGAGGCAAAGCGGTCGCCGACCGCCGCTTTGATGCCGCTCGCCTTTGCGACCATCCTTGGCGGCATGACCACCCTGATCGGGACACCGCCTAACCTGATCCTGTCCTCCATCCGCCGCGATCACATCGGCGAGGGTTTTGGCTTTTTCGACATGACCGGTGTCGGCGTTTCCGTCTCGATCGTCGGCATGATCTACATGGCCATCGTCGGCTTCCGTCTGCTTCCCGAACGCCGCGCCGCGGTCCGCGCCGCCGCCAATCCCTGGCGCGTTTATGAGATTATCGTTCCCGAAGACGCCGCCGATTCGCCCCAGCTGAAGGAAAATTTCCGCAAGGAAGGCGCCCGCATCCTCAGGATCTACCAGCCGGGTCGGCGCGGCTGGGGCGCGGAACAGGGCCCACGCCCCGGTCGGCGCGTTCTCGTTCTTTCCCGCAAGAATCCCTGGACCCTTGCGGAAGACACCGGATACACCGCCGTCCATCAGCGTGACGAAAGTCCAGATGCCGTTACCATCCGCGCCGCTGTCGCCCATGGCAGCTTCCTGATCGGACGCAGCTATGACGCCGTCGCCGCGCGCAGCGAAGGCCGTCTTGCCATTGTGTCCGCGGGCCCACGCGCCGCCAAGGCCAAACGCCCCTTGCGCGACATGGCCATCGCGCCCGGCGACCAGTTGTTCATTCATGGGAGCGCCACCGTGATCGCCGAATTCGTCGGTGCCGCGCGCCTGCTTGAAATCGGCCGTCTCGACCTTCAGGCCGTCGATCTGAAGCGCGCTGCCAGCATTCTCGGCATTTTCGCCCTTTCCATTGTGGCGACAGCCATTTTCGACGTGTCGCCCGCGATCGCCTTCGTCGCAGCAGCGGCGGCGATGCCCGCTTTCAGACTGCTTCCGACAGACGAGATTTACCGCAGCATCGACTGGACCGTTGTCGTCCTCCTCGCTGCCATGATCCCGGTGGGCCAAAGTTTCGAGACCAGCGGCGCCGCGGCGGAGGTTTCGACATGGCTTGCCGATATCCTGTCCGGCGCACCGATCTGGTCAGCGCTCTTCACGATGGGCGCGATCACGCTGCTTCTCTCGGCCATCCTCAATAATGTTGCGACAGCGATCATCATGGGCCCGCTCGCCATCCAGATTGCCGAGATTCGCGGGTTTCCGATGGATGCCGCGCTGCTCATGATCCTGGTCGCGGCGTCGGCGGCGTTCCTGACGCCCATCGGCCACCAGAACAACCTGCTTGTCATGCGGCCTGGCGGATATCTGTTCAGCGACTTCGCCCGCATGGGCGCACCGCTGTCGCTCATCATCCTCGTCGTGGCGACAATTTATCTGTCCATTTTCGCGGTCTGATGAACCCTCGACCCGCGACATTGGAAACCGCCGCTTAACCTTCTTCGCGTAACCCCATTCTTACCAGTGTATCGGTGCGTAAGAGAGTGAAACAATGGCGGTACTGAAAGAAATCATGAAGCGGGACGAACGCGCGCGCATTTTACGGACTGGCCAGCTGAGGGTTGGCGCCCTCGAGCGGAAGGTGATCATCCGCGATGTCTCGGAATCGGGCGCGCGGCTGCAATGCGACATCGAGCTTGAACCCGACGAAGTCGTGCACCTGCAGTTCGGCGACCATCCCCCATTGAAGGCGAAGGTTCGCTGGGTTGAGGGCGACCGCTTTGGCGTGGAGTTCGAACGCCGCATCGAACTTGACGAGGACGGCAAACCCACAACCGCTGCCCTGAACGCCGTTAAAAAAGAGCAAAGCTTCGTCAGCTGGAAAAGCTGACCGGGTCATGGTGACCCCGGCAGGATTCGAACCTGCGACATTCAGATTAGAAGTCTGACGCTCTATCCAGCTGAGCTACGGGGCCGTGCGCGATCCCATGATTTTTTACGCGCGCGGTGTCAATGCGGGGCAGCGCTCGCAATCGGTGACCCTGTGCCTTAAACTGTTCTCATGGCAGATAGAGACTCCGCCCCTGCTCCCGATGATCCCTATGCCCGGGAAGCGCAGACCTTTCCGCAGCTGACCGCGGAGCAGGTCGAACGCGTGGCACGCTTTGGCGTCGAGGAAACATTGCGAAAGGGTGACATGGCGTTCACCCGCGGAGAGCGCAGCGTCGATTTCTTCCTGGTACGCGATGGCAGCATCGAGATTTTCGATACCGACAAGCAAGGCCATGCCAACGTCATCACGACGCACCGGGACCGCCAGTTCACGGGCGAGCTCGATCTGTTCAACGACCGGCAGATTCTCGTGTCGGGCCGTGCGGGTATGGACAGCCGTGTCATCCGCGTTCCGCGCGAGGATTTTCGCAGGATGATCACGTCGGAACCGGACATTGGCGAGATCATCATGCGCGCCTTCATCCTGCGCCGCGTCGGGCTGATCGGCCACGGCCAGGGCGGCGTACCGCTGATCGGTCGCGGCAATGGCGGAGACACGCTTCGCATCCAGCGCTTTCTGACCCGAAACGGCTATCCGCACCGCCTGATCGATATCGACAAGGACGAGGATACCGAAGGTTTCCTGGACTGTTTCGGACTTGGCGACGACGCGCTCCCCGTGGTGATCTACGAGGGCAGGCCGCTCCGAAATCCAGGGAATGTCGAATTGGCGGACGCGCTCGGCCTCCTGGAGACGCTGGAACCCGGCCGCGTTTGGGATCTCGCGGTGGTCGGCGCCGGACCGGCAGGTCTGGCAGCGGCGGTCTATGCCGCCTCGGAGGGTCTGGACGTCATCGTGCTGGAGGCGCTCGCGCCCGGAGGACAGGCCGGTACAAGTTCAAAGATCGAGAATTATCTCGGCTTCCCCACCGGTATTTCCGGTCAGGCGCTGGCGGGCCGCGCGCAGGTACAGGCGCAGAAGTTCGGCGCGCGCCTGGCCATCGCGCGGGAGGCCTGTTCGCTTACATGCGATGAGGGCGAGGCCTATGGCATCTCGACCTCGGCGGACGAGCGCGTTCAGGCCCGTGCCGTTATCGTCGCCACAGGCGCGCGTTACCGCAAGCTCGATCTCGACCGCATGGAGGATTTCGAGGGTCAGGGCATCCACTACGCCGCCACCGCAATGGAGGCTGCGCTTTGCGAGAACGAGGAAGTCGCTGTGGTTGGTGGCGGCAACAGCGCCGGTCAGGCCGCCGTGTTCCTGTCCCGCCACGCGCAGCACGTCCACATGCTCGTCAGATCGGAATCGCTCGCCGCCAGCATGTCGAGCTATCTGATCGAACGGCTGGAGGCGTCGGACAAGATCACGCTCCACTACAACAGCGAAATCGAGGAACTGAGGGGCGACGAATTTCTCGCCGGGGCGGTACTGAGCAACCGCGAGACGGGCGCGCGTCTCGATCTTCCGATCACGAATATCTTCGTCATGATCGGCGCCACGCCCAATACGGACTGGCTGGGCGACTGCGTCAAACTCGATGCGCGCGGCTTTGTCGAGACCGGGCGGTGTCCGGATGGCCATCCGCTCGCCAGTCCCTACGCCACCACGCGTCCCGGGATCTACGCCGTTGGCGATGTCCGCTCGGGCAGCGTCAAGCGCGTCGCCAGCGGTGTCGGCGAAGGCTCTGTCGTGGTGCAGGCGGTACACGCCTTTCTCGCCCCGCAGGACGCCGCCGCCTAATCGCCCCAGTAGTCGAAGGCGGCCTGCTGCAGCCGCTCCACATGGCGCCGCGCCTCAGCGCCTTCCCAGGGCCCCGAATACCCCTCCGAACCGCCGGTGGTCCACCAGCCCTGGCCGGGCAGGCCGTCCGACTGGCGCACAACCAGGACGGCCAGTTCCGGCTCTCCGCGCGCGCGGTGGCCTGCGTCGATATCGCCGAGCAGGGAGCAGAGCGCGCGCATCTTTGGGCGCGTAAAGGCATAGCCCTGGCTGGCCAGCGCCGCCGAATAGGTGACGGACTCCCCTGCCCTTGCAGCGGCGATCAGATAGGCGCGAAGTTCGTCGGCATCCAAAAACATGGAACCGCCTATTGCGCCAGCCCGGCGACGTTCTAAATAGGTGTATTACGAAAATAACTCACCGGAGAGCCGCCGCTCATGCTCAATCTCGTTTCCATCATTACCGGCCTGGTGGCCCTCGTCCTCCTCATCTTGTTGTTCATCTTCCCCGTTCTGGGCGCGATCGGCAGCTGGATCGCGCTTCCCATCGCCGGCGTGGGGGCGGCCCTTGGCGCGCTGTCCTCCAGCAATGGCGGGCGCAACTTCAATATCGCCATCCTGCTCATTGCGCTCTTGCGCCTGTGGATCGGCGGCGGCATCCTCTAGCGATATGATCGCCCGCCCCCTTCTGATCGCCGCCATCATGGCCCTTGCCGCCTGTTCCGCCGGCGATGAGTCATCGGGCAAACCCACTGCCGAGGCGGAGGACGCTGCGTTTGATGGACCGCGCGCCGTCCTGAAGGCCTATCACGACGCGCTCAGCCGCCGGGACTATGACACGGCCTGGCAGCTCTGGGGAAAACAGCCACAGGCGGATCCCGCAGCTTTCGAGGCCTTCAAGTCCGGCTTCGTCGACACGGAGCTGACGACCGCGGACATCGGCGAACTGTCCGCGCCGATAACGTCCAATGGCTTCATCACCGTGACAGCTCCCGTCCGGGTGGAAGACCTGATGAGCGACGGCACGGGGCGGTCCTATACCGGCACCTACACGCTTCGTCGGTCGTCCGGTGAGACGGGGCAGTGGCACATCGCGAATGGCGAACTCAACATCGCGGCGGACAAGAACTCCGGCGGGGAATAGGGCGCCCGCAACTTCTCCCTCGCCGGACCGTTGTCCGGCAAAGAAAGCGAGGCCCCATGACTGCCCTTGAACTCGACCGTCCCGACCTTCTGAAAGAAGACTGCTACCTCGCTGGCGAATGGACGGGCGCATCGGAACGCATCGCCGTCACCAATCCCGCGACCGGCGAGACCATCGCCAACGTCCCGAAAATGGGCGCGGAGGAAACGAGGCAGGCCATCGCCGCCGCGGAAAAGGCCATGAAGCCCTGGGCGGCGGAGACGGCGGGCACCCGCGCCAAGGTCATGCGCAAATGGGCCGACCTGATGATGGACAATCAGGAAGACCTCGCCCGGATCATGACCGCCGAACAGGGCAAACCGCTGACGGAATCACGCGGGGAAATCGCCTATGCCGCCAGTTTCATCACCTGGTTCGGCGAAGAAGCCAAGCGCGTCTATGGCGACATGATCCCCGGTCATCAGGCCGACAAGCGTATCCTCGTCATGAAGCAGCCCATTGGCGTGTGCGCGGCCATCACCCCCTGGAACTTCCCGGCGGCGATGATCACGCGCAAGGCTGGCCCCGCCATCGCGGCCGGCTGCGCCATGGTCATCAAGCCTGCGACCGCCACGCCGCTCAGCGCCTTTGCGCTTTGCGTGCTCGCGGAGGAGGCAGGCATTCCAAAGGGGCTCCTCTCCTGCCTGACCGGCAGCGCCAGCGACATCGCGGGCGAACTCACGTCGAATTTCACTGTCCGCAAACTCAGTTTCACCGGCTCAACCGAAATTGGCCGAAAACTGATGGAGGCCTGCGCCGAAAACATCACGAAGATCAGTCTCGAGCTTGGCGGCAACGCGCCGTTCATCGTGTTTGACGACGCCGATCTTGATGCCGCTGTCGAGGGTGCCATCGCCTGCAAGTTCAGGAATGCCGGTCAAACCTGCGTCTGTGCCAACCGCATCTATGTGCAGGACGGCGTCTATGACGAGTTCATGGCGAAGTTCGAAACCGCCATCAACGCCCTTTCCCTGGGGGACGGCATGAAGGACGGCACGGACATCGGTCCCCTGATCGACGAGAGCGGCCTCGAAAAAGTGCTGGAGCATAAGAAGGACGCGCTCGAAAAGGGCGCGCGCATCGTCATCGAGGGCGGCAAATCGGACAAGGGCAACCTGTTCTACAGCCCGACCCTGCTTGCCGACGTTCCCACCGACGCGATGGTCAGCCACGAGGAAACCTTCGGCCCGCTCGCGCCCGTTTTTCGGTTCAAGACGGAAGAAGAGGCCATTCGCCTTGCCAACGACACCATTTTCGGCCTCGCCGCCTATTTCTACGCGCGGGATTATGCCCGCATCTTCCGCGTGGCGGAGGCGCTGGAATATGGCATCGTCGGCCACAATACCGGCATCATCTCCACCGAGGTCGCGCCCTTTGGCGGTGTGAAGCAATCCGGCCTTGGGCGAGAGGGATCCAAATACGGAATGGATGACTATCTGGAGATCAAATATCTTTGCGTTGGCGGCGTCGAATAGGCCCAACGTCAGTCCAGCGCGCCGCCTGCAAGATCGATCAGCATGTGGGGAAGCGCGAAGGCGAAAGCGACGGCCGCAATGATCGGCGTGGCAACCCAACCAGCCAGCCATCCGGCGGTAAGAAGAACGGCTCCTACCAGGGCGGGAAGTCCACATACGGCAAAGGCGGCTGCCGCCGATACCGGCGACTGGCCGTTCAGAACGGGTTGCCGATAGGCGGCAACACTGTGCAGCATCAGGAAGTACAGGCCCATCGCCATCAGTGGCGGGAGGAGCGCGAACATAAAGAGAATAGCGACCGCCCGCAAAAATGAACCTTTCGCGCGCTCTTTCGCTAGACGCAGTGCAAGCAGGAAAAGCGCTCCCAGCGCGGCTAGCTGTCCCGCCAGCAAAATCGCCGTCAGTGTCTGCCCGTCAGGCATGATCGCGGCCAGAATGACGCGGGTATCACCCGGCCGAAGCAGGAAAGCCGCAAACGTGGCGAGCGGGCCAAGTGGAACTGCATAGGCGCGCTCAGCCTTGCCGAAATGGATTGCCGAAACTGTTAGAAAGCTAATTAGCCCTGCTGCCGGTGAAACCATGAATAGCAACAAGAGAGCCGCCGCCGACACGATATAGACTGTAACTATTCGTGCATCCGGTATTCGAACATGCCCATCGAGATCGCTAATGGCAGCACCATGAGGAAGTCCCAAGCCGAACAGGACAAACACGATGGGGATAACCATAGCCGTTTCGGAACGCACGATCAGAAAAAGAAGGAGCGCCGCAAATATAGCCGCGCCCGCCAGTGCATTGTTATACAAAAGCCCTCCCTCTCCGACAACACGCATCGGAGAGGGAAGACGCATGTGACCAAATCGGCTGGCCACTGGGCGAATGCTACTCGACCTTTGCGGCGACGGCGGAAGACGATCCCGACGTGTCGAGCGCGAAGGCTGCGGGTTCATATCCCTCGATGGCAGAGCGCCTGAGGCAGAAGCGGCTGAGAATGACGCCGTAGATCAGTTTTGTCGAAATATCCGCGATGGAGAAGATCAGCTGTTGCGCCACGACCACGTTGCCATCCTGTCCAAGCTGCGGAAGTGCATATGCGATGGGATAGAGACCCCATGTAGCCAGAAAATACCAGAACAGGTTTCCAGGCCAGGCCTTCAGCAGCGAGGGTGTCTGAAGCGTGCCGCTCTTTATGACGCCGCGCACCTCAATGATCAGCCAGACGAAGAAAACGGTCGAAATGATGCCCCAGAGATTGAGCTGGCCGAAATCGTTGACTTCACCGAACTGACCGACAAGTCCCGTCCAGATCATCAATTCTGCCGCGATGATCATGCGCGCGGCGCGAGCGTAAAGCTCGCCGCGCATAAGGCCAAGCGCGATGGGGAGCTGAATGAGAAGCAAGGGGACTGTAATAGTCCAGTTGCCGTAGCGATAGGCGTTTGAAAATGTCTGCCCATCCTCGGCAGGCACCCAAAGGCCGGTCGCTTTAACAAACTCGAAGGTGTCCGACCACATTGACCACTCGCGCAACAGGCTCAGGCCAGCGGACGCCATGACAACGGCGCTCAGAATGGCCACAATGCGATATCTGGGCGCAAGCTGCATGCTCGTCATGATGAAATAAAGAATGAAGGCGAAATGCGCGCCATAGCTGACCATAAGGATCAGCGATCCCATGGTCCATTGCGGATCGGTCAGGCTCACAACGTTGGGGAGATTGACTGCAAGTTCTTCCATGTTTGTTTATCCCTTGTCCCGGTCTGTTTTCCAAACGAAACCAAACCAACGCGGCTTGCGCGTTGATCCTTAACGTCGCATTCAGACTTTGGTTCATTAGAATATTCAGGAGTTTACATAGATCAACATGGGCAAGACCGTATTGGCGCGGCTACGCGGCTTCTGGTTCAGTTTCTGGGCGCTGCCGCTTATCTATATCGTCGGAGCGATCGTCATTTTCTATGTCGCCGGTTGGGCCGACACATCGGGGGGTTCATCCTGGTTGGCACGACAGCCATGGCCCTTCTCCATGACCGGCGACACGGCCCTTGAGGCTGTTTCGAGCATCGTTACCGTGCTCGTGTCGCTCGTCGCGCTATTCTTTTCAATCACAC
Source organism: uncultured Alphaproteobacteria bacterium (assembly GCA_963710205.1). Classification (GTDB taxonomy): domain Bacteria; phylum Pseudomonadota; class Alphaproteobacteria; order Sphingomonadales; family Sphingomonadaceae; genus Pacificimonas. The sequence goes on along the minus strand of CAVPZG010000005.1, from coordinate 143,182 downwards.
TCATCGTCATGACGATGGCGGCCAGTAACCTCGGAGTGCGGCTAATTGACCGCTGGGTCGGTGATATCGCCATTCGCAGCACCCTGTCGTTGCTTCTCGGAATGCTTACCTATGCACTGATCCTGCAGGCAGCCATTGATCCCGCCGGTCCGGATGAACGACTTCCCAGGCTCTCGCTTCTGATCTTGATAGCGAGCCTGATCATTTCATTTGCCTGGCTGGCCAAGGCCTTCGACCATCTTTCACGCCGCATCCATGTCGACACATCCATTGCTGAGCTTGGGCGGGATCTTGAGGCAAACCTGGCGAAACTCGCCCGGTTTTCAACTATGGGAACTGATTTTCCCGACTGGTCGAGCGGACATGCATGCGCCAGCAACGTGGCCGGCTATGTCAATAAAATCGACCTCAAGACCCTTGTCGATGTGGCTGAGAATTTTGGCCTACTTCTCCACATGCCGCTTGGTCAGGGCGACTATGTCCACGAAGGCGACGCGCTGCTGCGGATCGTCGGCCCCGAAAAAGCCGACGCCGACAAATTGGTCCGGCATATAGGTGTTGCCGCCTATCGTGACGACGAACAGGGTGCGACGTTCGAGGCGGCGCTTCTGTCAGAAATTGCCGCTCGGGCACTGTCACCAGCAGTCAACGACGTTTACACCGCGCTCGACTGTATCGACCATCTTGGCGGCGGTCTCGCGCTCGCTTTCGCGCGTCAGAATGGTGACGGTTGGTTTGGGCAGGAAGGAGGCGAAGGCCGCCTTTTCATACCAAGCCTCACACCCCAGGGAATTCTGCGGCGCCCGCTCGACATCATTCGCCAGGCCGCCGCGCCCTATCCTTCGGCCAGCATCCGCGTCCTCGATATGCTTGGCCGCCTGATACGGAAAGCGAGCGGCGACGCGGATCGGGCGTGGTTGAAAGCGCAGGCGCATCGAATGGCCACGTCGGCACTCGAGGCCACCCCGATTGAGGAAGACCGGGAGGATATCCGTTCTGCGCTGCGCGATGCCCTGTCGGTACCCGGTATGATCGAATGACCGTTGCGCGCTGACATTTTCTGAAAGCGGCCACTCGCCTGCCGCGCTGCCTGTTCACCCTTGGCGGCGACGTCATCCATGCCGACGCGGATTGTCCCGCCCCAATCAGGAGAAGGCGAGGCCGCCGTTGATGTCGATATTCGCACCTGTGATAAAGGATGCCTTGTCGGACGCGAGATAGGCGACGGCGGCGGCAATTTCCTTCGCGTCACCCTGACGGCGCAGCGGCGTCGAGTTGGCGACGTTCGCGCGCACTTCGTCTTTCGTGAAGGTGTCGTGGAAGCTGGTGGCGATCATGCCGGGGCAAAGCGAATTGACCCGCACGCCCTTGGGACCAAGCTCTTTCGCCATCGCCCGCGTGAATGTCATCACCGCCCCCTTCGCGCTGGCATAGGCTGCCGCACCCGGACCGCCGCCGTCGCGTCCCGCCTGCGACGCCAGGTTCACGATGGCCGCGCCCTCCGGCATATGCGGAGCGACGGCCTGCGTCACCATGAACGTCGACGTTACGTTCAGGCGCATCACATGGTCGAAAAATTCATCGTCCATTTCCGAGAGGCTCTTGCGCGCCACCATGCCGCCCGCATTGTTCACAAGGACCGCAATCTCGTTGCCATAGGCGTCGGTTGTCGCCCTCACGAGCGCGGCGACGTCAGCGGCGCTCGTCAGATCGGCCTTGACCGCTATCGCCTTGCCGCCCGCCGCCTCGATTTCCTGCACGGTCGCGGCGGCCCCTTTTTCATCATGTGCGTAGTTCACGACGACATTGGCGCCGTCGGCAGCGAGCTGGAGCGAAATCGCGCGGCCGATATCGCGTCCGCCGCCTGTTACGATCGCTGTCTTTCCGGATAGGTTGGTCATGACTGATTTTGCCTTTCAAAGGGAGGATGGGGCGGCGCTCAGGCCGCTTCAGGTGTCAGCGGGCTTCTCTCGGCGCAGCGAATACGGTCCGGCAATCCGGCAGAAACGCGCCCCGCACATCAGTTGGTCTTGCCACCGGGCTCGAACCGTGCGGCAGTGCCGGTCCACTCCAGCATAGTGCCATCGACGCTTATGCCATGCGCCGCATCAGGGGCGCCGTCGGCGATGGCAAGCAGCGTGACGCCGCCCGCCAGGGTTTCAATGCGCACGATGTCCACGGCGCCCTGACGCTCATGCGTCAGGCTTCGGATCTGGCTGTCGCTGGCCACCGTGCGCTCGGCAGCGCCATCATGGTTTCCATGCGCTTCCAGCAGACTGACGAAGCTGGTACCGCCCGCGCGCTCGACACGTTGGATGATCAGCGGTTCCCGGCGCAGGTTGAACTGAGGATCGTTCGCCCCGCTTTCACCCAGGATCAGCTCCGCGCCCTTCTGCGGAATGAAGCGATAGGTATAGAAGCGGCGGCCCAGCAACCAGGTCACGGCCGCGTTTCCCGCCTCGGGCTCACCGCGGGCATCGACCCAGATATGCTGATAGCCATTCGCCGCTCCAAGTACCGGGCGCGCTTCCGTATACCTATTCAGTTCCGGCCCGACACGCATGAGCTGCCCCTGATAATGCAGCGGCAGGTCATAGCGGTGCGGCCTGTCCGCCTCGACGCGCAGCAGATCGACGACAACGGGTTTTTCCAGTCCGGTCACCTGGACCATCGCCAGCGTGCGGGTCATGGTCACGTCCGGATAGGCGCTGTCTATCCTGGCGCGGCTCAGTTTCAGTTCGGGCGTGTCGATATAGCCAAGCTGGGAGGGCGCGAACTGCTGCGCCAGATCGGCATCGCCGCCAAAGTGACTTTCGCCGTCTACGACCAACGTATTGTGCGCGACCGTCTGCTTTGCCCAACTGGTATTCTCCGGCAGGTAGCGGCCGCCATCCTTCGCCTCGATATTGAGAAAGCGCGCCGCGCCATAGTCGCGCACGACTTCCTCCCCATTGTCGTAAAACAGCCAGTTCAGCTTGTCGAAATGGCCGTGCCCCATGCCCTGCGACGTGTTCTTGGCGATCAGCGCCATGTGATCCGGGCCTGTGCCCGTGCGGAAAATCGCGAGCGCCCCTTCGTCGCCGTTCGCGCCGTCGCGAAGCAGCCTGGAGGTCATGGCAAGAGGCTGCGCCAGTCCCGCGCAGATCGCGCGCGCCACGGCGACACCGTCAGCCGACAGCGCCACGCGCCCCTGGTCCTCCGCAATCGACAGCAGGCGGGGATTGGCCGTATTGCCATAGCCCACCGCGATACCGTGATAGAGTTCTTCGGTCCTCAGGCTCTTGTCCTTCACGGCGTCGTTCAGAGGAAGGAAATAGCCATCATATGTCAGTTCTATCGTCGTACTGAGCGCCTTCAGCAGGATGCCGTCGCGATGCGCGAAGATGCGGCGGCCCGGCTCATTCTTGTTGACCGCATCGGCGAACAGCATGAACGGCATCAGCGCATAGCGCTGGTAATATGGCCCTTCCGCATAATAACCGTCCGGAGAAAACAGCTGGTTGGTCTGCGCCAGAAATCCGGACGTGCCGGACTTGTCGAGACCAAAGAGCGCGCGTTCGACATATTCCGGCTCGTCCAGCACATAACCCGTTATCCCGACGCCCGCCGCTGCCCATGTCGCGTGGTTGTGAATGCGGCTGAATGTTGACGCCTGCCCTGCCGACAGGAACGCCGCGGCGGGGCGAAGGAAATCCGTCTCGATCTTCGCGCGCTCGGCGGCCGTGAAGGCATCCTTCACCTCGGCGTAGCCAAGCGCCATGTGGACCTGCGCGACGCTGTCGTTCAGACTTTGCCAGAACAGCCGCCCGGCTTGCTGGTTCGCCTTTGCGGGATGATCGCCAAGTCCTGGATAAAGTTCGGCATATTTCAGAAATAGGTCGCGCGCCAGATCGGCATAGCGGCGCTCGCCAGTGATGCGAAAGAGCATCCCCGCCGTGTAGATCGCCTTGTAATTCAGCTTGTGCCGCTCATGCGTATAGCCGCCGCCCGGATCCCTTGGCACCGGCACATCGATGCCATCGGACTGGAAATCGGCAATGAATGCCACGGCGCGCGCCAGTTCGGCGTCGAGGATGGGACAGTCCGCAGGGGCATCGGCGGGCATGGCAACCGCCGGCACGGTCCCGGCGGCCATTGCCGCGATTGCGGCGCTGATGAGGGCTGCTTTCACAGCCCGCGATTCTCGCTCAGCCGGGCACGGGCGGGGCCATTCCAGATCAGTTCCTCGATCACTGGCGCGGACGTACCGGCAAACTCGTTTTTCGAAATGACAGTTTCCGGTTTGCCGACCGTATGGATGACATGGATGGGCGCGGAATCCACAAATCGGGAACCGCTGATATCGGCACGCTGCACGCCGTGCAGCATGATTACGGCGGGGGCTCCGCCGGCACCGATCTTGCCGGACCCGGCGACGTCTATGCCCGTAATGGTCACATGCGGCCCAAAACTACTCTCGTCCGTACCGCCACGATAGATGGCGACAACAGGACCACCGATATCGACGAATTTTGATCCGCTGATATCGACATACTCGGCATTGTAGCGACCATAGTCATCGGTTTCCGAAACGGCGGACAGGACGGAGCCGCTGATATTGGCAAACCTGCTGTCAGCGATCGTGACGCGGTCGGCGAAGGCGTTCTTATCCAGTTTCACGACGGAAAACGCCTTGTTGACGTCGAGGTCGCGGACGTCGACCCGGACGAGGCGGATGTTGCTGTTCTTCAGTAGCGGCACTGCTTCTGAGCGGATGACGGCATTGCCAACTGCGTCGGGGGCCTCGTCACCCGAAATCGAAAGGTCCGAGAGGCTGAGGCTGCCGCCGTCACTTAGCTGGAACAGCGTGGGGCGGCGGAAATGCAGAATCGCCGTTGCGTCGGCCGGACCGGTGATCGACAGGGCGTGACTGACGGCAAGCGTCTGATTGACGACATAATCGCCAGCGGAAAGGGCGAGTGTCCCGCCAGGAGAAGACGCGTTCACGGCCATGGTCAGGCTGTCTTCGCCCGGCATCACCTGCTGCCGCGCGCCCGTGTCAAACCCTGCCCCCGAAGACACTTTGCCATACCATGGGGCGCCCGTATCTTCGCGCCTCACAGGCTTGAGGTCGCGGGGTGCGCCGATGGCCGCCAGGGCTGCATCGACCGGATAGAGAAGGCCGTTATCTGCACGCCGCAGGTCCACCTTGCGGCGATCGATCCCGGCAATGTCGTGACCGGCAGGTTCGCCGTCCAGGATATTGCCTGAAAAAGCGAGGCCGCTGATATCGCCTTTGATATCGATCATTTTCCCGGCGCCGGCGGCGACGAGCAGATTGCTGGCAAAGCTGCTGTCCCGCGGCGCGGCCGAGCGCTCCTCGTCGGCTCCCGCAGCCAGGGTGACGCGGCTGCTATCCAATATGCTGTTGCGTTCGATGACCGCGTTCGTGACCTGCACATAGCGGTTGACCGGGGAATTGGGGACGCCATTCATGATGGCAAGCGCACTCCCGAAACCATCACCGCGCAGCCCCTCCATGTAATTGTCCCGCACCACCTGGTTGCGATTGATGACGCGGATGCCGCCCGTATGATCCTTGCCGCCGCCCAGGAAGATGTTGCGTTCGACGACATTGCCGTCGCCATGGCGCAGGGTGAGCGCACCGCGCGATTCAAAAAAGACATTGCCCCGAAAGACATTGCCGCCGGATTTTGAGGAAATGATCTCGACCTCGCCGTCGCAATGTTCGAACCAGTTATTCTCTACGATCGTGCCGCTCGTGAACATGGAATACTGGCTGGTACCGATCCGCAGCGTTTCGCCCCCATTTGAGCCGAGGACGGGACGCGGGCCAAAGAAGTTGTGGTCGATCCGGTGTCCGTTTTCGCGGCTGCCTTCCTGATCCAGTCGCACGGCAAGGGTCACGCCCTGATTGCGCTTTCCTTCCAGATGATTGTGGTCAAAGCGATTGCGCTGGCCGTAAATGCCGACCCAGTAATCGGACTCATACCGGTCGGGTTTGTTGAAATCGACGATGACGGTTTCTGTTACGCGGCTGTCGGTCGCCAGTTCCTGTTTGGACCGGCGGAATGAGATGACCTCACTGGTCGGCGAATAACCGTCCCGAAAGGTGAGACCGCTGACGACGATGTGGCGGCCGCCGATCCTCAGGTTCGATCTGCCGCTTAGTATGACCTTGCCTGGCGTTGCCGCGGTCAGGGTGATTGGTTGCGCCGCCGTCCCCTGCCCGGTCAGAACGATCTCGAAATCACGCCATGTTCCATCAGCCAGAACGATCGTGTCGCCGGGGCGAACACGCTCCGCCGCTAGTTCATATTCGCCCTGATTGCGAACGAGTATCCGGCTGGAGTCCGCCTTTAACGCAGATGCCGCGTCCGAGCCGGTCTGGGCGACAGCGGGACAGGAAATGCCAACGGCGGACGTCAGCAGGTATATCGCGACGCCAAACTGCCTGAACATCATCTCGGCACCTCCTCTTCCCGTTGCTGGCCCTATGTCTGCCCGAATTCAGAGTCAACCAATTGGCATTAAGATAGACGGGTAACGCTTCATACCAATTAGCGCTACCTGCACAACTAGATGTCGGCCACACGCTCCAGATACCGTTTCCGGCTCCTGTCCGCCCGCTCCTGAACTTCCTGCAGCGCACGCGCTTCGGTTGCGTCCAGCATGGCTTCGATCAGCCGGTAGAAATGCCTCCGCATGGCCTGCCTCGCAGCGGCCGGGTCGCCTGCCTTCAATGCCTTCAGAACATCCAGATGCTCGTTGCGACGATAGGCGGCATCGTCGACGCAGACACTGTCATAGGCGCTCTTCACCTGCGGGATCTCCGCCCGCATCCGCCACAATGTCTGGACGGTATGAACGATAGCCTTGTTGCCGGAGGCCTCTGCGATCGTCAGGTGAAACAGTCGATCCGCCTCGTTGGAGGCATCGTCATCGCCAGGTGTTCCCATGGCCTCGATCAGTTCATCGAGTTTTTCCAAGGCGGCCTCGTCGATATTGACGGCGGCCAGTGCCGCCGCCTCGGATTCGAACAGCGCCCGCGCTTCCGTCAGCTCAAAGGCACTGACGGCAGGCAGGGCCTCCGCGTCCCCAGACGGCGTTTCCGCCACATAGACGCCGCTACCCGTCTTGATCTCGATTTTGCCTACGGCCTGCAGGGCGATTTCGGCCTCGCGGATGGTGACGCGGCTGACATTGAACCGTTCGGCCAGCTCACGTTCGCCTGGCAGGCGCGTTCCCGGGGGATAGGTACCTTCGTCGATCAGCGCGGAGATTTTTTCCGCTACGGAATGAAAAAGCCTTTTTCCGCTCATGGTTCGGACATCCCAGAAGTTGATGTCTCATTATAGGCAGTGTGACATTCAGGTCCATGCCACCGGCGCATACCAGTTCCGGGGCGGCTTTGATCCGTCTAGGGGGCTCGGGCCCTGAACCCGCGATCGGATTCAGGGCCTCGAGACCTCAGCTAGAACGTAACGCTAAGCCCGCCGGTTATGCGCCTGTCCGTCAGACCGTTGAAACACAGCAGCGCCTTATTGTTCACACAATATTGGTTCGCGTCCTCGCGCAGCAGGTTTATCCCCTCGACGCCCACATTGATATTATCGGTGATGTCGTAATTGAGGCTGGCGTTCAGCTGCCCGCGGCTGGCATTCACAAGCGGCACACCGAATTGAAACGCATCATCTCCGCTCTCGAAAGAGGAACGCCAGGTGTAGCGCACGCGCGCATTCAGGCCGAACATGTCGTAGAACAACGTGGCGTTATAGGCGTATTTTGACAGATCCAGCAGGCCGATGCGCTGCGTCGGTGCCGTCACGCCCAAGGCGTCGAAGATGTTGCGCGGTCCCCCGACGGCGCGGAAATCCGCTGCGGAGCCACCCGTCTTCTGGTACGTGAAGTTGCCGATGAAGCCGAAGCCCGAAGCGAAGCCCAGTGTGTCTTCGAACTGCGACAGATCATATTGGAAGGCGACCTCCACACCCGTCTGGGTCGTCGTGCCGTCGACATTGAAGGTCGATTGCAGCGGCACACAGATGCCCTGTCCCTGGATCGGATTGTTGATGTTGCGGTCCGCGATGGGGTTGAAGATGCCGCCATCCTCGCACGGCGGCGTGATGTCGATGTTCAGCTGGTTGCCAACCAGATTGTTCGCCGGGAATTCAAGCGTATCCGCAAACAGGTTGGTCCGGCTCTTGTGAAAGAAACCGACGCTGATCAGGCTGGCCGGGGCGAAATAATAATCCACTGCGGCGTCATATGACCAGACGACTTCCGGGATCAGGTCCGGATTGCCTGTCGGAACGGGGGCGTTGGCGCTCGTCCCAAAGGTGACCGAAGTCGACAGATCGTTGAAATTCGGGCGCCTGATGTCGCGTGAAATGCCACCGCGAAGCAGGATATCGTCGGAAACGTCGACGACCATGCTGACGCGCGGCAGGAAGAAATCATAAGAGCTTTGAGTGACCACCTGGCCGATCACTGCGCCCGCGTCGACGTTGTTCCCGACAGATGTCAGGTTCGTCTTCACATAGCGGACGCCCGCGCTACCGCGCACAGGTATGCCCAGGTCCTCGCCATCGAAATTGACCTGGCCATAAACGGCGTCGGTCTTTTCCCTGATGGAGAAGAACGCACCAAGATCATCGCTGGGGACGCCAATCTGCTCGGCGGGCGGCCCTTGGGTGGCGGCCGCATTGCTGGCCGTGATGGCCGCGTTCAGCGCCGAAAGCACCGCTTCGGGATCGTCAAACGACAGGGCGCCATCGACGATCAGGAAATCCCGTACGAACAGTTCCCGGCCGTCGGCATCCCCGAAATTATCCGGCGCGGCGATCAGGATATCGGAAAACAGATTGCCATTTGGACGATTGAAGGCGGACGTGGAGTTCGTGAAGTTCGTATTTTCCGTACTGTCGTTGTTGATCGCCCTCGTCCGGCTCTGGCGGTAACCCGCATCCACGGACGAAATGAACGGAACCATGTCGCTCATGTCATAGCTCAGATCGACCCGGATCGCGCTTTCCCGGTTGTCGCGCGTGTCGAAACTCTGCTGGATCTGGCGAAGCTGGTAGTTCGCGGGATCGAGGAGCTGTTCGGATGTCGGCGACGTCGCCAGTCCGGGGGCAACGTCGAACTGCAATATGCCGCCACGCAGGTCGAAGATCACCGGGATGGCATTGTCCAGGCTCCTGCCTAGCATGGGCTGCGCCGAATTTGGATTGATGAAGTCGAGCGTCGTCGAAAAATTCGGATTCTGCGACTTCGATGTGGAAATGGATCCCTCCACGCCCAGCTTCAGCCGGTCGGTCACGTCCCATTCCATGCCGAGATCATAGACGCCGCTCTGCGTGACGCGTGCGCCCGTATCGCTGGAAGTCCGCAGGTTGGTGTCAAAAGCGCCGACGCCCAGGATCCCACTGGTGGTAGCCTGGACGCTTCCCAGTTCGATTGGGCCGTTGGGGCCTTCGCCAGAACCAAAGTCGACCGTTTCGAAGCTGGTATTTGAGGTGTTGGCGACAACGTCGCCGGCCGACACGCCCGAAAACTGGACACGGTTCGATTCCTGTGCGCGTGTCTGGTCGTTATAGGTAATATCGCCATAGAAACGCAGGTTATCTATGGGTTTGATCTCAACCGCCGTCGTTATGTTGTAGGTTTCATATTCGAAATTGTCAGTTTCCTGATTAAGGAACTGGATGCGGAGGAATGGGAATGCTTCCGCGCTGGGGCTTGACCCCGGCAGCACCACGCCGTCGCGATCGACGCGGGGACGAAAAGCGGCCACATCCTGACGGGCATAGCTGCCGCTGACTACGACACCGACCTCACCGCCGCCAACGTCCCAGACCTTTCCGACCGTTGCGGAAAGGCGCGGCAGGGTGGACTGGGCAAGATCGCTATATTCCGCCTGCGCGCGCGCCGCGAACAGCGGCTCGTTCAGGGAAAGCGGACGGATCGTGCGCAGATTGATCGTACCGCCGACCGAACCCTCGATCGTTCGCGCCGTTGGCACCTTCGTGACCTCGACAGAGGAAATCAGTGCGGCGGGAAGATCCTCGAAGCTGATGCCGGACCGGCCCGCTCCTGACGAAACCGTCGACACGCCATTGATTTCGGTCCGGTTCGCGTTCGTGCCGCGGATCTGCACCGCGGTGCCGACGCCGGCGGTCCGGGTAATCTGCACACCCGTCACGTTTTCAAGAACCTCGGCCAGGTTCTGATCGGGCAGTTTGCCGATGTCCTCCGCCTGGATGACCTCGATGATATTGTTCGCCGCACGTTCCTCGGCAAGCGCGGTGGCAAGCGACGTGCGGATGCCGGTCACGACGATCACGTCGCCGTCCGCCGCATCGGCTTCGCTGACGTCGACGGGTGTGGATGTGTCCTGCGCCCGGACAACCGTCCCCGACCCAAGTGCCGCGATTGCGGCCCCGCAAAGCAGCGTGGTCAGCAGACCACGTCCAGACGCAATTCCTTTATTTTGAGCATTTGTCATAACGATCCTCCCCAGGACGAATGGATAACGGGATTGCTGATTCAAACCCGCATTGTCAACCTATACACACTTCCAATATTACTCGATTGGTATGACACATGTGCATACCAATATCTTTGCTCCACAGCGCATGTCAGCGTGCCAGCCAGCCACCATCGACCGCCAGAATGTGCCCGTGAACATAATTCGCGGCGTCGGACGCCAGAAAGACCGCCGCGCCGCCCATATCGTCGGGCGCGCCCCAGCGGCCCGCCGGAATGCGGCCGAGAATTTCCCGGTTTCGCTGCTCGTCCGCCTGAAGCGCCGCGGTGTTGTTGGTAGCGATATAGCCGGGCGCGATGGCGTTGACGTTGATGCCCTTCGATGCCCACTCATTGGCCAGCAGTTTCGTCAGGCCGCCAACGCCGCTTTTGGACGCCGTGTAGCTGGCCACGCGGATACCGCCCTGAAAGGTCAGCATGGAGGCGATGTTGATGATCTTGCCGCCGCCATTCGAAATCATCTGCCGTGCCGCTGCCTGGCAAAGAAAGAACAGGCTCTTGAGATTGGTGTTCATCACCGAATCCCAGTCTTCCTCGGTAAAATCCACGGCGTCGTTGCGTTTGATGGTTCCCGCATTGTTAACGAGGATGTCGAGTCCGCCAAGCGCAGCCACAGCCTCGTCGACAATGCGTGCGCACGGCCCCTTGCCGCTCAGATCGGCCTTTATCATCACGGCCCTGCGGCCATGTCCTTCTATCGCCGCAACCGTGTCGGAGGCATCGCTGCGGCCGACGACCGCAACGTCTGCTCCGGCAGCGGCGAGCGCAATGGCGATACCCTGCCCGATGCCGGTATTGGCACCGGTGACGAGGGCCACCCGGCCCGAAAGATCGAAAGGATTATCCGGCATGTCTGTCCTCAGAATATTTCCGTCGCTGCGGCTGGCGCGTTCCTAGAGGCCGCGCAGATAGTCGCTGATTTCCTCGTCCTGCGAGTTGGGATAGAAATATTCGGCGAACTTCTCGCCCGCGATTGCCGACTTCAGCAGGGTCTGATCGACGTTCTTCAGCACGTCGATCATAGGATGGCAGCTGACCGCCTTCACTTCCGAAAGAATGGTGCGGTTCTTCGCCATGATCTCGGCGCGCTCCTTCGGATAGCCCTGGCCCGGCTTGTCGGTGAACAGCTTCCGATAGCAGTCCTGCAGGTTGAGTTCCGCCGCCCAGCCAAAGCCCTTCGCATAGGGCATGGCGATGGCGTTGCCGTCGTTGATCTGGCTGAACAGGAAAGCGTCCGTCGGGTCGATGACCAGCCCGCAGAATACGCCCGGCATCGCGTTACAGGCGAGCATGGACCCGGTTCCCGTTCCGCAGCCAGTGACCACGAAATCGGCAGCCTTCGAATTCAAGAGGATACCGGAAAGGAGCCCGACCATGACATAGGTCAGCTGCGCGTCTTCCTCGGCGGTGTACATGCCGTAGTTGAAAACGTCATGTCCCAGCGGTTCGGCGACCGACGTCAGGGCGTCATGGATGATGCCGTTCTTGGCGGCCTGGCTGTTTTCGCTAATCAGTGCAATTTTCATAATATCTCGCTTTTTTGCTTGGTCCGCCCCGCATCTGCGCCCGTACCTTGTCGTGGGCGCTCTGAGTTACGTAGGTAACCGGTGTCATGCGCCTGCGCAAGTGGCAATTCGGCAAATATGACGACCTGCGTTAAACGTCCGCCGGCGGGCAGACCGACTGGCGCTTGATGAGCATGGAGGGGAGCAGCGTTCCCACCACCGGATCGTCTCCGGGCCGGGATATGAGCTTTCGCGCGGCGACCTGAGCCATCTCGGCGATCGGCCAGCGGACGGTTGTCAGCGCGGGCCACACATGCTCCGACAAGGGGGTATCGTCGAAGCCGACGATGCTGAGGTCATCGGGAATCCGGATACCGAGACGCCGGGCCGCGATCATCGCGCCGATCGCCATCTGGTCGTTGGAGGCGAAGATGGCCGTCGGACGCACCTCCCTGTCAAGCAGCGTCAGGCCGCCCTTCACGCCGGATTCGAAGGTATAGTCCCCCTGTGCGATCAGCTCGGGTGCAAGGTCGATGCCCGCAGCCGTCAGCGCGTCGTCGAAGCCCATGCGGCGCTCGGTGGGAGAGAGAAATCCCGACGGTCCGCTGATGAAACCGAGGCGGCGATGCCCCTCGGCAATCAGATATTCCGTCGCTTCGCGCACCGCCTCGCGGTCGTTTGAAAGAACCACATGATCCGCATCGTCCAGGGTGGCGGAGCACATGCGGCAATAGCGTATGCCAAGACGCTTGCAGAGCGCGACCAGCTCGTCATTCTCTGAAATCGGTGGCAGCAGGACCACGCCGTAAGGCCGCTGCCGCTCCAGAAATTTCTGTATGTTGTCAAGGAGGCTGGGGGAGTTTCGATCGACAGGATGCACCATCAGGTCAAATTCGGTATCGTTGAGCGCGTCCAGTATCCCCTTCTGCACGTTCACCAGAAATTGCGCGTTCGGATTGTCATGCACCGCCGCGATGATGAAATTCCGGCGCAGCGCCAGTGCGCGCGCCTGCGGATTGGGAACATAGCCAATGTCGCCGATCACCCGTTCGACCCGGGCGCGTGTCTTGTCGCTCAGCAGGGCTGACCGGTTGATGACGCGGCTGACCGTTTTCTTCGACACACCGGCCAGGCGGGCGACATCATTGATGGTCGGATTGCTTTTCGTTGTCATCGAAAGACCTTATGCGAGCGGGACGATGAAATTTCAACGCTCCGCAAAAAGCCTAGAAGCGGTCTGGCAGATACATGGATAGCTGCGGCACGAACGTGATCAGGATGAGCGCGAGGACAAGCGTACCGTAAAATGGCCAGATCGTTCGCACGGCATCCTGCACGGGCAGCTTGCCGACGGCGGACCCGACGAACAGCACCGATCCCACCGGCGGCGTCACGAGGCCGATGCCGAGGTTCAGCATCATGATGATGCCGAAATGCACGGGGTCCACGCCGGTCGCCGCAACGATGGGCAGGAAAATCGGCGTGCAGATCACGATCAGCGGCGCCATGTCCATGAACGTCCCCAGGAACAGCAGCATGATGTTGATGATCAGCAATGTCATGACGGGATTGTCCGTCATCAGCCCGATCAGCGCGGCAAGCTGGGTGGGAACCTCCAGGATCGCCAGCGCGAACCCGAAACCGGTGGCGGCGGCAATGATGAGAAGGACCATCGAAGCCGTGCGGACCGACTTCCTTGCCGCCTCCATGAAGGCGCGAAAGCCGAGCGTGCGGTAAACCAGTGCGCCGACGGCGATGGTGTAAACAACGGCGATGGCCGAGCTTTCCGTCGGTGTGAAGATGCCGCTCAGGATGCCGCCCATGATGATGACACCGGTCAGAAGGCCGGGAATGGCATAGACGAGCGCGCGCAGGAAGATGCCCCAGCCTGGAAAGATGCCGCGTGGCAGGTCGCGGCGGCGGGCGATGAGCCAGCTGGTCACCATCAGCATCACGCCCGTCAAAATTCCGGGAATGATTCCGGCGAGAAACAGATCGCCGATGCTGACGCCGGTTCCCGACGCGGCGGCATAGATGATCATGTTGTGGCTGGGCGGGATCAGCAGGCCGACAATCGCGGCGGTCACGGTGATGTTGACGCTATAGTCGCGCGGATAGCCCTTTTCCGTCATCATGGGGACCATCGTCGAGCCGATGGCCGAGGCGCTGGCGATGGCGGAGCCGCTGACCGCGCCAAACATCATGGATGCGCCGACATTGACGAGGCCAAGGCCGCCACGCGAACGGCCGAATGCGGCCTCCGCCACCATCACAAGCCGGTTGGCAATGCCGGCCCGGTACATGAGGTCACCTGCGAAAATAAAGAACGGGATGGCCATCAGGGTAAATACACTGATCCCTGCCGACATGCGCTGGACGGCGACGATGATGGGAATATCGATGGCCGCGAACGTGGCGAGCGTGGCCGCGAACAGCGCGAACGCCACCGGCACACCCAGCGCCAGAAGCAGGAACAGCACGCCGAACAGGATCAGCAGTTCCATCAGCGGGTCTCGTCAATATCGACGATGGCGCGGATCGGTCGGCCGCGCCACTCGCGCAGCAGATGTTCCGCCGCGAACAGCGCCATCAGCAGGCCGGATACGGGGATGGGCAGGTAGGCGAACCCGCGGGAGATGCTGAGTGATGGCACGACGTGACTCCAGACCTCGATGACCAGCATCGTGCCCCAAACCGCCAGAACGAGGCTACAGGCGATGACGATCGCATGAACCAGCATCCGCACGGCATGCGCGGTGCTGGCGCTCACCATATTTTCAAGGACGGTGATGCGAATATGAAACCGTTCCCGCACGCCGGCGGCGGCGGCGAAGAATATGTACCAGATCATCAGGATCAGCGACGCCTGCTCCGACCAGCTTGGCGACGAGCCCAAAACGAAGCGGCCAAAGACCTGCCAGCTGATGATTGCCGTCATCAGCACCAGGCCGACCGCGCTGATGGAAAGCAGGGCGTCGGCGATCCGCCTCATGCTCCGGTGTCCCGCAGGGCCAGAATCTGTTCGACCAGCCGCTTTTGCGCGGGCGTGGTGACGAAGCTGTCCCAGACGCTTTCCATTCTTGCCGAAAAGGGCGCCGGATCGACTTCGTTCACCTCGACGCCCGAGGCCATGACGATGGCCGTGCTTTTGGCGACCTGCTCATCCCATAGAGAGCGCATGTAGGGAACACTGTCTTTCGCACTCTGCCTGACGATGGCCTGGTCCCCGGCGGACAGCCGGTCCCAGCTGATTTTCGACATGACGAACATTTCCGGCGACAGCAGATGCCGTGTCAGGCTGTAATAGCGCGCGACTTCGAAATGGCGGCCGCTTTCATAGGACGGCCAGTTGTTTTCCGCGCCGTCGATGACACCCTGCGCCAGCGACTGATAGACTTCCGCCAGGGGCATGGGCGTGGCATCCGCGCCGAGCGACTTGATCATGGCCAGAAACAGGTCCGAACCTGGCACCCTGATCTTTAGCCCGTTCATGTCTTCCGGCGTGCGAATGGGACCGCGCGTGTTATAGAATGAGCGTGCGCCGCTGTCATAATAGCACAGGCCGACCAGGCCGTGCGGCGTCAGGCTGGCCAGGATCTCGTCACCGAGGGGGCCATCCATGCTGCGCCGCATATGCTCCGTCGAGGAGAACAGGAACGGCAGCGCCGGGACGATTGTCATCGGCTCTATGGAATTCAGCGGCCCCAGATTGACCCGGTTGAAATCAAGCCCGCCGAACGTGCAGATTTCGAGCGTGTCGCGCTCATTGCCGAGTTGGCCGCCAGCGAACATCTTGAGCTTCAGCCGTCCGTCCGTCCGCTCTGAAAGCATCTCGCCGAAGCGGATGACGGCCTGCACCGTCGGATATTCGAGCGGATGCGTGTCGGTGGCGGTCAGCGCGCCGGTCATCTGCCATTCGCAGCCGCTCAGCAGCGCCGCGCCCGCCAGCGCGCCGCCCGCCAGAACCGAACGACGGGTTGGAAATGTCCCGCCCATCAGGCGAGCGGCTCAGCGGCGATCAGCCTGACGTCCAGCGATCCGAACCGGCCAAAGTCCGCGCGCGAAACAGAGCCGATCTCCGCGTCATGGACGCCCGTCACGGCGCCCGTCGAAATCAAGACTCCCGCGGAGGCATCGAGGTCGTATGCGGCGGCATGTTCCAGCCAGAAATCGACGGCCGCCTGAGGGCCGCCGGGGCTGTCCGCCGCCGTCGCCTGTCCTATGCGTTTGCCATCGATGATGGTTTCGACATGCATGTCCGCAAGCGGAATATCGCGCCAGTCCCTGATTTCAGGGCCGACGATCAGGCCGTTATTATTACCGAAATCGCAAACGACGGCCGCAGGTCCGACGCCGTTGATATCGGGTATCGGGCTAGAGGCGATCTCGATACCGATGTAAAGACGGTCCTCGGCGCGCGTGTCGCCAAGCCGGACCACGAATTCCGACTCCACCGCGGCGAAACCGCCCCTGAAGACGCCCGACGTCAGTCACCTCACCGGCTTCGGCATAGTGGACATTACGGCTGAAGATGGGACCGGTCAGCCGCGTCGCGCCGTAGCGGTCCTGGTGTTGCGGCGGAATGCCCCCGACTTTCCAGCCCGCCACTGCATCGGGATAGAGGCCGCGCGACCGCGCCTGCACGGCATAACATGTGTCCAGGCTGGTGGGCAGCGTTCCGGGAAATCCCGGCAGCGCCCGGCCCGCCTGTCGCGCGCCGACCAGTGCATCGGAAATCCCTGCGACGTCCGTCACGCTGCTCTCCATGTTACCGTTTCTAGAACCTGCCCCGCAAACCGAGGAAGTAGCGACGGCCTGAGTAATTGGTTTCCGCCAGACTGTCACCGGTGGGCCGGTAGAAAATGTTGGGTTCGTCGAGCAGGTTCAGGACCTGCGCGCGCACCTCGATATTCTTGTTGATGTCGAATGACGCGGACAGATCCACGAAATCCTGCGCCTTCGTGAAGCGGTTCTGGTCCTGGCGGAACGGCTTGAAATAGTCCGAACGGAACTTGTAGGCCGCGCGCAGCGTGATCCGGTCATTTTCCCAGAACACGGTCGCATTGCCCGTATGCTTGGAATAGCCGGGAATGTTGGCGGGCTCCGTGAAATCCGCAATCGCCTCTCCGTCGATGATCACGGGGTCCGGGAATTCGAAATCGGAATCGGCGAAGTTATAGCTTGCCTGAACACCGAAACCTTTCAGGAAGCCACCGTCGAACTTGTGCTGCGCCGCGATCTCGAAACCGTAAAGCGTGCTCTTGTCGTTGCTGTTGCCCGTGCGGCCGACGACAACGTCTGTCGGAACGCCGTCCAGCTGAACGGTCAGCGTCTCGGTAACCGTCTCGAAGCCCGTCTGCAGGCTTTTGAAATAACCGGCGAGCGACAGCGAGCTCGTATTCGATGCGTACCACTCAAACGAAACGTCGGCGTTCCAGCTTTCGAGCGGCTCAAGAAACGGATTGCCGCTCGCGCTGATGATGTCGCCGATGTCAGCCAGATCGGCGCTGTCGTCGAACGCCAGCGCGGCGGACAGCGCTTCGGGGTCCGGCCGCGCAATGGCGCGGTAGGCGGCAAAGCGCAGCAGTTTGTCTTCAGCCAGCTCAAGGGAAAGATTGGCGCTGGGCAGGAAGTTCCAGAAGTCGTTCTTTTCGACATTGATGATCGGATCGCCGACTGGCGAGACATTCAGGATCGTGGGGTCGTCGGGATTGGGCGTTGTCTGCAACGCCGAACTGATGCCGACCGAAGTGATGTCGGTCTTGATAACACGCAGGCCGACATTGCCCGATGCGGGCATGTTGCCGAACGCCGTATCGAAATTGGCCTGCACGTAACCGGCATAGGTTTTCTCGGTAACGTCCGTATCCTGCGGCGACAGCGTTGACCCTGTCGGCAGTCCGGCATCGGGCGAGCCGGTCAGCGCCGTGAACAGCTCAACCGGATTCCATGCGGCGTAGGTCAGGCCGCGCATTGGCGTGTCGGCCCCGGCATAAAGATCGCGGATCGGGAAATTTCCGCGCCGCGTCGCGCGCACCGCCGCGCTGTCATAATCGTTGATCAGGCTGACATCCTCATCAATGCCATCGTCGCGAACCCGGTTGCGATCGCCATAGCGTCCGCCAAATTCAATCGAGCGCAGGAACGCGCCATCGAATTCATATTCACCGTCAAGCCGCACGGCGAAAATCCTGTCGTCGACGATTTCCAGTCGGCGCCTTGCGCGCGCGCCATTGTCGTAGAGGTCATGATTGTTGAGATCGAACGCCAGGCCCGTATCATCCTCGACATCGGACACATCGGTGAACGTCAGGCTGGGAACGTCGAAGCCGCGGGAATCGAGGATGAATTTGACGCGGTCGTTCGTACGAATGCGCATATCCTTCTCGTCCTGGTCGCGGTTCGTCTTCGAATAGCCGACGTCAACGCCCAGCGAGAGGCGTTCGCCCGACCATCTGACGTTGCCGCCCAATCCAAGATAATCCTCGTCCCGCACGCGGAAGACCGACTGGTTCTCCAGACGGGTTTCACCGCTATGGGCCAGCAACGCCCCCGTCGGCGAGATTTCGATGGGAGCGATGTCGCGGCGACCGTCTGCGATCACAAGATTGTGCCGCAGTTCCTCATCAGAGCGAAAGCTGTACTGCGCATCTATGTTGATGTCCCACGCGGACGTCGGCTGCCACTGGATGGCGCCGATAACGGCATCGCGGTCAGCCTCGGTCTCGAGCGCGCGGTAGATATACTGGTTGGAGACGAAATAGGTATCCGATGCCCCGCTGGGCGCGCCGCTCGAATCGCGGTCGAAGTCGCAGTTGTTGGTCTGGTCCACACCCTCGATCGTATTGCAGGGCCGGAATGTCGAGCTGGTGGTGTAGAAATCTTCGGGTGCCGTATCGCGGCGGATCTGCCCGCCGATCGAGATACCGATATCGCCAAGCCCGGTTTCGAACTGGTCCACATAGGAGCCCGTGGCGCGGTAATTGAGGCCGCCGCTACCGACGACGCGGTCCTCATAGGGGCTGTAGCCGCCCAGGAACTGCGCCTGCACGCGCCGCTTGCCGTAATCGAGCGGGCGCAGGGTCTGCAGCTCGATGATCCCCGATACGCCGCCCTCGATAAAGCTCGCCTGCTGCGACTTGTAGATGATCGCGCCGTTGATCAGCTCGGACGGGAACTGGCCGAAATTGACGTCGCGGCCATCCGACCCGGATGAAATTTCGCGGCCATTGAAGAAGGAGGCGCCGAGAAATGCGCCCAGACCGCGTACCGACAGTTCCGACGCGCCGCCCTTGAACCGGTCCGAAGTGACGCCGACCACGCGCTCCAGGGTTTCCGCAACACTGAGATCGGGAAGGTCGCCGACCTCGCCGCCCAGGATGGCGTCGCCGATCACGTCGAGAGAGCGTTTGGCCTGCAGCGAATCCTCGATGGAGCGGGAAATCTGCCCCTGGATGACGATGGCATCGGCTTCCAGCGCCTCGTCCATGGCCTCCGCGCCCTCCTGCAGCTGGGCATGCGCCGCCCCTGCGCCCGCGAAGGCAAGTACGGATCCCAGCAATGCCGCGCGAATGGCGCCGCGCGACGGCCGCGCGAGATCACGATGTGCGGACGAGAAAATATTCGACATGTTTCTTCCCCAAGACTGTCAATGCGGCGCTTTTCGCGCCATTTTATGATGTCAGATACGGTTTTTCCGTTCTGACACCGGTTAACCGTTTTGTTGACACCGCTGTCACTGACGGTCAATGCCCTTGCAGAAAAAGAGGTCCAATGGGGAGATTAAGTGTGGCTTTTCGGACACAGTTTCATCTGGCGCTAGCCGCCAGTGGTTTGATTTTATTGGCGAACGCAGCGTCGGCGCAGGGGATTCCGGAAATCCTGAAATCCGGCGCGCCCTATCTGCCCGATTATTCCTATGCCGGTTTCGGCTATGGGCTTGAGGCCATTCCCGGCGGATCGCAAAACACCGTCGACGTCGCCGCCCATGGAGCCGTCCCGGACGACGGCAAGGACGACAGCGCAGCCGTTCTGGCCGCCATTGCCGCCGCCAACGCGGTCGATGGCCCGGTCACCGTGCGCTTCGCCGCGGGCCGCTATCTCATCAGCGAAATTCTCTGGATAGAGCGCAGCGACATCACATTGAGCGGCATGGGGATGGGCGAGAATGGCACTGTCCTCCACATGCCGCGGCCGCTGTCACAGATCGACGATGGCGGCGCGCTCAAGGAAATTCGCGAATATCTCGTGGAGAACGACAAGTTCGAGCGGCAGCCGGACGTCAATCTCGACGCGCTCTTTTCGGAATATAGCTGGAGCGCCGGTTTCATCTGGGTCCGCACACCAAATGGCCGCCCCGCCACCTATCTTGAACGCTATGACCCGCCGATCAAGACGCTCGGCGACATAGAGGCGGGTATGCGGGGGACAAGGACGCTCACCGTGCCGAACACGGCCCAGCTGAACGTGGGCGATGTCGTCCAGATCCACTGGCACAACCGCGCCGGAGAGAACGGCCCGCTGATCGACGCCATGTACGGCCCCGCCAGTGCGCGCCCCGACCTTCCCATCGGCAGCCGCCATTGGGAACTGCCTGATCGTCCGCTGGTCAGGCAGGCGACCCGCATCGAGGCGATCGAGGGCAACAGCGTCACCATCGCGGACCCGCTCCTGATCGAGATCAGTGCGGATGTCCCCGCCAATTTCGCGGCCTGGGAGCATCTCCAGAATGTCGGCCTGCAGGATTTCGCCATCAGCTTCCCCGACAATGCCTATTTCGGCCATCATCAGGAGGCTGGCTTTAACGGCGTCTATTTCACCGGCGTCTTCAATGGCTGGATCAGGAATGTCCGCATCGACGAGGCGGACAGCGGGATTCTGACCGATGACCTTGCCAATGTCACCATCGCGAACATCCTCACGACCGGCACGCAAAAGGCGCATTACGCGGTCCATGTCGGCAATGTGCACAACGTCCTCGTGGACAATCTTGTGGTCGAGAATCCGACGGAGCACACGCTCAGTTTCAACACGCAGGCGACCCGTTCCGTCTATCGCGGCGGCGTCGTCTTTACCGCTCCCACGCTCGACCAACATGCGGGCGCCAACATGCAGAATCTCTATGATGACGTGACCGTCCATCTGGACGCCGTGCCGGGGAACGACGGCAAGCCGGTCTACGACCTCTACAAGGCGGGCGGCGCCGGTTACTGGAAGCCCGGCCATGCCAGATACAACACGACATGGAATCTGAACGTGATCGTCGACAGCGGCGCGGCACCCGATGAAATCATGACCATCTTCGCGGGATCGGAGGGGCCGGACGCGCGTGTCGTCGGTCTGCACGGCAACCGCAAGCTCGCGCTTGATTTCACCCCCGCCCCCTATGTCGAGGCCCTGAACCAGCGCCTTGACGCCGTCCCCTCCCTATATGGCTACCAGCTGGAGCAGCGCAGAATGGCCGCGGCGTCCGGCGGTCTGTCCAGTCAATCCCGGTGACGGCTGATCCTGTCTGTCCGCACCTGTCTTTCCGGAGCCCATATCCATGAGTAAGAAATTCGTCACCCTTGGTGAAATCATGCTGCGCCTGAAGACGCCCGGGCATGAGCGCTTTTTCCAGTCTCCATCGTTCGAGGCGACATTTGGCGGCGGCGAGGCGAATGTCGCGGTCGCGCTTGCCAATTATGGCAATCAGGCCGCGTTCGCGTCTCTGCTGCCCACGGGCGACATCGGCGACGCCTGTATTGGCGAGCTGCGGCGCTTCGGCGTCGATACATCGCTGGTCGGACGCAAGGCCGGGCGCATGGGAATCTATTTCCTAGAGGCCGGAGCGAATCAACGCCCATCGAAGGTGATCTATGACCGGGCTGGCTCGGTTATGGCGGACGCCGCGCCTTCCGATTTCGACTGGGACAAGGTTTTCGCCGGCGCGGACTGGCTGCACATTACCGGCATCACGCCGGCGCTCAGCCAGAGCGCGGCCGACATGTCCATCGCCGCCGTGAAGGCGGCGTTCGATCGCGGCGTCACCGTATCCTGCGATTTCAACTATCGCGGCAAATTGTGGAAATATGGCAAGTCCGCGCCCGAGGTGATGAACGAGCTCGTCAAATATGTTCATGTCGGTATCGCCAACGAAGAGGACTGCCAGAAATCGCTCGGCATCACAGCCGATGTCAATGTCGAGTCCGGCGACCTCGACACGGCGAAATACGAGGCGCTGTCCGCAAAGGTGCTGGAACAGTTCCCGCAGATGACGCACATCGCCATCACCCTGCGCGAAAGCCACAGCGCCGACCGCAACGGCTGGTCCGCCTGCATCCGCGACGAAAGCGGCTTCCACCTGTCACAGCATTACGACATGACCGACATCGTCGACCGCGTCGGCGGCGGCGACAGCTTCGCCTCCGCGCTCATCCACGCGCTCAATGCCTATGACACGAGCGCCGAGGCGCTTCGGTTCGCCGTCGCGGCCAGCTGCCTCAAGCATTCGATCCTCGGCGACTTCAACCGCGTCTCAGTATCGGAAGTCGAAACCCTGATGGCAGGCGACGGATCGGGACGCGTCCAGCGCTGAACGTCCTGGTCCGCCGTCACTGTACCGGGAGCGAAATCCTGAATTTCGCCCCGGTTCCGGGATCGGTTTTAAGCAGCACCAGATCTCCGCCATGCGCACGGGCAATCTGCCGGGCCAGGCTTAGACCGACGCCGTTTCCTTCCGGTTTGGTCGTGTAGAAGGGCTGGAAGATCCTCTCGCCGCTCGTGCCCGCCACGCCGGGGCCGTCGTCGACGACGGAGAGGAAAAGGGTATCCGCCTCGCCCTCCAGTTCCATGCGGACATTGACGCCCGGACCTCCCGCTTCGACGGCGTTTTGCAACAGCGCCCAGACGGCCGCGGTCAATTGATCGGGGTCGGCCATGACCGTTTGCGGTGCGCGATCGGTCTTCACGGCGATCGCAGGCCCGTGCGTCCACCGCGTTTCGAACATCCGCTGCAAGTCGGAAACGAACAGCTTCAGGTCGACCCGCGACAGATCGGGCTGCGGCAGACGGGCGAGATCGCGATAGGCACGGCTGAACTTGTGCAGGCCCTCGGCACGCCGCGCGATGGTATCGACGGCGTCACGGGCGGCGTCGATATCGGGCTCCGCATCGGTCATCAATGCCGCCGCTGTCCGGCCCAGTGACGCGATGGGGGTCAGCGCATTCATGATTTCATGGCTCAGCACCTGCAGCAGATCGCGCAGGGCATTCGCCTCGGCAACCTTCAGTTTGGCATCGATGTCGATAAGCGCCGCGATCCGTCCCCCCTCGCCGCCCGCATCGAGATCGGCGGTCGCCAGCGCCGCGACATGTCCTCCGGCGATTTTGACGGTGGCTGTCTGGCCCGGCGCCGTCGCGGAAATCGCGGCGACCAGATCGGCATGGCCGGACGGGATCAGATCATCGACCCCGAACAGTCGCCGGGCAGCGCGGTTGACGGCCCACAACCGACTTTCCCTGTCCAGCGTGACAAGCGGCGCGGGCGACAGATTGAGATAGGCGATCAGCCGCTTCTGCTCGCGCAGCGCCGCATCGTCCGGCGCGGACACCGGCACCGCGACGGGCGGCGCTTCGCGCGCGGTCATGGCGGCCATGATCGCCGCCAGCCATATGCCGGTCAGCAGGGCGAGCGCGGTATTGGCATAGAAACCTTCCCGCCACGCCAGCATGGCTAGCGCTCCGGCGAGGATCAGCAGCGTTGCATATAACGCCGTCTTCAGCTTGCTAGAGGCCATATTTTTCCATCCGGCGGTAGAGCGCGGCGCGCGTCAGGCCCAGATCGGCGGCCGCGCGCGTTACATTGAAACCGTGCCGTTTCAGCGCCGCCTCCACCAGTATCTTCTCACTGCGCGTCAGGTTGAGGTCCACCGCTATGGCGCGTGGACGGTGGTCGTCATCGTCGATGGAAAAGGCGAAATCCTCAACGTCATGGGCGTCGCCTGTCCCCAGCAGAACCGCCCGCTCCATCGCCTGCCGCAGACCGCGCACGTCATCAGGCCAGCTGTCCGCCGCGATGGCGTTCGCCGCTTCGTCGGTCAACGCCTTCGCCGGCCTGCCATGACGTCCCGCGAACAGGGCCAGGAAATGCCGCGCCAGAAGCAGCACGTCATCACCGCGCTGACCGAGCGGCGGCAACGCGATCTCTATGGTGTTGAGGCGGTAAAGCAGATCCTCGTCCAGCCGGCCCCGCAACCCGGCGCGGCCTTCGCGGCTGGTGGCAATGACGCGCACATCTGAAATCGCGTCCGCAAGAACTGGCTGAAGCGCCGCGTCGAGATCCCCTACATCCTCGATCAGCAGCGTCGCGCCCTGTGCCCGGCGCGCTGCGTCCGCAATATCGCCCTGCGACAGCGACGCGCCCACCGGAAGCGTCACCAGTGGCTGCTCGGCGAGTTCCGAAGCATGGTGCAGCGCCCGCGCCGCCAGACTTTTGCCGCTGCCCGCGGGTCCCAGGATCAGCACGGCCGCACCGGTCGGGGCCACGCGGGCGATGGTGTCCCGCGCACGGACGATTGCCGCATCCTCGCCCAGCAGAAGGCGGTCCTCCGTGGTTGCTGAAATGTCAGGCGCAGCCTGGGCACGGGCGCGGCGCAGGTCGGCGGCGCGCTGCACCGTTGCGATCAGGCGCTCGTTGTTCCACGGTTTTATGACAAAATCGCTTGCCCCCGCCCGCATTGCCTGCACGGCAATGTTGATACCGCTATGACCGGTAACGACCACGACAACGGCATCCCGGTCGGCGGCAATAAGCTGGTCGAGCATGGCAAACCCCTCCCGGCCCGACGTCTGCCCGCGCGCAAAATTCAGATCGAGCAGAATGACATCGAAATCGCCCGCCGCCAGCAGGGGCCACGCCGCATCGGGCGATTCCGCGCTGGTCACATGCATATTCTCACGCGTCAGCAGCATGCGCGCGGCTTTCACGATATCGGGATCGTCGTCGATGAACAGGACGGACGGCGACTCGCGGCTTTTCAACTCGGTTGACATGAATCTACCTGTGTTCGAATTCGGACACCTGCCTACGGGAGCGGACACCGGCTTGCAAAGGACGTGTGATTATCGCTTTCTCTTCAAAGGGTAAGGCCAGCATTATCAGCTGATATATACTGTCCGCATGACAGAAACGAGCAGGATCAGCACCACCGGCGCGGGCATGGACCGCCGTATCGAAACGCCAGGGCGACACAGGCGAACGCTGGCGATCCGGGTCGGCCTTGGCCTGGCCCTCATAGTGGCGGCCATCATGATCTACCGCCTTGTTCCCGCGTCGGGTTCGCTGACGGTCGACTCAGCCGCCATCCGCACGGGCGAGATCGTCCGGGCGCCGTTTCAGGATTATGTACCGTTAAGGGCGAAAGTCGCGCCACTTTCCACGACCTTCATCGCCTCCGTCGCGGGCGGGCAGGTGGAGGAGCTGATCGCCAGTGACGGTCAGCTCGTAACGAAAGGCGTCGCCTTGGTCCGGCTGACCAATCCGTCGCTGGAACTCGACGTCGCCTCCCGGTCCGCCGATATCGCCGGTCAGCTTGGCAGCGTCAGCGGCCAGCGCCTCGCCGTCCAGCGCAGCCGCTTCGAAGGCGACAACGACCTTGCCGAGGCGCGCAACGCGCTTCTGAAGGCGGAGGAGGATTATCAGGCCAAATCCTTCCTGTTTGAACGCAACATCGTCAACCAGGCCGCCATTGATCCGGTCGCCGCCGAGGTCGCCTTCCGCCGCGAGAGGGTGCGGGCGCTGGAACAGTCGCGCGGCAGGGAACGGAACGTCCTTGCCAGTCAGTCCGCGCGCATTGGACAGACGGAGGCGCAGCTCGGCCGCAGTCTCGCCATGGTCCGCCGCAGCCTTGATGCGCTCACCATCCGCGCGCCCGTTTCGGGCCGTCTCACCGCGTTCACCCTGCAACCCGGCCAGACGCTCAGCCCCGGCGATCCCGTCGGTCAGATCGACAGCGAGGGCAGCTGGAAACTGACCGCCGATGTCGATCAATTCTATCTGGGCCGCGTCGAAACCGGCCTTCCCGCGCGCGCCTCCATCGGCGGCGAAACGATCCAGGTGACGGTCATCAAGGTCCTCCCGCAGGTGACGGACGGCCAGTTTCGCGTGGAGCTCGGTTTCAAGGATGCGCCGCCCGCGAAACTTAACCGCGGCCAGACCGTCGATGTCCGGCTGGTGCTGGGCGCCGACCGTCCCGCGCTCGTCGCGCCGTCGGGCGGCTGGCTCGATGGCGGCGGCACCAGCGTCTTCGTCATGGACAGCGAAGATCGCGCGCGGCGCCGCACCATCGCCACGGGCCGCCGCAATCCGGAACAGGTCGAAATCACCGCCGGGCTTGCCGCGGGCGACCGGATCGTCACTTCCGCCATCGGCGATTACGCCGATTTTGACACGCTCATTCTCAACTAGGGAAACCCAAATGATCCAGCTCGAAAATGTCAGCCGCCTCTACCGTTCCGACGAGGTCGAGACGACCGCGCTCATGGACATCGACCTCAGGGTCGACGCGGGCGAATTTGTCGCCATCATGGGTCCCTCCGGCTGCGGCAAGTCCACCCTGCTCAACGTCCTCGGCACCATCGACCGCCCCAGCGGGGGCCGTTACCTGTTCGAGGGGACGGATATCAGCACGACTGCCGAACAGCAGCTGGCAAGGCTGCGCCGTGACCGGCTGGGCTTCGTCTTCCAAAGCTTCAATCTGATCGACGACCTTACCATCGGCGAGAATGTCGCGCTCGGCCTCGCCTATCGAGATTTGCCCGCAAAGGAAAAGCGCGCACGCGTGGACGCGGCAATGGACCGTGTCGGCGTGGCCCACCGCAAGCGTCACCATCCCCATCAGCTCAGCGGCGGTCAGCAGCAGCGCGCCGCCATCGCGCGCGCCATCGTTGGTGAACCGAAACTCATTCTTGCCGACGAACCCACCGGCAATCTCGACACCGAAAACGGCGCGCAGGTGATGGACATCCTGTCCGAACTCAATGCGGACGGCGCGACCATCGTCATGGTCACGCATTCGCCCGCCCATGCCGACATCGCCAAGCGCACCGTCTCCATGGTCGATGGCCGCATCCTCACTTCCGCCCGCCGCGCCGCCTGAAGGGACAGCATGCTCATGACTTCCACCGCCCTCCTGACGCTTTACCGTTCGCTCACCCGGCACAAGCTGCACGCGATACTCTCCATTGGCGGCCTCGCGCTCGGGGTGGCGGTGTTCCTCGTTCTCTATCTCTTCGTCCAGAACGAGCGCGGTTATGACCGCCATCTGCCGGGCTCGGAAAATGTCTATGTGATGGCGACGACCTATCGGCTGCCGGGCATCCCGGAGACGCCGTTTCTGGAAACGATGGGCAATTTGATTGACCAGATGAAAGCCGACTTCAGCGGACTGGAGGGCGCCCGCTACAAGATAAAGGGCGTCGCAGTCAGGCAGGGCGATCTCGCAACCGGCGAAGACATCGCCGTGATCGACCCTGAATATTTCGACCTTTTTCCCTGGCCCGCCGCTGAGGGTGACCCGAAGACCGCCATTCTCGACCCCGATACGATTGTCATCACACGGCGGATGGCGGACAAATATTTCGCCGCCCGCCCCGCAATGGGGGCGGAAATGACGCTGGTCATCGACAACGAGCCCTATAATTTCCGCATCGGCGCGATCCTCGAAGACCTGCCGCTCAACACGACCTTCGACAGTCAGATCTTCGTACCGTTCGTGCCGGAACGCTACGCCGACGAGAATTTCGACAATTGGGGCAGCCAGACCCTCAACACCTTCCTGCGCCTGCCAAACCGCGCGGCTGCGGCCGATCTTGCGGCAAAGCTGCCCGCCTTCATCGACAGGCGCAGTCTGGCGGACCAGGGACCCGGCATGTCGGACTATATGTCGATGACTCCGCTCCCGCTGCATGACGTGAATCTGATGTCCGACGCCGACCGCACGGTCGTCACGACGCTCGGTCTCGTCGGCCTGCTCACGCTCCTTGTCGCCATCGTCAACTATGTGAATCTGGCGACGGCGCGGGCCGGCCTGCGCGCGCGCGAAGTGGCGGTCCGCAAGGTGGTGGGCGGGACGCGCCAGTCACTCATTCGCCAGTTCGTCGCGGAGTCCGTCACCACCGTCGCCGTCGCCGCGCTTATCGGCCTCGCGCTGGCCGAACTCGCGCTGCCCTTCGTCAACAGTCTCGGTGGCAGCGAACTTGCGATCAGCTACTGGGGACCGGAATCCATTCTTCCACCTCTCGTCCTGATGGTCCTGGTCGTGGGGCTGCTCGCCGGCCTCTACCCCGCCTTCATCCTGTCGGGTTTCCGCCCTGCTGCGGTTCTCGCGTCCGCGCGCGCTCCCGGCGGCGGGCGCGCCGGCCAGCGGCTGCGCCGCGCGCTGGTGGTGCTGCAATTCTCCATCGCCATCGCCTTCATGATCGGCACGGTGGTGCTGTTCGCGCAGACGGCGCATCTGAAACAGGCCGATCTTGGCTTCCAGCGGCAGGGCATGGCGCTCGTGCAGTCATTCGTCGAGCTCGGACGCGAGGACCCGCGCCGGAACGAGCTTCTCGCGGCACTCCGGGCGATAGACGGCGTGACTGCGGTGACGCAGAGCGGCGATGCCCCCGGCAGCACCTGGCAGACCAATTCGACCAGCATGTCGCGTCCCGGCGCAACCGGCCCCCAGCCTTCGCTGACATGGGTCAGCACCGGCCCGGACTATTTCAGCACATATGGCGCAAGGATCATCGCGGGGCGGGATTTCGGCGACGACTTCGCCCTCGACGACACCGCGAATGTCGAGTGGGAGGACATGAAGAAGGCGACCTACAACGTCATCATCAGTCGCACGGGCGCGCGCGATCTGGGCTTTCCCACACCCGAAGCGGCCATTGGCCAGATCATCAGGGTCGCGGACGAGGTCGATCACAGGGTCGTCGGCGTCGTCGACGACATGCGGTTCCGCAGCCCGCGCGAAGCGCTGCGTCCCATGCTCTATTACTACCAGTCATCGAACATAGGCGGTCCAATGGCGGCGCTCCGCTTTCAGGACCGCGATCCGCAGGCCGTCCTTGCCGATATGGAGGCGGCCTGGAAAAGCATTGCCCCTGAAATTCCCTTTCAGGGCAAGACCGTCGACCAGAATCTCTACGACGCCTTCTACAAGCAGGATGCCGACCGCTCACGCCTCTTCACCATCGGCGCGGTACTGGCCGTTGTCATCGGCTGTATCGGCCTCTACGGCCTCGCCAGTTTCGACACCGCGCGGCGCGTGAAGGAGATCGGCATAAGGAAAACGCTCGGCGCCTCGACAAGGGAGATCATGCAGCTGCTGATCGGCCAGTTCCTGCGTCCCGTTCTTCTTGCGAACCTCATCGCCTGGCCGCTGGCCTGGCTCGCCATGTCGAAATGGCTGAACGGTTTCGACGACCGCGTGGCGCTGTCCCCGCTCTTCTTCATCGGCGCAACCCTCCTCGCCCTCGTCATCGCCGCCGTCACGATCTTTGGCCAGACCTGGCGCGTTGCACGTGCGGAACCGGCCCGCGCGCTTAGGTACGAATAGGAAGCTGAAAATGGTGCGCCCGACAGGATTCGAACCTGTGACCCCCAGATTAGGAATCTGGTGCTCTATCCTACTGAGCTACGGGCGCGCCTGCCCTCACTCACCGCGCGCGGGGCCGCACGTCAAGCGTCGGATTTCGGTTTGACGGGAAACAGCAGCGGCATGGCGGGCACGCCCTCTTCGCGCAGGGCCTTCGCTTCCGCGGGTCTTGTTTCGCCGTAAATCGGCCGCGCCGCCTGCTCGCCATAGTGCATCGACCGGGCCTCGTCCGCGAACTTCCCGCCGACATAATCGCTTTTCGCCAGCGCGTCCGCCTGCGCCTTGGCCAGCTCGCCCAGCATGGCCTTCACCTTGGCGGGATCAAAGCCGGGCTGTGCGCCGCCAGCAGTCGTCGCAACCTGCCGTTCGTCAGGGCCGCCCGCCTTGCCGCCGATGGCGAGCGCGCTCGGCACCCGCTCCACCCTGCCGCTATCGCAATAAGGGCATGTCACAAGACCGCGGTCGCGCTGGTCGTGAAAGGCATCCGCGCCGTCGAACCATGCCTCGAACACATGGTCGTGCTCGCATCTGATATCAAAGACGATCATATCGCGGCGATGGGCCTGCGATGATCGCGCGCGGGCAGGCGTTTCCGCACATCCGCGATGCGGGACAGATCGATGTCGCAAACCGCACGGCCCGGCTCGGTCCCCATGTCCAGCAGCACGTCACCCCAGGGGTCGACCACCAGGCTATGACCATAGGTGGCGCGGCCATCCTCGTGCCTGGCCGTCTGCGCGGCGGCAATGACAAAGGCGCTGTTCTCGACCGCCCGCGCCCGCGCAAGCAGATGCCAGTGCGCCGCGCCCGTCGGCTGGGTAAAGGCGGCGGGGATGGAAATCAGGTCCGCGCCCGCCGTGCTCAACGCGTCGTACAGGCGCGGAAAGCGGATGTCATAACAGATGGACATGCCCAGCCGCCCTGCGGGCGTGTCGTGGACGACGGCATATCCGCCCGCCTCGAAACTCCGCGACTCGCCATAGCGTTCACCCCCGCCCAGATCGACGTCGAACAGGTGCATCTTGTCATAGCGCGCGGCGATGCCGCCTTGCGCGTCGATCAGAAAGGCCCGGTTCACCAGCTTTTCCGCGCCCTTGTTGCGAATTGCCAATGACCCCAGCTGCACCCAGACGCCGTGCGCCTTCGCAGCGTCCCGTACGGCGGCCAGCGCGACGTCGTCATGCTCGCCGCGCACGGTTTCAAACAGCCGCGCGCGGTCCTTATCCAGACATCCGCTCATTTCAGGCGTGAAGACAATCTCCGCGCCCTGCCCCGCCAGATCGGCAATGGCAGACGTCAATGTGGCCGCGTTGGCGGCGGGATCGATCCCGCTGGTCATCTGCACGACACCAATGCGGGTCATCTGCCTCTCCAGAAGCTGCGACGCCGCCCGCCCCCTGACCTGCCAGCCGCCCGGACATTCCCACGCGCGGCCGGACCCGAAGACCGGGACGGTTCAGCGAAAGCTTCAGACGCCAAGCAAGGCATCCAGTTTACCCGCCTCTTCCAGCGCATTCAGATCGTCCGATCCCCCCACATGCGTGTCGCCGATAAAAATCTGCGGCACCGTCGAACGGCCGCCGGACCGTTCCAGCATCTGCTGCCGCTTCGCACCGCCCATGGAGATGTCGATCTCGGTAAAATCGACGCCCTTCTTTTCCAGCAGTGCCTTGGCGCGGCTGCAATAGGGACAAAGGAATTTCGTGTAGATATCAATTTTAGGCACGGCGATTTCCTGCTTCTTCTTCGGTGGACATCATATGTCCGATTTCATGGCCCGGGCATAGACTAGCACATCGACACGCGCCGCGCCCGCCTTCTTTAACGCGCGCGCCGCCGATTCGACGGTCGCCCCGGTCGTCATCACGTCATCGACCAGCACGACACGCGCCTGTTCAGGCAATGCACGATTGACCCTGAACGCACCCTTGGCGGCGCGAAAGCGGCCCGCCCGGCTGACGCCCGCCGTGGACTGCGTCGGCTTCACCCGGATCAGCGTGTCGATCCCCACCGCGATCCCGCCATGCTTCGAAAGCGCCCGCGCCAGCAGGCCGGCCTGGTTATAGCCCCGCTTCGCCAGCCGCCGCCGATCGAGCGGCACAGGTACGATCAGGTCCGCGCCCGATGCCGGCAGATGCCGCGCCATCTGCGCCGCCATCAGCTTCGCCAGATGCGTGCGCGCGCCGTGCTTGAAACCCAGGAGCACGGGAACCGCAGTCCCCTGATAACGCAGTGCCGACCGCGCCCGGTCGTAGGGCCTCTTCGCGCCCGCGCATTCGCCGCAGACGCTACCCGCGCCCGCATCCGTCTCAAAGGGCAGGCCGCAGGTCGCGCACATGGGATCGGTAATGAACGCCAGTTCCGTCCAGCAGTCGCCGCAGAACCGCCCGTCCTCATCGACGATGGTGCGGCAGCCAGGACAGCGCGGCGGCAGGATCAGGTCGAGCGCGCTGGTTGCAAGAGAGGCGGCGAGGGCACGCATGGCCACACCCCCCTACGGATTTTCCGCGCAGCGTCTATATCGCCCGCATGTCCGACCAGAGCCGCATCGAACCCTTCGACCGCCGCGCGCGGCAGATTGCCCGCAACCGGGCCGCATCCCGATTTGGCGAATTCAATTTTCTGAAGGCCGCCATCGCCGAGGAACTCGCGGCCCGTGCCGCCAGTTTCGAACGACGCTGGCCGCGCATACTCGATCTCGGCGCGCATGACGGAACGGCCGGAACCCTGATTCCGGGCGATCATGTCATCTTCACCGATACCGCCATCCGCTTCGCGCGCGCGCACGGGCGAAAGGGCGTCGTCTGTGACGAGGATCGGCTGCCCTTCGCGGACAGCAGCTTTGACCTGATCCTGTCGGCCGTTTCGCTCTCAACCGTCAACGATCTCCCGGGCGCGCTCGTTCAGATCCGGCGCGCGCTAAGGCCAGGCGGCGTTTTCCTGGCCGGTTTCGTTGGGGGTGCCTCTCTGGCGGGCGTCCGCCACGCGATGATAGAGGCGGAACTGGGCGCGGGCGGCGGGGCGGCGGCACGCATCCATCCCATGATCGACGCCCGCGAAGCCCCGGCCCTCCTGCAGCGGGCCGGATTTGCAAACCCTGTCGTCGACACCCAGACCCGCACCGTGCGTTACGGCAGTCCGGCATCGATGCTGCGCGACGTGCGCGGCATGGGCGAAAGTAACATCCTTGAAACCCGCGGGCGGAAACCACTGGCGCGCGGGACGGTCCGCATCCTGTCGGACGCGGTTTCCCGCCTTTCCGACCCGGATGGCCGCATCCCGGCTGAACTGGAACTGGTCTTCATGACCGGGCGGGGTGTGTAAGTTTCAATCGGTCTTTGAAGCGAAGCGCAGGCCTCAGATCAGCCCGTCCAGCAGACCGATCAGCGGCCTGTCGGCAGGCGGCATATCGATGGAAAACATCTGCGGCACCCGCACCCATTTCAGCCCCTGCCCCTCGCGTCCTTCGGGTCGCCCCTGCCATTTGCGGCAGACATAGAGCAGGAGGATCAGGTGGAATTCGCCATAGCCATGGCTGGCAAAGCCCGCCGGGGCCAGGCAGCTTTCCTGCGTATCGACGCCCAGTTCCTCTTTCAGCTCGCGAATCAGCGCCGCTTCCGGAGTCTCGCCCGGCTCGACCTTCCCGCCCGGAAACTCCCAGGTCCCCGCCAGATGCTTGCCCCTTGGGCGCTCCGCCAGCAGCACGCGCCCGTCGCGATCGACCAGCGCCGCCGCGCTTACCAGTTTGATATTGTTCATGGGCGGAATGGTTAACATGCGGGGCACCGCGCGGGTCCAGTTTTTCTTAACAAATCTATTCTAATTACGGGGCTGTCTTTAACATGAGTCGATGTTTCGGGGGTCCCCATGCTCAAATTGCTGAAGCGCGTTCGCCGCGATGAAGATGGCGCCACAGCTATCGAATATGGTCTCCTTGCCGCGCTGATCGCGGTCGGGGCAATTGCAAGTTTCGAATCGTTTGGCAGCAGCCTCGTCAATATGTGGACGACGACATCCGACACATCGCAGGATGTGATGAATCGCAGCTAGAACGAGACTGTCCCGACACAGGGGTAACGGGCAGCGCCGGGGACGGCGCTGCCCATTTTCGTTCCGGCAACCCGCTCGCAAATATAAATTTTCCGGTAACCCTGCGAATTAATCAATCTTCAAGGGTAGCGGCGCATAAAGACCTCACTGACCCAACGAGGACCGGGCCAGAGCCTATCTAGGTACGTACCAAACCAAGGAGAATACCATGTCTTTCATTCGTAAGTTCCGTCGTGATGAAGAAGGCGCCACCGCCATTGAATATGGCCTGATCGCTGCTCTCATCGCTGTTGCTGCTATCGGTGCCATGGGCGCCCTCGGCAACTCCATCGGCAACACCATGAACGGTGCTGCAACGGCGATGGAAAACGCATAACCAATGCGTGACCTCCAGCCTTCGGGCTGGATGTCAAAGGAAAGGGCGTCCGGGAAACCGGGCGCCCTTTTTCTTTGACCGGATCAACGAACACCGCTGGGGTGCCCGCTTTCGCCTCTAGCCGTTGACGATGATTTTCACTTGCTGACCTGCGCGCAGGCCCTCGCCGTCATTCAGGTCGTTGATCACACGGAAACGCTCGACCTGGTAATCGTCGAACGCCATGCGCCGCGCGAGACTTGAGACCGTGTCGCCGCTCCTGACGGTAACGACATCGATCACTTTCGGCTTCAGACGCGCCGCTTCCGCAGTGGACAGCTTCGTGAAGCTCTGCGCCGTGCGGCTGATGATGGCAGAATCGTTCGCGTTCGCGGGACTCAAGAACACGAAATGGTATCCGCTGTCCCCATCGAACTGATAGCCGACCACCGTCACGTCCACCGCGCCCTGCCGGCTTTGCACCCGCGCCTGTTTCGTCACCGCCGGCATGCCGTTGATGGTCGTCCGCTGCGGACTGGTAAACTGTGCCTGAGAAGCGGACTGACCCAAGACGCCCTGAAACACCTGGTCGACATAATTTGTCAGGCTTGCACCGCTGGCGATACGCCCGCCGGAAAACTGGATCTGCGTCTTCGAGGTGCCGCTCGTCGCCGTCACGGCGCGCGCGCTGTTATTGAGATAGAAACCGTCCGGCACGCTGAAGGCCAGCCTCAGCTGCGGGTGCTGGAAGCGGTGCTTGTCGACAAAGCCCTGCGCCGCCGAGTCGCCGTAAAGCATGCCGTCGATTGCCGCCATGAAGGCCGGCCCGTTCGTCCTGCCCTGCCCCGGCTGTACGCCCGTCGCCGCCGCCTTCTGATTGGCGCGGGCAACCCGGTCCGCGCTCAGCGGATGGGACCGTGCCCAGGCCGGAATCTGGGACGCCTCATTGCTGCCGCGAATGCGCGCATCCAGCGCCGACTGCGCGCCCAGCGCCTCCAGGACATCCGCCGATTCATAGGGGTCGTAACCCGCCTGCGTCATATAGCGGATGCCAAGGTCATCGGACTGATATTCCTGGTTGCGCGAATAGCTTAGCGTCGCAACCTGTCCCAGCTGGCTGGCCGCCTGTGCCAGTTCGCCCGATCCGGTCAGGACGCCGACCGCCAGCGCGCCAAGGCCCGAAAGCAGTCCGGCATTCTGCCGCCGCTTGCCGTGCTGCGCCGCGACATGACCGATCTCATGACCCATTACCGACGCAAGCTGCGCCTCATTTTCCATCAGGGACAGAAGTCCGCGCGTCACATAGGTATAGCAGCCCGGAATTGCGAAGGCGTTGACCACGCTCGAATCGAGCAATGTCACCGTGCAGCCGCTGCCATCCGGGGTCAGGCCGGACGCGATCGCCACCTGTTTTCCGACCCTTTGAACCATCGCCGCGCCGGGACCGTTATAGGCCCCGCCGAACTCGGCAAGAATCTGCGGGTGCGCCTGCGCGCCCTGCTGCTGTTCGGACTGGCTCACCTGGCGCGGCGCCGAAGGGTCGAAGGATCCGACACAGCCGGTCATCGCCAGGGCGGATACCGCCACCAGGGCAAGGGATTTGGTTTTGAAATTCGACATCAGGGACGCTCCCGCTTTTCTTTTATTACAGGAGCTCAACAGGCAAAGGGGTTAGCTGGTTCCCGCCGCCGCGGCCCAGTCCGCGACATCGGCGGCGATGCGGTTTGCCGCCCGTCCGAGCGCGTCCGCCACAAGCGGACCGGTTTCCGCCGCAACGGGCTCGGTCGTCTCGAACCGGCGGGTTGCAAGGAGACCTCCAGAAAAACTGGTCAGCGTCGCATCATAGCGCACGCGAACCATGCTTCCGGCCGTCACGTCCAGACCAAATTCCAGCAGATCACCCGACAGCCGCGCCGCCGGGGAAATGTCCACATTGCGTTCGTCTATCGCCGGCCGCCCGCTGCGCGATTCATAGGTATCGATCAGGATCTGGTGGAATAGCTGGTTCGGCTGCTCCAGCCAGCTTGCCGCGCCCAGATATTTCACTTCGTTCGCGCTCGTCGTCACGGGAATCCGCAAGGTCTTCAGCTTGCCGGGAACCGACGGCGTGGCGATCAAGAGGGGCGCACCGGAAACGCTGGCTGCGGGGGCCGCGTTCGCCGTTACCGTCAGCAAGCTTTCGGGTGCCGGCGCATTACCGCCCACCTGCACCAACGGTCCGCAGGCGGACAGGGCCAGGACACCAGCGAAAGACAGTATCGTTTTCATGCTCATTTTTCCGTCTCCGGCTGATAAATCGGCAGCGTCCGGCCGCCCAGCAGCGCCCCCGCCGGATCTTCGTCCAGCTTAGACGTGATCGCGCCCAGCGCAGCCGAGGCCTCGCGCAGGTCGCGCACCAGCAGATTGACTTCCGGCAGGGTCTGCGTCGTGACCGTGTCGACGCCGCCCCGCGCGGCCTTTGCCGCCGCTTCAACTTCAATCAGCGTGGCGTTTGTCCGCTGCAACGTGGCGCGCAGATCGGCAAGCAGCGGCTGGCCCTCGTCGTCCAGAAGGTCGGCCGTCGATCCGGCCACACGGCTGAACTGATCCGCTGCCTTCGACATGTTCGCGACCGCCGCGCGCGCTTCCGTGACCGTCGCGGCGATATCCTGGTCGCGCGATGCAACCGCCTCGCTGATCCGCGCCGTGCTGGCCAGAATGGCAGTGATCGACTGCTGGTTTTCGGGGCTCATCAGCAACGTCAGCTGCTCGGTCAGCTGGCTGACGTTGTCGAGCAGTTCGGGTGCGGCGTTCAGCAGCGAATCGATCGTTCCCGGCGCGGTCGGAATGACCGGTTCGCCAAACGGTCCCGGCTCCGTGATCGGCGGCGCGCCCTTCACGGCCCCTTCCAGAGAGACAATCGCCACGCCTGTGAAGCCGACGGACGACAGCGTCGCCGTCGTGCCCTCCAGAATGGGCGTGTCACCCGAAACGGCGATACGCACCCGCACGAATTCTGGCGAATCCGGCATGATGGCGATCCTCTTGACCGTTCCCACAGGCACGCCGGAATAGCTGACGGAGCTGCCGTTGGTCAGCCCGCTGACGCTTGTGAAAAAGACGTCATATTCGTCTTCCGTACCGGCATCGAATTTCGCGATCCAAAGGACAAAACCGAACAGCGCGACAAGCAGCAGCAGCGCGACACCGCCGACAAGCACATGGGATGACTTCGTTTCCATATCGTTCCAAACGCCGCCGTCAGGCCGCACGTTCCCCTTTTTGCTGCTTCCTGTTGATTTCGTCGCCAGCCATCGCGCTCAGCCCGCGCGGCCCCTTGAAATATTCCTGTATCCACGGATGGTCGATTTCCAGGAGGTCCGCAATAGGCGCAGCGGCCAGAACCTTCTTGTCCGCCAAAACGGCCACCCGGTCGCAAATTGTATAGAGCGTGTCCAGATCATGCGTGATCAGGAACACCGTCAGGCCCAGCGCGTCCCGCAATTCCAGGATCAGCCGGTCGAACGCCTGCGCGCCGATGGGGTCGAGGCCCGCCGTGGGCTCATCCAGAAACAGCAGCCGCGGATCGAGCGCCAGCGCCCGCGCCAGCGCGGCGCGCTTCCTCATGCCGCCGGACAGTTCGCTCGGATATTTCGGCCCCGCCTCCGGTCCCAATCCCGCCAGCCCGATCTTGTAGCCCGCGATCTCGTCCATCAATTCGGGGGTCATGTTGTGAAATTCGCGCAGCGGCACCTGCACATTTTCAGCCACCGTCAGCGTCGAGAACAGGGCGCCATTCTGGAACAGCACGCCAAAGCGCCGCCGCACTTCCAGCTCCTCCTTCTCCGCAAGGCCCGTCACCGGCTTCCCAAAAATGGAGACGTCGCCCGACGTGAAACTCTGCAGCCCCAGGATGGAGCGCATCAGCACGGTCTTGCCCGTCCCCGACCCCCCGACCACGCCGATAATTTCGCCGCGCTCCACGGTCAGGTCCAGCCCGTCATGCACGGTCTGGTCGCCAAAACGGTTCACAAGGTTGCGGACCTCGATGATGGGGCCGTCGCGGGCGTCGTCGATGACGCTGTCTTCCGCCATGTCCCTGCGCGCCATCAGACCCAGCCCAGCGCTGTGAAGAATACCGCGAAAAACGCGTCCAGCACGATCACCAGGAATATGCCCTGCACCACGGCGGCGGTCGTCCTGACACCGACTTCTTCGGCATTGCCCTGAACCTGCATCCCCTGGAAACAGCCCGTCACGGCGATGATCAGACCGAAAACCGGCGCCTTGATCAGGCCCATCCAGAAATCCGTCATCGGCACGACTTCCTTCAGTCCGCTCAGGAAGGGTCCGGGCGGAATGCCGAGGTCGATCCAGCTGATCAGCGTTCCGCCCGCAATCGCCATGATGGCGCCGAAAAAGGCCAGCAGTGGCATGGCCAGGATCGTCGCAATCAGTCGCGGCAGCACCAGCACCTCGATCGGCGGCATGCCGATCGTGCGCATCGCATCGACTTCCTCGGCCAGTTTCATGCTGCCGATCTGGGCGGCAAAGGCGCTGCCCGACCGGCCGGCGACCATGATCGCGGTCATCAGCACGCCCAGCTCGCGGAACGTCAGCCGGCCCAGCAAATTGGTAACGAAGCTTTCCAGCCCGAACTGCCGCAGCTGCACCGCCCCCTGCTGGGCGATGACAATGCCGACCAGAAAACACATCAGCCCTATGATGCCCAGTGAAGAGACGCCCACGACTTCCATCTGGCGCACGACTGCGTTCCAGCGAATGCGCCGGGGATGAACGATGACTTTGCCCAGCGCCTGCAAGGTCAGGCCCAGAAAGGCCAGGAAGGTCCCCAGCTGGTGCGTACCGTCCGATATCCACGCGCCGATGCGCTCCAGATAGATGAGACGCCTGCTGCCCTCTTCCGGACGGATGCGTGTCGACTGGTTCGCCTCACCGACCTGTGCCATCAACCGCTCGGTCCGCTCGGTCATGCCTTCGACGTGGGTCGCAAACCCCTGCGCCTCGCGGTTTTCCTGCAACCGGAAAATGACCCAGGCGCCGGTCGTGTCGATACGCGCCACGCCAGACAGATCGACGGTCACCGGCTCGGCCAGATGTTCCAGTTCGCGCAGCCGGGGGCTTACCGTCTCGATAAATCTGACCGTCAGCCGGCCGCGCAGCGCAACATGGTGGCCCGACTCATTGTCGGTTTCGTCGATCTGCGCGGCGGTCATGGCGACGTACCTAGCGGCCGCAGGTCCGCAACTCTAGCCGCCGCAATCAAAATATCAGCATCCCGGATCCGCCTGGGGCGCTAGATCATGGCCATCCCGCCATTCACGTGCAGCGTCTGCCCCGTTACATAGGCCGCCTCGTCGGACACCAGATAGACACAGGCCGCGGCGATGTCGTCGCCCGACCCCAGCTTGCCCGCCGGAATCCGCCCGGTCAGCGCCTCTTTCTGCGCGTCCGGCAGGCCGTCCGTCATGGCAGAAGTGATAAAGCCCGGCGCGACGCAGTTCACGGTCACACCGCGGCTCGCAACCTCCTGTGCCAGCGCCTTTGACATGCCGACCAGCCCGGCCTTGGACGCCGCATAATTGGCCTGCCCCGGATTTCCGGTCGTGCCAACGACACTGGTGATGGACACAATCCGCCCAAATCGCGCTTTCATCATGGGCCGCAAAGCGGCGCGGCACAGCCGGAACGCCGCTTCCAGATTGACGCCAATGACATCGGCCCATTCCTCGTCCTTCATCCGCATGGCCAGATTGTCCCGCGTCACGCCCGCATTGTTGATCAGGATGTCGAGCCCGCCCATGGCCTCCACCGCGCGGCCCACCAGCCCGTCAACCGCAACCGGATCGGACAGGTCGCAGGGCAGCTGGTGCGTGTCGCCGTCGATCGCATCCGCGATGGACGCCAGTCGCGTCTCGTTCGTCCCCGACAGCGCGACAAGCGCGCCGCGCGCTGCCAGCGCCTTTGCGATGGCCGATCCAATTCCGCCTGAGGCGCCCGTAACCAGCGCGCGTTTTCCCGTCAGATCGAACATGAATATTTTCCCGTCTCAAAAATCCAAAATGAAAGCGCTTTTTCTGAACTGGACTCGTTACAGCCGCTTCGCCAACGCCTCGATGTCGTCCATCGTCACGACGCTTACAGCCTCGGCGTTACTTGTGATCCGCTTCACCATGGGTCCGACCACCTTCGCGCCCAGTTCCGCGAATTCCTCGACTCCGGCTTCCGTCATGGCAAGGATCGATTCCCGCCAGCGCACCGTCCCCGTCACCTGGTCGACCAGCAGCGCCTTCAGCCGCGACGGATCGCTCTCCGCAGCCGCCGTTACATTGGTCACGACCGGCACCGTCGGCGCGTCGAAGGCCGCCTCCGACAGCGCCGCTTCCATCCTGTCAGCCGCCGGCCGCATCAGCGGCGAATGAAACGGAGCGCTGACGGGCAGCAGCATTCCCCGTTTTGCCCCCTTGGCCTTGGCAATCTCTATGGCCCGCTCGACCGCTGCCTTGTGCCCGGAAATCACCACCTGCCCGTCGGCATTGTCGTTCGCCGCCACGCAAATCTCGTCGGCGGTCGCCGCGTCTTCGGCAGACGCCGCCGCGTCTTCAAAACTCAGCCCTAGTAAAGCCGCCATCGCGCCCTCGCCCACCGGAACCGCTGCCTGCATCGCGTCGCCGCGCACGCGCAGCAGCCGTGCCGTTTCCGCCAGTTTCAGGCTGCCCGCCGCGCAAAGGGCGCTATATTCCCCCAGTGAATGGCCCGCCACAAAGCGCGCCTTCTCGCTCAGGATCAGACCTGCATCCGCCTCCAGCACCCGCAGCACGGCAATGCTATTCGCCATGATCGCGGGCTGTGCGTTCGCCGTCAGGGTCAATTCGTCCGCCGGACCCTCGAACATCAGTGCCGACAGCTTTTGTCCCAGCGCCTCGTCCACCTCCTCGAAAACCGCGCGCGCCGCCGCGCTCGCTTCGGCCAGCGCTTTCCCCATGCCGGGGGCCTGGCTGCCCTGTCCGGGAAACAGAAATGCGCGGGTCGGCATGATATCGCTCCTGTAATGGTCGGTTCTTCCGATGCTTAGATTGGGGCCAGTGGACCCGCAAGCGCCCCCTTGCAAGTCAACGCCAGCGCGCTAGTCTCTCGGGCTTGGGGCCATAATGCCGTCATCTGGCGCGCAGCCATGGTCCCGTCAGTTTCAGGCGTGGCCTATGGTCGGCGGAGGAACCCGCGGGCCGGTTGCGTATTCATGCTATGGGAATAATCAGGGAGTGAGACCAATTTCCAAAAACATCATCCGCACCATCGCGCTGGCAACGGCGCTGTCCCTCTCCATTCCGGCAGGCAGCGCCATGGCGCAGGCGCTTTCGCGCGAAGTCGGCCTGCCGCTGCAACAGGCGAACACCCTTCTGCGCCAGGGCAATACCAGCGCCGCGCTGCAGCAGGTCAGCCGCGCAAGTGCGAACGCGAAAACCGCGAACGAGCGCCGCAAGGTCGCGCAGATGTCCGCTGCCATCAAGACCGCGCGCCGCGATTATTCCGGTGCCGCCCGCGACCTCGAATCCATTGGCGCGCCCGCGGCGCAGCTGATGGGTCTCTATTACAACGCGGGCAATTACGACAGGGCGATCGAGCTTGGCCGCCAGGTGGGCGGGGAACGCGGCACGACCGTCATCGCCCAGTCCTACCTGAAGCAGGAAAAACCGGCTGAGGCCGCAAAGATCTATCAGGATCTGATTGCCCGCAACGGTCCGCAGGTGAAGCTTCTCGAAAACCTCGCCAACGCGCAGTACAAGATGGACGACAAGCCCGCCTATCTTGCCACGATCGAACGCCTGATCCGCCAGGATCCCCAGCCCAGCCGCTGGCGCGCGCTTCTCAACAATCTGAAGGCCGACGTGACGTCCCGCGACGCGAAGCTGGCGCTCTACAAGCTCATCAGCGAGACGAACAATGTCGCGCGTCCCGAAGATTATATCGAGTTCGCCAAGCTCGCCACCGTCGCGGAAGAGGCCGGCGTCGCGAGGCGCGTCACGGAAAAGGGCGTCGCGGAAGGAGCGCTCTCAGCCGAAGATCCGCAGGTCTCCCGCCTTATATCAACGGCGACGAATCGACAGGAACAGGCCATCGCCGCTTTTCCCACGCTGAAAAAGGGTCCGGAAGGCTATTTCCGCGCGGGCAACATCCTCTATGGTAATGGCGACTACAAGGCGGCCGCCGTTGCCTACTGGCGCTCCTACCAGATGCAGAAGGACATCCGCGCCGCGCCTTATCTGAACCAGGCCCTCATCGGCCTCGGCATCAGCGCGCTTCAGGCCGGCAACCCCGGCATAGCCAAAAAGGCTTTCAGCCTGGTGGAGGATAACAGCGCCTTCAACGAAGTCGCTGCGCTCTGGACCCTCTACGCCGACACCCGGACAAGCTGAACCTCTCACCCATTCCCTGCAATCCGCAGGGAATGGGGCGTTCACAAACGCGAACGACCTTATGCAGATTCGCGGCGAGGGCGTAATCTGCTTCAATTTGCGTCTGAAATGGCTCTCAATCGACAAAAACGGCGTGGATTTCGTCCAAAATAGGGTCGCGCAGCCATGATTTATCGAATCATGCGGCACTTGTCGCAATTCGGGAAAGAAGCCTGTAAGAAAGTTGCGGCACCCTGTTTTTAACGAACAGGCTTCACGAGCCCAAGAGGACAGGAATGAACGGCAACAAGGTATTTCAGCTTCACGTCCCCGAACCGCAATGTCGTCCAGGTGACACGCCGGATTTCAGTGGCTTCGTGGTCCCGGAGGCCGGCGCTGCGAAGCGCCCACCGGTGGATGTGGATGCGGAGGACATTCATCACCTCGCCTATGACATCATTCGCGTCACGGATGATGAGGGGCAGGCCGTTGGCCCCTGGGCGGGCTCGCTGACCGACGAGGAGGCGCTTCAGGGCCTCCGCAACATGATGACCGTCCGCAGTTTCGATGCGCGCATGCTCATGGCGCAGCGTCAGGGCAAGACCAGTTTCTATATGCAGGCACTGGGCGAGGAAGCGGTCTCCTGCGCCTTTCAGGCGGCGCTCAGCCCCGGCGACATGAATTTCCCGACCTAC
This sequence comes from uncultured Alphaproteobacteria bacterium, assembly GCA_963710205.1. Classification (GTDB taxonomy): domain Bacteria; phylum Pseudomonadota; class Alphaproteobacteria; order Sphingomonadales; family Sphingomonadaceae; genus Pacificimonas. The sequence goes on along the minus strand of CAVPZG010000005.1, from coordinate 100,009 downwards.
CGTCAGCAGGGGCTGCTGGTCACGGCGGGCTATCCGCTCGAAACCATGATGAACCAGATCTATTCGAACAGCGCCGATCCGCTGCTCGGACGCCAGTTGCCCATCATGTATTCGTCAAAGGAGAAGGGCTTCTTCTCCATCTCCGGCAATCTCGGCACGCAGTTCATCCAGGCGGTCGGCTGGGCCATGGCGTCGGCGATCGCGGGCGACTCGAAAATCGCCGCCGGCTGGATCGGCGACGGTGCGACCGCGGAATCGGACTTCCATTCCGCGCTGGTGTTCGCCTCCACCTTCCGCGCGCCTGTCATCCTCAACATCGTCAACAACCAGTGGGCGATTTCCACATTCCAGGGCATTGCCCGCGGCAAGGCGGCGACGTTCGCGTCGCGCGGTCTTGGTTTCGGCATTCCCGCCCTTCGCGTGGACGGCAACGACTTCCTCGCCGTCCACGCGGTCGCCAAATGGGCGGCGGAGCGCGCGCATCTTGGCCACGGTGCGACGCTCATCGAGCATGTCACCTACCGCGCCGGGCCGCATTCGACGTCCGACGATCCGTCCGGCTACCGCCCCAAGACCGAGGCTGCCGACTGGCCGCTCGGCGACCCGCTCGAACGGCTGAAGACGCACCTGGTCGCCAGGGGCGTCTGGAGCGAGGAGCGCCACGTGCAGGCGCAGGCGGAAATCGACGCCGATATCATCGCAACGCAAAAACGTGCCGAAAAGAACGGGACGCTGCACGACGGCCCCCACCCCAGCCCGAAGGACATGTTCGAGGACGTGTTCGCCACGCCGCCGGCCCACCTCGTGCGGCAGCGGCAGGAGGCTGGCATCTGATGGCTCGCATGACCATGATCGAGGCGATCCGCGACGCGCAGGACGTGTGCATGGGGCGCGATGAGAAGGTCGTCGTCTTCGGCCAGGATGTCGGCTATTTTGGCGGTGTCTTCCGCTGCACGAAGGGCCTGCAGGAAAAATACGGCCCGCAGCGCTGCTTCGACACGCCCATCAACGAAAGCGGCATCGTCGGCGCGGCGATCGGCATGGGCGCTTATGGCCTCCGCCCCTGCGTCGAAATCCAGTTCGCCGACTACATGTATCCCGCCTACGACCAGCTGGTGTCGGAGGCGGCGCGCCTGCGGCACCGGTCCAACAAGGATTTCATCGCCCCCTTGACGGTCCGCATGCCGACAGGCGGCGGCATTTTCGGCGGCCAGACCCATTCGCAAAGTCCTGAGGCGCTGTTCGCCCATGTGTCGGGGCTGAAGACGGTGATCCCGTCCAACCCCTATGACGCGAAGGGCATGCTGATCGCCAGCATAGAGGATGACGATCCCGTCATCTATCTCGAACCCAAGCGCCTTTATAACGGCCCTTTCGACGGCCATCACGAGGCTGCGATCACGCCTTGGTCCAAGCATGAACTGGGCGAGGTGCCGGAGGGGCATTACACCGTCCCCCTCGGCAGCGCCGCCATCCGCCGCGCCGGCTCCGCCGTGACCGTTCTTGCCTATGGCACGATGGTTCACGTCGCGCTCGCCGCGGCCGAGGAAACCGGCATCGATGCGGAAGTGGTCGATCTGCGGTCGATCGTCCCGCTCGACCTCGATACCATTCAGAAATCGGTCGAGAAAACAGGTCGCTGTGTCATCGTGCACGAGGCCACACGCACATGCGGTTTCGGCGCGGAACTAGCCGCGCTGGTGGCGCATCACTGCTTCTATTCGCTGCAGGCCCCCATGATCCGCGTGACGGGCTATGACACGCCCTATCCGCACGCGCATGAGTGGGACTATTTTCCCGGCCCCGCCCGCGTCGGCAAGGCGCTTGTCGAAGTCATGGAGACCGAATGATGGGCGAACAGGTCATCAAGATGCCGGATATCGGCGAGGGCGTCGCCGAGGCGGAACTCGTCGAATGGGAAGTCGCGGTCGGCGACCAGGTGCGCGAGGATCAGGTCCTCGCCGCCGTCATGACCGACAAGGCGACCGTCGAAATCCCCGCGCCGCGCGATGGCCGGATCATCTGGCTCGGCCCCGACATCGGCGAAATCGTCGCAGTCGGCTCCCCCATCATCCGCATGGAGGTCGAGGGCGAAGGCAATGCCAAACCCGGCGACATGGACGAAGTCAGCGTCCGCTCTGCGGAAGACGCCGGCTCCGAACCGCAATCGCCGGGCGAGGACGCGCGCCAAAAGGAGGATGCGGCGCCTGCGCCCGCGGAGACGGCCGAGCCGGAGAAGGCCGTTCCCGATCCCAGGCCCGCTGCCCCGGCAAAGGCCGCCTCCGGTCCCACCGGCAATTACCGTCCGATGGCCGCCGTGCCCCGCGTGGACGGCGAAAAACCGCTGGCCTCCCCCGCCGTCCGCCGGAAGGCGATGGATGCGGGTGTCGACCTGCGCCGCGTGCCTGGCAGCGCCGCGGCGAACCGCATCACCATGGACGACCTCGACGCGTTTATCGCGTCCGGCGGAGAGGGTGCGGGCGGCGGCGGCGCGATGCGGACACGCGACACCTCCACCGAGGAAATCCGCATCGTCGGCCTGCGGCGCAAGATCGCCGAGAAAATGGCGACCGCGAAATCCCGCATCCCGCACATCACCTATGTCGACGAGATCGACGTCACGGCGCTGGAGGAATTGCGCGCGAAGCTGAATGCCGGGCGCGGCGCCCATCGCCCCAAGCTCACATTGCTCCCCTTCCTGATGCAGGCCATGGTCCGCGCCATCCGCGAACAGCCGCAGATGAACGCGCGCTATGACGACGACGCGAATGTGGTCCACCGGCACGGCGGCATGCACATGGGCGTCGCTGCGCAAACCGACAACGGCCTCGTGGTCCCCGTCGTGAAACATGTGGAATCGCTGTCGCTCTGGGACTGCGCGGCTGAGCTCAATCGCCTTGCCGACGCCGCGAAAGACGGCACGGCCAGCCGCGACGAGCTGTCCGGCTCGACCATCACCATCACGTCGCTTGGCGCCATGGGCGGCATCGTCACGACGCCGGTCATCAACCATCCCGAGGTGGCCATCATCGGCGTCAACAAGATGCGCGTGATGCCCGTGTGGCAGGACACCCAGTTCGTACCGCGCAAGATGATGAACCTTTCCTCCAGCTTCGACCACCGTGTCATCGACGGCTGGGACGCCGCCGTTTTCATCCAGCGCATCAAGGCGCTGCTTGAGGCTCCCGCCATGATTTTCATTGAGGACTAGCGCTCCAAATGACCGACCTAGCCTGCAAATTCCTCGTCATCGGCGCCGGTCCCGGCGGTTATATCGCCGCCATTCGCGCGGGCCAGCTTGGCGTCGACACCGTCATCGTCGAGGCCGCGCCCGTTGGCGGCACCTGCCTCAATGTCGGCTGCATTCCGTCGAAGGCGCTCATTCACGCCGCCGAGGAATTCGAGAAGGCCGCGCATTTCGCGGGCGACAATCCGCTCGGCATCAGTGCGGGCAAACCGGCGCTCGACCTCGCAAAAACCGTCGCCTGGAAGGACGGCATCGTCGGCAGGCTGACAGGCGGCGTCGCCGCGCTCCTCAAGAAGGCGGGCGTGAAAACCGTGAACGGGCACGCGGTTTTCGTTGACGGCAAGACCGTGCGCGTGGAGGGCGACGATGGCCCCCTGACCATCCGCGCGGAGGCTATCTGCATCGCCACGGGGTCCGAACCCGTTCAGCTGCCGTTCCTGCCCTTTGGCGGCGATGTCATTTCCTCCACCGAAGCCCTGTCGCTCGGCGCGCCGCCGGAACATCTCGCCGTCGTTGGCGCGGGCTATATCGGCATGGAACTCGGCATGGCCTATGCCAGGCTCGGCTCCAAAGTCACCATCGTCGAGGCGGAGGACCGCATCCTCCCGCTGTATGACAGCGATCTCACAAAACCGGTGGCGAAGCGTGCCGCCGCGCTCGGTATCGACCTGCGCCTTGCCGCAAAGGCAAAGGGAAAGGCGAAATCCGGCCTTGAGATCGAGAACGCGGATGGCAAGGCCGAGACGGTCAGGGCGGACAAGATTCTCGTCACCGTCGGCCGCCGCCCGCTTACCGAGGGCTGGGGCCGCGAAAATCTCGTGCTCGACATGGACGGACGCCACATCCGCATCGACGACCGCTGCCGCACCAGCATGTCCGGCATCTACGCGATCGGCGACGTCACCGGCGAACCCATGCTTGCCCACCGCGCCATGGCGCAGGGCGAGATGGTTGCGGAAATCGTCGCGGGCCACCGGCGCCGCTGGGACAAGGCCGCCATCCCCGCCATCTGCTTCACCGATCCCGAAATCGTCAGCGCGGGCCTCTCTCCCGACGAAGCGAAGGCGGCCGGCCATGATATCGACACGGCCATCTTCCCCTTCGCCGCCAATGGCCGCGCGCTGACCATGGAATCCGGTGGGGACGCTTCCGGCGGCTTCGTGCGCGTGGTCGCCCGTGCCGACAATCACCTCGTCCTCGGTCTGCAGGCCGTCGGCAAGGGCTGCGCCGAACTTTCCGCCGCCTTCGGCCTCGCTCTCGAAATGGGCGCGGCGCTTGAGGATATCGCGGGAACCATCCACGCCCATCCGACGCAGGGCGAAGCGGTGCAGGAGGCCGCCCTCCGCGCGCTTGGCCACGCCCTGCATATTTAAGCCGAAGGCGGGTTTAGCCGACGGGACGTTTGGCCGAAGACGCGTTCGCTCCGGAACGTGCGCGCAAATATCGGACACGGCCCGGCGCTATCATCCCCTTCCCCTCTATCGGTTCAGCCGCGGTGCCGAACCGATCGTCCGGACGATTACGCTTTTCAATAGCTGGTCGCTGAAGGGTTTTTCCAGGCGCGCCGATATGAATTCCTCCGCACCCTCCGGAATTTCAGCATAGCCGCTTGCCAGGATGACAGGCAGGTCCGGTCGCTTCGACTTGATGGTTCTGGCCAGCTCCACGCCTGTCATGTTGGGCATGGCCTGATCGGTGATGACCAGTTGGATATCCGGCCGTTGCGCCAGGATGTCGAGTGCCTGCGCCCCGGAACTGGCTTCCAGAACGTCGTGGCCGAAATCCTCCAGCAGACCCACCGTCCCCATCAGCACCAGAACATCGTCGTCGACGGCCAGTATCACCTTTGGCGAACCGGGTTCATCCGCCGGTTTCGCGCGGGCGGGTTCAGCAGCCGTATCGGCGCTCGCATCCTGCGCGACCGGCAGGTAGATTTCCGCGGTCGTGCCCTCGCCTGGACTGCTTGTCATTCGAAATGTTCCTCCCGACTGGCTGGCCAAGCCATAAACCATGGGAAGGCCGAGGCCGGTGCCCTTCCCCACACCCTTGGTGGTGAAAAACGGTTCCATCGCCTGTGCCAGCGTCGCTTCGTCCATGCCCATGCCAGTATCGGTGACCGCGATGCGGACATAGATATCAGGCCGCAGTTCGGGGAGGTCATCGACTGGCGCGCAATTCAGGCTGATCGTCAGTTTTCCTGCGCCCTCCATCGCATCGCGCGCATTCACCGCTAGGTTAAGGATCGCCATTTCCAGCTGATTGGCGTCCACCAGGGCCTGTGCCACATTGGGCGCGATGTTGGTTTCAATCCGGATTTCAGGCCCGATCGTGCGCTCCAGAAGGTCGCGCATGTCAGGGATCAGTTTCGTGACGTCCACGGCCTTGGCGTTCAGATCCTGTTTCCGGGCGAAGGCGAGCATCCGCTGGGTCAGGCTGGCACCGCGCTCCGTCGCCTTCACTGCATTCTCCAGAAACTTGCGCGTTTTTTCATCGTTCAGGTCAAGTCGGCGTTCCAGCAGTTCCAGACTGGACCGGATCGCCATCAGCAGGTTGTTGAAATCATGCGCCACGCCGCCAGTCAGCTGGCCGATGGTTTCCAGCTTTCGGCTTTGCCGCAGCGCCGCCTCGGCGGCATCGCGGGCCGCCTCGGCCTCCTTGCGCTTCGATACGTCAACCACCGATGCCATGATCCGCAGCGGCTTTTGCGCCGTGGCCCGGCTCAATCGTGCGGAAACCAGCAGGTCGATCTTCTGACCATCCATGGTCAGGCCGACATAGGGCATGTCGTCGATGCTGCCTTCCCGCAGCAGGCGGGGTCCATAGTCCTCGCTATGTTCGGTCAGGCTTTCCGGCGCCACAAAATCCGTGATCGGCCTGCCGATCACATCCTGCCTGCGCGCGCCGCTCATCAGGGAAAGCCAGCGATCGCTGACGCTCAGCAGCTTCCCGTCGGCGTCCAGCGTGTGCAGCGCCACCGGCGTCTTCGTGTAAAATTCTGCCAGTTCCGCGGTCCGCTCCCTGATCGCGACTTCCAGATATTCCCGCGACTTCGACAGCTCTTCACGCGCGATGACCTGTTCATGAATGTCCGTGCATGATCCGTACCAGCGGATGATTGTCCCGGCATCGTCCCTGACCGGCTGCGCCCGCCCCAGCACCCAGCGATAGTTCCCGCTATGGTGCCGCAGGCGATATTCGATGTGATAGGGCTCACCTGTTGCCAGGCTATGATTCCACGTCGCCCAGGCACGCTCCTGATCGTCCGGATGAAAAATTTCATTCCACGCTTCGCCGTCCGTCGATCCCTTCGGAACGCCGGTATATTCATACCAGCGGTCGTTGTAATAATCGTGAAAACCGTCCGGCAGGGTCGACCAGATCATCTGATCGACGGAATTGGCGATGGCGTGGAACTTGCGTTCGCTTTCCGCCAGCGCAGCTTCCCGAAGCTGCAACTCCGCCATGCGGGCACGGGCTTCATATTGCCGTCGGCGCGCCTTCAATGCCGACTGCACCGCGCGGACCAGCTCGTCCGCGTGCAGCGGCCGTCCAAGAAGAAGTGCGTTGCCCAGCGCGTCGATGCGGTCGCGCTCCGCTTTCGACCGTGCGGATGTGCCGCCATTCGTCAGCACGACAAACGGCAGGTCGGACCAGGCCGGCTGCGCGCCCACCCAGTCATGCAGACGGGCCAGGTCCGGCCCCATCAGTGCTTCTTCCGCAACCAGCACGGTGCCGATGCCGCCGTCGACCAGCGATAGCAGGTCGGCGACCGATCCCGCGGACACGCTGTCGATGCCCCGTCCCTGCAACAGGGCGGCGGCAACCTCCGCGTCGCGCCCGCGCGGGGCCAGAATGGCGACGGAGAGCGTCGGCTCCCCGTTAATCTCCGGCATGAGCGGATGGATCGATCAGACCGCCACCATCGGCCTGATATTGCGGATTGCCGGTCAGGACGCCTTCGAAACTCGTCATCGGCTCGCCTACCGAAATTCCCTCGCTGTCAATCCTGAACTCCCGTATCGTGCGTTCGTGGTCCGATGTTCTGGTTTTCACGACGGCTATCGATTTGTGAATTTCTCCCGCCGCTTCGAAAAAGCGGAACAGCATCACGCTGTCGGCCAGGTAACTGATATCGACGTCGGATCGCAGTTCACCCATCACGCCGTGCTGGCCCAGGATCATCAGGGAAATGATTCCCTGCTGGTTCAGATAGCTCAGCAGTTCGTGCATCTGCAGGATCAGGAAATTGTCGCTGGGCATCGCGTGCAGATAGCCATTCAGACTGTCGATCACGATGAAATCCGCGCCCTCCTCCTCGACCGATGTCTGCACGGCCCCCGCGAATTCTCCCGGTGACAGTTCAGCGGGATCGACCTGCCGGATCGCTAGCTGACCGCTGTCGATATAGGGCTGCAGGTCCATATCGAGGGCGGCAGAGCGGATCAGCAGCGTCGCCAGCCGTTCGTCGAACAGATAATAGGCCGCCTTCTTCCCGCGCTCCAGGCCGGCGATCACGCAGCGCACGGCGGTCGTGGTCTTGCCGACCCCCGCCGGGCCGATCAGCAGCGTACCGGTGCCCGGCAGCAGGCCCCTGCCCAGCAGGGCGTCAAGTCCCTCGATGCCAGTCGTGGCAGGTTCGCTGGTAAAGTCGCGGTGATGCTCCGCGGCGATCAGCCGGGGATAGACGCGGATCCCGCCCTTCTCGATGGTGAAGTCGTGATAGCCGCCGCTATATTTCAACCCGCGCATCTTGACGATTCTCAGCCGCCGCCGTTCCGAGCCGAAATCGTTGGCGGACTGTTCCAGTGAAATCACGCCATGCGCGATGCTGTGCAATTGCAGGTCGCCCGGTTCGGACGAGCGGTCGTCCAGCATCAATACGGTGCAGTTTCGCTTGGCGAAAAAATGTTTCAGCGCCAGGATCTGCCGGCGGTAGCGCAGGGGATTCTGCGCCAGCAGCCGCAGTTCAGACAGGCTGTCCAGAACAACCCGCTGTGGATTGCATTCCTCGACCTGTGCAATGACGCCGCGCACGGTCTCGCCCAGTTCGACTTCACTGGGATGCAGCAGCGACTGTTCATTTTCGCTGCTGATGCCGTCCTCGTTCACCAGTTCGAAAATCTCGATGCCGTCCAGCGACCAGTCATGCGATCTCGCAACCGCCTCCAGCTCGCTTTTCGTCTCCGACAGGGTCACGTAGAGCGCGGTTTCACCCTGCGCGCGGCCTTCCATCAGAAATTTCAGCGCCAGCGTCGTCTTGCCGGTGCCTGGCGTCCCCTCCACCAGATACAGCCGGTGGCTCGTCAGTCCGCCGCGCAGAATATGATCCAGCCCGCCCGTGCCCGTAAGTGATCGACCGGGGTTGGCTCCAGATTGATTCATGTTAAGATTTAACCCCAATTACAGTCCGTTCCGCCGCTCCATAACGCAAATGGGATCGATTTGACATATGGACAAATGCGCGGGGGCGAGGCCTCTCGCAAGACTTGCCAATCGCGACGTTCTCCCCTATGACCGGATCCACACACGGCGGGGACTCACGTTCCCGCCGTGTGTTTTTATGGAAAGCCGGAGGGGCATGCGATTGCCGCATGTCAGCGATCGGCACTGAAAGAAGAGAGAAATGTGATGGGGCTCTACGAGCATACCTTCCTGGCGCGCCAGGACCTGTCGACAGCGCAGGTCGATGCGCTGGCCGACGAATTCACCAAGATTCTTGAAAAGGGTGACGGCAAGGTCAAGAAGACCGAATATTGGGGCCTCAAGTCCCTCGCCTACAAGATCAAGAAGAACCGCAAGGCGCACTTCGTCATGATGAACATCGATGCGCCGCCCGCGGCCATCAAGGAAATGGAGCGCAATGTCGCCCTTTCCGAGGATGTCATCCGTCAGATGACCATCGCCGTCGACGAACTCGAGGAAGGCCCCAGCGTGCAGATGCGCAAGGCCGACGAACGCCGCGAGCGCCGTGAGCGCCGCGAGCGCGATTAAGGGAGTATAGCATCATGGGTCGTCCCTTTTTCCGCCGCAAGAAATCCTGCCCCTTCAGCCGTCCCGACGCGCCGAAGATCGACTATAAGGACGTGAAGCTGCTCGGCGGCTTCCTGTCCGAGCGTGGCAAGATCGTTCCCAGCCGCATCACCGCGGTCTCCGCAAAGAAGCAGCGCGAGCTGGCGAAGGCGATCAAACGCGCCCGTCAGATCGGCCTTCTGCCGTTCATCGTCCGCTAGAAGGAGAGCTGAAATGGCACAGATGGATATCATCCTTCTCGAACGTGTCGAGAAACTCGGCAATATCGGCGACATCGTCTCCGTAAAGCCCGGCTTCGCCCGCAACTTCCTGCTGCCCAAGGGCAAGGCCCTGCGCGCCAACGAAGTCAACAGGGCCAGCTTCGAGGCTGACCGCGCGCGCATCGAACAGGAAAATGCCGACAGGCGCACCACTGCGGAGGCCGACGCCGAGAAGGTCAGGGGCCAGCAGGTCGTCATGATCCGCCAGGCGTCCGACTCCGGTCAGCTTTACGGTTCGGTCAGCGCCCGCGACATCGCCGAAGCGCTGTCGACGGAAGACGTCAAGATCGTCAAGAACCAGGTCACGCTCGCAGAGCCGATCAAGGCGCTTGGCATTCACAGCGTCGACGTCGCCCTGCACCCCGAAGTCATCGTCCAGGTCGAGGCCAATGTGGCCCGCTCCAAGGAAGAGGCTGAAATGCAGGCACAGGGCATCGACATCTTCGCCGGCGACGAGGAGGAGGACACGATGACCGCCTCCGAACGTGCCGCTGCGGATGCCCTCGCCCGCGCCGAAGCGCAGGCCGAGGCCGAACTTCGCGGCGAAGTCTTTGAGGAAGGCGCCGGTCCCGACGCGGACACCGCTGAAGGCGACGACGCCGAACTCGGCGGCGAAGCCGAAATCGGCGAAGGCACAGCCGCCTCTCCCGAGGAAGTCCCCGACGAAGCCGACATGGCCGAAAAGGCCGAGAACGCCGTCGAGGAAGCGGCGGAAGACGCCGACAAGGCCTGACGCCTACCGCCTCGAACAGATCAGCGCCGCCCGGACACCGCGTCCGGGCGGCGCTTTTCATTTCCCGGCACGCCGCACCGCCATTCCTGCACGAAAAAGGGGCCCGACCACCACGGTCAGGCCCCTTCGGAATTCCGGACGCCGGCTGGCCCGCGCCTATTTCACGATGAACGTCACCATCAGCGTCACGCGCCACTCGCTGACCATATTGTCTTTGACGACCGCCTTCGTGTCCTTCACCCAGACGCCCTGGATGCCCTGGATCGTCTCTCCGGCCTTCGAGACGCCCTGCTGAACGGCATCCTCGATGCTCTTCGTCGATCCGGCGATGATTTCGGTTACGCGTGCGACACTCATGATCTTTCTCCCTTTGTGATACAAAACCAACAGGTCGCCCGGCCTATAGGTTCCGCACCAGCACCCGCGCCACCCTGGACGGCACGCCAGTCCCCGTCGTCGAATTTTCCAAAGTGGACTGGACGGTAGGATAAGCAGACACTTTTCCCCTCCCTTCCAGGGACGGGTCAGGGAAGAGTGGCGAGCGCAGCGAGCCTTCCGAATAGACAACCGCATCCCAACACCGCAAAAACCACCGCGTACCAGCCACCGCGCAAAGGGCCGCCACCATCTGCAACCTCTACCGCATGAGAAATTCCGCCGACGAGATCGCTGTCCTGTTCTCCGCGACCGCAGCGCAGGACAGCAATGCAGGCGGCGACATCTATCCCGGCTATCCGGGGCTGGTCGTGGCAGAGGGGCGGGTGCAGACGATGATTTGGGGCTTCCCCCTCGCCCAAAAAAGCAAGCGCACCGGCCAGCCGCTCAAACCCCGCCCCGTCAACAACGCGCGCACCGACAAACTGGACGGGTTCTTCTGGCGCTCCAGCTTCGAAACCCGGCGCTGTCTGATCCCGCTGAACGCTTGGGCGGAGGCCGAGGGCGCTCGCGGCGCAAAGACCCGGACATGGATGTCTCTGCCGACCAGCGAGACCTTCGCCTGCGCTGGTATCTGGCGAGACAGTCAGGAGTGGGGCCGCGTCTATTCCATGGTCATGACAGACGCAGGCGGAGAGGCCGCAAAGAGTCCATGACCGTATGCCCGTCCTGCTGACACCGGATGATTATCAAACGTGGCAGGACGGCCCGCCGGACCGCGCAAGGGCGCTGTGCATGGCCTGGCCGGGCGCGTTGAAGATGGACCGCACCGACGACCCGTGGACCCATCGCTAATGCCCGTCGCTGGCCCCGCCCACATTCCGCGTCATGCCGATCTGCAGATAGATGCCGTTTAAGTTTGGGTCAGATGCATGCCGACCCTGATCATTCTCGTCGCAAATAAACTGCCAGAACCCGTCGAACGGCCAGCGCTCGCAGTCATGCTGCGCGGCAAGATAGCCAACGCCAGCCTTTGCCCAAATGTCCGCCGCACCGGCCCTTTGGACGCTTGCGCAAAGGCGTCTTCCAATGTGTGAAGGGCGAGATGGATAAGACGGGATTGGTCGATTCGCATATATGCGATCTTTTGGAACATATGCGGAACATTGCGCAAGATCGAATTCAGCACTTACCTGCGTGAAGGCTTATGCCTCTGCCATCACCCCCGAACTATCCTACTTTCGCGTCCCCCGCACCCTGCCGCCCCGAACCTCGCCAAGGGTAGATTAGGTATAGTGTCCCTGTAATTTTCCGTTACCCGTGCGACACTCATGATATTTCTCCTTTAAGGTTACCAGCTCAACAGACCGCGCCGTCATTGCGTTCCCTCATTCCATAAGCAGCATGAAGGAATTAGCCTGTGCGAGAATAGCAATTATGAGGGAAGTCTTTACGAATTTTGCGTATTTCGTTGGACTTCCCCATTTGGTAATCGCCTTCGACAGCATATGGAAAGCGGTACCATGAGGAATAATCAGGCTTCGAAAAGGTACGTTGGTTGATAACGCTTTATACCGTCGACACGGAACTTTCTCTTGCCATGCAACGCGCCGGAGCGACCGGGGAGGAGAATTTCAGCTCCGCCATCCTTGGGCGCACCTGCAAGGGTGACTTCGGAATCCCCTATCAGCTGGATGTTCTGGACCGTCATGGACTAAGGGGTGTGTTCTTCGTAGAGGCTTTGCATACGCAGATACTTGGCAGCGAATATCTGTCACGGACTGTCGATATGATTCGCACCCGTGGGCATAGCGTGCAACTGCATTGCCACATCGAATGGCTCTGGTTTCATGATGGGACCCTCCGTCTGCCCCCTCTGCTACACCCCGCCGCACACCGGACCCTCCCGCGCCTCCCCGCGTTGGTGCCCCGACAAATTTGACATTCCAGACCAGGAGATTTCCCCCGCATGACCCAGATCGGCAGCGATACGCTCGGAACGCGCAAGACCCTCGATGTGAACGGCCAGACCTTCGCCTATTATTCTCTCGCGGCTGCGGCGGAGAAATATGGCAATCTGGACCGCCTGCCCTTCTCCATGAAGGTTCTTCTCGAGAACATGCTGCGCTTCGAGGACGGAGCCGATACGGTGGGTGAGGAGGATGTGAAGGCGTTCGCCACCTTCCTGGCGGAGGGGCGCGTGAACCGCGAAATCCAGTATCGCCCCGCCCGCGTCCTGATGCAGGACTTTACCGGCGTTCCCGCCGTCGTTGACCTCGCCGCCATGCGTGATGCCGTCATGAAACTGGGCGGAGAGGCGGAGTCCATCAACCCGATGGTGCCCGTCGATCTCGTCATCGATCACTCCGTCATGGTCGATGAATTCGGGACGCCGCAGGCGTTCGAGCATAATGTCGAACTGGAGTATGAGCGGAACAAGGAACGCTATGAATTCCTGAAATGGGGATCGCAGGCCTTCCGCAATTTCCGCGTCGTTCCCCCCGGCACCGGCATCTGCCATCAGGTCAATCTCGAATATCTCGGCCAGGCCGTGTGGACGTCGGAGGACGCGGACGGCAACATGGTCGCCTATCCCGACACGCTGGTCGGCACGGACAGCCACACCACCATGATCAACGGCCTCGGCGTGCTCGGCTGGGGCGTTGGCGGGATCGAGGCGGAGGCGGCCATGCTTGGCCAGCCCGTCTCCATGCTCATTCCCGAAGTCGTCGGCTTCAAGCTGACGGGCGAAATCGCGGAGGGCATCACGGCCACCGACCTCGTGCTGACCGTCGTCGAGATGCTGCGGAAAAAGAGCGTCGTCGGCAAATTCGTCGAATTTTACGGCCCCGGCCTCTCCAAACTGACGCTGGCCGACCGCGCCACCATCGCCAACATGGCGCCCGAATATGGCGCGACCTGCGGCTTCTTCCCCATCGACGCGGAAACCATCCGCTACATGCGCTTCACGGGCCGCGAGGACTGGCGCTGCGACCTTGTCGAGGCTTATGCCAAGGCGCAGGGCATGTGGCATGACGAAACGTCCGCCGATCCCATTTTCACCGACACGCTCTCGCTCGACCTGTCCACGGTCGAGGCGTCGCTGGCCGGGCCCAAGCGTCCGCAGGACCGCGTCGGCCTGACCCAGATGGACAGGATGTTCACAAAGGAGCTGCAGGGCCAGTTCAAGAAGGGCGACGAGATGGACAGGCGCGTGCCTGTCCACGGCGAAAACTACGATCTCGGCCACGGCGATACCGTCATTGCCGCCATCACCAGCTGCACCAACACTTCCAACCCCGACGTGCTGATCGCCGCCGGTCTCGTCGCGCGCAAGGCGCGGGAGAAGGGTCTGGACGTAAAGCCCTGGGTAAAGACGTCCCTCGCCCCCGGATCGCAGGTGGTCACTGACTATCTCGACAAGACCGGGCTGACGGCGGACCTCGACGCGCTCGGTTTCGATCTGGTCGGCTATGGCTGCACGACCTGCATCGGCAATTCCGGTCCGCTTCCCGCTGCCATATCGAAGGCGATCAACGACAACGACCTCGTTGCGTCGTCCGTGCTTTCGGGCAACCGGAATTTCGAGGGGCGCGTGTCGCCCGACGTGCGCGCGAACTATCTCGCGTCCCCGCCGCTCGTTGTCGCCTACGCCCTCGCGGGAACCGTCAGAAAGGATCTGTCCACCGATCCCCTGGGCGAGGACCGCGACGGTAACCCCGTCTATCTAAAGGACATCTGGCCTTCCAACCGGGAGGTGAAGGACATGGTCGAGGGCGCGCTCAGCCCCGAGATGTTCAAGTCCCGCTACGGCCAGGTCTTCACAGGCGATGAACGCTGGCAGGGCATCGACGTCACCGGCGGCCGCGTCTATCAGTTCAACGCCTCCTCCACCTACGTCCAGAATCCGCCCTATTTCACCGGCATGACCATGGACGTCGCCAATCCTGAGGACATTGTCGGCGCGCGCGCCCTCGCCGTCTTTGGCGACAGCATCACGACCGACCACATCAGCCCCGCCGGCGCCATCAAACAGGACAGCCCCGCCGGGGAATACCTTAATAATCATCAGGTTAGCAAGGCCGACTTCAATTCCTACGGCTCCCGCCGCGGTAACCACGAGGTCATGATGAGGGGGACGTTCGCGAACATCAGAATCAAGAATCAAATGGTCCCCGGCACCGAGGGCGGCTTCACCAAGTACATCCCGACCGGGGAAACCATGCCCATCTACGATGCCGCCATGAAGTACCAGAATGACGGCACACCCCTCGTCGTCGTCGGCGGCAAGGAATATGGCACCGGCTCCTCCCGCGACTGGGCGGCGAAGGGCACCATCCTTCTCGGCGTCCGCGCTGTCATCGTCGAAAGCTACGAGCGCATCCACCGGTCCAACCTCGTCGGCATGGGTGTCCTCCCGCTGCAGTTCAAGGAAGGCGAGGGCCGCGAAAGCCTGAACCTGACCGGCGACGAAATCTACACCATCCGCGGCCTCAACGACCTTGAACCGCGTCAGGAAATCACTGTGGATTTCGAGCGCGCCGATGGTTCGACGGGAAGCTTCACTGCACTCTGCCGCATCGATACGCGCAACGAGCTGGAATATTACCGCAACGGCGGCATCCTCCACTACGTCCTGCGTAACCTCGCAGCGTAAATCCGCGAACAGAGGGGTATGACCAGCAAGATCATACCCCTCTTCGCCATCTTCGCATTTGCGGCAGCACCGGCAATCGCGAAGCCCGTTGTCCTTGAACTCTTCACCAGTCAGGGCTGCTCCTCCTGCCCGCCCGCCGACCGGGTGCTGCAGGAGGCGGCGGAACTGGACGGTGTCATCGCGATCAGCCGTCCCATCACATACTGGGACCGGCTCGGCTGGAAGGATACGCTGGCCCGCCCGGAAAATACGGCGCGGCAAAACGAATACCGCCGGCTCAGCGGCCGCACAGGCGTGTACACGCCGCAGATCGTCATCGATGGCGACTGGGAGGGAAATGGCAGCAATCGCGGCAAGGTGTTCCGCCAGATCCGGGAAACACGCGCCGAAGCCACTCCTGCGAAGGTCATGCTGACGCGCGGGCCAAATGATCAATTCGCCATCGAAGTGCGCGGCGCGGAGGGCGCACGGCATGGAGAGGTCCGCCTAATTTCCCTCGAATCCGCAGCAACGGTGAACATCGGCGGCGGCGAAAACCGGGGCCGCACGATCACATATACCAATGTCGTCAGGGACGAGCGCCGCGTCGGAATCTGGACGGGCGGCGCGAAACGTTTTCTGATCGACCAGGCAGAGATCGATAGGTTGGCGGGCGACAGGCTGGCTGTCGTCCTGCAGCGTCCCGGCTCTGGTGAAGTTCTCGGCGCCGCGATCACCGCGCGCTAGGCCCGGAACAAACAGCGGGCTTGCCTTTGTGTCAGGGGCTTTTATGCCATTTACCCATGGCTCCGGACCAATCCCCCTCTGAAGCGGTACTCCCGTCTCCGCCCAGCCTGACAACATTGTCATCGACGGCACTGTTTCTCGACTTTGACGGCACACTTGTCGACATCGCCGACGGCCCGGACCTGATCGAGGTCAGGCCCGGGCTTGGCGAGTCACTCGGTGCGTTGGCGCGGCAGATGAGCGGCAGGCTGGCGCTCGTCAGCGGCCGCGCGCTTGCCGACCTCAATCAGCACCTCGGCGCTTCCACAGTGGCCATGGGCGGCTCGCACGGTGGCGAACTTCGCCGTGCCGACGGCAGCAGCATTGGCATTGGCATTGCCGGTCTGCCGAATGCCGTGCGCCGCTCCCTGGAAGACTTTGCAGAGAAGGACCCCGGCCTGCTGTACGAGGAGAAGACCCTAGGCGCTGCCCTCCACTACCGCAGCGCGCCGGAACGGGAGACAGGCGTCCTTGCCATTTCCGAGACGCTGGCAGCGCGTCATGGCCTCACTCTGAAACATGGCAAAATGGTCGCCGAACTGATGCCTGCGGGTTACGACAAGGGAAGCGCGGTGCGCACCTTCATGTCAGAGGATCCTTTTTCGGGCGCATGGCCGGTGTTCGTCGGCGATGACGTTACCGATGAGGACGGATTTTCCGCCGCGCGGGAACTGGGAGGTTTTGGTGTTCTGGTTGGCGAACCCCGCCCAACCGCAGCGATTTACCGGCTGCCAAACCCCGCCGCCGTGCATGACTGGCTGAACCTATGAGCGACCTCAACCTTTGGCCCATCGGAAACTGTCAGGTCAGCGGCCTGATCGATCGGGACGGTAGCCTGATCTGGGGCTGTGTGCCGCGCGTCGACGGCGATCCGGTCTTTTGCGCGCTGTTGCGGGGCGACGATCAGGATCAGGGCATCTGGCGATTCGAGCTCGAAGGGCAGATTGCCAGCGAACAGCATTACGAACGCAATACCGCCGTTCTCGTGACGCGCCTGACAGCCGCCGATGGCAGCGCGGTGGAGATTAATGATTTTTGCCCCCGGTTTGAACGCAATGGCCGGATGTACCGTCCCGTGGCCTATGCCCGTATCGTGCGCCCGGTTGCGGGCACGCCGCGAATCCGCGTTCGCCTTGCACCGATGAAGGATTACGGCGCTGCACCGGCGCCCACAACGAGTGGCAGCAATCACATCCGCTATCTGATTGGACCGCAGGCGCTGCGCCTCTCCACAGACGCGCCGGTCGGCTATGTTCAGGAGGGCCTCTGGTTTCGGCTGGAGAGAGATCTGCATTTCTTTCTCGGCCCTGATGAGCCGTTTGTCGGCAATATTACAAACGACCTTGAGGATATGCGGACCCTGACCGTCGCTTACTGGCAGCGCTGGGCGCGCGGCCTAGCGACGCCGCTAGAATGGCAGGAGGCGGTCATCCGCGCCGCGATGACGCTGAAACTGTGCCAGCATGAGGAAACCGGCGCGATCGTCGCTGCGCTGACCACGTCCATTCCGGAAGCGCCGGGATCGGAGCGCAACTGGGACTATCGTTATTGCTGGATTCGCGATTCCTACTACACCGTACAGGCGCTGAATGGCCTTGGCGCCCTGGATGTTCTCGAAAAATATCTCGGCTATCTCAGGAATATCGTCGATGATGCAGCGGCCAGCGAGGAAAATGGCCGTGTCCAGCCGCTCTATTCCGTTATGGGGATCAGCAAGCTGACCGAAGGCGTTGCGGACAATTTGCCCGGCTATCGCGGCATGGGACCGGTCAGGATCGGCAATGCTGCCTACGAACAGGTGCAGCATGATGCCTATGGCCAGATCGTCCTCCCAACCGCGCAGGGTTTCTTCGACCACCGGCTGCTCAGGATGGCGGACGAGCGCGATTTCGAGAGCCTGGAGCGGGTTGGCGATACGGCCTGGGCCATGCACGACCAGCCGGATGCGGGTCTTTGGGAATTCCGCACACGGCAGGAGGTGCATACCTATTCGAGCATGATGAGCTGGGCCGCCTGCGACCGGCTCGCCAACGTCGCGGGCCGACTTGGCCGCGACGACCGCCGCACCCACTGGCAGGAGCGCGCCGACCGCATCCGCGCCCGAATCGAAACCGAAGCGTGGAACGAGGAAGCCGGTCATTACGCCAGCGCGTTCGGTGGCCAGCTCCTGGATGCCAGCCTGCTGCAGATGGTTGAACTGCGCTTTCTGAAACCGGACGACGAGCGGTTTCGGAAAACCTTCGCTGCCATCGAAAAGGATCTGAGGCGCGGCGAACATATGCTGCGTTACGCCGCCGAAGACGATTTCGGCGCGCCGGAAACCGCCTTCAACATCTGCACGTTCTGGCTGATAGAGGCGCTACATCTTGCAGGGCGCGACGAAGAGGCGCGCGCGCTGTTCGAGACCATGCTCGGCCATCGCACGGCTTCTGGCCTGCTATCGGAGGATATGGATTTCAACACCGGCGAGCTCTGGGGGAACTTCCCGCAGACCTACTCGCTGGTGGGGATAATCAACTGCGCCAGCCTGTTGTCCGCAAAATGGAGCACGATCAGATGAGCCGTCTCATAGTGGTCTCCAACCGCGTGTCCGTGCCCAAGGCACGCGGAGCGGCCGGCGCGCAGGGCGGCCTCGCGGTCGCGCTCGGCTCGGCGCTGAGGGAGCATCGCGGCATGTGGTTCGGCTGGTCGGGCGAGGAGACGGATAAGTTCACCGGCAAGCTCGACATGACCCGGGCAGAAGGCGTCACGACAGCCACCATCGACCTCGAACATCAGGACGTCGAAGAATATTATAATGGCTATGCCAACCGCACGCTCTGGCCGCTTTTTCACTATCGCATCGACCTGGCGGAATATGAGCAGGAATTCGGGCGCGGATATGAACGCGTGAACCAACGCTTCGCCGACAGCCTCTATCCGCTGACCGAGCCCGAAGACATCATCTGGGTGCATGACTATCATCTGATCCCGCTGGGAGAGCGCCTGCGGAAAAAGGGCGCGAAGAATCGCATCGGCTTTTTCCTTCACATCCCCTGGCCGCCGACCCGGCTGTTCGTCAGCCTGCCCTATCATGAGCGGCTGGTGCGGACGATGCTGGAATATGACCTTGTCGGCTTCCAGACGTATGAATGGCTGGAGAGCTTCCTGCATTATTGCGAGAAGGAATTGCATGCCGACGTTCAGGAGGATGGCACGATCACTTTCGAAGGCCGCACGGTCAAGGCAAAGGCCTTTCCCATCGGCCTCGATTATGACGAATTTACCGAGGCGGGCCGTGGCGACATAGCAAAGGCCGCGCATGATCGTCTTGCCAACAGCGCGCGCGGCCGCAAGATCATGATCGGGGTTGACCGGCTCGACTATTCAAAGGGATTGCCCGAGCGCTTCGACAGTCTGGGCCGCTTCTTCGATAGCTATCCCGACCGGGTGAATGACACCGTCCTCATCCAGATCGCACCGCCCAGCCGCGAGGACGTGCAAAGTTACCGCGACATCCGGGAAACGCTGGAATCGAAGACCGGCCAGATCAACGGCGCGCGGTCCGAGGTTGACCTTGTTCCCATTCGTTATGTCAATCAGGGCTATCCGCGTGCCGAATTGTTCGGTTTCTACCGCGCGGCGAAAATCGGCATCGTCACACCCCTGCGCGATGGCATGAACCTGGTTGCAAAGGAATATGTCGCCGCGCAGGACCCGGACGATCCCGGCGTCCTCATCCTGTCGCGCTTCGCCGGCGCGGCATTGCAACTGGACGGGGCGCTCCTGGTGAATCCCTACTCCAGCGAAAATGTATCGGAAGCCATCCGCCAGGCTCTCGACATGCCGCTGGAGGAGCGCAAGTCACGCTGGAAGACCATGCACGACAACGTCCGCGACGAAAATGTCGTCGAATGGCGCAAGGATTTCGTCGCCGATCTGGTCGGTTGATGGCAGCCCCCTACGCCTCCGATCCCGCGAAGTCCCGCGGTCGCGTGCATCCGGTCGCGCCTTCGTCCCTGCGCGATGCCTTCGACCGGGACCGCGACCGCATCGTCCATTCCACCGCTTTTCGCCGCCTGAAGCATAAGACGCAGGTCTTCGTCGCACCCGACGGCGACCATTTCCGCACCCGCCTGACACACAGCCTGGAAGTCGCGCAGATCGGGCGTGTCCTGGCAAAGGCGCTCGGGCTGCACGAAGGGCTGACGGAAGCGCTCTGCCTCGCCCACGATATTGGTCACCCGCCTTTCGGTCATGTTGGCGAACAGGCGCTGGATGCGGCCATGCACGATTGGGGCGGGTTCGATCATAATGGTCACACCCTTCGGGTATTGACGCGCCTGGAACAGTCCTATGCCGACCATGACGGTCTCAATCTGTCATGGGAGGTACTGGAGGGCCTCGCCAAGCATAATGGACCTGTCACCGATCCGGGCTGGGCGCTTGCCGAAGTGGATGCCGCCCATGACCTCGACCTTCTGAGCCACGCCAGTCTGGAAGCGCAGGTCGCAGCCATTGCGGACGACATCGCCTATGACAATCACGACCTCGACGACGGCCTGAGGGCTGGCGTCTTCAGCCTGGACGAGGCCCTTGGCGTGCCGTTCATCCGCAAGAGCTGGAACGTCATTCGAGCGCGTTATCCGGACGCGCCGCAGGACCGGCAGATCGCCGAAATGGTGCGCCGTCAAATCGGCCTGATGGTGGAAAATGTGCTCGCGGAAACGCGCGCGCGACTAGCGGAATTGGGGCCGCAGAAAGTGGACGACATTCGCGAGGCGGGGCGCCAGATCGTTTCCTTCTCGCCAGCCATGGCGGACGCCGAGCGGGAAATGAAGCGCTTCCTCTACGCCAACATGTATCACCATGCATCAAGTCTTGAGGTGCGCGACCCGGCCGCAGCACTTGTAAAGGGTCTGTTCCGCGACCTGCACCGCGACCCGGTCCGGCTGCCAGCGAGCTGGGAGGCGACCCTGCCGGCCGATGAACCTGCCCGCGCCCGCCATATCGGTGACTTCATCGCCGGGATGACCGATCGCTACGCGCGGAAATTTCAGGGACAGCTCGGCCTCTGACGGTTTCCCTATCGCGCGCTGGCCTCTATTAGCGGGGCCGACCAACTGGAAAGCCCTATCTTGACCACCCTGTTCGACACATATCTCGGCATCGTACAAACCGCCCTTGACGCAGTCGTGGCGGCGGGCGACCTGCCTGGCGACCTCGATCGCGGGAATGTGACCGTCGAACCGCCACGCGATGCCGCCCATGGCGATCTTGCCACCAATGCCGCGATGGTGCTGGCGAAGCCTGCGAAAACCAATCCACGCGCGCTGGCAGAGGCGCTGAAGCCGCACCTGATGGCCACAGACGGCGTCGAGGGCGTGGAAATTGCCGGGCCGGGTTTCATCAACATCCGCCTCGCGCCGTCAGTCTGGCTTGCGGAACTGCAGGGTATCGATGCGGCGGGCCGGGATTACGGGCGCTCCAATGCGGGCGCGGGCAGGCGCGTGAATGTTGAATATGTCAGTGCCAATCCCACGGGTCCCATGCATATGGGCCATTGCCGGGGTGCCGTGATTGGCGATGCGATGGCCAGTCTGCTCGCCTTCGCCGGACATGAGGTGACGCGCGAATACTATGTCAACGATGCGGGCGGACAGGTCGATACGCTCGCCCGCTCCGTACATCTGCGCTACCGCGAGGCCCTGGGTGAGGATATCGGCGATATTCCGGACGGGCTCTATCCGGGCGACTATCTGATCCCGATCGGCAGGGCCCTCTCGGACGAATATGGCGACCGTTATGTCACCGCGCCGGAGGAGGACTGGCTGCTGATCTTCCGCGAACGCGCCGTCGGGGCGATGATGGACCTTATCCGCGCCGATCTTGCGCTGCTTGGCATTCATCATGACATATTCGCCTCGGAATGGGCCTTGCAGCAGGCGGGGGCCGTCGATGCCGCGGAAGCGAAGCTGCGCGCGCAGGGTCATGTCTATGAGGGCGTTCTGGACCCGCCAAAGGGCGAACTGCCGGACGACTGGGAACCTGTCGAACTCACCCTGTTCCGCGCGTCCGATTTTGGCGACGATGTCGACCGCCCGCTGAAAAAGTCCGACGGCAGCTGGACCTATTTCGGCGCGGACGCGGCCTATCATCTGCAGAAGTCGCAAAGCGCCGCCGAGCTGATCAACATCTGGGGCGCGGACCATGCCGGGACCGTCAAGCGCATCAAGGCCGCCGTCGAGGCCCTGACGGAGGGCAAAGTGCCGCTCGACGTCATCCTTGTGCAGATGGTGCGCCTGTTCCGCGCGGGGGAACCCGTGAAGATGTCGAAACGCTCCGGCAATTTCGTCACTCTTGCCGAGGTCGTGGAGGAGGTCGGCAAGGATGCCGTCCGCTTCATCATGCTGACGCGCCGCGCCGACGCGCCGCTCGATTTCGACTTTGCCAAGGTCGTCGAACAGTCGAAGGACAATCCCGTCTTCTATGTGCAATATGCCCATGCCCGTATTCAGTCGATGCGGCGCAAGGCGGCGGATGCGGGGATTGAGGACGCCCCCGCGACAGAATCGACACTCGCCCATCTCGACGAAACCGACATGGCGCTCTTGAAGCAGGCGGTCCAATGGCCGCGCATCGTCCAGCTGGCCGCCACGGCACGCGAACCGCACCGCGTCGCCTTTTATCTCGGCGATCTGGCAGCAGCTTTCCATGCCAATTACAACCGCGGCAATGACGACCCGCAGCTTCGTTTTTTTCTGCCCGAGAAGCCTGAACAGACACAGGCAAGGCTGGCACTTGCCCGCGCGGTCGGGCAGGTTATCGCCAGCGGCCTCGTCCTGATGGGCGTCGACCCTGCCGAGGAGATGTGAAGGATGGCCAATATGCGCGCCGACGCCGACTATGAGGACACACCCGGCGAAGACCTGCCCTGGCTGGAGCCTGCCGAACTGGAATATTCCGATGGCGGCGGTTTTCTGACAAGAAAGGCCATCATTGTCGGCGGTATCACGATCGCCGTCGTGATCGGCCTTCTCTGGTGGGTCGCCGACCAGTTTGGCGGCGGCGATATTGAAATTCCGCAGGGCGGCGACATTCCGCTGGTTCAGGCGCCTGAAGGCCCCTACCGGATCGCACCGGACGATCCCGGCGGCATGGCGCTGGCCGAGGATGAACTCGCCATGCATAGCGTTGCGGAGGGCAATGCCCTGCCCGGCGAGGTCGCGACGGATCGGCTGCCAGAAGTTCCCGTTCCCGTCGTGCCGCCGGTGGGAACGGGCAATGCCGACGGCCCTCCCCGTGACCTGATCGCGGAGGCGGCGCAGGCCAAGGCGAACGCTGCGGAAGTGCCGAAAGCCGCGCCGCCTCCGAAGCCCAAGCCTGAACCGAAACCGGAGCCAAAGGCACCGGTTACGCCCGCACCGACCGCAGCCCCTGTCGTCACGGGAAGCGCGGCCGTACAGCTCGGCGCCTTCTCGACCCCCGCGTCCGCGAACGAGGCATGGGCCAAGATTTCCGGCCGCTATCCCTATGTCGCCGCCCTGTCGAAATCCGTTCAGGCCGTGACCGTCGGCGACAAGACGCTCTACCGCCTGCGCGCCGAAGGGGCGTCGGACCGCGCCGCCGCCAACGATATCTGCGCGCGGCTGAAAACGGCGGGCGAAGGCTGCGTCGTTCCATGAGGTCAGGACGATGAGACCGGGGCGATGATACCTCTCATCGTCGGGCTTGGCGGGCTCAAACCGACACCCAACGAACGCGCGCTTTTCAAGGAGACTGATCCAGCTGGATATATCCTGTTCGCGCGCAACATCGACACGCCCGAACAGGTACGCGCCCTTACCGACGATCTTCGCGACCTGTCTGGCCGCGACCGTTTGCCAATCCTGATCGATCAGGAGGGCGGGCGCGTCCAGCGGCTGACCCCGCCGCACTGGCGGCAGCATCCACCCGCCGCCGTCTTTGGCACTGCGTGGAACACGGCCCCCATGACAGCGCTGGAGGCCGCGCGTTTTCACGGCATCGCCATCGGTCAGGACCTTCGCGCCGCCGGAATCAGCGTGGATTGCCTGCCTCTGCTCGATGTTCCCGTACCCGGCGCGCATGACATTATCGGCGACCGCGCCTTTGGCAGCGACCCGAACATGGTGGCGTCGCTGGGCGCTGCCCTTATGGGCGGTTTGAGGGAAAGCGGTATCTGCGCGATCGTCAAGCACATCCCCGGCCATGGCCGGGCAGAGGCGGACAGCCACGAGTCGCTGCCGGTTGTGAGCGCCAGCCGCGAAGAGCTGCAGGCCGATTTTCTGCCTTTCGCGCGGCTGTCGGCGGCGCCCATGGCAATGACCGCCCATGTTCGATATGACGCCATCGACCCCGAACACTGCGCCTCGCTCTCTTCGCGCCTGATCGACGAAATCATCCGCGGGCAGATCGGCTTCGACGGCCTGCTCATGTGCGACGACCTTGGCATGGACGCGCTCGAAGGCGGACTGGCCGGGCGCATGAACGCCGCACTCGCTGCGGGCTGCGATGTCTGCCTCCACTGTTCCGGCGATTTCGATGAAGCGCAGACACTGGCGGGCGCCGCACCGGACATGACGACAGACGCTGCCAGCCGTCTGGAAGCTGCCATGAACTGGCCCGAAACCGACCCCGCCATTTTCGAGGATGCCGCCGCGCGCCGCGACGAGCTCCTCGAATGCGTGCACGCATGACGATGCTGTTCGACGACATGCGCCCGTCGACGCGAGAGGAGCAGCTCAACCTCGACATTGACGGCTGGGAAGGACCGCTCGACCTGCTGCTGCAACTGGCGCGGCGGCAGAAGGTCGACCTGACGCAGATTTCCATCCTGCAGCTGACCGAGCAATATCTGATCTACATCACGGAGGCGAAAAAGCTGCGTCTGGAACTCGCCGCCGACTATCTCGTGATGGCCGCATGGCTCGCCTATCTGAAATCCGCGCTGCTGCTGCCAAAGGAAGAAAGCGAGGAACCCGATGCGGAGGAACTCGCGCTGCGGCTGCAACTCCGCCTGCAGCGGCTGGAGGCCATGCGCGAGGCAGGCGCCCGGCTTTTCGCGCGCGACCTGATGGGCGAGGATGTCTTTTCACGCGGCGCACCGGAAGGCCTTAGCCGCGTCAGGCGCGCCGACTGGGAATGCTCGCTCTATGACCTGATGCAGGCCTATGGCGCGCTGGCGGGTCGCGGCAAGGCCGTCAGCTATGCGGTCAGCCGCCGCCCGGTATTCTCGCTGGAGGAAGCGATCCGCTGGCTTGAGAACGTGATCGGCAAGGCGGTGGACTGGACAGTGCTGGAGAGTTTCCTGCCCGACACGCAGGATCCCGAATATCGCCGCTCGGTGATCGCCTCCAGCTTCGTCGCCGCGCTTGAACTGGCGCGCACCGGAAAGGTCAGCCTCGACCAGCCCAGTGCCGACGAACCCCTGCGCATCCGGGCACGCGCATGAGCGAAGATTCGCCCGGGGAAACACTTCGCATGGTCGAGGCCGTGCTGTTCGCTGCGGAAGAGCCGCTGACCCTCGACGCCATTGGCGCACACCTGCCGGACGGTGCACCCGTGAAGGCGCTGCTAGAGGAGCTGGCCGCCTCCTACGAAGCGCGCGGCGTCAATCTGGTCGAGCGGGGACAGCGATGGCTGTTCCAGACCGCGCCCGATCTGTCGCACATCCTGCGGCGCGAGGACCACGCCCCGCGCAAACTCTCCCGCGCCGCCATCGAAACCCTGTCCGTCATCGCCTATCACGAGCCCGTCACCCGCGCGCAGGTCGAGGAGATTCGCGGCGTGTCCCTGTCAAAGGGCACGCTCGACGTTCTGATGGAACTCGGCTGGGTCCGCCCGGCCGGTCGGCGGGAGGCGCCGGGACGCCCGCTTCTCTATGCGACTACCGCAGGCTTCCTTACCCATTTCGGCCTTACCAGCCGCCGCGACCTCCCGGGCATAGCGGAGCTGAAAGCGGCGGGCCTGCTCGATCCCATCGCGGACGCGCTGGAAGAAGAATTGGGTGGCGGCAAAGCGCCGACGCTGCCGCTGGAAGACGACTGACGCACGTAACGCTGGAGTGGCGGCTATTTGGTGGTGTGCGGACATTAGCGAACGATAGCTGCCAACCGTGCAGCCTACCCCGCTGATTGCTCTCAAGCCGAGACCATAAACACAGCTCAGCCTTTATCTATATCAGTCAACCATGCGGCGTCGGAACAAATTGGCCGCTCGCGGCTAACTCGGCGGCAACGTTCCGACCACACTCGATCGAACCGAACTGCTATCGTGCCACGGTCAGTGGAACGGCCCATTGCCTGAAATCGTATTTCGGGACTGCGACTAGATCTACGGATCTGCGCCTACGTCGCCATTGTGCCATAAATCAATGCAGGCCCTCCGCGTGGTCAGCGTAATAGCCAACGTGCGCCGCCGCTTTCCCGATCGACCAGAAGCCGGCCACCAGCAGGCTCATGATGATGGCCGACGGGAGCTCCGAAAGACTGTTATCATGAAATACTGCGACGGTACCGAACATACTTGCAGTCTCCTGGTGAATATTCAGCAAGAAATCACGCGCTATGAGATGAATGATCCAGAATCGCCGCCTATTTCTAAAGCAACATAACCATCTAGCAAGCCGACCGTGAGCCCTGCAAAGATTGGCCTCGCCAGCATGCAGACGCTACTCAGGGTTCTATCTCTTCCATTTCACGCTCTTTTTTGCCGGATACGGGAGCGACCACAATCGGGTCAGAAGAGGATGTTCCCCAACGCTAAGTCCACCGCGTGGGCGCTAGCCTAGCTTGACGCTATGCTTGTCTGCCCAGCGGATCAGTTCGGAGCGGATGTCGCGGCCTTCCTTCAGCCAGCGGCGCATCTCACCCGCCAGCGGCTTTAATTCCAGTGAGCGGAGCATGGCCTTCACGGGGCCGATACCGGCTGGCGTGATGGACAGCCGCCGGTAACCGAGCGCCACCAGCGCCATCGCGGCGATCGGACGCCCGCCCATTTCGCCGCACACCGTCACCGGTTTGCCCGCATCGTCTGCCTGATCGACAACACGCTTCAGGAAGCGAAGAACCGCGGGCGACAACCAGTCATACCGTTCCGCCAGAACAGGGTGCGAGCGATCGGCCGCAAACAGGAACTGTACCAGATCATTTGTGCCGATGGAGAGGAAATCCACCTGCGGCAGGAAGATATCCAGCATTTCGCCCAGCGCGGGAACCTCCAGCATCGCACCGAATTTCAGCTCGGTCGGCAGCTTTTTGCCGCGCGCCATCTGCGCCGCCAGCTGCTCCATGACAATCGCCTTGGCCTGCGCGAATTCCCAGGGTTCTGAAACCATGGGAAACATCACGCGCAACGTGCGGCCCGCCGACGCCTCCAGCAAGGCGCGTGCCTGCGCCTTCATGAGTCCCTTGCGGTCAAGCGCCAGGCGTAATGCCCGATAGCCCATGGCGGGATTTTCCTCCTTCGCCATGTCGCCCATGTAGGGCACGGCCTTGTCGCCGCCGATATCGACGGTGCGAAACGTGACCGGCTTCTCACCCGCGGCTTCCAGGACTGCCTGATAAAGCTGCGTCTGCCGTTCCCGGCGCGGCAGCGTGGCAGAAACCAGAAACTGGAACTCCGTGCGGAACAGACCGATGCCGTCCGCGCCCGTCTCTTCCAGATTGGGAATGTCGGACCGGAGGCCCGCATTCATCAGCAGCTTGACCACTATATCGTCCGTCGTCACGGCGGGCTTGTCGCGCAGCTTGGCATATTCCGCCTGCCGCTTGGCCCTCAGCGCCACCTGCTCGGTGAACTGGTCCACGACAGCATCGGGCGGACGCACGAACAGCGCGCCGCGCGTGACGTCCATCAGCAAGGGGTCGCCCTCGGCAATCTGAGCGCGAATATCCTTCACCTGCCCCAGGACGGGCACGCCCATCGCCCGCGCGATGATGATGACATGCGCGGTCAGGCTGCCTTCTTCCAGGACGACACCCTTCAGGTATCTCTTGTCATATTCCAGCAACTCGGCGGGGCCGAGATTTCGCGCCAGCAGGATCGTGTCGCGCCGGATGCCCATCTGCGCCGCCGTCCCCATCTGACCGGAGACGATACGCAGCAGACGGTTCGACAGGTCATCGAGATCATGCAGTCGTTCGGCGAAGAAGGGATCCTTGGCCTTCCTTAGGCGTGCGCGGGTTTTCTGCGCCACACGCTCGATGCCCGCCTCTGCCGTCAGGCCGCTTTCGATCGCCTCTGTGATGCGGCGGATCCAGCCCTCGTCATAGGCGAACATCTTGTAGGTTTCGAGGATGTCGTCATGGTCGCCGGGCGCTGCAAATTCCGCCTTGCCCATCATGCCGTCGATTTGCGTACGCATGGCTTCGAAAGCCTTGCGGATCCGCTCCTTCTCGACCTCGACATCGTCCGCGACCGTGTGTTCGATAACGACACGCGGCTGATGGAAGACGGCCCGCCCCCGGCCCACGCCCTCGACCAGCTTCAGCCCCTCCAGCCTTAGCGGCCCCTCGTGCGCGCGCACCGCTGTCATGCTACCGGCGTCGATCAGACCAGCCGCCGAGATCAGCTCCGCCAGGACCATGGCGACGGTCTGCAGCGCCTCGATCTCGATATCCTCATAATCGCGCGGGTCGCTATGCTGAACACCAAGGACACCGACGGCATTTTCCTGCCGGATGATCGGCACCCCGGCAAAGCTGTGATAGATTTCCTCGCCGGTTTCCGGTTTATACGCGAATTCCGGATGTTCCGCCGCCTCGGCGAGGTTGAGCGGTTCCTTGTGCAGCGCGATCTGGCCAACCAGCCCCTCGCCGATGGCGAGGCGGGTCACATGCACGGCGGACTGCGCAAGGCCCTGCGTGGCGAACAGTTCCAGCACGCCATCCCTCAGGAGGTAGATGGAGCAGACCTCGCTGGACAGCGATTTGGCGATGATCTTGACAACGCGGTTGAGCTTAGCCTGCGCGTTCGCGCGGCTCGCCATGACTTCGTGCAGCCGCCGCAGGATGTCCCGCGCCGCCGCACCCGCCGAAATCTGCGCCGGAGCATTCATGCTTGCGAGCCTAGCAGACAGGGCGGGCCGGGGGAATGCGCTGATCGCGCCGGGTCACCCTTTTCGCGTCCCTGCCCTTTCGCGTGCAGGCAGGGACGCGGGTCGAGCTTATGCGCGAACGGTCTTTCCGCGCGCGGCGGCCAGACCGCCAAGGCCGAGAAGCAGCAGCGACAGCGCCGCGGGCGCGGGCACATCCTGCGCGGCGTCGATGGTGAGGGTGAAGCTGTCGCCGGCAACAAGACCCGAGATGTCGATGCCAAAATTCGTGCCACCAAAACCGGTATCGCCGAAATCGACACCCACGGGCTCGCCGCCATCACCGAACATGACGGAGAATATGGCATCGCCCGCTTCGCCCATCAGCGTTTCGCCCGCCGAGAAAAGCGGGACGACAGATCCAATCAGGGAAAAGGTCGCGCCGTCCAGGGTGAGGGTCACATCGCGCAGGTTCTCAGCGCCGAAATTGTCGATGATGCCGTTGAAAGCCAGTTCTGGTCCGACATCGCCCTCCTCCAACAGCACATCCAGAACGACGCGCGACGTGGCGCTGGTGAAGCTGTTGAAGTCGACATCCGCCGAAAGGATTCCAGAGCCGCTCAGCGAGGTGTCGACATCGTTGCCTGAGGGCGTGCTGCCTGTCGACACGACAAGCGCGCTGGAAGGGGCGGAAAGAAATGTCGCGGCGACGCCCGCGGCAATCAGGAATTTCATCATGTCATTGTTTCCTTTTTCAAAATTGAAGGTGGCGAGGCGGAAGCCGCTTGGGGGAAGGTGGTCCGCCCCGCCATGGTCCGGGCAGCGATGCCGGTTCCCTCACAGCGTCCCGCGCTGCCAGGGACCGGAGATCGCGAAGGTGATGCCCGGGGTCTGGATGTTGACGAACAGGATGCGGCCCGTGGGATCGAAGCAGGCACCCGCCCATTCCCGGTCGCGGTAATCGCCGCCTGAAAGAAGCGTCGTCGATTTGCCGGCAGTCGCAAGATCGCTGTCGGAGATGACGATGTTGTTCTTGCAGAACGGATAGGCCTGTCCACTGGGCAACAGGCCAAGCAGGCGCTCGCCAAAGCCGAATTCGTCCGTGACGCCGCCGCCATCCTCGCAAAGGAGAATGCCGCCGCGCGGGCTTACGGTGATGTTGTCGGGATTGTTGCCGGCAACGCCCGCTTCGGACGCGTAGATACATTCCAGCACCTGCGCCGCCGGGTCATAGACCCAGACCGCACCGTCACCGCGTCCGGGGCGGCCATCGCTGGCGAAGCCCGCGCTCGTATCGACAAAGTAGAGCAGCCCGTCGGGGCCGGTCCATGCACCTTCGCCGCGGCTCATCACCAGTCCGCCCTGCGCCAGCCCCTGCGCGAAGGGACCGGACGCGCCGCCCGAATAGGTGGTGCTGCCGTTCGTGACCGTCACGCCCTGAGGGTCCGCGTCGGGATCCTCGATCAGCACCCATTCCAGATCATAACGATCGCCGATTTTCGGCGTCAGCAGAAGCGCGTTGGTCTCGCCAACCGCCTTCGCCATGTAGAGCGCGCCGCCCTGTTCGAGGCTGCCGATGCGGCCAGAGGTGTCGGTCGGCTCGAACTTGTAGAGCCCGGCGAAATTGCGATTGTCTTCCGTTTCGTAGACGAAGCCCGTGACGGGATCGACGCAAACGGCTTCGTGCGGCATTCGGCCCATTTCGACGATCGGGTTGCCGGTCGTTTTCGTGGGGTCGGTCGTCACTTCGAAGACATAGCCATGCTTGATATTGCCATTGGCATTGACGTTCAGGGTTTCCTCGCAGCTTAGCCAGCTGCCCCACGGCGTCGTCCCGCCGGCGCAGTTGCGGACCGTGCCGCCCAGCGACGGCTGCGTCTCCAGATAGCGGCCGCGCTGCAGGACGACATTGGTGTTGCCGCCCGAATTTGGCACGGTCGAACCGCCGTTGATATTGGTATCATACTGACCGGGCGCGCCGAGGATGCCGAACTCTTCGTCCGGCCCGCGCTCGTGGTTGCGGATCAGGACGATTTTCTGGCTGCGGCCGCTCCCGATGGCAATCGCGCCCATGCCATCATGACCGCGATGGACCGGCTTCCCGTCGGTCATCAGGTCGCCCGTCCAGCTCATCGTGCGGTAAGTGAAGCCGCGCGGCAGCTTCAGGAGTTCAAGACCGGTTTCGAGGTCAGCGGTCGGAAACAGCGGTCCATAGGGGCTTTTTCCGAGGCTCGCCGCCGCATTGGCATTGGTTGCGAACAGCATGCTCATCGGGCCCGCCAGCATGGCGGTCGCCGCAACGCCGCCCGTGCTCTTCAGAAGCCCGCGCCGCCCGATATTGAAGATTTCCGGTTTCATCTGTCACATCCCTCTCTTGCTTTGTTGCAAGCGGGGATTTGCCGCCGGGACGTGACGTCATGGGTTCAGTTTGACGATGTTTGGATGACGTTACCTTGTCGTAACGGATGACTCCGCATCATCCAATTGTCATGAACGGGTTCGCGTCCGGGTCAGGATGCGAGCGCGGCTTCCGCTTCATCCACCAGCTCGGCGATGATGTCGGCGGTGGAGGCTTCCCCCTTCACCATGCCGACGCTCTGCCCCGCCATGACCGATCCGGTTTCCACATCGCCGTCGATGACCGCGCGGCGCAGCGCGCCTGCCCAGTAATGTTCGATCTGGAGCTGCGCCTCCATCATCTGGACTTCCTGGCGGTCCAATTGCCCGGCGACATCACGCTGTTTGGCGGTGAATTCTTCCGAGGCCCTGTTCTTGAGGGCGCGCACCGGAATCACGGGCAGGCGGCTGTCCAGCTGCACGCTGGTGATCGCATCGCGGGCAGAGGCGCGGATGAAGGCCTTCTTGAAGTTCTCATGTGCGATCGATTCATGCGCGCAGACGAACCGCGTCCCCAGCTGCACGCCCGCCGCGCCCATGTCCAGAAACGCCGCGATGGCCCGGCCGCGGCCGATACCGCCCGCGACGAAGATCGGCACATCGGTCACCTCTGGCAGGATCTCCTGCGCCAGCACGGTGGTCGACACCGGCCCGATATGCCCGCCCGCCTCCATGCCCTCGACGACCAGCGCATCGACGCCAGACCGCACCAGTTTCTTTGCCAGCGACAGCGCCGGGGCGAAGCAGATCAGCTTCGCGCCGCCTTCACCCTTTATGGCGTCGATGGACCCCTTTGGCGGCAACCCGCCCGCCAACGCAATGTGGCTGACACCGGCCTGCGCGCAGACGTCGATCAGCTCGAACAGCGCCGGATGCATGGTAATCAGGTTGACGCCGAACGGCTTGTCCGTGCGCTTCGCCGTTTCGGCAATTTCGCGCTCCAGCATTTCGGGCTCCATCGCCCCGCAGGCGATCATGCCAAAGCCGCCCGCATTGGAAATCGCGCTGACAAGGTTCCGCTCAGAAACCCACGACATCGCCCCGCCCATGATGGCATATTTCGAACCGAGGAAATCGGTGCCGCGCTGCATGGCTGCGGACAGGTGGGGATGGCTCACGCCGCTTCCTCGGCATCGAGGCCATAGGCCGAATGCAGCACGCGCACGGCAAGCTCGGTATATTCCTCGGCGATCAGCACGGAAATCTTGATCTCCGACGTCGTGATGGATTCGATATTGATGCCGCGCTCGCCCAGCGCCGAGAACATCGTCGCGGCGACGCCCGTATGGCTTCGCATGCCGACACCGACCACCGACACCTTTGCCACCTTGTCGTTGTAGCTCAGATTGTCGTAGCCCACCGCCGTCTTGGCGTCCTTCAATAGCTCCATGACGCGCGGGATTTCCGTACGCGGCACGGTGAAGGTCACGTCCGTGCGCCCTTCGGCGTCCGCGATATTCTGGATGATCATGTCCACATTGACTTCAGCTGCGGCCAGCGGCTTGAAAATTTCCGCCACCGCGCCCGGCTTGTCAGCCACGCGGGTCAGCGTCACCTCCGCCTCGTTGCGGTTATAGGCGATGCCCGTAATCAGCTGGTCTTCCATCAGTTGGTCCTCGTCGACAATGTCTGTTCCCGGCACGTCCTTGAAGCTGCTCAAGACCCGCAGCTTCACCTTTTCCTTCATGGCAAGTTCGACCGACCGCGTCTGCAGCACCTTCGCGCCCACCGACGCCAGTTCCAGCATCTCCTCAAAGGTGATCTGGTCGAGCTTCCGTGCGGCGGGCACGATACGCGGGTCGGTCGTATAAACGCCGTCGACATCGGTATAGATATCGCAGCGGTCCGCCTTCAGCGCAGCGGCGACCGCAACGGCGGATGTGTCGGACCCGCCCCGCCCCAGCGTTGTCACGCGGCCCGTATCCGCCATGCCCTGAAAACCCGGAATGGTCGCCACGACGCCTTCCGAAAGGGAGGCCGAAATCGCCTCCGATTTCATGCCCCGGATGCGCGCGCTCGCATGCGTGCCGCTCGTTTCCAGCGGCAGCTGCCAGCCAAGCCATGACCGCGCCCGCACGCCCATCGACTGCAAAACGATAGCGAGCAGCCCCGCCGTCACCTGTTCGCCCGAGGACACCACGACATCATATTCGCTGGTGTCGTGCAGCGGCGCGGCCTCCTTCACAAAGCCGACGAGCCGGTCCGTTTCGCCCGCCATTGCCGACACCACCACGGCAACCTCGTTGCCCGCGTCAACTTCGCGCTTCACACGCGTGGCGGCAGCGCGAATGCGCTCTAGCCCCGCCATCGACGTGCCGCCGAATTTCATTACGATCCGTGCCATAGAACGCGCGCTCTAGGCGGAGTGGCGAAACCGGGCAAGTCACTTGGCATCGCGGCAGGGCGTCCTTACAGCAGGAGGAAATCCCATCTTTCTACCGTAAGGGGCAACATGAAACCGATCCTTCTCGCCGCAGCAGCGGCCGCCGCCATTTCGCTTACCGTCACGCCAGCCCTTGCGGCCGGTCCCTCGCCAGAGCTCGTCGCCTCGGTCGATATTCCCTACGAAAAGTTCACGCTTTCCAACGGTCTTACCGTCATCACCCACACGGACCGCAAGGCGCCGATCGTCGCTGTCAGCGTCTGGTATCATGTCGGATCGAAGGACGAGCCCGAGGGGAAGACGGGCTTTGCCCACCTGTTCGAACATCTGATGTTCAACGGGTCGGAACATGCCGACGGCGAATGGTTCGAGGAACTGCAGGCCATGGGCGCGACGGCCTATAACGGTACGACCTTCTTCGACCGCACCAACTATTTCCAGAATGTGCCGACGCCCGCGCTCGAGCGAATTCTGTTTCTGGAATCCGACCGTATGGGCCACCTTCTCGGTGCCGTGACGCAGGAGAAGCTGGATAGTCAGCGCGGCGTCGTTCAGAACGAGAAGCGGCAGGGCGACAATCAGCCCTACGGCAAGACCTTCTACCGCATATTGGAGGGGCTGTTTCCAGAGGGGCATCCCTATCGCCATTCCACCATCGGCTCGATGGCCGATCTCGACGCCGCCAGCATGGAGGACGTGCAGGAGTGGTTCAAAACCTGGTATGGCCCCAATAACGCCGTCGTCGTCCTTGCCGGCGACATCGATGCGGCCACGGCCCGGCCGCTGATGGAGAAATATTTCGGGGATATCGCACCCGGTCCGGCCCTGCCGCAGCGGCTGGAAACCTGGATACCCGAACGCAGCATGCCGGTCCGCGAAGTCATGGAAGACCAGGTTGCCAATGCCCGTGTCTACAAGAACTGGGCCATCCCCGGTCTCGACAATGACGACACGCGCGAGCTCGACGTGGCCACGGCGATCATGGCGGGCGGCACGTCCTCACGCCTTTACAAGCGCCTGGTCCGCGATGAACAGATCGCCGTCTCGGTGGATGGCGGCAACCTGCCGCTGGAGGCCGTCGGCATTTCCTTTATCCAGGCCGACGTCAAACCCGGCGTCGACCCTGCACGCGTCTCTGCTGCCATCGACGAGGAAATCGCACGCTTCCTGAAGGATGGGCCCACGAAGGACGAAGTCGAGCGTATCGCCATGCGGGTCGTGTCCAGCACCATTCGCGGGCTGGAAAATGTCGGCGGCTTCGGCGGCAAGGCCGTAACCCTGGCGGAGGGCGAGGTCTATTCGGACGATCCGCACAAATTCAAGAAGGACCTGAACGACTATGTTCAGGCGACGCCGGCCGCAGTGCAGGAGGCCGCGAACCGCTGGCTGAACGACGGCGTTTACGAACTGACCGTTTTCCCGGTCGGTCAACTCGCGGCCAGTGGCAGCGGCATAGACCGATCGACGATTCCGGCTGTCGGTGCTCTGCCCGCGCTCGATTTCCCCGATGTGGAGCGGGCCACGCTGTCGAACGGCATCCCCGTCACCTTCGCCCGCCGCGCCGCTGTCCCCACCGTGGACATCGCCATTGCCTTCGACGCCGGTGACGCCGCCGATCCAAAGGACAAGCTGGGCACGCAGGCGCTTGCGCTGGCGCTGCTCGATGAGGGCACGACATCGAAATCCGCCATCGAAATCGTCGAGGAAGAGGAACGGCTCGGCGCGTCCATAAGCGCCGAGAGCGATCTCGACGTGACGACGCTCAGCCTGTCGGCGCTCGCCACCAATCTGGATGAAAGCCTCGATCTCTTTGCCGATATCGTGAAGAACCCGGCTTTCGACGAGGCTGAGCTGTCGCGCGTCCGCAACATCCAGCTTGCCGCCATCGACGCGGAAGTGCAGGACCCCGCCAGCCTTGCGCTCCGCACCCTGCCGCCGCTCATCTACGGCGACACGCATCCCTATGGTGCGCCGCTGACCGGAACGGGGACGACCGAAGGCGTCACCAGCGTAACCCGCGCCGACCTGGTCAGCTTCCACGATAGCTGGCTGCGCCCCGATAATGCCGCCATCTTCGTCGTCGGCGACACCACCCTTGCCGAGATCACGCCGATGCTGGAGGCGCGCTTTGGCAAATGGGAAGCGGGCAGTCCGGTGAAGGGTACGAAGCTCTTCACGACCGTCGCGCCGCCGTCCGCGTCGAAGATCATCCTCGTAGATCGGCCCGGCAGCCCGCAAAGCTATATCTTTGCCGGCTATCCGCTGGCGGCGAAGGGGACCGACGACAACGAGGCCCTTTCGGTCGCCATGTATCCACTGGGCGGGATCTTCACGTCACGCATGAATATGAACCTGCGCGAGGACAAGGGCTGGAGCTATGGCGTCAGCGCCCGCACGCTGACTGCCAAGGAACAGATGCCGTTCCTGGTTCGCGCGCCTGTCCAGACCGACAAGACGGGCGACAGCCTGAAGGAAATCCGCCGCGAAATCACGGAATATGTCGGGAAGGCACCCATCACCGCGAAGGAAACCGCCGACACGACGGCCTTCCTGTCCGGCCGCCTGCCCGGCGCCTATGAAAGTGCGGGTAGTGTTCTTGGCGCGATCATGTCCAACGCCAAATATGGCCGCCCGGACGACTATCAGGAAAGCTACGCGGCGAAGCTGTCCGCGCTGGACAGCGATACGGTTGCCGCTGCTGCCAAAGCGGAAATCGACCCTGACAAACTGCTCTGGGTGATCGTCGGCGACGCCAGCGAGGTCCGGCCGCAGCTGACGGACATCGGCCTGCCCGTCGAGGAGCGGTAAGAGCTTCCCTTCATGTCAACAAGGCTGTCACCCCGGACATGGTCCGGGGTGACGGATTTTCATGCTAAGGCGTCCTAGGCCGCGAAGTCCGCAGCGGTCCCGCGCGCGGAAATCGCCTCGCATATCCTCACCATGGCGACCGCGTAAGCCGCGGTCCGCATGTCGAGGTCGTGCTCGTCCATCATCCTGACGACGCCTCGCGCGGCCGTCTGCATTTTCGTTTCGAGATAATCGCGACACCGGCCCTCGTCCCAGTCGAGGCCCTGCCGTCCCTGCACCCATTCCGCATGGCTGATCGTCACGCCGCCGCCATTGGCGAGAATGTCCGGGATCACCTCGATCCCCGCCTTCCGCAGCGCCTCGTCCGCTGCGGGCTCGATCGGTCCATTGGCGATTTCCAGCACGGCCTTGCAATTCAGGTCGCCCGCATTGTCCGGACGTTACCACGTCGCCAAGCGCGGCAAGGCCAGCACATCGCACTTTGCCCAGATGATCCGGTCACCCGATTTCAGCGACTTTGGACACCTTTCTGGTCGAGATCGGTCACGGACCCGCCATCCGCCTTCGCCTTTGAAAGCGCGTCGATGGCGAGCCCCTCTTCATGCGAAATCATTCCCGACGAGTCCGAGACGGCCACGATCCGGTGCCCGGCATCCACCGCGGCGCGCGCAAACCACGATCCGGCATTGCCAAATCCCTGCACGGCGATATCGAGCCCGCCCGGTGGCAGATCCAGCTTGTGGCGCACAGCCTCCAGCGCGATCAGTGCGCCGCGTCCGGTCGCGGGCGTGCGTCCGGCGATACCGCCCAGCGCAACGGGCTTGCCCGTGAAGGCGGCGGGATAGATGCCGCCGAGCAGGTCATTATACTCGTCCGACATCCAGGCCATTTCCTGCTCACCGGTCGCCACATCGGGCGCGGGCACGTCACGGTCCGGGCCCAGAATGCGGGCGAAGTGGCGCACCCAGCTCCGCGCGACAGCCGTCTCCTTTTCCAGCAGGCTGAGGTCTGGACGCATCCACCTGCACGCCGCCCTTTCCGCCGCCAAACGGCAGGCCCATCAGCGCGCATTTCATGCTCATCAGAAAGGCGAGCGTCTGGACCTCGTCCTGCGTCACGCTCTGGTGAAAGCGGATTCCGCCCTTCGTTGGACCCAATGTGGAATCGTAGCGGCAGCGCCACGCCTTCAGCTGCAGCAATGTGCCATCGTCGCGGCGCAGCGGTATCGACGCCGCCAGCGTCTCGGTCGGATAATCCAGCCGCTGTCACCAGTTCGTCCGCCACACGCACATGTGCGGCGGCACGGTGCATGCGCGACCGGGCCGCGCTCAACATCTCACCCATGAAAAACGCCTTCCTTGTCTATTTCAAAGGAAAGGAACGCGCGCCATTTCGTTCCGCATGTTGCATCGCAGCACGGCGCGGCACATAAGCACACCCGAACAGATTACGAAGGATATCGATCATGGGTTACCGCGTCGCCGTCGTCGGCGCGACCGGCAATGTCGGGCGCGAAATGCTGAACATCCTGGGGGAGCGGGGATTTCCGCTCGACGAGCTGACCGCTGTCGCCAGCCCCGCCAGCCAGGGTCGCCTGATCGATTTCGGCGATACCGGCAAGGAACTGAAGGTCCAGTCGATCGAGCATTTCGATTTTGCGGGCTATGACATTGCGCTGTTCGCAGCGGGCAGCGGGCCAACGAAGATCCATGCCCCACGCGCCGCCGCGGCGGGCTGCGTCGTCATCGACAATAGTTCGCTCTACCGGATGGACCCCGATGTTCCGCTGATCGTGCCTGAGGTGAATCCGGACGCGATTTCGAAAATGAAAAGGAACATCATCGCCAATCCCAACTGCTCCACGGCGCAGATGGTCGTTGCGCTGAAGCCGCTGCACGACGCCGCGAAGATCAAGCGCGTCGTCGTGTCGACCTATCAGTCGGTATCAGGCGCGGGGAAGGAGGCGATGGACGAGCTTTTCACCCAGACCCGCGCGATTTTCGTTGGCGACCCCAAGGAAAATCATGTTTTCACCAAGCAGATCGCCTTCAACTGCATCCCCCATATCGACAGCTTTCTTGACGACGGATCGACCAAGGAAGAACAGAAGATGGTGCGCGAAACGCACAAGATCCTGTCGCCCGATATTGAACTGACCGCGACCTGCGTTCGCGTCCCGGTCTTCGTCGGCCATTCGGAATCGATCAATATCGAGTTCCACGACCCGCTGAGCGCGAAAGACGCCCGCGAAATCCTGCGCAAGGCGCCAGGGATCATGGTCGTCGACAAGCGCGAGGATGGCGGTTACGTCACCCCCGTCGAATGTGTCGGCGAATATGCCACCTATATCAGCCGCCTGCGCAAGGACCCTACGGTCAAGAACGGCCTAAACCTCTGGTGCGTCAGCGATAATCTCAGGAAAGGCGCAGCGCTCAACGCCGTGCAGATCGCGGAACTGCTGGGCCGGAAACAGCTGAAGAAGGGGTAGCGCACCGCCAGCGCCGACATCCTTTTCGTTGTGCCCTTAGCCGGCTGGTCGCCTCGCCCTGCGGCGCGGTGGACAGGGGCTTTCGTTTCCCGGACCGCGCGATAGGACGGGGACATGCCTGCCCTCCCGCGCACCCAGT
Organism: uncultured Alphaproteobacteria bacterium; assembly: GCA_963710205.1. Lineage (GTDB taxonomy): Bacteria > Pseudomonadota > Alphaproteobacteria > Sphingomonadales > Sphingomonadaceae > Pacificimonas. The sequence continues at coordinate 60,694 of CAVPZG010000005.1, read as the reverse complement.
ATGTCATCCTCGCCGTGATGATTCTCATCCTGGCAGCGGCGCAGATCGATCAGCCTTACCCGGACATGGCGTGGATGCAGCACATCCCGACACTGCTCCTCATTCTCCCAGCGCCCTGGCTGCTTGCGCGCTGGCCGCTTTCGACAACCAGCGTGGCGCTCCTCGCCGCCTTTCTCGCCCTGCACACGCTCGGTGGGCGCTATATCTATTCCTATGTTCCCTATGACCACTGGACGGATGCCATCTTTGGCACTGGGCTGAGCGAGGCGATGGATTGGAACCGCAACCATTATGACCGCCTCGTCCATTTCGCCTTCGGTCTTCTCCTCGTTCCGCCACTGGCGGAATGGCTGCAAATTCACCGTGCCCGAACGCGCGCATCCGCGCTGATTTCAGCGATCGGCTTCATTCTCGCCCTGTCCGCGCTCTACGAGATTTTCGAATGGTTGCTGACGCTCGTGATGGGCGGCAATGCCGAGCGCTATAACGGGCAGCAGGGCGACTTTTGGGACGCTCAGAAGGACATGGCGCTGGCATGCGCCGGCGCGGTCGTCGCCGCGTCCGCCGCCTCTGTCCGTGACGCGGTCCGCAAAAGGGCGTAGGGTCCCGGCATGACCGCCCTCACCGCCGATCTCTACTGGTCTTTCCGTTCGCCCTACAGCTTTCTCGCGACCCGGCGCTGGCGCCAAATCCAGACCGAATATCAGCTGACCGTGCAGCTGCGCCCGGTCTATCCGCTCGCCATCCGCGATCCGCAATTCTTTGAGAAGAACCATCCCGCCTGGCTGGGCTATGTCGTGCGCGACGTCCGGCGCCTGGCGCAATATCTCGGCATTGAAATGGGTGCGCCCAATCCCGACCCCATCGTGCAGGATGTGAAGACCCGCAAGATTGCCGCGAAACAGCCATATATTCACCGCCTGACCCGCCTTGGCCAGGCCGCCGCGCGCCGGGGACGCGGCCTTGCGTTCGCCGACGAGGCCTCGCGCCTTATCTGGGAGGGGAAGGTCCGCTGGAACGAGGGCGATCACCTGGAGCGCGCGGCCGCCCGCGCTGACGTCGATTGGGACGCGATAGATGCGGAGGCCGAGGAAGATGCCGAAAGGCTGGATATGGAAATTGGTGAGAACCAGATGGCACTCGAGGCGGTCGGCCATTGGGGCGTACCAACGCTTGTTTTCGATAGCGAACCGTTTTTCGGGCAGGACCGCATTGACCTTGCCCTGTGGCGCATGAAACAGGCGGGGCTGACGAAACGCACATATGAGGAAGCCGCGCCTTGACCCTAGCCCCTTACCAGCCGCTTAGCCGCTCCATTGCCGGAAAGACCGCCATTGTCACCGGCGCGGCCAGCGGTATGGGCCGCGCCACCGCGCATCTGTTCGCCGCGGAGGGCGCGCATGTCGCCGTCACCGACCTGAAGCAGGATGCCTGCGACGCCGTGGTGGAGGAGATCGCGGCGGCGGGCCTGCCCGGTTCGGCCCGGGCCTGGTCACTCGATGTGTCCGACCGCCATGCAATCGCCTCCATTGTCGCGGACATCGCCGCAGCCTTTGGCGGTATCGACATCCTGGTCAACAATGCCGGCTTCGCCATCCCGGCCGACGTCGCGCAAGAGGCCTATGAGGATGCCTGGGACGCCTCCCTCGCCGTCATGCTGACCGCGCACCAGCGCATGATCCGCGCCGCCCTGCCCCATCTTCGCAAGGCCAAACATCCCCGCATCGTCAACATCGCCTCTACCGAAGGGCTGGGCGCGACGCCCGGCAATAGCCCCTATGTCGCGGCGAAGCATGGTGTCATCGGCCTGACGCGCGGCCTTGCGGTCGATCTTGGGCGGGAAGGAATCACCGTCAACTGCATCTGCCCCGGCCCGGTCGTTACCGGCATCACCGAAGCGATTCCCGACGAGCATAAGACGATCTACGCCAAGCGCCGCGTGCCTCTGCGTCGCTATGGCATACCGGAGGAGGTCGCGCACATGACCCTGAACTGCGTTCTGCCTGCCATGAGCTTTCTGACCGGCGCGGTGATCCCCGTCGATGGTGGCATGAGCATCAAGAATGCCTGACACCATATCCGCCACAACGCACGACTTCGAAACCAGCGACGGTACCCGGCTCGTCTGGCACGAAATGGGAAAGGGGCGGCCCGTCCTGCTCCTTCACGGCCTGTTCTCGAACGCATATGTCAACTGGATCAAGTTCGGCACGGCGCAGCGCCTCGTCGAGGCGGGATTGAGGCCAATGATGCTGGATTTTCGGGCGCATGGCGACAGCGGCGCGCCCGAAGACGCGGCGCGCTGGCCCGCGAACATCCTTGCGCTCGACGTGATGGAATGGACCGAGCATCTGGCCCTTGACGACTATGATCTGGCGGGGTTCTCGCTTGGGGGGCGAACGGCCGTCCTGTCCGCCATCGAAGGGCTTGCCCCGCGCCGTCTCGCCATTTGCGGCATGGGTCTGAAGGGCATTGCCGATCAGCAATCCGGTACGGACTGGTTTATTGACGTCGTCGAGCGGCGCGACGAGCATCCAAGGGGCAGCGACGAGTATTTCGCCGTGCAGTTCATGAAGACCAACAAGGTCGACCCCGATGCGGCCCTCCACCTTCTCCGCGCGCAGGTTAACGCGGCTGAAGCCGATATCGCCGCGATCGATACGCCCGCGCTGGTTCTCTGCGCCACCGAAGACCGTTATTTCGCCGACGCGCAAAGGCTTGCCGCGCTGATGCCGGGTGCCGCATTCGAAAGCTTTCCGGGCAATCACATGTCCTGCGTCTCGAAGCCGGAATTCGGAGACAAGCTGGCGGCGTTCCTCTCCGCTTGACGCTGACCCCGTTTCGCCGCCACAACCGGCCCACGAACAGGAATATCAGGGAGTATTCGAAAGTGTTGAAACAGATTTCCGCCACCGCGATTGCCATTTCGCTGATGTCTGCAACCGCAGCCTATGCCGATCATCACGGGGAAAAGGCCGAAATGGCCGTCCCAACCGCGGCGGATGCGGATGCCTTCGTCAAGCGCGCCGAGGAACGCCTCGCCGATCTCAGCGTCTATGCGGGCAAGGCCGCCTGGGCGAACGCCACCAACATCACCGTCGATACGGACTATCTCGCCGCGCGGGCGGGCGCTGAATATACCAAGGCGGCTGTTGAACTTGCCAATGAAGCGGCGAAATATGCCGATGTTCAGGGCCTCAGCTATGACACCAACCGCAAGCTCAACATGCTGCGGCAGTCGCTGACCGCGCCAGCGCCCAACCTGCCCGGCGCGGCGGATGAGCTGTCGACGCTGCTGACGAGCATGAACAGCGCCTATGGCAAGGGCAAGGGCCGCTACAAGGGTGAGGAAACCCGTGGCAACGATCTTGAAGCGCTGATGGGAACGGAGCGCGATCCCGCGCTCCTTCAGGAAATGTGGACGAGCTGGCACGAGGTCGGCGCGCCCATGCGCGCCGATTACGAACGCTTCGTGGAAATCTCGAACGCGGGCGCGCGCGAACTTGGCTATGCCGACACAGGCGCGATGTGGCGATCGGGCTATGACATGGACCCCGACGCCTATGCCGCGATGCTGGACGCCAACTGGCAGGAAGTGAAGCCGCTTTATGACGACCTCCACTGCTACACCCGCACAAAGCTGAACGAGAAATATGGCGACGACGTGCAGCCCGCGACCGGTCCCATCCGCGCCGACCTGCTCGGCAATATGTGGGCGCAGGAATGGGGCAATATCTATGACATCGTCGCGCCTGAGGGGGCGGGCGATCTCGGCTATGACCTGACCGAACTGCTGGTCGCCAAGGATTACACACCGAAGAAGATCGTCGAAACCGGCGAGAATTTCTTCTCCTCTCTCGGCTTCGCGGAGCTGCCCGAAACCTTCTGGGAACGCAGCCAGATCACCGCGCCGCGCGACCGCGAGGTCGTCTGTCATGCGTCCGCCTGGGACCTCGACAACGAGGAAGATATCCGCATCAAGATGTGCACGAAGGTGAATGCCGACGACTTCGTCACCGTGCACCATGAACTCGGCCACAATTATTACCAGCGCGCCTACAAGGACCAGCCGTTTCTCTACAAGAACAGCGCCAATGACGGCTTCCACGAAGCCATCGGAGACATGGTCGCGCTGAGCGTCACACCCGACTACCTGGTGAAGACCGATTTGCTGGCGGCGCAGAACGTCCCTGCCGCCGACAAGGATATCGGCCTCCTGCTGCGTCAGGCGATGGACAAGGTCGCCTTCCTGCCCTTTGGCCTGATGATCGACAAATGGCGCTGGCAGGTCTTTTCGGGCGACACCACAGCTGACGAATATACACAAAGCTGGACCGACCTGCGCCGTGAATATCAGGGCATCATGCCGCCCGTGGAGCGCCCGGCGGACGCCTTTGACCCCGGCGCGAAATATCACGTCCCCGGCAACACGCCCTACACGCGCTATTTCATGGCGCGCCTTTTGCAGTTCCAGTTCCACAAGGCCGCCTGCGAACAGGCCGGCTGGACCGGGCCGCTGCACCGCTGCTCCATCTATGACAACGAAGAGGTCGGCCAGCGCCTGAACGCCATGCTGGAAATGGGCGCCTCCAAACCCTGGCCCGATGCGCTGGAAGCCTTTACCGGCACACGCGACATGAACGGCGAAGCACTGGTCGCGTATTTCGCACCGCTACAGACCTGGCTGAAGGAACAGAACAAGGGTAAATCCTGCGGCTGGTGATGGGCTCCAGCAGGACTGCGGTCATGCCAATTTGGCTGATGTCCATCTTAGTGTTGGCCGGTATGGCCTCTGGATTGCTGGCGGTAATCCTATGGATGGGTGTCGGCCAGTTGGTGAAGCCGTTCAACGGCTCGACGTGTCATACCTGCATGTCAGATCAATCTGGCCCATTCTCAGGGCAGCGTATGATTCAGTCGCGCGATGGCACACAGATCTGATCCGGTTTCGCGCCTTCTTCGGGTCGCAGCAGTGGATGCGTGTTACTTCTTCGCGGCAATGGCGGCAGTCGACAGCAATTTTTCAAACTTGCTTAAATGCTGGGTGCGCAGAATTATGGTGTCACCGCCATCGATTTCCGTAGCCATGGACAGAGCGCAGCTGTTCGGCGCTGGATGGGATGGTATGAACGGCTGTATGACGAAACTGGTCATGCTGGGCCCGGAATATGATCGCCTCTTACTGGACTTTCTGCACCGCCACATGACTGCGACAACGTTTGCGAAATAGGATTTCGCATTAGATCAAACCGGAAACACTGCTTCTCATTCCTAACTCCTGACTCTCTTCAGCCCGCCATTTTCTTCGGCTTGGTGAACACTTCCGTCACTTCCGGGCGGAAGCTTTCCAGGCTGTCGCATTCGAATTCGTCGTCAAAGGCGGGGGCGTCCCATTCGTCCACCAGTTTGACGGCGAAGTCATACCAGTCCTCGTCCTTGAACTGATCCCGCATGGAGGTCGAAAGCCCCATATGGTTGTAATAATATTTGCCCTGGAAATGCTGGTGCCACTTGATCGTGTGGTAGATGTAATCGTCCACATAAGGCTGCAGGATTTCCGCCGCGATCGCGCCGTGATTGGGGATCGACATGGCCTTCCCAAGATCATGGCAGAGCGCAGCGACGATTTCCTGCGGGCTTGCTCCCGACCGGCGCGCCAGCGTCGCGCACATCAGGCTGTGTGTCAGCTGGTCCGCGCGAAAACCGACCTGCATGTCGCCCAGTCGGGCGAGCTGCTCCATGATGACATCGGGCTGACGTGTCTGCTGGTGAACCGCATGTTCGCGGCCGATAATCTGCCAGTCGGCTTCGGTGCCTTCCTGCATGGCGCGGAACGTCGCGCGCGGGGCGGCCGTGGATTGTGCGGGTGCGGTTTCAGCGGGGGCGGTGGCCATAATCTCTCTCCCAGAAATTTTCTCGACCATAGCAGACTAAACTGAGCGGCAATACTGGCACAATTCGTCATCCGGCGAGGGCCCCGGGACTTTTCCCGAGGCTGTCTCCATTCATTTCGAAGGATGTGGGGTCGGGCCCGCGCCGGAACGACGGTACGGGCAAAGCGTCGACCCTAATCCGCATCCCCCGCATGAACGGACTGATAATGCTTTCGCAGGGTGACCTTGTCCGTCTTGCCTGATCCCAGCTTTGGCAGCGGTTCGTCCGCCCACCAGATTCGCTTTGGCAGTTTGAAGGCGGCAAGATCGTCCTTCAGGAATTCACGCAAGGCATCCTGGTCCAGTTGCTCGTCCGGTTTGCGGTAGACGACCGCCCCGACGACTTCGCCCATGCGGTCGTCGGGCAGACCGAAGACGCTGCATTCGGCAACGGCGGGATGGGCATAGATGGCAGCTTCGACTTCCTGCGCAGCGATATTCTCGCCGCCGCGGATGATAATGTCCTTCTTGCGGTCGACAATATAGAGATAGCCGTCCTCGTCCAGATAACCGATGTCGCCCGTCAGGAACCAGCCTTCGGGCGTGAAGGCGCCGCGCGTGGCTTCCGGATTGCGCCAGTAACCGCGCACATTCGCAGGCGAGCGGATGCAAACCTCGCCCCGTTCCCCTTGCGGAACGGCGTTCATCGCATCGTCGAAAATGCCGATTTCGACCATGGGTTTCGAGGCGCGGCCGGTGGAATTGGGCTTGGCCAGATAATTGTCGCGGATATTGCCCGCCCCGACGCCGTTCGTCTCTGTCAGTCCGTAACCGATGGCGGGGGTTTTTCCCATTTCCTTCATGATGCGCCGCACATGCTCTTCGGGGCGCGGGGCACCACCCGCCGCGATATCGACGAGCGTCGACAGATCATATTTCTCCCTGTCGGGATGCTGCAGCATTTCGAGGCTCATCGTCGGCACACCGACGAAATAGGTGACACGCTCCCGCTCGATCTGCTTCAGCGCCTCGCCCGCGTCCCATTTGTACATGATGACGAGCTTGCGCCCGATGGCGATGGAGACGAGCAGCACCGGCACGGACCCCGTGATGTGGAACAGCGGCACGTTCAGCAGCATGATCTGCTGTTCGGGCAGCTCAGTCCCCGCGGCTTCCGCCAGCGACAGCATGGCAAGGCCCTGCACGATGTAATTCATCGCACCGTGCACGATCCCGCGATGCGTGGACACAGCGCCCTTCGGATGTCCGGTCGATCCCGATGTGTACATCAGTGTGGCGTCATCCTCGGGGCCGATCGGGTGGATGTGCCACATTTCCGCAGGCGAGGCCGCCAGCACCTCCTTCAGCTGCCGCGCGCCATATTCCTCAGTCACGGCTTTGGAGGTCCGGACCGTAATCACTGGCATGTCCGCGCCAACCGCTGTGCGGACACGCTTCAGCCGCTCCTCGTCGGCAATGACCAGGCGCGTGCCGCTATGGTTCAGGCCATATTCCAGCTCCTCGGCCGTCCACCAGGCATTCAGCGGGACGATGATGGCCCCAAGATAAAGCCCGCCGACGAACGCGCTGATCCATTCCGGAAAATTCCGCATGGCAATGGCAACGCGGTCGCCCTTCGCTATGCCATATTCGTGCTGCAGGGCGGCAGCGATATGCTTCGCCTCGGCGAAGATGTCGGCGAAGGTCTTCCGCTCGCCCTCGTAAACCGTGAACTCCTTCGGACCGTTCGCGGCGAAGAAGAAATCGAAATATTCCCGCATGGACTGCGGGGCGTTTTCAAAAACCGGCAGCTGCGCGCCGCGTATGTCGGTCGTCGTGACCGCAAGCTGGCCACCATCTGCGGTGATTGCCGCAACGGCGGCATCCTGCGCCTTGTCGAGTTCGCTGAGCATCGTCCCTCCCGAGGATCCAGATCTGTTTTTCCTTCTTATGCGGGGCCCGGAGCGCCCGGGCAATCGCGTATGTGAGAGGTTGCAGAGGCTTGGCATCACCGGGCGCGGCTGGCAGAGGGGCGGCATCATGAAATACCGGGGCGCAGACGCATGTATCAGGCACTGATCGACTATCCCGATATCGGCGCGATCTGGTTCACCATTCCCGTGCCGTTTCTGGACAACGGCCTGCCGATCCGGTGGTACAGCCTCAGCTATATCGTCGGCATTCTTCTGGCCTGGTGGTATGTGACGAAGCTGATCCAGCGCCCCGGCGCGCCGATGGCGAAGCGTCATGCCGACGATCTGGTGACCTGGGCGACACTTGGTGTCATCCTGGGCGGGCGGGTCGGATCGGTTCTGTTTTACACGCCGGAACGCTATTTCGGCCCCGACGGCAGCATCCTGAATATCCTGAAACTGTGGGAAGGCGGCATGTCCTTCCACGGCGGTGTGCTCGGCGTCGGCCTCGCCATGACGCTGTACGCCATGAAGCACAAACTGCCCTGGCTGCGCATCTGGGATTATGTCGCCTGCGGTGTCCCCTTCGGCCTGTTCTTCGGCAGGTTGGCGAATTTCGTCAACGGCGAGCTCTGGGGCCGTCCCACCGACGTGCCCTGGGCAATGATCTTCCCCGCCGACCCCACCCAGCTTCCCCGCCATCCCAGCCAGCTCTACGAAGCCGGTCTGGAAGGCATCGTCCTGTTCGCCGTCCTATGGCTGCTGTTCTGGAAGACGGACGCGCGCTATTATCCCGGTCGCCTCGCCGGAGCGTTTCTGGCGGGCTATGGCATCTTTCGCTTCATCATCGAATTTTTCCGCATGCCGGACGAAAATCTGGGCCTGCTCTCGCTTGGCATGTCCATGGGCCAGTGGCTCTGCATTCCGATGATCCTGCTGGGTGCCTGGCTGATCGCCACGTCAGGTGGCCGCCGCCAGCGCATCGAGCCGATCGCCGGAGCCGCAGCCCAGCAGTGACGCCATTCGCTGACGATCTGATCGCCGATATCAGGACGAGGGGCGGCATCACGGTCCATGACTACATGGCGCGCTGCAACGCGCATTATTACGCCACGCGCGATCCCCTTGGCGCTGGCGGCGACTTCACCACGGCCCCCGAAATCAGTCAGATATTTGGCGAGCTGATCGGGGCATGGTGCACGGACCTGTGGCGCCGCGCGGGCGCGCCCGATGACATCGCGCTCATTGAGCTGGGACCGGGACGCGGAACCCTGATGGCCGATCTGCTGCGCGCCGCACCGGCCCTGAAGGAGGCGGCGTCCGTGCATTTCGTCGAGACCAGCCCGGCGCTGCGCAGCGCGCAGGCGCGAAACGTGCCGCAGGCGACATGGTATGACAGTCTGGACGCCGTGCCGGCGCACCATCCCGTCATCCTGATCGCCAACGAATTTTTCGATGCCCTGCCCGTTCGCCAAATGGTTGGCGACGCCGAACGCATCGTCACTGCGGACCCGCACCTTGCCTTTGTTCCGCCAGGCGATGTCACCAGTGAGTCTTCCCCGATTGCCGAGAACATCGCGGCCGCAGTTGCGAAGCGTCTTGCGGAAACAGGGGGCGCAGCGCTGATCGTGGACTATGGTTATGCGGGCGGCGAGGAGGGAGAGACATTGCAGGCTGTAAGACGACACGAAACCGTAAGCCCATTGTCGGAACCGGGCGATACCGACCTGACGGCGCATGTGGATTTTCAGGCCCTCGCCAAGGCCATGGCGAAGGCGAAACCCCACGGCCCTGTCACGCAGGCGGCATTCCTTTCCGCGCTCGGTATCGGGCTTCGCGCGGAAACGCTGATGCAGCGCGCATCCGCTGCGGCACGGGAAGACATCGCGCGAGCCGTCCACCGCCTGACCGCGCCAACGGAAATGGGCGCGCTCTTCAAGGTTATGGCAGTGACAGGTAAGGACTGGCCGATACCCGCAGGATTCCCGGCATGACCGACATCGTTTATCGCAAACCCGAAGCCGCTGATCTCGAAGAATTGTGCGACCTTGCCCGCCGGACATTCGTCGAGACATTCGGCGATCTCTATTCCGAAACCGATCTGAACAGCTTTCTTGACGACACCTTCGGCCCAACCGGAATGCCCGCCGAATTCGCCGATCCCGCCTATCATTTCCGGGTGGCGGAAACGGATGGCAAACTGGTCGCCTATTGCAAGGTCGGCCCGCCCTATCTGCCGTCCCCCGACGACGGGCGCACGAAAATCGAACTTCGCCAGCTCTATGTCCTTGCGCCGTGGCAGGGCAGCGGCATCGCGGCGGCGCTGATGGACTGGGCGCTGGGGCTCGCGCGCACGGGCGATTATGATGACATGTATCTGAGCGTCTATTCCGATAATCACCGCGCCCAGAAATTCTATGCGCGCTATGGTTTCGAGGAGGTCGGCAAGATGATTTTCATGGTCGGCACACATGAGGATGACGAGCGCCTATGGCGGCTGAAGCTAAGATGAGCGTGCCCTTCGTCACTAGCGCGGCCCTTGACGTCCCGCATGGTTTCCTGGGACGCGAAGGCGGTGTCTCGACGGGCGCGATGGCTTCGCTGCAATGCGGCCTGGGCGCGGATGACGATAGCGCGGCGATCCGGGAAAACCGCGCCCGCGCCGCGCATGCCGTTCTGCCCGGCGCCGCTCTGGCATCGGTCAGGCAGGTGCATGGCATCCACACGGTGACCGTGACCGGCCCCATCGCAGACGATGCGCGCGAAGCGGCAGATGCGCTGGTCACGGACCGTCCCGGCATCCTTCTTGGCATCCTGACTGCGGACTGCGCGCCGGTCCTGCTTGCCGACCGCGCAGCAGGCGTGGTCGGTGCGGCACATGCCGGGTGGAAGGGCGCGCTGGGCGGTGTCTGCGCTTCGGTTGTGACGGCGATGGTGCGGCTGGGCGCGGACAGGGACAACATCGCCGCCGCCGTCGGTCCCTGCATCGCCCGCGCGAGTTATGAAGTCGACGAGCGTTTTTTCGCGCGCTTCACCGATCAGGATGCCGCACACGAACGCTTTTTCAGTGCTGGCGCACCCGGCCATCACCAGTTCGACCTGGAAGCCTTTGTCGGCGCGCAACTGGCGGAGGCAGGCATTCGGCATGTCGAGCTGCTGGGGGAAGACACTTACGCGCAGCCGGACCGCTATTACAGCTATCGCCGGGCCACCCATCGCGGCGAACCCGACTATGGCCGCCAGATTGCGTTGATCGGCCTCGATGCCTGACTTGAAACTGTCACCTTTCGCGTTGCCGCGAATCCGCTGGCTGGTTAGGCGCAACAGCATTCAGGAGCGGAGAGACGTTTCGCCGCCCAACGGACAGGGGAATATCCGCCCATGAAGATCATGACCGGCAATGCCAATCCCGGCCTTGCGCGCGATGTCGCCGCCTATCTGGAAATGCCGCTCACGGATTGCAGCGTGCGCCGGTTCGCCGATGAGGAAATCTTCGTTGAAATACATGAGAATGTGCGGGGCGAAGACCTGTTCGTCGTTCAGTCGACGCCGGCGCCGGCAAATGACAATCTGATGGAACTCCTCATCATGATCGATGCGCTGAAGCGCGCCTCGGCCAAGCGCATCACCGCTGTTGTCCCCTATTATGGCTATGCCCGGCAGGACCGGAAGCCCGGACCGCGCACGCCGATTTCCGCCAAGCTGGTGGCCAATCTGATCACCACTGCGGGCGCCGACCGGGTTCTCTCCGTGGATCTGCATGCGGGGCAGATTCAGGGATTTTTCGATATCCCGACCGACAACCTCTATGGTGCCCCGGTCATGGCGGAGGATATCCGCGCGCGTTTCGACATTTCCAGACTGACCATCGTTTCCCCTGACGTCGGCGGCGTCGTTCGCGCCCGCGCGCTCGCCAAGCGTTTGGACAACGCCCCGCTCGCCATCGTTGACAAGCGCCGCGAACGCGCCGGGGAGAGCGAAGTCATGAACATCATCGGTGAGGTCGAAGACCGTTTCTGCATCATCATCGACGATATCGTCGATTCCGCGGGAACGCTCTGCAACGCCGCGGCCGCTTTGAAGGAAGCGGGTGCAACCGATGTCGTCGCCTATTGTACCCACGGCGTGCTGTCGGGCGGCGCGGTCGCGCGCGTCCAGAAATCCGTCATGAAGGAACTGGTCGTCACCGACTCCATCCCGCTTCCCGATCAGGCGGAAAGCATGGGCGTTCGCAAGCTGACCATTGCGCCGCTTCTGGGCGAAGCGATGCGCCGTATCGCCGAAGAAACATCGGTGTCCAGCCTGTTCGACTAGGACGGCAAGGGGCGCGCCCGACTTCGCTGCGAACGCGGCCCCTTCCCGAATTCAGCCCGATCAGGACGACGGCGGCATCAGCACCGTATCGATGACGTGGACCACGCCGTTGTCGGTCATGATATCCGCAGTGACCACACCCGCCTCACCGCCATTTGCATCGACGATGACCGGCGCGCCGTCCTCATTCAGTTTCCCGGTCAGCTTCAGGCTGTTCGAGCTGGTCATCACGGACTCGCCAGAAGCGCCGCCCTCAATGGCGGCGACAAGGTCACCGGCGGGCATGGCGTTGCGAAGCAGATGATATCCCAGAACCTGCTTCAGTGAGGACGCGTTCTCGGGCGCGGTCAGAAAAGCCACCGTGCTTGCATCCAGTTTTTCGAAGGCGGCATTATTTGGTGCGAACAGCGTGTAGCTTTCCGCCCCGTCCACGAACGGTCCCATATCGGCCTGGTTGATCAAATCGACCAGCGTCGAAAGATCGGCATTCCCCGCCAGGGTTTCCATCGCCGTCGGCCCCGCAGGCTCCTCGATGACGTCCTCCACGGGCGCGGCGGGTGGTGGCGTCGCGCTGTCGCAGGCGGCAAGGGCCAGCAGGCTGGCCGCCGGAATGGCAAGAAGCAATTTCATGTTGGACATCATTCTCTCCCCAGAGGTTTTGATGTCCATGTTCTAAAGCAGCAGTGCGGCTGACGCAAAGGATCAGCGGACGCGGTAGCCAAGCGCGGTTTTTGCCAGATCGACCGCCTGGTCCCGATCCTCATATTTATCGAACAGCCATTCGGTGCGGGCGATGGTACGCGCGGGAATGGCCTCCTCGCTGCGCTCGCCGTCCCTGACATTGATACGAACGCCCTCGCGCGTGATGCAGGCGACCTCGGCGCATTGCAGCTGCAATCCCCAGCTTTGCATTGTCAGCGTTGCAGGCACGTCCGGGCCGAGCGCCTCCGGATCGAGCGACAGGCGATAGCGCAGCGTCTCCGCCCCCGCCCCGTCCGCGCCATTTTCGGCAATGACCTGCACTTCTTCCCACGACCATTCGTCCTCTTCAATGACGATGTTGTCGATGTCCCAGCGCATGGCGACGACGCTGTCCTCAGACCGGCGGGAGCGGGAAACCCCGGTCAGCAGGTCCGGCAGCGCCTGGCGCGCGGCAGCCCGCTGCGCCTCGTTCGGCAAACCCTCATCGCAGGATGTGGTCAAAAACCCCATTGCGATCGCAAGGCCGGAAAGAACAACAACGCGTATGGTCATGACCACCCCGCAAAAGAAAAGCGGGCCGTCTGTCAAGACGACCCGCTTCTGCAAATCATGTCAGGCTTATGCTGGCGGTGCGGGCAGCAGCACGCCGTTCACCTCATGCACGACGCCATTGCTGGCAACGGCATCGGCGACCGTTACATAGGCCGCGCCGCCGCGGGCGTCGGTCAGCTTGACGGCCTCGCCTTCGAGTGTGGCTGTCAGCGTGCCGCCATTGACGGTGGTCAGCGTCGCGGACCCGCCGCCCGAGTTGATCATCTCGATCAGCTGCGCAGCGCTGACATTACCCGAAACCACATGGTACGTCAGAATACCTGACAGCTGCGCCTTCATTTCAGGCTGCATCAGCGATGTCAGCGTGGCTGCGGGAATGCGGGCAAAGGCCGCATCCGTCGGCGCAAAGACCGTGAACGGGCCGGGGCCGGAAAGTGTTTCCACGAGGCCAGCCGCCTTCACGGCTGACACGAGCGTCTTGTGATTGTTGGAAAGCATCGCATTCTCAACAATGGTGTTCGTCGGCAGCATCGCGGCCCCGCCAATCATGACGCCCTTGCTGTCGGCAGCCGCCATCGTGTCGGACGCCGCGGCACTGCTGTCCATGCTGCTATCCATGTCGGCCGAGGTTGACGCACAGCCTGCAACGGCGAGGGCACCTGCGGCGGCGATCGTCATCAGTTGAATCTTCATATCATTCTCCCAGTGTGATTAAACTCATGAATAAAGCGCATGACATGGCGCAATCGTTCCGCCTGCGACATTCAGACCGGAAAAGCAGAAGGGCCGCTCACCTGAGTGAACGACCCTTCGAACATGGTCAGCGGCCGGAAGTGCGACCCGGAAGACCCAGATTACCGCGTCAGGCGGCAGTCCTCCGAATTGACTGAACCAACCTCTTTTCTGAACCATGAGACATTGGATCACCTCCCTTCGCTTTGTTGAACTTGGGCGTGAATATGAGTCGGCTTTGATGCGGCGTCAACCCATATCCATTTTGAAGGCGCATAATTTGTTGCCGTCCGGATCGCGGAAATAGGCACCGTAGAAGACCGGCATGCGTTCACCCGGCTCACCCTCGCAGGTTGCGCCCGCTTCGATGGCTGTCCTGTAAACCTTGTCGACGGTCGCCCGGTCCGGGCAGGTGAGCGCGAACATCGTGCCATTGCCCGCCGTCGCCTCGCCTCCGTCATAGGGTTTGCAGACCGCGACCATCGCACCGTCGCCGCCCTTGTAGAACTGCCCGCGCCCTTCTGGCATGGGAAAGGCGCGTTTTCCGCCAAGAGCGCCAAGCACCTTGTCATAAAAGGCGAGAGCCTTTTCGAGATCATTGGTTCCGATATTCGCGTAGCCCAGCATATTCGTCTCCTGTTTCCCTGCGTACACTGCACAGCCGTTGGTGCGGCCCATGACAACTATCCATTTGTCACGGGAACCAATACTGTGGCCAATACGCTTCGATGACAAAAGGTGGGAGATAACAGCATGAAATGGCGCGGGCGCAGGCAAAGCACGAATATCAGCGACCAGACCGGACGCGGCGGTGGTTTTCGCATGGGCGGCGGCGGCCTTCCCATTGGCGGCAAAGGCGGCCTTGGCATCGGAACCATCATCATTATCGGCATCATCGCGCTTGTGTTCGGCGTCAATCCGCTGGAACTTCTGGGCGGCGGCGGCGCGCCGATGGCGCAGCAGGCCAGCCCCGCTGCCGTTCCCGGCGCTGGACAGGGTTGCGACCGCAGCGAAATCCATGCCTTCACCTGCGTCGTCCTCGCCGACACGGAAGATGTCTGGAACGCGGAATTTGCCGAGCAGGGTTCGGATTATCCAGAGCCCGAACTGGTCTTCTACGCCGGACGCGGCAGCTCGGGCTGCGGCGTCGCCCAGTCCGCCACCGGTCCGTTTTATTGTCCCGCCGACCGCAAGATCTACATCGACACCAGCTTCTTCGATCAGCTTGCCCAGATGGGCGGGGCCGGTGATTTCGCAGCCGCCTATGTGGTCGCGCATGAAGTGGGTCACCATATCCAGACCATCACCGGTATGTCGGACGAGGTGCGGCGCATGCAGGCACGCGCAGGACGGACGGAAGCAAATGCCATCCAGGTGAAGATGGAACTTCAGGCCGATTGCTATGCCGGTATCTTCGCCAATGAAAACCGCGAGAATCTCGATCCCGGCGATCTGCAGGAGGCGCTTGCCGCCGCCAATGCGATTGGCGACGACCGGCTACAGCGCGAAGCGCAGGGCTATACCTCGCCGGACAGCTTCACGCATGGAACCTCGGCGCAGCGTCAGGCATGGTTCGAGCGTGGAATGCGGACCGGCGATCCTGCCAGCTGCAACACGTTCGGCTAACGGGTCAGGCGGCCAGTCCGAGATAGCCGAGCTGGCCGGCCTTGAAGATGGTCTGGCTGCGGTTGACTGCGTCCAGTTTCTCACCGGCATTCTGGATGTGGAACCGCACCGTCGCATGGCTGCGCGACAGGATCATGCTGATTTCCTTGTCGGTTTTGCCGATACTGGCCCAGCGCAGGCATTCGACCTCGCGTTTGGTCAGCTGGCAGTCCGATGGCAGCCATTGCCGTTTCCGCATGATCTTCTGGTAACCCGCGATCAGTCGGTGGGCATAAACGCTCATCTCGTCCGCATGCTCGGTAAATTCGGCGGACAGGTCGGTTTTCTCTTCGTCGCTGGGTCCGAAAAAGACCGCGCCGATCACGCCGAATGGCAGGTGAATCGGAATGACCGCCGCAGCGACGCATTGCGCGCGCTTCTGGAAATTGTTGAGGTCGATATCGTCCAGATACGGATTGTGCTGTGCCGTGTGAAAGCCGTCCTCGTTCGCCCAGAATGGCTCGGACTCATAGCGGCAGGCCCGGTGCAGGGGCGAATGAAGCGCAATCCGGCTTTCTTCCCAGGCCTGCTCGGTCTCTTCCGAAAAGCCGAAAACGCTGAGCGCCAGAATTTCGCCATCGGCGTCGATCATGGGCGCCTTGGACGCAATATTGGCGATCGGCGCGAACCACCAGCCGGGCAGCCTGCGCCCAAATTCCTTATGCAGGGCCTCCGCCGCTGGACGAACGTCATCCGCGCTTCGGACCGACACCTTCTGAATCAGGTCTGTCATCACTGACATGGATACGCGACTCCCCAAAAATCATGTGAACGCATTGACTCGCGCTTTTGGGAGGTTTGAGCATGACTCTGTTGCGAACGCAAGTCACCTGCCGCGAGGACGGTTGATCTGACGTCATGCCGCCCGCTAGGCAGGGACGCGCGGGACGTTCGCGTAAGAGGATCAACATAATGACAGCAATGACGGCACGCCTGTTCGGCCTTCTGATCGCAGGACTGGCCCTTGGCGGCTGCGCGACGACGCGCGGCGACCTACCGCCCGCACCGGGTACAGCGGCGCCAGACGCGGCCGCCCCCCAGGACACCGCGCCCACCGCAACCGAGGACGACGGCTTTGACGAAAAGGCACTGGTCGCCGCTGCCGAGGGCACCTTTGGCAAGGGCGCAAAGGGTCTCGCGAAACTGATCGAGGACATCGTCAACGATCGCGGCAAGCCCAATGCCTACATTGTCGGACGTGAGGGTTCGGGCGCGGTCGGCGTTGGTTTGCGCTACGGCGCCGGAACGCTGTATCACAGGGTGGAAGGCGAGCGTGAAGTCTACTGGAGCGGGCCATCGCTCGGTTTCGATGTTGGCGGCGACGCCAACCGGGTGTTTACCCTTATCTACGACCTTTACGACACCGAAGACCTCTACCGCCGTTATCCCGCAGTCGAGGGAAAAGTCTATGTCGTCGGCGGATTTACAGCCAATTATCTACAGCGCGACAAAGTCGCTGTCGTGCCGGTCAAGCTGGGCGTTGGCTGGCGTGTCGGTGCCAATGTCGGCTATCTGAAATTCACGAAGAAGCGCGAAATCCTGCCGTTCTGAAGCCCGATTCAGCTTAGCGCGTCCAGATAGCGTTCCATCTGCTTCGCGGTTCGCTCGGTCAGCGTTATGAAACTCCGCCTGCCATCCTCGGGATCGGATTCACGCTCCAGCAGACCTGCCTCCGTCAGTGCCTTGATCCAGCGAAGACCTGTCGTTGTGGGAACGGCGGCGGCAATACACAGGCTGGAGATCGAAACCTGCTTGCCCTCATGCCGCGCGGCGGCAAGGTCCAGCAGGATGTCCCAGGCGGGATCGGCAAACAGCTCCGACGGGAAAAAGCTGGCGCGGGCGCGTCTCTGCTGGATCAGGCCGCGAATAAGCCGCCCGCTTTCGCGTGACGTACGGATCCCGCCCGCCTGCACCGGCAGGGCGGCATGGGGTTTTTCCACCAGTGTTGCCAGCGCGTTGGCAATGCGCTCAACCTCACTGCGCAGATTGTCGATGTCGACCTGCCCCTCGTGCCTCAGCTGTTCCGCGACACGTTCGGACAGATCAATGGATTGCAGTGCCTGCATCAGTTCCTCCTTGTCGCCCGGCCAGACCAGGAATTCGACATGGGGAACATCCATAAGGGGGACAATTCCGTCCAATAAAGCTGCGTCCAGAACGGCAATAACCCGCCCCCGCTTTGCCAGCCGGACGATGACAGACCGGATATGCTGCCAGCCCAGTTCCAATATGGCGGCATTGATCTCGATCAGGATTGGGACGGATCCAGCCAGCGGTTCGACACCGTCCTTGCCGAACATGATCTCTGGATCCATTTCCGCATAGCCGATCTCCCAGTCATGCAAAAATTCGCCAATTTGAATGCGGTATTTCTCGGACAGGGCAAGGAGCAGCTTGATCCTGCGGGATTTGTACTGGAGTGAATCCGACATCGTTTCGTTTCCGCAAGGCTTTAAGAAAAAACGCGCATATCGGCAAAATCATTCGGCAAGAAATCAGGTTCAATATGGACGCATCAGGGTCTCTTAATGACCCTGTCGTTTCGGCCAGGCAAGAAAAAACAACGAATTAAGCTGTGTCGCCAGCGGCCATTGCGCGCTTTCGACTGGTCAGACATTTTTTCGCATAGCGGGACCACGCGGCGGAAATCCGCGTGCCGACATGATCGTCGGTCGGATACCGGAAGACCGGGAAGATGTAGGATGGTCGGGGAGACAGGATTCGAACCTGCGACCCTCTGTTCCCAAAACAGATGCGCTACCAGGCTGCGCTACTCCCCGACTGCGCGCCATGTGGCGCGAATCGCGTACCAACGCAAGCCCGCTATTCGTAACGCTCTTCCTTCCAGGGGTCGCCGACATTGTGATAGCCGCGATCCTCCCAGAAACCCGGCTTGTCGGCATCAGCGAAGGTGATCCGCTTCAGCCATTTGGGGCTTTTCCAGAAATAATAGCGCGGAACCACCAGACGGACCGGACCGCCATGCTCGCGGCTGATCTGCTCACCGTCATGGGCATGTGCGAGGAGGCAGTCCTCGTCCAGGAAGTCAGCGATCCTGAGGTTTGTCGTATAGCCGTCATAGCTCGACAGGAGGACATGGGTCGCGCTGTCCAGCACACCCGCCATCTCCGCCAGATGCCGTGTGGTCACCCCGGTCCAGCGATTGTCATAGCGCGACCACTGCGTGACGCAGTGAATGTCGCTGACCATCTCGACCTGCGGCTCTGCGATCAGCGCGTCCCAGCCCAGCGTGAGTTCATTCGAGACAAGGCCGTCCACCTTCAGCCGCCAGTCGGCACGCGGTATATCGGGCTGGATGCCGAGATCGAGAACCGGCCAGTTCTCGACGAGTTTCTGACCCGGCGGCAAACGGTCGACACCATGTTCGCCCGTTTTTCCAGTCAGCAAACGGCCAGCGCGCGCCCATGCCTGCTTGGTCTCGATCAGTTTCGCTTTATATCCGTCGCTCATCGGCCGGAATTAGGCTGAGCGGCGCGTTCTCGCAAGCCGCGTCCGCCAGCGGCGCGCGACCCAGTACCGCCACAGGAAATTGATGGTCAGAAAACCCACCGCCGCCGAAATCGTGCCCAGGAACACGCCTCCGACGATCCAGGGAACCGGCACTTCCTTGACCAGATCCGTGACCGTGATTCCCTCCCGGATGATCGTCGTGTCATGGCCCAGCAGCCAGTCACCGACCTTGATCGTCGCGGGATAGATGATCACGACGGAGACCGGGTTGGAAACCGAGGTAAAAAGAGCCGTCGCGGCAATGTTGGCGCGCGCCGAAACCGCCACCAGGGCGGCCAGAATGATCTGAAAGCCGATAGGGATCGCAAATCCCAGGAACAGCCCCAGCGCAACGCCCCGGGCGACGCTGTGACGGTTGAAATGCCACACGTTCGGATTGCCGATATAATGCGCAACCGGACTGAGCCAGCGGCTTCCCGCCAGCGCTTCCCGCGTGGGCGCATATCGTTTTATCCAGAGCGCAGCGCGCTTCGCGGGCGTCAAAAACCGTCCTCCTGTTGCACGGACCGGCACCATGCCAGCTGTAGGTCACCAAAATATGAAACCGGCCCGCCCTTTACCATATCCGCGCGTGAATGACGCATGATCTGAATCACAGTCATCCGCATTTTTCGCGCCTCAGCCCTTTTCCCGCATCAGGCGCGCCTTGTCGCGTTTCCAGTCACGATCCTTCTGCGTCGCGCGCTTGTCATGCAGCTGCTTGCCCTTGGCGAGCGCCAGTTCGACCTTCGCCCGCCCGGACGAGTCGAAATACATGCTGAGCGGCACAAGCGTCATGCCCTGCCGCTGGATCGCCCCCGCCAGCCGGTCGATCTGCCGACGCTTCAGGAGCAGCTTGCGCGGACGCTTGGCTTCGTGATTCTGGCGGTTGCCGTGCGAATATTCCGGGATGTTCGCATTCACCAGCCACGCCTCGTCGTCGCGGACCTCGGCATAGCTTTCGCCAATGGTCGAATTGCCGGTCCGAAGCGATTTTACTTCGGTTCCCTGCAGCACAATTCCCGCCTCGAACACATCCTCTATGTGAAATTCAAACCGTGCCTTGCGGTTTTCCGCGATCATGCGGTGCTTGTCGGCAGCGACGGACATCAGACCAGTCCGGCAAATTCTAGTGCCGCATCGACCATTTTCCGCTCTTCCGCCGTCGAAGGGACGATCGGGAGGCGGATTTCGGGGTCGGGCAGGTTCCCCATCCTGTGCATGGCATATTTCGCCGGGCCAGGACTCGGGCTGGCGAACATGGCGAGGTGGAGCTTGTGCAGCCGCTCTCCAAGCGCGCGGGCATCGGCCCAGCGCGCCTGCAGACAGGCATCCATGAACTGCGCGCAGAGGCGCGGCGCGACATTGGCCGTCACGGAGATGGCGCCATTGCCGCCGCAGGCCATGATGCCCAGCGACAGCTCGTCCGCGCCGGACAGGATGCAGAAATCCTCGGGACATTCGACGCGCGCCTGAACCACACGCGCGACATCGCCGGATGCGTCCTTGATACCGGCGATGTTCTCGACCTGCGCCAGCCGCGCCACGGTTTCCGGGAGCACATCCGCGACAGTGCGGCCCGGCACGTTGTAGAGAATGACCGGCAGCTCGCCCGCGTCGGCCACGGCACGGAAGTGCCGGTAGATGCCCTCCTGGTTCGGCTTATTATAATAGGGGGTGATGACAAGGACGGCATCAGCGCCCGCCTTCCGTGCCTCGCGCACATGCATGCAGGCGACCGACGTGTCATTCGAGCCCGCGCCTGCGATCACCGGAACGCGCCCTGCGACGATCTCGACAACCCGCTTCACCACGGCGTGATGCTCGTCGATGCTCAGCGTCGGAGACTCGCCGGTCGTCCCGCACGGGACAAGCCCGTGCGACCCCTCCGCCAGCTGCCATTCCACGAGCGTTTCCAGAGCCTTCCAGTCGACATCGCCGCCGGTGAAGGGGGTCACAAGTGCGGGCATGGAACCGGAAAATTTCATAAACACCTGTCGGCTCCAACTTTTCGTCTTGTCATGCGTTCATGACGGGTGAATTCTTACAATATAAACGCATATAGGTATATGACCGGCTCTATGAACCAGACAAAGCGCATGTCCACCCCTTCCCGTCTTCCGGCCCGGCTGCTTCTGGGCGGAGGCCTTGGCGCAGTCGCGCTCAGCGTACCGGTGATGGCCATGCTGCAGACCAGCCCCGCACCGCCGCCTCCCGCCGCCGTTTCCCAGCACGCGGTTCCCGCCGCTTATGTCGTGACGCAGTGGGAGCGCCTGCTCAGTCCCACTGTCTCGCCCAGCCTCTACGAGATCACATCCTTCCTGCGTGACCATCCGGGCTTTCCCAACGAGGTCGAGCTGCGTCAGCGCGGCGAAACGGCGATCAACGCCTATACACCGGCCGCCGAGCGGCTGGCCTTTTTCGCCGTTTCGGAACCGATCACCGCTGAAGCCCGCTTCCGCAAGGCCGAAGCCCTGCTTGCGACTGGCAAGAGCGAGGAAGCCATCGAGGAAGCCCGCGCAGCGTGGCGGTCGGGCTATATGGACGGCGAGGTCCGCGCCGAATTCCTCAACCGTTTCGGCAGCCAGATGCGGGCGGAGGATCATGCCAGCCGCGCCGACGTCATGCTGTGGCGCGAGGATATCACCGGCGCATCCGCGATGCTGTCATTGCTCGGTCCGGACGATCGTATGTTGACATCGTCCCGCATCACCATCCAGCGCGGCACACAGCGCGGAGGCGATGTCGAGAGTGCGCGCGCCGCGATCTCGGCGATGCCAGCCAATCTTCTGCAGCATCCCGGTTTCATCGAGGATGTCTATCAATTTTACCGTGCGACGGGCGCAAGCGGCGCTGCACGGCAGCTGTTCGCGCAGGCCCGCATCGCCCCTGGCAGCGCTGGAGACCCGAACCGCTGGATGCAGGCGCACCTGACGGCTGCGGAGGCTGCCGTGGCGGACCGGCAGTATGAACTCGCCTATCAGATCGCGTCGAAACATGGCGGGCTCAGCTTTTCGCAGCCGCTGATCGAAAATGGCGCGAAGGAGCGCGACACGTTCACGAGCCTGGAATGGGTCGCGGGCTGGGTCGCGCTGCATGACCTGAACCGGCCGGCAGACGCGATCCGGCATTTCCAGAACTTCTCCAACGCCGCAAAATTCGCCGCCACCCGTTCGCGCGGGCTTTACTGGGCGGGCCGCGCGGCGGAAGCCGCAGGCCGCCCGGAAGCAAACGCCTTCTTTGACGAGGCCGCGAAATATGAGCTGACCTTCTATGGACAGCTGGCGCATGAAAAGCTGGGACGTCCGCTCGATATCCATATCGATCCTGCGCCGCAGCCTTCTGCCGCAACGCTGGCGGCATGGAATGCCGATCCGCGCGTCGAGGCTGTCACGATTTACGGACGCCAAGGCAATACCAGCAAACAGAAGATGTTCCTGGCCGCGCTGGCGGACGACCTCACGACCGAGAAGTTGCCGCTTTACGCACGCCTCGCCGATCAGTGGGGCCATGAACGCTATGCCGTCCTCAATACGCGCGGCGCGGATACCACTGGCCCGGAAGCGGTTGTGGATCTGAGCTGGCGGCGCATGACCTTGCCGCCAGAGGCGCGTCACATGTGGACGATGGTGCACGCCATCACGCGGCAGGAAAGCCAGTTCGAGCTGGATGCCGTCAGTCCCGCAGGCGCGCGCGGTCTGATGCAGCTGATGCCCGGCACCGCGCAGGAAACCGCGCGCAAGATGGGCCGGTCCTATGATTATGGCGCGCTGACGCGAGACCGTGGCTATAATATCGCGCTGGGGTCGACCTATTTGTCGAACATGATTGACTATTGGGCGGGCAGCCATGTGCTTGCCATCGCCAGCTACAATGCCGGTCCGGGCAACGTCCGCAAATGGGTCGAACGCAATGGTGATCCTCGCATGTCAGGCGTCGATGTCCTCGAATGGATCGAGGATATTCCCTTCGATGAGACGCGCACCTATGTTCGGAACGTCCTCGAGAACGCGGTCATTTACGATCAGCTGGAACCCGCCAACAGAAGAGGCGGACCTCAGGAGGCCCGCCTCAGCTGGTATCTGGGAAAGAACGACCGGGGCTAGTCAGCCGCGCGCGTAGGAGTAGCGATATTCATCGCGCATCTCCTCGAGCGCGTCGTCAATCTCCCAGCGCGAGAGATAGCCGTCCCGGTCATAATCCGCGAGACGATTGAAGGCATCGTTGGCGCGGCGCGCTTCCGAACTCCCCAGACGGCCGTTGCGATTGACGTCATAGCGCCACATGACCCAGTGCCGCGCCGCCGCATCGTCGCGCAGCCAGGGGTAGAGGACGCGCCAGCCTGATGACGTGACCGGGCCGTAATAGCCATATCCGGCACGGTAATGGCGGCTGTAATCAAATGTGCGATACCGGTCGTCCCAGCCGCGAAAACCGATATTCCAGAAATGCGGACGATAGACGTAATTCACGCGCGGGCGCACGACCACGCGGGGGCGGTGGTGCTGTGCGCGGCGATCATAGCGCCCATCCACGCGATATGCGGGGACCGTGCCCCTGGCGCGGTGGTCATAGCGATGCTCGCGCCTGTCCAGACGCGCATCCCGGCGATCAAGGCGCTGGTCCGCACGGCGGATGTCGCGGGCGCGGTCCTTTAGGCGATCCTCGCGGCGATCCAGCCTGCGATCGACCTGGCGCAGCTCGCGGGCGCGGTCCTCTATCCGTTCAGCACGTCGTTCGACCCGGCTCTCGCGCCGGTCGCCGCGTCGTTCCAGCCGTTCTGCACGGCGCTCCATGCGCGTTTCGCCGCGAACCTCGCCGGCGCGGCTGCCCCGGTCGCCCGGCGCGGCTGCCGCAGGCGCGGCAGCCAGCATCAGGGCAATGGCCGCGCTACCGCCAAGCAGAGTTGAAAATTGGATTGCCATCATGTTCACTCCCGGCATCGTCCCTTGTGGGCGACGCTATGCCGGAAGCCAGTTGAACCGCCCCTGAAGCATATTGGCGGGGGATGTTCAGGTAATTTTAAAAGGTTTTCGCCGCCAGACGCGCAATTTCCGGATTCAGGGGTGGCGGCGTCAGATCGACGCCGCGCTCCATCACGTCCAGCACCGCACCAATCGCGGCCAGCCGTGCAGCCTTCTTGTCGCGTCCATCCACCGTTACCCACGGGGCATGGTCGGTGCTGGTCCTTGCCATCATGTCGGCAATGGCGGTTTCATAGGCGGGGCGCTTGGCGCGGTTGCGGAAATCCTCCGTAGACAGCTTCCAGTGCTTGGACGGATTGGCGAGCCGGGCCTTCAGACGCTCATCCTGCGTCGGCTGATCGACCTGCATGAAAATCTTCACGAGCCGCGCTCCGTCCGCCGTCAGCATGTGTTCGAAATTGTTGATTTCGTCGAAGGCGCGCATCCATTCGGCCTCGCTGGCAAAGCCCTCGACCCGCTCCACCAGCACGCGTCCATACCAGCTGCGATCGAAAATACCGACCTGACCATGGGCGGGCAGCCGCTGCCAGAAGCGCCAGAGATAATGATGCTCCGCCGCCTCCTCGCTCGGCTTCGCGATCGGCCACACCTTGTAGAAGCGCGGATCGAGCGGCGCGGTCAGGCGGCGGATCGTTCCGCCCTTCCCCGCTGCGTCATGTCCTTCGAAAACGATGATCGCCCGCCGCTCGGTCCGCATATAAACGGACTGGACCGCGGTCAGGCGCGCATGCAGCGCTGCAAGATCGTCTTTGTAGGACACGGGTCTATTCGGGGTCGTCCTTCGTGCGCGGCTCGACGACCGTTCCAGGGGTTTTCGGCGCGACCTTCGCTTTCGGGAGGTCCAGCTTCAGGTGCAGTTCCTTCAGCTGCCGTTCCGAAACCGGTGAAGGTGCATTCATCATCAGGTCTTCGGCGCGCTGGTTCATCGGGAACAGCACCACCTCGCGGATATTCGGTTCGTCGGCCAGCAGCATGACGATCCGGTCGATGCCCGGTGCCGAGCCGCCATGCGGCGGTGCGCCGTATTTGAAGGCACCGATCATGCCTGCGAAGTCACGATCGACATCCTCCTGGCTATAGCCCGCAATCTCGAACGCCTTGTACATGATTTCCGGGCGGTGGTTCCGGATCGCGCCAGAAGACAGCTCGACACCATTGCAGACGATATCATATTGCCAGGCAAGGATATCGAGCGGATCCTTGGTCTCCAGCGCCTCCAGCTCGCCCTGCGGCATGCTGAACGGGTTGTGCGAGAAGACGATCTTGCCGGTTTCGTCGTCCTGTTCGAACATCGGGAAGTCGACGATCCAGCAGAAATCGAAGCGGCCTTCATCGATCAGCTCCAGGCTCTGGCCGATCCGCGTCCGCGCCGCGCCCGCCAGCTTCGCGGCCTCGTCCGCCTTGCCCGCCGCGAAGAACACGCCGTCATCGTCGCCAAGGCCCAGCGCCTCGATCAGTTTCGCCGTCGCCTCCTCGCCGTGGTTCTTCGCGATTGGACCGCCGGGAACGCCGTCCGTTATCTTGATATAGCCAAGACCCGCATAGCCTTCGGCCCGCGCCCAGTCGTTCATTTCATCAAAGAATTTCCGGCTTTTCGCCCCCGCGCCCGGTGCCGGGATGGCACGCACGACATGGCCGGCCTCGACCATCTTTGCGAACAGACCGAAGCCCGATCCCACAAAATGATCGCCGACATCGCTGATTTCGATCGGGTTTCTCAGATCCGGCTTGTCCGACCCATATTTCAGCATCGCCTCACGATAGGGAATGCGCGGGAACGGCGCGGGCGTGACGCTTTTGCCGTCCGCAAATTCCTCGAACACGCCGTGCAGCACGGGCTCCAGCGCCGCGAACACATCGTCCTGCGTCACGAAACTCATTTCCAGATCAAGCTGATAGAACTCGCCCGGCGAACGGTCCGCGCGCGCATCCTCGTCGCGGAAACAGGGCGCGATCTGGAAATAGCGGTCAAAGCCCGCCACCATCAACAGCTGCTTGAACATCTGCGGCGCCTGCGGCAGCGCATAGAATTTGCCGGGATGGATACGGCTCGGGACCAGATAGTCGCGCGCGCCCTCGGGCGAGGAGGCCGTCAGGATCGGCGTCTGCAATTCCTGAAAGCCCTGGTCCACCATCCGTTTGCGGATCGAGGAAATGACATTCGAGCGCAGCAGGATATTCCTGTGCATCTTGTCCCGCCGCAGGTCCAGATACCGATATTTCAGCCGGATTTCTTCGGGATATTCCGCATCGCCAAATACCGGCATGGGCAGTTCGGCGGCAGCGGACTGCACGTCCACGGTTGCGGCGCGCACCTCGATCGCGCCCGTCGGAAGTTCCGCGTTCACGGTCTCATCAGACCGCGCGACGACCTTGCCCGTCACGGTCACGACGCTTTCCACGCGCAGCCCGTCCAGCACGGCGAAATCACCCTCGCCCTCCTCGGCGACGATCTGCGTGATGCCATAATGATCGCGCAGATCGACGAAGAGCAGGCCGCCATGATCGCGTTTGCGGTGAATCCAGCCAGAGAGGCGGACCTCTTCGCCGACATCAGCCTTGGTGAGCTGGGAACAGGTATGGGAACGATATGCGTGCATGGTGAACGGGTTCTTCCGGGATCTGACGGGGATTTCTCCCCGCCCTAGGGAAAAGCCGGGTGCATTTCCAGAGAGGGAATGCGCGTCCGCCGGCCTTCGCCCATAATTTCTTAACGCCTGAGTTCTAGGGCGAACCGAATATCTGCCAAACGTGGAAATGGACACGACCATGCCTGCAGTAGACAAATTGTTCGACGCCTCCGGTGAAGCCGACATCCGTCGCAAGAACGCCTATGTGCGTCCGGTGGAAGACCTGACGGAAGATGATATGTCCGACGACATTCACGAGGATTCGCCGGATGAGGACTATGAGGACGGCAAGTTCGCCTCCATGGCAATTCCCGTGAAGGTTCGCGCGTCCATCGATATCGACCACGCCCCCGCCGCGACCAATGCCACCGGCAGATCGCTTCGTCAGCAGCTTGTCGGCGAACAGGTCCAGGACCCGGCGCCCACTAGCGGTTTCCTTCGGCGGCTGTTCGGTCGTTAGCCGCTTTGATCGCCGCGCCCTCTGTTCTATGAGGCGCGCATGAGCGATTATGACCTGATCACCACGACTGCCGCGCTGGACGATTTCGTCGCGCACGTCCGCGACGCCGATTTTATCACCGTCGACACCGAATTCATGCGGGAAAGCACCTATTACCCGCAGCTCTGCCTCATCCAGATCGAGGGCAATGGCCGCGCTGCCGCCATCGACCCTCTGGCGGACATCGACCTGACCTCGCTTCTCGACCTGCTGGTTGAGGAAGAGGTGCTGAAGGTGATGCACGCTGCTGGCCAGGATGTTGAGATCATCTATCACCTGACCGGCAAAACGCCCTGGCCGCTGTTCGATACGCAGATCGCCGCGATGGCGCTCGGTATGGGCGAACAGCTTGGCTATGCCGGTCTTGTCCAGCAGATGCTTGGGCTCACGCTCGACAAGGGCGCGCGCTTCACCGACTGGGCGCGCCGTCCGCTCGACAAGCGCCAGCTCGATTATGCGATCGCCGATGTGACGCACCTGTCAAAGCTGTTTCCAAAAATGCTCGACAGGATCCGAAAACTGGGCCGCGGAGGATGGCTGGACGAGGACATGACGCGCATGACCGATCCCGACACCTATGCGAACGATCCCGAAAAGGCATGGATGCGGGTGAAGTTCCAGGGCCGCAATCCCGAAGCCCTGGGGCGCCTGAAAGCGCTCGCCGCCTGGCGCGAACGCGAGGCACAGGACAAGGACCTGCCGCGCGGGCGGATCGTCAAGGACGAGACCCTCGCCGACCTCGCCGGGCACCCCCCAAAGGATCAGGAAGGCCTTGCGCGCATCCGCGGGCTCTCAAAGACATGGGCACAGAATGACATCGGCGCACGGCTGATGGACGCCATCGAGAACGCGAGGCCGATGCCAAAATCGGAAATGCCGGAAAAACCTCGCGGACGGCCAAGACTGGGCGCGGACAGCGCCCTGATCGCCGACCTCCTGAAATTACTTCTGAAGGTTCGCGCGAAGGAAGCCGAAGTGGCCGCGAAACTGATCGGCAAGGCGCAGGATCTGGAACGCATCGCCGCCGGCGAGCGCGATGACATCCCGCTTCTCGACGGCTGGCGCTACGACGTCTTCGGCAAGGACGCGCTCGCGCTGGTCGAAGGCCGCCTCAGCTTCGCCGTCAAGGACGGCAGCATGATCATGACGGAGCTGCCCGGCTAACCCACTCAATAGCGGGGGTAGAGCGCGCCGTGCACTCACCCTATCCTCTCACCAAAACATCTCTGGGGAGAGCGCGCCGACATGCATCCATATATTCACGCCGCAGCAACGCCGGACAAACCCGCGATCATCATGGCGGACACTGGAGAAACGCTCAGCTATGCCGGGCTGGAGGCGGCGTCCAACCGCGCCGCGCAACTGTTTCGCAAACACGGCCTCTCCCGCGGCGATACGGTCGCCTTCATGCTTCTCAATGACATGGATTATCTTCCGCTCTGTCTGGGCGCGGCGCGGTCCGGGCTCATCTATGTGGCCGTCTCGACGAAGCTTTCCCTCGACGAAGCAAACTATATCCTCGAAAATTCGGGCGCGAAGATTTTCGTCGCCAGCGCCGCACTCGCCTCCGTCGCAGGCAAGCTTTCCGCCCCGGTCGCCAACTATGCCCATGGCGGCGATATGGAGGGCTTTGCCCGCATCGAGGCCGCACTCGCGAAGATGCCGCCCGGCCGCATCGAGGACGAAAGCCCCGGCCGTGACATGCTCTATTCGTCCGGCACGACGGGCCGCCCCAAGGGCATTACCGGCGCGCTCCCCGAAGGCCCGCTTGAGGAACCGAACGCGCTCCTCATGCTGACGAAGACGCTGTACGATTTCGGTCCGGACATGATCTATCTCAGCCCCGCCCCGCTCTATCATGCAGCGCCGCTGCGCTATTGCATGGCGGTTCACCGGTTCGGCGGCACGGTCGTCATCATGCGGAAGTTCGATCCCGAAGCCTATCTGGCCAATGTCGAAACCTATCGCATCACGCACAGCCAGGTGGTCCCGACGATGTTCGTGCGCATGCTGAAACTGCCGGAGGATATCCGCGCCAGATATGATGTTTCGAGCCTGCGCGTCTGCATTCACGCCGCGGCCCCCTGCCCGGTGGAGGTGAAGCGCCAGATGATCGACTGGTGGGGCAAGGTCATCTACGAATATTACGCCAGCACGGAGGGTACGGGTTTCTGCGCCATCACCTCCGATGAATGGCTGGCCAAACCCGGCTCCGTGGGCAAGGCGCTGCTCGGCGACATCCGCATCCTCGATGATGACGGCAACCTGCTGCCGCAGGGCCGCGAGGGGCGTATCTTCTTCGCGGGCGGCGGCGAATTCGAATATCATGGCGATCCCGAAAAGACCGCCAGCGTCACGCACAGGGAACATGGCGCGACCTTCGGCGATATCGGCTATGTCGACGAGGACGGCTATCTCTTCCTGACCGACCGCGCCGCCTACATGATCATTACCGGCGGCGTGAACGTCTATCCGCAGGAAACCGAGGACGTCCTCATCATGCATCCGAAGGTGGCCGACGTCGCCGTGATCGGTGTTCCCGACGAGGAAATGGGCGAAAGCGTCAAGGCCGTGGTGCAGCCGCGTGACTGGGCGGACGCGGGCGACGGCCTCGCTGCGGAACTCATTGCCTTCGCGCGCGACCGGCTCAGTCATGTGAAATGCCCGCGGAGCATAGATTTCGAACGCGAACTGCCCCGCCACGACACCGGAAAGCTGTACAAGCGACTGCTGAAGGACCGCTATGCGGCGGCCGCGAAGGGAGCGGCGGCATGAGCGGCGTCCCCCTTCCCCATGAGCACTGCCACCTTGTTGGCGACCTTCCCGCCTTCCATGCGAAGCAAAGGCCGGATCAGCTCGCCGCCCGGTTCGAAGGGCGCGAAACCACCTATGGCGAGTTCGATGCCCGCACCAACCGCATCGCAAACGCGCTGGTGGCGGAGGGCCTCGCTGTCGGCGACCGCGTTGCCTATCTTGGCAAGAACAGCGACGAATATTTCGAACTGTTTTTCGGCTGCGCGAAGGCGGGCGTCGTTCTCATTCCCATCGGCTGGCGGCTGGCAGGACCGGAAATCGCCTATATCGCTGACGATTGCGCTGCGAAGATCCTGTTCGTCTCGCCCGACATGGCCGACCTTGCGGCAAAGGTCGTTCCTGACTGCGACGACATCCGGACGGTCATCGGCACCGAGGACGGTGCGAAGGACTGGCCCCGATTTTCGGAATGGTATGCGGATCATCCGGACACGCCGCCGGATCGCGGCCTTACGCCCGACATGCCGCTTCTCCAGCTGTACACATCGGGCACGACCGGCAGGCCAAAGGGCGCGATGCTCAGCCATGACAACTTCATGATCGGCCGCGCGCGCATGACGCGGCACAATATGGAATGGAGCGAATGGACCGACGACGACGTCAGCCTGGTCGCCATGCCGGTATCGCATATCGGCGGCACGGGCTGGGGCTTCATGGGTTATTATTCGGGTGCGCTGAATGTGATCGCGCGCGAATTCGACCCGGCGGGCGTCCTCGATTTCATGGAAAATGACGGTATTTCGAAACTGTTCATGGTTCCGGCCGCCATACAGTTCGTCCTCGCCGATCCGCGCAGCCGGGACGTCGACTACAGCCGCCTCAAATATATTCTCTACGGCGCATCGCCCATTCCGCTCGATCTGCTGCGGCAGGCGATCGACGTCTTTCAGTGCGGTTTCTGCCAGCAATATGGCATGACGGAAACCACGGGCACGATCGTCTATCTTCCGCCCGAGGATCATGAGGTCGCTGGCAATCAGCGCATGCGCGGCGCAGGCAAACCGCTTCCGGGCGTCGAATTGCGGGTGAGGGACAGCGACGGCAATATCCTGCCGCCAGGAGAGATCGGCGAAGTCGAAACCCGCTCCAGCCACAACATGCTCGGTTACTGGAAGCTGGGCGATGCCACGGCGGAGACCGTCGACGGTGAAGGCTGGCTGAAAACGGGCGACGCCGGCTATCTGGACGAGGACGGCTATCTCTACATTCAGGACCGCGTGAAGGATATGATCTGTTCGGGTGCCGAGAATATCTACCCCGCCGAGGTCGAGAGCGCGATCTACGGCGCACCGGGCGTTGCCGAGGTTGCCGTGATCGGTGTTCCCGACGATCAGTGGGGTGAGGCGGTCAAGGCCATCGTCGTCAAACGGCCCGGCGAAAACCCGTCCGCCGAAGACATCATCGCCTTCGCCCGCCAGAGGATCGCCGGATTCAAGGTGCCGAAATCCGTCGATTTCATAGATGCCCTGCCCCGCAACCCAAGCGGCAAGATCCTGCGCAAGGATCTCCGCGCACCCCATTGGGAAGGGCGCGAGCGAAACATCAATTAACCAGATCTGTTGGGCTAATCTTTAGGCCACCCTGCCAGACCTCCCTGCCTGAAAGGGGCAAAGAGGTCGGGCATGATTTCGGAAGCGTTGATCGCACTTGGTCTTGGCGTGAGCGTGCCGATCGCCGATCTGTCCCTCTTTGCGAACAGCGATCATCCTGCCGCAAAAAATTCCTGCGCCCTCGGCGATGAGGAACGGCAGCAGTTTCAAGCACAATTGAACAGCATCAGGGCGAAAAGCGGCTTGCCCGCCATAGAGGCGAGCGAAACCATTCGCCTTGCCGCGAGGGCACATAGCCGCGACATGGCGGGACGCGGCGTTCTTTCCCATTTCGGCCGCGACGGTCATGACTTTGTCGTCCGCCTGGCAAGTGTGAACTACCGGCCTGCCTATGCCGCGGAAAATGTCGCCTGGAACCAGCTCAATGTCAGGGAAGTCATCGCCGCGTGGCGCGCCAGTCCCGCGCATAACCGCGCCATGATGAAACGGGACATCACGCAGTTCGGACTTTCGCGCGTATGCACCCGTACCGGCGAGCCCTATTGGACGCTCGTGGTGGCGAAACCCCTAGTTCAGTCGGCGGCGGCGAACATAGGGAAGCGCAATCAGGCCAAGGGCGAATAATGCCAGCGCGGGGGGCGCAGGCACCGGAACGATAGGAACGTCGGGATCCGTGGGATCCGTCGGGTCAGTAGGATCGGACGGGTCGACAGGATCAGTCGGATCCGTTGGATCCGTTGGATCGGTCGGGTCAGTAGGATCGGTCGGGTCCGTCGGATCGGTCGGGTCCGTCGGATCGGTGGGCGTTACACCGCCTCCTCCGCCTCCTCCGCCTCCGCCGCCGCCGCCGCCGACAAAACCGCCACCGCCGCCGATTGGAAACGGCAGGATAATTCCTGGGCCGGGGATCGCCTCGGTCATGGCGATCTGGACATCGGGGACCGCGCTGTCCGCAGCCGGCACCTGCCCCAGCTGGATTTCGCGTGCCGGCGTACCGGTTGCAGGACGCTCCGCAACTGCGGGCTCTTCCGCGCCGGGGCCAGCGAAGAATTCACGGCTCGCAACCGCCGTCGGCCGGGTCGTCTCAGGCTTTGCGTTCAGGGCGAGTTCGCACTCGTAGCGGTCCTTGCCCACGCAGGGGCCGAGGGCAGACATCACATAACTGTCGGAATTGACCTGCCGCTCCGGCGTTTCGTCCTCATCGGACAGGGCGCCGCGTACGGCACTCTCTGCCCATGCAACCGCTTCAGGGATGACACTCGCCTGCCCATCCAGCGACCACCAGTCACCAAGGAAGCGGCCGCCAGACATACCGTCGTAAACCGCAAAAGCCGACGTCAGCAGGGCAACTGCCCCGGCACCGGCGAATAACTGCTTGCGTCTGGCGTCTGTCATATACGTCCCGTCCCACCATTCTGAGCATTACGGCGCATCGGCTGAAGGGAGGGACACGCAACGCAAACTACCAGATCGAAAATCCGCTTGTTACATACATCAATAATGTACGCGTGAATGGATTGTTCCGTCAGCGGAAAGGAAACGCCGCCTTAGTCATGGAATTGGTTTAACAGATGCAGGGAATAACCTGATTACCATAGGCTTATATCGCCCCGCTGCCGGCACGTTTTCGCGGTCATTCCGCCGCCACTGCCAATTCCTCTCGCGGCAAATCGACGTATCCTGGTTTTGCGAAGCGCATCGTGCCGTCGTCAATCGCGCCTTCTGTCAAATCCTTCCGGTCATGCACATAGTCGTGCGGCTGGTGCCAGGGGGCGGTGTCCGTCCCCTTTGGAAGCAAATGTGAAGCGCGCTGGAAATAACCCGACGTCAGGTTCCATATCGGCGCTTCCTTGTAATTGCCCTGCGGCATCTCCGGCACCGCGATGGCAACGCCCTTCTCTCGCATCAGGTTAAGCAGACGGCAGACGTAGATTGCCGTTATGTCCGCCTTCAGGGTCCAGCTGGCGTTCGAATATCCGAATGTCGACGCCAGGTTCGGAATGCCGGAATACATGACGCCCTTATAGGCATAGGTTTCCGCCGCGCTCATGTCGGCGCCGTCCACCGTCATGGTTATGCCCCCCAGCATCTTCATGTTGAGCCCGGTTGCGGTAACGACGATGTCGGCATCGATCCGCTCTCCTGATTTCAGCCTGATGCCGGTTTCGTCGAAGCTTTGAATATGATCGGTAACGATCTCCGCCGAACCGTCCTTCAGCGCCTCGAACAGGTCATTATCGGGAATCAGACAGAGCCGCTGCTCCCACGGGCCGTAGCGCGGTGTCAGATGCGTATCGATGTCGTAATGCGGTCCCAGCTCCTTGCGGGCCTCGTCCAGCAATTTCTTGCCGATTTTCTCGGGATTCTTGCGCGCTTTGGTGAAAAATACGTGCTGCATCCAGACATTCTTCAGCCTGGTAAACTTATAGGCGATGTTTTCGCCCAGATAACGCCGCATGAAATTGGCGATCGCGTCCTCGGCGGGACGCGAAACCACCCAGGTTGGGCTGCGCTGCAACATGGTCACGTGCGCTGCCTGCTTCGCCATTTCGGGCACCAGCGTTACTGCCGTCGCGCCAGACCCAATGATGACGACACGCTTGTCCTTGTAATCCAGATCTTCAGGCCAGTGCTGCGGGTGGACGAAGCGCCCTCCAAAGTTTTCCTCGCCCGGAAAATCGGGCCGATAGCCCTGATCGTAATTATAATAGCCGCTGTTCATGAACAGGAAGCCGCAGTCGACGGTCGACCGCACGCCATCCCGCTCGACCGTCACGGTCCAGCGCGCCGTCTCGCTCGACCAGTCGGCGTGAATGACCTTTGTCTGAAAACGGATATGCTGACGAATGCCATATTCATCTGCGGTTTCGTTGACATACTCACGGATAGACGGCCCGTCGGCAATGGCTTTCGCCTGTGTCCATGGTTTGAACATGTAACCCAGCGTATGCATGTCGCTATCGCTGCGAATACCGGGATAGCGGAACAGGTCCCATGTGCCGCCAATCGCCTCCCGTGCCTCGACGATGGCATAGCTGAGATCCGGACAATCGCGCTGCAAATGCACCGCCGCGCCAATGCCCGAGAGCCCGGCCCCGACGATCAGGACATCTACCGAATTCAGTTCTTTATGCGACATGGCCCGCACCTCTCCCATTTCCATATCTGGAAACTAGGAGCGGCGCGGGCCACGGACAAGCTAGTCAATCTTAGTGTGCGAAGGCGTCAGTCCAGTTCGACCGTTTCCGCACCGCTGACATGTTTCTGAATGGATTCGATGGCGCGCTTGGCGCCAGAACGGCTGCTATAGCCTTCGGTCGAAAAGATCGTCTCGCTGTTATATTTGAAGCGCACGCGGTGCTCACCGGCCTTGTCTGTATAGATTTCGAATTTGTGCATATCGCTCTCTCCCTCTTTTCTGATTGAGACGCCGTGACAATAACATTCATGCAACCTGCATCAACCCCTGCGAAAAAGGGGCCGCGCCATCTCTGGCACGACCCCTCTCACTTGCGTGTTCGGTTCGCGGGTTAAGCGCGGCGGCGGCGACGGGCAGCTACCAGACCGCCAAGGCCGAGGCCGAGAAGGCCAAGAGCCGCAGGCTCCGGCACTTCACCAACGACCGTACCACCCACGCCGGCAAAGCCGAAGATGAAGGTCACGCCGTTGGAACCATCGATATTATTGGAAGCTTGGCCGAAGGAGTAGACTTCCGCCCCAACATCACCAAGAGCCGCCAAAGCCTCGACTTCCGACAGCGCGGCGCCATAGAAAATCTCGAATTCGTAGGTTTCACCGGCCAGAAGCGTACCGAAATGCGAAGTCGAAATTCGCACCATGATCGGACGGACCGAGGTCAGTGAAGTCGCCGCTGCCGCCCGCGAGAAGCGGGTCGCAACTGGTCAGCGCATTGCTGTCACAGAAGCCGTTGTTGACCGCACCGATGACAGCACTTGCACCGGCGGTACCGCCGATGGTCACATACTCGTCAAACGGCGTATTATCGACGTCCCAGTCGAACGTACGGCGATAGCGGAGGTCAGTAATGGCATCCGTGCCCGTGTTCGTGATCGTAACGGTCACGCCGTAAAGGTTGATCGAGGATGTGGGCGCGAAGCTGTGCGTCACGCTGAGCGCCTGCGAACCAGCGGAAAGCGATGCAATCGAAATTGCAGAAGCGCCCGTTGAGTCACCATCGGCACCGGCACCGGCGACCGTAAAGCTGTCAAGCGACAGACCGGCGGTCCCGATAGCGTCATTCGCATAGCCAGTCAGCCCGGATCCGGCATCGGCGACACCCCAGCCTTCGCATTCGCAACCCTGCGCGGTGGATTCATAATTCGAGAAGGGCGCGGCAAGGTAGCGCAGACCGACAGTTGTCACGCCCGACGGGCTGGCATCTGCCGTGCCGAAGTTTAGGTTGCCGAGATCGTTGACGCCCATCTGAATGAGGCCATTGTCGATGATCGCACCTGCCTGGGCAGCTGCGGGCAGAAGCGCGGCAGTTGCCGCGGCGAGTAGAAATTTCCTGGTCATATTATCCCCCTTTTGGTGAGATACGGGTTTCGTTGAACGCATATACTCTGCCAGGGGACAAGCAATAGACGTGCCACTTTTGTGACGATTGGAAAATATATATATTCTGCAATAACTTAATCTATATCAAGAAAATCGGACTATTTGTTACGGATACGAAATTGTAAAATTTCCCGACACTCGCGCTGGTTCAGCTTATGGCCCGCTGTTCGACGATATTGAGGCCGTAGGCGCTCAGTCCAACCAGGCTCTGCTTCGAATTGGTCAGCAGCACCATGTCATGGACGCCCAGCAGCGCCAGTATCTGCGCGCCGATCCCGTAATCGCGGATTTCAACCTCGCCGTCGCTGTCAGGCTTGCGCGGCTGTATCGCGCGCATGCTCGTCTCGATGGGCCGTGATCCGGGACGGTTGATAAGAACGATCGCCCCTGTCCCAGCCTCGGCGATCATTTTCATGGACTTCTCGACCTGCCCGGACCGCTCCGTCTTGTGCGCGAAGGCATCATCGAACAGGTTGAAATGGTGCATCCGGATCAGCGGGACAGCCCCTTCCGCACCCGGATCGCCCTTGACCAGCGCCAGCTTGTCGATGCCTGAAATCGTGTCCTGAAAGCGGATCGCGCGCCAGCGCCCACCCCACTCGCTTTCGAACGGCTCCTCGGCCACCTGCCGCACGAAACTGTCATGCTTGCGCCGATAGGCGATCAGGTCGCGGATCGTTCCGACCTTCATGCCATGAAGCTGCGCGAAGGAAATCAGGTCATCGAGGCGCGCCATCGTGCCATCGTCCTTCATGATTTCGCAGATGACACCTGCCGGGATCAGGCCCGCGAGCCGCGAGATATCGACCGCCGCCTCGGTATGGCCCGCCCTGACCAGCGTCCCGCCATCGCGCGCCGCCAGCGGAAACACATGCCCTGGCGAGCAGATGGAATCCGGTCCATTGCGCGGGTCGATGGCAACCGACACGGTGCGCGCGCGGTCATGCGCGCTTATGCCTGTTGTAATGCCTTCCTTCGCCTCAATGGAAACGGTGAACGCTGTTTCGAGCGGTGTTTCGTTGCGCGGCGTCATCGCCTTCAGGCCCAGTTCCTCGACCCGCTGCCTCGTCAGCGCCAGGCACACGAGCCCGCGACCGTTCTTGGCCATGAAGGCAATCGCATCGGGCGTCGCCATCTGCGCGGGAATGACGAGGTCGCCCTCATTCTCACGGTCCTCGTCATCGACCAGAATGAACATGCGCCCGTTGCGCGCCTCCTCGATGATCTCGTCGATGGACGACAGCGCCGGATGCGCTGGCTGCGCGCCCTTCATCGCGGGCTTCAGTTCGGACTGGATGGAGACGACCTTGGGATCATTCATGTTGGATTCGCACCTTTCGCTTGCTCTTGCCCATAGCCCATCCCTGGGTGCAGTGTCTTCCCGTCAAACCCACGAGGAGGGCGAAATGGCGCAGGCAAAGCTGAAGACGATACCGGTGCAACAGTCGGCAGCCGACCTGATCGCGGCCATCGACCATGAAGGAAAGCGCGCCGATGCCGAGCGCCTGCTGGCCCTGTTTCAACGCGCGACCGGAACCGATCCGGTCGTCTGGAACGGCGGGATCATTGGTTATGGCGACTCGCACTACAGGTATGACAGCGGCCGCGAGGGCGACTTCTTTCGCGTCGGTTTCGCCACACGAAAGGCACGGCACAGCATTTACCTGATAGGCTGCGGCCTCGATGAGCAGGCGGACGCGCTGGCCCGCCTCGGCAAATACAAACGCGGCGCGGGCTGCCTCTACATCAACAAGCTGGCCGACATCGACGAAGCCGTGCTGGAGGAGATGGTCCGGACAAGCTGGCAGGCAACCTCAGCCTAGCTCGCGGCGAATATCCGCCATCAGATCGCCGACCTTCGTCAGCCGCGCCTCTTCAGCGTCGAGGACCGCCAGGGAGGCCTGCCGCTTGAAGGCGCCGGTCTCATCCGGCGACAAGGCGCTTTCCTTCGGCAAGGTCGACAGCACGATATCGATCAGCCGGTCCGCGCCGTGCAGCCGCCCCCACAGATAGTCGTTTTCCCGGTAGGCCCGGCTGAAGAACGCGCCAAAGCTGTTGAACCTGATGCCCTTCAGCGTGGCCTCCGCGCCGCCGTCGCGGATGCTGAGCGCGTCATTCGGCGAGATCCGGTCAACCTTGATCTCGTCATATTCATCCAGCCCCTCGCCCTGCAGCATCGGGAACGTCGCAATGTCGAAAAAGGAAAAGCCGAGCCAGGACTGCATCAGGACACGCCGAACGGCCAGCGGCATATCCCCGTCCTTGAGCAGCGCCGAAAAGGCCGCGTCGGCGGTCTCGTCACACTGTGTCAGTTCCATAGCGTCGCCATAGGCCGCGATGGCCGCGCCCGGATCGGCCAGCAACTTCGCCGCCAGTCCCCTGACCCGGTCCCTGAAAAAGGTGCGATTGCGCCGGTCCAGGAAGGGTGCCTGAACATCGTACATGACCGCCTTCGCCCGCTCCACGGACCTGGTCAGTCCGGCATCCTCCCCCGTCTCGAACGCACTCAGCTGCCGAATGACATAACGGACGCGGCGTGTGCGAAAGCCAAGATCATAGGCGCGCAGAAAGCGGACATAATCGTCGCGCGCCGCCAGCTTCGGTTTTACCGTGCGCGTGATTTCGTCGATGCCCTCCCGCCTGACCCAGCGCCACAGGGCCTTCCTGACATCTTCCACAGGACCCGGGTCATGATGACCGCCCAAATCGGCCAGGGTCATTGCCATCGTCTCGACGATTTCCGCCAGTTTCAGATGGGCATAGCCGGGATAGGCATAGCCCGCCCGTCCCACCGCCGCTGCATTGGCCTGGTCGCGCAGCGCCTTCAGCTTGGCGGGCGTCGGTCTGGCCGCCAGCGTTCGGGCGCCCAGCGCCGCGACGATCTCGCTGTCCGTCGAATTGCCAATGCCCTGCAGCACATGCCGCATCCGCCGAACGCGGCGGGAAAAACCCTGCAGGGCCTCCAGATCGTCGCGGATCGGCTGCTCACGCGGGATGTCGCTGAGTGAGCGCAGGATCGTCGTGAAAAATCCGGGCGATTCCGCACCGCCTTCCCTGTCCTTGCCGCCGATGGAGCGAATTCCTGGTTTCGGATCGATGTAAACGAACCGCCGGTCGACCTCCCGGTGCGCGGGACGGTTCCTCAGCGCGGCAATCGCAGGCCGAAACGGTGCGTTGTTCAGGATCGACCCGTCTAGCAGCGGTGCGGTTTCGCGTATGTCCGCTTCGGCGCGGTGCGGGAAAACATGTTTGAGAAAGGCC
Source organism: uncultured Alphaproteobacteria bacterium (assembly GCA_963710205.1). Classification (GTDB taxonomy): domain Bacteria; phylum Pseudomonadota; class Alphaproteobacteria; order Sphingomonadales; family Sphingomonadaceae; genus Pacificimonas. Next base: position 21,116 of record CAVPZG010000005.1, on the reverse strand, counting down.
TCGCGCCCGTCCCATTTCCCACCGCGCGCCTTCAGGACGCCGTCCATTTCCCGTGTCCTGAAGGGCGGGAAGGCACCCGGGAAACTCGCCGTGGCGCGCGCTGCGAAGGCAAGGCTGGGAATGTCGGAAATACTGCGGTCGCGGCCGCGCGCGCCGTTATCGCGAAAGGAAATGATCTTCCGGTGCTCGGTTTCGGTAATGTGCTTCGGGCTGTGCAACCGCAGCCGCTCGGGATGACCATGGAAATCCGTAACAGTCACGAACAGGTCCAGTGGCTGCCCGTCCGGCAGCAGCGCCGGCCCCTTCGGACTGGCCTCGATCGCCTCCAGCGCATCCAGCAGGAACCCCGTGAACGTCGATCCGGAAAAGGGCGGGCTGAACCAGCGCGAGCGCACGAACAGCGACAGCTTCTCCTCGACTTCGGCCTTCACGTCCGCCTCGACAATCTCGTCGATGAAATCCGCGCTGCGGCTGCGGCGCAGATAAAGCAGCAAAGGCTTCGACAGGATTTTCGTCATCCTCGTGCCGCGCTTCGCCTCCTCGTCCAGCAGTTCATCGACATCCGCCTTGTCCAGCCACAGGTCGACCAGCGGATCGAGAGAACGTCCGGACGAAATCGCCTCGGCCAGAAAAACCCCATTGATGCCGCCTGCCGATGCGCCTGCGATGATGTCGGCGATGACGCGCAGCCGGACATGCTCGTGCACGCGGGACAGAAGGTCATAATAGACCGCCTCGGTATCGTCAGCGGGCCGCGCTTCCGCCGCCGCCAGCGCGCGCGATGCACGCAGCAGCTTCCACACTTCCCGCGTAATGCCGTGCATGTAAACGGCCAGACTGATCCCGCCATAGCAGACCAGCGCCAGTCTCAGTTCCTTCTCCCGCATGGGCGGGGACACTGGCAAAGGCTCAGCCGGGACGCAACCTGATGATGTGCGACTGGGCTGAATTCATTGCCTATTCGACCTACTGCAGATCACCGGCCAGGGAATCGATCCGGTTTTCGACAACGGACTGGTTGGTGCCATCGGCAAGGCCGTCAACAACGACGTTCTTCAAGAGGTTCGACGCCTGCTGAAGGCCGATGATGCCATCAGTGCCGCTGCCCAGCTCATTGGCGATGGCATCCTTGGCCGCATCCGTCAGTTGCGTCGTGCCGGGTCTGAAGATCGCGCCCGTCACGCCTTCCAGCGCGCGCGTCACAGCGTCACTCTGGCTCCCGAACAGGTTGGCGACGGCCTGCTTCGCAGCAAAGCCGCTCAGGCCGCCAGGAACGGCGGCAAGGCCGACATCAACGACGAAACCGACAAACGCGCGCGATGCCGCCTCTGCCTGATCGCGGTTATCGATGGCCTGCTGCGCCGCCTCGATACCTGCCGTGCCGATCACGGAAAGACGCCCCAGCGCCTCCCGCTCGGCGTCGCCGGTTCCGCTGTTGGCGGCATCGAACTGCTCACCGGCATAGTCGGTGACTGCCGACATGGCTGCTTCCTGATGCGCATTTTCCGTATCGAACGCGGTCAGTCTCAGCAGATTGCCCAGCTGTTCGACATTCTGGTCGGCATAGGTGCGGTTGTCGCTCGATCCCTCGATAATGTCGGTGTTATGGACGGAAAATTCATCCAGAATGGCTTCGCCGTGCGACGACGACAGCAGGTTGCCAAGCGCGTCCGCGCGCTGGCGCAAGGGATCCTGATAGCCGTTACCGCCATAATCATAGAACAGATCCTGTTCGGCGGTCGCGGCGAACCGGGCGATCTCGACGGCGTCGGCGCTAGACGAGCCCTGCGTTTCGGCGACAGCATTGATGACGGTGGCTAGCGGATCATCGACGTCACTGTTGATATAGCCGATGCCGCTTTCAGACAGCCCCTGAAGAACCGCCTGCTGATCGGTATCGTTCAGCGAACCGTAAAGATCCGCAACTGCGCCCGCATCGCCCGAACCGTTCAGGATGGTGATGCCATAAGCGAGCATCTGGCTGTCCGGCGGAAACCCGTCGAGACGGGCCAGTTGATCCTCGAACATTTGGCCGACATAGGCTTCGCGGAAACCATCCGCCGCCGCGCCCGGACTGGCCGCATCCAGAAAATCGAGTGGGCGCTGGTGGCTTTCGGGATGGATGGCCGGCGCAAACTGGCTGGCGCCATATGTATTGAGAAACGCATTCGCGTCACTTTGCGTGATCGCTCCCTCGTTATAAGCGCCGATAAATCCGTCGGCCAGCGCGGCCTGCTGATCGGCGCTTATATCGCCCGCATCGACACGCTCCTGAATGCGGTAGGCGGAAAGCCAGCTGTTGAACGCGCCCGAATCCTGTTCAAGCACAGCCTCATAGACCTTGGCTGCGGACTCGGGATCCAGATCCTCAACCGCTTCCGCGAATGCGTCGAGACGCACATCATAATTATCGCTCAGAAACCGGCGGCTGCCGGCATCCAGCACATCGGATGCGATCTGGTCAGCCTGCTGATCGCTGATTGGCGCCGGTGCCGGCTGACCTCTTCCCGCCGGTGCCGGAGGACCGAGATTCGCCTGGTTGACCGGCTCCGGCTTTGCGGCGACATCCTTGGCGGTATCCCGCGCAATCTCCGCCGCGACCGTTGTGATCCGCCCGCCACTACCTTCGATAAGCGCCATGACTGCAACTCCAGATTGACTTTGCGGTCAGAATAGCAAAGCCGGGTGCGGCGGATATGCGGGGACTCCCGTAGATGCCGGATACCCTCTCCATGCGCCGAGGTGACGGACGGGACGGGACGCCCTAGATTGGCGACCAGACACTTTTTTGGGAGCGATCATGATGGCGACACAGCTGGCACCGACGGAAAATCCGCAGGCTTCCAAGATGCAGGACATATTGGAACGTCAGCGCGCGGCCTTCACCGCAGAGCTTCCCGTGCCCGCCTCTATCCGCAAGGACCGGTTGAAACGGGCCATCCAGCTGCTTCTCGACAACCGGCAGGCACTGTCGGATGCCATGTCGGAGGATTTCGGACACCGCTCGGACATGCAGAGCCAGTTCACCGACATCATGTCCTCGCTGACGCCCATCAAGCATGCGCTGAAACATATGGACGACTGGATGAAGCCGGAAAAGCGCAAGGTCGACTTCCCGCTCAACCTTCTCGGTGCGAAGGCCCGCATCGAATATCAGCCGCTCGGCGTCGTCGGCGTCATCAGCCCTTGGAATTTCCCCGTCAATCTGACCTTCGGTCCGCTCGCCCAGATTTTTGCGGCCGGCAATCGCGCCATGGTGAAACCATCGGAATTCACGCCGGAAACCTCGGACCTCATGGCCACGCTTGCGGCGAAATATTTCGATGAGACGGAGCTCGCCTTCGTGAACGGCGGGCCGGAAATCGGCAAGGCCTTCGCGGAGCTTCCCTTCGATCATCTTCTCTTCACCGGCGCCACGTCGATCGCGAAGCATATCCTCCATGCCGCTGCCGACAATCTCGTGCCCGTCACACTGGAACTCGGCGGCAAGTCGCCCGTCATCGTCGGCGACAGCGCCGATATCGAGCGCACCACGCGCCGCGTTGCGCTTGGCAAGATGATGAATGCGGGTCAGATCTGCCTTGCGCCCGATTACATGATGGTCCCCGCCGACAAGGAGGCTGCGATCGTGAAGGGCCTTACCGACGCAGCGTCGGAAATGTATCCAACGCTGGTCTCGAACGACGATTACACCTCCATCGTCAATGGCCGCCACCACGAGCGGTTGCAGGGGCTGATCGACGACGCCCGGGAAAAGGGTGCGGAGATCATCGAGGTGAATCCCGCGAACGAGGATTTCAAGGCGGCGAACACCAACAAGATGCCGCTCCATATCATCCGCAACCCGACCGATGACATGCGCGTGATGCAGGAGGAGATTTTCGGTCCGCTCCTGCCGGTAAAGACGTACAGGCGTGTCGAGGAAACGATCGATTATGTGAACGGCAAGGATCGCCCGCTCGGCCTCTATTATTTCGGCGATGACAGTGCGGAGGAAGCGCGGGTCCTGGACCGCACGATTTCGGGCGGCGTCACTGTGAACGACGTCATTTTCCATGTCTCCGCCGAGGATCTGCCCTTTGGCGGCGTCGGCCCGTCGGGCATGGGCAGCTATCATGGGCATGATGGATTCAAGACCTTCAGTCATGCGAAGGCGGTTTACACCCAGCCGAAAATCGACCTTGCCAAGATTGCCGGGTTTCGTCCGCCCTATGGCGATGCAATGCGGAAGACACTGAAGCGCGAACTGAAGGCCTGACCCATGCTGATCGAAGGCCGAAAGAAGGATCTTGGTGATAATTTCCACGTCCGCCGCGTACTTCCGAGTGCGAAGCGGCGGATGGTTGGGCCGTTCATTTTCTTCGATCATTTCGGCCCGTCCGAATTCGCGCCCGGACAGCGTTTCGACGTGCGTCCGCACCCGCACATCGGACTTGCCACCGTCACTTACCTGTTCGACGGCGAGATCATGCACAGGGATTCCCTGGGCTCGGAACAGGCGATCCGTCCCGGCGCCGTCAACTGGATGGTGGCGGGGCGCGGGATCGTTCACTCCGAAAGGACCAGTGCTGAGGTTGAAGCGTCTGGACAGACGCTGGAGGGCATTCAGGCCTGGGTGGCGCTGCCAGAAGTCAATGAAGAGGACGAGCCCAGCTTTCGCCATCATCCGGCGGACACGCTGCCCAAATTGTCCTGGCCCGACGCGGTGGGTACACTGATCGCTGGCAACGCCTATGGAAAGACGTCACCTGCAAGCTATCCAGCCCCCATATTCTATGTGCATGTCGAGGCAAGAGAGGGCGCGCGCATCCCCCTCCCGGATGGACATGAGGAAAGCGCACTATATGTGGCGCGCGGAAAGGTAGATCTTGACGGTGATGTCCTGACGCCCGGCATGATGGCCATCCTGCCCACTGGTGGCCCGGCCGATTTCACGGCCATGACTGACGCTGTGATAATGCTTCTTGGCGGCGCACATATGGGTGAGCGTCAAATCTGGTGGAATTCTGGTTTCCAGCCGTCCCGAACGAATTCGCCAGGCTGCGAATGACTGGCGCGAGGGCCGCTTTCAAAATGTTCCCGGCGACGATGAAGACCGCATTCCGCTGCCCAATGAGGAGCCGGCGCCGCTATAGCGCAGACCGTGCATCATGGGTGCCACGTACTCCCACCGCTGCTAGGCAGCGTCATGAACGCGCCGCAGGAACATATCCCATTGCGGCAGAACGGCAGCCATTCGGTATCGCGCGGTGAAATCGGCACCTCTGGCCCTGAGCCCTTCCTTCACGGCGTCGTTCAGCCCGATCAATTGGTCGATCGCATCGGCGCAGCTGGCAGTCGAGTAGGGATCGAACCATCGCGGCGTTTCGCCGAAAATCTCGCGGTGAACGGGGATATCGGACGCGGCGAGCAATCCCCCCGATGCCATGGCCTCAACGCCCGGAAAATCGAACCCCTCCGCCAAACTGGGGCATATGGTGACCAGCGCGCAGGCATAGAGGATGCGGAGGTCGCTCGCAGGCACAGAGTTCAGCAGGAATAGCTGTCCGCGCTCGATCCAGGGCAGAAAGGCATGCATCGTAGACTCGAATTCCCAGCCAAGTGTCCCGACGACGACCAGCTTCAGGTTCGGATGTCCGTTCGCGCGTAGGCGCTCCCACGCCGCCAGCAGCCGCAGATGGTTCTTGCGCGGCTCCACCGTGCCGACCATCAGCAGATAATCCAGTCCTTCCTCGCGCAAATGCTTGCGGTAAAACCCCTCTTTCCTTTCGCCGGTCCCGACATTGGGAAGCCAGCCGGTTGCATCCGCGACGCGGGAACGGATGATATCGGCCACCCGCGACGGTTCCGAAGGCGCGGCGACATAGGCGGGCGAGACGATATTCGGGATCGTCACGGACCGCGCCTCAGCCTCCGGGAACAGGCGCAGCAGGTCCATCCGCGACGCCTCCGAAACACAGGCAAACCAGGCCTCATCCGCCACATTGGCCGCCAGCGCATCGAAATGATGCGCCAGATGCTGCCGCTTGTCGCTGATCGTATGCGGGAAAAAAACGGGAACGGCGTCATGATAGCGCACGATCATGGCTTTTCCGGGCCTGATGCGGCCTGGATACGGGGTTTGCGTGATAAAGATCGACACATCGTCCAGATCGACGAGCGGATAGCGAGCGATACGGCGCCAGCGGAGCGATCTCCGGCCGATCCTGTGAAACGCGTCCCAGGCAAGGCTGCTCACCCTCAGCACACCTGCTGTCACGACAGGGCGGTCGCTAGCTGGCAGGGATTTCGCGAAGAGCTGCCGCCAGACGAAATCCTCGAACCCGGCCGTGTCGAATCTTGTGAACCGCACTCCGAAAATTGTCGCCCGCCATTCCATGACTCTGCGACGCAGCATCAGCCACAGCTTCCGCAACTTCGTCGCCTTGCGGTCCGATGTGACGGAAATGATGACGTTCGAATGCCGCCGGAATCGCTTCCCGGCAGGAAGCGCACGCCGCGCCTTCGGATCCACGGCTTTTGCAAGCGTTCGATTGCCATGCTGCAACAGGCCGCTGACGCTCACGTCATCGAGCTCGCGCAAGGCGCGGAAGAGCAGGCGCACCTCCTGCGGAATACCGGCAAATCCCTCGAGCGCCGGACGCATTTCGAGCAGGATATGGCGTTTCCGCTGCACAGGTTCCTTCACGCCGCAGCGCTTACCGGCTTGCAAAGCGGCCTATAACCATATGACATGAGCGTCGAAATGAGCGATTCCCCGAACAGATATTCGCCCGATAGCGCGCCGTCGCCCGCCGGTCCATTGTCAGGTCTGACCGTCGTCGACCTCTCCCGCGTCCTCGCCGGCCCCTATTGCACCATGGTTCTTGCCGATCTCGGTGCCCGCGTCATCAAGGTGGAGCGGCCCGGAACCGGGGACGATGCCCGCCAGATCGGCCCCTTTCAGGACGGTAAGAGTGCCTATTTCACGTCGATAAACCGCGGCAAACAGTCCATCGCGCTCGACCTGAAGGACAGTGCCGACCGCACGACGTTCGAGGCGCTTCTTGAAAGGGCCGACATTCTCGTCGAAAATTACCGGCCCGGTACGATGGAAAAGCTGGGATATGGCTGGGACGCGCTCCATGCCCGCTTCCCGCGCCTCATCTATGCCGCCGCCAGCGGCTTCGGCCATACCGGCCCGGATTCCGGGAAGGCGGCCTATGACATGGTCGTGCAGGCAATGGGCGGCATCATGTCGGTGACCGGCCATCCTGGCGGCCCGCCCACCCGCGTCGGGACAAGCATCGGCGACATAACGGCAGGTCTTTTTACCGCCATCGGCATCCTCAGTGCGGTGCACGACCGCGCGGCTTCGGGATCGGGCCGCTTCGTCGATGTCGCCATGCTCGACGGCCAGATCGCCATCCTCGAAAACGCCATCGCGCGCTATGCCGTAACCGGCGAGGCCCCGGGACCGCTCGGCGCGCGGCATCCCTCGATAACGCCCTTCGCAGCTTACCAGTGTCAGGACGCGCATATCGTCATCGCTGCCGGAAACGATGCGCTGTTCACCGCCATGTGCGGCGCGCTCGGGCTCAACAGACTGACGGAAAACCCCCGCTTCCGGACGAACGCCCTCAGAAGCGAGAATGCCGATGCCCTGACAGCGGCCATGGAGGCACAGCTGAAAGAACGTCCCGCCGCTGAATGGCTCGCCGCGCTCGACACGGCAGGCGTCCCTTGCGGACCATTGCAGAATGTCGCCGAGGCGCTCGCCCATCCCCAGGTGAAGGCACGCAACATGGCGATCACGACGGCCTTTGAAGACGGCACACCGCTGCTCGCCGCCGGCAATCCCGTCAAGATCAGCGGGTTCGACGATCCCACGACACGCGCGAAGGCCCCCGCCCTCGACGAACATCGCCACGCCATCTTAACGGAGTTCGGCATCGCATGACCCCCGCCCTCGACCTCGTCTTCGCCGAGGAACTCGCCGACATTTCCGGACGCATAATCCGCGACTATTTCCGGCAGGACTATGAGAGCGAGGCAAAGGGCGACACCTCTCCCGTCACGCAGGCCGACCGCGAGGCGGAGGCCGCCATGCGGCTTCGCATAGAACAGGCGTTCCCGGCGGACGGCATCATCGGCGAGGAATTTGGCACAGTCCGGCCCGATGCCGACCGTGTCTGGGTGCTCGATCCCATTGACGGCACGGTCAGCTTCATGGCGGGCCGACCGATTTTCGGCACGCTGATCGCGCAGTTGCGGGGCGGCTTCCCGGTCCTTGGTGTCATTGATCAGCCCATCGCCCGAGAGCGCTGGACGGGCGCGATCGGCAGGCCATCCCGCTTTCAGCGCGCGGGCGGAAAGGATGAGGACAGGCCCGCAAGGGCGCGCCCCTGCCCCGAGCTTGGCGATGCCATCCTTGCCACCACCAGCCCCAATCTTTTCTCCCGGCATCAGGGCGAACAGTTCATGGCGCTGGCAGCGCAGGTGGCGCACAGCCACATGGTCTATGGCGGCGACTGTTATAATTACGGCCTGCTTGCCTCCGGCCATATCGATCTGGTTGTCGAAACTGGCCTCAAACTGCACGACTATGCCGCGCTTGTACCCATTGTGGAGGGCGCGGGGGGCATGATGTGCGACTGGCGCGGCGATCCGTTGACCGCTGACTCGGACGGCGACGTCATCGCGCTTGGCGATCCGGCCCGGCTCGAGGATGTGCTGGGCGCGCTCAACGGCGCAGCCTGAAGGTGCTGATAGCTAGCCGTGTACGTCCCGGTCGCGCATGAAGCCGGTGAATTGATCTTGACCGGAGCGCTGCCCATGAAAACCCGCATCACCGAAATGCTCGGTATCGAGAAACCGATCGTGCAGGCCGCCATGGGCTGGATCGCCCGGTCGCAGCTCTCGTCGGCTTTTTCCAACGCCGGCGGCATGGGCATTATCGAGACCTCTTCGGGAGAACTGGACGCCATTCGCGACGAAATCGTCAAAATGCGCGCGCTGACGGATAAGCCCTTTGGCGTGAACGTCGCGCAGGCCTTCGTGCGCGATCCCGATATCGTGCGGTTCATCATCGATCAGGGCGTGCGCTTCGTGACAACGAGCGCAGGCAATCCCGAAATGTACACGTCGACGCTGAAGGAAGCGGGCCTGACGGTTTTTCATGTCGTCCCCAGCCTTTCCGGGGCGTTGAAGGCCGTCGAGGCCGGTGTGGATGGCCTGATCGTCGAAGGCGGCGAAGGCGGCGGGTTCAAAAACCCGAAAGATGTCTCCTCCATGGTTCTGATCCCACAGGTCTGCGCGGCAGTCGACGTCCCCGTCGTCGCCGCGGGCGGCATCATGGATGGCGCGAGCATGGCAGCTGCCATGGCGCTTGGCGCCGACGGCGTGCTTATGGGCACGCGGATTCTGTCGTCCACCGAAAGCCCGGTGCACCAGAACTGGAAGGACGCCATTGTCGGCGCGGACGCGACGGATACCGTCTTCCTGAACCGCGACGGTCCTGGCCCGGCCCTTCGCGCCCTTCGCACCGAAAGAACGACGCGGCTGGAAAAAGAGGGCAGCGACAACATCTTCGGCGAGTTCGCCAACACGCAGGACGTCTATTTCGGCGGCGACCTGGAGGCAGGTATCGCGCTGACCGGACAGGTCGCGGGACGGATCAAGGACGTGAAGCCCGTCGCGCAGATCCTCGACGAGACCATGCGGGAATATCAGGAGGTCGTGAAACGGTTGAACGGCTTGGCGCAATAGGGGGCTGGCCGGCAGGCCACGTCAGCGCCGAACCATCGGCGACCTCGGCCTCCATGTGCTTGAGATACGCTTCGCGCGGGCGATCGCTGTGCTTCCGCCACTTCTCCGGTTTTGACGATGGATCGATAGCCGACCTTCACGATCAGTCTTCCGCCGCTTCGTCCGCAGCCTTGACCTTCGCGCCTGACGCGCCAGCCAGCACCGGGCGGCAGTCCGTATCCTCCTCATCGCCCAGATCGACGAATGCCGCCAGCGCCGCGACGGGCGTTGCGACGACGCCGAGGGCGACAGCCGCCCCGGCGCGGCCAAGCAGTTTACCGCTGACCGGATTGATGGCGGGCGCGGCAAGATAGCCATTGACGCGCACGGGCGACTGGCCACTGAACAGGCTGAAATTCTTGGAATCCGCCTCGATGGCGATATCCATGCTCTCGTCTTTCAGGCTAAGCTCGCCGCCGCCGCGTATGACCGCTTTTTCCGTGTCGATGAAGATGGGGTCCGTTCGGCCGATGCCGTCCCGAAAGGTGAACGCCGCAATGCCGCAGCGAATATTGGCCGGCTTTTTCAGGTCGTCGCTGATCGCCGCCTCCAGAAAGTCGCCAATGTCGAGTTCCACCAGTTCGCCATTGCCGATCTGCAGGCTGCCGCGTGGCAGGATGAAGGCGGCCCGGCCATTGGCGCTGCCAAGCGATTCCCGCACACTGTCGCCATAGCCGGTCAGGTCGATGCGGGCGCGCACCGTCCCGGTGGTCCCGGTACCTGCAATCTCGAAACCCTTCATCAGTTCCGCCAGCTTCACTGGCGTCAGACTGATGTCATATGTCGTGACAACCGGCGACTGCCGCGCGTTGAGGTCGATATTCGCTGTCAGCGTCCCGCCCGCAAGGTCGAAGCTGAGGGGTGTCAGCGTCAACAGGCGGTTTTCCAGGCCGAGCGTGACGGCAAGATTGGTGATGGGAATCGTTCCCGTCCGCACATTCGCGGCACGATAGGCAATCTTCGCGTCGATCAGCGACAGGCCTTCCGCATCCAGCGGCGCATCAGGCAGCACATGCGGACGGCCGCCCTCGGTCGTGACAATGCCATCCGCGCCTTCCGCCGCCAGCCGCTCGGCGTCATAGCCAATCCATGGTCCCGCATCGACAATATCGAGCGTTTTCGATGACAGGTCGCCCTCCAGGAACACGCGCTCCCCGCCAGTGCGAATGGTCAGCCGGCCGGCGATATCGCTGTCGCCGAATGTGCCGCCGATATCGGTGAAGCGCCACTCGTTGCCTGCCTTCGTCGCTTTCCCCTTCAGATCATAGGCGCGGGTTTCGGGAACGGTGATGGCCAGCAGCTTCATCGGTACCGTCAGATTCTGGCCCCGCGCACGGATGGTCAGGTCGCTGCCTTCCAGCTCGGTCACCCCGGGAAGGGTGCCGTCTATGTTGATTGTCGATGCGCCCACCTCGACCAGCGCGGCCAGTTCATTGCGTCCGCCCGCGATGGTGGCGTCGGGGCTTTTCAGCTGACCTGACAGAAGAAACGCCGTGCCATGCGACATGCCCCCGCCGGAAAAGCCGATCGCGCGGCCGACCTCGTTCGCTGTCGCCGTTACGGGGTCGAAGCCGACCTGCGCGAACAACTGCATCATGGGATCACGGTAGCGCAGGCGCGTCCCCGTTACGTCGGCGGTGCGAATGACGGGCATTTCGAACGGCGCCGCATCATCATCGCCGAATGTCCAGCTATTGGCGCTGCCGTCATCATTCCATTCCAGAGCAAAATTCGCTTCGTCCAGCGTCACCTCGCGCAGCAGCAGGCTCCCGAACAGCGCACGCCAGATATCGATTCTCAGATCGACGAGTTTCGCATCGACGAGGCGGCTATTTTCCGCCCAGTCCGGATTCTCGACCGTCAGGCCTTCGGCGACGAATTTGATGTGCGGGTTCGAATAAAGCTGAAAGTCCCCGGCGACCGCGACATCCCTGCCGACGCGGTCGCTGGCATAGTCCTCGAACGCCGATTTCAGAAACCGGCCCTTGGTGATGAACAGGATCAGCCACAGCAGCAGGATCAGTCCGATGATGCCCGCAACGATCCCCAGCGTCCAGCCAATCGGGCCATGAAAGGGGCGGATGGTTTTCGCGTCTTCGGCAGTGTCCATGACCGCGCAACGTGCACATATGGGAATCGGTTGCCTTTTCCCGTGTCCCGGCCTATGTCCCGGCCTTCGACGTGACCGTCCGGCCAGTGTGGGCTGCCGAGGCGGTTTTTTTATCGTTCTGAAGACAGGAGACGAAAATGCCCAAGCTCAAGACGAAGAGCGGCGTCAAGAAACGCTTCAAGATCACTGCCAATGGCAAGATCAAGCATGGCGTCGTCGGCAAGCGCCACCGCCTGACGCATCACAATGCCAAATATATCCGTACCAATCGCGGCACAAAGCTGCTCGCCAAGTGCGACACGGCTGCGATCAAGAAATGGGCGCCCTACGGGCTATAGGGTTTGACGGCTAGGACCGTCCCTGAATTTACGGAGATATATCATGGCACGCATCAAACGCGGCGTTCAGGTGAACGCACGGCACAAGAAAATCCTCAAGCAGGCGAAGGGCTTTTCCGGTCGCCGCAAGAACACCATCCGGACGGCCATCGCCGCCGTCGACAAGGCTGGCCAGTACGCATACCGCGACCGCAAGGTCAGAAAGCGGAATTTCCGCGCCCTCTGGATTCAGCGCATCAATGCGTCGGTCCGCGAGGAAGGCCTGACCTATTCCACGTTCATGAACGGCATGAAGCTGGCCGGGATCGAGCTTGATCGCAAGGTTCTGGCGGGCCTCGCCATGGAAGAACCCGCGAGCTTTAAGGCCATCGTCAAGCAGGCCCAGGCCGCCCTCGACAAAGCCTAGACCTTACGAGGCTTATAGTTAGAAGGCGCGCGGGTGGCTCCGGTCCCCCGCGCGCCTTTTTCTTTATTTGGACATTTCCATGAGTTCAGACATCGACACCCAGACCGCTGACTGGCTTGCGCGCATCGAAGGCGCAGCATCGCCCGCCGATGTGGAGACGGTCCGTATCGAGGCGCTGGGGAAACAGGGCGCGATCACGGCGCAGATGAAAACGCTCGGCAGGATGTCGCCTGAGGAGCGCCAGACCACTGGCGCGGCGCTCAACGTCATGCGTCAGACCGTGCAGACCGCGCTCGCCGATCGGAAAGCCGAACTGGAGGCCGCCGAACTCGACGCCCGCCTGATCGCGGAATCCGTCGATGTGACCCTGCCTGTTCAGGACCGCCTGCCCGGCCACGTCCATCCGATCAGCCAGGTGATGGACGAACTGGCGGAAATCTTCGCCGATCTGGGCTTCGCGGTGAAGACCGGCCCCGAAATCGAGGATGACTGGCACAATTTCACCGCGCTCAACATTCCCGAACATCATCCCGCGCGCGCCATGCACGACACCTTCTATTTCCCGGCGAAAGGCGATGACGCACCAAAGCTGCTTCGCACGCATACCAGCCCCGTGCAGATCCGCACGATGATGAAGGAAAAACCGCCCATCCGGATCATCGCGCCTGGCCGGGTTTACCGGTCGGATTCCGATGCGACGCACACGCCGATGTTCCATCAGGTCGAGGGGCTCGTCATCGACCGGGGCATCACCATGGGCCATCTCAAATGGACGCTGGAAACCTTCCTGAAGGCGTTTTTTGAGGTCGATGACATCGTACTTCGGTTCCGGCCCAGCTACTTCCCCTTCACCGAACCCTCGGCAGAGGTGGATGTCGGCTGCTCATTCGAGGGCGGCCAGCTGAAAATCGGCGGGGACAGGGAATGGCTGGAAGTCCTTGGCTCCGGCATGGTGAACAGGAAGGTGATCGAGAACTGTGATCTTGATCCCGATGACTGGCAGGGCTTTGCCTTCGGCGCCGGCATCGACCGGCTGGCCATGCTGAAATATGGCATGACCGACCTTCGCCCCTTTTTCGACGGCGACCAGCGCTGGATCCGGCATTACGGTTTCAGCCCCTTCGCCGTGCCCACCCTCAGCGGCGGAGTCGGCGCATGAAGTTCACCCTGTCCTGGCTGAAGGATCATCTCGACACGGATGCGAGCCTGGACGAGATTCTCGTCCAGCTGACCGCGCTCGGCCTCGAAGTGGAGAGTGTCGAAAACCCGGCGGAGAAGCTCGCGCCCTTCCGCATCGCCGAGGTGCTGTCGGCGGAAAAACATCCCGACGCCGACAAATTGCAGGTGCTGCGCGTCAATACCGGCAGCGGCGATCCCGTACAGGTCGTCTGCGGCGCGCCCAATGCCCGTGCGGGCATGAAAGGCGTTTTCGCGCCAGAGGGGAGCTATGTCCCCGGCACGGATCTGACGCTGAAACCGACCAGCATCCGCGGCGTGGCATCGTCCGGCATGATGGTGTCGGAGCGTGAGCTGGAGCTTTCGGACGAGCATGACGGCATCATTGACCTCGATCAGGACGCGCCCGTCGGCACGCCCTATGTGGTCCACGCAAAGCTCGACGATCCCGTCATCGAAGTAGGGGTGACGCCGAACCGTCAGGACGCGCTCGGCATTTACGGGATCGCTCGCGATCTCGCGGCAGCCGGTCTCGGTACGCTGAAATCCGGCGCCGTCGAAAGCGTGCCCGGCGGTTTCCCATGCCCCATCGATGTCCGAACCGAGGACGAAGACGGCTGCCCGGCGCTCTACGCCCGCGTCGTCAGGGGTGTGAGGAACGGCCCCAGTCCGGCCTGGATGCAGCGCCGCCTGATCGCCATCGGCCAGAAGCCCATCGACGCCCTGGTGGACATCACCAACTACATCATGTTCGATCGCGGCCGCCCGCTGCATGTCTATGATCTTGCAAGACTAAACGGCGCGCTCGTCGCCCGCAAGGCGAAGGCAGGTGAAACGGTCCAGGCCCTGAACGACAAAGCCTACACCCTCGACGACAGCATGACCGTCCTCGCCGACGACGACGGCGCGCATGACATTGGCGGCATCATGGGCGGCGCGCGCACGGGCGTCGGCGCTGACACGCGCGACGTCGTCATCGAATGCGCCTATTTCGATCCGGTCTCTATCGGCGCAACCGGGCGCAGGCTGAACCTCAATTCGGATGCCCGCGCACGCTTTGAGCGCGGTGTCGATCCGGCTTTCCTGACGGCGGGCATCAATCTTGCGACCCGCATGATCATGGACCTGTGCGGCGGCGAGGCGTCCGAGGTTGTGCAGGCCGGGTCAGCGCCAACGGCCCGCCGTACCGTCCGTTACGATCCTGCGCTTTGCGAACAGCTTTCCGGTGTGGACATTCCCGAGGACAAGCAGGCGGACAGCCTGTCGCGTCTGGGGTTCGACGTGGAGCAGACCAGCCCCTGGACCGTCACCGTCCCGACATGGCGACGCGATATCGACGGTGCCCCTGACATCGTCGAGGAAGTCGCGCGTATTCACGGCTTCGACAAGATTCCCTCGACTCCGCTACCCCGCGCAGATGGTGTGGCCCGGCCGACCGCGACTGGCGAACAGCTGACCGAGCGCCGCGTCCGCCGCGCGCTTGCCGCACGCGGTCTCGACGAAGCCGTCAGCTGGAGCTTCATTTCCGAAAAGGAAGCCGCGCATTTCGGCGGCGGTCATCATATTCTCGCCAATCCCATCTCCACCGACCTCAGCGTCATGCAACCCTCTACGCTGCCCGGTTTGCTGACGGCAGCAAAGGCGAATATCGACCGCGGCGCATCCCGCGCGCAGCTGTTCGAACTGGCCCGCCGCTATCTTGCCGACAGCGAACGCCCGACCATCGGCATCGTCATGGCGGGCCTTGCAACCGAAGCGGACTGGCGTGCGGGGCCGGAGCGCGGCCTTGACGTGTTCGATGCAAAGGCCGAAGCGCTTGCTGCGCTCTCCGCCGCTGGCGCACCCGTTGACAAATTACAGGTCGAGCGCGGCGCGTCGGATTGGTATCATCCCGGACGCTCGGGCCGTATTCAGCTTGGCCCGAAAAACATGATGGCCGAATTTGGCGAGCTGCATCCACGTGTTGCAAAGGCCTTCGGCCTGAAGGGCCGCGTCGCCGCTGCGGAAATCTATCTCGACTCCCTGCCGGCATCAAAAACGAAGCGCGCCCGTCCCGCCTTCACACCTCCGGCACTACAGGCAATCACGCGTGATTTCGCCTTTCTCGTGGACAAGACTGTCGAGGCTGCGGCCCTGGTTCGCGCCTGCGCAGGGGCGGACAGGAAGCTGATCACTGACGCCCGCCTGTTCGACCTGTTTGCCGGCGGAAGCGTTCCCGAAGGCAAGATCAGCGTTGCTGTTCGCGTGACACTGCAACCCGGCGCGGAAACCTTCACGGAGGAGGATATCAGCCAATTGTCGAACAGGATTGTCGCGGCCGCCCGTAAGGCGGTCGGTGCGGAGTTACGGGGCTGAACCATGCGGCGATAGCAACGTTGACTGCGGATCCATGCTGAAGGTTGCCTCCTATAACATCCACAAGGGTATCGGCCTCGACCGCCGGCGCAATCCGAGACGTATTCTTGACGTCCTGCACGAAATCGATGCGGACATCGTCGCGCTGCAGGAAGCGGACAGGCGCTTCTTTGAGCGCCGCGCGGTCGTCGATGCGGGCCTGCTTGATGAGCATAAGGGCGATTACAAGCATGTCGGCTTCAACATGATGCCAAAAAGCATCGGCTGGCATGGCAACGCGATCCTCGTCCGCACCGGCGCCGAAATCCTGCACGCGGAACCCCTCTATCTCGATACGCTCGAACCGCGCGGCGCTGTCCTGGCGGAGGTCGATCCCGGCAGCGGACCGGTGCGTATCATTGGCATGCATCTCGACCTGACGGGCCTCTATCGGGTACGCCAGTTGCAGCAGCTGCTGGAGCTTCTCGACACCCGCCCGGCCATGCCGACCATATTGATGGGTGACACCAACGACTGGAACACGGGACGGCGCGCGGCGATGCCGACACTTCCCGGCCAATATCATATCGCCGATTGCGGACCGAGCTTTCACACACGCCGCCCGGTGCTGGAGCTGGACCGGATCATCTACAGCCAGCATTTCAGCTGCAATGACTGCGGCGTGCATATGTCGGAAACCGCGAAACGCGCCAGCGATCACCTGCCGATCTGGGCACAACTCATTCAGGACTGAAACAGCGGTGTGTCCGGATAGCGCGAATGAACGACCCTGTTCGCTATCGGAAAAACAGGTTATTCTAAAGCTGATGGGAGCCGGTTCATGGCAAAGAAATCAGGCAGAAAAACCGCGTCGGCAGCCACCATGGACAGCCTTCGCGCCTTTATCAGGGCAAAGGGGCACGCCTTTCTGAAGGATCCCAACATCACCTCTATCGGCATCGGCCGAAAAAATGGCGACGGACCGATCAGCCTGCAGTTCACGGTTGCCGCGAAAGTTCCGAACGCGGCAATCGAGGGACTGGGAAGCACGCCCATCCCGCCCACGATCATGGTGGACGGCACCGCCTTCCCCACGGACGTCCTCGAGCGCAGTTACGCACCTGGTTACCGGCTGGTCGCGCCGGAAACATTGGGGGAACGTCGCGAACGGATGGATCCGCTTCGCCCCGGCATCTCGGTTTCCCATCCGGCGGGAACGGCAGGCACGATCGGTCTGATCGTTTATGACCGCGAAACCGCCGCGCCCTGTATCCTGTCGAACTGGCACGTCCTGCATGGTGCGGGCGGCATGATTGGTGATGCGACCGTCCAGCCAGGGCCGTTCGATGATAATAATGTGGCGGGCAATTTCTGCGGCAATCTCCTTCGCAGCCATCTGGGAGCGGCGGGCGACTGCGCGCTCAGCAGGATCCGCACGCGCGAACATGACCGGGACATATTCGGACTGGACACCGCCCCTTCGCAGATGGTCCGGGTAGAGCTGGACGACCGGCTGGTGAAATCAGGTCGTACCACCGGCACGACCTATGGAATCGTACGCCGCGTCGATGTGCTGAGTGAAATCAACTATGGACCCGGCGCTGGTCCGGTTGCCATTGGCGGGTTCGAAATCGGTATCGATCCCGACCGGCTGCCTGACAATGGAGAAATCAGCATGGGTGGCGATTCCGGCTCGGCCTGGCTGGTCGCGGAGAATGGGAAGGCAACCGGCATGTTCGCTGGCCTGCATTTCGCAGGCGAGGCGGGTGCCAATCCCGATGAACATGCACTCGCCTGCTATCCCCTGTCCGTGCAGAAGAAACTCGATTTCCTGCTGGAGCCTCCGGCGGAAACGAGGATTCCGGGCGATGACCTCGACCAGTCGGTCGCAAGATCGGGTTATGATCCCGATTTCCTGAATATCCATGCGCCGCCACCCCAGCTGACGCTTTCGCAAAAGCGTGATGCGGTTAATTTCGGCCGCGCCCAGATGATTCCCTATACGCATTTCTCCGTCTGTCTCAGCGCGAAACGCAGGCTCGCCCGGTTTGTCGCCTGGAATATCGATGGCGCGCGCAAGGTCGTGGTCGGCAGGACAGGTTTTCGGCTCGACCCCCGCATTCCGGCGGATGCCCAGCTTGGCGATGAGCTTTATGCCAATAACGCGCTCGATCGGGGCCATATTGCGCGACGGGCTGACCTGACATGGGGCACCGTGGCGGAGGCGCGGCAGGCCAACAGCGATTCTTTCTTCTTCACCAATATCGCGCCGCAACATGAGGGCTTCAATCAGTCGTCGCGCATGGGTCTGTGGGGCCGACTGGAAAATCTCGTGCTGGAACAGGCGGAAGCGCAGAACCTGAAGATTTCCGTCATCGGCGGGCCTGTCTTCGCGAATGACGATCCCGAATATCGCACGGCGCTGCTGCCGCGCCAGTTCTGGAAACTGATCGCCTATGCGGGAACGGATGGCGCACTGCGCGCAGCCTGTTTTCTGCTGTCGCAGTCGGACCTGCTGACCGACCTTGAAGTGTTGGATTTCGACCCCTTGCGGATTTTCCAGATCAGTGTGACCGAGCTGTCATCGCGCACGGATCTTGATTTCAGCGCATATGTAGCGGCCGATATCATCTCCAACAGCGACCTCTCCCTCGCACCTGAAAGTGCGGCCCGACCAGCGGATACGGGTGTCACCGCGCACGAGATCACCAGCGAAAGCGATCTCGTTCTTTAGGCCGCCATCTCGGTCAATGCGGGTACGGTTTCCGCAATCCAGCCGCCCCCCAGCACCCGGTCGCCGTCATAAATGACCGCGGCCTGACCGGGAGCAACGCCATATTCCGGGCCGTCGAAATAGACGTGAGTGCCATCGAACCTTGCTGGAGCGGGTTTCGCCATCGAGCGTATCTTGACCGTAATTTTCATTCCGCCACCCGGAACGTGCCCGCCCAGCCAGTTCAATTCGGACAGCGATACGCTGGCAACGCCCAGCGCCTCACGCGGGCCCACGACCAGCCGCTTTTCGTCAGGTTCCAGTCTCACGACATAAAGCGGCTTGGGCTGACCGCCGACGTCAATGCCTTTCCGCTGGCCCACGGTAAAATGAACGAGTCCCTGATGCTGACCAAGAACGCGGCCATTCAGATCGACAATATCGCCCGGGGCCGCGGTTTCCGGGCGCAGCTTCTTGACGATGCCCGCATAATCGCCTGACGGGACAAAGCAGATATCCTGGCTGTCCGGCTTGTTCGCCACGCCGAGTTCGAACCGCCGCGCATGATCGCGCACGATGCTTTTTTCCATGCCGCCGAGCGGGAAGCGCAGATAGTCGAGCTGTTCCGATGTCGTGGCGAACAGGAAATAGCTCTGGTCGCGCGCGGGATCGATGGCACGGTGCAGTTCAGCCCCGTCCGTGCCTTCAATACGCCGCACATAATGTCCTGTTGCCAGGGCGTCAGCACCCAGATCCCTTGCGACGTTCAGCAGATCGCGAAACTTCACCGTCTGGTTGCACTTCACGCAAGGGATCGGCGTTTCCCCGCGTGCGTAGCTGTCGGCGAAATCGTCGATCACGCTCTCGCGGAATGCGCTTTCATAATCGAGCACGTAATGCGCAATGCCCAGCCGGTCGGCGACCCGGCGCGCGTCGTGAATGTCACTGCCCGCGCAGCAGGTTCCCGGCGTTCCCACAGCCTGTCCGTGGTCATAAAGCTGAAGCGTAACGCCAATGGTTTCATAGCCCGCCTCTGCGACAAGGGCCGCGACCACGGACGAATCCACGCCGCCTGACATGGCGACGACAACGCGCTTCGTTTTCGGCTCACCCGGCAATTGCAGATCGATGGACATGGCCGCTATCTAGCAATTCCTGCCGCATCTTCCAGTCCCGCACCCGGCACAAGCTGCCCAGTGGGGACCTTGGCCCGCTCTAAGAGAGGCAGTTGGCCCGGTCGTTGCTAGGCAGCCCGGCCATGCAAATGTCGACAAGTCCCCTTCCCGCGCCAAACGCACAAAACCAGCCCGCGCCGGCACAGCCGTCCGAAGACGGCGACGCCTTCGCGCGAATGGTTGATGAAGGCGAGACAAAGACACCAGCCACCCCCGCAGATGCGGTACCGCCTTCGAAAGGCCCGACACCGGGAAGGCCTCTTGTAACGGAAATCCCACTTGAGATCGCCCTGTCCGCTGATGCAGACGACGCCGCGACTTCGGAAACGACCGCCGATGACAAGGCACTGATGGCAGCCCCGCAGCTTGCCAGTCAGCCTGCCGGTGCGGAGGCTTCGGACGACGCGCGCCAGGTCTCAACCAGCAGCGCCGACCACGTCCGCACCGCGCAGGCCGTAGCACCCCTTGTAAACGCGGCCGCTGCCCCCGATGCCGCAGCGCCCGAAACCGAACTCGCGCTTCCCCCGCAACAGACGCCTGGCGCGTCCCCGCTGCAAACCGCACCTGAGATGCCGCGCACGGCCGTGCAGGAGATCGTTCTTCCTGCCCGTCCCGCGCATCTCGCCGCCGATGTCGGCCTTGAGATCGTGCGTCAGGTGGCGGGCGGAAAATCCGATTTCACCATCCGCCTCGATCCGCCTGAAATGGGCCGGATTGAAGTAAAGCTCGAACTCGCGCCCACGGGTGAGGTGCGCGGTGTTATCGCCGCTGAAAATCCCGCCACACACGAACTCCTCCGCCGCGATGAGGCTGCGCTTTACCGCCTGCTCGCCGAGCAGGGACTGAAGGCGGACAGCGGCGCGCTCAGCTTTCAGCAACGGCAGCAGCAACAGCAGCCGGTGAGGGAGCACGAGATTGCTTCCGAACACGGCCGCGCCTCCGGTCATACCGAATTCGCCGCCGCGCCGGCGCGCCGTTCCAACGCCCTTCTCGATCTGGTGACCTGACCCATGGAAACGACCGCAATCACGCCTGCAAATGGCGCTAGCGCAACCGCAAAGCTGACTGCCGATTTCGA